>NZ_WOBR01000009.1 GCF_009727955.1 Aliivibrio fischeri | reverse complement strand
AAAGAATTTGCTTGGCGACCATAGCATTATGGACCCACCTGATCCCATGCCGAACTCAGAAGTGAAACGTAATAGCGCCGATGGTAGTGTGGGGTTTCCCCATGTGAGAGTAGGACATCGCCAGGCTTCCAATTTATTTTTACTTTTTATTAAAAGTAAAATCAAAAATAGCAATATGCTGAATAGACACTGCGGAGTGGTAGTTCAGTTGGTTAGAATACCGGCCTGTCACGCCGGGGGTCGCGGGTTCGAGTCCCGTCCACTCCGCCACTTATTTAGACAGAGTTAAGTCTTTAAAATAACTACAGGGGTGTAGCTCCAATTGGCAGAGCAGCGGATTCCAAATCCGCGTGTTGGGAGTTCGAATCTCTCCACCCCTGCCATATTAAAAAGGCTCATATCGAAAGGTATGAGCCTTTTTGCTATCTGCGATTTGAGAAAAGATCAGCAAATTCCCCCACCATAAGATGGGGCGAATATTCGGGATTATAAAGTATTACTCTCATGTTTAACTATTAATCAAATTCGTTGTATTTGGATATGATGGTTTCTAAGGTTATGAATTCTTGATTTCCATGTCTTGTGTCCCAAGCACTAGATATTGTGATGTGCTTTGCGGAGGCTGAAATAATGCTATCTACATTCCAACTTAACGTATATGTAATACCATTGATTGTGACATCATCTGATGATGTCGTAATGGAATCATAAGTAATAGTTCCACCAGCTCCAGAGGTTGAGCGACTACGAAATTTTTCTAATTGAGCTTCAGCGTTATAGAGAGCTTCAATACTTCTTGTTGCGTATTCGGATTTAAGTTCGATAAAAGTTTGTAACTTTAATAGCCCCAGAGCCCCAATACCAATGATGGTAAATGAAATCATTATTTCAAGAAGATTAAATCCTTTTTGTCTAGAGATCATTCCAAGATCCTTTTTGCCAAGTGAAATTATTATATTCTTCTTTACGGGCGGCTCTCTTATACTTAAATATAATAGATCCTCTAAGTAATGTTGAGGAATTTGGAGTATCTAAAATTAATCCACCAGTAGGAACAAAAGCTCCTGCTTGGAAGTGAGAAACTGTTTTTTTATCATCACTGCTTAGAGTGTTTGCGCTAACCATACCATCCCAATTAGTGGTTAAGTCTAGACCCGGTGAATGGTGATACATGTGATATACTGAGCCATAAAAATTGACAGCACTGTAAATACCAAGAACGCCACCTTCAATTACAAGATTACGAGGTGTTTGTGGTAATGATGTTAGTGAATGTCCATCTCCTAGGTCACAATTGCCGAGCACCCACACTTTATCGCTACTCGTAAACGCATTCGCAATTAAATCGTCACAATTTAATTTGCTACCGCTAATGACTGTATACTCATTTTTTACTTCAGCTAATTTGGAACGAGGTTTTTGAAAAAATGCTTCAAATGGGTCATAGTGATTTTCTTTTATATAATCAGAAAGAAAATTACTGGAAGTTGCAGGGTCATCTGTTTTAGATGATATATTAATATTTGATTTTGTGGACGCATGGCATGTTCCTTTATAACCATCGTATGGGCCATTATCTTCAGGGTTTAACGTTTTTAATCCTGAACCTGAGAATCTATAATCAATGGCTCCTGTGTATTTTATAGCAACACATTTATCTTTATCATCAATTTTATCTCCGGTAACGTCTGGATAGACATTTAAGGAACCATCAATTATTAGATTACCTCTAGCTTGTATAGCACCATTACCATAAGTTATTTTCGGAATAATATTTTTCTTAATAAGCTCTTCATTATTATGTTCATAGGTTAATTGATAAGAAATTGTTGAGCTCGCTGAAGAAATTGTTTTAGCATAAAGGTTTTCGAGTGGATAAGAGATATTACAAGCTGATTTCAAGTCATTATATTCTGTTGAACTGTTATTTTTAGATAGAAGAGATGGTTCAGTTTTTGTCTCACTGATAAAAGTAAATAAGCATTCAATTGCACCCTCTGCTCTCCAGTGCCCTTGTTTTGCTAATACTTCGTTTTGCGCTCTTTTGATTTGATAAAAAGTACTTTTATAAGTACCCAGAGATAAAATTAAAGCGGCAAGGATTAGTAATGATGTCATTATTAGAACAACAGCACCTTTTTCACTCTTTGTCTTCATTATTGCCAGTTCCTTTGTTTTGCTCTGAAACTTAAACTTTTTGTCATTGTCGGTATATTCACTAATTTTGCGTCAAGTCGAACATCTATAATTGATGACATTGCAGAGCTTGTGACTAGAGGAGTACTAATTATTGAAAAAGCAGTTACATGTATATTTTGCGAGTCAAAGAGTGAATTACAGTCACCAACTTCAGCTATTTCTTTTCGTTGAGTGATAAGAGTTTTTTCTTCGCAAACTTTTAATTTTTTATCTATAGAAGAGTATTTGTATACGATGTTTTGGTATGTTTTTTGTGCTCCAGACATTTTTCGATGATATGCAAAGCCAATGCTATCTGAGGTTATTTCAATAATGTTTACTGCTCCGGATAATTTAATTGATTGTCCATCAGCGCCATCATAACCAGCTCTTTGAATATCTTCTTTAATGATTTGCATTGTACTAGTTAGATTTTGTGTTAATAGTAGTTCCAACCCTCGTTCTTTTGCTACACGTTGACCATTAATAAAAATAGAACCAACAAGACTGATAGCAATAATTCCTATAAAAGATGCAATAAGAAGTTCAATCAGAGAGGCGCCTTTCTGTTTATATTTATGAACAGGAATTATAGCCATAGAGAGTTCCACTCGTATTGTCATAGCAAATTTTAATTCTGCCTGGTGGGTTAGATAGAAAAACCTTTAAGGCTTTTGTAGTGTCGGTATTTGGGTAGAAAGTAAACGAACCTGGTGCTGGTCGTCCTCGTATTCCTTCAAATTTAGTTTTTTGATATGTATATGTATGTTTTAAGGTTATACCTTTGAAGTTACTACCATCTAAATAAGCAATCATATTTCCAGAAAGAGCCGAAGAATCTCTTAGTACTAAATTCCATGAACCTGTTTTATTTTCTTCTGTTTTAGGGAATGAAATATGAACCCATAAATCTTTATTTTTTAGTACAGCTTCTGATTTCGCTTGAATTAAAAAACCATTTAATTCTGTTGCTAAACGCTCCATTTTTACGCTGTTATTTATGGTATTGAAGTTTGGAGTTACAACAGATAATAGTATTGCTAAAACGGTAACCGTAATTAAAAGCTCTAGTAAGGTAAACCCGCGATTCATCTCTCAATTTCCTTTGTAACTTATTGATAGAGCAGCAATAACGCTTGCGTAAATTATATCAACTATTAAGAATATAAAGATGCTGGGTAGAGGATAAATGGAAATGATTCTAATAAATAAATGTAATTCTAAATATAATCATACAAGAGGTATGACATTGATCGAATTAATGATTGCTATTGCTGTGATAGGTCTGTTGTCTGCTATTGCTTATCCTGCATATACAAATCATATTTTAAAAGCTAATAGAATTGCTGTATTGGCGGATATTGCAAAGATTCAATTAGAAATCGAAGAGAAGTATATAAATAGCTATTCTAGTATCGCATCATCAATCCTCAGCGGAGGAACCTGTTCTTTCTGTGATACGCAATTAGATAAATATACCTTGAGTTTTGAGGATTTGACTGCAACGACTTACACAATTAAAGCGGTCCCTAAAAATGAACAACAAAATGATACCTGCGCAGGTAATAGTTATAATGAGATTACGCTAAACCAGTTTAATGTAGCGAGCCCTAGTGAGTGTTGGTAAATAAAGGTGAGCATTTATAGTAATCTGTACCCACCTTTGTTTTCATCAATCACCCAACAAAAGGCAACACACCACCTGCAATAATAAAGAAGCTAACTAATCCAACGATTGGAAGTTTAGCCACTTTTAATAGTGCAAAACCAATAATTACTAACGCCATATCTAAGCCAGAATTAACAGCGCTTGTGAATACTGGATCATACAACGCAGAAATTAGTAATCCCACAACCGCTGCATTAATACCAATAATCGCTCCTGAAAGTGCAGGTTTTTTAGCAAGTACTTGCCAGTGATTAAATACTCCAAGAACTAATAAGAAACCCGGTAGGAAAATAGCAACAGTAGCAATTATAGCGCCAAGTACTGGTTGCTCACTCCATAGCTCGTAGCCTAAGAAGGTCGCAAAGGTAAACATAGGTCCAGGAACGGCTTGTGCTGCAGCATAACCGGTTAAAAAGCTGTCCGTACTTACTTGGTCACCAACAATATTTTGTAGTAACGGTAGAACAACGTGGCCGCCACCAAATACTAAGCTACCTGCTTGGAAAAAGTCTGAAAATAAACCAAGTAGTGGTGAGTAACTTACAACTGTAGGTAATACAAAAAAGCATAAAGCAAAGATAATTAAAGGAAGCCAATTGATGCCTTTTGAGTCTTGCTCAATTTGTTCTTTATTATCTGATTTTAGGTAAAAGCGTCCAATCAGTGCCGCAATAAATAATGCGAGCAATTGAGTTGTGATAGACGGTAAAATCAGTAACAACGTTGCTGTCATTATACAAAGGAAGACGGTGAGCTTATCTTTACAGAAACTTTTATACATCCCCATAATAGCATCAGCAACGACGACGACAGCGAGTGATTTTAAACCGTGAATAACACCTTCAAAAACGTCATTACCAAAAAATGAGTGACTGATATTCGCAAGTAATACCATGATGAGAATAGACGGTAATGTAAAGCTAATAGAAGCTAATAAAGCCCCCAGAAGACCTTTGCGGTGGTAGCCTAATGCGAAACCCACTTGGCTTGAGCCAGGTCCTGGTAAAAATTGGCTTAATGCTATTAATTGAGCGTATTCTTCTTCACTAATCCATCCACGTTTTTGAACAAATTCATTTCTAAAGTAACCAATGTGGGCAGCTGGCCCACCAAAGCTTACCCAGCCTAACAAAAAAAATCGTTTAAATATTTCAAACATAACGTACTCAGCTTTTGATGTGTGATCCAATTTTGGATATTCAATTTTGATGAGTTCAAGATTACGAGTTACTATAAAATTATTCAAATCGATTGTATTGTTATTAACTATGAATGAAATTAATTGGAAAGCGGTAGACTTAAATTTATTAGTCGCTTTTAGCACTTTAATGGAAACCAAAAGCGTTTCACTCGCTGCAAATAAATTGTTTGTGGGTCAATCAGCGATGAGTCATAGCCTTTCTCGCCTGCGTGAGTTACTACATGATCCTTTGTTTGAAAGACAAGGACATCAAATGATCCCTACAGCAAAAGCGATTCAATTATATCCTTTAGTTAATAAAGTATTACAAACGATCTCTGGTGATATTTTAAAGGTGGATACGTTTGAAGCGAGTGAGTTTACCGGTACTTTTAAAATAGGGATGACGGATTACGCAGAACTTCTTTTTGCTGCAGATATTTTTGATGCTATTCATCAATTAGCGCCAAATGCACAACTTTGTTTTACTACGGTAGATAAAGCTAACTATCAAGATCGTTTTGATTCCGAGCCATTAGATCTCGTTATCGGAAGTATGAAACCTGAGTTGAGAGAATTTCAATATCAAACGTTATACACAGAAAAGCACGTATGTATGTGGGATGGACTGCGGCATCCATTTAATTCGCCAATCAGCCTCAATGATTATATTTCTTTGCCTCACGCATTAGTCAGTCCTGATGGAGCATTAAAAACAGGGGTAGATAAAGAGTTAAAAGCATTAGGGGTGAGTCGCTCTGTTAGTGTGGCCTCTAAGCATTTTTTAACCATAAGACACTTAATGAAAAAAAGAGATTTAATTTGTGTGGTTCCTGAGTTAATGGCTCAATTAGATCTTTTTTCAGAAAAATTAGTGCATTCAGAACCACCAATTAATGTGGGTGAATTTGATATTCAATTGATATGGCAAACCAGAAATAAAGAGAACAAACGCTATCAATGGCTTAAAGAGTTACTCATTCAAACCATTGAGAAAAGCGTTGCAGTTTATAGGGCGTAGTATGAGTTTTTCTAATTTCTATCGCCCAAAAGCATCTTTAATTTTTTCATCTGTTCTATATTGGCTTAGTGCATAAACAGACCAAATAGCAGCAGGGATCCAACCAATTAATGTGATTTGTAAGATAAGACAAATAATTCCGCTAAATGGACGTCCTATCGTAAAAAACTGTAACCAAGGCAGCAATAAAGCAAGTAGTAGTCTCATTTTATTTCCTATATCAATAAAAAAATGGCCAGTAACAATTACGTTACTGACCATAAGATTACCTTGGTCTTTATGAATAGAGCGTGAATGCCTTATTCACATAATTCAGTTAAAAATTAGTTATTGCTGTGCAATTCGCTATTTAGTTCAACTGCAGATTTGTTAGTTAAACACTCGATTTGACCAGTGATAGAATTACGACGGAATAGAAGATCGGTTTTACCAGCAAGATCACGAGCTTTCGCAATTTCAACTTCTTTGCCTTGATTATCTAGCATGCTTACTTTTGTGCCAGCAGTAACATATAGACCTGATTCAATCGTACAACGGTCGCCCATTGGGAAACCAAGACCGGCATTAGCACCAAGTAGACAGTTCTCACCAATAGAGATAACCATTTTACCGCCGCCAGAAAGTGTACCCATGATAGAAGCACCACCGCCGATATCAGAACCATTGCCAACAACAACACCAGCAGAAATACGGCCTTCAACCATGCTAACACCCGTAGTACCAGCGTTAAAGTTGATGAAACCTTCGTGCATAACTGTTGTGCCTTCACCTACATGAGCACCTAGGCGAACACGCGAAGTATCAGCAATACGAACACCAGTAGGAACCACGTAATCCACCATTTTAGGGAATTTATCAACGCAATCTACAGTTAGTGTTTCGCCAGCTAAACGAGCTTCGATTTGACGATCAGCAAGTTCAGGTAAATCGATTGGACCTTGGTTAGTCCAAGCGATGTTATGTAGAAGACCAAAGATGCCATCAAGTACAGTGCCGTGTGGTTTAACTAAACGGTTAGAGATAAGTTGAAGTTTTAAGAAACCTTCAGCAACAGATTGAGGTTGCTCATCAGTAGCTAAAACAACAAGAACTAATGGCTGTTTAGATTGAACTGCTTTTTCTGCAAATGCCGCGTTAGCAACATCACCGCTTGCTGCAAATGCGTTAGCAAGTTCTGTACAAACTTCAGAAGAAATTTCGATCGCTTGGTTGCCTTCAGCGTAACCACTTGCTTGTGCAATTGCTGAAACTAGTGCATCAGAAGGGTTAAGTACTGGGTGAGGGAAGAAAGCTTCAATAATTTTATTGTCGCGGTTTTTTGTCGCTGTACCAAAGGCAAGAGCAAAATGAGCCATGTAATGATTCTCCATTTCCATATAAATATTAGTATTTAAAAATAAATCTTACTTCACATCATAAAGAGAGTTGCTGTGATATAGAAGAGCGAAACCATAAAACTTTGGTTAAAAATAGAAAAAGTTAAAAAAGCAGAAAGTAAAGAAAGAGTCGATACATAGAGTACAAATAAAAATAGCAGCGATTAGGCTGCTATTTTGAAAGTATGTTTAGTCATTAAGCTGCGTCAGATTCTTCATCTTGAACGGCTTTTATCTTTGCTTTTTTTGGTGCAGGTTTACGCTTAGCACCTAGAGCAATTAAAAGCTCTTCTTTATGCTTAGCTAGGTATAAAGACATCTCTTCTTGCTTAGCTTCATCTTCGATTAATTCACTCTCACCTAGAAAAGTAAAAAGCTCATCTGCGATATCAAGCATTTTGTCATAAGCATCGGCTTCCGATTTAGAGGTAAAAGTCATCTTCTCTTCTCCGTTGCGCTCAACTACATATTTGACGATAACAGCCATGGTCGTCTCTCCTATTTAATTAACTGGTGTTTTATACAGTAAGCGAGCTTATGTGTCCACTTGGAGAAACGAAAGTTAGATAAAGTTAACGTCTAACAGATAAGACAAATTTTTATTTGAAGAAAAAAGAGTTGAGTAAAATTAATTAAAGATGTATTTTAAATGCAACTTTAATTAAAAGGTGAACAGCATGTCAGATTTTGAATTAAAACATAAAGCAACGAATAAAATTTCAGAGAAGATCGCATATAAAATTACTCAATGTTTAAAGTTTCTTTTAAATATTTTTTATGGTTCAAAGTATGCTAAACGAGCTGTAATTTTAGAAACGATTGCAGCAGTACCTGGAATGGTGGCTGGCATGTTCAATCATTTGAAAGCATTACGTAGAATGAAAGACGATCAGGGGTGGATTCAAGAATTATTAAGTGAAGCTGAAAATGAAAGAATGCATTTAATGATATTTCTAGACATAGCTAAGCCTCGTTGGATTGAACGTCTTTTAGTTTTGTTAGGTCAAGCTGTCTTTATTATTGTTTATAGTTTGATTTATTTACTCTCTTCGAAAATAGCTCATCGTGTAGTTGGTTATTTTGAAGAAGAAGCGTGTAAGAGTTATACCGAATATCTAGCTAAGATCGATGAAGGTGCTGTGGAAAATGAAGTCGCACCGCAAATAGCGATAGATTATTATCAATTGCCAAGTGATGCGATGTTACGCGATGTTATTCTTCAAATTCGAAATGATGAAGCAAAGCATCGAGATCGTAATCATTCATTTGCAGATGCGTATGAAACTCACGATCTTCCTGCTCATCAGCGTTAGATATGTATTTGAATGAGGCTAAACAGCCTCATTTTTGTTGAATAAAGTTCATAAAATATTGCAGTAATGGCGTTTGGTATTTTTCTTTATGTACTAATAACCAATATTGTCTTGCCAATGTTTTGTTATAAGCCAATTTAACTAAGCGACCATCATTTATTGCGTTTTGTGCTGCGAGTTGAGATAAACATGCTAACCCCATACTTTCAGCGCAACAATTAATGATCGCCTCAGTGGTATGAAGTTGTAATGATTCATGCCAGTCATTTAAGTTAGCGGCGATATGATTAATAAAATATTCGCGACTGCCTGAGCCTTCTTCACGTAGTAACCAAGTTGAATGCTCCAAATCATCTAATGTAACTTGAGTTTTAGTAGCTAAAGGGTGAGACGGTGAGCAAACCAAATACATGTCGTCTCGTAGCCATTCAATCATATTTAATTTGGGATGATGTGCTTTACCTTCAACTAATCCTATATCAAGCTGAAATTCTAATAATCTATTGATGATTTGTGCTGTGTTTGAAATAAATAGCTGCTGAATATCACATGGGTATTGTTGCTGGAATTTACTCAATAATACTGGCGCAATATGATTACCAATCGTATCACTAGCTCCAATGTTTAATGAACCTGTCAACTGACTATCCGCTGCAAATTGGTGTTCAATCACTTCTGCTCGCTCTAATAACTCATCAGCTAGTGGAAGTAATTGACGACCTTCACTATTTAATACTAAGCGGTTATTTACACGGTCAAAGACTTTATAACCGAGATTTTTTTCTAATTCAGAGAGGGATAAACTAACAGCTGGCTTTGTTATATACAGTCGCTCTGCAGCTTTTGTCATGGTTTTTTCTTGTGCTATTACAGTAAAAACATTAAGTTGCTTGAGTGAAATTCTCATGACAGGAAGTCCTAAATTAATTAAAAGCCAAATCGTTAATTTTATTTTAACGCTACTTTTAATTTATACAAATTTTATTAATGGATTACTCCGATTAAAATAGCTCTATCGTTAAATAGAACAGAGATTATTGTCATGCTTAATTATACAAAACAAAAAATAGCAGGAGCTCCGACTCCAATGGCGGGATTAGCTCTTGGTATCGCAAGTTTAGGTTGGTGCTGGGAAAACGCATTACCGTTAAATGGTTATGCACAATGGATCTCAGCGGCAATTGCGTCTGTTTTATTACTTGTATTAGCGGTTAAATTTTTATTACATCCTGCGATTTTATGGAATGAATTAGCGCACCCTGTTGTTGGTAGTGTTGCTCCAACATTTGCAATGGGTACTATGGTGGTATCAGCCTCAATCGGGCATTTTTACCGTGCAGCAGGGGATGCTTTATGGCTTGCAGCGGTAGTGATTCATATTATTTTCTTAATTTCTTTTATTTATCATCGAGCAAAAGATTTTGAATTACATCATATGGTGCCAAGCTGGTTTGTTCCACCTGTAGGCTTAATTGTTGCTGATGTTTCTTTCTCTGGTAGCGCATCATTAGCATCAGTGGCCCATTGGGTATTAATGTTTGGTTTGGTTAGCTACGCTATTATGCTACCAATCATGATCTACCGTTTGATTTTTAGTCATGAAGTGCCAGATGCCGCAAAACCAACAATCGCAATCATGGCTGCGCCAGCAAGCTTATCATTAGCGGGTTATCTAACAGTGACATCTTCACCATCGCCTGTAATTATTGCGCTGCTATTTGGTATTGCAGTGTTAATGACGAGTGTTATTTACATGGCTTTCTTTAAATTAATGAGATTACCATTTAGTCCTGGTTACGCAGCATTTACCTTCCCTATGGTAATTGGTGCAACCGCATTATTTAAAACAGCGAACTGGATGTTATCTCAAGGTGTAGCGGCAAATTATGTTTACCAAGTAAGAACACTTGCTGTTGTTGAATTAGTGATTGCAAGTTGTGTGGTGAGTTATGTTGCGATCCATTATTTAGCTCATTACCGTCCAATTACTCGAATGACAAATCGTTTGGCAAATATGAGTCATGCACATTAATTTATAAGCTTTTTTTCTCTTCAAACACACCCAGTTACGTTAAGCTATAGGAACTTTCATTTTCTTATAAGCGAGCTGGGTGTGTTTACTGTTTATCATTCAAATCAACTTGATGTTCTTAAATCACTTGTCGTTGAGTTAATTCGCCTTAATCCCCTTGATAACCCGTTCGAGCAAGAGCAAATACTTGTTCAAAGTCCCGGTATGTCGCAATGGCTCAAAATCGAACTCGCAAAAGAGTTAGGGATTGCCGCCAATCTTACTTTTCCACTTCCTGCTACTTTTATTTGGGACTTGTTTACTCAGGTGCTTGATGATGTGCCAAAGCGTAGTGCTTTTCACAAAGAAGCCATGACATGGAAGATAGTGACATTATTACCTGAGCTGTTAAAACAAGAGGAGTTTGCACCTCTGCAGCGATATTTAGAAAATGATGAAAACCAACTTAAGTGTTATCAACTGGCTGCAAAAATTGCCGATATCTTTGACCAATACTTGGTGTTCCGCCCTGAGTGGATTCAACAGTGGGAAGCAGGAGAAGAGGTCGTAGAGCTCGAAGGTGAACACCCTTGGCAACCTATTTTATGGCGAGCGTTATATGATCAAACTTTAGCGCTTGGTCATTCACCTTATCATCGTGCCAATATGTTTGAGCACTTTATCGAAACGCTAGATAACTATTTGCAAACGGGTACCTTGCCAAAAGGGATGCCTAAGCGTTTGTTTGTGGTGGGTATCACTTCATTACCTCCTCGTTATTTAGATGCGCTTGCGGCGTTAGGTCAGCATATTGATGTGCACCTAATGTTTACCAATCCGTGTCGTTATTATTGGGGTGAAATTCGAGACAGAAAATACCTTGCTCGTTTAGAAGCCCGCAACCGTCTGCAGGTAAAATGGCTAGATGATCACAGTGAGCATATTGGTGATACAGAACAGCTAAAAGGTTCAATTGAGGCTAATTTTGAAGATGAATTACATACTTCTGAAGTGGGCAATTCCTTGCTTGCTTCGTGGGGGAAATTAGGGCGAGATAATCTATGTTTATTATCAGAAATGGAAGCACAAGAGATTGATGCTTTTGTTGATATTGGTAACGATAATCTTTTGCATTCCATTCAGTCTGATATTTTAAATCTTGAAGAGCGCAGTCGTGATGATGTGCTTGATAACAGTCAGCATAAACAATCAATCAGCTCTGATGATCGTTCCATTCTTTTACATTCGTGCCATAGTCCAATGCGAGAAGTTGAGGTTTTACATGATCAGTTATTGGATATGTTTGCTAATGACCCAGACTTAAAACCACGCGATATTATTGTGATGGTGGCAGATATCAATGTCTACAGTGCAGCTATTCAAGCGGTATTTGGAAATGCGGCTTTTGATCGTTATATTCCTTTTGCCATTTCAGACCAAAGTGCCGAGCAAGAAAATCCAGTATTATTGGCTTTTATGAGCTTAATGGCGTTACCTGAGAATCGCTGTGGCCTTTCGGAATTATTGAGTTTGCTTGAAGTTCCAGCCGTAATGTCTCGCTTTAAATTCAATGCCGAGCAATTTGAAATTGTGAAACGCTGGGCTGAAGAAACCGGTATTCGCTGGGGATTAGATAACACCACATCTGCACAGTTTGATCTTCCTGAACACAATCAAAACTCTTGGTTATTTGGTATTCACCGCATGTTGCTTGGTTATGCGATGGAGCAAGGTGCTGGGCTATTCGAAGGCATGGCGAGTTACGAACAAGTGCAGGGCATGAATGCGGAAATTGCCGGTAACTTAGCGCAGTTTATTGATCAGCTTTTGACTTATCAGATCATCCTAGGCCAACCGCAAACCATTAGTGCATGGCGAACCACCATCAATCAATTAATGGATGATTTTTTAGATGTTGAATTAGAAGGTGAATTGGTCGTTAAAAGCATTCGAGATCAACTGCAAAAACTGGAAGAAAATCTAGAAGATGCGGGTTTTGATGCGCCAATCTCAGCGCCAATTATTAATAATTATCTGAAAAATAATTTATCTGGCGGTAAAGCGAGTCAACGATTCTTAGCGGGACAAGTTAACTTCTGTACTTTAATGCCAATGCGTTCCATTCCATTTGATGTGGTGTGTTTGCTTGGAATGACGGATGGTTCTTATCCTAGAACCATGCCTGTTGAAGGCTTCGATTTAATGCAAAAACGCATGAAACCCGGTGACCGTTCACGTCGAGATGATGATAGATATCTGTTTTTAGAAGCACTGCAATCGGCAAATAAAGCGTTTTATTTAAGTTATATTGGGCGTTCAATTCGTGACAACACAGAAAAAGCACCGTCAGTATTAGTCAGTGAGTTACTTGAATATTGTCAGCAAGGTTATTGCCTAGAGGGTGATAATGAGTTGAATCCTGAAGCATCCGCAAAACGCTTAGTTAAGCAATTAACCATAGAACATCCTCTGGTTCCTTACAGCCAGCAAAGTTTTATTGGTGACAACACCAGCTATGCAAGTGAGTGGTTACCAACGGCTAAATTAGAAGGAGCAGCGGCACCTGAGTTTCAGACTGCACCACTAGTGTATGCGCCTGAAACAAAAGAGCTAGAGCTTACTGAACTGCAACGTTTTTGGCGTTTACCTGTCGCTTATTTCTTTAACCGTGGTTTAAAAGTCTTTTTTGAATCGGTAGAGAGTCGAGTTGATGATGATGAGCCGTTTACCATCGATGGTCGTACTGGTTATGGTATGAAATCGGATCTATTGGAGGACTTATTGGCCTATGATGATCCTAACCATGTATCTCAAATCTCTCGTGATTTTTATCAGCAGCAAAAGGCCCAAGGTAAATTACCGATTGGTAGCTTTGGTGAGATAGCCGCAGACAAAGAAGTAAACACGGTAAAAGATCTGGTTGCTCATATTCAACCGTTAACGACATTACCATTAGATGATCAAGAAGTGCGTTTACGCTTTAGCTTCCCTCATGGTGAAATGGAACTGCAAGGTTGGTTAAAACAGCGTTATCAGGCTGGAATGCTGCGTTATCGTGGCGGTAAAATTCGCTCACATGAAATTTTAGCAACCTGGATTGATCACCTGTGTTTGTGTGCAATGGGCCAGCAGCAATTGACTCATCTATTTGGTACGGATGCGATTTATCACTTTGAAACCATCGAGAAAGAAAAAGCATACCAAGAACTAGAGATGATATTAAGTCTTTATATTTCGGGTAATTGCGAACCATTAGCTTATTTACCAAAAGCGGCATTAGCAGGGCTCGAAGCACACGTTGATAAAAAAGGTGTGTGGAATGATGACGAAGAAACGCATCAAAAAGCCCTGAAAAAAATGGCGGATGAATACAATGGTACTCGTTATGCGGGCGAAAATAGCAATGATTATGTGATACGTATGTGGCCAGAATGGAATGATGATTTTGGTCAGGCTATTTTTGATAATGCTCAAAAGGTGTTACGTAACGCATTATTACATAGCGAGAAAGAAAAGTTATAAAAGGTAAAGGTGGTTATCAGTAGGAAGTAGGGTGGCCGCCAGTAAATCATTTTTAGTGTAGGGCGTTCGCTGTACGGCCACAGGTCAGAGGTTGACCGAATCCTGATTACAAGTGCACATTTAATGAGCGCTTTGTAAGTGGCGCTGAGTGTAACAAAGCTCAAAAAGTGAACCGTGAGAAAGATCTCACATTGATAGCTTTATTATTTTTATTATCTTAGTTTCTGATGAACTACGATATGGATCACACAAATATCTTGTAAAAACAGGATGTTGATGTTTAAAACGGTGATGTTCGATGACGACAATCGCAGCTCCAAATCAATTGAATGCAATGACGTTTCCTCTGCATGGAACTCGTCTGATTGAAGCTTCTGCAGGTACAGGTAAAACCTTTACCATTGCCAGTTTGTATTTACGTTTATTACTTGGTCATGGTGATGAAGGCACTCGACATCAAGAAGAGTTAACCGTAGATAGAATATTGGTAGTGACGTTTACAGAAGCGGCAACAGCCGAATTAAGAGAGCGTATTCGAGCAAAAATACATGATGCTCGTTTAGCGTTTGCTCGTGCTGTTCATAACAATGATTATAAGAGCGGTGATCCGGTGATTGATCCACTGTTGGCTTCTATTGGTGATCATAAGTCGGCGGCGCAGATCCTTTTGAATGCCGAACGCAGTATGGATGAAGCTTCTATCTTTACCATTCATGGTTTTTGTCAACGTATGCTAACTCAAAATGCCTTTGAGTCTGGTGCGCAATTTGAGAGTGAGTTTGTTACCGACCAAGCGAAATTAATGCATCAAGTGGCTGCCGATTTTTGGCGTCGCAGTTTTTATCATCTACCAAAAATGGTGGCTGAAAGTGTTTATGATTGTTGGTCAAGCCCATCGGCATTATTAGGTGATATGGGTAATAGTCTTACTGGTGTCCCAAAGCATTTAACCGTAGAACCGTTAGAAAATTCATTGGAAGAGTTTTGTCAGCAAGGCATTGCTCGTATTGATGAATTAAAAAAACAGTGGTCAGAACATTGCGCCGATTTTGAAGCGTTAATTGCGGATTCAGGTGTTGATAAACGCAGCTACACTAAAAAGAATTTACCGAATTGGTTAGAGCAAGTGTCATCGTGGGCTAATAACCCAACTACCTCATTGCAAGTACACGATAAGCTAGAAAAGTTTTCTCAAGAATTATTGATTGAAAAAACCAAAAAAGGCGAAGCCCCAGAACATGCGGTATTTAAACTCATTGATGATTTTCTTGCTCAACCATTAGAGATCAAGCAGCCACTACTATCGTTGGCGATTCATCAATGTCGTAAAACCTTGCAGCAAGCGAAAGAGCAAAAAAATTGGTTATCGTTTGATGATTTGCTGACTCAACTATCTCAAGCGACAGAAAATCAAGAGAATGCCTTATTGCTAGAAAAGATCCGTGAGCAATATCCTGTGGCGTTGATCGATGAATTCCAAGATACCGATCCGCTGCAATATTCGATTTTTAGTACGCTTTATCAAGAACAGCCACAATGCGGCTTATTTATGATTGGCGATCCAAAACAAGCGATTTACGCTTTCCGTGGTGCGGATATTTTTACCTATATTCAAGCTCGTCGCCAAGTGGTGGATCATTACACCTTAGATACTAACTGGCGCTCAACGGCGGATATGGTGACGTCAGTAAACCGTATCTTTGAACATGGCAAACAGCCTTTTTTGTACGATGATGATATACCGTTTTATCCGGTTAAATATAACCCTATTAATGCTGAGCAAAAATCATGGGCACTAGATAATCAAACTCAGCCAGCCATGACCTTTTGGTTGCAAGAAAGTAAAGATGGCAATCCAGTAAATAAAACCAGTTATCAGCGTGTGATGGCAGAATCAACCGCGGCACAAATTCAAACCATTTTGACGGGGGCGCAACAGGGCTCGGCGTATTTACAACATGGTGAGAAAAAACAAGCCATCAAAGCGGGTGATATTGCGGTTCTGGTTCGTACTGGTAAAGAAGGTAAATTAGTACGCGAAGCCTTATCAAAGCAAGGTATCGCCAGTGTTTATTTATCTAACCGAGACAGTGTGTTTTCTTCTTCATTAGCCAAAGATGTGTTGCGTTTATTACAAGCCGCTATGACACCGACTGATGCAAGGGCAGTACGTTCTGCATTGGCATCGTCATTGTTTGCTTATACTGCGGATCAATTGCATCAGTTTAATGTCGATGAAATGCAGTGGGAGCAAGCGGTTAATGAGTTTCGTGCCTATCGTAAGCATTGGTTACAGCGTGGCATTATGCCGATGTTGCACCAAATCATTACCCAGCAAGGGATCTCTGAGCGTTTACTCGCAGAAAACGGTGGTGAGCGCCAACTAACTGACTTATTGCATATTGGTGAATTACTGCAGCAAACTAGCCAAACCTTAGACAGTGATTATGGATTATTACGTTGGTTGTCTGACTCTATTTCTGAGCCTAATGGGGACTCAGAAGAGCAAACGGTACGTTTGGAATCAGAGCGTAACTTGGTGCAAATTGTTACGATTCATAAATCCAAAGGGTTGGAATATGACTTAGTCTTTTTACCGTTTGTTTGTTCTTATCGGGCGATAGACAAAAAAGGTGAAGTCAGTTTTTATGATGAAGATAATCGTTACTCGGTGTTGGATTTATTAAAAGAAGACGATTCTGTTGAGAAGGCAGAAAAAGAGCGTTTAGCCGAAGACTTACGTTTGATTTATGTAGCATTAACTCGTGCGGTTTATGCTTGTTATATCGGCATCGCGCCTATCAGCAAAGGCATTTCGAAAAAGCCCCCAACGGGTGTGCATCTATCGGGGTTAGGTTATCTAATTCAACAGGCAGACGAATGTAATGTTGAAGAGCTGAAAGCCTGCTTAGAAAAGTTGATTGTAGGCAATTCGCCTATGGTGATCCAATCACCTCAAACCATCACCGATGAGCTGTATCAAGAGGTTCAAGATGAGTATATTGAACTGTACGCTAATAAGTTAATTGAACCTGTGAAAAGTAATTGGTGGATGACCAGTTATTCTGGATTAGTCAAACAAGGCAATCACCATAATGATGCTTCATTAGAGCTTATTAATTTAGATATCGATTCAGCAGAAGATAAAGAAGATAAAGAACTGGATTTAGAGCCAGAGCGAACCATCTTTACTTTCCCGCGTGGAGCGAGGGCGGGTACGTTTTTACACTCATTGTTTGAAGAGGTTGAATTTACTCAACCAATTAACAGTGAAGAAAATACGCAAATCATCATTAAATTGCTAGAGAAAGAAAACTACGATGCAGAATGGCTAGAGGTCGTTCAAACCATGATGCAACGAGTGTTAGATTGTCCACTTGATGGTGAGAACTTACGTTTAGCAAGTAAAGGTCCAACTCAACGTTTGGTTGAAATGGAATTTTTACTTCCTATTGAATTGTTAAACTCAAGTTTAGTGAATAAAACCATCGCTAAGCATGATGAAGTATCAGCAAGAGCCGGCGAATTGGGTTTCTCTACCGTTAGCGGCATGCTCAAAGGGTTTATCGATTTAGTGTTTGAGCATGAGGGAAAATATTACGTTCTCGATTGGAAATCAAACCATTTAGGTGATGCTCCTGAATGTTATGGTGGGGATGCCTTAGTGGAGGCGATGCGAGATCACCGTTACGATTTTCAGTATCAACTCTATGCATTAGCACTTCATCGATTTTTGAAGAGCCGTATTGCTGATTATGACTACGATACCCATTTTGGTGGGGCGTATTATATTTTCTTGCGTGGTGTTGAAGATACACATGAAGGGCATGATGCAAATTCTAACGGTGTATTTTATTCAAAACCGAGTAAAGCCTTGTTAGAAGAGTTAGAGAAATTGGTAGATGGAGTTGAAGTCAATGCTTAAGCAATTACAACATTTAATGGATCATGGTGTGCTACGCCCATTGGATCTTCAATTTGCCAAGTTTATCGCTCAGCAAGAAAAAAACAGTGATAGTAATTTACTTATGCTGCTATCAGCCATTACGAGTCATGAGCTAGGTCGTGGTCATGTATGTATTGATATTGAGCAGATAGAGCAAGGGGATCTTTTTACTCTTCCAACAAAATATCGTGATGCGTTATTAGAGTTAGTCCCTGAAAGAAGCGCTTGGGCACAACAATTAATTAATGCATCAACCGTCTCAAATGGCACAGAGGCAACTCCTTTAGCTTTTGATGGTACTCGCTTGTATTTACAACGCTATTGGGCATTTGAACAACGTGTGTCTAACCGTATTACTAAAGCGGCGCAAAGTGTGGCAGTAAACCCTCAGCTATCGAATACATTGGATGAGTTGTTTGCTCGTCAGTATCATTTTCTATTTTCAGCATTGAAAAAGTTGGAGAATAACAATCAAGTTTCTCGCCAACAATTAGTGTGCGATATGCTTGATGTTGTTCAGCCTGATGATCTGGATTGGCAGGCGATTGATACGGTGTTATTAGCTGCGACTAAATCTTCAGAATTAGAAACGTTAGAGCAATTAATTCCAAATAACCACTGTGTTAATTGGCAAAAAGTCGCTGCAGCTGTGGCGTTAACTCGTCGATTCTCTGTAATTTCTGGTGGTCCAGGTACGGGTAAAACAACCACAGTAACCAAGCTTTTGGCCTCCTTAGTGACTCAAGCTCAGCAGGATAATAAAAACATCGCGATTAAACTGGTTGCACCAACAGGTAAAGCCGCGGCACGTTTGACTGAATCCATTGGTCAGGCGGTACAATCCATTGGTTTAGCACCTGAAGTGAAAGAAGCGATCCCAACCGATGCAAGTACACTGCATCGACTGCTTGGTTATATTCCAAATCAAGTGGATTTTCGTCATAACAAATCGAACCCATTGCACCTTGATGTACTGGTGGTGGATGAAGCGTCTATGGTCGATTTGCCTATGATGGCACGATTACTCGATGCAGTACCTGAACACGCTCGTGTTATTTTATTGGGCGATAAAGATCAACTAGCTTCGGTTGAAGCGGGAGCAGTGTTAGGTGATATTTGTCAGTTTACTAAAATGGGTTATAGCCAGAACCAAGCACAGCAGTTATCTCAACTAACAGGCTTTAATCTACCAACACAATCACATAATAACGCCGTTGCAGATAGCTTATGTATGCTGCAAAAGAGTTACCGTTTTGATGCTCGCTCAGGTATAGGGCAACTTGCCAAAGCCATTAATGAAGGCAGTAAATTTAAAGTAGAAGCGGTATGGGATAAAGGGTTTTCAGATATTCGTTTTCATGATTTAAGCAATGACAGTTACAACGCAATGATTACTATGATGGTCAATGGTTATCGCAGTTACTTAGGGCATATCCATGCAGGTGATAAACCTGAAATCGTACTGAAAGCATTTAGCAAAATTCAATTATTATGTGCGATGCGTGAAGGGGATTTTGGTGTGGTTGGATTAAATCAGCGTATTGAAAAAGCGTTGAAAAAGTCTGATTTAATCCCTCACGGTGATGAAATTTGGTATTCGGGGCGTCCTGTTATGGTAACACAAAATGATTATGGTGTTGGTTTGTATAATGGCGATATTGGTATTGCTATGCCAGATCCTATTGATCAGCGTTTGCGTGTCTATTTTGATATGCCAGATGGCTCTATTCGTGGTGTGCTACCAAGCCAATTACCAGAGCATGAAACGGTGTATGCAATGACCATTCATAAATCTCAGGGCTCTGAGTTTGAGCATACAGTATTGGCATTACCTGCAGAGTTTAGCCCAATTTTAACCCGTGAGCTGATTTATACGGGCGTCACGCGAGCGAAGAAAAAACTCGATTTATTTGCGACGGAAAAAGTGGTGGCTCGAGGGGTTATGATTAAAACTCAGAGAAACAGTGGGTTAGTATCACTAATGAATTAAATGATATGAGAGTGATTAACTTTTAGAAGTCGGTCACTCTATTATTTCATCTTTGTAATAGTTATTTACTATTTTTGAGTCTAGCCAAAAAGTCAAAAATGCCTATAATTGCGGCTCTAAAATTCGGAAGGAATGTCGGATATTCTATTTTTACCAACCATGTTAATTAGATGATTAATGGTTGGATCTAGAGTTTTACTGCTATATGTTTAAATTACTTGTTTCAATGCCGCCAGCGATGGCGCTTATTATTGCGATTATTTCAGAAGTGATTGCAACCTCATTCATTCCTAAAACCGAGCAATTTACTAAATTAACACCAAGTTTAATTGTGGCTGTTGGATATGGTATTGCTTTCTTTTTGCTGTCTGTAACCGTAAAAAGTATGCCTGTTGGCATTGTTTACGCAATCTGGAGTGGTGCTGGTATCGTCCTTGTTGCCGCTATTGGATATTTTGCTTATGGGCAGAAGCTAGATCTCGCAGGGATCATTGGGATTGGTTTAATTTTGTCTGGTGTTCTTGTGGTGAATTTATTATCGAAAACTGCCGGTCATTAACCTCAAGCTTGGATAGTTTTAAGTTATTCAGTAAGAACAAATAGGCCGCAAAGGGGGTTCCTTCTGCGGCCTTTTTTATAATCCTTTTAACACAAGAATTTTTGATTTTCGCTGAAAGTTGTACAGTTTTTGCTTTTTCATCGGTAAGTGTGAAACATCTACCTCAATAAAGCCTTGTTCTCTAAACCAGTGAAGACTGCGAGTGGTAAGAACAAATAGTTGGGATAATTTGTATTGTTTTGCCTTTGCGCGTAGACGATTTAATAAAATAACACCGCGATCCCCATCCCGATAATCAGGGTGAACAGCAACACAGCCCATTTCCGCCATTCCTTCTTCTGGGAAAGGATATAAAGCGGCACACGCTATGACTAATCCATCTTTTTCAATAATCGTAAATTGTGCAATTTCTTGTTCTAACTGTTCACGAGAGCGGCGAACTAAAATGCCTTCCTCTTCTAATGGGCGAATTAAATCTAATATGCCACCAATGTCATCAATTTCAGCATCACGAACTTGCTCAGAGCTCGCCATGACCACTTGAGTACCAATACCATCAAAAGAAAATAGCTCTTGGATTAATGCGCCATCTTCTTTATAGCTAATTAGGTGACTACGAGGAACTCCAGCTTTACATGCTGATATCGCTCCTTTTAAAAAGCGCATTGTGCCGGTGAGTTTTCCGTTTTCTGGTGTTAATTCTTTTTCAAGACGTTGAAGGATCTCTTCAGCTTCACTTGGAAATAATTCCGCTAAAATCTGTCCTTTTTCATTAAGGACACCTTGCTCTGAACAGAAACCAATGAGCTTGTCGGCATTTAAGCGGATAGCTAACTGAGTGGCGACATCTTCTGATAAAAGATTAAAACATTCGCCGGTAACAGAACTCGCAACAGGGCCAAGTAGAACAATAGATTGTTGATCTAACATTCGATTGATCCCTTGGGTATCGATTCGACGGACACGTCCACTGTGGCAATAATCAATACCATCATCAACACCTAGAGGTTGAGCAATAACAAAATTGCCGCTGATAACGTTAATTTGTGCTCCTGCCATTGGTGTATTATTTAAGCTCATAGAGAGGCGAGCGGTGATGTCGAGTTGTAACTGTCCAGCTATCTGTTTTACTAGCTCTAGTGTTTGCTCATCAGTAATGCGTATGCCTTTATGGAAAGGAGCGTGATGTTCTGTTTGCTTTAGTAATGAACGCATTTGTGGGCGAGTGCCATAAACGATGACAATTCGTAATCCTAATGAGTTGAGGAGGGCAATATCATTAACTATATTAGCGAAATTAGGATCTGCAATCGCTTCTCCACCGAGCATAATGACAATGGTTTTATCTCTATGAGCGTTGACGTAAGGTGCGGATTGACGGAATCCCTTAACTAAAGCAGTACTACGAAACTTCACAATATATCTTCCATGATAAATACTTATTCATTTATCATGACTATTTATTTTAATTTGCGCAAGTATTTAGTAGAAGGTCACATAACTTTTTCTTAATATTTTAAATAAATGCCGATAAGCTTATATATCAATGGTTATTATTAGGCGTAGTGATGAGTCAAGCCCAAGAAAAAGAGTTACAGAAAAGAAAAGTTCGATTATTGGTATTAATAGGACTTGTTGCGGTTGGTCTTGTTGCTGGCTCGATTGCTGCAATGTACCGAGCTGGGATGTTTGCTAAAATGCCATCAACACAATTATATGGTAATTGGGTTGAATTAGGCGTCCCGAGCTATGCACAGGATAGCTTTACTATCAGTTCTGCTGGTATATATACTCATGGTCGTCTAATTAATACACAATATGACTTTGACGGCACAATACTAAGTTATATGCATGGCGATACTGAATACGTGTATCAAGTGGAAGATGAAGATGGCGAACAGCTTTTACGAATTAAGCCTGCTCATTATAAATCCAGTTTTCGTAAACAGTAATTATCTGTTGAAGTATTAATTTATCTGCTTATTTTCTATTCGAGATAGCCTTTTATCTCGAATAGCTTTTCTCTGTAATGTCAAAGTTTGTCAAAATTATCCTTTTCTTACATTTATTGCACTCTAAATAATTGCCCTCTCTGAATTTGTTTGTCATCCTTGCCGCATTATTTCTCAATAAGGCTTTATTGTGTTTCGTAAATTATCTTTTGTGTGTGTTCTTCTTGGATTAGCTGGGTGTGCTGATCAACCAACAGATCGTGCTCAGCAGTATCTGGATGGTGGGTTTAGTAGTAACTTGAATAAAGTTGGCGAAATTAATTCAGATAAGCCTTCTGACTTTAGTGCTTTCAAAAAACAGAGTGCAGAAGTTTTAGAGCGTTCTGAGTCAATGTCATTACGTTATGAAGAACTCTATGTGCAATTACAAAAATGGATTGATGAAAGTTCAAATCCTGCAGAGTTGTCGAACTATGGTATTCAATTTGCTCAGATGGGTGGTGGTGATAAAAAAGGTAATGTGATGTTTACGGGTTACTTTTCTCCTGTAATTGAGATGCGTCATACGCCGAACGAAACGTTTAAATACCCAGTATACGATAAGCCTGATTGTGGTTCAGATTGTCCAACTCGTGCAGAAATTAATGCGGGAGCATTAGCAGGTTTAGGTCTTGAATTAGGTTATTCAGATAACATGATTGACCCGTTTATTATGGAAGTACAAGGCAGCGGTTTTGTACATTTTGGGGATGATGACAAGCTTGAGTATTTTGCCTATGGTGGGAAAAATAATCATCCTTACGTAAGTATTGGCCGCATTCTGATAGAGCGTGGTGAAGTCGAGCGTAAAGACATGTCTTTAAAAGCAATCAAAGAATGGGTTGCAAAAAATGATGAAGCAACGGTTCGTGAACTATTAGAGACAAATCCATCGTATGTCTTTTTCTCACCAAAAGACGCACATCATGTTTTAGGTACGGCTGGTATTCCATTACATGCGGGTGCGGCTGTAGCTGCCGATCGTACTTTATTGCCTATGGGAACCCCAATACTTGCTGAAGTCCCTCAATTAGATAAAGACGGTAAGTGGACTGGGAAACATGTACTTAAAGTGTTGCTTGCTTTAGATACTGGTGGTGCTGTAAAAGAAAACCATTTAGATCAATATTATGGAATGGGAACAGAAGCGGGTATTGCTGCTGGTCACTTTAAGCATTTTGGTCGAGTATGGAAATTAGGTTTGCAAGATACTGAAACTGAAAATCCTTGGGAAATGCCAAAATCAAAATAATGTGTTATCGCTTAACACTTGATCTTCTAAAAAAGAGTGCGTATAAATCGTGCTCTTTTTTTGTTTTTGAGTAAGGTAACCCCATGCGCGAATTAACCACTCCTGCTTCTGAAAGTTATGACCAACGTTTTGGTGGCACTCGCCGTTTGTATGGTAATAGTGAAGTAGAAATTATGCGTGCAGCTCATGTATGTGTAGTCGGTATTGGTGGTGTGGGTTCTTGGGCTGTAGAGGCGCTAGTACGTACTGGTTTAGGTGAGATTACGTTAATCGATATGGATGACGTATGTGTGACGAATATTAACCGTCAAATCCATGCGATGACTGGTACTATTGGTCAGAGCAAAATTGAAGTCATGGCTGAGCGCATTAAATTAATTAACCCTGAGTGTAAGATTAATTTAATCGATGATTTTATTACCCCTGAAAATCTATCTGAATACATCTCTAAAGAGTTTGATTACGTACTTGATGCCATTGATAGCATGAAACCTAAAGCGGCATTACTGGCTTACTGTAAGAGCAATAAGATTAAAGTTATTACGACTGGTGGTGCGGGTGGTCAAACGGATCCGACTCAAATTCAAATCACAGATTTAACTAAAACGATTCAAGATCCATTAGCTAAGAAATTGCGTGATACGCTGCGTCGCCACCATAATTTTACTAAGAACCCTAAGCGTAAATTTGGTATTGATTGTGTGTACTCAACTGAGCATTTGAAATATCCACAAGCTGATGGCTCGGTATGTGCAACTAAAGCAACTGCTGAAGGCCCTAAGCGTATGGATTGTGCGAGTGGTTTTGGTGCTGCGACGGTGGTAACGGCGACGTTTGGGTTTGTTGCTGTGTCGAGAATTGTAGAGAAGTTGATTGAGAAACATAGTAAATAGGGACTAGGTTTCAGGACGGTCGCAAGCTCCCTAAAGGTTTCAGGTATAGGCGCTATTATTCCAACGACCTCCCTGAATCCTTCAAGCGAAGCGGCCTTAAGCCTGCTCTATTAGTTCATTGATCGTTTCAATGATCGCCTTAAGCCCATTACCACGTGATGGGCTTAAATGTTCAATTAACCCCAATTGAGCAAAATACCCATCCATGTCGAAAGCCTTAATCTCTTCTGCGGTTTTATTATTAACTGCCGCCATGACTAATGCGATAAGCCCACGAACAATTCTTGCATCAGAGTCAGCACAGAAGAAATAAACACCATCAACGATTTCATGTTGTAGCCATACTTTACTTTCACAACCTGAGATCGTCACGTTCTCCTGTTGTAGCTCTTCAGGCATGTTAGGCAGTTTTTTACCTAATTGAATTACGTTACGGTAACGGTCTTCCCAACCTTTAGCGTTACTCATTAAATCAAGTACTGTCGAGTGAGTAATATCAAAACCAAAAGGCGATGATGGGAAAGTGGACATAAATGAATACCTTAAATTAGAGCTTATACCAATCCGGATAAGTAGTTGATCAGATAATTGCGTAGGAAAAATTGATTAAAGCAAGGCATAAATTGCAGTAACTAGTAGCTCTAATTACAAAATTTATAACGCAGCTATAATCGATTTTAACAAGCAAGAATGATCAAATATTTATGTGGATTGGTATTATAGCATATCTGCGGCTTTATTTAGCGCGTCGATAAAGCGTTGAACATCTTGTTTTGTATTATACAAGGCAAATGAAACACGTACAGTACCAGTAAGCCCTAGAGCATCTAGCATAGGATGAGCACAGTGATTACCAGAGCGTACAGCGATGCCTTGTTGATCTAATAACGTAGCGATATCTTGGTGGTGGACACCATCAATAACAAAAGAGAATAAGCTCGCGTTATCTTGTAACCCAATAAAGCGTAAGTCCTCAATATCTTTGATTCCATCAATCGCCATTTGACGAAGTTCATTAATATGAGCATTTAGATCATCGTGGGAAAATTGCTTAACCCAGTTAATGGCAGTGGCAAAAGCAATCGCTCCGGCAACATTAGGCGTACCCGCTTCAAATTTTCCTGGAAGTTCTGCAAACGTCGTTTTTTCAAACGACACTTTCTCAACCATTTTACCGCCCCCATGCCATACCGGCATAGATTCAAGTAAGTGCTGTTTGCCATACAAAGCGCCAATCCCAGCAGGTGCAAATAATTTATGACCAGAGCAAACATAGAAGTCGGCATTCATAGCTTGAACATCAATCGCATGATGAACAATTCCTTGAGCACCATCAACAACCACAATCGCTCCTGCTTGATGAGCAACATTAATGATATCTTCAACAGGGTTTAGAGTTCCAGTTACGTTGGTCACTTGAGCGATGGCAACAATTTTTGTCTTTTTGGTTACCAATGATTCAAATGCATCCATATCTAATGTGCAATTTGACTTCATTGGGATTTTAATGATTTTTGCTCCGGTTTGTTCTGCAACAATTTGCCAAGGAACAATATTCGCGTGGTGTTCTAATTCACTCACTAAAATTTCATCATTAACTTGTAATGTATTACGAGCATAAGTTTGAGCGATTAGATTAATGGCTTCTGTTGCACCGCGAGTCCAAATAATCTCTTTACTGCTTTTTGCATTAATGAAGTGTTGAACCGTTTCTCTTGCTTGTTCAAATTGAAGCGTAGCAGAAGCTGTTAGGCTATGACTGCCACGATGCACATTGGCATTACTTTTTTGATAATAATCTTGAATTGCATTTAATACAGCTAATGGTTTTTGTGTGGTTGCCGCACTATCAAAATACGCAATAGGTTGCTCATTTACTTCTTGTAATAGAGCTGGAAATTGAGAACGAACAAGTTCAACATTAAATGCAGTCATAAGAATTTTCTTCATTGGGTTAGCAAACAGGAGAATGATGCGGATTTCTGGTGCGTAAGTCAAAATTACAGGCAAAAAAAAGCACCGTATTAAACGGTGCTAACTAATCTTTTTTAACCATAGGTCAAAAACACAGGAAATATTGAGCATTGGTATCAATAAGTTGATATCAATGATCGGGCTCTAACAGTCGAGCCAATATGCAAACACAACATTGCAGTTTAGAGAGAGGGGAAAAATATTCAGGGAGGAATATATGTCTTACCTCTAAACTACGGGGCTAATATTAGGTTTTATCTGGTAGTTCGACAATGGACAAATTATAATACTTGGCATTAAAAAAACTAATGGTTCAAAATGTGAGTTCTTATGTCTCGAAGATTACCACCTTTAAATTCTTTACGTGTGTTTGAAGCGGCAGCCAGGCACTTAAGCTTCACGCGTGCAGCAGAAGAATTATTTGTTACACAAGCGGCAGTTAGCCATCAAATCAAAGCATTAGAAGAGTTTCTTGGTCTTAAACTTTTTCGACGCCGAAATCGCTCTTTGTTATTAACAGAAGAGGGACAGAGCTACTTTTTAGACATTAAAGAAATCTTCTCTTCTTTATCTGAAGCAACAGATAAAGTATTGGAAAGAAGCGCCAAAGGTGCATTAACTATTAGTTTGCCGCCAAGTTTTGCTATTCAATGGTTGGTACCAAGATTATCGGATTTTAATAACCAAGAGCCAGATATTGATGTTCGTATTAAAGCCGTTGATATGGATGAAGGTTCATTAACAGAAGATGTGGATGTTGCTATTTATTATGGTCGAGGTAATTGGCCGGGTCTTCGTGTTGAACTGTTATATCAAGAGCAGTTATTACCATTATGTTCACCTCAAGTGCTACTGAATGAAAAACCATTAGCGACGATTGATGATTTGCGGTTCCATACGTTATTGCATGATACTTCTCGTAAAGACTGGAAGCAGTTTGTTAAGCATTACGAATTAGCTGGCATGAATGTAAACCAAGGGCCTATTTTTAGTCACTCAACTATGGTGTTACAAGCTGCTGCTCACGGGCAAGGTATTGCGTTAGGTAATAACGTTTTAGCTCAACCTGAATTAGATGCGGGCCGTTTGGTTGCTCCATTTGAAGAAGTATTGGTGAGTAAGAATGCTTTTTATCTTGTATGTAATGAAAAACAGGCTGATACCGGTCGTATTGCTACGTTTAGAGAGTGGATTTTAAGTAAAGCTCGTAGCGAACAAGAGATTGTGGATGATGAATAGTCGCTTATGTTTATTGATTGCGAGTATGAGTGGAGCATTAACTGTTGGGCTAGGGGCATTTGGTGCTCATGGTTTGAAAGCGGTTTTATCTCCTTATCTACTTGATGTATATGAAACTGCAGTTCAATATCAAATGTGGCATACCCTTGCTTTATTTGGATGTGGAATTTTGTTGAGAAATTCATTTTCAAAAGGGGTATCATACGCGGCTTTGCTATTTACCATTGGGATGCTTTTCTTTAGTGGTAGTTTATATGCGTTAGTATTCACTGGTGTTAAATGGTTCGGACCAATAACGCCATTAGGTGGATTCTGTTTTATTATTGGCTGGTTAATACTGGCTATTTCAACTTATCGTTTGACTGAGGTTTCAAAGTGAAACAAGTAATGTTCTATTGTCGCTCTGGTTTTGAAAAAGAGTGTGCAGGTGAGATCCAAGATAAAGCCACTCAACTAGAAGTGTTTGGTTTCCCTCGCCTAAAAAATAATACGGGTTATGTGTTATTTGAATGCTATCAGGAAGGCGATGCAGACCGATTAATTCGTGAAATTAAATTTAATGAGTTAATTTTTGCTCGTCAAATGTTTGCGGTTGCAGTTGAAGTTAGTGATTTACCAAAAGATGATCGTATTTCTCCGATTTTAGATGCGTTATCTGAAGTTGAAGATGTGCCTTGTTGTGGTGATATTCGTATTGAAACGCCAGATACTAACGAAGCAAAAGAACTATTAAAATTCTGTCGTAAATTTACTGTACCAATGCGTCAGGCTTTACGTGGAAAGAAAATGCTAACAGAAAGAGATTCAAATCGAATCCCTGTTTTGCATATTTGCTTTATTGCTCCGGGTCACTGTTATGTAGGTTACTCTTACACAAACAATAACTCTCAGTTCTTTATGGGTATTCCTCGTTTGAAATTCCCTGCTGATGCGCCAAGTCGTTCAACATTGAAATTGGAAGAAGCGTTTCACGTATTTATTCCAAAAGAAGAGTGGGATACGCGTTTGGCATCAGGCATGTGGGGTGTTGATTTAGGTGCGTGTCCTGGTGGCTGGACTTACCAATTGGTTAAGCGTTCTATGTTTGTTCATGCGATTGATAATGGCATGATGGCTCAAAGCTTAATGGATACAGGCCAAGTGAAACACCACATGGTTGATGGTTTTAAATTTGAACCACCAAGAAAGAACGTAACATGGCTAATTTGTGACATGGTTGAGAAACCAGCTCGTGTTGCGCATCTTATGGGTGAGTGGCTAATTAAAGGTTGGGCAAAAGAAGCGCTATTTAACCTTAAATTACCAATGAAAGGTCGTTACGATGAGGTTCTTCAAGATATTGAAAACCTAAAAGATTTCTTAAAGAAAAATGGTTTCCAATACAAGCTTCAAGCTAAGCATTTGTATCATGACCGTGAAGAAATCACTGTTCATATCCAAGCGATTTCAAATATTTCTCCACACTAATACTGTTTCATACGAATATTGGTGTAATCCAAATTATTGATAAATAAAAAACGCCCGCTGATGTTGATAATCAGCGGGCGTTTTTATTTAACTTCAATATTAGGCTATTAGGCTATTAGGTGTTGAGATTATTTAGGTACGATGTTGAATATGGTGTGCTTTGGCGCAAAAAAACTGTTTGTCATCGTTTTGATAACCACATCAAATATAGCCATCTTTCTTTTGCAGAAAAGCACATTATATTCATGATACTTGGTAGTCCCTAGTCCCTAGTCCCTTTCTCATATCGTATATCTTGCAAATTAAACCCAAGCTCAATATCCGTTCTTAACCCCGCAACCTGACGACATAAAATAGCGGTTTCATAATGCTCATCAAATTTCTTACGGTATTTTTTAGGTAAATCTTCAGATTCGTTTGCGGCCTCAATCGTTGGGAATTGAGTTAGAATTTCTAAGGCTGCTTTTGGACCGACTCCCGGAATCCCCGTAATTTTGCTTGAACTGATCCCAGCTAATCCCCAGTAATCAGCCAATTGTTCAGGCTTTAACCCAAACTCTTTTTCTACAAAAGGAGCATCTAACCAGCGATGTTGGAAATAATCTCGAATACGTAAAGTAGGAGAGAGTAACTGACAGTAGCCTTTATCGGTAGAAATAATCGTAACTTGTTCATTATGCACAGCTACTTTATTGGCTAGGGTGGCAACCAAGTCATCCGCTTCATCACCATCAGAAAGCAGTGAATCAATGCCTAGTTTCCACCATGCTTCTTGGATATCATCCATGCCTTTCTGTAATGCTTCTGGCATGGGCTTTCTGTCTTCTTTATATTGAGGAAGAATTTCTGCACGCCATCCTCGATCTTGAAGATGATGATCAAATACCGCAATGATATGAGTTGGCTCTGTTTCTTTTAATATTTTATTAATAGTTCGAGTAGTGGTGGTGATAACCGTTTGGATATCATCTTGGTTAGGTTGAGCAGAGTGAACGCGACGAATAAGATTAAGAGCGTCAATAATAACCAGATGAATTGCCATAACGTATTCATTCCTATCTATAAAAAAAGAAAAAGCCTACGCATTCTGCATAGGCTTATTATTGTACGTTAGTGAAGGTGAAAAATTCCAGCCTTAATCCATAACGATTTTATAGCAAGGCTCGTACTTAGAACCCGGTAACTTCATTCGACCTTGTTTTACAAAGTCTTGAAGTAAGCGATCCATCTTTTTCATTAAGGCAGGATCACCATGCAGTTTAAATACACCGTGCTTTTCGATCTCTGCAATACCTTCGGCTTTCACATTACCAGAGACAATTCCTGAGAATGCTTGACGTAAGTTGGCAGCTAATGTTTCTTTAGGCTGATTTAAATGTAAATCTAAAGCTGACATCGCTTCATGGGTTGGTTCAAATGGTAACTGAAACTCAGGTTCAATTTTCAGAGCCCAGTTAAAGCTATAAGAGTCATCCGTTGCTTTACGATATTCTTTTACTTTCTTAATACCATGATTAATGAAAACCGCTGCTTTAGCTGGGTCACCAATAACAATATCATAATAGTGAGTGGCTTCTTCACCTAAGGTATCACGAATAAAGGTATCAATAGAGCGGAAATAAGCCTCACTCTCTTTTGGACCAGTAAGTACGATAGGCATAGGCTGTTGTCTATTAGCTGGGTTCATCATGATCCCTAAGATATAAAGCAACTCTTCTGCCGTTCCTGGGCCCCCTGGGAAAATAACAATACCATGAGCCATACGTACAAACGCTTCTAGACGTTTTTCAATGTCAGGCATAATGATAAGTTCATTTACGATAGGGTTTGGTGGCTCTGCCGCAATAATTGATGGCTCGGTTAGACCAACAAATCGACTATCGTTATAGCGTTGTTTCGCATGACCAATAGCGGCTCCTTTCATTGGGCCTTCCATTGCACCGGGACCACAGCCAGTACAAATATTTAATTCACGTAGCCCAAGCTCATGGCCGACTTCACGAGTGTATTGGTATTCGACAGGATTAATTGAATGTCCACCCCAACATACGACTAAGTTAGGCTCAATACCGGTATGCAAGGCTTTTGCATTACGCAAGATACTAAATACTAAGTTGGTTAGGTGAGTGGCTTTGGTAAGATTTAGTCGATTGTGATCCGCGATTTGCATGTTCACGTAAACCATGTCACGTAAAACAGAAAATAGATGTTCTTGAATACCTTTAATGATAGTCCCATCAACGAATGCGTGCTCTGGTGGGTTATTTAATTCAAGTTTAATTCCACGATCTCGGCGCGTAACAGCAACATCAAATGATTGATATTTATCTAATAATTCTTTTGAACTATCTGTATGACTTCCTGAATTTAATACCGCTAGTGTACAGTTTCGATACATACGGTAAAGTTCACTTGAAGCGGTTTTCTTTAACTGATCAACTTCTAATTGTGATAGCAAATCCATGCTACCTGCAGGGCTTATATGAGTAATCATATTGTGCCTCCCTTGCGTATTTTTATTATTGTTCGAATAATAAACTTACACAGCAAAAGAGACTTTTGCTAGGAAAATTGTAAAAAACTGAGAGGGTTATAATGCTATTTGGTATTTAGTTATCAGTAAAAAAACGAAATTCTAATGATAACTACGCACTAATGAGTTGCTCAATACCTTTTGCTTTTTGTTTGTATAATGCTTGTATTGAACGTTCAATGACTTTTTCAGGTATGTCACTATTTGTGAACTCTGAGCTGCAAATTGAAACCGTGATTTTTACATGGTTATCTTTGAATTTAAATGGCAGTTTCGCAATCGCTGACTGAATATTGGTTAGTACTTTATTTCTTTCATCATCAGTGGTTTCTGTAAATAAAATTAAAAATTCTTCGCCACTGAAGCGGGCAACAAAATCTGTGTCTGATACTTGGTTTTCGATGGTTTTTGCGATAATGCTAAGTGCTTTATCTCCAGCCAAATGGCCATAATTTTTGTTAATGCGCTTGAACTGATCGATATCGATGATACTAAGTACTAAAGAGTGTTGATGGCGTACCCAACGTTTATATTCTAAATCAAGACGTTCGTGCATTGCTGCTCGGTTATAGACTTTGGTAAGTGGATCTTTAAAAATACGTTGTTGCTGATTGTTTAATTGGCGACGGTATTCAAGAGTTTCTTCATAAAGAACATTAAGCTTTTTGGTTGCGTATTCGTGTCGCTCAATTAATGCGGCTTCACGCTCTTGCATGGCTTTATTACGTTCAGATAAATCACTCATTTCACTAAGTAGTAGAGCCATTTGAGCTTTATGATCTTGCATGCTTATTTTGCTGTCTAATAAGTTCTCTGCTTGCTTTACTAGCAAGGAGTATTCTTCATTTAATAGGGAGCGTTGTTCTAAATAAGCTTGGCTTTTTTCTTGGTTTTGTTCACTTGTTTTTATGATTTGAGCAACTTGCGTATTCATTTCACCAACAAACGCTTGTGATGCTTTACGTTCATTGTTTGTGCCTTCCAATACTAACTTAAGGGTTTGAAGTGCAAGATCAATCAAAGAAACAGCATCAACACCTGTCAGTAGTTTATTACGGATTTCCAGTAAGTCTTTTCCTGACGTACTATCAAAATCTAATTCAGAAATTAAATGCTGTAATTCATTACTCAATTGCTCTTGAGTATCAACATCAATAATTTCATTTGAATTGATTTCAGATGATAATTGGCCAACTGAAATGAATTTGATCGCTCGCTCATAAAGCTCAATAAGTCGAACAATACGTTGAATATGTTTACTGCCATCGTGAGAAGGGTGTTGTAATAAGTTACGAAGATCTCTCTTAAGTCCGGCAGGTAAGCCAATGACTCGTTGTAGCGTTTCACCACAATAAGAAATATGATCTTCCATCATTGAATGCTCTTTTTGAACATTCTGCTTATATCGATTAATTAAGCGTTCAAAAGTAGCAATACGAACTGTAAGATCTGATGTGTTTTCTACTTGTTCAATGCTAGTAGCAAGTTCAACAATCTCTTTATCTAGGTCGCTATCATGATGTTTACACGCAGCACAAAATCGCAGAATAATACGTTTTAATAGCATTATTTCACGACGTGATTTTAACGTAGTGTCTCGGTGTGATAGGCGTGTTTGATCTAGCTGTTGCTTAAGTTGGTTTAATTCAGAGGCAACAATGGATACTTCAATCATAATAACTTAGGTAAAAACTCACATTGATAGATAGCGATAACCTATAAATAGGTCAATATTTTCATAGTAACAAAGATATTAGTAACTGACTAAAATAAAGTATCAAATTTGTTTAATTGATAATCATTACTATGCCGTTAATGTTAATTTTGTGATGCATTATTCATTTTTGTTACTAATTCCTTGATGTTATTACCTTTATTAAACCTTGGTTAATAGCTTGTTCACAAGCTAAGCGTATATTATTACTTGCAAAACTTGCTGCTGGTGCGTTATCTATCGCTCGATAGTTTACCCATTGGCTACTTGATAGCTCTTCACTCAAATGTTGGGCTGCATTAGTCGCCATTAATAGAATATCAATTAATTCTCTATCATTAATTGCAGTGTAGGCTCGTGGTAAAAATGGGTATTCAACCATTCCTATATTAACTGTCTTATCAGTTAAAATGTTTGAATCAAAATTATTGATCCAAGTTTGAACGGTTTCAGCCATTTCTTGAACGCTACAGGTTGAATCTGATTTATGCTCGATATAGAGAAAGCTTGCATCCGAAAAATGATAAATACGACTTGGAGAAGTCACAACAGAAGATAAGTAATCACCAAACGCTTTTTCAATTGATAAACCTTCTTGGTAGCCATGAGTTAGATATAGCTCTTGTAACATAGGAATATGGAATAGCGTAAATCTTAATCTATCACTTAGTGGCTCGTTAATTAATTCACCTAAATGCCATTGTTCGATATTAGAGCTACTTTGCTGTAGTGATGACGGTAATCTCTCTGTGAGTAGACGTAAGTTACGTAATCCACTGCGAGGGTGGGTGTAATATTTATTTAGTAACAGATGGAGACGTTTTTTCAAGAAACGATTCACTTGTTGTTTTCTGAATGCATAAATTGAAATAATCGTTAGCAATGCAACTAAGAACCCTGCAATTTTTTGAATTTTAAGCGTTTGTAAATGATTCTCTTTTAATTGAGCTTCTAATCCTTGGTAGTGCAGAGATTGTTCAATAATACTTTTTTGTTGTCTAAATACTTCTTCATTGATTTCGTTTTGAACTGCTTGAATAGATGAGTTCAGCGTTTCGTATTCACGCTGGGCCTTTAATGCCGCTTCAAATAATCCCATTTTTTCATAGGTTTCAGAAAGCAATTTCTGAGACTGTAATTTTAGCGGTTTATCATTGTCTTTTTTGCTATAAACAATCGCAGTTTGAATATCATTAATAGCTAGATCTGGCTTATTGTTGATTAGATTCAATTTTGCTTGTAGAAGAGCCGCTCTTGCTTTCTGCTTTGGTAGTTTTACGTATTCATTAAGGTTGTTGGCTTGTTTTAAGTAATGCTCACTTAATGCGTAGTTGTAGAGTAAGAAATAAGTATTTGCGATATCTAATCGTAATGAGATTAATTTATTAACGTTATTTTTTTCTTTCTCTTGATCCAGAGCGTTAAAGTACTGCACTAACGCCAAGTTGAATCGACCTTGTTTAAGGTGTATTTGAGCTATTAAGGTTAAAACGTTAGAAAGTTGCTCGCTGTTATTGTAACGACCGTAAAATTCGGCTGATTGCGAGGCGTGTTCAAGCGCTTTATCCAGTACCTTTCTTTGGAAAAAAAGCTCACCTAATAAGAAGTTAGCTCTAGCTAGTTGACCACTTTGATCCGCTTCAATTGATTGCCAGTAAGCACTTAATAACTCTGTTAATGCTTGATCAAATTGTTTGTTCTTTAAAAAGTGTCGACCATAAGAAATATGATAGAAAATGAGGCTGCTTGGATCTTTTAGTTTTGCCCCATGAGTCATTGCTTGTTTGTAATATTGTTGCGCTTTGCTGTTATTACCTTGTTCAGATTCAACTTCAGCATGAATTAATGCAAAGCCAAAATACAATTTATCGTGAATACCAATGCTGTTGCCAGATTCAAGTAATTCTTGCTCAATAATTGCTAAGATACTGTTTGTCTCATCTATATCTTTGGTTAAGTTCCACCATAAGTAAGCATAGATTAATTTAGATTCCAAATAGCCTGACTTTAATTGAAAGTCTTTAGCAAGAGAAATAGCTTCTTTAATAGACTCAATGGAGTCTCTATTTTTATTTAATCTTTTATTGGCTAGAGCTTTAATTTGAAAAGCTTCAACAGTACTTATTGGTGTTCTAATGGTGCGTTCAGAATCGTTATTAATTGGAATTTGATTCGGATTTTGACCCGGCGAGATTTGTCTTTGCTCAAGATATTGATTAACGATTCTAAGTGATTGCGCAGGTTTGGTATCTAAAAGTTGGTAAGCATCATTCAGAATTGGAGCTGAGAAAAATTTAGCCCATGCAGAAAGTGGGAAAAACACAAAAATAAAAAGAAGACACTGACGGAAAGACATGTAAAGGATCCACAAAAAAACAACCATTACATACTATCGTTGTGAGGGGATTTGTCTACAAAGAAACACTCTCTGTAGACAAATTTAATCGAAATGTCTTATTGGCGAGCTAAACGTAAATTGTCTTTAGGTGCCAATAAATGTGAGCTACGGAATGGATTAATATCAAGACCGCCGCGTCGAGTGTAACGAGCAAATACGGTTAATGATTCTGGTGCACAATATTTCATTATGTCAGTATAAATTCGTTCAACACATTGCTCGTGAAACTCATTATGTTGACGGAAAGAGATTAGGTATCGCAGCAGTTTCTCACGATCAATTTTTTTGCCTTTGTATTGAATCTCAACACTGCCCCAATCAGGCTGGTTTGTAATTAAGCAGTTAGATTTTAATAAATGGCTGTGCAGTGTTTCTTCGATTTCTGCATCAGATGTACTCGACTCTAAATAAGCGGCATTGAATTCGTAATCATCAATAATAATATCTTGATCATCAATGCATTCGCCTTGCATATCAACAATAGGTTGTTGTGAATATCGTTGTACAGGGAATACGTCCACTTTTACGGTTTCACCTGCACATGCACTTAAATCTTTTACTAATGTCTCTTTTACTTTATCCCATGAAGTGAATTTTGTTTGATTAAAACTGTTTAGATAAAGTTTAAACGATTTTGATTCAACAAGATTTGGGCTAGTTGCCGGTAGTGCGACTTCACCAACAGCTACTTGTGGTAAACCATTTTGATTTAGCCACGACAGCTCATATAGCGTCCACACATCACAACCTACAAAAGGAAGTTCATCACCTAGTGCAAGATCATCACGATTAAGACTTCGAGGAACCGCTTGTAGTAATTCAGGCTCGTAAGTGTGTTTGTATTCTGTTTTTTGTCCAAGGGTCAGTGATTTTAGCTCATCTGCATTGGTGTATTTAGTCATATTGAAAATACCAAAAGTAGATTAGAATAAGGCGTACTAAGTAGACTGCCTTTCGTTTAATATTAGGTAGTTTACTTGAAATTTTATCTTATGAGGAGAATCGAATGCCACTTTCGGTAGAGCAAGCGCTTGCTAATTTTAGCCAACGTTATGTAGAAGCATGGAAAGCACAACATAATTGCTTACCAATTAATGAAGAGTTAGTGGGATTAGCTTCTCCTTGTATTGAAGAAACGCGAGATTTAGAAATATCTTGGCAACCTATTGTTAGAAATGAAGCAATCCGCTTGCATAATATCGAGCAAGGAATTGAACTGGATCTTCATGACGATTTTCATGCATTCTATGGCACTCAATACAGCGCGGATATGACAGCCAAATTTGAAGATATGAATATTGAACTTCTTCAAGTGTGGAGTGATGAGGATCTGGAGCGTTTGCAAGGCAATATGTTAGGTCACCTTGTGATGCAGCGTCGTCTGAAATTAGTTCCGACTTTATTTGTTGCTGTAACGGATGATGAAATGGAAGTCGTTTCTATTTGTAATCAATCTGGTGAAGTGATTTTAGATCGCGTTGGTACTAAAAATAGAACAGTATTAGCGGCGAATATGACTGAGTTTTTAAATAAACTAGAACCGGTTATCGCAGCATAGTTAATTGGTAAATGATTAAATTAATTCCGGTGTGTTTACATCGGAATTTTTATTTTAAAGTGGTTAGGAAAAAAGCGTTAATGTTTGTTACTGAGTTAGATTTTGAAGTGTATTGCGATACATCGATGGCAGCGGTAGAAAAGGCAATAAATTATTGTTTAGATTGCCTACGTTACAATGGACAAGTTATTGGGCGTGAACTGCCAGTTGTGATGAAAGGAACAAACTTTGTTGCTCGTGTTGTTTGTCCTGAAGTGGATTCATTACATCCGGATAATCACAGCCCTCAGGTGAAGCTAGCTTTTAAACAACTTAGTGAGTTTGGATTATTACAACCTAAAGTTAAAGTGGTTGGCCAAGACATGAACTCCGATCCTAGTGATGAGAGTGAAACCGTTAGTTGGCAAATTCTTTATACTAGCCATCTACATACGTGTTCGCCGATTCGTCATGGTGAGACATTTCAGCCTATCCCATTATATCGTTTACCTGCAGTAGCTAATGGTGACCAAAAGCAACTTATTAAATGGCAAGAAGATTGGAGTGCATGTGATCAATTACAGATGAATGGATCTGTTGTTGAGCATCCTTCATTACATGAGATAAGTTCAAGCAAAAGTCATTTATTTAAGCGTGGTTGGGATTTGTGTCGTCGTATGGCGGTGGTAAGTGGTATTCCAACGTATCTATACATTTATCGTGTAGCTGGCGAGAGCAAAGAAAAAGAGCAAGCACGCCGTTGTCCTGTGTGTGATGGTGATTGGGCTTTAAAAGAGCCGCTTCATGAAGTATTTGATTTTAAATGTGATGAATGCTTGTTAGTAAGTAATTTATCTTGGGACTTTAAAGACTAAGTTTGGCTGAATAAAAAATGGGAGCGTAGATGCTCCCATTTTTTATATTTTGGCTTTGGCTAAAATGCGATCCAATTGATTCGCAAATTCTCGACGTTCTGTTTGAGAAAGTGGAGCTGGGCCGCCTGTTTGAATGCCACTGGCACGCATTGTATCCATAAAATCACGAATATTTAATCGAGCTTTAATGGTTGCTTCGGTATATAACTCACCACGAGGGTTCAATACCTGTACTTTCTTTTCAATTAGCTCTGCAGCTAATGGAATATCAGCACTGATCACTAAATCGCCCGCTTCAGAACGTTTTACTATTTCATCATCGGCAACATCGAAGCCCGCTTCTACTTGCATAGAACGAATATTGGCTGCACTTGGTACAGGAATATAATGGTTAGCAACTAAGGTTAATTGAATACCAGTTCGAGTTGCGGCACGAAATAGCACTTCTTTTACTACCTTTGGACATGCATCGGCATCCACCCAAATTTGCATTATTTATTCTCCAGAGCAATCAAGCGTTCTGTTAGCTCTTTAACTTGTTGTTCAAGTTGAGCAATACGCTCGTCCGCTGTTAGTGAGGTTTCTCGAACTTCTATTTTTGGTACATTGGAAGTCGATTTAAAAGATTTTACCGCAGCAATAATAGCAGGCATGGGTACTTGAGTCGTTAAGCGAGCTCGTACCAACGCCGTTGTTGGTTTTTTACCTTCATCGGTTAAATCTTGCAGAATTTTTTGCAGTTCATCCGTTACGTTTTTCATTGTGACTTCCTATATTTCAGCTTTGTTTATAATAACGAATTCTCTATACCAATCCTAGAAGAATAAAAGTGTGATAAATATCACATTGAGTGGTAACTGTTAAATAGATGAAAATGGAAAAAAGAGAATAGGCTTGTGCGAGATCTCTCACGTGTGGGGTGAGAAATATCGTTTATTTTATCGTAAATAAGTATATGGGTTGTATTAAGTTATTGTTATTAAAGTTATTTTGTTTTTTTATATGGTTATGGATACAAAGAAAGATAAAAAATATGCTGCTAGACCATTGTTCCAAAAAGTCAAAAGCGTAATCTTATTGGTGTCGGAAGGATACTGACACGGAACAGGAACTAGCCAAGGATTTGGTAAGCTTCAGGATGAAGCATTCGGTTATTTAGGATGAATAATCGGCAAGGAAAGCAAAGGACATTGAACGGACGCAATAGTAACTAGGATAGTTACTACCAAGGAAGACAATGGATACCTCTAGGATTGAGGAAGGACTGAACATCAGGATGATGTAAGGGACACCGCTCACGGAACAAGTGAAGAGAGTTAACGACGGACTGTTAACGGATCAGGATAAGATCAAGGACACCGCTAGGACGGCGACGAACGGAATAAGCTGAAGGAATCAGCATACTATCATGGATTTGATGCATGGAGCACCACTTAGTAGCCGGACTGCTGCGAGTAGAGTTATAACCCCATTAAGCGAGAGCTTGATGGGGTTTTTCTTTTTTACGCAATCATTATCATTTTTATACCCACCGAACCGCCCATTCCCTCGTTTAAAAAAACATCAATTTATCTAGATCACATTTTTAATCTGTAAATTATCAATATTCGTGAGTTGAATCATATTTGATCAATTATGCTATGTAACCGGTTACTGAAACCGGTTACATTTCTCTCCAGTGAATAAAAGTTAATAAATTTATAATTCTAATTAGGGGTGAACAATGAGTACTCAAGCGGTAAATTTGCAAAGTACTATCATGGAAAAGGTGAATAAATTCCTACCTAAAATTTTAAAGGTTGTGAATTCAAAACCGATTGTAGCGATTAAAGAAGGCTTCATGTTAACAATGCCATTGACCATTATAGGTTCAGTGTTTTTGTTACTGGCGTTTGTACCTATTGATGGTTACAGCGAGTTTATGGCTGGAATTTTTGGAGCGGAATGGTCAACACCACTGTTTCAAGTTGTAGGGGCAACATTTGATATTTTGGCGCTGATTGGTGCTTTTGGTATTGCGTATACTTACGTTAAATATGAAGGACATAATGGTGTAAATGCGGGGGTATTAGCCATTGTTTCTCTTCTTATTGTAATGAATGCCTTTGTTGTAGCACCTGATGGTGTAACTCAAATTGGTGGCGTAATACCGAAAGCCTTTCTTGGTGGTAAAGGTATGATAGCAGCCATCGTAATAGGTTTAGTTGTTGGTATTATTTATTCAATGGCCTTTAATCGTAATTGGGTTATCAAACTACCTGATAGTGTGCCTGAAGGGGTATCCAATGCATTTAAATCGCTTATTCCTGGTTTTCTTATTATCACTCTTGCTTTCTTAACTTACATCTTTTTTGAAGTTGTATTTGAAAGAACCTTTATTGAAACCATTTATCATATTATTCAAACGCCACTGCAAAGTATGTCTGATTCATTCTTTGGAGCTGTTGGTATTGCTTTGCTTATCTCTCTACTTTGGTGGTGTGGTGTTCACGGTCCAGTTATTGTTATGGGGATCATGGGACCAATCGTGACAGCGAACGCACTTCATAATCAATCTATCGTGAATGCAGGCGAAGCACTGATTGCTGGCGAAAATGGCAAAGTAGTAACTAACCAGTTTGTTGACCAATTCATTACCGTTGGTGGGTCAGGTTTAACGTTTGGTTTAGTGTGCTGCATGGTGTTATTTGCCCGCTCTATTCAGTTCAAACAACTTGGCCGCCTTTCTTTTATCCCAGGTATTTTCAATATCAATGAACCTGTGATTTTTGCAACACCAATTATCTTTAACCCAATCATGTTTATTCCATTTGTAACGGCACCAGTGCTATCAGCAATTATGGTTTATACGTCAATTAATATGGGATTTGTTGGTCCATTTACCGCAGTTCAAGTGCCTTGGACAACACCTATGGTGCTTAGTGGGTTCATCGTTGGTGGTTGGAGTGCAGCATTACTACAAATAGCCGTGTTCTGTATGACAGTGTGCGTTTATTTCCCATTTTTTAAATATCAAGACAAGTTAGCAGCTCAAGATGAAGCAAAGACAGCAGCGCCAACATCACAAGCAGCAGCTTAATTAAAACAGATTAGATGAGTATCGAGGTTATTATGAAAAAGATTTTATTACTATGTGCAGCAGGCATGTCTACGTCAATGGTTGTAAAAAAAATGCGTGAATCAGCAGAACAAAAAGGACTAGATATTCATATCGAAGCCCATGGTGTTGAAACGATTCAAGACTATTTATCTGAATATGATTTATTCCTATTAGGACCACAAATTCGCTTCAAAAAAGATGAACTTCAGAAACTTGCTGATGAAGTAAATAAGAAAGTTGAAGTCATCGACATGATGGATTACGGCATGATGAAAGGCGAGAAGATCCTAAATGATGCATTGGCGCTTTTAGACTAACAATATTCAGTTGGCTACAGTAATAGACAGGAATTTGAAATGAAATTTGCACATGATTTTTTATTTGGCGCAGCAACCGCTTCTTATCAAGTGGAAGGCGCGTGGGATCAAGATGGTAAAGGTCCAACAAACTGGGATGAGTTTACCAAAATACCAGGAAAAACCTTTGAAGGGACTAACGGTGATGTCGCTGTTGATCATTACAATCGTTATAAAGAAGACATCGCTTTAATGGCGGAAATGGGGTTAGAGTCATACCGTTTCTCAATTTCTTGGGCTCGTATTTTCCCAAATGGAACGGGTGAAATTAACCAAAAAGGCATCGATTTTTATAATAATCTGATCGATGAATGTTTGAAATATGGCATTGTTCCTTTTGTAACTCTGTATCACTGGGACCTGCCATTAGCACTAGAAAAAGAAGGTGCATGGTTAAATAAAGCGACGGGTGATGCGTATGTCGAGTTCGCTAAATTATGTTTCAACGAATTTGGTGACCGTGTTAAGCATTTTATAACGTTCAATGAAACGGTTGTGTTCTGTGCTCTAGGCTACATGGCAGGCGCGCATCCACCGGGCATTCAAAATGACCCGAAAAAATACTTCCAAGCAACACATAACGTATTTTACGCTCATGCTAAAGCGGTGATTGAATATAAAAAATTAAATCAATTTGGTGAAATTGGTTTGAGTCATGTATTTAGTCCTGCATTTGGCGTTGATGATACTGAAGAGAGTCACTTTGCAGCAATGCATGCGAACCAATTTAGTATGAACTGGTTCTATGATCCTATTTTACTTGGTAAATACCCAGAATATGTAGTTAAGCAATTACAAGAAGAAGGTAACCTTCCTGATTGGACGGATGAAGAGCTACAAACGATTTTTGAAGCCGCACCTTTGAATGACTTTATGGGATTGAATTATTATCAACCTCAGCGTGTAGAGAAAATTCAAGGGGATGTTGAAGCTCGTACGATTACGCGAGAAAACTCAACGGGATCACCTGGTAACCCTAGTTACGATAATGTGTACCGTACAGTGAAAATGGCAGATAAAAAGTACACGAAATGGGATTGGGAAATTTCACCTGAAGGGTTTGTTGGCGGATTAGAAATGCTAAAAGAGCATTATGGTCAAATTAAGCTCTACATCACGGAAAATGGTTTAGGTGATGAAGATCCTATCATTGAAGGTGAAGTGTGCGATATTCCACGTATTAATTTTATTAAAGAGCACTTAGGTGCGGTAAAAGAAGCGGTTCGTCGCGGTGTTCATATTAAAGGGTATTACGCTTGGTCTGCCATTGACTTATTAAGTTGGTTAAATGGTTATAAAAAGCAATATGGTTTTATCTATGTTGATCATCAAAATGGATTAGCGCGTAAGAAAAAAGCGTCATTTCATTGGTTTAAAGATGTCATTGCCACTCGTGGTGAAGATATTTAACTGAAATAAAAGGGAGAAGTTCGCATTATGGCAACGTATATTTCGTTTGATATTGGTGGTACAGACATAAAGTTTGGCGTGTTAAATGAACAAGGACAAGTTCTTGAGCAAGGGAAGGTGAAAACTGAAACTTGCGGAGAAAAAATCATTGCCACTCTTGTGGATATAAAAGAGCAGTGGTCAAAAAAGTATACGTTCGATGGTGCAGCTTTCTCTCTTCCTGGATTTGTAGATGTAAATACAGGGTATTTAAAAACGGGGGGAGCAATTGATGATTTCTATGGTTTTCAATTTAAAGATGAGTTAACTAAGAGATTATCGTTACCTGTTGAGTTAGAGAATGACGTTAACTGTGTAGCGCTTGCTGAAAAATGGCTCGGTAAAGCACAACATGTTGAGAATTTTATCTGTATTACGATAGGCACAGGAATTGGTGGCGCTATCTATATTAATAATCAAATGGTTCGAGGTCATGGTTTTATGGCTGGAGAGTTTGGTTATATGTTCACAAAAAATGTATTTGATATAGAAGATAAAGCAACAGCAAGCATGAGTTTTACTGCATCAGTCAGAGAAGGACTAAGGCGTCGTTATTCAAAATTAAAAAATATTAATAGTATTGATAATATATCAGGAAAAGATATTTTTGATCTCGCATCAGCAGGTGATGAAGTCGCAATAAAAGTAATTGATGACTTTTATAATAATATTGCTATCGGATTATATAACCTTACGTTTATTTTAAATCCAGAAAAAATAATTATTGGTGGAGCGATAAGTAGTCGAAAAGATTTAATTTCTAATATTGAAGATAAATTTAATCAGATTATTAAAAGCCAAAATTCAATTAATGAATTTAATGTTAAAGAGTTAGTTTCTATTGAGAAAAGTACATTTAATAATGACAGTGGATTAATCGGAGCTGTATATCACTTTTTAACAATGAAAAATAAATTTAAATAGGAATAAAGAATATGCTAGTCGGTGAAGAGTTAGAAACTACAGTAATGGAACTTATTATTAATGCAGGTGAATCTAAATCATGCGCAATGGAAGCATTACGAGCAGCAAAATCTGGCGAATGGGATAAAGTTGATGATCTTTTAAAGCAATCAGCTGAAGCTTCAAAAAGAGCGCATGATGTGCAAACACAGCTTATTGGCATGGATGAGGGAGAGGGAAAAGTGCCAGTGAATTTAATTATGGTGCACGCCCAAGATCATATTATGACCTCTATGCTTGCAAAAGAGATGATTCAAGAGTTAATTGAGATTCATCGCGCGTTGCAGAATAAATAATAAAGTGTATTTAGCGTAATAACTTAGCTATTATTACGCTAATTTCATCTACATATTTTTGAGGGCTCAATGGCAACAATCAATGACGTATGTAAGCTTGCAGGTGTTTCTAAAGCGACCGTTTCTCGAGTAATGAATGGAAAAGGTCCAGTAAAAGAAGAAACAAAAAAACTGATTTTTGATGCAATGGAAACATTAGACTATAAACCGAGCCTTGTAGCTCAAGCATTGGCAACAAATAGTTCTAATAGTATTGGCCTTATTGTGTCGTTCTTTGATGGTTATTATTTTGGTATTTTACTCAAAGAAGCGACAAGAATTGCAGAAGAATCAGGAAAGCAATTAATCGTCACTGACGGTCATAATCAAGTTGAAACTGAAATCGAAGCCATTAATTCACTAGTGGCAAGAAAGTGTGACGCTATTTTAATTTATAGTCGTACGATGACGGCTGATGATTATTGCGAAATTCAGAAAAAACTGCCGATCCCACTTGTGGTAATTAATCGAACCTTACCTGATGGGTTAGGGCACGCAGTGGCTTTTGATCAATACAATGCAAGTCAAATGGCTATTGAGCATCTTGTTGAATTAGGGCATAAAAACATCGCGATTATCACCCTTAATATGACATCAAGCACTGGTCAAATCCGTTTGAAAGGAGCGAAAGAAACACTTGAAAAACATGGTGTTACTTATGATGATAACTTAACTATAATAAAGAATGGTAAGTTAGAAGATGGCTATCAAGCATGTAAGGAATTGTTGAAGCGTTCACAAGATATTTCCGCTATTTTTTGTTTTAATGACCATTTAGCACTCGGTGCAATTAAAGCCTTAAAAGAGATGAATATTCGTGTTCCTGAAGATATTTCCATCGTTGGAATAGATAATGATGAGATTTCTGCATTTTTATCTCCAGCATTAACAACGATTAATATTCCTATTCAAAAAGTAACTCAGTTGGCAATGGATAAAGCATTGAGATTGATTTCAGATAAAGAAGTAAAAGCAACGACTGAAATATTAAAAGGTAATATAATTGTTCGTGAATCAACAAAGAATATTAATTAAACTATTTTATTTTTAATAAAGCATCGATTAATTGGTGCTTTTTTATTTTTATTGAATAGATACCTCTTAAAAAGCTAAAAATAAAATATATATAAATATAAAACGTGCGTGATCAGGTTAATATTTAAAAATTATGATTGTTGAATGTTAATAATATAACAGTAAATAATTTAATTAGTTCATGAATGAGTCGTAAATATAATTCGATAATGTTCATGATGATTTTAAATTGCTGTTTTAATATTTATTAAGGAATTATAATGAAATTATTACCTGTTGCTTTGGCTGTTACAGCGACCCTTTCTTCATTTTCTACTTTTGCTGAAACAGATCCATTAGATAATATTCAATTAGATGATCAACAACCTTTAGTTATTTCTCCTCAATCGGATATTCCCGATGGGATTGTTTTTTCTGGTTATGCTCGTTATGGCTTTCATTTTTCTGATGATACGCAAAAATACGTCTCAGCGGATGGTCAATTAATTGGTAATGCTGCTGGTCGTTTAGGTAATGAAGGAAATGGCGGTGAGTTCCAGTTTGCTAAAGGATTTGTTTCTGATAATGGCACCATTTGGGATGTGGTTGTCATGCTAGAGCATTGGGGAGATGAGGTTGGCTTGAAGAAATTCTATGCGGGGGCGACGAATGTCTTTGAATCTCAACCTAATGCTTATATTTGGGCTGGTCGAGATTTCCATAACCGACCACAAACAGGATTAAACGATTACTTCTGGATGATGAATGATTCTCAAGGTGCTGGTATTAAAAACCTTGAGTTTGGCAGCGTGAAATTTGATATGGCTGCAGTTGCACAAGTTGTTGATGGTGGTGGTACTGGTGACAGTGGTAATTACGCAATTACATCTAAATTACATGGAATTAATTTAACGGACGCATTAGATCTTTCTTTCTATGCGAACTATGGCTTTTCCTCTAAAAATACTGAAACTGACAAGGACACGCAAACTTGTACTGGAACTGGCCTAGATAAGCAGTGTTATGTTGATGATATCGATTCGTACCAACTGGCGCTTGAGTTAAATCATAGTGTTGGAATGCTGAGCAATAAGTTTGTGACTCGCTATGGTAATAATGTTGATAACAATATTTTTAATAAAACAGAAGACTTATCGACGTTGTTGATGCAGCTAGAAGGTAAGTTAGTGATGAGCAATCAAACTAATATTGAATATCTAGTTGGTTATCAATCATTAGAAGATAAAAATGCGAGTCAAGATGACCGAGCTAACTACAGTGCCATTGTGCGTCCCACTTATGCATGGAATAACATTCATTCGACATGGCTAGAAGCGGGTTATTCACTGGTTGATTTTGATAATCAAAGCGGACAAAACGATGCTTGGAAAGTCACCTTATCTCAAAATATTAGCTTTGATATGGATTCAGGTGCAAGACCAATGTTGAGATTTTACGCAACCGTTGGTGACTCAAATACAGAAGTGGATTTAACTCGTGGAGAAACGGGTAAACAAGATACTTTTGCAGTTGGTGCTATGTGGGAAGCATGGTGGTAACCAAAAGGATATAAAATAAGGGGGGAATTGGGCTAGCAGCAATACTATGCGCTAGCCCAGTTTTCATTAGTATTCTTCAGCCATGCGATATGGAGGTAAATTAAACTTTGCGGCTTTAAAGCCTATCATGATCAATTTACCTGTGTAGTGGTCATCTCCCACGGAAGAAAACTCGAATTCATAAATAGTATGTAGGCGCTTTTTACCGTCAGGTAATTGAATACCGTAAGAACCTCTTGCGACACTAAGCAGCTGTAATTCCATTTTTTTACAATAATGTTGAATAGCTTGGTGAGCATATTCCGATTGTCTTCTTTGTTGCCAAAAAAGAAAGCAGAATAGGGTTAGCGCTAATATCGCAAGTAGATTATCCATATCTTAGCTCTTGGTGGTTTGCTGCAATTTTAATAAAGCGTTAGCCAGTTTAGGATCCGCTTCTCCATGAAGGATCTGAAGCATGCACATACGAAGCTTCGGTTGCATTACTAAATCAGCAAACAATTGATTAAACAGTTGCTGATCACCCGTTTGAGCCAATCGTAATAAGAAAAGATTAGCAATAGACAGATCCTCTAATCCACTCCAGCAACGACCAGCAATAGCGACGAGAACTTCAGGGTGACTTAATCGTTCACTTGATAAAATCAAAGTCAGTGCTTTAATTAAAGTATTTTTATCTGCTCCAGAAAGCGCACGAATATGTGCAGATAATAGAAACAGATCAGATTCTTTGTCATTGCATAGTTCTTGGATTATTTCTAATTGCTTTTGTGCTAATTTTTCAGGCAAATTGATGTGTTCTAAGCAGCCTAATGTAGCGTATAAAACCGTTGTCGGTAAATGAGACAGCGCTTTGCGAAGTGCAGTACTGTTGTTGTCTTTATTTAGATTTGCACATACATCGGCTAATCCTTGCATTCCAACAAACTGCCAATTATCCCAACCGTTTGTACCTGAAAGGTACGTTTTTGCGTGATCATAGTATTGGCTCATAGGCTGTGCTAATTCCATACGCAAGAGACTATGAAACATTGCCATCTTGTCATCTTTAGGCTTAAAGGTATAAGGGTTATTTGACAACTTTTGTTGTTGCTCTTCGCTTAAATCGCCGCTTAATGACACCCCAATCGCTTCGATAACGTACTTAATAAAATTACCGATATCAGCTTGTTGCAGTAGACTTCGTTCATCTAAAGGCAGTTTTAAAAACCAAATCCAAGGTTGTTTTGTCTCATTCCAATAAGCGATAGCTAAATGAGCATGACGTTGTAGTGGGTAAGGATAAGGTTGCTGTCCAGCTTCAATAGATTCAAATTGTTTATTTGAGATAGGTTGAACACGGCGACCTAAGTCATAAATCGTGTATTCACAATCTGATTGCTGTATCAGTTGGGTAAGCGTATAAATCTGATCCATGATATGTCTTATTTTATGGGTAATGTCGTGATTATACCCAAGCCTTGATAAGATGGTATCCTTTGTCATCAAAAGTATCAGAGAGTGCGAGTTTTATCGGATATGACGACATCGTTAGAATTATCAACATTATTAGAGCAGTTAGCTCAGCAATTAGAACATCATGGGCATTGGCAACGTACGTCACCATCGATAGCCGATTTATCAAGTACAGAGCCATTTGCCATTGATACTTTATCTGCATCTGAGTGGTTGCAGTGGATTTTTATCCCTAAGATGAATTATCTAATTGAGAATAATAAACCGACACCAAAAGGATTCTCAATTGCTCCCTATATTGAAGAAGCATTAAAAGATATTGAAGGGTATAACGAAATTGTACGCTTATGTCATGCCATTGATGCATTAGGTAAATGAAGTGAATACAGAAGAAATTACAGCTGTGAATGATGAGTTATTAGAAGAACAGGTTGAGCCAATAGAGCTTGAGATTGTTTATCGTGATGAACATTTAATTGCGATTAATAAACCTGCTGGAATGTTAGTACACCGTTCATGGCTTGATAAACACGAAACGGTATTTGCGATGCAAACATTACGTGATCAAATTGGTCAGCATGTGTTTCCATTACATCGTTTAGACAGACCAACATCAGGAATATTATTCTTTGCTTTATCAAGTGAGATTGCGGCACAAGTATCCCCACTTTTCGCAAGCAGAGAAATAAAGAAAACCTATCATGCGATTGTTCGTGGATGGATTGAAGAAGCGGATACGCTTGATTATCCATTGAAAAAAGAACTCGATAAAATTGCAGATAAAAAGGCATCACAAGAAGTCGAAGCTAAAGAAGCGATTACAGAGTACAAACCGTTAGCTAAAGTGGAATTACCTTATTCAACAGGTAAGTTTCCCACAACGCGGTATTGTTTGATGGAATTAAAACCACATACGGGTAGAAAGCATCAACTTCGTCGCCATATGGCACATTTACGTCACCCAATTGTTGGTGATACAAGCCACGGTGATGGAAAGCATAATCGTTTATTTAAAGAAAAATTGGATAGCCACCGTTTATTACTTCACGCATCAGAATTGAATTTCACTCACCCAATAACGGGGGAGGATATCGTGATTAAAGCCGATTTTGATGAGACTTGGAAAAAACTATTTACTGAGTTTGGTTGGAGTCAATAATAAAAAAGGGAAGACAGATAACCTGTCTTCCCTTTTTTTAAATCAATAAATGAAATTATTTCATCATTGCTTCGTTGCCGTTTTCACGAACTTTTTTAAGCATCGCTTTAACAACACGTGGGCTACCAGCAACTAGGTTACCAGATTTAAGGTAATCAGTACCGCCAACGAAGTCAGTACAGATAACACCAGCTTCACGAGCAATTAAGTCAGCAGCAGACATTTCCCAAGGCTTAAGACCTAGTTCAACAAAACCATCCATACGAGCTGATGCTAAGTAACATAAGTCTAGAGATGCACAACCAGTACGGCGAACGTCAGAACCTTCGATGAATAGTGCACTAACCACTTTCATGAAGCTTTCAGAGTGTTGTTTGTGACGGTATGGGAAACCTGTAGAGATGATAGCTTCGCTAAGATCTTTTAACTCTTTAACGCGCATACGTTGGTTGTTGCGTTGAGCACCAGCACCACGTTGAGCAGTAAATAGTTCATTGCGGATTGGATCGTATACACAAGCGACTTCTGTACGGCCTTTAATGCGAACAGCAATAGAAACAGAGAAGTGTGGGATACCTCTAACGAAGTTAGTCGTGCCATCTAATGGGTCAATGATCCATTGAATGTCAGTGTCTTTACCTTCAATTAGGCCAGACTCTTCAGAAATGATGCTGTGATCAGGGTAAGATTTCTTGATCATGTCAACAAGAATGTATTGAGCATCGGCTTCGATGTTCGTAATAAATTCGTTGTTGCCTTTCTTTGTTGTTTCAATTTTGTCAGTTTGCTCAAAAGATTTAGCAACAAAGTCACCAGCTTTACGTGCAGCACGTACAGCAATGTTTAGCATTGGATGCATAGTAATATCCCAAAAGATGTTAAAGAACAGAAATCGGCGGCGAGTATACACAGACTTATTATAAAAAGGAAGTGTTTATTTTTTGTTCATTCATTCTCTTTATTACAAAAAAAGCGATCCAAGGTTAAAATCTCAGCGAGATAAAGAAGAAAGCCGTATTGCTTTATGTTAGTATCCGGCGGCTCTTTTCATTAGATGGGAAATAACATGTTAGATAAAATTCGTATTGTTCTTGTAGGAACTAGCCATTCAGGAAATATTGGTTCAGCTGCTCGCGCTATGAAAGTGATGGGGTTAACTAATATGGTGCTTGTTGCACCTGAATGTGAAGTTGATGGTCAAGCCATTGCTCTTGCTGCTGGAGCAAGTGATATTGCGAATAATGCACGTGTTGTTGATACATTAGATGAAGCCATTTCTGATTGTGGTTTAGTTATTGGTTCAAGTGCACGTTCAAGAACACTTGAATGGCCAATGTTAGAACCTCGCGAAGCGGGCGTTAAAGCAATAGAAGAAGCCAATACACATCCAATTGCTTTTGTTTTTGGCCGTGAAAGAGTCGGTTTGACTAATGAAGAGTTACAGAAGTGTCATTTCCATGTATGTATTCCAGCTAACCCTGAATACAGTTCTTTGAACTTAGCAATGGCAGTGCAAACTATTAGCTACGAAGCACGCGTTGCATGGTTAGACAGTCAAGCATATAAAGGCGAATCAAAAGAAGCGGATTACCCTTTAAACCATGAACTGGAATTATTCTACGAACACCTTGAAAAAGTGATGACGAATACCGACTTTATAAATAAAGCACATCCAGGTCAGGTTATGAATAAAATGCGTCGTATGTTTAACCGTACACGTCCAGAAACTCAAGAATTACGCATTTTACGTGGTGTATTGACCGCCGTAGAACGCAGTATGAAAGACAAGTAATATCAAATAGTAAGTACTTGACTAAAATAGTAGGATAAATACTTGACCAAAATAGTCAGGTATGGGAAACTTCATTCCATACGAATAGTGTGGATATGAGGTAACTTATGAAATTAACTTCAAAGGGAAGGTATGCAGTAACAGCAATGTTAGACGTTGCACTTCATGCCCAAGAAGGACCAGTGCCGCTTGCTGATATCTCAGAGCGCCAAGGAATTTCATTATCTTATCTTGAACAATTATTCTCTAGATTACGTAAAGCCGGTTTAGTTGCTAGCGTTCGAGGTCCTGGTGGTGGTTATCGCTTAGGATTAAAAGCTGAACAAATTGCTGTTGGAATGGTTATTTCAGCTGTCGATGAATCAGTTGATGCAACGAAATGTCATGGAAAAGAAGGCTGCCAAGGTGGTACGCGTTGTTTAACGCACACATTGTGGCGTGATCTAAGTTCTCGAATCAGTACTTTCTTAGACGGTATTACGCTTGGTGAACTGATGCAAGATAATGAAGTTCAGCAAATATCTGATCGACAAAATGTTGATCTTGCCATAACAAATGGCTTAACTACGAATTCAAAATTAACAAATTCTGTGGGTGTTAATGTCCGTTCTTAACGGTCAAACGTCTGTATTTTTGGAGATGAAAATGAAACTGCCAATTTACTTTGATTATTCGGCTACGTGTCCTGTTGATAAACGTGTAGCGGATAAAATGGTTCAATACATGACAATGGATGGTTACTTTGGTAACCCTGCATCACGCTCACACCGTTACGGCTGGCAGGCTGAAGAAGCGGTTGATACTGCACGTGAAAATATTGCCGATTTATTGAATGCAGATCCTCGTGAGATCGTATTCACATCAGGCGCTACTGAGTCTGACAACCTAGCAATTAAAGGTGCTGCGCATTTCTATAATAAGAAAGGTAAGCACATCATTACTTGTAAAACAGAACATAAAGCGGTTCTTGACCCATGTCGTCAACTTGAGCGTGAAGGTTATGAGGTTACTTACCTTGAGCCAGAATCAAACGGTCTTATTGACCTCGCTAAGCTTGAAGCAGCGATGCGTGATGATACTGTTCTTGTTTCAATTATGCATGTAAATAACGAAATTGGTGTAATTCAAGACATTACTGCAATTGGCGAATTATGTCGTTCTCGTAAAATTATTTTCCATGTTGATGCAGCACAATCTGCAGGTAAAATCCCTCTAGATGTACAAGAAGTTAAAGTTGATTTAATTTCACTATCAGCACATAAAATTTATGGCCCTAAAGGTATCGGCGCATTGTATGTTCGTCGTAAACCGCGTATTCGTTTAGAAGCACAAATGCACGGTGGCGGTCATGAGCGTGGTTTCCGTTCAGGTACTCTAGCAACACACCAAATCGTTGGTATGGGTGAAGCTTGTCGTATTGCCAAAGAAGAAATGCAAAAAGATTACGATCACTGCTTAGCAATGCGCGACCGTTTATTGGATGGCATTAAAGATATGGAAGCAGTACACATTAATGGTGATTTAGACCAACGTGTACCAAGTAATTTGAACATCAGTTTTGAATTTGTTGAAGGTGAGTCTTTATTAATGGCTCTTAAAGATCTTGCAGTATCTTCTGGTTCTGCATGTACTTCAGCAAGTCTTGAACCTTCATATGTACTACGTGCATTAGGTTTAAATGATGAGCTAGCACACAGTTCAATTCGTTTCTCTTTTGGCCGTTACACAACAGCAGAAGAGATCGACCACGCGGTTTCACAAATTAGCCAAGCAGTAAACAAACTGCGTGATATGTCACCACTGTGGGACATGTACAAAGAAGGCATCGACTTAAACACGGTTGAGTGGGCACACCACTAAAACACGGACGTTACAGAATTTAGAGGTATATATCATGGCTTATAGCGAAAAAGTAATCGACCATTACGAAAACCCTCGTAATGTTGGTTCATTTGAAAAAGACGACCCATCAGTGGGTAGCGGCATGGTTGGTGCTCCGGCTTGTGGTGATGTTATGAAACTGCAAATCAAGGTATCTCCAGAAGGTGTTATCGAAGATGCAAAATTCAAAACATACGGTTGTGGTTCTGCAATTGCGTCAAGCTCACTAGTTACTGAGTGGGTAAAAGGTAAAACACTAGACGAAGCTGCAGCACTTAAAAATGCTGAAATTGCAGAAGAGCTTGAGTTACCACCAGTGAAAGTTCACTGTTCAATTCTTGCAGAAGATGCAATCAAAGCAGCGGTATCTGATTACCGTAATAAACACCAAGATTAATTATTTTTGGTTAGATAGAGCACCTTTATTATTTGTTTTATTAATAAAAGGTGCTTTATTATTGAGTAATGTCGTTAATAATTAATGACTCCCATGACCACAAACAAAAAGTAAAGGTTGCAGTATGGCCATTTCAGTCACCGAAGCAGCGGCAAGCCGTGTACAAAAATTTCTTGAAAACCGAGGAAAAGGCGTTGGTTTACGTTTAGGCGTAAGAACCTCTGGTTGTTCGGGTATGGCTTATATTCTTGAATTTGTTGATGAGCTAAACGAAGAAGATCAAGTTTTCGAACAGTTTGGTGTAAAAATCATTATTGATCCAAAAAGCTTAGCTTATATGGATGGCACTGAATTAGATTTTGCAAAAGAAGGTCTAAATGAAGGCTTTAAATTCAACAACCCGAACGTAAAAAGTGAATGTGGGTGTGGTGAAAGCTTCAACGTATAGAGCAAAACATTACTTATGAATCATTTTGAATTATTTGGGCTACCGAACCAGTTTGAACTGGATGGTGGCCTTCTTTCTCTTCAATTTAGAGAGTTACAAAAACGCTTTCACCCAGATAATTTTGCAACGTCTTCAGAGCGTGACCGTTTACTTTCCATTCAAAAAGCTGCGCAAATTAATGATGCGTATCAAACATTAAAAAATCCAGTATCACGAGCTGAATACATACTTTCAGAGCAAGGTCATGATATTCGTGGTGAACAAACCACAATGCAAGATCCTATGTTTTTAATGCAACAAATGGAACTGCGTGAAGAGTTAGAATCATTACCATCAAGTTCAGATCCTGAGAGTGCTTTGTTTGATTTTGCTGAGAATGTAACAGCAATGCGTAAATCACAGTTAGTTCAACTGCAAGAACTATTGAAAAATGAAGCATGGATTGAAGCCGCTCAGAGCGTTCGAAAGCTCAAATTTATTGAAAAACTGAATCAAGAAGTTGAGCAGTTAGAAGAGAAATTATTAGGTTAACTCTTTTTGGGTTAATGAGATAAACGAAGGATACTTTCATGTTATTACAGATTGCTGAACCAGGACAAAGTGCTGTACCGCACCAACATAAACTGGCGGTAGGTATTGATTTAGGAACAACAAACTCTTTGGTTGCTTCAGTTCGAAGCGGTGAAGCTAAAACATTACCAGACATGAAAGGTAATGTCATTTTGCCATCTGTTGTTCAGTATCAAGAAGATAAAATTTGCGTAGGCATGAATGCATACCAATCTGCAGCAATGGATCCACAAAATACCATTATTTCTGTAAAACGTTTAATGGGCCGTTCACTTAAAGATATTCAAGCTCGTTATCCTGAGCTTCCATACCAATTTTCAGAAAGTGAAAACGGATTACCAGTAATTCAAACCGCTCAAGGTGAAGTTAACCCAATTCAGGTCTCGTCTGAAATTTTAAAATCGTTATCACGTCGTGCTCAAGACACACTTGGTGGCGAGTTAGAAGGGGTAGTGATTACTGTTCCTGCTTATTTTGATGATGCACAACGTGCAGGCACTAAGGATGCTGCGACATTAGCGGGCTTAAATGTTCTTCGTCTACTAAATGAACCGACTGCAGCGGCAATCGCATACGGCTTAGATTCAGGTCAAGAAGGTGTTATTGCCGTTTACGATTTAGGTGGTGGTACGTTTGATATTTCTATTTTACGTTTATCTAAAGGCGTATTTGAAGTACTTGCTACTGGTGGTGACTCTGCGTTAGGCGGTGATGATTTTGACCATGCTTTAGCACAATGGATTAAAGAACAAGCGGGCATCACTCATCCGTTATCAAATCAAGAACAGCGTGAATTACTGACATTAGCGACACAAACAAAAGTTGCATTATCAGATACAGATAAAGTAGAGATCGCTTTTAAAGATTGGAGCGGTGAGATTAGCGTTGAGCTTTTCAATAGTCTAATTCAACCTTTGATTAAAAAGACACTAATGGCATGTCGTCGTGCACTAAAAGATGCGGATATTACGTCAGAAGAAGTAATGGAAGTGGTTATGGTTGGCGGTTCAACACGAACGCCATTTGTACGTACTTCTGTTGGTGATTACTTTGGTCAAACGCCATTAACCAGTATCGACCCTGATCAAGTCGTGGCTATTGGTGCGGCGATTCAAGCGGATATCTTAGTGGGTAACAAACCTGATTCTGAAATGTTACTGCTTGATGTTATTCCACTTTCTCTTGGTATTGAAACTATGGGTGGACTTGTTGAAAAGATCATTCCACGTAATACCACGATCCCTGTAGCAAAAGCTCAAGAGTTCACCACATTTAAAGATGGGCAAACAGGCATGATGGTGCACGTTGTTCAAGGTGAACGAGAGATGGTTGAAGATGGTCGTTCTTTGGCTCGTTTTTCTTTAAAAGGGATCCCACCAATGGCGGCGGGTGCTGCACATATTCGTGTAACGTATCAAGTCGATGCTGACGGCTTACTTTCTGTTACAGCAATGGAAAAGAGCACTGGCGTTCAATCTCATATCCAAGTTAAGCCGTCTTATGGTTTAAGTGATAATGAGGTAGCTAACATGCTTAAAGACTCAATGACGTATGCAAAAGAAGATATGCAAGCACGTGCATTAGCTGAACAGCAAGTAGAAGCAGATCGAGTTATTGAAGGGTTAGTTGTTGCGCTTAATAATGATGGTGATGCGTTACTGTCAAAAGAAGAACAAGCAGAAATTTTACAAGCAATTGAAGCGTTAATCACATTACGTCAAGGTACTGATGCGCAAGCAATTGAAGATGGAATTAAAAAGGCTGATGAAGCAAGTCAAGAATTTGCAGCGCGTCGAATGGACGCCTCAATTCGAGCTGCATTGGCTGGTCAATCTATTGATGAGGTATAGAAATGCCAAAAATTATCGTTCTACCACATGAAGAATTATGTCCAGAAGGGGCGGTTCTTGAAGCAAATGAAGGCGACAGTGTTTTAGATGTTGCTTTAAAAAACGGCATTGGCATTGAGCATGCGTGTGAGAAATCATGTGCTTGTACTACATGTCACGTTATTATTCGTGAAGGCTTTGACTCGCTAGAGGAAAGTGACGAATTAGAAGATGATATGTTAGATAAAGCATGGGGACTTGAGCCTGAATCACGTTTAGGTTGCCAAGCTTTAGTTGCACAAGAAGACCTTGTGGTAGAAATTCCAAAATATACTTTAAACTTAGCATCAGAAGATCATTAATCTTTCTTTTATTAAGCTAAAGTAGTTAAGAGGGCAAGTATTGAGAAGTAAGTAATTACTCCCCTCAAGCTTGCCTTTTTTATTAGTAACAAATAGCAAATCAAAATAATAAGGAGTTTATTATGAGTTTGAAATGGATTGATTCGAGAGATATTGCAATTGAATTACTAGATAAATACCCAGATACCGATCCAAAAACAGTGCGCTTTACTGATTTATACCAATGGGTATTAGAATTAGAAGATTTTGATGATGATCCTAAGCATTCTGGTGAAAAAGTGCTAGAAGCCATCGTATTATGTTGGATGGACGAGTGGGATTAGTTTTTTACCATTTATGATTCGCTTTTAGAAAGTATAAAAAACCATCACCTGCTTGGATCTACCTCTTACATTTTAGTGAAATACCTTGTATCACTAGTGTAAAGTAGGCAAATTGTATAAAAAGATGGATGTTTTATTCATTTATAATCGGTCGACATTCACGCAATATAAGTAATCATATGCAATTAAATGATGTTATGGAGTTATTGCGTATTTAAAGGAGATACACCATGTCACAAAAGATGACTGTACAACTTTCATCTATCGCAGCCCCTGCCCATTGGGGGGACAAAGCTATATTGTCTTTTACTTCTAAAGCTGCCGTTATTCATTGTATTGAAAGTGACGTATACAGTCTTATCCAGCGAGCGGCTCGTAAATTAAATTCACAAGGTTTAATCGCTGTTGAACTTGAGGGGGCCGACTGGGATCTTGAATCTATTTGGTCATTTATTCAAGGTTTCCGTGACTCTAAAAATAGCGATGATGTGAGTTGGACTGCATTAAGTGAAAATGATGAAAAAGAGTTAAACGCTCGAATTCTAACAACGAATTGGACTCGTCAAATCATTAATAAAACGGCTGAAGAAGTCGCTCCTCGTCAACTTGCTACTATGGCCGCAGAGTTTATTAAATCTGTTGCTCCAGAGGGCACAGTCACAACTAAGATTGTAAAAGATAAAGATCTTTTGACTCAAGGTTGGACGGGGATTTATGCCGTAGGTCGTGGCTCAGAACGTACCTCTGCAATGTTACAGTTAGACTATAACCCTACTGGAGACGAAAGTGCGCCAGTATTTGCTTGTTTAGTTGGTAAAGGCATTACGTTTGATTCTGGTGGTTACAGTATTAAACCATCTGCAGGTATGGCATCGATGAAAGCGGATATGGGAGGCTCTGCATTAGTGACAGCAGGTCTTGCGATGTCAATTCTTCGTGGTTTAGATAAGCGTGTTAAGCTGATTCTATGCTGTGCTGAAAATATGATTTCAGGCCGAGCATTAAAGTTAGGCGATATCATCACTTATAAAAATGGTAAGACGGTAGAAATTCTAAATACGGATGCAGAAGGACGTTTAGTTCTGGCTGATGGTCTTCAGTTTGCATCAGAGCAAAAGCCTGAACTTATTATTGACTGTGCGACGCTAACGGGTGCAGCGAAAATGGCTGTAGGTAATGATTTCCATTCACTATTAAGTTTTGATGAAGCATTGAGCCAAAAAGCGTTAAATGCGGCTCAAGAAGAGAATGAAGGTCTATGGCGTCTACCATTGATGGAATTCCACCGAGCTATGCTGCCATCAAACTTTGCTGATTTAGCGAATATTGGTTCAGGTCCATATTCACCGGGTGCAAGTACTGCCGCAGGCTTTTTATCTTACTTTGTTGAAGATTATCAGAAAGGATGGATTCATATGGACTGTTCAGCGACGTATCGCACAGCGCCATCTGATAAGTGGGCAGCCGGTGCGACCGGAGTAGGTGTAAGAACACTTGCTAATATCTTAACTAAATAATTAAAATGAAGATCGAGCTCGCTCGGTCTTCTTTTTTAACAGGTAATTCCTATCAGTATTTATACGAGTTGTAGTTAATAACGGGTCATCCTAGCATTGTTAACATGCTTGATAACGGCGTTGGTTTTTTGATTTTAGAGTCACTACTTATCGAAAAATTCCGTTTTGTTTTCAAGCCTTTTTTCTTTGTTATTTTTGAGCATTGACTTACTGTGATTGGTATTAGATAAATGAGTACTGATTGAAATTAATATAAGAAGTAAAAGAAACCTAAAGGAAAGTAGAATGACAATAGAACGTACTTTTTCAATTGTAAAACCAGATGCCGTTAAGCGTAATTTAATTGGTGCTATTTACCGTCGTATTGAAAAAACAGGTATGCAAATCGTTGCTGCTAAAATGCTTCGTTTAACTAAAGAACAAGCAGAAGGCTTTTATGCTGAGCATGAAGGAAAAGAGTTTTTTGATGAATTAGTGGCATACATGATGTCAGGACCTGTAATGGTTCAAGTTCTTGAAGGTGAAAATGCGGTTGTACGCTACCGTGAGCTAATGGGTAAAACTAACCCAGAAGAAGCAGCGTGTGGCTCACTACGAGCGGATTATGCAATTAGCATGCGTTACAACTCTGTTCACGGTGCTGATAGCCCAGAGTCTGCTGCACGTGAGATTGCGTATTTCTTTGCTGAAGACGAAATCTGCCCACGCCCAGCTGAATAATAGAGATGAGAGCCTAGAACGCTCACAAGCTCCCTAAAGAATAAAGGGAGCTTGTTTTTTAATGCTTGAGCATTGTAATTAATTTCAGAATAAGTTTTCTTTTTTGTAGATAGTCTACATTCTCTTACTCGAACCTCGAACCTCGAACCTCTAGTAATATCCTCCCAAAGGCTGTACAATTCTGCGCCCATATTCGCGGTGATGTCATTTATCAGAGAGGCAACATGACTACAGCTAAAATCAATCTACTGGACTTTGATCGTAAAGGACTTCGAGCATTTTTTTCTGAGGAATTAGGAGAGAAAGCCTTCCGTGCAGATCAAGTAATGAAGTGGATGTATCACTTTGGTTGTGATGACTTCGATCAAATGAACAACATCAATAAAAAGCTTCGTGAAAAACTAAAGCACAAGTGTGAAATTCGCGCACCTTACGTATCAGAAGCACAACATTCATCTGATGGCACGATTAAGTGGGCGATGAAAGTTGGCGATCAAGACGTAGAAACGGTATACATCCCTGATGGTGACCGTGCAACACTTTGTGTATCTTCACAGGTTGGTTGTGCATTAGAGTGTAAATTCTGTTCAACTGCTCAACAAGGCTTTAACCGTAACCTAAAAGTATCAGAGATTGTGGGTCAAATCTGGCGTGCAGCTCGTGAAATTGGTCTAGAAAAAGAAACGGGTCGTCGTCCAATTACTAACGTTGTAATGATGGGGATGGGTGAGCCGTTACTTAACATGAAAAACTTAATTCCAGCATTAGAGATTATGCTAGATGATTTAGGTTTTGCTTTATCTAAGCGTCGTGTAACCGTTTCTACATCAGGCGTGGTCTCTGGTCTTGACCAAATGACAGGTAAAATTGATGTTGCATTAGCAATCTCATTACATGCACCAACTGATGAACTTCGTAGCCAAATTATGCCTATCAATGATCGTTGGGATATTGATGCGTTTTTAGCTTCAGTTCGTCGTTACATTGCATCATCAAATGCAAACCGTGGTCGTGTAACTGTTGAGTATGTTCTTCTTGATCATGTTAATGACGATATGGATCATGCAAGACAACTCGCAGAATTGCTAAAAGATACGCCTGCGAAGATTAATTTGATTCCATTTAACCCTTATCCTGGGTCACCATATAAGAAACCAAGTAACTCACGTATTGATCGTTTCATGAAAACCTTAATGGAATACGACTATACCGTGACAATTCGTAAGACTCGTGGCGATGATATCGACGCTGCTTGTGGTCAATTAGTTGGTGATGTCATCGACAGAACTAAACGCACTAAAGTTAAACAGCAAGGTGAGGCAATCCCTGTAAAAACTGTTTAATCTTGGTGTATTACAGCAAGGGAAGGCAGGATGAGAAAATGGAGTGCAGCACTATTAACGATTGGATTGTTAACCAGTGCTGGTTGCGTCACTGTTGACGAAGCCGATGAAATGACCAAAGAAGAGGTAATTCGAGCCGCTGAAGCTCGAATTACACTCGGATTAAGCTATTTAAATGCGGGCGATATGATGAAAGCTCGCGAGAATTTGGAACTGGCTGTACAATACGCTCCCGACTATTACCGCTCTCAAACCTCCCTCGCTTATTATTATCAACAAGTAGAAGAAGACGATTTAGCTGAAAAGGCATACAAACGAGCATTACGTTATTCGTCAAAAAATGGTAATGTATTAAATAACTACGGCGTTTTTCTATGTAAAAAGGGCCGATATGAGGAAGCTCAAGAGAAGTTTACTCAAGCAATAGACCAACCTTACTACTATCTTGTCTCGGCAAGTTATGAAAATGCAGCGATGTGTGCATTAAGTAGTGGGGATAAAGTGACAGCAAAAACGTATTTTGAGCGCTCGTTGGCTCATGATCCGAATCGGATTCGTTCGACCCTTCAATTGGCTAAATTGAATATTGACGAAGGTAATTATTCCGAACCGAGAATTTCGCTGTTTAAATTTAATAAGAAGTACGGATATAAACCAGTTAGCCTAAGCTTACTCATAGAATTAGAAAAAAAAGCAGGCAATGCGCATTTAGTAAAAAAATACGTAAATATTCTGGGAAAAGAGTATCCGGACTCGCGAGAATATCAGAATTATATAAATCATGACGACAGAACATATTGAAGAAACAGTAGAAACGTTTATCGCACCTGGCCTATTGCTTAAAGAGGCTCGAGAAGAATTAAATTTAACGCTTGAAGATATCTCTTCACGACTACGTTTACGTGTAGAAGTGTTAGAGCAAATTGAAGCGGATCAGTTTGACATGGGTAAACTAGCAACGTTTACCCGTGGTTACTATCGTTCATACGCAAAAGTGGTTAATGTTCCTGAACAAAAAGTGCTTGATGCGTTAGATCAACTGGGTAAAGCCCAAATCGAACAACATGATATGCAAAGTTTTTCTCGCAAAACGAAGAGAGAGAAACACGATAACCGCATTATGAAATTAACATGGGTTATTTTTGCGTTGATTTTAGGTATGTCAGTATTGTGGTGGTGGCAAGAGCAAGCACAACTTGAGAGTGCCAATGATGCAGAGTTAATTGCAGAAGTTGAAACCGCTAAATCAATGGAACAAGTTGAAGAAAATAAAACTGATTCCCCTCAAACTGAAGAAACAGCACCAACATTAGATGAGGCTGAAATGCTTCAACTGGATACTAATATTTCAGAGCTAGAGACTGACTCGAAAACGCTTGAAAAAGAAACCATCAAAAAGCCTGAAGCGGAAGCTCCTGTAGAAGTTAAAAAAGAAGAACCAGTAGCTGAAAAAGCCGTTGTTACGGAAGATGTTGTAATGACATTTAATAGCGATTGCTGGTTACAAGTACAAGACGCTTCAAATAATCGCCTATACTCAGGTGTGAAAAAATCGAATCAAACACTAAAATTAACAGGTAAAGCACCTTATAAGCTAATTATTGGCGCTCCAAATGCGGTAACACTTACTTATAAAGGCAAACCTGTTGATTTATCTGTATACCCTGCAGGTAAAGTTGCACGATTAACCCTACCTCAATAATGAGTTGATTCCATGCATATAGAGTCCCCAATTAAACGTCGTCAATCTACTCGCATTTATGTGGGTAATGTTCCTATTGGTGATGGTGCTCCCATTGCCGTTCAATCAATGACGAATACACGTACTACTGATGTAGATGCCACTGTTGCTCAAATTAAGTCTCTTGAAAAAGTAGGCGCAGATATTGTTCGAGTTTCTGTACCGACAATGGACGCTGCTGAAGCATTCAAACTAATTAAACAACAGGTATCAGTTCCACTGGTTGCTGATATTCATTTTGACTACCGTATTGCTCTTCAAGTTGCGGAGTATGGTGTTGATTGTTTACGTATTAACCCTGGTAATATTGGTAATGAACAGCGTATTCGCTCAGTAGTTGATTGTGCTCGTGATAAAAATATTCCAATTCGAATTGGTGTTAATGGCGGCTCATTAGAAAAAGACATTCAAGCAAAATATAAAGAACCAACAGCTGAAGCGTTATTAGAATCAGCAATGCGTCATGTTGATATTTTAGATCGTCTTAATTTTGACCAATTTAAAGTAAGTGTAAAAGCATCTGATGTTTTCCTTGCGGTTGATTCATATCGTCTATTAGCAAAACAAATAGCTCAACCATTACATTTAGGTATTACTGAAGCGGGTGGCGCTCGTGCTGGTTCTGTTAAATCAGCGGTTGGTTTGGGTATGCTGCTATCTGAAGGTATCGGTGACACATTACGAATTTCTTTAGCAGCGGATCCCGTTGAAGAAATTAAAGTTGGTTTTGATATCTTAAAATCATTGCGCATTCGTTCTCGTGGTATTAACTTCATTGCTTGTCCTACATGCTCTCGTCAAGAGTTTGATGTGATAGCAACAGTGAATGAACTTGAGCAACGTTTAGAAGATTTAATCACACCAATGGATGTATCTCTTATTGGATGTGTAGTAAATGGCCCTGGTGAAGCTGAAGTTTCACATATGGGTATCGCGGGTAGTAACCGTAAGAGTGCTTTTTATGAAGACGGAGTACGTCAGAAAGAGCGCTTTGATAACGACAACATTGTTGATCAACTAGAAGCAAAGATCCGCGCAAAAGCGGCAACGTTATCAAAAGAAAACCAAATTGATATCAATCAGATCGACTGATTGGTAGTAGATATAAACAAACCCATTGGGAAGTAAACGTGGCTAAAACAATCCAAGCAATTCGAGGCATGAATGATTGCCTTCCAACACAGTCTCCATTGTGGCAAAAAGTTGAAGATAGCGTAAAACGCGTTATCAGCGCATACGGTTATAACGAAGTTCGCATGCCAATTGTTGAGCAAACTCATCTATTTAAACGCGCTATCGGTGAAGTAACTGATGTTGTAGAAAAAGAGATGTATACGTTTGAAGACCGTAATGGCGATAGCTTGACTCTTCGTCCTGAAGGTACAGCGGGTTGTGTTCGTGCAGGAATTGAAAATGGTTTACTGTACAACCAAGAGCAACGTTTATGGTACATGGGTCCAATGTTCCGTCATGAACGTCCTCAAAAAGGTCGTTACCGTCAATTCCACCAAGTAGGTGTTGAAGTTTTTGGCTTAAACGGTCCTGATGTTGATGCTGAATTGATCATGATGACAGCTCGTTTATGGCGTGAATTAGGTATCGATCAACACGTTCGTTTAGAGTTGAACTCAATTGGTTCACTAGAAGCTCGTGCTAACTACCGTACAGCATTAGTTGCTTTCTTAGAGCAGCATTTAGATGTATTAGATGAAGATTGTAAGCGTCGTATGCACACAAACCCAATGCGTGTATTAGATACTAAGAATCCTGATGTTCAAGCAATTTTAGGTGATGCACCTAAGCTATCAGAATACTTAGATGACGATTCTAAAGCACATTTTTCTGGATTATGTGAACTACTTGACGCTGCTGGCATCCAATATCAAGTTAATGAACGTTTAGTTCGCGGTTTAGATTATTATAACCGTACTGTTTTTGAGTGGATTACAGAAAGTTTAGGTGCTCAAGGTACAGTATGTGGTGGTGGCCGTTACGATGGTCTAGTTGAGCAACTTGGTGGTAAAACAACACCTGCAGTTGGCTTTGCTATGGGCTTAGAACGCCTTGTTCTTCTAATGGAAACATTAGAATTAACAGATGTTCGTCGCTCTGTTGACGTATACATGGTAACAGCTGGTGAAGGCACACTTATGGCTGGTATGAAACTGGCTGAGTCACTGCGTGAACAAGTTCCAGGCTTACGAGTTATGTGTCACTTCGGTGGTGGTAATTTTAAAAAGCAATTTAAACGTGCTGATAATGCAGGTGCAGCAGTAGCCCTAATCCTAGGTGAAACTGAAGTTGCAGAGCAAACAGTTAACGTTAAAGATTTACGTAATGGCGAGCAAGAGACTCTGCCACAATCAGACGTATTCACAAAATTAGCTGAATTGATTTAAGAGGATAGGACGTGGAAGCCTACGAAACTGAAGAACAACAAGTTGAAGCCATTAAAAGTTGGTGGAAAGAAAATGGCAAGGCTGTCGTTATTGGTGGTGTTGTTGGTATTGGTGCAATCTTGGGTTGGAAATATTACCAATCATCACAGATTACTGCGAAAGAAACAGCTTCTGCTGCCTATGAAAGAGCGCTAACTGCGTTACAAGCTTCTGGTGCAGATGCGATTGAATCTACACAAGCATTTATTGATGCAAATAAAAGCAGTGAATACGCATCATTAGCGGCACTTCAGTTAGCTAAAGTACAAGTTGAAGCTGGGCAGCTTGAAAATGCACTTGAGCAATTAAATTGGGTTGCTAGTAACAGCAAAGATGAATCACTAACAGCAATGGCTCAAGTTCGTTCTGCTCGTATTCAAGCTGAACAAGATAACTTTGATGCCGCATTAGCAACATTAGCTAATGTTAAACCAGCAAGTTGGGCTGCTCGTGTTGCTGAATTAAAAGGTGACATCGCACTTCGTCAAGGTGATATTGCAACTGCTCGTTCTGCTTATACTGAAGCACTTCAAGCAGGCATGAACCAAGCAGTTCAAATGAAACTGGATGATTTAGCTGAGTAAGGACAACTGAATGCGTAAGGTGTTAAAAAAAGCGGCGTTATGTACCTTTGGTTTCTCGATGCTTTTTGGCTGTGCGAGTGAAGAAGATACAATCGTAATGGCACCGGTTCCTGTTGTTCAGAATCAATTTGAACCAACAACGGAATGGACAAGTTCAATTGGTGATGGTGTTGGACATTATTTTTCACGTCTAACACCAGTATATGCTTATCAAAAAATATACGTTGCTAGTCGAGATGGTCTTGTTAAAGCTCTGGATCCTGAAAATGGCAAGACCATTTGGGAAAGAGATTTAGAGCAAGATGATACAGCTCGACTATCTGGTGGTTTAACACTGACTTACGGTAAAGTTTTTATTGGTTCTGAAAATGGTGAACTTATCACTCTTGATGCAGAAACCGGTGAAGAGTTATGGCGTGAGAAGGTGGATGGTGAAGTATTAGCTAAACCACTGGCTGATGAAGGTTACGTCATGGTTCACACCAGTCGTGGAGCATTAATAGCTTTTGATGCAGAAACGGGTGTGGAACAATGGCAAATCAATAGTGAAGTACCAAACTTAACACTTCGTGGTGATAGTGCTCCTGTGAGCATTTCAGGCGGTGTGTTTTGGGGGATGTCTAATGGTCGCTTAGCGGCAGCGTTGATTTCAAAAGGTCAACTATTATGGCAACAACCAGTTGGTACACCAAAAGGTGCGACAGAAATTGATCGTTTGGTTGATGTTGATGCTTCACCACTGATCCTTGGTAGTCGACTATTTACTATTGGCTACAATGGCCAGTTAATTGCGTTAGATTTACGTACAGGCCAACCGGTATGGAAACGCAATTATTCATCAGCTATGAATATGTCATCTGATGGTAAGCGACTCTTCTTAGTAACAGAGAAAGATCACGTTGTTGCTGTTGATGCTCGAAGTGGTACTGAACTTTGGAGCAACGAAGAGTTAGAGTATCGTCAATTAACATCACCAATGATCATTGATAGCTATATTGTTTTAGCGGATAGCGAAGGTTATTTACATTGGTTAGATAGAGATACTGGGCTGTTTATGTCTCAACAAGAGATAGACAGTGATGGTATTGCCGTTTCTCCAATTTTAGTTGAAGACAGCTTCCTCGTTGTTACTCGCGAAGGCGATATCAAAAAAATGCGAATTAAATAATATTTATTTGCTATAATTGTGAATTGGCTCCAAGTCCTTTTGGTTTTGGGGCCTTTTATTGTTTTTAGATAGTGAAAGATAATCCAATTTGGTGATGGCTTTATGTGTAATGAATCAGTCAAAACCATCATCAAATTGGTATTAGCTCGCGCTATGCCTATGATTAAATAAAGAGGTATATATGATTCCTGTTGTTGCTCTGGTAGGGCGTCCAAATGTTGGTAAATCGACGCTATTTAACCGTCTTACACGCACAAGGGATGCATTAGTTGCTGACTTTCCTGGTTTAACTCGTGACCGTAAATACGGACGAGCTAAGTTAGAAGAGCAAGAATTCATTCTGATTGATACCGGCGGTATCGATGGAACAGAACAAGGCGTTGAAACTAAAATGGCAGAACAGTCATTAGCTGCGATCGAAGAAGCTGATGTTGTGCTATTTATGGTTGATGGTCGTGCTGGTTTAACATCTGCAGATGAAGCCATTGCAAAACACTTACGTTCACGAGAAAAGCCAACGTTCTTAGTTGTTAACAAGATCGATGGTATTGATGCTGATGCTGCAAGTGCTGAGTTCTGGCAATTAGGTATGAATAAAGTATACCAAATTGCAGCTTCACACGGGCGTGGTGTAACGTCTTTACTCGAACTTGCTTTAGCTCCTTTTATGGAAGAGCTTGTTGAAGAGTCTTTGAAAGATGAAAACGGTGAAATCACTGATTTAACTGAATTTGAAGATTTTGAAGACGAAGAGAAAGATCTAACTGAAGAAGATGCAGAGAAAGATTTTGCTCGTCTTCAGGATCAACCTATTAAACTAGCTATCATTGGTCGTCCAAACGTAGGTAAATCGACACTGACTAACCGTATTCTTGGTGAAGAACGTGTGGTGGTTTACGATATGCCTGGTACAACTCGTGACTCTATTTACATTCCTATGGAACGTGAAGGTCAAGAATACGTATTAATTGATACTGCAGGTGTTCGTCGTCGTGGCCGTATTAATGAAACCGTAGAAAAATTCTCTGTAATCAAAACATTAAAAGCCGTTGAAGATGCAAACGTTGTTCTACTGGTGATTGATGCTCGTGAAAACATCTCAGATCAAGATTTAAGTTTATTAGGTTTTGCGCTTAATGCGGGTCGTTCATTAGTAATTGCTGTGAACAAATGGGATGGTTTAGATAACGATGTGAAAGAAAAAGTAAAATCTGAACTTGATCGCCGTTTAGGTTTTGTTGATTTTGCTCGTATTCACTTTATTTCAGCTCTACATGGTACTGGTGTAGGTCACTTATACGAATCAGTTCAAGAAGCATACGTTTCTGCTACTAAGCGTGTTGGTACTTCTGTTCTAACTCGTATCATGAAAATGGCACAAGATGATCACCAACCACCATTGGTTCGTGGCCGTCGTGTGAAGCTAAAATACGCTCACGCAGGTGGTTACAATCCACCACTTATCGTTATTCACGGTAACCAAGTGAAAGAATTACCATCTTCATACAAACGTTTCTTAATGAACTACTACCGTAAGTCTTTAGAAATTATGGGCACTCCAATTCGTATTCAATTCCAGAATAGCGAAAACCCATTTGAAGATCGTGGTGGCAAACTAACTATGTCGCAAGAGCGTCAACGCAAGCGTCTGTTAGGTGCAGTGAAAAACCGCAACAAGAAGTAATCCAGAGTTACGTTCTTAAATGTATATTAAATAATAAAACGCCCATCTAGTTGTTGGGCGTTTTTTTTAGGTAAAAATCATGACTCAATTAGCAGCAACCGAAATTTTATTTTGTCATAACACATGGCAATCAGACTCCACAGTGCTACTTATCAAAGAAACAGAGCAAGGAAAGTGGGTAATTACTAAAGAGACGCCATTCCACCCTGTTAGCCATATTTGGCCAGATCACCCAGAAGATAAAGGTGTAATACTGATTAATAATGAAGAATACTCAGTACTTGCTTGTCAAACTGGAGCTATAGAACTTGCTACAGGTGAGCTTTATATTGGAAAAGATATTCCAATTAAACGTGGCGAAGAGGGATGGGTCTTTGTTGTTTCGCATTTAATCTCTAAAGATGCGGATATAGCAGTAGAAAATATTGTTACTTTGCGTGTTGATGAGGAGTATCAAAAAGCATTAAGTCGTGGTCATAGTGCAGGGCATATTGCTTATTTAGCACTAAATAAAGTGCTTCATGCTAACTACTGGCGTAAAGATGCTGATAGAAAAGACGAATTAGGTCACTATAATTTTAATAGCTATGCGCAAGAAACCAGCTTTGTATCTGAAGATCATTGTGAAGATGTATATCGTTTAGGTAAAACATTACGTAAGCGTGGTCTTAATAGTGCAGAGATGATGGCGGATCTTAAGACAATAGAAGAAGCAGTCAATCATCAAATTATTGAGTGGCTTGCCCTAGAAAGCCAAGTAACTATGCAATGTGATGGTAAAGCGTTAACCGATTCACGTTACTGGATAGTAGATTTTGGTATAGATGGAATAGCAAAACTTCCTTGTGGTGGTACGCATGTTAGTTCATTTAAAGAATACGCAACAATTACCGTCAAATTGGAAGAGAAAAGCGAACAAGAGCTCCTTATGCTAACAACATCGATTAAAAAATAATCTAAAAAATGGAAATTACATTCCATGTATATTTCATTCTGCATTTTGTGTAATTAGAGTATTTTTCACTGAAAATCATAAGCCAAAGAATGATTGATGTGCTGGATCTTCTGATATTAAATGTTAAATTTAGATTTTAATGTGGTTTTAAATTGAAAAACAGCATATGTAACTAATGCTTTCGGGGTGTGGTTATATAAATGTTCTTAAAGGGCATGATCGCTGATCAGATCCCTATAAGCATGAAGATCCACATCATTTGAATATACTGAATAAAGAGTATTATTGAATAAGAACGATTAAAGAAGGAATGAGTGATGCAAGAAAATCAATGTCCAAAATGCCAATCTGAATTACGTTGGCAGAAAGAGGGTTATCATTGTGACTTTTGTCAGATAGATTTTAAGAAAGTGGCTTATTGCCCTGATTGCAGTAAAGAAATGGAAAAGCTTAATGCTTGTGGCGCAGCAAGCTATTTTTGTCATGATTGCAATGAACTTAAGTCTAAATCACGAGCAAAAACGGAATTTTCTGAAATTGCAATTAGCTAAGTTCAGATGTTTTAGTTACCGTTGATGTAATATCACCATCAGCAAAACGAGTGGTAATGTTATCACCTAACTCCACTTGTTTTGTTGAAGTGATGATCTTCCCATCTTGATTATGGGTGATGGAGTAACCACGCATTAAGGTAGCTAAAGGACTCACTGTATCTAGCTTCTCTGCAGCCAGAGCTAATTGATGACGTTGCATTAATAGATTTCTATCCATTGAATCTAATAAGCGACGTTTGAGTTCTTCAATGTGTGATTTATCTTGAGAGATTCTTTTTGTCGGAGATAAATTATTTAATCGTAGCGTTAAGTTTTCAACTCTGTGTTGCTGACGTTGGAGGCGTTGCTGAATATGATTCATCAATCTCTGATTAAGATCATCTAAGCGTTGGCTTTGATTGTTTAGCTGCATCTGAGGATGTTGCTTTTCAATTCGGTGTTGATAAGCCGATAATGAACGCTGTTGATGTGATAAATAACGTTCCATTGCACTATTTAAACGGCGTTTTTGATGAGCAACGGTTTGTAACTGCGTTGATAAATCACGGCTAACTAATTCAGCAGCTGCTGAAGGTGTAGGTGCACGAACATCAGCAACAAAGTCTGCAATAGTAACATCAATTTCATGCCCTACAGCACTCACGATTGGGATCCCACTTGCTGCAATTGTTCTAGCTACAATCTCTTCATTAAAACACCAAAGATCTTCTAATGAGCCACCGCCTCGACCGACAATCAAAATATCACATTCATTGCGAGTGTTAGCTCGTCCAATGGCTTGAGCTATTTGTATAGCGGCACCGCTTCCTTGAACCATGGTTGGATAAATAACAACAGGTAGGTTTGGATCTCGTCTTTTTAATACATGGAGAATATCAAAAAGGGCAGCCCCTGTTTGTGAAGTAATGATACCAACACGTCTTGGTTGTTCAGGTAAGGGCTTCTTAGCTGTTTGAGCAAATAACCCTTCAGCAGCCAGTGACATTTTGAGTTGATCAAATTCTTGTTGAAGACGGCCATCTCCCTCTGGTTGCATACTTTCAATGATAAGTTGATAGTCACCACGAGGTTCGTAAAGAGAGAGGCGGGCTTTAACAAGAACTTGTTTACCGTTTTGTGGTTTAAAGGTAACTCGTCGGTTATTGCCTTTAAACATGGCACATTTCACTTGTGCTTGACTGTCTTTTAAAGTGAGGTACCAGTGGCCAGAAACAGGCACGGTAAGATTGGAGATTTCGCCGACTAACCAGACAATTCCCATCTCGTTCTCTAATAATAGGCGAACTTCAGCATTCAATCGAGAGACAGTAAAGATACGAGGATTGGAATCGAGAGACATCAGAATGCCTTAGACATGGCTATAGGAATTAGCGGCAATATAATACATATCAAGGGGGTAATTGCAAATTAAAAATAAATAAATGTGTAGCCAAGCGTTTGCGCTATGCGTATAATCCGTCTGCAATATCAAATCCAAAACACTTTATTATGCGAAACGATAAAGTGGGATTTATTCCTTTAAACACCTTTGTTGTGAGATATTGCAAATGCTACGAATCGCAAAAGAAGCTCTAACCTTCGATGACGTTTTACTCGTCCCAGCACACTCAACAGTTCTTCCTAACACTGCTGATCTTCGCACTCAGTTAACCAAGAACATTTCTCTGAATATTCCAATGATCTCAGCATCTATGGATACGGTAACAGAAGCGCGCCTTGCTATTGCATTAGCGCAAGAGGGTGGCATCGGTTTTATCCACAAAAACATGTCTATTGAACAGCAAGCTGAAGAAGTTCGCCTAGTTAAAATCTTTGAAGCTGGCGTTGTTTCTGCTCCTGTCACTGTTCGTCCAGACGCAACTATTCAAGATGTTAAAGAACTAACAGAGAAACACGGCTTTGCTGGTTTCCCTGTAGTAACTGAAACTAATGAACTTGTTGGTATTATCACTGGTCGTGATGTTCGCTTTGTAACTGATTTATCTAAGAAAGTTGACGTTGTAATGACGCCAAAATCGCGTTTAGCTTCTGTTAAAGAGGGCGCTACTCGTGAAGAAGTTCAAGAGAAAATGCATGAAGCGCGTGTAGAAAAAGTATTGGTAGTGAACGATGAGTTCCAACTAACCGGTATGATCACTGCAAAAGATTTCCATAAAGCAGAACGTAAACCAAATGCATGTAAAGACGAGCGTGGTCGTCTACGTGTAGGTGCTGCAGTAGGTGCAGGCGCTGGTAACGAAGAGCGTGTTAAAGCACTAGTAGAAGCGGGTGTAGATGTTCTATTAATCGACTCTTCACACGGTCACTCAGAAGGTGTTTTAAACCGTATCCGTGAAACTCGTGCAGCATACCCAGATTTAGATATTATTGGTGGTAACGTTGCAACAGCGGCTGGTGCAAAAGCACTAATCGAAGCTGGTGTAAGCGCTGTTAAAGTGGGTATTGGCCCAGGTTCAATCTGTACAACTCGCATCGTAACAGGTGTGGGTGTTCCTCAAGTAACAGCAATTGCAGATGCAGCAGCAGCGGCGGCTGAATACGGTATTCCAGTTATCGCTGATGGTGGTATTCGTTTCTCTGGTGATATCTGTAAAGCAATCGTAGCTGGCGCATCATGTGTGATGGTTGGCTCAATGTTCGCAGGTACAGAAGAAGCACCAGGTGAAGTGATTCTTTACCAAGGTCGTTCATACAAAGCATACCGTGGTATGGGTTCACTAGGTGCAATGTCTCAAGGTTCTTCAGACCGTTACTTCCAATCAGATAATGCAGCAGATAAATTGGTACCAGAAGGTATCGAAGGTCGTATCGCATATAAAGGTCGTCTAAAAGAGATCGTTCACCAACAAATGGGTGGTCTACGTTCAAGCATGGGTCTAACAGGTTCTGCAACAATTGAAGACATGCGTACTAAAGCTGAATTTGTTCGTATCTCAGGTGCAGGCATGAAAGAGTCTCACGTACATGATGTTCAAATTACGAAAGAAGCGCCTAATTATCGTTTGGGTTAAAAGAAGCGCCTAGGCTAATTTTTCTTAATTTTCTTTGCAGAATCTTCCGATTTCGTTGTCAAAGGTACTCATTTACACTTGTAAACTCCGTGCCTTTTCCTAGAACTCGAATGATTCTGCTTTGAAATATAAAGAAAAAATACTTTGTACCAAATTCAATTTTAAGCGTGTGGTTTATATGAAAGCCACACTAAATAAATGATTTTTTGAGAAAGACTAATGACGACTAATATCCACGATCAACGTATTCTTATTTTAGATTTTGGTTCTCAATACACGCAGCTTGTTGCGCGTCGTATTCGTGAGATTGGTGTTTACTGTGAGCTTTGGAGCTGGGATGTAGAAGAATCTGACATCCGTGATTTTAATCCAGACGGTATTATTTTATCTGGTGGACCTGAGAGTGTTACAGAAGAAAACTCTCCTCGTGCACCACAATATGTATTTGATTCAGGTGTTCCTGTATTTGGTGTGTGTTACGGCATGCAAACAATGGCAGAGCAACTGGGTGGTAAAGTTGCAACATCAACTGAACGTGAGTTTGGTTATGCAGCAGTACAAGTAACAGGTGAATCAGCGTTATTTAAAGATCTTGAAGCAACTCAAGATGTTTGGATGAGCCATGGTGATAAAGTCGTTGAAATTCCATCTGATTTCGTAAAAATTGCAGAGACTGAAACCTGTCCATACGCTGCAATGGCGAACGAAGAGAAAAAATACTACGGTGTTCAATTCCACCCAGAAGTAACTCACACTAAAAATGGCATGAAAATGCTTGAGAACTTTGTTCTTAATGTATGTGGTTGTGAAGGTTTATGGACATCAGCTTCTATTATTGAAGATGCTGTTGCTCGAATTAAAGAGCAAGTAGGTGATGATGAAGTGATTCTTGGTCTATCTGGTGGCGTTGACTCATCAGTAGTTGCAATGCTTGCTCACCGTGCAATTGGTGACAAACTAACGTGTGTATTCGTTGATAACGGTTTACTACGTTTAAATGAAGCTGATCAAGTAATGGAAATGTTTGGCAATAAATTTGGCCTAAACATTATTCACGTTAATGCTGAGCAGCGTTTCCTTGATGCACTAGAAGGTGAATCGGATCCTGAAGCAAAACGTAAGATCATCGGTCACGTATTTGTAGATATCTTTGATGAAGAATCTAAGAAACTGAAAAATGCTAAATGGTTAGCACAAGGTACTATCTACCCTGATGTTATTGAATCAGCAGCATCTAAAACAGGTAAAGCGCACGTAATTAAATCACACCATAACGTTGGCGGTTTGCCAGATGATATGGAAATGGGTCTTGTTGAGCCTTTACGTGAATTATTTAAAGATGAAGTTCGTAAGATCGGTCTAGAACTAGGCTTGCCTTACAACATGCTTTACCGCCACCCATTCCCTGGTCCAGGCTTAGGTGTTCGTGTTCTTGGTGAAATCAAGAAAGAATACTGTGATTTACTACGTCGTGCTGATGCTATCTTTATTGAAGAACTACACAATGCAGATCTTTATAATAAAGTATCTCAAGCATTCACTGTATTTTTACCTGTTCGCTCAGTTGGTGTAATGGGCGATGGTCGTAAGTACGATTGGGTTGTTTCTCTACGTGCTGTTGAGACTATCGACTTTATGACTGCGCATTGGGCACATTTACCATACGATTTCTTAGGTAAAGTATCTAATCGTATTATTAATGAAGTTAATGGCATTTCTCGTGTAGTTTACGATATTTCAGGTAAGCCACCAGCAACAATTGAGTGGGAATAATCCTCAATAATTGTTGATATAAATTCTATTTATTAAAGCGCCGAAAGGCGCTTTTTTTGTTTCTATTGTAATGCAAATATTAATGTTGTTAGATATATGTTTCATTGAAACATTAATTTACAAATTAAACATTTGTATAGCGCTGAAAATGCAATGTATTAAGCTTTTCTTGGCAATATCTGGTTTACACTGATTTAGCAAAGGAATAGATAAAGAATAAAAAAAATCAAATCTCTTTATCTTTAAATACAACATTACAGAAAATGGAGTTACTAATGAGTAACCAAGTAGCAGAGAAAACCCCTAAGCTTAGCGGCATGGATCGTTTTCTGAATACAATTGAACGAGTAGGTAACAAGATACCAGATCCTGCACTATTGTTTTTTTGGGGCCTTTTAATTGTTTGGGGTCTTTCAGCGCTATTATCACAAGTACAATTTGACTTAATTCACCCTGTAACCCAAGACGCGGTTCAAGTGAAAAACCTTTTAACTGGTGATTCTCTAGCAAACTTTTTAGCAACAATGGTAACGAACTTCACGGGCTTTGCTCCTTTAGGTATCGTATTGGTTGCTATGTTAGGTGTTGGTGTTGCAGATACTTCTGGCTTTATTCAAACTGGCCTAAAGAAAATGCTTAACTTTACGCCAGCTAAACTATTAACACCTATGCTTATTCTTGTTGCTATCGTTTCGCATACAGCAGCAGATGCAGGTTACGTTTTAGTTATTCCTCTAGGTGGTATTATTTTCCACGCAGCAGGCCGTCATCCACTAGCTGGTATCGCAGCAGCATTTGCTGGTGTATCTGGTGGTTTCTCTGCAAACTTTATCCCATCAGGTATTGATCCATTACTGGCTGGCTTTACTCAAACAGCCGCTCAAGTACTAGATACTTCTTATATTGTTAACCCATTAGCAAACATTTACTTTACTGGTCTTTCTTCAATTCTAATTGTTGTGATCGGTTGGTATGTAACAGATAAGATTATCGAGCCTCGCTTAGCAAATACACCAGTAGACGAAGATGCTGAAGAAGCACCTGACTTAGGTTCATTCACTGAGATTGAATCAAAAGCATTCAAATTTGCTGGTTGGGCAATGGTTGCAGGTATTGCATTATTAATTGCTTTAATCTATCCAGAAAACTCAGCACTTCGCTCTCCTGATGGTGAAATTACGTCATTTTCCGCACCATTAATGAAGTCAATTGTTCCACTTATCTTCATTCTATTTATTATTCCTGGCATTGTTTATGGCCGTGTTTCAGGAACATTTAAGAGCAGTAATGATGTAATCAAAGCAATGTCACAAACGATGGGTACAATGGGTGCATACATGGTTATGTCATTCTTCTGTGCACAATTCTTAGTGGCATTCAGTCAATCAAACATCGGTACAATTCTAGCAATGTACGGTGCTGATTTCTTAAAAGCGATGGACCTACCAGGTCAAATGACCATTATTGGTATGATTTTGCTAACGGCAATGGTTAACTTATTAATTGGTTCAGCATCAGCTAAATGGGCTCTAATTGGTCCTGTACTAGTACCTATGCTAATGGGTGTTGGTATTTCACCTGAACTTTCTCAAGCGGCTTACCGTGTTGGTGATTCAGTTTCGAATATCATCTCACCTCTAATGGTATTCTTCCCATTAGTAGTGGTTTATTGCCAACGTTACGTTAAGTCTACGGGTATCGGTACTCTTGCTTCACTAATGATGCCATTCTCTATTGCTATGTTAGTTGGTTGGACTGTGTTCCTACTTGCATACTGGGCTCTAGGTATTCCACTAGGTATCCAAGCACCATACACATATCAGTTACCGGGTTAATATCCGATTAGTGTTATTAAGCAATAAAGCCCTGAGAATGTTGAATTCTCAGGGCTTTTTTTATAAGGGTAAGAAAGAGTTATTGGTATTATTTGAACTTTCTTAGGTATCGATAAACAGAGTCTTTAGATACATTAAGAATATTCGCCGTTATTTGAATTGCATCTTTAATATTAAAAGCGCCTTGGTGGTGTAAGCGCTCAACAATGGTTCTAACTCGACGTGAAACGGCAATGGTTTCATCTTCAAATACATCATGTTGAATTTTTGCAATTGAATCAGTAAGCATTTCAATACTGTCTTTAGCAAACGTTTCTGGTGATGCTGTGAGCTGATTGGTTTGAGGAAATAGATCCATAAAGAAACTGTTCATTGGAACATCAAGATTTGAATTAATACAAAGTAAGGCAATTGGGGTGCCATCTTCATTTCTAATTATCGATGTGACAGAGCGTAGCAATTCCCCTTTTTCTGTACGAGTAAAATAAGGGGTAGAGACATCAGAATCTGTTTTTAATTTCTCTAGTGCTAGGTTCGTGATAGGTGCACCGATGCCTCGGCCAGTTACATGCCCATTAGCTATTTTAATAATGGATGGGTTATCCGAGTCTAAAGAGTGCAATACCACTTCTACATGTTTACCAAACATTGCAGCAATGCCATCAACAATACTGTAAGTTGATTTGAGTATGAGTTTATCGGCTGTAGTCAGTTTATGTAGCATATATGTTCTTTATGTTGGTGAAATGAGATGTCACTTAACGAGTAAGTGACATCTTTTCATTATGACGCCATTATTTCAATGATTTCATGATCAATATTTGGCATACCTGTTGTGATCATTCTGCCAATGTTTTTAATTGTTTTTTCAACATCATCAGCGATCACGCCTTGTTTCGTTACACAATGATCATTTAATGCTAATAGAGCGGATTTCATTGCTGACTGAGCGCTACTTCCCACTTTCATTGCGCATGTTGATTTTGCACCGTCACAAATCATACCGCTGGTATCACTGATGGTATTTTGAATGGCTGAGCAAGATTGTTCAAACGTGCCACCAGCTAGATATACCATTGCCATTGATGCTGCTGCAGACGTAACAGCATTACCACAAAAAGCAGAAAGTGGTGGGTAGTGAGATTTAATGTAAATGGCACCAAGATGACTCATGATAAAAGCTCGAGCTAATTTTTCATCATCAGCATTAAAAAAGTCAGCCATTTTTACTACTGGTATAGTTGCCGCAATGCCTTGGTTACCACTGCCATAATTCGACATGGCTGGCAGCGTCGCGCCTCCCATACGAGCGTCAGATGCTGCAGAAGTATAGATCAAAATGTCACTATCTAGACTTTTAGCAAGTAATCCTTTTTCAATGTTCTTTTGATAGGTGCGACCAACTTCTAAACCGTAAGGGTTATTTAAGCCTTCTTGAGCAAGAGCGATATTTAACTCTTTTGCCTCTAAAATAAATTTAATGTCATCAAACTCTGCTTGGGTAGCAAAGTCATAAATTGATGAGATAGTGATATCAACGCCATCACAAATTGACGCTGTAGATGTTTTTGGTAAAGAGGAATCCAGCGTGAAAATGACGTTACCATCAAGACGTTTTTCAATAATTAGAGTGTGACCACCACTAATGGTAACTTCAGCACTATGAAGTGCATTTTTGGCAATAACTCGGCAATAAATAAACTCGTCAGTGGTTTCTCTTTGAACGACTACGCAGCCATTATCAATGAGACTTTGTGCTTCATTTACTTCTTCTTCAGTTATCTTAGCTAATACTTCTAAGCCGGCATCAGGATTACCACCTATGGCTCCAGTTGCTGCTGCAATAGCAAGACCAACTCTACCTGTTCTTGGCACAAAAACACCCATGCTATTTTTGTATAAGTTATCAGAAACAAAAACATCTATTGTTTCTGGTTTTGAACCAAGCATCTGTGTAGCTACGCTTGCAGCATAAGCAGCACAAATTGGTTCAGTACAGCCAAGAGCTGGTTTTACAACACCTTGTAAAATATCAATGTACTGTTTCCAGATAGAGTTCATGATGGTCACCTTTTATCTCTAATTATTATTTTTGATGTGCAATCGCTTCAACTTCAACTAATACGCCAAGTGGAAGATCTTTAACGGCAAAACATGATCGAGCAGGGCAGTCTGTTTTGAAAACGGTTTTGTATACTTCGTTAAACGCTGCGAAATCAGTAATATTGGCAAGATAGCAAGTTGTTTTTAAAACTGTATCTACATCACCACCACCAGCTTCAATAACAGCAATTAAATTTTGTAGAGACATTTGTGATTGTGCCGTGATTCCACCCTCAACCACTTTACCAGTAGAACCATCTACTGGTAATTGACCTGATGTAAAAATAAGGCCGTTAAATTGTGTGCCATGAGAATATGGGCCAATAGCTTCAGGTGCAGATGCAGCAACAATAATTTCTTTCATATAAACCTACTTAATTGCAATAAATTTTGAATTTTAACTCTTATTTTAAGTTGTGCAAAAATAGTTGCATCCAACTTGTTTGGTGAATTTATGCTTAATTGACAAGCAATGCAATAGGTTTCTGTTGTTTTTGTGTTTATTTTTCGAACTGAGATCTCGCTATCATTTCAAATAAAATTGCATTGTTATTTTTATGATTAAGAGTAAATTCTTCAAAAGTTGCATTTATGCCTAGAAAGTATGATGCATTATTAATAATAAAAAATAGCGTACCCTACACAAAGATGGAGTTTTATATGAACACAGCTACATTGCCGAGTCATCATCATGAGAGAGATGGAATGAATGACTCTGAGTGGAAAAAAGCGACGAAATTCGATAGTACTGATATTGGTTGGATTGTAATCAGTATTGGTATGGCTATAGGCGCAGGGATTGTTTTTTTACCTGTTCAAGTTGGTATTATGGGGCTTTGGGTTTTTCTTTTATCTTCAATTATTGGTTACCCAGCCATGTATTTGTTTCAAAAACTTTTTATTAATACTCTCGCAGAAGCAAAGACATGTACGGATTACCCTGGCGTTATTACTGGTTATTTAGGTAAAAACTGGGGGATAGCTTTAGGTGTTCTTTATTTCATTATGTTGGTTATTTGGGTATTGGTTTATTCATTAGCGGTAACTAATGATAGTTCTTCATATCTGCATTCTTTTGGTGTTACAGAGGGGCATTTAAACGATAATGTATTTTATGGTTTAGGTCTGATTTGTATTCTTGCATTCATTGGTTCAAAAGGTGAAAAGTTACTGTTTAAACTTTCTGGTTTTATGGCTGTAACGGTTTTATCTTTAGTGGCAATTATGGGGCTATTACTTGTATCTCGTTGGGATATGGCAAATATTCCAGCAATGGGATCATTTGGTCCAATGTTAAAAGATGCGATCATCACACTTCCTTTTACATTAACATCAATCTTATTTATCCAATCATTAAGCCCGATGGTTATTTCATACCGTTCGCATGAAAAATCTATTGAGGTTGCTCGCTTTAAAGCGCTACGAGCAATGAACATTGCTTTTGGTATCTTGTTTGTTGTTGTTTTCTTCTTTGCTGTTTCTTTTACTTTTGCGATTAGCCAAGAGCAAGCGGCAGAAGCAATGAATAAAAATATTTCAGCATTAGCGATTATTGCACACTACTTCCCTGGTAGCTGGGCAACGATTACAGGTATCGTGATTAATATCTTCGCTGTTGTGACATCATTCTTTGGTGTGTTTATGGCATTCCAAGAAGCGTGTCGTGGTATTGCCATGAATATACTATTAAGACGTATGGATGAATCTGCAATTAATAAACAATTGGTAAATAAACTAATTACTGTATTCATTATATTACTTGCATGGTCTGCTGTTGCGTTAAATGCGCCTATCTTATCTTTTACTTCGATTTGTAGTCCTGTTTTTGGTTTGGTTGGTTGTTTAATTCCAGCTTACCTTGTGTATAAAGTACCTACACTTCATAAGTACAAAGGTGTGGCAACTAATCTAATTATTATTACTGGTATTCTGCTTTGTATCTCTCCAATACTTGCATTTATCTAAGAGTATTATTTTCTAAATAACATAAAAAAAGCCCAGAGATATCCTCTCTGGGCTTTTTCTATTTATGCTGTTACTTATTTAAGTGAGATGCGTGAAATTCTAAATGCTCATCAATAAATGTTGAGATGAAGAAGTAGCTATGGTCGTAGCCAGGTTGCATTCTAACTTCAATATCAGTACCTGATTTCTCTGCCGAAGAGAGAAGATATTCAGGTTTTAATTGTTCTTCTAAAAAGCCGTCAGCTTCACCTTGGTCAACTAAGATCGGAAGTTTTGAGCCTTTTTTAAGAAGTTCAGAACTGTCGTATTCTAACCAAGCTTCTTTATTATCACCTAAGTATAAACCTAACGCTTTTTGTCCCCAAGGGCAGTTAATTGGGCTAGCAATAGGACTGAATGCAGAAATTGATTGATACATGTCTTGGTTTTTTAAGCCGATAGTAATAGCACCATGACCACCCATACTGTGACCCGAAATCGATTTTTTATCTGATACAGGGAAGTGTTCTTCGATTAATGATGGTAGTTCTTTTGTCACATAATCATACATATGGTAATGACGGTTCCAAGGAGCTTGAGTTGCATTTAAGTAGAATCCAGCACCTAGGCCAAAATCGTATGCACCTTCTGCATCATCAGCAACGTCTTCACCTCGAGGGCTTGTATCCATAGCCACAATAGCAATACCTAACTCAGCAGCTTTTTTGAAAGCGCCAGCTTTTTGCATGAAGTTTTCGTCAGTACAAGTTAAGCCTGATAACCAGTATAAAACAGGAACCGGATTACTTTCAGATGCGTTTGCAGGTAAGAAAATAGCAAAGCGCATATTGCAGTTTAGAGATGATGAAGTATGTGTGTATTGTTTGTGCCAACCACCCGCAACTTTTGCTTGGCTGATATTTTCGATTGTCATGATGAGCCCTTTTATATTTGATTCGTATCAGCGAGATCACTGTATTGAATAGGTATCTACTGGTTGATTTTGAAGTGCTTTAAAATAAAGAATGAAACACTCAGTAAGATTATCTATACATTGCGCCACCTACGCAGATAAGCATACTGTCTTTATATAAAGCACTTGGAGATCAAAAGTAGAATAGGGGCTAGAGTATCTAACCCCTTATTTTTACTTATTTATCCATATGCAGAACA
>NZ_WOBR01000008.1 GCF_009727955.1 Aliivibrio fischeri | reverse complement strand
AAGATTAGGGCTTTTTTACGTTTGTGGAAAATGGATAAGTGAAGGTAGACACTGTGAAGTGGTAGTTCAGTTGGTTAGGCTTTTTATTAGAGAGCTTAGCGGCCAGTCACGCCGGGGGGCGTGTCGCTTTCAAGGTTGATAGAAAGTCCCGTTAACGTAGTCACTTATTTGAAGAAGCCCTAATCGAAAGATTAGGGCTTTTTTACATCTGTAGAAAATGGATGACTGAAGGTAGACACTGTGAAGTGGTAGTTCAGTTGGTTAGGCTTTTTATTAGAGAGCTTAGCGGCCAGTCACGCCAGGGGACGTGTCGCTTTCAAGGTTGATAGAAAGTCCCGTTAACGTAGCCACTTATTTGAAGAAGCCCTAATCGAAAGATTAGGGCTTTTTTACGTCTGTAGAAAATGTATAAGTGAAGGTAGACACTGCGAAGTGGTAGTTCAGTTGGTTAGGCTTTTTATTGGGAAATAAGGCCCTTTTCTTCTAATTGTGTTCTTAGCTTTTCCACTCGTTTACGGTTTACGCCAAAATCTGAATAACCTGTTCGAGACTCAGAGCGAACAATCAGAGTATTACCGTAAATTCGTAGTTCTAAGTCATCAACAAAACGGAATATTGAGCTTGTACATTCAATGCGGGCGTAATCATTATTAATATCGACTAATTTAGCTCCTTTTAATTGGCTAGCAATATGGCTGATTGCTTTCATATTTGCTGAACTAGTTAATATAAAGGGTTTTGCAGTAAACTCCTCACGCTCATCGAGTGTTGATATGCAGTTGGGTTTATCTCCACAAGGGGCTATTGATTTGTCTTCCATTGATTCAGTCCTTTGACTACAAGCAACAAGTAATGAAGTGCTAACTAAAGTGAGAAGTAATTTTTTCATAAATATAATTAACCACTTTTTATTATAGATTTAGGTGTTTATTAAAGAAGTATAAGTACAAAATAGCTAAAAATCGTATTTAAATTGTCGATTTTTAGCTATGAAGCAGAAAAAAGGCCAACATCGAAATGTTGGCCAAAGGTTTGGAAGGAAACCTGAATTTAGTAAATTATGAAGCAGAAAGCATTAATGAATCTGCTTTTGCTTCTAAGTTAGAGCCACCCATTAGATAGCTATCTATTTCACGAGCACATTCACGACCTTCATTAATACAACGAACAACCAGAGATTGTCCTGTTCGCATATCTCCTGCCGCAAAAACGCCTTTTTGATTTGTCGCAAAGCCATCTGTAGCCACATTACCACGATCGTCTAGCTTGATGTCTAATTGTGCTAATACACCTGTTGGTTCTGGATGTAAGAAGCCCATAGCTAAGAAGGCTTGGTCACAAGGAATAACTCGTTCACTACCTGCAACTTCATCAAAGCCTGGGCGTTCACCTGGCTTCGCATCTTGCCAAACGATATCTGCAATACGAAGACCTTTTACATTACCAGCATTATCAGAGATAAATTCTTTGGTTAAAATATTCCAATGACGCTCACAGCCTTCTTCGTGAGAAGTGGTTGTTTTCATGATCATCGGATATTGAGGCCAAGGCATATTTGCAGGGCGTTTTTCTGGTGGGATCGGCATGATCTCTACCTGAGTAATGCTTGCTGCACCATGGCGATTAGAAGTACCAACACAGTCAGAACCTGTATCGCCACCGCCAATAACCACAACGTGTTTATCTTTAGCGTGGATTTCTTTGGTTTTTAAATCCATGTTATTAGCACGGCGGTTATTTTGACCTAAGAACTCCATTGCAAAGTGAACCCCGTTGAGTTCACGACCAGGAATTGGTAGATCACGTGGCACGGTAGAACCACCTGTAAGTAGAACTACATCAAAATCTTGTCGTAGTTGTTGTGCATTAACATCAATACCAATATGAGCGTTAACTTCGAATTTAATACCCGCATCAGCCATTAAATTGATTTTACGATCAATGATGTCCATTCCTAATTTAAAATCTGGAATACCAAATCGAAGTAGTCCACCTACTTTTTCGTCACGCTCATATACGGTGACTGAATGGCCAGCACTGTTAAGTTGCTCTGCCGCCGCTAAGCCAGCAGGACCTGAACCAACAATAGCTACCGTTTTACCTGTTCGTGAACGAGGTTTCTTCGGTTGTGCGTAGCCCTCACGATATGCCGTCTCGACAATTGTTTTCTCGATATTACAAATTGTGATTGGATCTTGGTTAATACCAAGAACACAGGCACTTTCACAAGGTGCAGGACACACTCGACCAGTAAATTCTGGAAAGTTATTTGTTGAACTTAAGATCTTCCATGCTTCTTCCCAACTATCACGATAAACGGCATCGTTAAATTCAGGAATAATGTTACCGATAGGACATCCGTTATGACAAAACGGTACGCCACAATCCATACAGCGAGATGCTTGAGTATTAATTTTGTCGCCAAACTCTTCGTTTAAGACGAATTCTTTATTGTCTTGAATTCGAACACTAGGGTCGATTTTCTTTGGAAGTTCACGACCATGCTCTAAAAAACCAGTAGGCTTACCCATTATACTGCCTCCACTTCTTCCGTTTGTGCTTGTTGTGCTTCAGCTTTACGCTTTTGAAGTACCGCTTTGTAATCTCGCGGCATTACTTTAGCCAAAGAGGCTAAGTTAGCTTCAAAGTTATCTAAGAAAGACTGAGCAACTTCACTTCCTGTGAATTCAACATGCTTGGTTAGCATTTCTAATAGAAGATCTTTATCTTCTTGTTCAATAGGGTCTAAATCAACAAGTTCAGGATTTAGTTTGGATTCAAAATCGCCTGATTTATCCCAAACATAAGCGATACCACCGCTCATGCCAGCAGCAAAGTTACGACCAGTTGAACCAAGGATAACAGCTACCCCACCAGTCATGTATTCACAGCCGTGATCACCAACACCTTCAACGACCACTTTGGCACCGGAGTTACGAACACAGAAACGTTCACCAGCCATACCACGAATGTAAGATTCACCTGAAGTTGCACCGTAGAAACAAACGTTACCAACAACAATGTTATCTTCAGCGACAATGGTTGATTTCGCATCTGGATAAAGAACGAGTGTACCCCCTGATAGGCCCTTACCCCAGTAATCGTTCGCATCACCTTCAACTTCAAATTTCACGCCTTTAGCTAGGAATGCTCCCAAACTTTGACCAGCAGAACCGTTGAATTTAACGTTCATCGGTTGAGGTAAACCTTGGTCTTTATACACTTTTGAAATCTCGTTTGACAGCATAGTACCGACACTTCGGTCTGTATTGATGATGTCAAATTCAGCAGTAACGGCTTCGCCTCGTTCTAATGCTGGAATTGCGGCTTGGATAAGTTTGCGATCCAGAACGTCTTCAAGGTTATGCTGTTGTTGAATTTGGTTATAAATACCATCTTCAGCACGTGGTTGTTCAATATGAAGAACCGGTGTTAAGTCTAGGTTTTTATATTTCCAATGGCCGATGTCATCACGAACCTTAAGTTTATGAGATTGACCAACCATTTCATCAATAGAACGGAAACCAAGTTCAGCCATCACTTCACGTAGGCCTTCAGCCATATATTGGAAGAACGTCACCACGTCTTCAACACGCCCGTCAAAGCGCTCACGAAGTGTTTTATTTTGCGTTGCAATACCTACAGGACACGTGTTTTTATGACATTTACGCATCATGATACAGCCTTCAACGACAAGAGCGGCCGTTGCTACACCCCATTCTTCTGCACCAAGAAGCGTTGCTACTGCAAGATCTCGAGGTGTTTTCATTTGGCCGTCTGACTGAACAACGATACGGTTACGTAAACCATTTTTCAGTAGCGTTTGGTGTGTTTCTGCTAGACCTAGCTCCCATGGAAGACCGGTATGACGGATAGATGACATTGGCGATGCACCTGTACCACCATCAAAACCAGCAATAAGAACCACATCAGCTTTTGCTTTAGCTACGCCAGAAGCGATAGTACCAACACCAGCTTCAGATACTAACTTAACGTTAACGCGTCCTTTACGGTTGGCGTTTTTCAGATCATAGATAAGTTGTGCTAAATCTTCGATAGAATAAATATCATGATGTGGCGGTGGTGAAATCAGACCAACCCCAGGAGTAGAGTGACGTGTTGCACCAATCCAATCATCGACTTTATCACCAGGTAGTTGACCACCTTCGCCTGGTTTTGCACCTTGAGCCATCTTAATTTGCAGCTCATCAGCGTTAGTTAGGTAATAAGAGGTAACACCAAAACGACCAGATGCGACTTGTTTGATAGCTGAACGTTCCCAGTCACCATTATCTTTCTTCTCAAAACGGATAGGGTCTTCACCACCTTCGCCTGAGTTAGATTTAGCACCAATGCGGTTCATTGCCACTGCAAGTGTTGAGTGAGCTTCATGAGAAATTGAACCAAACGACATTGCACCAGTCGCAAAACGTTTCAGAATATTCTCAATTGGCTCTACTTCTTCTAGAGGGATTGAACCCGCAGGGTTTTTAATGAAATCAAGTTGGCTACGTAGTGTTGCCGCATCATCACCTTGGTCATCTACCGCTTTCGCATATTTCTTAAATTGAGCGTAATCTTTATTGCGAGTTGATTCTTGTAGTAGTGAAATCGTTTCAGGATTAAACAGGTGTTTTTCACCACGTTGTTTCCATTGATATACACCACCAACATCAAGAACTTGCACTGGGATTTCGCGCGTTGGATAACCTACACGGTGACGGATAAGTACTTCTTTTGCGATATCATCAATCGTTAAACCTTGGATACGAGAAACGGTACCTGTGAAGTATTTATCAACAACTGGCTTACTAATACCAAGCGCTTCAAAGATCTGAGCGCCATGATAAGACTGCAGTGTTGAAATACCCATTTTAGAGAAAATTTTAAGTAGACCGCCATTAACCCCTTTACGGTAGTTATCAAAATATTCTTTTGTTGATACTTCTGGGTCAAGTTTCTTTGTTCTCTGCAGTTCAACAATGGTTTCAATAACAAGGTATGGGTTTACTGCGTTAGCACCATAGCCAACGAGTGTTGCAAAGTGGTGAGTTTCACGAGCGTCACCCGTTTCAATAACGATGTCACATTTAGCACGTAAACCTTTACGAATTAGATGGTGATGCACAGCGCCTACAGCAAGCATTGCAGGAATCGCAGCATGGTTTGAGTTCACTGCACGGTCTGTCAGAAGGATAATAGAGTAACCATCGATTACGGCATCTTCTGCATACTGACAAATGCGTTTAAGTGCTCGTTCAAGTTTACCTGCATCTTCATTTGCTTGGAAAACGATATCAAGCGTTTTAGCTTGTAAGTGTTCGTTATCAATCGCACGAAGCTTTTCTAACTCAGAGTTAGAAAGAACAGGGGATTCAAGTTCTACTTTTTGACAGTGTTCAGGTGTTTCAGTCAGTAAGTTCTGATCTTTACCTAAATAGGTATTCAGAGACATCACCATACGCTCACGGATCGGATCGATCGGCGGGTTAGTTACCTGTGCAAATAATTGCTTAAAGTAGTTAGATAAATGCTGAGATTGATGTGAAAGAATCGCTAATGGCCAATCGGCACCCATTGCAGTTAAGGGTTCATACGCCGTTTTTGCTAATGGTAGAATAATTTCATTCACTTCTTCTGATGTCACACCAAACGCTTGTTGACGGTTGAGTAGACGTTCAGGAGATGGTTGACTGAATTGGTTTGTTGCTTCAGGCAGTTTATTCAAACTTAATAGGTTTTCTTCAACCCATTTTTGATAAGGCTGTGCGTTAGCAATACCATCTTTTACTTCTTCATCTGAAATAATGCGACCTTGCTCTAAATCAGCAACAAAGATACGTCCTGGCTGTAAACGACCACGGAATTCTACGTTTTCAGGTGCAATGTCAACAACACCTGATTCTGAAGCCATGACAAGGAAGTCATCTTTTGTCACAGTATAACGAGAAGGACGAAGACCATTACGGTCAAGCGTTGCACCTACCTGTACACCATCGGTGAAACAAACAGAAGCTGGACCATCCCATGGTTCCATAACGTTTGCATGATATTGGTAAAATGCACGACGCGTTGGATCCATGTTTTTATTTTCTTGCCATGCTTCAGGGATCATCATCATTAGTGCATGTGGCAAGCTACGACCAGAAAGAACCAGAAGCTCTAACGCCATATCAAAATTAGATGAGTCAGAACTGCCTTCTTGACAGATAGGCAGTAGCATATCAATTTCTTGTTGAGTGAATAAATCAGATTCGATGATCGCTTCACGCGCTTTCATCCAATTTAAGTTACCACGAACAGTATTGATTTCACCGTTATGTGCAATGTAACGGAATGGTTGAGCTAAACGCCAGCGTGGGAAAGTATTGGTTGAGAAACGAGAGTGAACTAATGCTAAGGCTGTCACCATCGTTGGATTTTGTAAATCTAAGAAGTACTGTGGTACTTGTTCAGTCGTTAGTTGACCTTTATATACCAAGGTTTTGTATGATAGAGAGTTAATGTAAAAATCATCACCGATATTTGAAATGCTTTCTAAACACACACGAACCGTATAGTTACGTAAAACATATAATTTACGTTCTAGTTCTTCAGGGCTCATTGATGGGCCACCAGAAATAAATACGTGTTCAAATTGTGGTTCTGTGCTTAGAGGATCATCACCTAACATCGAGTTATCGACAGGAAGAACGCGGTAACCAAGGATTTCTAAATCCAAGCGTTGTGCATTACGCTCTAAAATATCTCTACATTGTTGACGTTTGTGTTCATCTTTAGGGAATAGAACAACACCAACACCATATTTTTCAAAAGAAGGTAATTTAATGCTGAGTTTAACGGCTTCTTCTAATAAAAACTCATGTGGCTTCTGTAAAAGAATACCCGCGCCATCACCACTGCATGGATCACAGCCTTGACCGCCACGGTGCTCCATTCGAGCTAGCATATCAAGCGCTTGAGTTACCACATCATGAGATTTGCGGTTCTTTAGGTGAGCGACAAAACCGATACCACACGCATCATGCTCCAGTTCTGGAGTATACATGCCTTGTGCATTCTGCTCTCTATCTACCATAGATACTTCCTTCCAGTTTAATGCAGACACAACTTCTCTACGTAAGTTTCTGTCTAGTCCTTTGCTAATTTTCAAATCGAACTTGCAGTGAGTTAGTCTCAAGAGGTTGCAAGTTTGAATCCATTCTGGTGTTTACTGGCATCACTTATTGTGACGTGCAAACTAACCAATCCATTGTGATATCAATCAAATACTTTTATCCGTAGTACTTGCTTAAAGAGGGTAGATATCACTATCGAAACGCCCCAATAACCATATTGGTGGCAAATTAAACTAATTAACGATGTAACTATCCTACATTTTTGTCATATTAAATACCAACTAAAGTTGCACGTAAATTTCACTTTTTTTCATCAAAATGAATAAATATTTAATATAAAACGGTGTTTTTCTCTAATAATTGCCAGTTTATGCGACTTTTATTGATATAAATTAGAATAGAGATAGCGGAATATCGTTATTATTTACGGTCTTTTTTTACAAACGAGTTAGCAACTTTCATAAATAACAAGAAAACTTCTTTTTATTTGTAAAGTAAGTGCTTGATTTAATACTGGTTACTCCAATGCAACTTCACGAATTAGCAAATACTTTTGGACAAGATTTACAACGCAGATATGGTGAAAAAGTACATAAACTGACGTTGCACGGTGGATTTAGCTGCCCGAATCGAGATGGAACAATAGGTAAAGGTGGCTGTACATTTTGTAATGTTGCTTCATTTGCTGACGAACAAGAACAATTTAAATCGATTCATGATCAATTGACCGATAGAGCGGGTGAAGTTCAGCGTGCGAAAAAGTATTTGGCTTATTTTCAAGCTTACACAAGTACTTTTGCTGAAGTACAAGTTTTAAAAAATATGTACGAAGAGGCGTTAAAAGCTGCCAATATTGTAGGACTTTGTGTCGGCACTCGTCCCGATTGTGTTCCAGATGCGGTATTAGACTTGCTTAAAGGGTACGTCGACGATGGCTATGAAGTATGGTTAGAGCTAGGTCTACAAACAGCGAATGATAAAACATTGAAACGTATTAATCGTGGACATGATTTTGCTTGCTATGATGCCATTACTCGTAAAGCCCGCTCTTTAGGTATTAAAGTTTGTACGCATTTAATTATTGGATTACCTGGCGATACTAGAGATGACAACCGTCAAACGTTAGATAAAGTATTAGCGACAGGAACTGATGGTATTAAATTGCATCCTTTGCATATCGTTGAAGGTAGCACGATGGCGAAAGCATGGCGTGCAGGTAAACTTAACGCACCAGAAATGGATGAATATGTTGATATTGCTTGTGAGCTTATTCGTTTAACGCCACCTGAAGTGGTTTATCACCGAGTGTCAGCAACCGCACGTCAACCAACACTATTATCTCCATTGTGGTGTGAACCAAGATGGTTAGGATTAACCAATGTCGGTATGGCATTAAATAATAGTGGTCCTCAAGGTTCATTGATTGATCAACCTTTCAAATATACTGCCCCAGAGCTGAAAAAATAACTCAAATGCATCTAACCCTGATATTATTTATGTGAATATTATCAGGGTATGTTTATGAAGCAGTTAAAAATTCTCGCGCAATTTTATGTCGACCTTATGGTAAGGCTCGGCATTGTTCGTTTTAGTCTATTACTTGCAATTGCCTTAGTTGCACTCGCCGTCATTGTTCAAGTTGGTGTGACGCTTGTTCTGAGTGGTGAAGTGAATGATCTCGATATTATTCGTTCTGTATTTTTTGGTTTATTGATCACGCCTTGGGCGGTGTTCTTTTTATCTGTGGTGGTTGAACATTTAGAAGATTCTCGTCAACGCTTGTCTAAATTGGTGAGTAAGCTTGAAGAGATGCGTACTCGAGATCTTGATCTAAATAAAAAGCTTAAAGGGAATGTTAAGAAGCTAAATCAAGAAATTGAAGAACGTGAAAAAGCAGAAGAAGCACGACAAGAAGCGATGGAAGATCTAGAAAATGAAGTTTTTCAGCGTGAGAAAGCACAATTAGAGTTAGCTGAACAAACTGCATTATTACGATCTTATTTAGATACCTCTCCTGATATTATTTATTATCGAAACGATCTTGGTCTATTCTCTGGCTGTAATAAAGCCATGGAGCATCTGACTGGAAAGCTAGAAAAAGAGCTGATAGGCCTCTCCCCTAAAGATGTATACGATGCAGAAGTCGCTGCAAAAGTTATTGATACGGATAGACAAGTTTTACAAGAAAACCAAGCATTAACTTATGAACAATGGCTTGATTACCCTGATGGCCGCAAAGCGTGTTTTGAATTGAGTAAAATTCCATTTTATAGCAAAGATGGCCGTCGTTTAGGCTTGGTTGGTTTTGGACGAAATATTACTGAACGTAAGGAATATGAAGACGCGTTACAGAAGGCGAGCCGTGATAAAACAACCTTTATTTCAACCATCAGCCATGAATTACGTACCCCATTAAATGGTATTGTCGGTTTAAGTCGAATGTTATTGGATTCTCGTTTAGATGATGAACAACATAACTACATGAGAACCATTAATGTTAGCGCTATTACATTAGGTAATATTTTTAACGATATTATCGATATGGATAAATTCGATCGTCGTAAATTAGAACTTTTCCCTAAACCGTTAGACTTCATTAGTTTTGTTACTGAAATGGAAAATATTTCAGGATTAATGGCAGAGCAAAAAGGGTTACGCTTTGATCTTGAACGCTTGACTGATTTACCGCCTCATATCAGTGTAGATAGCACTCGATTAAGACAGGTGTTATGGAATCTTGTTGGTAATGCCACCAAATTTACCAAAGAAGGTGGGGTTGTTATGTCTGTGAGTGCGGACATACATCAGAATAGCGCAGAGATAACCTTTGAGATTGAAGATACGGGAATTGGTATTCCTGAGGAAGAATTAGAAAATGTTTTTGCGATGTATTATCAAGTTAAACAAGGCAAAGATAATTTACATGCTGTAGGGACAGGGATTGGGTTAGCGGTATCAAAAGAGTTAATTAACTTAATGGGCGGTGATATCACGGTTACTAGCGAAGTCGATTTTGGAAGTACTTTCATGGTAACCATTAATGTTCCACTCGTAGATTATGTTGAAGAAGAAGAGGCAATGCCGGAAACAAAAAGCTCAAAGTCATTACGTATTTTTATGCTTGAAGACATTGAATTGAATGTCACGGTTGCGTGCTCTTTATTAGAAAGTTTAGGTCATACAGTTGATGTAGCAATGTGTGGTGAAGATGCAATAAAGCAATTTGATCCAACTAAATATGATTTAGCACTTTTAGATATTCAATTACCAGATATGACTGGATTTGATGTCGCTAAAACATTACGTGATAAGTTTGATAATTTACCACCATTAATTGCATTAACTGCTAATTTACTTAAAGAAAAAGATGAGTATTTTAAAAATGGAATGGATGAAGCGTTAAGTAAACCACTGAGTGTTAAAGCGTTAACCGAGGTACTTGAGCAATTTTCAATGTCAGAGAAGAAGACAGACATTCCAAGCGTACAACAAGAACAAGAAGTATCTTCTGAGCCGACTGAAAATGATCAGCTAATTGAATGTTTACTCGATTTAGAAATGTTAGAGTCTTATATTGAGATAGTAGGAACAAAACCTATTTATGCAAATATTGAAATGTTTGAAAAAAGTATGAAAGAATACATTCAAATACTTGATACAAACATGACGGCCAGAGACCAAGATGGCATTGTGTTTGAAACGCATAAAATGAAAGGTGCAGCAGGTTCGATTGGGTTAAAGCATATTCAACAAGTCGCACAGAAAGCACAATCACCAGATTTACCTGCGTGGTGGGAAAATATTGATGATTGGGTTGAAGAAATCAAAAATGAATACGAACATGATATTCAAATTTTAAAAAGCTGGTTAGAGCAGCAAGATAAGTAAGGAATAATATGAAGAAGGTACTATTTGCCGCAACACTAATTACAGCTTTATCTGGTTGTCAAATGACGACTCAATCTGAAGCGGATTGGAAACAAGATAATAAAATTGAAATGATGAATGCCAAAATTGAATTAAATTCAGCTATTTGGGTTGATCAAATGCCAACAATTGGTGAAGACAGCGATGAGAGTAAAGTTAACTTTGCATTAGGCTTGAGCTCAAAACAAGTCATTGCACCTGAATTGAATATTGAACGTGTTGAATTACGTCAAGGTGACGACTCTTGGGAAGTAACTGAAGAAGAGTATGAAGTTCGAGTTCAAGATAATCATAATTGGGAAATCGCTGGACAGACATTCCATACTTTAGATGCAAATAAAAAAGTAGATATAGCGATTAAAGCAAGTGGTGAATGGGTTATTGAAACAAACGTGAGTGTTGATACAGTATATTGATACTATGTTATACAGATAAAAAAATGCCCAGCTAGTGATAGCTGGGCATTTTATTTAAAAGTTATATAGAAGAGGTTCTTATAGCTCTTCTAGGTCACCACAGAAGCGGTAGCCTTCACCGTGAATTGTAGCGATGATCTCTGGAGTATCAGTTACAGATTCAAAGTGCTTACGGATGCGACGGATAGTTACATCTACTGTACGATCGTGTGGCTTAAGCTCACGGCCAGTCATTTTTTTCAGTAGATCTGCACGAGTCTGGATTTTGCCTGGGTTTTCACAGAAGTGAAGCAGAGCACGGAATTCAGAACGTGGAAGCTTGTAGCTCTCACCGCTTGGGCTAACAAGAGAACGGCTGTTGATTTCTACAGTCCAACCGTTGAACACATAGCGCTCAACCATTTTCTTATCTTCAACAACTGTGTTTTGGTTCATTGAACGAGTTAATAAGTTACGTGCACGAATAGTCAGTTCACGTGGGTTGAATGGTTTTGTGATGTAATCATCAGCACCGATTTCTAAACCTAAAATCTTATCAACTTCATTATCACGGCCTGTTAGGAACATTAATGCCATATCGCCTCGTTCACGAAGTTCGCGAGCAAGAAGAAGGCCATTTTTACCTGGCAGGTTAATATCCATAATCACAAGATTAAGCTGCTGTTCAGAAAGCACCTTGTGCATTTCTTCGCCATCGCTAGCTTCAAAAACATTGTAGCCTTCAGCTTCAAAAATGCTTTTTAACGTATTACGAGTTACGTGTTCATCTTCAACGATTAGGATCTGTGGGGTTTGCATGGGCGGTACCTAACTAACTGGTTAAAGTCAAAAGTAGAATTAACAAATTTTAATTCTATAATAAAAAATTTACAAATAGGAAAATAGATTCTTCAATAGTTAATAAAAAGTAATATAGAAGAATTGAAACCTAAACGGTACGCCATCCTTGGTGGTTGTTATTGAATATAAAATCAATAACAAAATAAAGCTCTAATTTGATGAGCTGCTTACTGAAACTCCATTAGAAGCAGGATTTTAATCCTTTAACACCACTCTAACAATAAGCGATTTTTATTTCCATACATTTTATTGATTTATATCAATAGCAACCGATAACAATAGAGTGTAGTAATAAATAAGGAAACATATCTATATTGAAATTGTAAATATCTATGCGAATACTAACTAAGAAATTTGAAAAATGTTGTTATTGTATAGCCTATTTTACAAACAAGGAGAACATAAAATGGATTTATTACCTGATATTTGTGACCAGTTTGAAGATAAAGTGCAGTTAGTTGATATCGATTTTAAAAACTTTGGCGGGAAGGCGTGTTTTTATGGCGAGATTGTAACGGTTCGTTGTTATAAAGATAATTCTTTGGTTAGAGAAGTGCTCCAGCAGAATGGAAAGGGCAAAGTATTATTCATAGATGGAAATGGATCGCGCCAAAAAGCGTTACTTGGTGATCAAGTTGCTACCTTAGCTGTTGAAAATCAGTGGGAGGGAGTGATTGTCTATGGTGTTGTACGTGATGTCGGTGCAATACAAACCATGCCATTAGGCCTAAAGGCACTAGGAACCTCACCTTTCAAAACAGAGAAAAGAGGTGCAGGAGAGCAACAAGTTTCTCTCACTATTAATGGAAAAATGATTTCTCCAGGAGATTATATTTATGCAGATCTCAATGGGTTATTAATGAGTAAAGAGTTATTAATTTAAATAAATTTTATAAATAAATAAAATATTTGTTTTTATTATTCAAGGTCTTGGTGATTAGTTTGTATATTTTATTGAGTAAATAAATAAACTTTTCATTGACTTATTAGCTCTAAGTAAGGTAAATGTTACATAAGACAAACAATTTACTTTAGAATTTATTATATGTTTATTATCAGCTCTATGATTATTACCACAACAATTACCGGCACCATGGTTGCTGGGGTGGGCTGATACGTATAAGTATATGAAAAAGCCTGCTCTGATTACCAGAGCAGGCTTTTTTTTTGCAAATTTGTTACTAATTCTTAATTGTATTCTTTTATTATCAAACGAAAAGGTTATGATGATGTTAGTTATGCAGTAAGGATATTGCAGTAACACTCGTTTTTAGGGAGGAAGAAATGCGAGTATTAAAATTTGGTGGTTCGTCATTAGCTGATTCAGATCGTTTTTTACGTGCCGCAGACATTATTGCCAATAATGCACAGCAACAAGAAGTTTCTGTCGTATTATCAGCGCCTGGAAAAGTAACAAATAAATTAGTTTCAGTGGTTGATAATCTTCTTACCAATGGTGAAGCAGAATTACAAATCTCAGAACTAGAATCTGTTTTTACTCAATTATTTAGTGGTATTTCTAACACCCTTCCACAAGTTGATCTTAAATTACTTGAAAATAAGCTGAAAGATTCTATTTCTCAATTACGTCAATATGCTCATGGGATCACCTTGCTTGGTATGTGCCCTGATAATGTATATGCAAAAATCATCAGTAAAGGTGAACGCATTTCTATTGTCATGATGAAAGCCGTATTAGAAGCAAAAGGTCAACCAGCAAGCTTAATTGATCCTGTTAAGTATTTATATGCGAAAGGCGATTACCTTGAAGGTGCGGTAGATGTTGATGTATCAACATTAAACTTTAAGAATGAACCATTGCCGCAAGGTCATGTAAATATTATGCCTGGCTTTACTGCTGGTAATGCGAAAGGTGAGTTGGTAACTCTTGGTCGTAATGGCTCTGATTATTCAGCAGCTGTACTTGCAGCATGTTTACGAGCTGAATGTTGTGAAATTTGGACTGATGTAGATGGTGTTTATAATTGTGATCCACGTTTAGTTGATGATGCTCGTCTATTAAAATCATTAAGTTATCAAGAAGCTATGGAGCTCTCTTACTTTGGTGCTTCTGTTCTTCACCCGAAAACCATCGCTCCTATTGCTCAATTCCACATTCCTTGTCTAATTAAAAATAGCTTTAACCCTCAAGGTGCAGGGACTCTAATCGGTCAAGATACTGGTGAAGATAATCTGGCTATTAAAGGCATCACCACACTCAATAATTTAACCATGGTTAATGTTAGTGGGCCGGGCATGAAAGGCATGGTTGGTATGGCAAGCCGTGTATTTGGAGCTATGTCGGCAACAGGGATCTCAATTGTCCTTATTACTCAATCCTCATCAGAATACAGTATAAGTTTTTGTATTGAAGCTGAAGACAAATGCAAGGCAGAGCAAGTACTAAGAGAAGCGTTTGAATTAGAACTTAAAGATGGCTTATTAGAGCCGGTTGAGTTTACAGATAATGTTGCCATTGTTACTTTGGTTGGCGATGGTATGCGTACATCGAAAGGCGTAGCATCTCAATTCTTTACTTCTCTTACTGAAGTTAATGTGAATATTATTGCCATCGCGCAAGGATCTTCTGAGCGTGCGATTTCTGCTGTTATTCCTGAAGATAAAGTATCTGAGTCGATAAAAGCATGTCATGAAAACCTATTCAATAGTAAACATTTCTTAGATGTATTTGTTGTTGGTGTTGGTGGTGTTGGTGGTGAATTAGTTGATCAAATCAAACGCCAGCAACCAAAATTGGCAGAGAAAGGCATTGAAATTCGAGTATGTGGTTTGGCAAACAGCCGAGGCTTACTACTGGATAGCAAAGGTATTCCGCTAGAGGATTGGCGTGAGCGCATGAGCAATACGTCTGAGGAGTTTAGCTTAGCTCGTTTAATTGCTTTGGTTCAACGTAATCATATCATTAACCCAGTTATTGTTGATTGTACATCGGATCATGGTATTGCTGCTCAATACGTTGATTTCTTATCAGCTGGTTTTCACGTTATTACGCCAAATAAGAAAGCCAATACGGATTCAATGGCTTATTACCATCAGTTACGTAACGCTGCTCGTGGTACTCGTCGTAAATTCATGTATGAAACAACGGTTGGTGCTGGCTTACCTGTTATCGAAAACTTACAGAACTTGATTGCAGCAGGTGATGAGCTTGAAAAGTTCAACGGTATCTTATCTGGCTCTCTTTCTTATATCTTTGGTAAGTTAGATGAAGGAATGTCATTAAGCGAAGCGACAAACGTAGCGAAAGAAAATGGCTTTACAGAACCAGATCCTCGAGATGATCTTTCAGGGATGGATGTTGCACGTAAATTATTAATTTTAGCTCGTGAGTCTGGACTTGAAATTGAGCTGGATGATGTAGAAGTAGAGCAAGCATTGCCACCGGGCTTTGATGATTCAGGTACGGTTGAAGAGTTTATGGCTCGACTTCCTGAAGCGGATGCGTATTTTGCTGAGCAATCGGCTATTGCAGCAGAAGATGGCAAGGTATTGCGTTATGTCGGTGAGATCTTAGACGGTAAATGTAAAGTAAGAATTGTTGCCGTAGATGGCGATGATCCTATGTTTAAAATTAAAGATGGCGAGAACGCATTGGCTTTCTATAGCCGTTATTATCAACCTATTCCATTAGTATTGCGTGGTTATGGCGCAGGAACCGAAGTGACAGCAGCTGGCGTGTTCTCTGATTTAATGCGTACACTTGGCTGGAAATTAGGAGTATAGAATGAGTGTTGTTGTTTATGCTCCTGCATCAATAGGAAATGTCAGTGTTGGCTTTGATGTATTAGGCGCAGCAGTCTCACCTATTGACGGTACATTATTGGGAGATCGTGTTTTAGTTGAGCTTGGAAGTGAGGCATTTACATTAGCTACCGCTGGCAGCTTTGTGGATAAATTACCTGAAAACCCGAAAGACAATATTGTTTATGATTGTTGGTGTGTATTTTCTCGTGAATTGAATAAAAAAAATGTGGCATTAAAGAATGTTCACATGATTTTAGAGAAAAATATGCCAATTGGTTCTGGCCTTGGTTCTAGTGCTTGTTCTATTGTTGCGGCGTTAGATGCATTAAACCAATTTCACGATAACCCTTTAAATGACATGGAACTATTGGCATTAATGGGAGAAATGGAAGGGCAGATATCAGGTGGTATTCACTATGATAATGTAGCTCCATGTTATCTTGGTGGTTTACAGTTAATGGTGGAAGAGCTTGGTATTATTAGTCAAGAAGTCCCATGCTTTGATGAATGGTATTGGGTTATGGCTTATCCAGGAATTAAAGTATCAACCGCTGAAGCTCGTGAGATTTTACCTTCTCAATACCGTCGTCAAGATGTGATTGCACATGGTCGTAACCTTGCTGGTTTTATTCATGCTTGTTATTCAAAGCAACCTGAACTTGCAGCAAAGATGATTAAAGACGTGGTGGCTGAACCTTATAGAGAGCGCTTGCTACCAAACTTTGCTAAAGCTCGTGAATATGCAGCATCAGCAGGTGCATTAACGACAGGGATTTCAGGTTCTGGGCCGACACTTTTTAGTATATGCAAAGATAAAGATGTAGCGGATAGGGTATCTCGTTGGCTACAAGAAAATTACGTTCAAAATAATGAAGGATTTGTTCATGTTTGTCGTTTAGATAAGCAAGGATCACAAGTGACAGGAAGTAAACTATGAAGCTGTATAACATAAAAGAAAATGATGAGCAGGTCTCTTTTGGCCAAGCGGTTCGCCAAGGTTTAGGTCGTAATCAAGGACTATTTTTTCCATCAGAATTACCTAAGTTTGATGATGTTGATGCACTTCTTGCTGAGGATTTTATTTCTCGTAGTACCAAAATTTTATCTGCTTTTATCAAAGAAGAGTTACCTCAAGATACCGTAAGAAGTATGGTTGAGAATGCATTTCAATTTCCAGCACCGATTAAAGCCGTAAAAGATGATGTCTATGCGTTAGAGTTATTTCATGGACCAACATTAGCATTTAAGGATTTTGGTGGCCGTTTTATGGCTCAATCTCTAGGTGCTGTGACCGATAGCGATGAACAAATTACGATTTTAACGGCGACATCGGGTGATACTGGTGCGGCTGTTGCTCATGCATTTTATGGTATGGATAATATTAAGGTCGTCATTCTTTACCCGAAAGGTAAAATCAGCCCGTTACAAGAGAAGTTATTTTGTACATTAGGTAAGAATATCCATACTGTTGCGGTTGATGGTGATTTTGATGACTGCCAAGCATTAGTGAAACAGTCTTTTGATGATGCAGAATTGCGTAAAGAAGTTGGATTAAACTCTGCAAACTCAATCAATATTAGCCGCTTGATGGCACAGATTTGTTACTATTTTGAGGCGGTATCTCAGCTACCAAAAGAAAAACGTAATGACGTTGTTATTTCAGTGCCAAGTGGTAATTTTGGCAACTTGACTGCGGGATTATTGGCGAAATCATTAGGCTTACCTGTAAAGCGCTTTATTGCTGCAACGAATGTTAATGATACTGTTCCTCGTTATCTTGAGACGGGTCAGTGGGAACCTAAAGTCACGATCCCAACGATTTCAAATGCAATGGATGTAAGTCAACCAAATAACTGGCCTCGTATTGAAGAGTTATGTCAGCGTTTAGGATGGGGATTAGAAACTCTGGGGAAAGGTGCCGTTACTGATGAGCAAAGTGCTGAAACATTAAAAGAGATGAATCAAGCGGGCTATCTATGTGAGCCTCATGGTGCAATTGCTTATCGTATATTGAATGAGCAACTTTCTGATGGTGAAACAGGTCTTTTCTTATGTACTGCACATCCTGCTAAGTTTAAAGAAGTAGTAGAAGATATCCTAGGTAATGATATTGAATTGCCAGCCCCACTAGCTAAGCATAATGCGATGGAATTGTTATCTGAAGATTTAGATAATGATTTTGATGCGCTCAAAGCGGTGTTAAGAAAAGTTCAATAAACATACGATAGAAATAGATGAGTCTCTTTGGTTTATGATCAAAGGGACTTTTTTATATGACTAAAGTAATAATACTCATTGCTATGGGTACAAAAAAACGGCACTCATGAGCATTGAGTGCCGTTTCGTATTTTTAAATCGACTATAAAATTATAGAGATTCAGTAAAAGTACGTGCGATAACGTCTTTTTGTTGTTCTGTTGTTAGAGAGTTAAAACGCACAGCATAACCAGATACACGGATAGTTAGTTGTGGGTAGTTCTCTGGGTGTTTAACAGCATCTTCTAGAGTGTCACGTTGTAAAACGTTAACATTTAGGTGCTGACCACCTTCAATTTTTGGTGCTTTTTCGATAGCTACATCACGGCTTTCGTACTCACCTAGTTCGCTTGCTGCGATAACTTGGTCAGCTTCAAAACCAGCTGTTGCAACAACACAACGTGCTTCGTTTTTCTCGCTATCTAGTAGCCAGATTGAGTTAAGAAGATCGTCATTTGCAGCTTTAGTAATTTGGATACCTGTGATCATTTTACTTTCTCCTAGTCCACTTTGTGGTTATTTTCTAAATATCTTATGGGTCACATTATATACATGATACCCTTACTTTGTATATTGATATATGTCAAAAAACTACAAAAACTTTCAATTAATTCAGATTGAAAATCTTGTCCTAAATCAATAAAGTGCCATATAGCTTGCTTGTAGCACGTTTTTTATGGTTATTGGTTTTGTTTTCTTTTTGTCGATTTGTAGTAAATTTACTACAAAATTAACTATTTACCTCATTCATGATTTATATAGCCAATTGTGGGTAGGGCAGAGAAGTACTGACAAATAAAGTGTTTACCGTAATAATAAGACGAAATAAATTTTGAAAGGAAATAACAGAGATGAAATATATTGGTGCGCATGTATCTGCTGCTGGTGGTGTTGATCAAGCGCCAAAACGCGCTTATCAAATTGGCGCTAATGCTTTTGCTTTATTTACAAAAAATCAACGTCAATGGGTAGCAAAACCATTAACAAAGAAAATCATCTCTGATTTTAAGGCTAACTGTAAGCGATTTGGCTTTAGTAGTGATCAAATCCTACCGCATGACTCATACCTAATTAATTTAGGAGCGCCTGAAGCTGAGAAGCTTGAAAAATCACGAGCGGCTTTTATTGATGAAATGGAGCGCTGTCATCAACTTGGTTTAACGTTATTAAACTTCCATCCAGGGAGTCATTTGAAGAAAATTTCAGAAGATGAATGTTTATCTTTAATTGCTGAATCGATCAACCTTGCTCATCAAGCGGTTCCTGATGTTGTTGCTGTTATTGAAAATACGGCAGGGCAAGGAACTAATCTGGGATGGAAATTTGAACAACTTGCTCAAATTATTGAACAAGTCGAAGATAAATCTCGAGTAGGGATTTGTATTGATACTTGTCACACGTTTGCTGCTGGATACGATTTAAGTTCAAAAGAAGCGTGTGAGCATACTTTCGCTGAATTTGAACGTATTGTTGGTTTCCAGTATTTACGAGGTATGCATATTAACGATGCAAAAATCGAATTAGGCAGTCGAGTTGATCGCCATCATTCGTTGGGGCAAGGAACGATCGGTTGGGATTGCTTTGAATATATTATGCAGGATGACCGATTTAATAATATACCGTTAGTTTTAGAAACGATTGATCCTGATCTTTGGAAAGATGAGATCGCTCAATTAAGAACGCTAAGTGAGAAAAAGTAATGGTATTAACTTGGGACTCTATTATATCAGCAGAAAAAAAGAAGGCTTACTATCAGTCTATGTCGGAAAAGATTGATGCCCAGCGCGCTCTTGAAAAACGTATTTTCCCAAAAGAAGAGCATATTTTTACTGCCTTTGACTTAACTCCTTTGAATGATGTAAAAGTGGTTATTCTTGGTCAAGATCCTTATCACGGAGAGGGGCAAGCACATGGATTGTCTTTCTCTGTGTTGCCTGGAGTCAAAATCCCTCCCTCTTTACGTAATATGTATAAAGAGCTGGCTGAGGATATTCCCGGTTTTACTATTCCTGAGCATGGATACTTAAAAACATGGGCAGAACAAGGGGTGCTGCTGTTGAACACGGTTCTGACTGTTGAGGAAGCAAAAGCTCATTCTCATGCCAAGCTTGGTTGGGAAACTTTTACTGATAGTATTATCAAAAGAATCAATGAGGATATGGAAGGCGTTATCTTTTTATTGTGGGGTGCTCACGCTCAGAAAAAGGGAGCGAATATTGATACAAGTCGTCACTTTATTCTTCAGGCTCCACATCCATCCCCTTTATCAGCACATCGCGGTTTTTTTGGTTGTAAGCATTTTTCACAAACGAATGAATTGTTACGCCAGCAAAACTTATCTGAAATCAATTGGGGATCGGTTACATTAAGTTAACTGGATAAAATTTGAACTCAATCCTGTGCTCTCATACTGATGATATACACTTATCTATTGTAATAGTTTACAAAGTAAAGGAGGACAGGATGCTTATTGAAAGTATTTATAAGGAGCATGGATACATAAATCGTATTGTGCAATTACTTGATAGTAAGTTGGAACGATTAGAGGATGAAAAAACAGTTAACTATAATGTAATTCGTGAAGGCGTTGATTATTTATCTTCTTTTGCTGAAAAAACTCACCATCCTAAAGAGGATATGATTTATCAATATTATATTGATCATTATGGTAAACATGAGGGGGTAAGTGATTTGCTTGAGGCTCATCATACTCTTTCACAAGATACTGAAGATTTTTCAATTACGATTGATATGATTTTAAATGATGCCATTGTACCTAAAGACATATTTAAAGCTCATTTGAAGGCATTTACTAAGCGTATAAAAGATCATTTAACACAAGAAGAGCAAGAGATTTTTCCTTTTTTAAAGGCGCACTTAACAACGGATGATTGGGATACCCTCGAGAAAGATTGGAAAGAGGTAGATGATCCTGTCTTTGGGGATAAGGTCGATAAACGCTATCGAGAATTAGCTGAAAAGGTAAGATAAGTTAGTTATATAAAAGGAGAGCAAGATGCTCTCCTTTTTCTTTAGAGGATTTTTATTTTAAATAGACATCGTCTAGATTACCGTTGAAAAAAGGGTCGAGCTCTTTTAGCTCATGTAATAATTGGCGGCGATCTTGAATCTCCTCAATCTCACGCCATAGGCGTTTGGCTTGCTTCTTTTTTGTCGTTGTTGTTTTCGTCGCTAATATATCGTTTAGTGTGTACCCATCCATAAGCACCTCATTTTTATAAATATTACAAAGAGTAAAACCATCCATTTAGCATGCTATTAAGTATCATAGAGAATAAATTATGACCTTGAACTGTTTCTCATTTGTTGATTTTTTATGAATTTTTTATGAGATAACGATCACTTAAATGCAATATATAGATAATTAATACTCAAAATGAGCGTCATAAAGGAATAAAAAATCAAAAGATAGCTAATTTTTTTATGTTTGTTTTTTGTTAACAGGAGTGCCGTTGGTTATCTGTCATCATTCGGTTTATTAGCAAACGTTTGTTTTAGTATGAAGATGCCGATTAAAAAATAATATTTAATATAGTAGTAAGTATCTTGTTGTTTTCTCTTAGGCATTCTTTTTAATTATCTTTATTTACTGTTCATTATTCCAATCTAATTTTGTAATTTTGTTGATTGAAATGTCATTAATATGCGTATTATTTGTTGCTTTGATAGCATTATTTTCTGAAATTGTAGAAAAAGTGTCACCTTTACTACATGTGTTTTCTATTGATTTTTTGTCAAATACTGATCATCATTCAGCACGCCAATCTTAAGCATCATTAAATGCATAAATAATTCATGAAAGTGAATAAAGGGGTAATCCCATAATTAATAGAATGATAGTTTAAGGTTAGGACGAGAAGGGGACACTTAATGATATTAAGTGTGTATGTGTTTTTACGAATGTAACTGAGGGGGAAAAGTGGCAAGTCTTATTAATTTATTGAATGACCTATTATGGGGTTCAGTACTTGTATATTTATTAGTTGCTATCGGTATCTACTTCACTGTTCGATTGGGTTTTATTCAATTCCGTCATTTTGGACATATGTTTTCGGTATTGAAGGACAGTCGAAAGTCAGACACATCAGGTATTTCATCATTCCAAGCATTATGTACGAGTTTAGCGGCTCGAGTTGGTACAGGGAACATGGCAGGGGTAGCTGTTGCGCTTACCGCTGGTGGACCTGGTGCTATTTTTTGGATGTGGTTGATTGCGATGTTAGGTATGGCAACATCATTTGCAGAAAGCACATTAGCGCAATTATATAAAACCAAAGACGATGATGGTAATTATCGTGGTGGTCCTGCCTATTATATGGAGAAGGGACTTGGAATGCGCTGGATGGGCGTGCTCTTTTCAGTTTTTTTAATCATCGCATTTGGTCTTGTATTTAACGCTGTTCAAGCCAACTCTATCGTTGGTGCAATGCAAACTGCATTTGGTTGGAAGCCTTTATATGTTGGTGTTGCGATTGTAATTTTATCTGCCATTGTAATTTTTGGTGGATTTAGAACAATTGCACGTACCGCTGAAATTGTTGTACCAGTAATGGCTTTAGCCTATTTGGCGATTGCTTTCTTTATCATGTTCACCAACATTGAAAAGCTACCAAGTGTCATTAGCTTGATATTCAAGAGTGCATTTGGTTTACAAGAAGCTGCAGCTGGTGGTTTAGGTTATGCAATAGCTCAAGCAATGATTAATGGTATTAAGCGTGGTTTGTTCTCGAATGAGGCAGGTATGGGCTCAGCTCCTAATGCTGCAGCATCTGCGACACCATATCCTCCGCACCCAGCCTCTCAAGGTTATGTACAAATGCTTGGTGTATTCATGGATACTATTGTGATTTGTTCTGCGACAGTGGCTATTATTTTGATGTCTGGTGAGTACGTTCCTCATGGTGAGGTCACTGGTATTGAATTAACTCAGTTAGCATTAACAAGTCAAGTTGGTGATTGGGGCGGTATTTTTGTTGCTGTAGCGATCTTCTTTTTTGCTTTTACCTCGATCATTGCTAACTACTCTTATGCGGAAACGAATTTAATATTCTTAGAGCATAATCACAAAGCGGGCATTGGTATTTTCCGAGTGATCGTTCTGGGTATGGTGATGTTTGGAGCGTTATCCTCATTACCTACTGTATGGGCATTAGCGGACGTATCAATGGGATTGATGGCAATTGTAAACTTAATAGCAATCGCATTGCTTTCAGGAACCGTGATTAAGCTTGCTAAAGATTATAATAAGCAACTTAAAGAAGGTAAATTACCTACCTTTGATAGTAAAGATTATCCAGAGCTTCACTCTCAATTAGAGGAAGGGATTTGGGATAATACAAAAGAGCAAAAATAGTCATTGTTTTTGCCCATCAAATAAATAGATAAAGCCATGCATTCGAGCGTGGCTTTTTTTTATTTGAATCGTTAATATCTTGTATATATAAAAATATACAGGGATATCTTGCTCATGCTTATTGTGGTTTCTCCAGCAAAAACACTCGATTATGAAACACCGCTACCAACATCTGCTTTTACTCAACCTGATTTCATTTCAGATTCGGCTGAGTTAATTAAGGTATGTAGAACATTAACGCCTGTTGATATCGCTAAATTAATGAAAGTAAGTGATAAAATTGCCAGTTTAAATGCTGTTCGTTTTGAAGAGTGGTCAACAACGTTTACTCAAGAGAATGCACGACCAGCTTTATTTGCTTTTAAAGGGGATGTATATACTGGTTTAGATGCAAATAGTTTGAGTGAAAGTGAAATTGAGTATGCTCAAACGAATTTGAGAATGTTATCTGGCTTATATGGGCTATTAAAGCCGTTGGACTTAATGCAGCCGTATCGTCTTGAAATGGGAACTAAGCTCGAAAATGGGCGAGGTGCAAACCTGTATCAATTTTGGGGAAGTTTAATTACTAATAAACTTAACCAAGAGTTAGAAGCTCAGGGCTCTGAAATATTAGTTAATTTAGCATCTAATGAGTACTTTAAATCTGTTAAGCCAAAAGAGCTGAAAGCAGATATTGTTACTCCTGTCTTTAAAGATTGCAAAAATGGTCAATATAAAATTATTAGTTTTTATGCGAAAAAAGCTCGTGGATTAATGGCTCGCTTTATTATTCAAAATAAGATCTCGAATGTTGAAGAATTAAAGAGTTTTGATAGTGATGGATATTACTTTGTTGAGGCAGAATCAACAGCGACTACGTTAGTCTTTAAGCGAGAAGAGCAGAATAAATAAACCCATATTTCAATAAATAAAATGTCAATAAAGTGTTTCACATTTGTACTTAACTCGTTATATTAACTAGGTGGTTGTAATTTAAACTTTTTCAGCTTCTTATAGAAGAGAAAGTAGTGAAATAATCAGGTTTTAAAATGGATTTTACCCCCAAGTTAACACAGAAAGTGTTAAAATCGGCGTAATGTCAAAATAATGGCAACCCTCTCAATTTTTTGAGAATAACTATAAAAGGACAAATCAAATGGCAGATCAAGGCGCTGTAACTGATTTAGCTACAACTGGTGTGGCTAATTTAGAGCATTGGCTAACAGATAATACTGAATTGTTTATTACTTATGGTGTAAACATTATTTCAGCTCTCGCGATTCTTTTTATCGGTAACATTATCGTAAAAAAAATAGCGAACAGTGTAAGTAACGTACTTAAAAAGAAAAAGATGGATAAAGCGGTTATCGACTTTGTTCACACTCTTGTTCGTTACCTTTTATTCATCATCGTATTAATTGCTGCATTAGGTAAAGTAGGCGTACAAACAGCATCGGTTGTTGCTGTGATTGGTGCGGCTGGTTTAGCGGTTGGTTTAGCGCTTCAAGGCTCGTTATCAAACTTTGCTGCTGGTGTATTGATCGTTGCTTTCCGTCCATTTAAATCTGGCGATTATGTCGAGATTGGTGGTGTTGCTGGTTCAGTTGACTCAATTCAAATTTTCCAAACGATCCTAACTACACCTGATAACAAAATGGTTGTAGTACCAAATGGTGGTGTTATTGGTAGCCCAATTACAAACTATTCTCGCCATGCAACGCGTCGTGTAGATCATGTTATTGGTGTTTCTTATAGTGCGGATCTTAAGAAAACAAAAGAAGTTATTACAAAAGTACTTGAGTCAGATCCTCGTGTATTGAAAACACCAGCTCCAACGGTTGGCGTTGTTGCTCTAGCTGATTCATCTGTGAACTTTGTTGTTCGCCCGTGGTGTAAAACTGCTGAGTATTGGGATGTTTACTTTGATACGCTTCAAGCGATTAAAGAAGGCCTAGATAACGAAGGTATTGAGATCCCATTCCCACAAATGGATGTTCATTTAAATAAAGTAGATTAATTTTTATTTAAATCAAAATATTAAATGCTACCTTCGGGTAGCATTTTTTTTGCCTTAACATGCATAATGATAAGGAATTATTTGCTGTTATTAGAGTCATAGCAATATGACATTATCTTGAGAATAAAAAATGAAAAAAATAATAAGTGTTTTATGTTTATCAGCTTTCTTAACGCCTGTAGCAATGGCTGCATCACCAGATTTCCCTCACTTGGAAGTTTCTGGTAAAGGAGAGGTTTTTGTTGTACCTGATATGGCTCAGTTCTCAGTGGATGTCGTTGAAAGTAAGGCAACAGCAGAAAAAGCGAAACAGGCTGCGGATAAAGCAGTAACTGGATTTTTAGCTCGCTTAGAAGTACAAGGTGTTAAACGTGAGAATATTAATAGTGGTAATATTCGTTTAACCCCTGAATACCGTTATCCAAAAGGTAAAAAGCCAGAGCTTGTTGGTTATAAAGCCACTCGAAATATTACCGTTACTGTAATGGATTTAAATAAATTGAATGGTTATTTAGATAAAGCATTGGGTGAGGGGATTAATCGTATTAACCATATTGAATTAAAAACAAGCAAAGAAAAGCAATACATTGAAGCGGCTCGTTTAGAAGCAATTCAAGATGCGAATGAAAAAGCCGCATCTTTAGCTAAAGGATTTGGAACTTCTGTTAAAGGGGTTTGGAAGGTTTCATATCATAATAATTACAGCCAACCTGTGCTAATGAGAAGTATGGCGATGGATAGCGCTGCAAATACAGCTGAAAGTTATCAGGATAACCAAATGGTGATTTCTGACTCTGTATCTGTTGTATATCGACTTAACTGATTACATTATTTAATATGAATAAAATGGGCAGCTAATTAAGCTGCCCATTTTTTATTTATCTTAATGAAGAATTCGAGCGCGGATAGTGCCTTCAATTGCTTTTAGTTGAACCAGAGCTTCTTCTGCTCGTGCGGTTTCAACATCAATAACAACATAGCCCATATCTGCTGATGTTTGTAAGTATTGAGCTGCAATGTTAATGCCTTCATTAGCAAAAATACTGTTTATTTGAGTTAGAATACCTGGACGGTTTTCATGGATATGCAATAAACGTGATGTATCAGTATGTTCAGGAAGTGACACTTCAGGGAAGTTAACTGATGATAATGTTGAACCATTGTCTGAGTATTTTGTTAGTTTACCCGCAACTTCAACCCCAATATTTTCTTGAGCTTCTTGAGTAGAACCCCCAACATGCGGCGTTAAGATTACATTATCAAACTTTTGTAATGGTGACTCAAATGGGTCAGCGTTTGTTTTTGGTTCTACAGGGAATACATCAACCGCTGCGCCACCTAAATGCCCAGACTCTAATGCGTCACATAGATCTTGAATTTTTACAACAGTTCCACGAGCAGCGTTAATAAAGATAGCCCCTGGTTTCATACGAGCAAATTCTTCTGCCCCCATCATGTCTTTTGTTCCAGCTGTTTCAGGAACATGTAGAGAGATCACATCACACTTATTTAATAATTCACTCATGGTAGGGATTTGAGTTGCATTACCTAGAGAAAGTTTATTTTCGATATCATAGTAATAAACTCGCATACCTAGGTTTTCAGCTAAAATGCCTAATTGTGTACCGATATGTCCATAACCTATGATACCCAAACGTTTGCCTCGCGCTTCAAAAGAAGCGTCAGCACTTTTTTTCCAAATACCACGGTGTGCTAATGCATTCTTTTCTGGGATACCACGAAGTAATAGTAGAATTTGACCTAAAACTAATTCAGCAACGCTTCGAGTATTAGAGAAAGGAGCATTGAATACTGGAATACCACGTTTTGCGGCTGCTTTTAAATCAACTTGGTTTGTGCCGATACAGAAACAACCAACAGCAACCAATTTGTTTGCAGCATCAAATACTTCTTGTGTTAATTGAGTGCGGGAGCGAAGACCAATAAAATGAACATCTTTTACTGCTTCTAAGAGTTCTTCTTCAGAGAGTGAACCTTTGTGGTATTCAATATTGGTGTAACCATCTGCTTGGAAAACTTCAACACAAGATGGGTGCAATCCTTCTAAAAGAAGAATTTTGATTTTTTCTTTTTCCAGAGATACTTTTGCCATGGTCGTTCTTATCCTTAAAAACAAAATTATGATGTGATTTATTGCTTGCTGATTATAAAGTATCAAAAAATAATCAGTTTGGGTAAGAAAATTACGGAATAGTTAATAAAAAACGGTGCTAATGAGCACCGTTTGTAATGAAATAACATTTTTGCTCCCTATTAGTAAGGGAACATTAAGTTTAGGTAGTTACTTAGTCGAACTTCTTAACGCCTTCTGGAGCACCTACTAATAGGACATCTGCACCACGGTGTGCAAATAGACCTACAGTTACTACGCCTGGAAGAGCATTGATTTTATCTTCTAGATCTTTTGCATCTGTAATTTTCATACCGTGAACATCAAGGATCACATTACCATTATCAGTAATTACGCCTTCACGGTATGCAGGGTCGCCACCTAATTTAACTAACTCACGAGCAACATAAGAGCGAGCCATTGGAATAACTTCAACAGGAAGTGGGAATTGACCTAAAACATCAACTTGCTTTGTGTCATCAACAATACAGATAAATTTATCAGAAATTGCAGCAACGATTTTTTCACGAGTAAGAGCTGCGCCGCCGCCTTTAATCATTTCGTTCTTGCCGTTAATTTCATCGGCACCATCAACATAAACATCAAGGCCTGCAACATCATTACAATCAAAAACTTCAATACCCAGTTCTTTTAACTTCTCTGTTGAAGCTACTGAGCTTGATACTGCGCCTTTAATTTCATTCTTCATGGTCGCAAGTGCGTCGATGAAATGGTTTACGGTTGAACCTGTACCTACACCAACAATGCTGCCAGCTTCTACGTATTCTAACGCTGCCCAACCAGCTGCTTTTTTCATCTCATCTTGAGTCATGACCTTCTCCTAGAAATATAATGTGCAAATGAAAGCGGCGTGATTATAGCGTAGAGTTTTTTCTTCGTCAGAAAAAATAAGTCAGTAAAGCGTAAAAAATGAATAAAATAGAAGCAAAGCAAACGGTTTCGGTTAACTATTTACCAGTACCATGTTTTTTGAGGCGTGATGATTTGAGGAAGTGGTACATCCCAAGATTCAATCGGTAGTAATGAAACTTGCTGACAAGTGTGTGATAACCCTATCGGCATTGGACCTTGCTGATGGGAGTGCCAATTAGAGAGTGTTCGGTCGTAGTACCCTCCGCCCATACCTAAACGATTACCGGTATGATCAAAAGCAACTAACGGCGTCAAAATTAGATCTAATTCAGAGGTCGGTATAATTTTAGTTTTGTTTAGTTTGGGTTCTAGGATCTGATATTTATTATGAACAAGTGGTGAGTTTTCAGTGTACTCGAGGAATAATAAATGACCCTTTGAGAATGGGTGTATTACAGGTAAAGCGACTTGTTTGCCCTGTGCCCATAACCAAGTGATGAGTGGATTGGTATCGATTTCACCATCGGAAGATAAATAGACGGCAATAGAGTGTGCTTTTTGAATTACAGGATTGATAGAACACTGCTGGACAAGAGCGTTGGCTGCTTGAGATTGTTCAATTGGAGATAAAGCGTTACGACGTTGACGTGTAGATTGTCGAATGAGTCGACGAGATGTCATGGAATACCCCAAAGTGCCGTAGTGGTCGTAGCCCTTGAACCCTAGGTTCAAGGCGGATCAGCAAAGTTTACCGTAGGCTTCTCAGTACAAGCCGAGCATGCTCAATAGCAAACAAGTACTAACCCTAATTTGTGCTTATCGGCTCAGGGACATAGATCCGCCTACAAACACTCCAGGGTAAATTTGATTCTTTTGCTATCCTTAGCGATGTTTCTATTCTGCCGTACTTTCTTCTGTTTGGCTAGGCTTAACTGTAGAAATTGCCGCTTCTAATGCGCTTGCAAGTAATCCCATGCGTTCATAAACATCAGAAGAGTGCTTACTTGCTTCTTTTTTGGCCGCATGAAGTTCGTAGCAGATATTTAACGACGTAATAGTCAATAGCTGTTCAGTATTGGTCACTTTGGTTCGTTCAGATAATTCATTTACACGATTATCTAAATCTTGAGCGGCTTCTTTTAATGCAGCTTCTTGACCAGCAGGGCAGTTAACCTTGATGGCTCGTCCTAATATTTGGACTTGCACGGCTTGGCTTGTCATCAATACATTACTCATCGTTAAACTATAAGATTCACTGACTTCATAAATAATCAGTGATAAGTGAATGAAACTATAAGAAATGATGTAAAAAGATTCAAGTATTTCGCATCGCTTTGTTGATGGTGGTTAACTATATTCTTAATAAAACAACAATCTGATGAAAAGATACTCAATTGCGAGAGATAGTGAGTTTTCTGAAAATGCATGAAGTGGTAGCATGGAGATATTAATCCTAATCTAGAGATCGTCAAATATGAGCGAAATTAAAATGCCAGAGTTTTTAACCGTTGAGTCAGCTTTAAAAGACAGCGGACTTGCAGTTACACCATCAGAATTGCATGGTCTATTAGTTGGCATGATAAGCGGTGGTCTATCTCTTGACGATCAAACCTGGAAGCCATTGATTTATGATTACACTAACGATGGTATGGGATGGCCAGACAGTGCAATTAAAGTAGGAAGTGCAGTATTCCAATGTACAGTAGCAGAACTAACCGCTGAGAAGTTGGCTTTAGAGTTGCTAATCCCTAGTGAGAAAGAGAGCTTAATGAATCGAGCTGATGGGTTAAGTGAATGGGTTAACCATTTTATCTCTGGTTTAGGTTTAGTTGAGCTTAAATTAGATAAAACATCTGATGCGCTGAAAGAAGCGTTGGCTGATTTAGAAGAAATTGCACGTTTAGGTATTGATGAAGAGGATGATCTTGAAGAACAAGAAAACCTCTTTGAACAAATAGTAGAGCATGTGCGCATTTGTGTTCTTACTATTCATGCTGAATTAGGTCAGCAAATACATACTGATGCATCTAAAACAGTGCATTAATGGATTCTAAAATGACACATTATGATGTAGTTATTGTTGGTGGTGCGATGGCTGGAGCAACACTCGCTTTAGCATTAGAAAAAATGAATCAAGGGCGTCTTTCGATTGCGGTTATTGAAGCTGTCGAACCAAAACTTGATTCACACCCAGGCTATGATTCTCGAAGTATTGCTCTTTCTAATGGAACTGCGCAGCTATTGAAAGACATTGCTTTGTGGTCTGATATCGCACCGTTAGCAACACCAATAAAGCATATTCACATTTCAGATCAGCAACATGCAGGAATAACAGAGTTAACATCAAAAGAATTGAATGTTGATGATCTTGGTTATGTTGTTGAGCTTGCTGATATTGGTGATTTTTATCATAAGAAATTAATTAACTCTTCAGATATAGAATTTATTTGCCCAGCATCGGTTTCTCATATTGAGCGAGAGTTAGCACTGACTAAGATCACGCTTTCTACGGGAGAGATTATCTCTGCATCTTTAGTTGTTGCAGCTGATGGCGCTGAATCTACCACGTGCAAAAGCATGCAATTAGAGTCTGAAGTGTTTGATTTTGAACAAGTCGCTATCATTGCTAACGTGACAACAGAGATTCATCCTCAAGGAAAGGCATTTGAGCGTTTTACTGAGCATGGTCCTGTGGCTCTCTTGCCGATGTCTAATGGTCGCAGCTCACTTGTATGGTGTGTCACCCCAGAAGCATCGCAAGAAATATTAGACTACAGTGATGAGCAATTTTTAGCGCATTTACAAAATGAATTTGGCTGGCGCCTTGGTAAGTTAATAAAAACGGGTAAGCGAGCACATTATCCTTTGTTACTTCGTCGTCAAAAACAGCATATCTCCCACCGTTTTGCTGCTATTGGTAATGCGGCTCAAACTCTGCACCCGATTGCAGGTCAAGGGTTTAACCTTGGAATAAGAGATGTATTTTCATTAAGTGAATGTATTACTCAAGCTTCTCTGAATGGTCAAGACATTGGTGATTATTCGGTACTAGCTGAATATCAGAATCGACGAGAACCAGACCAACAGCAAACCATAATGATGACTGCGGGATTAATTTCTATCTTTGCAACTCATTCATTCCCAATGGTAATTGGACGAAATATTGGTTTATATGCGGTTGATACTTTCCGTTTTTTATTAAAACCCGTGACATTACGAGCAATGGGTAGAGTGAAAAGATAATTATGATGCAGAGTGTAGATATTGCGATTATTGGTGGCGGTATGGTTGGTTTAACTGTAGCTGCTGCATTAGAAAATAGTGGATTAAGAATCGCAGTCATTGAAAGCCAACTGCCTAAAGAGGAATTAGCCTCTTTACCTGATATTCGAGTTTCAGCGATCAGTCGAGCAAGTGAAAATATCTTAAATAATGTTGGAGCATGGCAGGGCGTTTTATCACGCCGAGCTGCACCATATACATCGATGCGAGTATGGGAGCAAGACAGCTTTGCTAAGATTGAATTTGAAGCAGAGGACATCGCTCAGCATAATTTAGGGCATATTGTTGAAAACCGAGTTATACAGCTTTCTCTTTTGGATAAAATTTCAAAACAAGAAAACGTCACATTATTCGCGCCAGAACGATGCTCTAATATTATGTTTGGCGAAAGTGAAGCTTGGATTAATTTAGAATCAGGTAAAGCCATTACCGCAAAGCTGGTGGTTGGTGCTGATGGTGCAAATTCATGGTTACGTAATCAGTTAGATATTCCTTTAACACATTGGGATTACGGTCATAGTGCTCTGGTTGCAAATATTCGAACGGTTGATGTTCATGATGCAACTGCTCGCCAAGTATTTAGACCTGAAGGGCCGCTTGCATTTTTACCATTAGGTGAACCGAATTTAAGCTCGATTGTATGGTCTATTGATCCCTTACAAGCTGAAGATTTAGTCTCTATGCCTGAAGAAGATTTCAATAAACGGTTAACCACGGCATTTGATAATCAACTTGGATTATGTTCTGTTGAAGGTGTTCGTCAAGCATTTCCACTAAAGATGCGTTACGCCAAAGATTTTGTTCGTGAGCGAGCAGTACTGGTCGGTGATGCAGCACATACGATTCACCCTTTAGCAGGACAAGGTGTGAATCTTGGACTTGCAGATGCTGCAGCATTAGCTGAAACGATTTTAGCGTTACAAAATGAAAATAAAGACATCGGATTAAAAGTTAATTTACGTTCTTTTGAGCGATGGAGAAAAGCAGAAGCTGCTCAAATGATTGCCTCTATGCAAGGATTTAAAGAATTATTTTCTGGAAGTAATCCAGTTAAAAAGTTTATTCGAGGTGTGGGTATGTCTTTAACTAATGAGTTATCTCCCGTTAAAGATGAGTGCTTAAAAAGAGCGTTGGGTTTATCTGGACACTTACCAGAAATAGCCAAAAAATAGTATTTAGAAAAAACAAAAAAGGTAGCGCAATGCTACCTTTATTTTAATAAGCCATTTTCAACCGAGTTATTTCTGAGTTAATTTCTTTTACCATTTTATAGTGCTCACGCTCCGCTTCGGTAGGAGCAACTAATCGACCATCTTTAAATCGAAATTCGCCAATGCCATGAATATGAATCTTTCCATTAAATAGTCGACTAATATGTTTCGCAATCATGCTCGGTGCATAGTGCTTAAAAAATCGCATCACATTATCCTTCAGTGATTAAAACAAACGAGCTTTTATGCTCTGGATAGTATTATAACCAAATTTATGTGACATATATGTTGCATAAATGGGATAAGGTGAGGTGGAGCATATTATCAATATTTTAATATGCTGATATTTGATCTTTATCTAGATAAAAATATTAAAAAAAAGCCCGAAACAGAGTTCGGGCAAACAGTCACAGATGCATTTCCAATATATATAGGTATATTGGAGTAAATTGTTTGGAGTTAAACAATTTATGCGCTCTTTCGTAAGAAAAGAACATAAATAAAATAACTAAAAATTAACCAAAATGCTACTTATTCATAAAAAATAAATAATAATTCACTGATTGGTGGGGTTTAATGAGTAGCAGATCAAATTAGCTATGTAAGAATGTAAATTAATCTAATTCTCGACACAGAGAAGCTAGAGTCGGTTGACATAAATAGCATAAATCAGCGAGTGCAATTTCAAGTCCAGCCATTCGATCACCGCTAGATATATTAACAAGTTGATACTTTTGGAAATGAGAGTCTAGAAATATAGGTATAGAAGCGGTATTAATAATTGGATTTATAGTACCGATATCAAAACCTGTAATCACTTTAACATCACTAGCTGTAACACAAGTCATGCGCCTGCAATTGAGCTGCTGGCGAACTTTTTTTGGGTCGACTTGTTGATCTCCAGGAACGCAAGCTAAAGCTAGTTGGCCTCCCATATCTCGTAAAACTATCGTTTTAACCATCTGAGATGGAGAGACGCCACGCTGTTCTGCTGCATCTTGAACACTGATTGCGGGTGTTTTATGTGGAAGTATTCGATAAGGGATCTGCTCTTTATCAAGCAGATCCATCACAGGTGTTTGAAACTTACTCATCATCAAGTGTGTAAGGTAATTCTACTTTTTCCCAGATAGATTCTTGAAGTTTGAATTGTGTATCTTCATCTAAATCATTTGGAAGGATTGCTAGAGCAAGGGTATAACCATCTTCAAAACGGTATGCAGAAACAATGGTTCCGCCTTTACGCCAATTTTCACCCACGCTACGTTCAATAGCATCGCCAGCGCATGGTAATGTCTCTGATTGGCCTGAAAGCAAGTACATCGCACGTTTGTTTATACCACGATATTTTGCTCTTGCTACGGTTTCTTGGCCTGTATAGCACCCTTTTTTAAAGCTAATTCCATTGATGGCTTGTAGATTTAATGCTTGAGGAATATGTTCGTTACATAGTTGAGCGTCTATTTGCGGTAAGGCATGTTTAATATGGTGCAAAGACCATATAGCCTCATCGCATAATGTAGCTTCTGATAATAAAGAAAGAAGTTCTTCTTTTTTATCACCAGTTGTTACTAATAGCCATTGTGTATCGCTAATTTTGGCAAACGTACCAAATTTAGATACTCGGACGTTGGTATTTGAATCAGTATGTTGATCTATCCACTCAAGAGCTTTATCACCAGTAAAGCCAAGTAAAATATCATTACTAATTGAAATATCTACTTTAGAAAATACAGCGTATTTTTTTATTTCAGTCAATTCTGTTTCGATAGCACTTTTACGCTGAAATAAAGCGTAGCCATCATTATGATGAAATAGTTGGAAGATACTCCATAATTTCCCTTTTGCATCACAATGTCCACCAAAGGTGATCTCATCTTGAGCTAAAGAAACAACATCGCAAGTAACTTGACCTTGTAGGTATGATTTTTTATCAGCACCAACCATTGTGATTAATGTCCAATCATTTAATTCAGAGACAGTAAAGCTTGGTAACTGGTCATCTTTATTTAAATTTAATGTAGGGAATAGAGTACTCATCATAAAATTCTTATTTAAGTTAGATTATGTTCTTTATAGTAAATGCCTAAATTTTAAATGTCAGTAAAAAGAAACAAGTAGTTTCATGTCGCATCTTCTTAATCTTATGACTTTAGATCATGGTTGTCGTTGAAATAGACTGATAAACTCAAGGCCGTTATTTTATTTTTTACGCTAGGGGACAGTATGTACAGTGCCGAAGAAAAAGCACGAGTTAAGTGGGCTTGCCGTCGTGGAATGCTGGAATTAGACGTGGTAATAATGCCATTCTTTGATGAATGTTTTGAAGAGCTTACAGAAGCTGAACAACAAGCTTTTGTTTCATTGTTAGAGTGCGATGATCCTGATTTATTTACATGGATTATGGGACATGGGCGCAGTGACAATCTTGCTCATGCATCTATGGTAGATAAAATCGTTGAGCACAACCTCAGCAAGTTACGTTAAAATAACGCTGAACTTCTCTTATATCGCCTATCTTTTCCTAAATGGTAGTTATTTCTGCTTTGGATGGGCGATATTATTGATGGGGATAATCCCATTTCCAATCCTTCCCCTGTTTTTTTACTTCATTTATAAACAAGTGAACGCTACTTACCATCAACTATTAGAGTTGCAAGGTAGCTATACTTTTTCAAAGAAAGAAACCGATGATCATCGTGATTGGCTTGTGAAACGGGTACTGTGGAATAGTCGCTCATTAAGCATTATTTATGCTGAAAATGCTTATGCAAAGCAGTACTTTTATTTATTTTCAGATGCGATAGATAAAAAAAAGCACCATCAATTAATGGTGCTCTTAAAGTAGTCATGTTGTCGTTATTAAATAAACCTGGTTAGCGCTTACTTAAAGTTGGTTGGCACTAAAATAGTAGGACCGGACTCTTCCAATGCTTCTGGGTAGTCAAGTGTATAGTGTAAACCACAACTTTCTTTACGTTTCATTGCACAACGTACCATCAATTCTGATACATCTAATAGATTTCGTAGTTCAATTAAGTTATTAGAAACTCTGAAATTACTATAATAATCATGAGTTTCTTGTTTTAGTAACTGAATACGACGCAGTGCACGCTCTAAACGTTTATCAGTACGAACGATACCCATGTAGTCCCACATGAATAGACGCAATTCGTGCCAGTTATGCTGAATAACCACTTCTTCATCAGAGCATTCAACTTGGCTTTCATCCCATGCTGGTAATGTTGGTGGTAGTTCGCGTTTATCCATATCTTTAATAATATATTCAGCCGCTGACCAAGCATATACAACACACTCTAATAATGAGTTTGATGCTAAACGGTTTGCACCATGAAGGCCGGTGTAACTTACTTCGCCAATGGCAAATAAACCATCAATATCGGTTTGGCCTTGTTTATCAACCATTACACCACCACAAGTATAGTGAGCAGCAGGCACAATAGGGATTGGCTCTTTTGTCATATCAATACCAAATGAAAGCAGTTTTTCATTAATGGTAGGGAAATGATGGTGAATGAAGTCTTCAGGCTTATGACTGATGTCTAAATACATGCAGTCTGCCCCTAAACGCTTCATTTCATAATCGATAGCTCGAGCTACAACATCACGTGGAGCAAGTTCACCACGCTCGTCGAAATCTGGCATAAAACGAGTACCATCTGGACGGCGTAAATAAGCACCTTCACCACGTAATGCTTCTGTCATTAAGAAGTTTCGTGCATCAGGGTGGAAAAGACAAGTTGGGTGGAATTGGTTAAATTCTAAGTTAGCAACTCGACAACCAGCACGCCATGCCATTGCAATACCGTCACCTGAAGATACATCTGGGTTTGATGTATATTGGTATACTTTAGATGCACCGCCAGTGGCTAAAATAACGAATTTGGCACGAACGGTTTCAACGTGTTCTGCATCACGGTTCCAAATATAAGCACCAACCACTTTATCCGCATCACCACCAATTTTATCTTCAGTGATTAAATCCAACGCATTGTGGCGTTCAAAAATAGTAATGTTTGGATGGTTAAGCACATTTTCTTGCAGTGAATTCTGCATTGCTTTACCTGTCGCATCTGCAGCATGCAAAATACGACGGTGGCTATGCCCACCTTCACGAGTTAAATGGAATTTAGGATCGGAGATATCGGTTTCTTTTTCATCATCGTGATCAAAAGGAACGCCGCCATCAATTAACCATTGAACGCAATGTTTTGCGTTTTCTGCTATAAATGTAACGACATCTCGGTCACATATGTGTGCGCCTGCTACAAGGGTATCTTCAACATGTGATTCAACGGTATCACTTTCATCAAATACAGCAGCAATGCCGCCTTGAGCGTAATAGGTTGAGCCTTCATTTCGAGGGCCTTTACTTAAGACGATCACCTTTCCATGTGGTGCGACTCTAAGGGCAAGAGAAAGACCAGCAGCACCACTGCCTATGACTAAAACGTCACAACTGTGTTCATTGGTTATGTTCATATATTCATCATTTTCCTGTGATAATCCGATCATTTTACCAGAATCTATCCGGTTGCGTCACATTTTGGAATGGAATCTTAAATATCAAGAATAAAAGTTCGTAAATATCAGCAAAAAGGATTTTAAAGCCTCATGGATTGATATAGATATATTAAATTGATAAAAAAATGTAATAATAAAGGAACTTTCTAAGAATTAGAAACTCATACATAGTGCTCAAGTTAATCGTGGTATAGCTGGTTCATTATAAGCTATTGCGTTATGTAGACTTAATGCGCATCTAAGAAGAATAACATGGGAGTACCCGCTCCAATGAGTGAGCAGTTAACAGATCAAGTTTTAATTGAGCGTGTTCAACGTGGCGATAAACAAGCATTTAATCATCTTGTTGTAAAATATCAAAACAAAGTATGTAACCTTGTTGCTCGTTACGTAAAGAACAGTGGTGATGTGCCTGATGTAGCCCAGGAAGCGTTTATTAAAGCGTATCGTGCGTTACCAACCTTTCGTGGGGACAGTGCATTTTACACTTGGTTGTATCGCATAGCAGTCAATACAGCTAAGAATTACCTTGTTGCTCAAGGACGCAGACCGCCAGCATCCGATGTTGATGCAGAAGAAGCGGAATATTATGAAGGGGCAAGTGCATTAAAGGAAATCACGAACCCAGAGAATTTATCGTTGTCAGAAGAGTTAAGAGAAATCGTCTTTTCAACAATTGATGGATTGCCAGAAGATTTAAAAACAGCAATTACATTACGCGAGCTAGAGGGCTTAAGTTATGAAGAAATTGCTGCTGTAATGGAGTGTCCGGTTGGTACGGTTCGTTCTCGTATTTTCCGAGCTCGTGAAGTTGTTGAGAAAAAAATCCAACCGCTAATGCAGCGTTAATTATTTCCAACGGTCAAACGGTGAAGACAATGACTGATAAAGAACAAATATCTGCGTTTATAGATAATGAAGAAATGGACAATGCGTTCATTGAATCCTTATCAAACAGTGAAAATGCAGAGACTTGGAAAAATTACCATTTAATTGGTGATATTATGAGAGGCGATGCGCCTGACAGCAAAGAATGGAATATTGCTGCCAACGTTGCTCTCGCTCTTGAGGATGAACCCGCTCATTCTATGAATGATACGGTGACGGAGTTTATGCCGTCGCAACCTACACCAAGTGAAGCAAAGAAGACATTACCTAGTTGGTTAACTCAATTTGGCCAAGTAGCTATGGCAGCTTGCTTCTCGTTGGTTGTTATTGTTGGTGTTCAACAATATAACGGTTCAGAACCAAGCGCAATTCCTGCAAGTGGGGATATTCAAGTACTTGATACCATTCCATTTAGTGGCAGTGCTGAACCTGTGAGTCTAACGCGTGATTCATTAGTGAATAAAACGTCAAATGAAGCGGATGTAATGGAGCAACGTAAACGTATTAATGCGATGCTACAAGATTATGAATTACAACTTCGTTTGAATGCTCACGATGGTTCGATTGATAGAGAGCTATTAGAACAAAATTCAACATTGGCAGAATAGATGAAACGTATCCTGATCAGCTTTATTGCATTGGTCAGCTTCTTTCCAATAATGGCCTCAGCTGAAGAAAAACCTTCTGCTGAGGCTTTGTTGCATCTGATGGGAGAGGCTAGCCATAATTTAAATTATGAGCTTTCTTATATTTTAGTTAAGAAAAGTAGCATAGAACCTTTTATGTATCGTCACTCGCATTCAGAGAATATGACATTGTCTCACTTGGTTTATCTCAGTGGTTCAATGCGTGAGGTTATACGTAGAAATAATGAGATCAGTTACTTAGAGCAAGGCAGTAAGCCGTTTACGATTAAATCAGAGGCGATTGTTGCGCCTATTATTCCTCTTTTGCATAAAGATATTGCGAAATTAAAACAATATTATGATTTTGTATCGGTAGGTCGAGCAAGAGAAGCGGGTACGGCATCTCAAGTGGTACGAATTGTTTCAAAAGACGGTAATAGATACTCTTATATTGTTTGGATTGATGAACGTAGTCATCTCCCTATGCGTACTGACTTAGTTAGTCGAGAAGGTGACATTATTGAACAGTATCGTGTTATTTCTTATACCGTAAATGACCAAATTGCGACGTATATGACACAACGATTAGGTGATGCTGAGTTACCTAAGGTACTTTCTATTCCGAGTTCGACAAGTGATAAAGCTACGTGGGAAGTGACATGGATACCGAGTGGATTTAAAAATATTCACTTCAATCGTTATCGTTTAGCTATGAACCAAAGAGCGGTGGAAAGTCAGATGTATTCTGATGGTCTATTTAATTTTTCAGTTTATATATCAGAAGCCGATAAACTCAGTCATAAAGAACAACTTGTCCGTCAAGGTCGCCGTTCATTACATAGTTATATTAAAGGCGATTATGAAATCAGTGTTGTTGGTGATATTCCAGCATTAACAGCTAAACGTATTGCTGAATCAGTGGTTTTTAGTGAATCAAAACCAATTATTGAGGATAAGTAATCAAAATGATGACTGCATTAGCTACCGTTCTTGAAGTACAAGAAGACATTGTAGTAGTGGGATGCCAACAAAAAACAAGTTGTAACCATTGCTCATCAAAAGACTCTTGTGGAACAGGGATTGTTTCTAAAGCACTACCAGGAAAAGTCCATCACTGGGCTTTTCATACAGAGAAAAAATTATCAGTAGGCCAATTGGTTGAAATTGGTCTACCTGAAAAGAATTTATTGCAGTCTGCTGCTATTGTTTATTTAACACCACTTCTGTTTTTATTGCTTGGTGCGTTATTGTCTGAATGGTTTTTAAGTCCAATGATTGGGCTTGGAGAGTTAACAACAATTGTTGTATCGGCTTTATTCGCGCTTGGTGGTTACCAATTAGCAAAAAGACTTTCTCATCATATTGAGCAAAAAACAGAGCAACAAGTTAGCTTACTCAGAGTGCTAGGAGAGCCCGTTTCCGACACAAACTTGGGAAATGCTGCACGATAAGATAGCGACTTGCTCAGAAATTGGGTAGAATCCCACAACTTGATCTCACGATCCAATCCTATTAACTAATTGAGTTTGTCACATCATTCATGAAGCACATTCGTAATTTTTCTATTATTGCCCATATCGATCACGGTAAATCGACACTATCTGACCGCCTAATCCAAGTTTGTGGTGGCCTGTCAGACCGTGAAATGGCAGCGCAAGTTCTTGATTCAATGGATCTAGAACGTGAACGTGGTATCACCATCAAAGCCCAGAGTGTGACGCTCGACTACACGGCTAAAGATGGTGAGACTTATCAACTAAACTTTATCGACACACCTGGACACGTTGACTTCTCTTACGAAGTATCGCGTTCACTTGCTGCCTGTGAAGGTGCGCTATTGGTTGTCGATGCGGGTCAAGGTGTAGAAGCACAGACTCTAGCAAACTGTTACACAGCTATCGAAATGGACTTAGAAGTAGTGCCAATCTTAAACAAGATTGACTTACCTGCGGCAGATCCAGATCGTGTAGCTGAAGAAATCGAAGAGATCGTTGGTATTGATGCAACAGACGCAACGCGCTGTTCAGCAAAAACAGGTTTAGGTGTTGATGAAGTTCTTGAAACTATCGTTAAATCAATTCCTGCACCAGAAGGTGACCCTGACGCACCAACACAAGCACTTATTATCGACTCATGGTTTGATAACTACTTAGGTGTTGTTTCTCTAGTTCGAATCAAAAATGGTTCACTGAAGAAAAATGACAAGATCAAAGTAATGAGTACTGGCCAAGTTTGGGGTATCGACCGTATTGGTATCTTCACTCCAAAACAAATCGATACTGATGTATTGAATACTGGCGAAGTAGGTTGGGTTGTTTGTGGTATCAAAGATATTCTTGGTGCTCCAGTAGGTGATACATTGACACACGCTAAAGGCGGGTGTGAAGAGCGTTTACCTGGTTTCCAAAAAGTAAAACCACAAGTATATGCAGGTCTGTTCCCTGTATCTTCTGATGATTATGAAAACTTCCGTGATGCGCTTGGTAAATTAAGCCTAAACGATGCATCACTTTTCTATGAGCCAGAAAGTTCAGCGGCACTTGGTTTTGGTTTCCGTTGTGGCTTCCTTGGTATGCTTCACATGGAAATCATTCAAGAGCGTCTTGAGCGTGAATACGATCTTGACCTCATCACTACAGCACCAACCGTAGTTTATGAAGTGGTACTAAATAACGGTGATTTACTGTACGTAGATAGCCCATCAAAACTGCCAGCAGTTAACGATTTAGATGAAATTCGTGAACCAATTGCTCGTTGTAACATCTTAGTACCAGCAGATTATTTAGGTAACGTAATTAGCCTATGTGTTGAAAAACGTGGTGTACAAGTTGATATGGTTTATCACGGTAACCAAGTTGCACTGACTTACGATATTCCAATGTCTGAAGTTGTTTTGGACTTCTTTGACCGTTTGAAATCGACATCTCGTGGTTATGCATCACTGGATTACAACTTCCAACGTTATGAAGCATCAAACATGGTTCGTGTAGACGTATTAATCAATGGTGATCGAGTAGATGCATTAGCTATCATTACTCACCATGATAATGCACAAGGTCGCGGCCGTCTGTTGGTTGAAAAGATGAAAGAATTCATCCCTCGTCAAATGTTTGATATCGCGATTCAAGCAGCAATTGGTGCTCACATTATTGCGCGTTCAACAGTTAAGCAACTACGTAAAAACGTAATTGCAAAATGTTACGGTGGTGATATTAGCCGTAAGAAAAAACTGTTGAAGAAGCAGAAAGAAGGTAAGAAACGTATGAAGCAGATTGGTAATGTTGAATTACCACAAGAAGCTTTCCTTGCGATTCTTCATGTAGGTAAAGATTAATTTTCTGATTTCTGAATCCTCAGAGTTCTGTAAATTTAAGCTTTATTACAACTCAAAGAAAGCGATGATCCATGGTCTTCGCTTTCTTTGTTATGCAACACTTAACAACCGAAGGGAATGTAATGGCTAACACTTTTTCACTGATATTGGTTCTAGTAACCCTGTTTACTGGTGTTATTTGGGCAATTGATAAATTCGTATGGGCACCAAAGCGTAAGCAAAAAATTGCAGCAGCACGTGAACAAGCGAATGGACAAGTTGATGAGGCAACACTTGAAAAAGTAGCCCCACAACCAGCGTGGATTGAGCAGTCAGTCTCTATTTTTCCTGTAATTGGTATTGTTTTAGTGTTGCGCTCATTTATTTATGAGCCGTTCCAGATCCCATCCGGTTCGATGATGCCGACGTTATTGGTTGGTGATTTTATCTTGGTTGAAAAATTCTCTTATGGAATTAAAGACCCTGTTTGGCGTTCACAACTTGTAGAAACTGGTAAACCAGAACGTGGTGATATTGTGGTATTTAAATATCCACCACAGCCAAATATCGACTATATTAAACGTGTAGTTGGTGAACCTGGTGATACCGTTATCTATAGCTCATCTAAGCAATTGTGTGTGAAACCAAAAGGCGAAAGCCAATGTAACATCATTCCATTAACGAATATGAAAGACAGTGAATTCATGCAAGATCGCACTAATTTAGTTCAATATACTGAGCAATTAGCGAAAGATACAACGCATGATATTTTGGTTAACCCTATGCGTTCAGATCGTGTGTCGATGTATCAACCTCGACCAGGTTACAACGAATGGGTAGTACCAGAAGGTAACTACTTTGTGATGGGCGACAATCGTGACAACAGTGCTGACAGTCGTTATTGGGGATTTGTTCCTGAAGCGAACTTGGTTGGCAAAGCGGTCGGGATCTGGATCAGCTTTGAATTTGACCGTGGTAGCGATAGCATGCTGCCTTCCTTTATTCCTACTGGTGTTCGTTTCAATCGCATCGGTGGCATAGACTGATTAAAAATATATGAATTCTTCACTACAACGCTTAGAAAAGAAAATTGGCTATCAATTTAAAGATGAAAGTTTTCTTAAGTTAGCACTGACTCACCGTAGCGCTAATGGTACACACAATGAACGTCTAGAGTTTTTAGGCGACTCGATTTTGAGCTTTGTTGTTGCAGATGATTTGTACCACCGTTTCCCTAAAGTGGACGAAGGTGATATGAGTCGTATGCGTGCAACATTAGTTCGTGGTCATACATTAGCAGAGCTTGGTCGTGAGTTTCAGCTAGGTGATTACCTATACTTAGGTCCTGGCGAATTAAAAAGCGGTGGTTTCCGTCGTGACTCTATTTTAGCGGATGCGGTAGAAGCAATTATCGGCGCTATCTATTTAGATAGTGATACTGAAACAGTACGTGGCATTATTTTATCTTGGTACAACACTCGCCTTGAATCAATTGAACCTGGCGTATCTCAAAAAGACCCGAAAACACGTCTTCAAGAGTACTTACAAGGTCGTCGTAAGCCATTACCAACGTACACAGTAACTAAAATTAAAGGTGAAGCTCATAACCAAGAGTTCACTATTGAATGTATCGTGGCTGGCTTGGATAAGCCGGTTATCGGAAAAGGAAGCAGTCGCCGCAAGGCAGAACAGTCGGCTGCTGACATTGCATTAGGACAACTTAACTAATGTCAGATGAAAAAGAATTTGATTTAGACGCGTATTTCGCATCAGAAGGAAAGTCAGAAGTAGTAAGTGACAACCAACATTGTGGTTTCATTGCTATTGTTGGTCGTCCAAACGTAGGTAAATCAACGCTTCTTAACCAAATTTTAGGTCAGAAGATTTCGATTACTTCACGTAAGCCTCAGACTACTCGTCACCGTATTATGGGTGTTGATACTGATGGTGATTATCAAGCGATTTATGTTGATACTCCGGGGCTTCATATCGAAGAAAAACGAGCGATTAACCGTTTAATGAACCGTGCTGCAAACTCATCGTTAAGTGATGTGAATTTAGTATTATTCCTTGTGGATGGTACTCACTGGACTCCTGATGATGAAATGGTTCTAAACAAACTGAAGAAATCTGAATTTCCGACAGTATTGTTAGTGAATAAAGTTGATAACGTTAAAGATAAAAAAGACGTAATGACTCACTTGCAAGAAATGACGGAGAAAATGGATTTTGTTGATGTTGTGCCAATTTCAGCAAAAACAGGCTCTAACGTAGATGTGGTTCATAAGCTAGTTCGTGAGCACTTGCCTAAAGCGGTTCACCACTTCCCTGAGGAATACGTAACTGACCGTTCTCAACGTTTCATGGCATCAGAAATTATTCGTGAGAAATTGATGCGTTTTACTGGTGAAGAATTGCCTTATTCAGTAACCGTTGAAATTGAGCGTTTTGATTACAATCCAAAAATGGATGGTTTTCATATCAATGGTTTGATCCTTGTTGAGCGCCATGGCCAGAAAAAAATGGTTATCGGTAAGAACGGTGAAAAGATCAAAACTATTGGTCGCGAAGCTCGAATCGATATGGAAGGTTTATTTGACCGTAAAGTGTATTTAGAGCTTTGGGTTAAAGTGAAATCTGGATGGGCTGATGATGAGCGAGCACTTCGTTCTCTAGGTTACATCGACGATTTATAGAAAAAGCAGGGTTCAGATCGGTCGCAAGCTCCCTTAAAGGGTTCAGAAGAGCCGCGGTAGGCATCGAGTCTTACCGCGGCTCTTCTGAAATCTGCAAGCGAAGCGATCTGAACTCTTATTTATAGGTAAGAAACGTGGAAGAAGGCTTACAACGCTGTTTTGTCCTGCACCGTAGACCATATAGTGAAAGCAGTCTAATTTTAGATGTGTTTAGCGAAGAGTATGGCCGTTTATCTATTATATCCAAAGGGGCGAGAAGTAAACGCTCTAATTTAAAAGGCGTACTACAAGCCTTTACCCCATTGTTAATGAAATGGTCAGGTAAAGGATCCATGCGCACGCTGCGACAAGCTGAAACCATCAGCTTAGGCATTCCTCTTACTGGCATTAATCTTTACTCAGCAATGTACATCAATGAACTATTGGTGCGAGTTGTAGAGCAAGAAACCCCATATCCAGCCCTTTTTCTTGATTATCTCACCGCTTTAACTGAATTAGCTCAAAGTACCAATCCTGAACCTGCGTTGCGACGTTTTGAATTGGCTTTATTATCAGCAATGGGTTATGGCGTTGATTTTTTACATTGTGCAGGCAGTGGTGAAATGGTTTCTCCTGAAATGACTTATCGTTACCGTGAGCAACAAGGTTTCATGGCGTCCATTCGTCATGACCCTTTAATGAGCTTTAAAGGTAATGAGCTCATTGCCATTAGTGAGCGACGATTTACAACACCAGAACAATTAAAAGCGGCAAAACGCTTTACACGTATAGCCTTAAAGCCGTATCTTGGCGGTAAGCCCCTAAAAAGTAGGGAACTGTTTCTTCCTAGAACAAGGAGTATTCTAAAATGAGTTCAATTTTACTTGGCGTTAATATCGATCACGTAGCAACCCTTCGAAATGCGCGAGGTACTAAATACCCAGATCCTGTACACGCTGCAGAAATCGCTGAACGTGCTGGTGCTGCTGGTATTACGATTCACTTACGTGAAGATCGCCGTCATATTAAAGATCGAGATGTACGTATTCTGCGTGAAACGCTGCAAACTCGAATGAATTTAGAAATGGCTGTCACAGATGAAATGGTTGGAATCGCTTTAGAAACTAAGCCTGAATTTGTTTGCCTTGTTCCTGAAAAACGTGAAGAGTTAACCACAGAAGGCGGCCTGAATGTGTCAGGCCAGTTAGAAAAAGTGAAAGCTGCAACTCAAAAGCTGACAGAAGCGGGCATTAAGGTATCCTTGTTTATTGATGCTGATAAAGAGCAAATTGATGCGGCTGTTGAATGTGGTGCACCTTTCATTGAGCTCCATACTGGCGCTTATGCTGATGCAGAGACAGAAGAAGCACAGCAAGATGAGCTGAAGAAGATTGCAGCTGGTGCAAGCTATGCAGCAAATAAAGGGCTTATTGTTAATGCTGGCCATGGTTTGACTTACCATAATGTAGAAGCCATCGCAGCATTGCCTGAGATCTACGAACTAAACATTGGTCACTCAATTATGGGACGAGCGATGTTTGATGGTTTAGAAAAAGCAGTCGCTGATATGTATCGTATTATGCTAGGTGCTCGCAAGTAATGGCAATTGTTGGTCTAGGTACTGACATTGCAGAGATCGAAAGGGTTGAAAAAGCCCTTTCACGTTCAGGAGATGCGTTTGCAGAGCGCATTTTAAGTCAGTCTGAATTTGAAAAATATCAAGAGTTAAAACAGAAAGGGCGTTTTTTAGCTAAGCGTTTTGCTGCTAAAGAAGCGGCATCAAAAGCATTAGGCACAGGCATTGCTCATGGTGTTACTTTTCATGATTTTACGATTTCAAACGATGAAAATGGCAAACCAATGTTAACTTTGTCAGGAAAGGCGTTAGAGCTTTCCCAAAAAAGTCATATTGCGAATATTCATCTTACTATTTCTGATGAACGTCATTATGCAGTAGCAACCGTAATCTTCGAATCTTAAAATAAAACCAACTTAACTTACGGTTAGGTTGGTTTTATCATTTAATCAGACGTCCAGTTATTTATTGCTTAATAGCAGATTTGCATCTTTAGTTACTTTTTCCATTTCATCCTGCAGCTCAAACAACTCTGGTTCAATATCAGCGATAGTTTGATGTTGTCGCAATGACGTTTCAATTAAATTACAAAGTTGCTTCAAGCGTGGGACACCACAGTATGAGCTACTGCCATGTAGCTTATGAATATAATGGCAAAGTTCCTCTTCAGAAATATCACTTTCTAACGCCTTATCAACCCATTCGTTTACTTCAGGAATGAAGTCAATCAACATCTGTAGCATTTCTTGTGCAAGATCTTCTTTACCTGCTGATTGTTTTAATGCTGCTTCCCAATCGATACTGCCCATGACTTTATCATTGGCTTCTTCAACATGAAGCTCAGGGATTGCATCAGCTAATATTGTTATTTTTTCAACATCGCTATTGTCCGTTAATGGACTCCAGTGAATGATCACTTGTTGTAAAACATGCTCTTCGATTGGCTTAGTTAAGTAGTCATCCATACCTTCGCTAATTAAGCGTTCACGCTCACCTTCCATCGCATGTGCAGTAACAGCAACAACTGGTGTTTGTGCGTTTAGTGCTGTTTTACGTATTTCTTTACATGCCATTACCCCATCCATTTTAGGCATTTGGATGTCCATGAGAATAATGTCGAAGTGTTGTTCTGTTGCTTGTTGGACTGCATCTAAACCATTATCACAAGTAATAACCGTTTCTACTTGCTCACTTAATAGTGCTGAAATCAGTTTTAAGTTAGCTGGGTTATCATCAACAGCCATGACTTTAATTGGTAATTTTTGCTCTTCAGAAGCATGAGCCATTAAATCCGGTAGCTCAGGTACAGGTTGCAGATCTTTTTCAACGAGTAGGGCATCGAGTAGTTTTTTCTTCGCAAACGGTTTTGATAAGCACGTAATATGTGAGAACTGATTCAGTTCATCAGTCAGAGCAAGCTCGGTACTTGGTAGACCAACAATAATCGTTGAGCAGTGAGCTGAAAGTTGAGATGTCATCTCTTGGATCGTTTCAATACTCGGTTTTGAGTTCGAGCTTAAACTGATCAATGCGTAGTCATGTGGTTCAATAATCTCAGGTAGCGTTGAGCGATAAGTCACAAAGACGCCATGGCTAATAAACTGTTGTTGTAAAATAGAAGCCGATTGCATATTTGGTTCGATAAGTAACAGCTTTTTCTTCTCTAGCTGAGTAATATCATGATCATTCAGCATTGGTAGATCAGTCGGATGCATTCTTATCGTGAACCAGAATGTTGAACCTTGGTGCAGACGACTACTTAACCCAATTTCACCGCCCATTTGAGAAATCAGTTTTTGGGTAATGACAAGACCTAAGCCTGTACCGCCATAACGACGAGAAATACTGGCATCTGCTTGGCTAAATGCTTGGAAGAGTTGCGCCTGTTGGCGTTCAGAAATACCAATACCCGTATCGCGAACCACAAACTGCAAATCCACATAATCGTCAGCTAAATGTTTGAGTTCAACCGAGATATCAATGTTGCCTTTTTCGGTAAATTTAATCGCATTACCCACTAGGTTATTGAGCACTTGTTGAATGCGTAATGGATCACCAATTAAGCCTGATGGTACACGTTGATCAATTTTTAAGGTGATCTCTAGCCCTTTTTCGTGAGCGCTTGGTGCCAATAAGCTAACGACTTCATCAAGACTATCTTGGAAATCAAATGGCAGGTTTTCTAGCAGTAATTTACCCGCTTCCAGTTTAGAGAAGTCTAAGATATCGTTAATAATTGTCAGTAAGTTATTGGCTGAACGTTCAATAGTTTGTAAGTAATCTTGTTGGTTCTCTGATAATGACGTTTTTAGCATTTGTCGAGTAAAGCCAATCACACCGTTAAGCGGCGTTCTTAACTCGTGCGACATGTTTGCTAAGAATTCAGATTTTACTCGCGCAGCTTCTTGAGCGCGTTTTTTCGCAATATCTAACTCAACGTTTTGAATCTCTAGTTGTTCTAAAGTTTCACGAAGATCAGACGTTGCTTGGTCAATACTTTGTTGCATTTCAACATGGTATTCAGATAAAGAAATAGCCATGGCGTTGATACCATTTTTTAGAGTATCTAATTCACCATGTAGTTTATTTTCAATACGAACATCTAAATGACCACGACGTATCCTATCAACTACACTAACCATATGTGAGATAGGCTGAGTAACATCTTGCATTAAACGATAAGCAAAAACACCAGACAAGCCCAAACCTAAAGCAAGAACGAGTAGCGCAGAGAATATCTCTTGGTATTGCTGTAAACGTAAGCTAGAAAGATCAAGTTCAATGGCAATATAACCTAATGGCTCATTGATATGAGATGAATCGAAGTTGGCAGAGAACTTACCTTCAGGAAGAATAGGGGTTCTTAAAATCAGAGATTCTTCTTGAAAGGAAATATCAAGAAGTAATGGAATGGGTTTATCTTTAGGGAACGTTAAGCTTTCAAAGTTTGGATGAAAGTTAGAAGTAACAAAAAGCTCATGATGCTCATCAAATACGGCAATACTACGAACAATATTGGAATGCTTTCTGTGAGCGTAACTAATTAAACGACGAACCGCTTCTCGGTTTTTTCCTGTCATTCCGTATTCACTAGAAATAGCAAGAGGTTCAATAATACTTGTGCCACTAGAGATTAATTGATTCTCTAAGTCATTGTATCGGTTCATGGTAAAGAAACCACTCAGCAGTAACCCGATAATTAATGTAGGCGCTAATGTTAGCGTTATGACTCGTGCACGTAGGCCGTATTTTTTCATATAAATTCGATTCGTTTAACTTCCTTGAGGGCGTAGCTTAATCAACTTAGAGGCTAAGCTCAATTATTCTCTGTCGAAAGCGCAAGATAGAACGTAAATCAAGACTGCATCTTCATATGGTTTCGGTATAATGGAGCTAATTTTTGTAAACCAGGCAGTAATAATGGCGCAATTCTTCAAACCGAAAAAGAAAGCTTCTGTAAACACAAAACATCAATCAGTTGATGTGGTTCGATTAGATCACAACGGAGCTGGAATTGCTTTTGTTGATAAGAAACCCGTGTTTATTGAGGGAGCATTGCCTGGTGAAAAAGCGATCATTCAGTTTATTGAGCAAAAGAAGCAATTTTCTCGTGCAAAACTGATTAAGTTAGCGCAGAAAAGTGAAAAGCGACAAACACCAATTTGTCAGCATTATCATGAATGTGGTGGGTGTAACTTACAGCATTTACAACATGAAGAACAAATTGTAGCGAAAAATGAAAAGCTGCAAGAACTGATGAAAAAGCAAGGTGTCTCACAAGGTGAGATGGTTCAGCCTATTATGGGTGAGGAACTGAGTTACCGTCGTCGAGCTCGCATCAGTTTAATGATCAATAAACAAACCAATCAGCTTGATTTTGGTTTTCGTAAAAAACAGAGTAAGGCAATTGTAAATGTTCGCCATTGCCCTGTTCTTGTTCAAGAATTAGATCAACATTTAGAATCATTATTTACTTTATTAAATCAGTTAAAAGGTAAGAAAAACCTAGGTCATGTTGAGCTTGTACAAGCAGATAATGGCAGTGTTTTACTTATTCGTCATGTGGCAGATTTTAATGAGAAGGATCAGCAAGCAATAGTTAATTATTGTGAAGAACGCAATTTGATCCTATATCTAATGCCTGAAGCGGATGTATTAAATCATGTTCGTGGCGAAGAACCATTTTATCTTATTGATGGCACCAAAATTTATTTTACGCCGAAAGATTTCATTCAAGTAAATCGTAACGTCAATGAACAAATGGTAGAGCAAGCTTTATCTTGGTTAGATTTAAATGAAAACGACAGTGTATTGGACTTATTTTGTGGGTTAGGAAACTTTAGTCTGCCATTAGCTAAAAAAGTAAAAACAGTGGTAGGTATTGAAGGGGTTGATGACATGGTTCAGCGCGCAAAACTGAACGCTGAAAGAAATCATCTTTCTAATGTGTCGTTTTATCAAGCTAACTTAGAAGAAGAGGCTAGCGATCAAGTGTGGGCTAGCACAAAGTTTACAAAAATTTTACTGGATCCTGCCAGAGCAGGGGCTGCAGGTGTGATGGAAACTGTGGCAAAATTAACGCCTCAAACCGTGGTTTATGTTTCGTGCAACCCAGCAACACTTGCACGCGATAGCCAATTACTTATTCAACACGGTTTCAAGCTTACTAGGCTAGGTATGCTTGATATGTTCCCTCATACAGGGCATTTAGAATCTATGGCATTGTTTGAACGTTAACTCACTCTTGAGTTCGTTAGGCGGGATCAAAAGAATTACAGATTAGAGAATTAATAGGAAACGGACATGGTCGCAGTTCGCGGAGCACATCTAAAGGAAAATGAAACGTTCGAGTTAGCTGAATGGATAGACAGCCTCGAACAAGATAAATCCACTTCAAAAAAACTGACAGAGGTTTACCAACATTGTCAGGAATTAGTGGCGTCCCATGAAAATGGTCAGCTATTATTATGGCGTGGCCGAGAGATGATTGAAATTTTAATCACTCTGAGTATGGATAAAGCCACCTTGGTTGCTGCACAACTTTTCCCATTGGTGTCGAGTGGTCTTCTAGATAAAGAAACCCTCACAGAGCATTACAGTAAAGAAATTGAAAAACTCATTGAGGGCGTCGAAGAGATGGACTCAATTGGACAATTAAATGCAACCGTAGGGCCTGAGTCAGCATCAAACCAAGTCGATAATATTCGTCGTATGCTACTGGCTATGGTGGATGATTTTCGTTGTGTGATCATTAAATTAGCTGAACGTATTTGTAATTTACGCGAAGTGAAAAATGAGCCAGATGAAGTGCGTCGTGCTGCTGCGAAAGAGTGTAATAATATTTATGCTCCGCTTGCCAACCGTCTAGGTATTGGTCAATTAAAGTGGGAAATTGAAGATTACTCTTTCCGCTACCAACAACCGGATACCTATAAAAAAATCGCGAAACAACTTTCAGAACGAAGAATTGTTCGTGAGCAATATATCCATGATTTTGTCACTGATTTAAGTGATGAGATGAAAGTATGCAATATCAATGCAGAAGTAAGCGGTAGACCTAAACACATCTACAGCATTTGGCGAAAAATGCAGAAGAAAAGCTTAGCCTTTGATGAGCTTTTTGATGTTCGAGCTGTTCGAATTATTGCTGATAAACTGCAAGATTGTTATGCGGCTTTAGGTGTTGTTCATACCAAATTTAAGCACCTACCAAGTGAGTTTGATGACTATGTGGCAAACCCAAAACCCAATGGTTATCAATCTATTCATACTGTTGTTCTTGGTCCTGAAGGTAAAACCATAGAGATTCAGATTCGTACCAAGGATATGCATGAAGATTCAGAGTTAGGGGTTGCTGCTCACTGGAAATATAAGGAAGGTCCGGGTAGTAACAGCCGTAGTGGTTATGACGAAAAAATCACATGGTTACGTAAGTTACTTGATTGGCAAGAAGAGATGTCTGATTCGGGCGAAATGCTGGATGAACTTCGTAGCCAAGTATTTGATGATCGTGTTTATGCCTTTACCCCCCGTGGTGATGTGGTCGACTTACCTATGGGAGCAACGCCACTCGACTTTGCCTATCATATTCACTCTGAAGTAGGACATCGTTGTATTGGTGCTAAGGTTGGTGGACGTATTGTTCCTTTCACGCATCAATTATCAATGGGTGATCAAGTTGAAATTATCACTCAAAAAGAGCCGAACCCATCACGTGATTGGTTAAACCCAACATTGGGCTTTGTTAACTCGAGTCGTGCTCGCGCTAAGATTAATGCGTGGTTTAGAAAGCAAAGTCGTGAGAAAAACCTAGATGCCGGTAAAGAGATCCTTGAAGTTGAATTAGCCAAAATTGGCGGAACATTAAAAGACGCAGAGCGTTATGCTTTGAAGCGATTCAATGTAAATTCAACCGATGAGCTTTTTGCTGGGATTGGTAGTGGTGATCTGCGTATTAACCAGATCGTAAATCACATCAATGCGTTAGTGAATAAGCCGACAGCAGAGCAAGAAGATCAAAAAGCACTTGAGCAACTGCAAGAATCAGAGGCAAAAGCGCAAGCTCAGGCGCAAGCACAAAGCAAACAACGTAAAGATGCGGTTGTGGTTGAGGGGGTTGATAACTTAATGACGCATTTAGCGCGTTGTTGTCAGCCAATTCCGGGTGACCCAATTGCGGGATATATTACACAAGGTCGTGGTATTTCAGTTCACCGCAGTGATTGTGATCAGCTGAATGAACTTCGTCATCATGCATCAGAGCGTATAATTGATACGGTTTGGGGAAGTGGCTTTGTTGGTTCTTATATTCTGACTTTACGTATTACAGCAATGGATCGAACTGGGTTATTAAAGGATCTGACGACTCTATTTGCTAATGAAAAAGTTAAAGTGTCAGGCATGAAGAGCCGCAATGATTACAAGAAGCAGTTAACGATCATGGACTTTGATCTTGAGGTCTTTAATGCCGATATTGTTGGTCGATTAATTACACGAGTTGAACAAGTTAAAGATGTAATGGAAGCAATTCGCTTATCATAATTGTCATAGAGAAAATAAATTAACTGTTTTATCAATAAGATAGATTAAAGCCGAATGTTTTTTTAAATATTCGGCTTTTTTATTGAAAAAAAATCTCAAGTTCTGAAATTGTAGGCCGTAAATATGTGTATCAACGATGAATTATAGGCTTCAACCCTATAACAATAAATGAAGCCTGACCGGAGCAAATACAATGGCAATTTCAGTAAATACAAATATCTCGGCAATGACAGCACAACGTTACATGAACAATGCAACTGCTGCCCAAACTGATTCAATGGAAAAATTGTCTTCAGGTTCGAAAATTAACAGTGCTGCTGATGATGCTTCTGGTCTACAAATTTCAAACCGTATGACTGCGCAAAGTCGTGGTCTAAACGTTGCAGTACGAAATGCACATGAAGGTATGTCTATTACGCAAACTGCAGAAGGTGCAATGAAGGAAACAACTAACGTTCTTCAACGCCTACGTGATTTATCTCTTCAATCTGCAAACGGTTCAAACACAGATGCAGATCGTGCCGCAATGCAAGAAGAAGCAAGTTCATTAACTGATGAACTTAACCGTATTGCAGAAACAACTTCTTTTGCTGGTACTCGTTTAATTAACGGCGAATTTGGTACTAAATCATTCCAAATTGGTGCAGATTCAGGTGAAGCAGTTGCTGTAACACTTAACAGCATGCGTGCTGATGAAGCAACAATGGGTGGTAAATCTTACTTTGCTGAAGAAGGTCGTGACATTAACTGGAAAGTAGGTGCAGAGAATACGCAATTCAATGTGTCTTACAATGATAAGAATGGTAACGCTCAAGAAATCAATATCACAGCAAAAACGGGTGATGATATTGAAGAGTTAGCGACTTACATTAATGGTCAAACAAATGAGCTAAGCGCATCTGTTACTGAAGATGGTGTACTTCAAGTATTCATGTCTGGTGAGACGATCTCTTCTCCATTAGAATTCAGCGGTTCATTAGCTAATGAACTAAAAATGGGTGGCGAATCTGATGATACAGTAGCATCAATGGATTTAACTACTGTTGGTGGCGCACAGCGTTCAATTGATGTTATCGATGCTGCTCTAGAATACGTAGATAGCAACCGTGCTTCATTAGGTGCGATTCAAAACCGTTTTGATAGCGCAATTAAAAACTTAACGAACATCAATGAAAATATCTCTGACTCTAATAGCCAGATTAAAGATACGGATTTCGCTAAAGAAACAACAAACTTAACTAAGAGCCAGATCTTAAGTCAATCAAGCTCATCTATTTTGGCACAAGCGAAGCAAGCGCCAAATGCAGCAGTAAGTCTATTAGGCTAATTGACTAAAAAATAAAATTCATCGTGATTAAGAAAGCTGTGTCTATAATGGACACAGCTTTTTTTTGTTTTTAATACCAATCACAGGGAATAAATATGACCACCCCAAATAATCTTGAACAGTTACTCTCAATCATGGCTCAATTAAGAGATGATAAAAAAGGGTGTCCTTGGGATAAAAAGCAAACCTTCGATTCTATTGTTCCGCATACCATAGAAGAAACATACGAAGTGGTGGATGCGATTCATAAAAAGGACTGGAGCAATTTAAAAGAAGAACTAGGAGACTTACTATTCCAAGTGGTTTTCTATGCTCAAATCGCTAAAGAAGAGCAATTGTTTGATTTTAATGACGTACTAGAAACCTTAAATGAAAAATTGGTTCGCCGTCATCCACATGTTTTTGGTGAGGATAATTTTTCATCTGATGCTGAAATTGCAGCCAATTGGGATAAAGTAAAACAACAAGAACGTTTAGAGAAAGAGAAAAGCAATCAACAAACACCAGTTCAAGAAAGTATCTTGGATACAATTCCAACGGCTTTACCAAGCTTACTAAGAGCAAATAAAATACAAAAGCAGTGTGCCAAAGTTGGCTTTGATTGGGATGAGTTACAACCTGTTGCAAATAAAGTAAATGAAGAAGTGGCAGAAGTGCTAGAAGAGGTCTATAAAGTACCCAGAAATGAAGAAAAAGTAGAAGAAGAATTAGGCGATCTACTTTTTGCTACGGTAAATCTAGTGCGTCATTTAGAAAAAAATCCAGAGCAAGCTTTAAGCAAAGCAAATAACAAATTTGAGCGTCGTTTTCGTCAAATTGAAGCGAACGTCGCCAAAAAAGGTAAAAAAATAGAGCAATGTGATTTAAATGAGCTAGATTCTGAGTGGGAAAAAATTAAGCGAAGTGAGCGGAATTGATTTGGAGCAAAAAATAAATCAATTAACTGTGATACTTTTCACGTTGTGGCGATAAAGCGGTTCTGGTATATTCACTTCCCGTCCAGATGAAATCCATTTTTATTCCTCATTACACCAATTTCAGGTAACGTATGACGACGAATTACATTTTTGTAACTGGCGGGGTTGTATCCTCACTAGGTAAAGGTATTGCAGCAGCATCATTAGCAGCTATTCTTGAAGCTCGTGGCTTAAAAGTCACTATGATGAAGCTTGACCCATACATCAACGTTGATCCAGGCACAATGAGCCCAACTCAACACGGTGAAGTATTCGTCACGGAAGACGGCGCAGAAACGGATCTAGACTTAGGTCACTACGAGCGCTTCATCCGCACCAAAATGACTAAGCGTAACAACTTTACAGCTGGTCGAGTATACGCAGATGTTCTACGTAAAGAACGTCGTGGCGATTACTTAGGTGCTACTATCCAAGTTATCCCTCACATTACTAATGCGATTAAAGAACGTGTTATCTCTGGCGCTGAAGGCCACGATATCGCAATCGTAGAAGTTGGTGGTACAGTTGGTGATATTGAATCTCTACCGTTCATGGAAGCGATTCGTCAACTAGCAGTAGAATTAGGCCGTGAACGTGCAATGTTCATGCATCTTACACTGGTACCTTACTTAGGTGCTGCTGGTGAGCTTAAAACTAAACCGACTCAACACTCAGTAAAAGAACTGCTTTCTATCGGTATCCAACCTGATATCTTAGTTTGTCGTTCTGACCGTGTTATTCCAGCAAACGAACGTAAGAAAATTGCTCTTTTCTGTAATGTACAAGAAAAAGCAGTTATCTCAATGAAAGACGTAGATTCAATCTACAAGATCCCACAACTTATCAAAGCACAAGGTACTGATGATTTAGTATGTCAACGCTTTGGTATTACAGCTCCTGAAGCTGATCTTTCTGAGTGGGAACAAGTAATTTATGAAGAAGCTAACCCAACTGGTGATGTTGTTATCGGTATGGTTGGTAAATACATTGAATTACCAGACGCTTACAAGTCAGTAAATGAAGCATTAAAACATGCAGGCTTGAAAAACCGTCTAAACGTCACTATTAAGTATGTAGATTCACAAGATGTAGAATCTAAAGGTACTGAAATCCTTGAAGGCCTAGACGCAATTCTAGTTCCTGGTGGTTTCGGTGACCGCGGTGTTGAAGGTAAGATCCTTGCAGCACAATACGCTCGTGAAAATAAAGTACCATATTTAGGAATCTGTCTAGGTATGCAAGTTGCGTTAATTGAATATGCGCGTAACGTTGCTAATATGGAAGGGGCGCACTCTTCTGAATTCTCTAAAGACACGAAATTCCCTGTTGTTGGTCTTATCACTGAGTGGATTGACAGTGAAGGTAATGTTGAAGAGCGTACTGAGAAATCAGATCTTGGCGGTACAATGCGTCTTGGTTCTCAACTATGTCATCTTGCTAAAGGTTCAAAAGCTCGTGAGCTTTACGGTAATGCAACAGTTGAAGAGCGTCACCGTCACCGTTATGAAGTAAACAACAACTTACTTCCTCAGCTAGAAAAAGCAGGCCTTAAGGTTTCTGGTTTATCTGCTGATAAGAAGCTGGTGGAAATTATCGAAATCCCTAACCACCCATGGTTTGTGGCTGCGCAATTCCACCCAGAATTCACATCAACACCTCGTGATGGTCACCCATTATTTGAAGGTTTTGTTAAAGCAGCAGGCGAAAGCGTGCGCGGTGAATTAGAAAAGTAATAGGATTTACGAGTAGCTGTCCAATGTTGGATGGCTATTTTTAGCTTTTAAATTAAAGAAAAGTAAAGAGGAAACACAATGTCTAAGATCGTTAAAGTTCTAGGTCGTGAAATCATCGATTCTCGTGGTAACCCAACAGTTGAAGCTGAAGTTCACCTAGAAAGTGGTTTTGTAGGTATGGCTGCTGCTCCATCTGGCGCATCTACAGGTTCTCGTGAAGCTCTTGAGCTACGTGATGGCGACAAAGCACGTTTCCTAGGTAAAGGTGTTCTTAAAGCTGTTGCAGCTGTAAATGGTCCAATCGCTGAAGCTCTAATCGGCAAAGACGCGAAAAACCAAGCTGAAATCGATCAAATCATGATCGACCTAGACGGTACAGACAACAAAGCAAACTTCGGTGCTAACGCAATCCTTGCTGTTTCTCTAGCAAATGCTAAAGCTGCTGCAGCTGCTAAATCTATGCCTCTATACGCTCACATTGCTGAACTAAACGGCACTCCAGGCGTATTCTCTATGCCTCTACCAATGATGAACATCATCAACGGTGGTGAGCACGCTGATAACAACGTTGACATTCAAGAGTTCATGATCCAACCAGTTGGTGCTAAAACTCTTAAAGAAGGTCTACGTATCGGTGCTGAAGTATTCCACAACCTAGCTAAAGTACTTAAGTCTAAAGGCTACAGCACTGCAGTTGGTGATGAAGGTGGTTTCGCTCCTAACCTTAAGTCTAACGCTGAAGCTCTAGAAGTTATCGCAGAAGCTGTTGCAGCTGCTGGTTACGAACTAGGTAAAGACGTTACTCTTGCTATGGACTGTGCAGCATCTGAGTTCTTCGACAAAGAAGCTGGCATCTACAACATGAAAGGCGAAGGTAAAACTTTCACTTCTGAAGAGTTTAACCACTACCTAGCTGAGCTAGCTAACCAATTCCCAATCGTTTCTATCGAAGATGGTCTAGACGAGTCTGATTGGGCTGGCTTCAAGCACCAAACTGAACTACTAGGTGACAAACTTCAACTAGTAGGTGACGATCTATTCGTTACTAACACTAAGATCCTTGCTGAAGGTATCGAGAAAGGCGTAGCTAACTCTATCCTTATCAAGTTCAACCAAATCGGTTCTCTAACTGAGACTCTAGCTGCAATCAAGATGGCTAAAGACGCAGGTTACACAGCTGTAATCTCTCACCGTTCTGGCGAAACTGAAGATGCAACTATTGCTGATCTAGCAGTAGGTACAGCTGCAGGTCAAATCAAAACTGGTTCTATGAGCCGTTCTGACCGTGTTGCTAAGTACAACCAATTAATCCGTATCGAAGAAGCTCTAGGTGAAAAAGCACCTTTCAACGGTCTTAAAGAAGTTAAAGGTCAATAATCTCAATTTTTGAGAATTTGATTTTTAGTTCTTAATCGTTCGATTAGAATTTCGATATAAAACCGTCTCATTTGAGGCGGTTTTTTTTATTTCTGTCAGACAGCTAGTGAAGTTCTAATGCTGGATTGATATAGTTAGCCTTCTTTTATCATTTCTTATTTTCGGAGCAATTATGCGTACATTTGCCATTTTCTTATTGATCGCTTTAGGGTGGCTGCAATACACCTTATGGTTTGGAAAAAATGGAATGTCCGATTATGCACAAGTATCAAATGACGTTGCTTTGCAAGAAGAAGTCAATCAAGGTTTACGTAACCGTAATGAACAAATGTTTGCTGAGATTGATGACTTGAAAAAAGGCTCTGAAGCCATTGAAGAAAGAGCTCGTCATGAATTGGGAATGATAAAAAAAGGCGAAACGTTCTATCGAATTATTGATGAAAACAGTGAGGGTTAACTAATGACTCTGACTACACCTTTGTCGATTACTGCGATTGTTCCTGCTGCAGGGGTCGGAAGTCGAATGAAAGCCGACCGCCCTAAACAGTATTTATTATTAAATGGAAAAACCGTTTTAGAGCATACAATAGAACAGTTATTAGCTTTTCCTTTAGTTAGTAAAGTCGTTGTTGCGATTACTGACGGTGATCCTTATTTCCCTGAATTAAGTCTTGCTCATGATAGCCGAGTGATTCGAGTTTCTGGTGGTAAAGAGCGCGCAGATTCGGTGTTGTCTGGGTTATCGTACGTTCAAGAGCATCAATTAAGTGAGTGGGTTATGGTTCATGATGCTGCTCGCCCTTGTATTCGCCATTCTGACATTGATAAGTTAATTACAGAAGTGATCCCTGAGCACATTGGTGGCATATTAGCATCACCTGTGCGAGATACGATGAAACAAGCAACTCAAGAACAATGCATTGAGACGACGATTGATCGTAGCGTGTTGTGGCATGCGTTAACACCACAATTATTTACAACAGAATTATTGTACTCAGCCCTGCAAACAGGATTAGATAAAAATTTATCTATTACTGATGAATCTTCAGCTATTGAGTTAATGGGATATCAACCTAAACTGGTTCAAGGTCGTGCCGATAACTTAAAAATCACCCAACCAGAAGATCTCGATTTGGCTGAGTTTTATCTTCAAAAAATGAAAAAGGAAACCAAATAATGAGAATTGGACATGGATTTGATGTACATAAATTTGGCGGCGAAGGCCCAGTCATTATTGGTGGAGTAAGCGTTCCTTATGAGCAAGGCCTAATTGCTCACTCTGATGGTGATGTTGCTTTGCATGCGTTATGTGATGCGCTACTTGGTGCCATAGCTGAAGGTGATATTGGACGCCATTTTCCTGATACAGATGATAAGTGGAAAGGGGCGGATAGCCGAGCTTTACTTCGAGATGTATATCGCCGTGTAAAAGAGAAAGGCTTTGTATTGGGAAATGCAGATGTCACTATCATTGCTCAAGCACCTAAAATGGCTCCTCATATTCAAGCGATGTGTAATGCAATTGCAGAAGATTTAGAATCCGAGCTAGATAACGTTAATGTAAAAGCCACAACCTCTGAGCGTTTGGGTTTTACCGGTAGAAAAGAAGGCATTGCTTGTGAAGCAGTAGTGCTGTTAGTTAAAGCATCTTAAGAGATAGATTTATGTCAGACATCATGTCTAATTTTTCGTGGTTATACGGAAAGCCAGTAGCAACAGGTAAATTAAAACAACTTCCTGAGCACTTTATTGTAAAAGAGATCTTAGGTTTTGAGTTCACTGGTAGCGGTGAGCACTTAATGGTTAAAATCCGTAAAACGGGTGAAAATACCAAATATGTTGCTAATGAATTGGCAAAATTCTGTGGTGTTAAATCTAAAAATGTTAGCTGGGCTGGTTTGAAAGATCGACATGCCGTCACTGAACAATGGTTAAGTGTTCAAGTAGCTAACAGCGATGAATTAAACTTTGCTAAATTTGAAGCTACACATCCAGGTGTTGAGATCTTAGAAGTCACTCGTCATAACAAAAAGTTACGTCCTGGTGATTTACAAGGTAATCAGTTTCAAGTTATTGCAACGGAAGTAACCGATATTGAAGATGTGTTAGGTCGCTTAGAAAAAGTAAAATTGACAGGTGTTCCTAATTACTTTGGTTCACAGCGTTTTGGACATGAAGGCAATAACGTTAACGAGGCTCGCCGTTGGGGTCGAGATAATGTTCGTACTCGTGATAACAGTAAGCGTAGCTTTTATCTATCAGCAGCTCGTTCTTGGATTTTTAACCATATTGTTTCTCAAAGAATAACAGAGGGTTACTTCTCTCAACCTGTTGATGGTGATATTCTACTTGATCGCAATGACCGTATCGTAAATGAGAATGTAACGTCTGAAGAGTGCATTCAAAAGATTCAAAATGGTGAATTATCTATCACAGCAGCATTAGCTGGAGATAATCAATTACCAACAACGGGCAAAGCTCTGACATTAGAGCAACCTCATTTAGATGCTGAACCAGATTTAATGGCGTTAATTCGTGGTAACCGTATGCGTCATGAACGTCGTGTGATTGAGCTTCATCCTGAAAACCTAACATGGTCAGCTGAAGGCGATACGTTAACGCTAAATTTCTCATTAACTTCAGGCAGTTTCGCTACGGTAATCGTACGTGAATTGCTACAAGAAATTGAAGTTGAGCGCACTTATAGCTCAAACGATTAATATTAATATGGAGACAAGAGTGAAGAAGTTACGCATTTTGCTTAGTAACGATGATGGTGTATTTGCTGAAGGAATAAATACTTTAGCTCGTGTATTAGCTGATATTGCGGATATTACCATTGTTGCTCCTGATCGTAATCGTTCTGGTGCATCAAATTCTTTAACTCTTGAATCACCATTACGTGTTCGTCAAATTGACGAACACATTCATTCAGTGCAAGGGACACCAACAGATTGTGTTCACTTTGCATTGAATGAATTAATGAAAGATAACTTGCCTGATTTGATTATTGCAGGTATCAATCATGGCGCAAATCTAGGTGATGATACCTTGTACTCAGGTACCGTCGCAGCTGCTACTGAAGGGCACTTTTTAGGTTTGCCAGCTATCGCTATTTCTTTGGTTGGACGCGAGAACTTTGATACGGCAGCTCAAGTGGCACTAAAAATAGTTAATAACCATTTAGTTTCCCCATTAACCACTCAAAAAGTATTGAATGTAAATGTACCTGATTGCGAGTACGGACAATTAACGGGCTGGGAAGTGACACGATTAGGTGCAAGGCATCATGCTGAGAGCATGATTAAAGATACCGATCCTCGTGGTGAGACCATCTATTGGTTAGGTCCTCCAGGAAAAAAACAAGATGCAGGTGAGGGAACGGACTTCTTTGCTGTAAAGCAGCACCGAGTATCAATAACACCATTACAAGTCGATTTAACGGCTCATGATTCATTAGGTATGATTACTGATTGGTTATCATTAGAGAGTTCTAAATAATGCTTAATTCGCGTTCTGAATTACTAGATCAATTTTTGCGCCAACAAGGCATTAGAAACGAAGCTATTTTAGCGGCTATTCGAGAGTTACCAAGAGAGCGTTTTATTCCAGAAGCTTTATCACATCAAGCTTATCAAAATAACGCACTTCCTATTGGTGAAGGTCAAACGATCTCACAGCCTTATATTGTAGCGAAAATGACTGAATTATTAGAGCTAACACCTACATCAAATGTACTTGAAGTGGGGACAGGCTCTGGTTATCAAACGGCTGTATTGGCTAAATTAGTTGAGCATGTTAACTCTATTGAGCGTATAAAATCGTTACAATGGAATGCGAAACGATTGTTGAAACAATTGGATATATATAATGTCTCAACAAAGCATGGTGATGGCTGGAAAGGATGGGAATCAAAAGGTCCATTTGATGCCATCATTGTGACCGCAGCAGCGGAATCTATTCCTAATGATTTGTTATTTCAATTAAAAGATAATGGACATTTAGTTATCCCTGTAGGGGAAGAGTCGCAGCAGTTATTACGAATTACTCGTCAGGGAGAGGAATTTTTCTCTGAAGTGATTGAAGAGGTTCGTTTTGTGCCTTTAGTTGCAGGTGAATTAGCATAATATAATGAGAAAAATGATTATCAACCTTATTTCTATACGCTTATGGTTAATGGCAGCTGTTGTTAGCTTATTCCTTTCTGGTTGTTCTATGGGACCACATCGCCCTGCACCAGTATCGAGTGTTAATAGCTCTAGCTCTGCATATAACGGAGCTGAACGAGGCAGTTATCGCGGCAGTTATTACACCGTAGAGAAAGGTGATACTCTTTATTTCATTTCTTATGTTACAAATAAAGACGTAAAAGAGCTCATTGCATACAACGAGCTTAAAGCGCCTTATATGATTCATCCTGGCCAAAAAATAAAATTGTGGGGGCCTAAATATATTGCTCCTGCTTATGGTAGTGATGGGCATTCAGTCACACCATCTAATTCGTCTTCAAGCTCGACGGCGACAGCGGTTGCCGTTGTTCCTGTCGCAACAAATGAGCCTGCTCCTAAGCCAAAACCGACCACAACGAGTGCTAAAAAAACATCAACTGTACAAAAAGAAAGCACAAAAAAGGTTGAAAACAGCAAACCTAAGGAGTATGTTAATTCTAACAAAACGATAACATCTTCAAAACCTAAACCAGCTGCGAAGCCAAAACCAGCTCCTAAACCGAAGCCGAAACCAGTACAACAAAAAACGGAAAAGGTGGATTCTTGGTTATGGCCAACAAAAGGTCGGATCATCGCTAAATTCTCTACAGGAGACCAAGGAAACAAAGGGATCGATATTGCAGGCCAACGTGGTCAAGATATCATCTCAACAGCAAAAGGAACTGTGGTCTATGCAGGTAATGCATTAAGAGGGTACGGTAACTTGATTATCATTAAACATAACGATGATTACTTAAGTGCTTATGCTCATAACGAAGCATTATTTGTGAAAGAAGGCCAAAACGTCACAGCGGGACAAAAAATCGCGTCGATGGGAAGCTCTAGTACGAGCAGTGTACGTTTGCATTTTGAGATCCGCTTTAGAGGGAAATCGGTAAATCCACAGAGGTATTTACCATAAAAGGATGACATAGCTGAGTTGTAATGTCTTGCTGGCTCGCCATGGGGAGGCGCTATGAGTAAAAGCAATGCAGTAACTAAAGAAGTTGAAGAGTTCGATTTAGACACAATTAATGATGCTGAATTAACCAGTATTGAAGAAGAGTCTGAACGTCTTGAAGTAAGCAGTTCACAGAAAGTTATGGATGCAACGCAACTGTATCTTGGTGAAATTGGCTTTTCTCCACTACTAACAGCAGAAGAAGAAGTTTATTTTAGTCGCTTAGCCTTGAAAGGTGATGAAGCAGCTCGATCTCGAATGATTGAGAGTAACCTTCGATTGGTCGTAAAGATTGCTCGTCGTTATAATCATCGTGGTCTTGCTTTATTGGATTTGGTTGAAGAGGGAAATCTTGGCCTAATTCGAGCTGTTGAAAAGTTTGATCCAGAAAGAGGCTTCCGATTCTCTACTTACGCCACATGGTGGATACGTCAAACCATTGAACGTGCCATTATGAACCAAACGCGTACCATTCGTTTACCTATTCATGTTGTAAAAGAGCTTAATGTTTATTTACGTGCAGCACGTGAACTCTCTCAAAAGCTTGATCATGAACCAACACCAGAAGAGATTGCTGAAAAACTCGATAAGCCAGTGAGTGATGTTAGTCGAATGCTGCGTTTAAATGAGCGTGTCGCTTCAGTTGATTCAATGGTAGCTGGTGAATCAGATAAAGCGTTATTAGATATCCTTCCTGATACTAAAAATAGTGACCCAGAGTCAGAAACACAAAAGGATGATATTAATACGTCATTGGTGGGTTGGTTAGGGCAATTAAACCCTAAACAAAAAGAAGTTGTTGCTCGCCGTTTCGGTTTACTTGGTTATGAAGCTGCAACATTAGAACAAGTAGGCGTTGAGATTGGTTTAACTCGCGAACGTGTAAGACAGATCCAAGTCGAAGGCCTACGTCGTTTAAGAGAAATCATGACGAACCAAGGGTTAAATATGGAAACACTATTTGCCGTAGAAGAATACTAACTCACTTTTTAAATATACGTTTTAGTTAGTAAGAGAGCCCTAAGATAACTTAGGGCTTTTTTATTGGTACAAATCTTTGATGTATAAATTGAGGTAGACGTAATTAGTCGCTATATGATAAATCGATAGCTAGTGTTAGGTTAAATTTGGTAATTCGCTTTATTACCTATATCAAAATGAAGGGGCATTTTCCATTTTTGAATAGCAAGAAAAATGAAGATAACACCAGATAGAAATAAGCAAATAATCGCGATTAACCAAACTTCGATAGCCAACATTAAAATGGATATACACAATAGAAAAGGGATGGCTTTTAGACCAATAACCTTAAAACAAAAGGATTCTTTAAGTGCAATACCAGAGAAGCAAACACAAAGAAAGCCGATAGGTAGCCAAGCGAGTATCTCACTATCAATAGTAATGAGTAAAACTAACCCTATCCATGCTGACCAAGTAATAATGAGTCTTACTTTCTTATCATATACATGAAGGTTAGCGGCGCTCATCGCTGATGATACTGCAAACAAAGCTAATGCTAATTCCATTAAGTAATCATTCTTAATAAGAATAAATCCAATATCATCAGCTATCGCAAGACTAAAAACGATGAGAGTGATACCAAAAAGGGTGAGCCCTGTACGATATGTCACCACACTGAGCTTATCTAGCGCATCCAGTTTTTCGATATGATCAATACTCGCCATAATATTTCCTTCATCTTATTGTATTAATTTAGTTGATTATGTGTACTTTTGGATACTGTAGAGAAAAATAATTTATTTTTTTGTAGTAAATAGATGCCTCTATTTTTTCGAATAAGTAAAATTTGGTGATTTATGTCACATAATTCGTGATTTTAAATCATCTATATGTATACTCCTTCTCCCAATACAAGCCGTCACAGGGATACAGTGAATGACCCCAAGGACTAGGACCAGCTACTGTTAAACAGCTTGTAAAGGGTAAACAATGAATATCTTTATTTCTATTATAACTTCCTCTTGGTGTAGTCATTCTTCACCGATCTCGTCATCTACGATGGCAGCTCCTTTTGTTTCTTCATTTTATTCTAAAATCTCATAGGCATAATTATGAATATTTTATTTAGCCTATTAGGCATGTGCGCACTGATTTTTTGTGCTTGGGTATTTTCAGAGAAGCGTTCAGCAATTAACTGGAAATTAGTATTTAAAGCCTTTTTATTACAACTCTCTTTTGCTGCTTTAGTATTGTATTTTCCTTTGGGGCAAAAAGCGTTAGCAGGATTAAGTAGTGGTGTTTCTAGCTTACTTGGTTTTGCTGATGAGGGGATAGCATTCCTCTTTGGTGATCTTGCTTCTTCTGGTTTTATTTTTGCTATTCGCGTCCTTCCTATTATTATCTTCTTCAGTGCTCTAATCTCCGCTCTATATTATCTAGGTATTATGCAAAAAGTGATTTCTGTTCTTGGTGGCGGAATTCAAAAATTCTTAGGTACCAGCAAAGTAGAATCTCTCGTTGCAACAGGTAACATCTTCCTTTCTCAAGGTGAATCTCCTCTTCTTATTCGCCCATTCTTAGCTCAAATGACTCGTTCAGAACTGTTTGCTGTAATGGCTGGTGGTATGGCATCGGTTGCTGGTAGTGTACTAGGTGGTTATGCCGGTTTAGGTGTGGAACTTAAGTATCTGATTGCTGCAAGTTTTATGGCGGCTCCTGGTAGCTTATTAATGGCTAAGATTTTAATTCCTGAGCAAGAAACGCCTGTTGACCAACATGATGTGACCATTGATAAAAGTGAGCAAAGTAACGTAATTGATGCTTTAGCAAGTGGTGCAATGAATGGTATGAAGATTGCGGTTGCTGTAGGTACGATGTTGATTGCATTTGTGAGTGTTATTGCAATGCTTAACAGCGGACTAGAAATGGTAGCTGAGTGGTTTGGTTTTGCTGGTATTACACTGCAAACCGTATTTGGTTACTTATTTGCTCCAATCGCATGGGTTATTGGTATTCCAAAAGCTGAGATGGTAATGGCAGGTTCTTACATTGGCCAAAAAGTAGTTCTTAATGAATTCGTTGCATTTATCGACTTTGTTCAGCATAAAGATCAGTTATCAGCATACAGCCAAGTAATTATTACTTTTGCACTGTGTGGTTTTGCAAACATCAGCTCAATTGCAGTGCAATTAGGCTCTATTGGTGTGATGGCTCCTGAACGTCGTGCTGACGTTGCAAATATGGGCTTTAAAGCGGTATTAGCAGGCACACTAGCTAACTTAATGAGTGCATGTTTAGCGGGTTTATTCTTTAGCTTAGCAATGTAAAACATCGTTTATTGAAAATAAAAGCCCATGCAATGGTATTTGCATGGGCTTTTTTTGTAGTGATGAGTGGAATTAACCAATCACAATTTGGCCTAAAACATAACCAAGAATACAGGCTGAAACGACACCGATTAAACCGACTGACATGAATGAGTGGTTAAAATAGTATTTACCAATTTTGGTGGTACCTGAGCTATCAAAGTTTACGGTTGCAATGTCTGATGGGTAGTTAGGGATAAAGAAGTATCCATATACCGCAGGCATTAAACCAATAACCAATGCAGGTTCTAAACCCAGAGCTAAACCAACTGGTAGCATCATACGAGCTGTAGCTGCTTGCGAGTTAACCACAACAGAGACGATAAATAGAGATAGGGCGAACGTCCAAGGGTGAAGCGTTACCATATCAACAATACCAGCTCTAAATTGAGGCATGGCATATTGGAAATAGGTATCTGACATCCACGCGATACCAAAAATAGCAATTGCTGCCACCATTCCCGATTTAAATACAACGCCATTTGGTACATCACGAGGATCGGTTTTCGTTGCAAGTAAAATCACACCACCAAAAGCCAACATCATCATTTGAATAACAACGGACATTTTGATTGGTGCACCGCCATCAGTAATGGTGCGTACTTCTGGCCACATCGCAATAATAACGATAGAAACAATGGCACCTAAGAAGATCAGAACGGCATTACGTGCAGTTGTTGGTAATTCTTCATCAAGAGATGTTGATGTTGTATTTAGGATTTTTTCACGCCAAACCGGATCTTGTAAACGAGCTTGATACTCTTCATCATCTTCCAATTCTTTACCACGACGTAAGCTATAAAGAGACAGCATTAAAGTACCGAATAGCGTTGCAGGTACAGTAACCATTAAAATCGACATTAATGTAATAGAAGCATCAATATCAACCAGTTGAGCTAGGTAATACACAACTGCGGCAGATAATGGTGAAGCAGTAATTGCGATTTGAGACGCAACAGATGCGGCAGCCATAGGACGCTCAGGACGAATACCATTCTTTAATGCGACATCACCAATGATAGGCATAATTGAATAAACAGCATGACCTGTACCTAGTAAGAACGTCATTGCATAAGTAACAAATGGAGCAATGATGGTGACGCGTTTTGGATTCTTTCTTAAAATCCGCTCAGCAACTTGCAACATGTACTTTAAGCCACCAGCGGCTTCTAGTATTGAAGCACAGGTAACAACCGCCAAGATGATAAGCATTACCGTAACGGGTGGAGAGGTCGGTGGCATTTTGAAGATGAATACTTCAATCACCAAACCAATACCAGATACAACCCCTAATCCGATCCCTCCGTATCGAGAACCGATGTAGAGAACGAGTAATAAAAAGAGAAATTCAAAATACAACATACAACCACCTGCGTTAACGCAATTATAATTAAAATCAACTAACGCTATTAATACCTTACATTTCATAGGGTTTTATTGAGCTTGTTCTCATTTAGATTGTTGTTGGTTTTATAAATAGATGCAGGGTTGATCTGAATTAAATCAAAGCTCATTTTTTATCAAAAAAGGACAAAATGTGCTCTATTTATCAGATTGTAGTAGTGGTTTTGTGCTTGTAGCGGGTATGTATGAAGAATAATACCCGCTAATCATAATGAGTTAAGACTACTCATCTCTTGTGAAATTTTGCTCTGAAAAATGCTCAAGATCATAAGGGGTTTGTTGATAAACACAGTAGTTAAGCCAATTAGAAAAGAGCAGGTGCCCGTGGCTACGCCATGTCGCTTTTGGTGTGATATCAGGGTTGTCGTCAGGGTAATAATTAACAGGAATCGTTGGTTCCATTCCTTCTCCTAAATCACGCACGTATTCATTATGTAATGTGAATGAATCATATTCTGGATGACCCGTAACGAAGACGTTTCGTTTATCTTTAGTTGCAGCTAAATACACACCAGCTTCTTTGGAAGTAGCAAGAATATCCAAATCAGTATGTGATTTTAAATAATCGGCAGAGAAATCAGCATAGCGAGAATGAGGTGCTAAAAATTGATCATCAAAACCGCGTAGAATAGGGTGGTGTTGGTCAAGGTTAGTATGTTTATAAACCCCAGAAAGCTTTTCTTTACGTGTACGCTTTGGTAAATCATAAAGTAGCTTTAAACCAGCTTGTGCTGCCCAGCATACATATAAGCTAGAAGTGACGTGATCTTTTGCCCATGTCATGATGGTTTGTAGATGATCCCAATAAATAACATCTTCAAACTGCACCAATCCTAGTGGTGCTCCTGTTATGATTAGGCCATCAAAGTTACGATCTTTAATGCCTTCAAACTGACGATAAAAAGTATCTAAATGCTCGGTTGGTGTATTTTTGCTAGTGCGATTATCAATACGTAATAGCTCTACATCCACTTGTAATGGGCTATTAGATAGTAAGCGTAAAAATTGAGTTTCTGTCTCAATCTTTTTTGGCATTAAATTTAAAATAATGACTTTAAGAGGTCGAATCGCTTGTGTGGTAGCACGAGATTCCTGCATGAAAAAGATATTCTCTTCACGTAATACTTCAGTTGCAGGGAGTTGGTCAGGTATTTTGATCGGCACAACTTATCCTTAAGTTTTGGGTTTCTATACGTCTATACTTCTAAACTTACCTCATAATGGTCAGAGTGTCGAGTGTATAAAGGACGCTGATTACGTCCTTTATTAGAGATTAAAGCGATTAATTAGGCATTAGCAAAAGAATAAGTACGATAACCACCAATTAGGTTCCGAGCTTTAAATCCATTGTTTACTAGCTGACGATAGGCAACATTTCCACGTAGTCCAACTTGGCAATAAATGATGATCTCTTTGTCTTTAGGTAGTTCATTCAATCGTTGGCGAAGTTGATCTACTGGAATATTTATTGCCCCTTTAATATAACCAACATTGATTAACTCAGCAGGATTTCTTACATCAAGTAAGATTTGATTTTCATTAAGATGCTCTACTTCATCAAAATGAATCGCTTTGGTATCTCCTTTAATAAGGTTATTTGCTACAAAAGCGGCTTGGTTTATTACATCTTTCGCACTACCAAATGGCGGAGCATAAGTGAGTTCTAAATGCTCAAGTTGATCAACTGTCATTCCTGCTCGTTGAGCAACAGCCATAACATCAATTCGTTTATCGATGCCATCTTTACCAACGGCTTGAGCGCCTAAAATCTTTCTCGTTTCTGGCGAAAATAACAGTTTAAATGAAACGATTTCAGCGCCAGGATAGTAGCTTGCGTGACTTGCCGTATGGACAAATACTTTTTCGTAGCTAATGCCCTCGCGTTTTAATGTTTTTTCATTTTTACCTGTAGAAGCAATGGCTAAATTGAATACTTTGCAAATAGCGGTGCCTTGAGTTCCTTGGTAACTCTCATTTCGACCGAGCATATTATCAGTAGCCATACGGCCTTGACGGTTTGCTGGGCCAGCAAGTGGAACTAAAGTTTGGTTACCAGTAACAAAATCTTTTTCTTCAATGGCATCACCAACGGCATAGATAAATGGGTCGCTGGTTTGTAGTTGATCATTAGTATAAATACCACCTAATTCGCCAAGCTGTAATCCTGCCTCATTTGCTAGTTTGGTTTCAGGCTTAACACCAATAGCCATGATTAATAGGTTGGTGTCTAGAACTTCACCTGTACTCAAAGAAAGTGTTAATCCAGTTTCATTTTCAACGACTTCTTGAAGTGCTGATCCTAATCGAAGATCTATGCCTTTATCTTTTATTTCTTTATGAACAAAGCTTGCCATTTCGCGATCAACTGGAGTCATAACTTGATCTGCTAGCTCTAATAGCGTTGTCTTGATACCGAGTTGATGGAAAGCTTCCATCATTTCTAACCCAATAAAGCCGCCACCAACAACCGTTGCATGTTGTGGTTTATTGTCTTTAATTGAAGCGATAATACGATCCATATCTGGAACATTACGTAGAGAAAATGTCAGTGAGTTATTAATACCAGGGATAGGGGGGACAATGGGACCTGCGCCTGGACTTAGTAGAAGAAAATCATAACTTTCTTGGTACTCAGTATTATCGACTAAGTTTTTAATTGTAATTGTTTTTTCACTACGGTTAATGCTTATTACTTCGTTCATTACACGCACATCAACATTAAAACGAGCTAAAAAACTATCAGGAGTTTGTAGTAGTAAATTATCGCGATCTTTGATGTCACCCCCAATATGATATGGCAACCCACAGTTAGCAAAAGAGACAAAAGGCCCACGTTCTAGCATGATAATTTGTGCATCTTCACTTAAACGACGTGCTCTTGCTGCTGCAGAAGCACCACCAGCAACGCCACCAATAATTACAATTTTGGTCATTCCGATTTACCTCATAATGAAAAATCAGAGCAATTTATGCTCAATTATTTTTTACTATAGTTATTTAAATTAGCTTTGTCTAATATTTGTTTTGTTAAATTTTAACTTGCTAAATAAGTATTGACTAATTTAGCTAATAACCGTAACCTAAATTACATGTTCAAAAAACAAGCTAACAGGTATTGATAAATGACGATTCCATGGCTCTCTTTATTTGGCGGTATGCTTCTTGGTGTATCTGCTACGCTGCTTCTTTTGTTAAATGGAAAAATTGCTGGGATAAGTGGTGTATTAACAGGATTAATGACACCGAAAAAAAAGGATTACGCGTGGCGATGGTTGTTTGTTCTCGGCATGATTTCAGGTGGTGCTGCAGGTGTTTATTTCTTTGGCGCACATGTTCCTACTGAATATACAATAAGCACACCATTGTTAATTATTGCTGGTTTACTTGTAGGTATTGGTACTCGTCTTGGTAATGGTTGTACTAGTGGGCATGGAATTTGTGGGATTGGACGATTGTCTGTTCGCTCAATCGTCGCTACTTGTGTATTTATGCTAGTCGCTGGAATAACTGTTTTTGTTCGATTACACATACTTTAGGGAGAGTGATTATGAATAATGTCATGTTTCGAGTTATTGCGTTGATCTCTGGTGGGCTGTTCGGCATTGGAATGACACTATCTGGAATGGCTGACCCTGAAAAAGTGATTGGATTTTTGGATGTTTCAGGAGTATGGGATCCGAGTTTAATGTTTGTAATGGGAGGGGCATTGTTGGTATTTATGCTTGCTTACTTCTTATTTATTAAACCAAAAACAAAGCCATTGAATGCGGAAGAGTTTTGTTTGTCCACGAATAAACATATTGATAGTAAATTGATTTCAGGTGCAGCTATCTTTGGTTTTGGGTGGGGGCTTGCTGGAATTTGTCCAGGGCCTGTCGTTTCAAGTATTGCTTTAGGAAATAGTGATGTATTTATATTCCTATTTGCCATGATGTTTGGATTAGCAATGACCAATGTTTTAGTTAAAAAATAAATATTCATCCGTTTTCTTAGAGGCTAACCAAGTGGTTGGCCTTTTTTATTTCTATCTCATCGCAGTACGTATATTGATATTATTTGATAAAGATATTAATAGTGTTTTAGGTTTTTTATATCAATATTATTTTTGTTGATTTAAAAGTAATAGGTTGAGATTTATTGATCTATTTATACTCTATTTATGTTGTATTCATATAATTCGTAAAATATTAATGAAAATTATCTAGCTGTTCATTTATTTTTGTTGGCGGTTAATGGAATTATTAGGCCATTTTTAGTGCGTTTCATATTAGTTAGTTATCTTTATATTCATATGGTTACGAGATTTTCTCATTCGTTGAATAGTGGTTGGATCCTAAGATTCCATTTTTGAAATAGGAATATCATATAAATGAGAAGAAGTGTTATCTATAATCCCTGCTTCTTTAAAAGAAGAGCCTTAAAATACAGTAAACCTTATTATTTTTGAGACCTTTATTCTTTTACATTTATATCAATTCATACAAATGAGTATCTTATGGTCGGGATCTGTTTTCAAATTAATGACTGGACTCTAGTTATTGAGGAAAATAAGTTATATCGCCAAGATAGGGAAGTGTCGGTTGAACCACGTTTAATTAATTTACTTCGCTTTTTAGCACAGCATTCAGGTGAAGTCTTTTGTCGAGATGAGTTAATTAAACATGTATGGGATGGTGCGTTTGTTACCGATCAAGTGGTAACACAATCAATATTTGAACTGCGAAAAGTATTGCGTGATGGTCGTTTAGATAACACTCGTTATTTAGTTACGGTACCAAAACGTGGGTATAAGTTGGTTGCAGAAACCAAGCAAATAAGATTAGAAGATACACCTTATTGGAAACCTTGCGATACATTTACCTCAACAGAAGCTGATGAAAATCAGAATCATAATGTTGAATTGAACACCGCAGAGCAAGAAAAAGAACAAGATGAGACTGCACAACTCTCTTTTCCAGCAGGCCCATTAACTCGTGCTGTAACTAATATTTCTAATCAAGTATCAAACGAAAAGAAAAAGCAGGGTGAGAGTTTTAGCTTTTTACATCGTTGGAAGCTATTAGCGTTCGACTTTTTTCTCGTTGGCGTATTAATTGCGGTTATTTTTTCAGTTACTTATCAGCAAACAACCACTCATATAACTAAGGCTGTTGATACTGATTTAATTGAATTTACCTATCACGCAAGCCGTAACTCGAATAATGAAACCGAATATTTGGCTGATGGCATTAGTCAAAAACTGATGGCAGATTTAGCAAGTGTTGGCCATTACCGAGTTCAGTTAAATAAAACCGCATTTACTACCGGCATTTTGCCCGGAAAAGCGGTGAATGTACGAGTAGAAGAACAGCAAAATAAAACGTATTTAGATGTAGAGTATCGCAGTAATATTTCAAATCGAGTGCTGTTTAGTCGTCAATATTTAATGACCAATGCCAACTTAGCGCATGTGTTACGCCAATCATCTCAAGATTTAATGCGTACTTTAGGCGTTAAAGCGTCAGAGCAAGAGATGAATAGGCTAATGCTTGGTTTACCAAAGGAGCATGGTCTATTAGAAATGTTGGTTCGAGCTAATCACTTTATTAATCAAACAGATCAAAAAAACTTTGAAAAAGGGATCGATCTGTTAGAGAACATTGCATTAGCAGAACCGAATAATGATTATGTACTTTCAGAGTTATACATTGCTTATAACGCATATTCAGCGCTTAACCCTGAATTAGAGTTGGATGAAAATACCGCTAAAATTGAAAAGTTAAGTCAGGATCTTCAAGCTAGATACGCTTTATCGGATGTCGATGTATTGCCTTCTCGTATCTATGAAGCATTAGCTATGATAGCGATTAAGCAAGATAACAAAGAGGATGCAAGAGCTTATCTTAACTTAGCATTTAAGAATAGAGAGTCAGCATTCTCTTATATATTAGAAGGGAAACTTGCTGAGTTAGATGGCGACTTAGATCAAGCAGGGGAGTCATACAGCAAGGCTTTCTTTATGGATACGTCACTTGAAACGTATATGCTCGCTGAAAATCTTGCATTTTACAGTGACTTAGAAACCGTTGCTTATTTTATGTATCGAGCTGTTAATCCAAGTGAAGTTCGCTTGATGGGGTAATCGTGATTAACGATTCATGCAGTATATTGGTGTAATAAAAAAGCCCGTCGAATTTAGTTCGACGGGCTTTTTTTAACTAATTGTGGATTAAATTAGTGTTGTTTTTTCTTTGGGTGCCACGCACCTTTTAAATCATCAAGTTCAGGGAACTTAGTTCTGTCAAATTCAGGTGTTTTTCCTGCTTTAAGTTGAACTTCGTAATCTTTGATAACTTTGATTGCTAGTTTAGATAGTAGAACTAGAGCAACAATGTTGATTAAAGCCATCATACCCATAGAAGCATCTGCAAGGTTCCATACTACTGGCAGAGACGCTACTGAACCGAACATAACCATTGCTAGTACACACATACGGAAACCAAACAAGCCTTTCTTAGAATTGCCATTCAAGAACATTACGTTTGTTTCAGCGTAGCTGTAGTTTGCAATGATAGAAGTAAAACAGAACAGAAGAATAGCTAGCGCCATAAAGTAGCTTGTCCAACCGCCTAACTCGTTAGTTAGTGCTTGTTGAAGTAGGCTGATACCCGTAGCTGCATCTGGTTGATCCATTACGCCAGAAAGCATAATCATCGCTGCAGAAGCAGTACAGATAACTAACGTATCTACAAACACACCTAACATTTGCACAAAACCTTGTGATGCTGGGTGGTTAGGGTTTGGCGTAGCACTTGCTGCGATGTTAGCAGCAGAACCCATACCCGCTTCGTTTGAGAACAAACCACGAGCAATACCTGATTGCATAGCTTGTGCGATAGTATATGCCACACCACCCACAGCCGCTTCTTGCCAGCCAAATGCACTTTTAACGATAAGAGCCAGTACTGCTGGTACTTCAGTGATATTCATTACTACGATGATAAGTGCAATTGCTAGGTAACCAATCGCCATAACAGGAACGATTTTCGATGATGCGTTAGCAACACGACGTAAACCACCCATGATAAAGAAACCAGAGATAACAACAATCACGATACCCATAATGGTTTTATCAAAACCAAATGAGTGGTTAAGAGCGTCAGTGATAGTGTTTGCTTGAACAGCGTTGAATACTAAACCAAAAGCGATGATTAAGAAGATAGAGAAAAGCGTACCCATCCAGCGTTGGCCTAAACCTTTTTCCATGTAATAAGCTGGACCACCACGGTATTGACCATCAACATCTTTTACTTTGTAAACTTGCGCCAGTGTTGATTCGATGAAAGCTGTTGCCATACCAAATAGAGCAATTAACCACATCCAAAAGATAGCACCAGGGCCACCGACGGTTAATGCAACTGCAACACCTGCCATGTTACCCGTTCCCACGCGGGCTGCCATAGAGGTGCAGAATACTTGGTAAGAGCTGATGCCATTTTCGATTTCTTGGCCGCTACGTAAGATTTTGATTGAGTGTCCTAGTTGGCGAATTTGAATAAAACCAAGACGCAGAGTGAAGTAGACACCCACACCAACTAATAAATAAACAAGGACTTGCCCCCAAAGAAGCCCATTGATACTACCAATAACCGAAAGCAAGGCTTCGTTCATCGATTCAATAAGCGTTGAATCTGTGTTTGTCATGAAATTTCCTTATTATTAATCGTTAATTTATTTTTCTTAAATAATGGATAACGAGCGCCATCCTTTAAGAAATATAAGTAACTTTGTTATAAAGTTGTATAAAATATCGTTTGCTAAGGATTTGCGGCGATTAATATAGTTCAGCGAAGTTTGATTAGTCAATAATAATGAAACAATATGTCGTACTTTTTTTACGTATAAGCATAAAGATTTACAAAATAATCGTTGCGCTTTTTCTTTCAGTGCTCATTCGGAACTTAAGAGTCAAAATTGGTTTTATATTCTTATAATGATGAGATAAACCTCACTATAATCCTGTCGAAAATTCCCTTCTTGATAAATTTATATTTTTTATAAAAACCACCATAAATATAAAAATGAAATATTAACCACTTGAATTTAAGTGTATTTTTAATTATGGGTAAAAAAATAAAGGTCAATAGGATTATGTTTTTATCATTATTTTATTGATAATTTTATCCTGATTTTTTTTCGCTTTGTTGGGCGTAGTCTTCTCCTCAGAATTTGAGCGAGATGTTGTTTATCTACCCCAGCAGAGTTTGCATGACCTGCTTCAAATAATATCTCGCTTCCTTAAAGAAAAAATTTCGTATAACGGGTAAAAAATTGCCCATTCGATGATCCTTGGAGATGTTATGGAATCGAATACAAAAAAAATTGGCTTAATAGCCTGTACGGGTGTTGTTGCCGGCAACATGATGGGGAGTGGTATTGCACTATTACCTTCTTCATTAGCAGCGGTTGGTTCAGTATCTATTTTTAGTTGGATTATCTGTTTGGTTGGTGCGTTAAGTTTGGCGTTTGTTTTTGCCCGCTTAGCAACGAAAAACCCTCAAGAAGGTGGTCCAATCGCTTATGCTGGTGAAGTGTCTCCTGTATTTGGCTTCCAAACTGGTGTTCTTTACTACCACGCAAACTGGATTGGTAACTTAGCTATCGCTATTACTGGTGTATCTTACTTATCTGTATTCTTCCCTGCGTTGAATGACCCTATCCCTGCAGCTGCCGCGACGATTGCATCAGTATGGTTATTTACCCTAGTTAACTTACTAGGTGGTAGTTGGGTAAGTCGCCTATGTACATTAGGCTTAGGTCTTATTCTTATTCCTGTTGTTGGTACTGCTGTTGTTGGTTGGGGCCATTTTGACCCAGCGTTATATAACCAAAACTGGAATGTATCTTCAGGTACAAGTTCTCACGCTATTATTAGTGCTGTACTTATCTGTCTATGGTCATTTGTTGGTGTTGAATCAGCCGCTGTATCATCAGGTATGGTAAAAAATCCAAAACGTACTGTTCCTCTAGCAACAATGTTAGGTACAGCGATTGCCGGTGTGATTTACATTCTATCAACTCAAGTAATCAGCGGTATGTTCCCAGCAGCAGAAGTTGCTGCATCCGGTGCGCCATTTGCGCTAGCAACCACTGAAATCTTCGGTAGTTGGTCAGCACCATTTGTTGCAGCATTCACAGCGTTAGCGTGTTTCACATCTCTAGGTTCTTGGATGATGTTGGTAGGTGAGGCGGGTAAACGTGCGGCTCACGATGGTAACTTCCCTAAAATCTACGGCGAAACAGATAAAAATGGTGTAGCGAAAAAAGGTCTAATCTTAGCTTCACTTAAAATGACAGCACTAATGGTTGCACTAACTGTATTCAGTTCTCAATCAGCTCACACTGCTGACTTATTTAATCAGTTAACGACTGATGCCGTACTACTAACAATGCTTCCTTACTTCTACTCAAGCATTAACCTAATTCGTTTCGAAGGTATGACAACACGCAGCGGCTTCACCATGTTCTTCTCTGGTATTGCTTGTGTGTTCTGCATGATTGCACTGGCTGGTGCAGAGGGTGCAACACTAACTGCAACCTTTATCGTGTCACTTGTCATCCTTATGTTCTACGCAAAAAAAATGGGTCTGAAACAATCAGAGCAACATGTAACTGCAGAAGCAGTAGCCCATTAATGTCACTCGATAGCGTAAACACTTAACGCTACCAACTTAGTAAGTTTTACCCCTAGCGGCGCTCCACTACCTCACCATCAAAATGATGGGGAGCGCCTCTCTTCGTCTTGGAGATATAAAATGAATATTTTTGCTATCCTAAATCACTCAGGTGTTTTCTTTAAAGAAGAGCCAGTTCGCGAATTGCATGCTTCTTTAGAAAAAGCAGGCTATAAAGTGGTTTACCCAGTAGATGCACAAGATCTATATAAAATGATTGAAATGAACCCACGTATTTGTGGTGTGTTATTTGACTGGGATAAATACTCACTAGACCTATGTACTGAAATTAATACACTGAATGAAAAATTGCCGCTATATGCATTTGCAAACCAACATTCAACATTAGATATTTCATTAACTGATTTACGTCTAAACCTACATTTCTTCGAATATGCGTTAGATATGGCTGACGATATCGCTCTGAAAATTAATCAAGCGACAGAAGAATACAAAGACCAAATAATGCCTCCTTTTACTAAGGCATTATTTAAATACGTAGAAGAAGGCAAATATACCTTCTGTACTCCAGGTCACATGGGCGGTACGGCTTTCCAAAAAAGTCCTGCGGGCAGTATCTTTTATGATTTCTACGGTCCAAACGCATTTAAAGCAGACGTATCAATCTCAATGCCTGAACTGGGTTCATTACTTGATCACTCAGGTCCTCATAAAGAAGCTGAAGAGTACATCGCTCGTACCTTTAATGCAGACAGCTCTTACATCGTAACCAACGGTACTTCTACATCAAACAAAATTGTAGGTATGTACTCAGCACCAGCAGGAAGCACAGTACTTGTTGACCGTAACTGTCACAAATCACTCACTCACATGATGATGATGAGTGATGTAACACCTATCTATTTCCGTCCAACGCGTAATGCTTACGGTATTTTAGGTGGCATTCCACAAAGCGAATTCACTCGTGAAGTAATTGAGCAAAAAGTAGCAGCAACACCAAACGCAACAATGCCGGGTTATGCAGTTATTACTAACTCAACTTACGATGGTCTGTTGTACAACACTCAATACATCAAAGAAACGCTAGATACTAAATACATTCACTTTGATAGTGCTTGGGTTCCTTACACTAACTTCAACAAAATTTATGAAGGCAAGTGTGGTATGAGTGGCGAAGCAATGCAGGGTAAAGTGTTCTATGAAACACAATCAACTCATAAATTACTGGCTGCGTTCTCTCAAGCATCAATGATCCACGTAAAAGGTGAATTTGATAAAGAGTCATTTAACGAAGCCTTCATGATGCACACATCAACATCACCTCAATACGGTATTGTTGCATCAACTGAAACCGCTGCAGCAATGATGCGTGGTAATACAGGTAAGAAACTGATCCAAGACTCAATTGATCGTGCGATTCGTTTCCGTAAAGAGATCAAACGTCTACAAGGCGAAAGTGATAGCTGGTTCTTTGATGTATGGCAACCAGAAAACATCGATACAACGGAATGTTGGAAACTGGATCCAAAAGATTCATGGCACGGCTTCAAGGACATCGATGATGATCACATGTACCTTGATCCAATCAAAGTAACGCTATTAACTCCAGGAATGAACGAAAATAGCGAAATGAGCGAGACAGGTATTCCTGCATCAATCGTTGCTAAATACTTAGATGAGCGCGGTATTGTAGTAGAGAAAACAGGTCCATATAACCTATTGTTCCTATTCTCTATCGGTATTGATAAATCAAAAGCAATGCAACTGCTACGCGCATTAACTGACTTTAAACGTGGCTTCGATCTTAACTTAACAGTGAAAAACTTCCTTCCTTCACTGTACAACGAAGATCCAAGTTTCTATGAAGGCATGCGAGTACAAGAACTGGCACAAGGCATTCACGATTTAACTCGTAAATACCGTTTACCAGAACTGATGTTCAAAGCGTTCGATGTTCTTCCTGAACTAAAAGTAACACCACATGCAGCATGGCAAGAAGAGCTTCGCGGTAACGTAGAAGAAGTGCCTCTAGCTGATTTGGTTGACCGTGTAAGTGCGAATATGATCCTACCTTACCCACCGGGTGTGCCTCTAGTACTTCCAGGTGAAATGGTAACGGCTGAATCTCGTCCAGTGCTAGATTTCTTAGAAATGCTATGTGCTATTGGCGCTCACTACCCAGGTTTTGAGACTGATATTCACGGTGTATATGCTCAAAAAGATGGCAGTTACACTGTGAAAGTTCTAAAACAAAATTAAGCCCTAGGGTTTTGAAGGAATATCGTTTATTTTAGGGCACGGAAGCCCTTACTCTATTTAAAATTATGGTGATGTTATGAAACGTATTCTTTCCATTCAGTCTCATGTGGTATTTGGTTGTGCAGGCAACAGTGCTGCGGTTTTTCCAATGCGAAGAATGGGAATGGAAGTATGGCCTATTAATACGGTACAGTTTTCAAATCACACACAATATCAACAAGGTTGGAAAGGCATCGCAATGCCAGCCGGCCACATTTCAGAATTAGTTGATGGTTTATCAGCAATTGAAGCGACTCAAGTTTGTGATGCGGTGTTAAGTGGTTACTTAGGATCAGCAGCGCAAGGGCAAGAGATTGTTACTGCGGTAAACAAAATCAAACAAGATAATCCAAACGCAATTTACTTCTGTGATCCGGTAATGGGTCATCCAGAAAAAGGCTGTATCGTTGCCCCAGAAGTAGAAACCTTCTTTAAAGAATTAGCCTTAAGTTCAGCGGATATTATCGCGCCTAATTTATTAGAACTAGAAAGCTTAACAGGCATGACAATTAACACCTTAGAGCAAGTGATTGAAGCAAATAATCAATTACTTGAGAAGGGCGTTAAAATGGTAGTGGTTAAACATTTAAGCCGTGCTGGTATTCAAAAAGATCGTTTTGAAATGTTATTAACGACTGAAGATGGAAGCTACCACGTTTCTCGTCCTTTATATGATTTTGATGCAAAGCGTCAACCAGTAGGCGCAGGTGACTTAATCAGTGGTGTAATGCTAGCGAATTTATTGTCAGGTTATACACCTGTTGAAGCATTTGAACGTACTAATGCTGCAGTTGATTCTGTAATGCAAGAAACGTTTAATCGTGGCGCGTATGAACTGCAACTTATCGCATCACAAGAGCGTTTTAATGCTCCTGAAATTATCGTAAAAGCAGAAAAAGTTGCGTAATTAACTCGATATAAAAATCGCAAATAAAATAGAAAAGCCCATGATGTGCAATATGCATATCATGGGCTTTTTGTGTATTTTTAGTTTAAAAAACGAATTTATAAAATTGATCTGAAATAAGGAATTGGTTGCTAATAATTTAACAAAATATACACATATAAAAGCCGAGTGTAATTTATCACTATGAAAAGTAAGGCTATTTAATGTTGCATTTTTGAGGTATCGATTAAAGCGATGATTCTCATGATATTTCTTCCTTGGAAAGCCTCTTTTTTTCATTTTATCGTGTGCGCATATTCGTATTGCAGGAGATAATAATGAAAAAAATAGGATTAGTAGTTGGTTTAGGCGTCGTTGCTTATCTTGGAACGGTTTACATTGTTGATTCATCAGATGAAGCGCTTAGCCAAAGAAAATTGGCTCAAGCACAGATTAAAGATGACCCTATCTCTTCTGCTGCGTTTAAAGTATTAACAGAGAATGGTTGTGGTTACTGCCATACTGAAAATAGCGAAATGCCTTTTTATGCTAACTTTCCAATCGCTAAACAGATCATGAAAAAAGATGTGGAAAGTGGATTACGTCATTTCCAATTTGATGATGTATTAAATAGTTTTCAAGTTGGCAATGAAATATCAGATGTTGCCTTAGCTAAAATTAGTGGTGTATTGAATGATGAATCAATGCCACCAAAAGCGTATTTGTCGATGCACTGGCGCTCAAGTTTATCTAATGAAGAAAAGCATACTCTACGCGCTTGGATAAAGCAGGAACAAAAGAATAAACACTCATTGGCTAGTAGTGAATATAAATACGAAGCGGTTCAACCGATTAATGAAAATGTAATTGTAGATGAGCAAAAAGTAGCGTTAGGTGATGCGCTATACCATGATAAACGTCTTTCTGGTGATAACACGGTCGCTTGTTCTAGTTGTCATTCATTATCAACGGGAGGGGTGGATAGATTAACCACATCAACAGGTATTAATGGCTCAAAAGGCCCAATTAATGCGCCGACGGTGTTTAACTCATCTTACAATATTCATCAATTCTGGGATGGTCGCGCGAATGATTTACAAGAACAAGCGGGTGGACCACCGATGAATCCTATCGAGATGGGGTCAACATCATGGGATCAAATTACAGGCAAACTTGAACTTGATGAAGAGATGAAAGCGATCTTTGCTAAGATTTATCCTGATGGGATCACTGGTGACAATATTACAGATGCAATTGCTGAGTTTGAGAAAACCTTGGTGACACCTAACAGTCGATTTGACCAATTCTTAAAAGGTGATGCGTTAGCGTTGAATGCGCAAGAGCAACACGGTTATGAATTATTTAAACAAAACAAATGTTCGACTTGTCATGCTGGTCAAGCAATGGGTGGACAAACGTTTGAAGTCATGGGCTTAAAAGCGGATTACTTTGGTGAGCGAGGCAATGTATCTGAAGTTGATAATGGTCGCTTTAATGTGACAAATAAAGCACATGACATGAATCGCTTTAAAGTTCCGACATTAAGAAATATTGCACTAACTGCACCGTATTTCCACGATGGTAGCGCTGAAACTTTAGATGAAGCAGTTGCATCGATGGCTCAATACCAAGTTGGTGTAACTTTATCTCAAACTGAAGTTGAAGATATTAGCGCTTATTTGAAGACCTTAACGGGTGAGTACAAAGGTGAAATGCTGAATTAATTGCTATTTCATTAAATGATAAAAGGAGATCATGCGATCTCCTTTTTTGTTATTGATGAGCTATTTCATCTAAAAAGTCCAATCGTTCTTTTTCTTCTTCTGACATTTTATAAGGCTGGTCATTCAAACTAGAGACATCAAATGAAGAGAGTGAATAGCTGTGCTCTTTGCTTATTCCATAATGTGCTTTTTCACCAGGAAAGCCTGACATTTTTTCTACTGTAATACTGCGTAACTCAAAATCACTCCCTTTCCCTTTCAATACAGAGTGGTGTGCTTTTAATTCAAATGTGACTTCACCTGTTGTAAGAGGCATTTTATTCATAAGAGAAGCAATGGGTTCACCTGTCTTTTGATATAAATTAGCTCGAATTCGATACAAACCGGATTCTTTCACATCCACTTGTAAAGGAATGACCATATCACTGCCTTGTGAGTAAGGTGCTAATGCTTGGTTAACAAAGGCAATTGGGTTAGAGAACTGAAAATCTGCAGTTAATACGTCATCCCCTTGGTCAAAAGAGATATTTGCTTTTATGCGAATTTCTTGTGGCCAATCTTGTTTAGGTGAAAATTCAGCGCTTAACTCTTGAGTATATAGGCTAGTAAGCGTTTTTTGAGTTTCAATATCAATCAGTTGGTATTCAATATGGTCAACATTAAGATCTGAATTTAAGGTAACGATAATGGGTTCAGGGTAGCTAAAACGATACTTACTTAATCCTAATGAGGCTGAGTGACTGCCATCCAATACAGGTAAGGCAATTTCAGTAAAGTGATTAGGCTCAAGGTAACTATGATTATTCGGCGTTAATGGCAAAGAGTAACTAGGGTATTGAAGCTCTTGTTCGTAGATTTTAGATAATAGTGCGAACTGTTGACTGACTTCTTCTGGTGTTGATTCTGAATCGATAGGTTCGGGCGTTATTGATTTTATTGTGCGGTTTTCTTGCTTTTGGTTGAGTGGTTTTGGCAACAAGGTGTTTGTCGATACGGATTTACTCTCCGTTTTAGATAGAGGAGAGATTCTCGCAGGGGTCGGTGTCGTTTCTTGGATAATCCAATGGTAAAACACTGCTGAACAAGTCAGCAGTGCACCAATCATAAATGCGTTTTTATTCATTATAGTAAGTCACTGACTAATTCAGACATGGTGGCATTTTCTGAATTATTGACATAACGATAGACATTTCCAGTCAACCAATAAGCCGAATCTGTGGTTTCCACCTTGATAACGCTACCATCTTGTAATGTTAGTGTTGGATTAACTGCGGTGACTTTACCTTGGTGTTTACCGCTAATTAAACCGCTATGACTGTAATCATCTCCCATTAACATTGGATAATGGAACGGCATAAATTCAGTAACTGCGTTCGTTTGAGGTTTGATTTTTCCATCAAAAGCTACATTGATAGAGCAACTATTAAAGTTACCGGCTTCACTTGCACCACATGAAGAGTGACTCGCCACTACACCATCGTCTTTACCTAATAAAAATGGACTTGTTGAACCAACATAATCACTGCCTTTACCAACAAAGCGAATTCTTGGTATACGGTTGTCAGGTAGTGCGGCTAATTGACGAGCATTAGCCACTTTTAAATCATTAAGAACCCCCGTATTTTTAGGAGATGGTACTTCCCCAAGCCATAATGACATGGCGTATTTTAGCGGTGCATTTAAATAACCACTGCCCTCAGAAATATTAATCGCAAGATCACCTAATTCAGAACCGCCACCAGCACCAGCAAAATCAAACGTCGCAATGATTTTTAAAGGTGTTAGGCCTGCATTAGTTAGCCAGTTTTCTTGGTTATCTAACAAATGGCGAGCAACCAAATCGCCAGTAGAGTGAGTGACTAAAATACAACCGTTTTTACAGGTGTTATTTTTAGATAATTCTTGAAGTTTTGGCCAGATGTAATCAGTTGATATTTTACCTGCAACTCGCTCTTGAGATGGCCAATCAATACGGTCATCGGCCTTGGCTAGCCAATAGTCTTGCCAGTAATTTTTACCATCAGCAACAACAGCGTCATGATTAGGCTTAGTTTGTAATTGTCCGGCTTGGAAGCCATGGATTAAAATTATCGGATGTTCACCAAGAGCGGCAAAGCTGCTTAGTGGGAAGGTTAGTGAAGTGAATAGCAACAATTGAGAAAGTAATTTCATAAAAGTATTTCTTTTTTTAGTAATTATGTTTATAGAGTATAAGCTCTACCTTTATTTAGCAAACTAATGAATCGATTGCGTTCTCATTTATAAAATCAAATTTATTATTATCAATAACATAGAAAAAATAATGTAACTGAATACAAACTCTGACATTTCTTCTTACAGTCCGTAATGGTAACGACAGAATGAATTGGTTAGAGTCCCCTCCGTCAAGATCACTTAACCAATTAAGAGTGGTCAGATTATTTCTTGTTTCTATAAGGAACACCTCATGAATACACATCTACAGGAACCCCCAAGTTGGTGGTTTAACTTATTAAATAAATGATGTTCTGAGGATAGTTACGTCTTCAGAGCAGAGGACGTATTATGGAATTTGTACAAAAAAATTCGACTCCAAACACTGACACTTCAGAGATGATGCACAAAGAAGCGCATATTGAAAATCTGGGGATCAGCATCAAAAATGCTTCTATTGGTTTACTTTATAAAAAGCGTGTTTTTTGGCTCGTTATTCTAGTCTTTGGAAATATTTTTTCAGGAGCAGGAATCGCCTATTTTGAAGAGATCATTACCTCTTATGTTGCACTGGTTTTCTTTTTACCCTTATTAATTGATAGTGGCGGTAATGCTGGTTCTCAATCAGCAACGTTAATGGTTCGAGCGTTGGCCACTGGCGATGTAAACCCTAATGATTGGGGACGAATGTTAGCAAGAGAAGTCTTTGTTGCTTTAGGTCTTGGTTTTAGCATGGCAATTGCGGTCTATTTTTTGGGGTTATATCGTGGTGGCTATGAAATCGCGATGGTGGTTGGTATTAGTATGATAGCCATTGTGTTGATTGGAAGTTTAGTCGGAACGGCTTTGCCTTTTGTTTTACATAAATTGAATTTGGATCCTGCTTCTGCCAGTGCCCCTATGATCACATCCATTGCTGATATCTCTGGTGTATTGATTTATTTTGCTATCGCTTCTGCAATATTAGATATTGGTTAATATAATAAAAGCCCAGAGATGTACTGCTCTGGGCTTTATTGTTTTTATTCTTTGCCTTTAATTTGAGGGTTATTTTTTATTAACTCTTTAAATTGTTCTAATAGCGCAATACTTTGTTTATTTTGCTGGCCATCTTTATGCAGATAAGCGCCAATCGTCGCTTTACCAAAGCATTTTTTCATTTTTAACGGCACAATCCCAAAGCCTTCAAAATACGTTTTCATGCCCACAGGATAAGGCAAAATTGCATCACTATTTTGCAGTAAATCAAGCGCGGTTAATAAGGAATTGGTGTTGTAAATGACTTTTTCTTGTAGATAGTGTCGTTTTTGAAATGAACTTAATTCATTGTTTTGTTGTTGCACGAGATGCGCATAGCGTTTTTTTGATGCCCCTAAATCAACTGAAGGAAAACGGGCAATATCTTCATCACTACACACTCGCTCTAAGAGTGGGTGCTCTTTTCTAACATACACTTCTTCATGACTACTAAATAAGGGATGGAAAAGGATATCTTCGTATTGAGCCAGACCTAATATTTCATGGCCGACAAAAATACTGATTTCATCACTGAGAAGTAGGTTCATTAGCTGTAAATGATCACCAACATCAATGGTGATATTACTGTGAGGGTTGGTGTCTCTAAAATCTTGAACACAGTCGCGAACAAAAAGATGCCACCAAGCATCACCGCAACCGATTTTTAATTCTGTTTGATGCCGTAATTTATTTTTTTCTAATTTATGAAGGGTATTTTCGTATAAATGCTGCATCATTTTGGCTTGCTCGTAGAGCACTTCGCCACTGGAGGTGAGGGTGATGCCTTTTGAATTGCGATAAAACAGTTTGCTTCCCAGCTTTTCCTCTAGTTTCTGCATATTATGACTTAACGTCGGTTGACTTAAGCACAAGGTATTCGCTGCTTGCGTAACATTTTGTGCTTTTGCAACTTGTATGAATTGAAGCATTAATTTAAACATAATAGCTCTTCAGACTAATCGAAAAGAGCTATTTTATGTTTCTTATCAATGCATTGCTACTTATAGCGTTTAAATCTGATAAACAACAAAGCCAAATGCAGGCACCGTCAAACTTTGCGTTAATTTAACGGAGGTTTCATGATAAATATCGGTGACTTCTTGAGCGTGCCACTCACTAGGAAGCGTCATACAAGCGGGGGCATTACTGTTGTTCATGGCAATAATAATACGTTCACCTTGATGCTCTTTTTGGTAGATAAAGCACTGTTGTTCATCGTCAACCATAAGCCAGTTTATGGCATGGGCACGTAATGCTGGGTGAGCTTTACGTAGTTTGATGAGCTGCATGATGTGATGTTTCATGTTCATATCGTGCTGACGTTCATCCCAAATCATGCATTTTCGGTTAAGCGGATCAGCACCGCCATCTAGCCCAATTTCACCACCGTAATAAACACAAGGCGTACCACTGTGAGTGAATTGGAATAAATAGGCTAACTTTGCTTTTTCTTTATTGCCGTTGCATCGGTTAATAATACGTGGTGTGTCATGGCTATCAAGTAATGAAAACGCCACTTCATTCACGTTAATTGGGTAGTTAGCATTTACGTCATTTACCGCAAATTTAAACTGATTTGCACTTAGGTTGTCATGGGCAAAAAAGCCTAACATGGCATCCGCTAATGGGTAATTCATTACGCCATCAAACTGATCGCCACCTAGCCAGTTCATAGAGTCGTGCCACACTTCACCTAAAATATATAACTCAGGTTTGATGGCTTTGAGCTCATCACGGAAGCGTCGCCAAAAACGTTGATCAACTTCGTTTGCTACATCTAAACGCCATGCATCAATATCAAAGTTTTTCACCCAGTAGCGGCCAACTTCAATTAGGTATTCAATCACTTCTGGATTTTCTGTATTGAGTTTTGGCATGTTTTGCGCAAAAGCAAAGGCACGATAATTTAATTGCTCTTTACTGTGGTACGCTTTTTTTGACTCATCAATCAGTGGAAATTGCTCGACATAAAACCAATCGATGTATTGAGAGTCTTTTCCATGTTTAATGACATCTTGCCACTGAATTGAATTAGCACCGATATGATTAAATACCGCATCTAGCATGACTTTCATACCACGTTTATGTGCTTCATCTATTAAAGTATGAACCGTTTCATCACTACCAAAAGCGGGGTCTACTTTTAAATAATCGGTGGTGTCGTATTTATGGTTCGTTTCACCTTGAGTGATAGGCGTGAAATAAATACCCGTAATACCAAGATCTTGCAGGTAATCAAGATGATCAATAACCCCTTGTAAATCACCACCAAAGAAACTGTTGGTTTTTGGATCTTCAGATCCCCAAGGAAGTACATTTTGGGGTGAGATAGACGGATCACCATTAGCAAAACGCTCTGGGAATATTTGATACCAAATGGTCTCTTTAACCCACTCAGGTGCATTAAATACATCGGTTGGGTTCATGTATGGGAAGCAATAAAAATTCAGTAATTGGCTGAGTATTGGATCAGCATCATCAGTTATTGGGGTGATGAGCTTTTCGCTTACCAGTAATTTTTCACTGTCTTTGCTTTCAAGAAGGAAAGCATAACGTGCACGATAAAAGCGTGGTTGTGCTTCACAAAACCAGTAGTCAAATAGTTCTGTTTCACACTCTTTTATCATGGGTAAGTTGGTTTCACCTGTCCAGCCGCTTGCGTCTTCTGCATTTAAATTGCCGCCACCGCCACCAAAAGTCCAATCGTATGGGTCGCCAATTCTTAGCGTCGCATTGTTCACTTCTCCTTTTGCGGTACGAATTCGCAAATGAAGCGTGTCCTTATCATATGCATAAGAATAACTAGAGTGAGATCGATGATAAATCGCTGCTTTTGTAATCATTATTAATACCGTTTAGCGTTAAGTTCGTAATGGTTAGATACGTTCTTCATAATGTTTAAGAACACGTAGCACTTCGCTGACGCTCCAAGCTTGAGCAAAACAGCCACGAGATTGGTTAGGTGAATAACCATCATAAATTTCAGCTAATTGACCAATACACCCTTCAGATAGCGCATCTTGGTTATGAGCAATGAACTGCTCGACAATGTGCATGAGTGAAGCATCATTAGGGAAGTGACGTAAAATACCCATCAGGAACTGACCAATCATAAAGCCCCAGACGGTACCTTGGTGGTAAGCCATATCACGATCATAATGAGACCCTGTATGTACCGATTTAAACTCGGGATCTTGCATCGCTAAAGAGCGTAAACCAAGCGGGGTATAAAGGTGCTGGTAGATAGTTAAAATAACCGAACGCGCTTTTTCTTCACTTAAAATAGGGAAAGGAAGACCAACAGCATAAGCTTGGTTTGGACGAATTTGTTGATTTACTTCCTCACCTTTAATCCAATCGTTTAAATAGCCTTTATCATTATAGAAAGCGTGATTAAATGTTTCTTTTACTTGCTCAGTCAGAGCCGGTAATTCTGGCATGGTTTTCCCTAACTTTTGGTTAAAGAAATGCAGAATAGATAACGCGTTATACCAAAGTGCATTGATCTCAACGGCGCAACCTTGGCGAGGTGTTGGAAGAATATCGCCATAACGAACGTCCATCCATGTCAGTTGATCCAAACCACTGCCACCGCTAATTAAGCCGTTATCTAGCATCTTGATATCGAAATCGGTGCCATTACGATAATGCTGATAAATATTCACCATGCAGTCGTAAGCTTCATCACGGATAAAATCGAGATCGTTACTGGCTTGGTAATATTCATACAGGCTCACCACAAATAAAAGGGCGGCATCAATGGTGTTGTACATAGGTTCGACACCCGCTTCTGGGAATAAGTTGGGTAAGATCCCTTTATGCTCATAACGGATGAAGGTTCTGAATATTTGTTTTGCATCTTCAAATTGGTTGGTGGATAAATTACATCCCCAAAGTGCAATCATGGTATCGCGTCCCCAATCGGCAAAGAATGGGTAGCCAGCAATAATGGATTTCGATTCGGTTGAATCGCGCATTACGACAAATTGATCACTTGCTCGAACCAATTGCTGAGCAAACGTACTCTTTAGACCTGATTGTGTAATACAGGCTTGCTGACGTTGAACTTCCTCATTGATCATGGTTTCAATAGAGCTTGGTGCTAAGTAATGTGCTCGTTCTTCTTCTGTCTCGAAGATAACAAAAAAGGATTCGTTACTCTCTGTGCCATCAAAGGTAATGGTATGCAGCGCCACTTGAGCATCACTTGCCGAACGTCCGTCTCGAGCGTCATAAGAGAAATACAATCCAGACTCATAGCTTGGTGCTGATAGGGCCGTATTTGAACCGTTATGACGGTAATGCAGTGTTTGTCCGTTACTACTCACTTTGCCTTCTTGATGAATGAAAGCTTGTTCTTTTGATAATGCCTCACCTTTCGCACAGAAGTGATATTTCGGTGTGATATCTAAAGTGAATGGGTGTTTTAACGGATTAAATACACGGTATTCAACCCCTAAGCGATTCACGCCTTGTGCCATGACGATGGTCTTTGTGATTTCAATACCATCGATACGATAGGTGTATTGAGGTAAGTAAGTCTGGCTAAAATTATCAAATAAAAGGGATGAATCAACCGTATCGTATGGGTTCACTTTTGCTTGAGAAGAGAGTGGGTGTGATGTGCCATTTGCCAGTGTCAGGCGATCATCTAAATGGCGAACAAAACAAAAACGACTATTAGGAGCCACTAGGCTTCCCATAAATAGCGCGTGATCATTTCGGCTACAAGAACCAGCAAGAGTTAATGATGAATAACCGCCTAACCCATTGGTTAGTAAGTAATTTGATTCTTCAAGGCGATTCATATCGCGAAAGTTAGCTTTAGAAAGAGAGATTTTCATGTGAAATCCTTTATGACAAAAAATACCTAATCGGCTAGCTTGTGCCTTTTTGGCCTACGATAGGCCAATAAGTTAAATAGCGATTGGTGTTAGCTTTTAATTTCGTTGTAAACGAGTAATAACTTTTGTACTTCACCTTGGGTATAAGCGAGATCTTGGCTCTGTTCATATTCCCAAAGTGGTGTGATGTGAAGGCTCTCTTTGGTTGGTGTTACCTTCATAGCGACAATGCGCTCTTGGTGCTTATCTGAAATAAAAAATAAATACGGTTGTGGTTGTTCAAGTAATGCATTGTATTGAGAGGGCGTGGTGTAAACGGCATTCACCGCTTTGACCTCTTTTGAACCATAAAAGCGTTGTGCTTCTGCTAATACTGGTAAGGCCATCTCTTCAAGTTGTTCATAGCTGCTTTCTACATGAAATGATCCACAGTCACTTGGGATCTGATCACGCAGTGCTTTAAATTGGTTTTGAATGGATTCGAGCGAAAGGGTTGCATAACTATTTTCAAACCCTTTAGCAGAAAGAAAAAGCGCCTCATTGTTTACACATTGTTTGAATTTTTCTTGTTGTTCAACAAAGGTGCTGAATTCAAACGAAGGCTTTGGCAGGTTGCTATAGGCGATAATAAACCCCGAAATAAAAATAACGATGGCAACCGCAATATGAAACATGTAGTCGTGAATGCGTTGAAGTTGTCCGCGAAAAATCAAGGTAAGCCTCCTTTTTGTTAAGGCGAAATGTGTGAAGAACCTCCCTCACTACGTCGTAATGTGACGTAAGAGGGAAGGGTTATGGGATCAATTATTTTTGGAACTCAGCCGCTTTGATTGGGTATTTAATGGACTCTTGAGTGTCACTATCAAAAAAGTGAAGTTTGGTGTTATCGATAACTAACGTGATTTTTTCATCAATCTCAACGTCTGGTTCACCCGTACCCAAAGTACCAACAAACATATTCATTGGTGCTGCATCGAAGAAAACATTGACGCTATCACCCAGATATTCACTGTTTAATGCCGTGGTTTCAAAGCAGCAATCAGGGAAGGCTTCTTCGTATTTCTTGCCTGAACGAATCGCACTAGAGCGTGCGCCCAAGCAGACAGATTTACCGTTGTAACCAGCGTTATTTAATATGCGTTGGTCTTCTTCACTTAATGTGATGGTGAAAGAGTGACAAGTGAACTGCCCACCTTCATAAACCCCTTCAATAATGTTCATTGAAGGCATGCCCATAAAGGTCGCAACGAAGCTATTTTTAGGGTTAGTAAACAACTCTTTTGGCGTACCAATTTGCTGAACTTCGCCCATCGACATTAATACAATGCGATCAGCCATTGTCATTGCTTCAACTTGGTCATGCGTTACGTAAATAGTGATCGCACCTTTATCACGATGCATACGTGAAATCTCAGTACGAGTGGTAGTACGAAGTTTGGCGTCCAAGTTACTTAACGGCTCATCCATTAGATACAATTTTGGAGTACGAACCATGGCACGACCAAGGGCGACACGTTGACGTTGACCACCTGACAGCTCTTTTGGTTTGCGTTCTAGGTATTCTGTTAAGAACAGATCTTTTGAAATATTATCAACGTGATCTTTAATCTCACTTGCCGGATAGTTACGCAGTTTTAATCCATAACCAATGTTGTCGCGAACAGACATGTGTGGGTAAAGTGCGTAGCTTTGGAATACCATCGCAATATCACGATCTTTAGAACTCACGCTATTAACGACTTTGCCATCAATGATGAATTCGCCTTCTGTAATATCTTCTAACCCTGCAATCATACGAAGCGTGGTGGACTTACCGCACCCCGATGGGCCAACAAGTACAATAAACTCACCTTCTTCAATATCGATGTTGAAGTTACTTACTGAGTAGGTATCAGAATTAGGGTATTTTTTATTGATGTTTCTTAGTGAAATCTTGCTCATTATCCTTTTACTCCACCAGACGTTAAACCGCCTACGATATAATCTTGAAATTTATAAAATACAACCACAGGAGGAATTGCAGCCAAGACCGCCCCCGCAGCAAATACGTTGTAGCTTGATTCTTTAATATTGTTGATAAGGCCCATGAGACCAACGGCCAGTGTTTTCGCTTCTGCACTCATACTTGCGATCAGGAATTTCGGCATGATGATGTCGCCAATCGGACCTAAGAAACAGAAGATAGCAATAACCATGATCATCGGTTTTACTAACGGCAGTAGAATCTCAGTGAAGATCTGCAGTTGCGTTGCGCCATCAATTTTTGCTGATTCATCCAAAGCACGAGGAATGGAATCGTAGTAGCCCTTCATCAAAATGGTGTTCATGGTTATCCCACCAGTGGTGTAGATAAGGATCATAAAAATGTAGGTATATAACGTGGCATTCTCAGAGCTGTAGATCCCAATCGAACTTGCAATGGCGTAAAGCGCGATCAAACCACTGCCTGATGGAATGATTTGAATGATCAATAGTGACATCAATGCACTTTTACGTGATTGGTAACGGTAGCGTGAATAGACAAAGCCAGACACGGTGACAATCGCAGTAGAAAGCACCATAGTAATAATCGATACTAAGAAGGTATTTCGATACCAGCTTAAGTATGGAATATCCGTAAACAGCGAAACAAAGTTTTCCGTTAAGCTGAAGTTTTCAGGAAAAAATGAGGTTGAATAGAGTGAGTTACTGACGTTAAACGCACTCATTAACGTAACCAAAATAGGGTAAATAATGACGATCACCATCGAAATTAAAAACGCATAACTAAAGAATAGCCCTAGGTTTTTTGTGATGACATGGCGATTGAACTTGGTTGCTTTTGCTTGATGATTAAGATTGATTGCCTTATCCATTACATCACTTCCTCATTTTTAAATGCGCCTGCTTTTAGCCATGAATACAGAACGACCGCACCCACAACCGTACTGGTAATCAAGGTGTAAACTGCCGCTTCGTTGTATTTCGCATCCATCATTAAACGGAAACCAAGCGATGAAATGGTATCCAATGGTTTGTAGATAGAGCCGACGGTTTGAACCGTTGCTTCACCTAGCATGTAAACAATGGTGACGTTGTTAAAGTTGAAGGTGAATTGGGTTATGAATACCGGAGCAACACTGATTAAAATCAATGGCAGGGTAATATCAAAGAAGTTAGTCCAAGCGTTACCACCATCAATGCCACTTGCTTCATAAAGATCATCAGGAATGGTTTGTAGTACGCCTGTTACTAAAATAAATACGTATGGGAATCCCAACCACGCTTGAATCAAGATAATGGTGATTTTGGCGTAGTCCGCATTTAGGAAGAACCCAATAGCAGTACTCACGTCATATTCATTGCCTGTAAAGAAAGGGATCACCATGGTGTTCATTCCACCTACTTTTGAGAAAAAGAGTTGGAAAACTAAGATGGTTAAAAACGCAGGCACCGCCCAAGGTAAAATGTAAACCGTACGGAAGAACTTCTTACCGCGAATGTGTTTATTGTTCGCTACAACAGCGAGTAGCGTACCTAAAATGATGGTTAATGCCGAAGCACAGAAGGTCCACGTCAGTGTCCAAGTTAATGTTTCCTGAAACGCTGCTGCTGTTCGTTCACTGGTAAACAGACGCTCGAAGTTGGTTAATCCTTTCCATTCAATTAAAAACGCTGGAGGTAAAATCGGGCGTTTATAGTTGGTGAAAGCTACCACTATCGACACAATTGCAGGTAGTAAGGCAAAGATGAACAGAAGAATAAATTTAGGTGCTGTAATTAAATTAGGAACGATTTCGTGCGATAAACCACGAACCTTTTCTGTAAAGGTAATCGCAAAACCAGACTCTTCTATTTGGCGCTTCACATCTTTTGCATCACGAGCAAACGCATAGTGTAGAGCTAAAAAGACCAATAGCATTAAAGCGCCAATGGTTGAACCGACCATAATAAGGAAAGAGTCGTCAACAAAGCGCTCAGCACCAATTGTGATTTTTCCATTAGGCTGCTCAACAGCTAATAGACGGAAATTAGGGAGAATAAATTGAATATAAACCAATATCTCTAAGGCCAGCATCGAGAAACCAAATACGGTTTCGCGCATACGACGCAGTAGAAGGTGTCCACTGCCTGGGATTGCCATAGAGAGCCAGAAAACAAACTGTTGACTCATGTTATAACCTACTTTTTTATTAAGTTAGTGTAGATATGTAACGGATTTAGGGGACAACGATGCCCTAATTTAATAGGGACACCGTTGAGGTTGGTACGTTGAAAAGAGTGAATTACATATCTTCAATGTCGATTTCGATTGTCTCAACTGCGGCATCAAGTACTGCTTTGGTATCTTGACCTTGAGCGATTTGAGCTAGAGCCGTTTTCATCGGGCCCCACACTTTCATGAACTCAGGAATGCTTGGCATAGGTTGACCAATGTTCGTTGCATCGAAAATAGCTTTATGCAGTGAGCCTTCTTCGTACTTAACAGAAAGGCTAGGTGATACTTCACGAGTCATTGAGTACCATTTTTGTGCATTTTCTGGTGTTGCCATAAACTTAATAAAGGCATTTGCACCATCTTTGTTGCTGCTGTAGCCGTTAATTGTCATGCCTTTTGTGCCGGTAAGGGCTTTATATGGATGACTGCCATCCCAGCTAGGAATTGGAGCTGCACCAACGTTTATTCCTGATTTTTCAATATCAGCAATTGCCCAAGGACCATTGATGATGGCTTTTAGCTTACCTTCCATGAAGTATTTCATCATGATGTCATAAGCAACCGTGTCATCTTGCATTAGTGTCCAGTGGCCTACGCCACTCTTGTAAAGGCTTTGAGCTGCAAGGCCGGCTTTAATTGAGCCTTCGTTGTTCAGACCAATATTTTCAGGATTATTGTCTTGGAAAATGTAACCACCATTAGTCATGAATAGACCACCAGTGAAGTAGAAGTCTGTGAACTTAGCAGCCCATTCTGATGGTGGGATTTCTTTTAATGTTTTTGGTACTTCAGTCACCATGTCTTTGTTGTAAAGGAACAGAGTCGTATCTGTCGACATTGGTAGCATGTACGTTTGACCGTTATACGTTGCAGCATCCGTCGCTGCTTTAGTAAAGCCATTGATAGTAAAGTTAGCAGGAGTGATCAAATGTTGGTCCGCAAGCTCACCGATACGGTCATTTGGGATCATGAAAATATCAGCAATATTGCCTTTTTGCGTTGGTAGTGCTGCCAGTAAATCGAACATACTTGTTGCAGCAACTTCTACTTTAAAGTCTTTACCTTTGTTGAACTGCTCAGCTAATTCAGTGAAGTAAGGTACATAGCTTTTTTCTACGCCGATAACGATATTATCTGCAGCCATTGCAGTGCTTGAAAAGAGTAGTGCAGCTGATACGGCAAGCGATATTTTCTTAATCATTTGATTTCTCCTGAAAAGGGATAAAGTATTTTGAATCAATAAAATTACGTGAGTAAAGGTAGCTTTATTGTTATATCAATGAGTTACCTTTGATTTAATCGATACTCCCCAGAGTGCTCCCTGCGATGTATTTCATGCCTAAACGCTATCTATAAAAGAGTGTTGAAAGCGTCGACTGAATGTTTATTGAGGCTAATAATAGGAGGTCGTTGTGATAGGGTGAAATGCTATTTATGCGAGTGAGCCATAGATAAAATGCATATCACATAGATAAATGTTATCTACTAAACGATAAGAGAGGTATTTCAGCGGTTAGATAAGTTAAAAAACGTGAAGGCTATAACAGATTGTAGGGTGAGATGAAAAAAGCCCAACTCGATAATCGGTTGGGCTTAATTTTTATAAGTGAAAAATCAACTGAATTACAGCTGAAACTGTTCAAGTCTGGCTTTTAGATTATGAGTTAAACGGCTGATGTCCTGACAAGCAACTGCCGTTTGTGACGCACCTTCTGTCATTTCAGAAGAGGCCGTATTAATGTACTCAACACTTCGATTTAATTCTTCTGACACTGAGTTTTGCTCACTGCATGCGGTTGCTATGTGAGTGCTCATTTCTGCAATACTATCCACGGTATGTTCAATTTCACTGATTTGTTCACCCGCTTCATTTACTTGATTCACACATAATGAAATACCTTCTTGGCAATCACGACTTGATTGACCAATTTTATGAGTGTTTTCTTGTAGCTGGCTGATGATATCAATAATCTGAGTTGTTGAACTTTGTGTTCTTTGAGCAAGAGAGCGTACTTCATCAGCTACGACCGCAAAGCCTCGACCTTGTTCACCAGCACGAGCTGCTTCAATAGCCGCATTAAGTGCAAGTAAGTTAGTCTGCTCTGCAATACCACGAATAACATCAACCACCATATTAATGTTATTTGAGCTGGTTTCTAACTCCTGAGCAAGTTCATCTGACGTTTCAATTTGCTTAGAAACCGTTGAAATCACTTCAATGGTTTTTCTAAGAGTGTCATTACCGATTTTCGCTAACTCTGATGCAGAGTAAGCAGAAGTTACTCCGGTTTCTGTATTTTGAGCAACTTCATTAACCGCAGCTTGCATCTCAGTCATAGCTGAAGCAACAGAGCTTAATTCCATTTGCTGAGTTTGCATTCCTGATGCGGTTTGAGATGAAATCGCACTGACTTCTTCAACAGCTGTAGTTAGCTGAATAGTAGAGTCATTTATCTCAGATACTAACGTGTTTAGGTTGGTTTGCATTGTCACCAACTCTTTAAGCAAAATGCCTAATTCATCTTTTGTTAGCTCTTCTTCATTAATGCGGTTATTAAGCTGTCCGCTGGCAATTTTTGATGCAAACTCTAAGGCACGGTCGATTGGACGACAAATAATTCGGGAAAGAAAAAGAGAAGATAAAATGATGGTTGAAGCAATGAACAGTGCTCCGATCCCGGTACTATAAAGCATAGAGTCTGCTTCTTGTTGTACATCGTTACTTATTTGATTCACAGAGACATCATTAAGAGCCAGCGTATCATCCAAGCTTGTTAGTGCCTTACTGTAGGTGCCAAAGCTGGATAGTACCACTTCATTAGCTTGGGTAGTGTTACCTTGGCTCAGTAAATTATTGTATGAGTGAGTTTCTTTAATGTATTGATTCCAAGTTTCTTTAAATATTTGAAAAGAAGCTCTTTCTTCAGAACTTAATGCCAAAGATTCATAAGATGAAATTCCAGTTTGAACATCAGCTCTCCATTGGTCTAAATCTTTTAACCAATCATTAATGCTTGAATGCCCGGCATTAGGTAGGAGTGAAAATTCATCTTTTCGTACTTTTGTTATATCAACTTGAATTCCTTTTAACAGAGAAATGGAAGCCAAGCTTTTATTGGTGATGGTCGAAACGTTGTCATTAAGGCGTGATAAATTAAGTATTATCAATACACCTACAATTGAAAAAATGGCAAAAACAATTAAGTAACTTCCCCATATTTTCTTTACTACACTTAAATCTTTTATCTTCATAGCTGCATACCTTAGTTATAACTCACTATTTTAAAAGGTTAATGAATTGTCTAACTAATATATCGACTGGTTAAAATAAAGCCTTAATGATATTTATATAAATAATGATTCAACTGAGGAAATGATGCGAAAGATGTGAGGGGAGTCAACTTACAGATACAAAAAAGCCCAACCTCTTTCGAAGTTGGGCTTTTCCAAACGTTTGGTGGAGCTGGGGGGATTTGAACCCCCGTCCGAAAATCGTTCACCGTTGGCGCTACATGTTTAGTCGATCTTTAATTTCACCGTAAAACTGCGAACCGACACGCTATCTTATGGCTATCCTGAATTATAATTCGAAGTTCATCTCTCAGGCGGGAGAATCCGTTCTAGCTCGTTTGGGTTTGATCTCCTGTTATTCCCCGTCTTACAAGCGGAAGCTAGGGCAGGAGAGCTCTCAGCAGGTTATTAAGCTGCTAGTGCGTAGTTTTCGTCGTTTGCGACTATTTTTTTGCGGCTTTTTACGTGGCCAACCGCCCCACGACATGCTCCTCGGGTTTCAAAATTCCCGTCGAATCCTGAATCAGCCCCAAAGTTTTGTTACCAGATGATATTAACAGAAAAACAGCGTCTGTCTAGCTAGTATCAATCTAACTGGTTGAAATTAACGCAAACTACTCTTCATAATTCGTGCTTTATCTCTGTTCCAGTCTTTTTCTTTTGAATCTGTACGTTTATCGTGCAGTTTTTTACCTTTAGCTACGCCAACTTTGATTTTCGCCCAAGAACGAACCCAATACATTGTCGTTGCAACCAGTGTCATACCTTCACGATTTACACGGCCAATAAGGTTATCAATTTCTTTACGGCTCATCAGTAATTTACGAATACGAGTTGGATTCGCTACAACGTGAGTCGATGCTGCTTGTAGTGGCGTGATTGTCATACCACTAATAAAAATTTCGCCATCGCGTACGTAAACGTAACTTTCAGCGATGTTCACTTTACCAGAACGAAGAGATTTAACTTCCCAGCCTTGGAGTTCAATCCCAGCTTCGATTTCATCATCAATGAAATATTCGTGGCGAGCTTGCTTGTTCATAGCAATGGTATTACTGCCCGCTTTATCTTTTGATTTTTTCTTTGCCATAATGCCCGCATTATACGTTATTAGTTGAGAGTAGGGGAAGTAGTTTGGCTCTTAACATCAAGATGGTATGATGCTTACCTCTATAATGTAAAGGATAATTTATGCCTCAGGTTAGCCGATCTGCATTAGTGCCGTTTAGCGCAAAGCAGATGTACGATTTAGTCAATGATGTTGCGTCATACCCTCAGTTTTTACCTGGTTGCTCAGGTTCTAAGATCTTAGAGCAAACAGAAAGTACAATGGTAGCGTCTGTTGATGTCGCAAAAGCGGGCATAAAGAAAACATTTACAACCAAAAATACCTTAATTGACTCTGAAATGATTGGAATGAATCTTGTCGATGGTCCATTTAAATCATTAACTGGCGGTTGGCATTTTATGGCACTCGATGAAACCGCTTGTAAGGTTGAGTTAAAGTTAGATTTTGAATTTTCCAATGCGTTAGTTGCGATGGCGTTTGGGAAAGTGTTCCAAGAATTAACTAATAATATGGTGAATTCATTTACTCAAAGAGCGAAGCAAGTATATGACTGTAATTAACGAAATGATCCACGTAGAAGTTGTTTATGCTCTGCCAGCGGAACAAGTGGTATTTAAATTAGCGGTAAAAGCAGAGCAAACCGTAGAAGAGATCATTGTTCAATCTGGCGTATTAGAACGTTACCCTGAGATTGATTTAAAAGTGAATAAAGTCGGTGTGTTTAGCCGTAACGTTAAACTAGATGCGACAATTCGAGATAAAGATCGCATTGAAATCTATCGCCCACTATTAGCTGATCCAAAAGAAATTCGTCGTAAAAGAGCTGAGCAAGCTAAGAAAGAAGCGGCAAAAAAGTAATTTCAATAATAAACAGATAATTAGTTATAGAAATAAAAAACCGGATTTCGTTAAACGAGATCCGGTTTTTTTGTGTTTGAAATACGGTGAGGAAATTAAAGTTTCTCGAAGAAGCTGTCACTCATCGGGAAGTCGCCTTCCATATTGGTTAGGTTACCATTGTCATCAAAGTGAACGATTAAGTTCTTTTGAATGGATTTTTCGTGACCATGAGTAAAGTGATAGATGTAGTACCACGTATTTGGATAACCAGACTCAACAAGCATTGGTGAACCCATTACAAACTGTACTTGTTGTTTGGTCATGCCAAATCGCAGTTTGTCGACAGCTTCTTGTTCAACGTAATTACCTTGGGCAATATCGATTCGATATACCAATGGCTCTAATAACGAGCAACCACCCAGTAGTCCAACAGCGAGGGGTAGAGCAATGATCCATTTTTTGAATTGCATAGTTCGTACAGCTTTAGCCTTTTAAATAATTAAACAGATGATAAACAAGCTGACCTAAGAAGTAAAAAGGTTAAGCGTGTTCTAGTGTGTTTTGACCCTAAATTTTGAATCTAGTTGCATTGATTCTTTCGATTTTAGTGATTACTTTCATTAAAAAAGCCAATATTAATAAAATAATATTGGCTTTTTGAGTCGATAAACGAATGCTGTAGATATTAAGCCGCGTTCAGTAATTCTTTTGCGTTGGCTAATGTGTGAGCAGTAATTTGAGTTCCGCCAAGTAAGCGAGCTAGCTCTTCTACACGTTCTTCTAAGTTTAATGCTCGCATTTGGGTTTCCGTTTTACCTGATTTTGTATGCTTAGCAACAAACAGTTGGTTATGACCACAACCTGCAACTTGAGGTAAGTGAGTTACGCACAACACTTGGGTTGATTCACCTAGAGTGCGTAGCATTTTACCTACAACTGCCGCAGTTGGTCCGCTAATACCCACATCAACCTCATCGAAAATCAGGCTTGGTGTATCGACTTTTTGCGCTGTAATCACTTGAATAGCCAGTGAAATACGTGATAACTCACCACCTGAAGCCACTTTAGCAATAGGCTGCAGTGGTTGTCCCGGGTTTGTGGATACCTTAAAGCACAAGGTATCGATACCGAGAGGTGAAATCTTCGTATGTGCATCACTTTCAATTTGAATGTCGAATACCGCTTTTTCCATGCTTAAAGTTTGCATGCTGTCGGTAATTTTGTTGTTTAATTCTTTTGCGTAACGTTGACGACTTTTCGTTAACTTATGTGCTGCTTCTAAGAAGTGTTGTTTTAGTTCTTCCACTTCTTGTTCACGCTGTTCACGTTTTTCATCTGAGCAATCAAGGCGATCATATTCTGCTAATAACTGTTGGTGATGTTCATATAATTCGTCAGCAAGAACATGATGTTTTTTTGCCATCGACATGACTCGACTAAAGCGCTCTTCAACAAAAGCAATTTGTTCAGGATCAACATCAATATTATCAAGGTAGTTTTTGATTTCATGATTGGCTTCTTCAACCTGAATCATGGCTTCATTCAACATCTCAGATAAAGGAGCAAGTTGAGGATCTAATTGTCCTAATTGTTGAATATGATTATTGGCATATTGCAGTAATTGAAGTGCATTCACTTCATCATTTTCATACAAAATAGAGATGGCTTGTTGGCTGCATTCAACTAATTCACCAGAGTTAGAAAGGCGTTTGTGGTCTTCTTCTAATTGAGTGAACTCTTCTTCACCTAATGCAAGCTCATTCAGCTCTTTTATTTGGTATTCGATCAGCTGTTTTTGAGCTTCGTTTTGTTGACTATGCTTGATCATTTGTTTTAACGCATTGTCAGCTTGTCGCCATGCTTGATAACGGCTGCGAGTTTTATTTAATAATGAAACATGTCCTGCATATTGATCCAACATATTGAGTTGGTATTCAGGTTTCATTAGTTCATGGTGAGCATGTTGGCCATGAATGTTAATCAACAAATGACCTAATGTTTTTAGCTGAGCAGCAGGGACAGGGCTACCATTGATAAAGCCGCGAGAACGGCCTTCTTTGGTAATGACACGACGTAAAATACAATCATTGCCATCATAAAGTTCGTTATCTTCTAACCAACGTTTGGCATTAATGTTGTTTTCTAGAGTAAAAAGAACGGTGATTTCCGCTTTTTCTTCCCCTTGGCGAACCATGGAAGCTTCTGCGCGATCACCAAGACATAAACCAAGGGCATCAATGGCGATGGACTTACCTGCACCAGTTTCACCTGTGATGGTTGTCATGCCTTTGGTTAGATCAAGCTCTAAAGATTTTACGATAGCAAAATGAGTAATTTTAATATGTGCCAACATAAGTCAGTCTCTGCGAAATTTAAAATACTAAAAACACTGTATATAGACACAGTATATACTGTTTCTTTATACAGTAAAGTGAATTTAAATTTTTTGTGACTAACTTAACTTTACTCGTTAGAACAACTTACTTGACCAACCTAGCTTATTTCTAAGTATATGATAGTAGCTATAATCTTTAGGATGGATCAGTTTTAGTCTTGATGGGCTTTGGAAAATATGCACTTCATCACCCGGACTAACAGGCAGAGATACTTGGCCATCGCAGCTGACTTCTAACGTAGTGCGATTTTCAGGAGATATACACAACTTAATGTGACGCTTTCCTTCGACCACCAAAGGGCGGCTTGAAAGTGTATGCGGAAACATTGGTACAATTGAGATGGCATTCAAGTTTGGAGACAGAATTGGACCGCCGCCAGACAAAGAATACGCAGTTGATCCTGTAGGTGTTGAGATAATTAAACCATCTGAGCGTTGAGAGAAAGCAAAAGTGTCATCAATATACACTTCAAATTCAATCATGTGTGCGACTTGACCTGGGTGAAGTACCACTTCGTTAAAGGCTGAATTATGACTTTTGACTTGTCCATGGCGATGAACTTCAGCTTCTAATAAAAAGCGCTCTTCTTTTACAAAGTCACCATTTAATACCGCTTGCAGAGGTTCTTCAAAGTTATCAGGATCAAGATCAGTTAAGAAACCAAGATTACCTCTATTAACCCCAATGACTGATATATCAAATCGAGAGAGTACACGGGCTGCACCTAGCATATTGCCATCACCACCAACAACAATGGCAAGATCAGCTAATTCCCCTAATTTTAATAGATGATTGAAACGGTCAGCTGGAATTTCAGGCAGGGCTTCACGTAAACGGTCATCGAGAAGGACCGTATAATTTTGATCAGTAAGCCAGTGATAAATCGATAAATGCGTTTTTATCGCATTAGGATCTCTTGGTTTACCAATGATAGCAATAACGTTAAAGGCTCTTTTCATATCCATCATCCATCATGAAATGGGGAACAAATGTTACAATTCGTACTATTATGCTTGAATCGCACTATTTAGTCCCCATAATAATGTCAAAGTTTTAATTTGCGTGTAGAGCGACGCCTTGGTTTGTATTAAGATCGCTTTATATAGCTAGTCATTAGCATTCTGGAGAAAGCAGTAATGAGTAACGAAGAAAACAAAGTAAACGAAGAAGCAGTAGTAGAAGAGCAAGTTGAAGCAGTTGGCACAGAAGCCGATGTGGAATGGAATGAATCTGCTGAAGACAGCCAAGAAGCAAAAATTGCAGAACTAGAAGCAGCACTACTTGCTAGCCAAGCTCAAATTAAAGAACAACAAGATACGGTTCTACGAGCAAAAGCAGAAGAGCAAAATGTTCGTCGTCGTGCTGAAGAAGACGTTGATAAAGCGCGTAAATACGCACTGAAGAAATTTGCTGGTGAGCTTCTTCCTGTTCTAGATAACTTAGAGCGTGCTCTTGAAAACGGCGATAAAGAAAACGAAGCAGCAAAAGCACTGCTTGAAGGTGTTGAGCTAACACTTCAAACGTTTGTTTCGACTGTTGAAAAATTCGGTTTAACGGTAATTAATCCAATGGGTGAAGCGTTTAATCCTGAACTTCACCAAGCGATTGGTATGCAAGCAAGCCCAGATCATGAATCAAATACAGTAATGATCGTGATGCAAAAAGGCTATACGTTGAACGATCAAGTATTGCGTCCTGCAATGGTAATGGTTGCTCAATAATTATCACTTTTAAATTTAAATAGTGGTTAAAAATCAAGCGGTTCCAGTTTTGGAATCGCTTTTTTTTGTCTTTTTTTTAAGATGTGATGTCTCTATTTTTAGAATGTGCCTTATAAATAAGGAATGAGCATCAAAGGTTTGTATATTTGTCGTTATTGGTGTCGTTATTTCTTTTGTTTTTTACTACATTTTAATCATCATGGAATGATATGAGTTAACTTAAAGGATATGAAAAAGAATATGAAATTAGCATCAATACTTCTTAGTGCATTATGCTTATATAGTCCATTGAGTTTGGCTGAGCATGTGGTTGCGTCAGACACTTATTCGTCAATGGCCTTACCTAATGATGCCAAACTATATAACGCACCAACAACCTCTGGATGGGCAAGTGGAGCAACGATAGTTCAAGGGATCCCTAGAGGTGATGCTGCCCCTTCATATTGGGCTGATGAGATTATAGATAAAAGCATGACAACGTCTGAACCATGGAGTGGAATGACTCAATGGTTTACGGTTTTTGAAGACCAAAAAAACACATCGAGCAACGTACGTGTGGTAATTGGTGATGCGGACATGTGGTTGCTTCAATCTACCGATGGTTCGATGGACCCATTAGCTGCTGAATGGGTAAATGTTACGGTAACTAAAGCACAAGTTAATTGGGCTGCTTACTATTCTCATAACATCATTAAATACATTGAAGATGTGCCTTATCGTCGCAGTGCTGATGGTTTAAAAGAGTATGAGTTACACCCTGAGCATTACCCATTACATGGCGGTACCAGTAAGGTCGAAATTGATGGTGAAAATGTTCTTGCTGCATTTGTTCGAATGAAAGCTTGGCTTGTACCTGATAAGCCGCAAGGCAAACAAGATGTTGCTACAGCAAAAGTATTGATTAGTACTGGTGCTGACTATTACCCAACAGTAAATACATCCGTTTCACATGGTGATTTATCTAACGCTAATTACCTTCCAGGAGCAGGGGGCAGTCGTTTCCAATATTTAACCACAACACCGACTTGGTACTACATGGGAACGGTAGCTCCTGATGATTTATCCATTGTTGATGATAACAGTCCATACATTAAATCAGGTGGTAAAACCTATTTAACAAAAGAAGAATGGCATAAAAACCCGCCTCCCATTCACTTTGAACCAATGAGTTGTAATGATTCTTATTAGTTAATATGAATTGAAAGTACCTAGAATGATTGAGCCTGACATGATTGTTAGGCTTTTTTTTGTTCAGATGGAAATAAAATTGAATTTTTTTTATTTCATCCCTTGAATTGTGATTTAGCGCCCTTATTAATTAGTCATAGAATGAATTATGGGATTCACTCCCAACCCTTACTCAAGTTGTTTTGGGTAAGTTTGAATAGATAAATTTGGAGATAACCTGATGGGTAAGATCATTGGTATTGACTTAGGTACTACTAACTCTTGTGTTGCTGTTCTTGATGGCGATACGCCACGTGTTTTGGAGAACGCAGAAGGTGAACGTACAACGGCATCGGTAATTGCATACACAGATGGCGAAACTCTTGTAGGTCAACCAGCTAAACGTCAAGCGGTAACTAACCCGCAAAACACGTTATTTGCTATTAAGCGTCTTATCGGTCGTCGTTTTGAAGATGAAGAAGTACAGCGTGATATCGAAATCATGCCGTTCAAAATCGTTAAAGCTGACAACGGTGATGCATGGGTAGAAGCGAAAGGCCAAAAAATGGCTGCTCCTCAAGTATCTGCTGAAGTTCTTAAGAAAATGAAGAAAACAGCTGAAGACTTCCTAGGTGAAGAAGTAACTGGCGCAGTTGTTACTGTTCCTGCTTACTTTAACGATGCTCAACGTCAAGCAACTAAAGATGCTGGTCGTATTGCAGGTCTTGATGTTAAACGTATCATCAACGAACCAACAGCAGCTGCACTAGCTTACGGCCTAGACAAGAAAGGCGGTGATCGCACTATCGCTGTATACGACCTTGGTGGTGGTACATTCGATATCTCTATCATCGAAATTGACAACGTTGATGGCGAGCAAACGTTCGAAGTTCTTGCAACTAATGGTGATACACACCTAGGTGGTGAAGACTTTGATAACCGTCTAATCAACTACTTAGTATCTGAGTTTGAAAAAGAGCAAGGTATCAACCTTAAGAACGATCCTCTTGCGATGCAACGTGTTAAAGAAGCTGCTGAAAAAGCAAAAATTGAGCTTTCTTCTGCACAACAAACTGACGTAAACCTACCTTACGTTACTGCAGATGCTACTGGTCCTAAGCACATGAACGTTAAAGTGACTCGTGCAAAACTAGAATCTCTAGTTGAAGACCTAGTAATTCGTTCTCTTGAGCCATTAAAAGTAGCTCTTGCGGATTCAGATCTATCAGTAGACGAAATCACTGACGTTATCCTAGTTGGTGGTCAAACACGTATGCCTATGGTTCAAGCTAAAGTTGCTGAGTTCTTCGGTAAAGAAGCGCGTCGTGACGTGAACCCTGATGAAGCAGTAGCAATGGGTGCTGCAGTTCAAGGTGGTGTACTAGCTGGTGACGTTAAAGACGTTCTACTACTAGACGTTACTCCTCTATCTTTCGGTATCGAAACGATGGGTGGTGTGATGACTAAGCTAATCGAGAAGAACACAACAATCCCAACAAAAGCGGATCAAACGTTCTCAACAGCTGAAGATAACCAAAGTGCGGTAACTATCCACGTACTTCAAGGTGAGCGTAAACAAGCGACTTACAACAAGTCTCTAGGTCAATTTAACCTAGAAGGTATCCAACCTGCACCACGTGGCATGCCACAAATCGAAGTAACATTCGATCTAGATGCAGATGGTATCTTAAATGTATCAGCAAAAGATAAGTCTACTGGTAAAGAGCAGAAGATCACAATCCAAGCTTCAGGCGGTCTAACAGACGAAGAAATCGAAGCAATGGTACAAGAAGCTGAAGCTAACAAAGACGCGGACAAAAAGTTCGAAGAACTAGTAACAGCACGTAACCAAGCAGACCAAATGATCCACGGTACTCAAAAGCAAATCGAAGAAGCAGGTGATGCACTTCCAGCTGATGAGAAAGAGAAAATTGAAGCAGCAATCAAAGCGTTAGAAGAAGTTAAATCTGGTAACGACAAAGAAGCGATTGATGCGAAAACTCAAGAGCTAATGCAAGCAGCGCAAAAGCTAATGGAAATTGCTCAACAGAAAGCTCAAGCACAACAAGGTGCTGACGCAGGTGAGCAACCTAAGCAAGATGACGATGTAGTAGACGCTGAGTTTGAAGAAGTAAAAGACAAGTAATTTCTTGTCGCTAGAAGGGTTAATTCCTGCGTCGAAAGTACTCATTTACTAACGTGCACTTGTTCGTAAAGAAATGGCATGCTTTCTCCTTGAACTTAACACTTCTAGCTTAAAGAAATCATTGCCTTAGCCATTTAAGAAAAGAGCAAAAGCCCTATATCTTGAATGCTTCGAATGGAAAATATATTGCGGGCGTTGGAGTTTTCTCTACCGCCCGCAAGTTTGTAATATCAACCTGAATATCTAACAAGCAAGAATGAGTTGGTACTTGTTTAGGTTGATATATTATTAGGTCAATCTAGATAATCATTCTCGAACCTGAACCTGATTATCTAGATTGAACTCATGCCGATGGTGCTTGTAACCGGCGGTATCAAAAGAATTGGTGACCAAAGCATGTCTAAACGTGATTTTTATGAAGTGTTGGGCGTAAGCCGTGATGCTTCAGAGCGTGATATTAAGAAAGCCTATAAGCGCTTAGCAATGAAGTTCCATCCTGACCGCAATCAGGGTGACGATACAGCTGCTGAGAAGTTTAAAGAAGTTAAAGTTGCATATGAAATCTTAACTGATGCTCAAAAACGTTCAGCTTATGATCAATATGGCCATGCAGCCTTTGAACAAGGTGGTATGGGCGGCGGCGGCTTTGGTGGCGGCGGTGCAGATTTTGGTGATATCTTCGGTGATGTATTTGGTGATATCTTCGGTGGTGGTCGCCGTGGTGGTCAGCAACGTGCACAGCGTGGTTCTGATTTACGTTACAACATGGAACTGACTTTAGAAGAAGCGGTTCGTGGTTGTGATAAAGAAATTGAAGTACCGACTTTAGTCTCTTGTGATCCATGTGAAGGTACAGGTGCTAAGAAAGGCACATCATCAACAACAACATGTAGTACTTGTCACGGTCAAGGCCAAGTTCAGATGCGTCAAGGCTTCTTTGCTGTACAGCAAGCATGTCCAACGTGTCACGGTAAAGGTAAGATCATTAAAGACCCATGTAATTCATGTCATGGTGAAGGTCGAGTACACAAAACGAAAACACTTAACGTTAAGATCCCATCTGGCGTTGATACCGGTGATCGTATTCGTCTATCTGGCGAAGGTGAAGCGGGAGAGCACGGCGCTCCAGCAGGTGATCTATACGTACAAGTTCACGTAAAAGAGCACAATATCTTTGAACGTGATGGCAACAACTTATACTGTGAAGTACCTGTAAGCTTTACGATGGCTGCATTAGGTGGTGAAGTTGAAGTTCCTACTCTTGATGGTCGCGTAAGCTTAAAAGTGCCACTAGAAACGCAAACAGGACGTATGTTCCGTATGCGTGGTAAGGGCGTTAAAGGCGTTCGTACACACAGTGCTGGTGATTTAATTGTTAAACTTATTGTTGAAACGCCAGTTAAGTTAACTAAACGCCAAAAAGAATTACTGCAAGAGTTCCAAGAATCTTTTGATGGTAAAGATGCGAAAAAGCATAATCCAAAATCAGAAGGCTTCTTATCTGGAGTGAAAAACTTCTTTGATGATTTAACTAAATAATTTAGTTAAATACTAAAAAGAGCAATGATGCTTAGTCAGTATCATTGCTCTTTTTTATACCTGCTATTAATTAACGTCTCAATTATTTGACACCCAATTGATTATTTTTGTTCTCTTTAGCTTAATATCTAACCAGTAAGTTATGGTGGAATTGAATAAAGAGGGATATATGACGTTATTCAAAAGAACGATTTATTTATGTATGTTGGTGCTGTTGAGTTCAACATTTGTAAATGCTGAAATAATGGAAGGTGGTAAGACTGTTCCTAGTTTTGCTCAAGATGCCGCTTCAATTCGTCATACCTATGAAACACAACTCTACACATTACCAGCTTTTAAATCGGGTCATTATGGATTGCGTATGTATCGTCAAACCATGGATCCAAAGTATACCGCTGCGATTTGGTCAGATATGGCTCGTGTGGCAAGTCGTTTGAATCAATTTTCTTCAGAAGTTCATACACCAGAGCAAATCCAAGTTTATGCTCAAAAACGTTTAAATACGTATATTGATGATACGGATGAGCGAAGTGTTTTGCGTTATAACGCAACTAAAGTGATGCCGGAATATTTATACTTAGGTGTCGATTTACTGGGTTCTATGGCTAGAGCGGATGAGTATGGGTTGAAGCATAAGAATGATAAACAGCTAAGAGATATCATTCGTCGCTACGATTTTAAAAAATATGCAACGGATCCTGCGATGATTAAAGCGTGGGCGGCTCAGTTAGCTAATCAAGTATATTGGCTACGTCAACTCGGTGAGCAGGATGTGGTGAATGACTTTGTTGATGCGTTTCGATTAACTTATCCTGATGCTCAAGATGAGCAACTATCTGATCAGCAATTTGGCAATAAGATTTATGGATTAACTCATATCTTATTAGCTGATTCTCAGTATTATCAGCATCCAATTAAAGAGTCTGATCATCAATGGATATACGATTATCTGCGTAAAAATGCCGATACGATTTTAAAAAGAGCGAAAGAAGATATTATTGCTGAAGTTGGTATTACTTTTTTACTTGCAGGGTTAGAAGATGATCCTGTGGTCTATAAAACACAAAAGCACATTCAAAATGTGATTAATCGTGAAAAGAATATGGTGCCATCAACGTCGAACAGCACTAATCTTAAAGAGGGTGAGCATAGGAACGTATTAGCGATCATGTTACTGGATTGGCAAACACCTAATGCAGCTCCAACTATTCAAAATCAACCCAAAATATTCATGAGTAAGCCATACGGCCTTGTGAAAAAGTAAGCTCTGTAAGCCTGATACAAAAATGCCCAGCGATAGTGATATCGCTGGGCATTTTTATTTGGTTCAGAAGAGATGATTACTTTACGCTAGACCTTGGATCTTAACGAATTTTTCTAATAACTCTTCATCTGTTTCTACATTATCTGGATCTGAAATAACGCAGTTACTGATAGGGCAAACTGATTGGCACGTTGGCGCATCGTAGTGGCCTTTACACTCAGTACAAAGATCTGGATTAATTTCGTAAATCTCATCACCCATGCTGATTGCTTCGTTTGGACACTCAGGTTCACACATGTCACAGTTAATGCATTTTTTATTGATCAATAACGCCATTACTTACTTGCCGTGTGGGTTACGAGTATCTTCACCCGTGTGTAAGTTACGCATTAGAAGACCGTATTCTAGATCCACATTTGCAGGTACTGGAATGAAAACAAAGTGGCCATTACCTTTTGCTTCTTCAACAGCTTCACTCTTACGGTTTTCCATTACATCTAGAGTCAGTGTTAGGTTACCTTGTGGTGTCATGATCTCAACAGAGTCACCTAATAGGAATTTATTCTTAACATCAACTTCAGCTAAATCACCGCGACGTTTACCTGTGAATTCACCAACGAATTGTTGAGAATCAGAGATAGAGTAACCGTAATCGTAGTTTTGGTATGCATCGTGTGTGTGACGACGTAGGAAACCTTCTGTGTAGCCACGGTGAGCTAGGCTTTCTAGCGTACCCATTAGGCTTTCATCAAATGGTTTACCTGCAACAGCATCATCAATCGCTTTACGGTAAACTTGAGCTGTACGAGCACAGTAGTAGAAAGACTTAGTACGACCTTCAATTTTTAGAGAGTGAACACCCATTTTAGTTAGACGTTCAACGTGTTGGATTGCACGAAGATCTTTAGAGTTCATGATGTAAGTACCATGCTCATCTTCAAATGCAGCCATTTTCTCTTCAGGACGGTGAGATTCAGAAAGAAGAACTACTTCGTCTGTTGGTTTACCTAAGCCTAGAGTGTTGTCTGGACGTTCGTTTTGAACTTCAACGTCTTGGATCTCAACACCAGTTGGATTAGCTTCAACGATTTGACCATTTTCGTCTTCTTTTGCTGCTTCTGTTTTGTATTCCCAGCGACATGCATTAGTGCACGTACCTTGGTTAGGATCACGTTTGTTCATGTAACCAGATAGCAGACAACGACCTGAGTACGCCATGCATAATGCACCGTGTACGAAAATTTCTAATTCAGTATCAGGGCAGTGTTCACGGATCTCTTCAATTTCTTCTAGTGATAATTCACGAGATAAGATCACACGTTCAACACCTTGGGTAGCCCAGAACTTAACAGTAGCCCAGTTTACAGCGTTAGCTTGAACTGATAGGTGGATAACCACATCAGGGAAAGCTTCACGAACCATCATGATTAAACCAGGATCTGACATGATTAGGGCATCAGGACCCATATCTACGATTGGTTTTAAGTCACGAATGAAGGTTTTTAACTTTGAGTTATGTGGTTGGATATTACATACAACATACAGTTTTTTACCTTGCGCGTGCGCTTCGTTAATACCGATCTGTAGGTTTTCATGGTTGAATTCGTTGTTACGAACACGAAGGCTGTAACGTGGTTGGCCTGCATATACAGCATCTGCACCGTAGGCAAACGCGTAACGCATATTTTTAAGGCTGCCCGCAGGCGAAAGTAGTTCTGGTTTAAACATGATTGCTTCCCAATTTTAGTATTCTGATCTCAAGTCAGTTCATATCACTGAAGATATGAAGGAGGCCGGATTTTACATGGAAAGTGAGGGAAGTGCTAGGGTTGAGGAAGAACCTTATAAATATTTACTTATGATTCAAGTCTACTTATTTGTACATGATTAATTAACGTATGTTTTTATAGAGTCGGTTGTCTAAAATATATTGTTTTAGATTATGCTAAATTGATCTTCTATTTAATCTTTTGTGTCGTGTTACGCTCTATAAATTGAACGGGGATCATTAACTTAACTAAGCTGGTATTTCGTTCTTGAATTTGATTAACCACAATTTTTACTGACTCACGAGCAAGTCGTTTGAAATCTTGCTTGAAAGTCGTGAGCTGGTAGTTTAACCATTGGGCTTGTGGAATGTCATCAAAACCAATAACTTGAATATCTTCTGGAATACGAAGATTGAATTCTAAGCGTGCAATATCCATTACAGCCATAGCTAAATTATCTGTTGCACAGAAAATCGCTTGAGGTTGTGTCGATTCTGAAAAGAGAGCTCGAATAGTGTCGAGTGAATCAAGATAATCATAATCAGCTTCAATAACACGAGCTTGTTTGCCAGTCAGCTCTTCGAATTCTGAGCAAAAACCTGCTTCGCGTTCACCGTTGGTGTAGGTAGGCACGTTGCCCGTTAAGTAAACAGCTGATTTTGTTCCTACATGATGAAAGTGTTGAGCTGCGAGTTGGCCTGCTGCGTAATTGTCGCTAACCACATGACTACTCTTAGTGTCTTTAACTACACGTGCATATTGAACTATTGGGATATTGAATTCTTCACATTCTTCATAAAGCGACTTGTTAAATGTAGCAGATGCAGCAATGACACCATCAACACGATATTGAAAGATGTTAGGAATAGAATGGTTATCGTTATCGTCTATTTGCCAAGGAATAAGTACTGCTGAATATCCTTGTTTTTGTAACTCAGTAGAAATGAGTTGAAGAGTTTTCATATGAATTGGATAGTCAGCATCAGGGAAAACTAAGCCAATCAACTTAGATTCATTAGTCGTAAGGCTTCTTGCAAATGCGTTAGGACGATAGTTTAGTGCTTTTGCAGCTTCAAATACTTTCTGTTTAGTTTTTTCAGATACAGAACTACCCGAGATAAATACACGAGAAACGGTAGATTGAGAAACGCCAGCTAATTTAGCGACATCTTTTGAAGTTACTGTTTGTTTTGGTGAATTCATAGAGCATGCTTTTTAGCCAAGTTAACTGTTTACAGGATATCATGAATGGGTAGGTATTCAATAAAGCAATGCTTAGAATGTTATGAAAATTAAGGATATAAATATTATTTATTGAGCAGTTAATGTTGGTGGGTGTACTTGCTAGGAGAAGAAAAGATCCTCCTAGCAAGTCATACCCCAAAGTAAGATTTTACTTTGAATACTACCGCTTGTTTTTATTTTTCGGTTTAAATAATTTGTTCTACAGTGTTGGGTTCATGATAGTAGAAGTGCGTTCGAACACGTCCAGGCCTTGCTGCTTCAACCAGTAAGGAAGGTCGATCAGTACCCAGTTCTCAGATAGCTTGTCGCCGTCACGGTAGTAAACATCAACCACTTGCATGTCTGCGCGAACTTCGCCACCAGTCATGCCTAGGAAGCCACCTGTTGGCGTGTTTGATAGGTTTGGCCAACCGAAGAAGCAAGAGAAGCTGCCTTCAGCGAAGCGACAAACGTGACCATTAAACTTCTTGTCTTTCAGGTTGTTACGGAAAGGAAGTTGGTGCTGCTTCTGGTAACGAGGAATGGTGTAAGATGCACCGATACCACATGGGCCGTACCAGATCATATCTTTAGACCAGCTCTTCTCTAGCACTTCTGGTGGGCAACCCATAGCGCCGCTGTCGTTAAGTGCAGATAGGTCATCAACCATTTTGTTCACTAGAGCAAGCGTAGCTACGCCTTCTTCTGGTGCTGCATCTTCAAACAGTAGGCCGTCGTGGTTACGTGGGCCAGGGTATACGAAGTGCTTACCTGTTGATGGTGGTAGTGGGTAGCAACCCGCTTGGTCCATCATGCCTAGTAGGTCTAGGAATAGACCTGTCTTAGTTATTTTGCCGTCAACAACACAGTTAAATTCTGCGTAGCGAACGTTCATGATTTTGCCAGTAGGGCGCATGCCTAGGTATTCAGCGTCGAATAGACCCATGAAGTGACCCATGCTCATTACCCAAATTTCATCTGGGTTGATTTCGTTGTTACCGCCGATGAAGATGTCTTGACGACGCTGCATGCGAGTCATTGATTTCATCATTGGAGCCCAGAATACGTCAGCTGCAGCTTGAGCGCCTTCTTGCTCACGGAATGGGTAAACACCGCGCCACAAGTAATCTTCAGAAGTGTGTGCTTTTAGTACTTCAGCAACGTTCTCATGAGTTGCGTTTTCCATTGCATCAAAGTATTCGCGAACAATGCGTTTAGCTTCTTGATATTTAGACATAATTCATTCTCTTTTTGTTGTCGAGTCAACATTCGGAACAGGACTCGATTTGGACTTTGTTACCGGCTGACTGTTCAGCCGGAATAGTGTTTATTCGTTGTCTTGAAAGACCTTTAGCGAAAGGGAATTAAGCCTTAGCTGCTTCCGCTTTTTTGCTCTTGTCGAAGATGCCGCCTTTCAATGTTTCAGGTAGAGATAGCCACAGCAGGCCAGCCACAATCCATACAATTGGTGAGCCCCACATTGCTGTTGCAAGGTCGCTGCGTTCTTGGATGAATACCAGAACCATAGGTGCCCACATACCGATGATACGACCACCATGAAACAGAGCTGCACCGAAGCTGCGTAGATGAGCTGGGAACAATTCAGAGAAGTACCCGCCCCATACCGCTGAAGCCGATAAACCGAAGTTGTAAATAAGACCTAGGATAGCCAACATGTTTAGGCTACCGATCATCACGTCACTTGGTGCTACAAAGAATACTGAAGCCATTACACCAGCAAGGATGAAACCGAATGCGTTTACCTTACGCCCGTATTTGTCTGCGATTGCACCCCATACCCAAGCACCGAATAGAGAGCCGAATGCCGAGATAGAGAAGATGATGCCGATAGTTGCACCGTCAAATTGACGAACTTCTTTTAGGTATGTTGTCACGAAGCCAGAGAAGAATTGATAGCCATAGAAGTTAAGACCTGCCAGCAGTAGACAAGTGATGGTTAGTTTGCGGTAAGGGGCGCTAAGCATTTCGCCCCAAGAGCCTTTTTTCGCAGGTGCATTTGATGCTTCGGCTTCTGCTTGCTCTTCTTCACCGTAAGCGATCACTTTTTTGTCGCTTGGAAGAATAAAGATCATCAGTGCAGCAGCCACTAGAGGAGGAATACCGCCAACCCACATTAGGCTTTGCCAAGGAGCATCAATACTTGAGATAAACGCTGCGTAGGCACCCATTGCCATTAGGGCAACTGAGAACATAGAAGAAGCAAATGCTGTTAACTTACCGCGAACCGTTGGCGTAAATAGACCGATCATTAGGCTCACAGCTACCGTGAAGTAACCACCTAAAGAAATACCGATGATGAAACGCATAGCTGCCCACATTGCATAGTCTGTAAACATCATGTTGATGATGGTTGCGCCGCCGTTTAGTGCAGTGATGGCAATAAGAGTCGATTTTTTACCAAAGTTTGATGCCACCCATGCACAGCTTAGGGCACCAATAAGCGCACCAACTGACTGCCATGTATAGAATTGAGCGGTATCCGCTAAGTTAATACCGTCATACGCTTCAATGATGTATGGGCGTACGTAGTCAATAATTACAAAGTTGTAACAATAAAAAAAGTAGCCTACTAAAATTGCAAGATAAGCAGCTACCCTTTGAATCATAGGAACTTCACTCATGTGTTTTTTTGTATTCATGAATAATAAACCTTTGTTTTATATGGGTTGTGTTTGGTTTTCATTGCAGTGTAGTACTTGTTAGTAGTTAGCACGCCACCTTTATATCTCGAGAGATAATAGAGTTTTTGTGGTTAAAAGATCCGTGATCAAAGTCGAATTTAAAATGAATGCGTACCCATTTAGTCATTTTTAGTGATCTTGATCTCACCTGCGTAAGATTTACACTTATATAACTATTCTTAACGTTAATTATTTATCTTAGTGACAATAATCACACTTGTAGGGGGTTTTTAAAGGAAAGTATCCAATTTTAAGTAATATTAGCAGTGAATAATTTGCGTAATATAATAAACGGAATCTAAAAATGGTTACGTACTCAAGTTTTGTTGTTATTGCTCTTTATGTGCTAGCTACCTTATTTATCAGCTACTTAGTTAATAATCGTTATAGCGCTAGTGGCGATTTTTCAACAGGTGGAAAACAATTTGGCTGGTTTACGGCTGGTGTGTCGATCCTAGCCACTTACATTAGTGCTATGACGTTCGTGGGTATGCCTGGCTGGGTTTATAGCTCTGGCATGGAAGCGATGAGCGTTCATTTGAACTATCCGATAGTGATCTTCTTCGCTGTGATTTTCTTTGTCCCTGTCTTCTACAAGCTTGGTTTAACCTCAATTTATGAGTATCTAGAGTTTCGTTTTGGCGTTGTTGCTCGCACGATCAACTCTATCGTATTTATTGTTGTCCAGTGTATTTCGGCGGGGGTAATTTTGTATGCGGTGGCACTGATTTTGGTACAAGTGTTACCCATTGGTATTTCAGAGGCCATTATTTACATCACTCTATTTACCGCTCTATATACTTATGCAGGTGGCATATCAACTGTTATATGGACAGATATGCTGCAGTCGGCAGTGCTAATTATTGGTAGTATTGCGATCTTCTGTTTATTGTTAATGAAGATTGATGCTGGAGAGGTGTTGTCTCCAGATCACTTAAATATTATCGATCTAGACTTTGATTTGGGCGTAGACACTACATTGTGGGCGGGGGTGGTAGCGGTAAGCTTCTTACACTTGAGTGTATATGGTACTAACCAATTGATTATCCAAAGAACATTAGCGACTAAAAACGTTAAAACCGCTCAAAAATCCATGCTGCTTTGTGGCTATGGTGCATTCTTTATCTATCTGTTTTTTGCTGTAATGGGGGTGTTATTAAACATCTTTTATCAAGATCATAGTTTTGAAAACAGTAATGAAGTTATTCTCGATTTCGTGTTTAACCATACTAATCCAATAATTGTTGGATTGGTGATCTCTGCGCTATCGGCAGCAGCCATGTCTACATTGGATTCAACCTACAACTCAATGGCAACCGTTGCGACATTCGATTTCTACAAACGCTTTTTCCACAAATCTGCTTCTGATGCACATTATGAATCAGTGGCAAGAAAGATGAGCCTTGTTGCTGCGGCTTCGGTTGTTGTTCCTGCTTTGCTTGCTGTGTCTAATGAGTCGGTACTTAAAACCATTGCAAGTCTGACCTCAATTTTTGTTGGTATTCGTCTAGGGTCATTCCTTCTTGGTTTGTTTTTTAAGCAAGCAAATGAAAAAGGAGTGATAGTAGGTAGTATTGGTAGTGTAATCGTGGTGTTTATTGCTAAATATAGTGGTATTTCTTGGCCGTGGTTTGCTTTGATTGGTACGGTTATTTTTTTAGTTTTAGGTGTTGTTGTGAGTCGCTTCTGGGGAGAGGTGACACAGCAACAAAATGAATTTATAGATAAGCAAAAAGATTTGTTCGCTAAGCCTACCGTAAGTCACTACGGTTTGTTGGTGTTTGCTAGTGTGACGATTGTTGCTTGTATTGTTATACCTGATTGGCTTTATGCTGTTCTTTCTTAGGTGAGAATAGACTAAGTAGCTTAGCTTGTTATTTTTTCATATAGAAAAAAGTAAGTGCCAAGTAAGTGATTTACTTATTTGGCACTATCAGCTTTTACTCTTTCTCTTCAATGCCACCAAGTGCTTTGAAAAGATCAGGTAGAAGTGCATCAAGCTCAGAACTCATTAGCGAGAAATCTGCATCAAAGCGCGCTGCTTTGTCTTCAAAGCCAATATCTTCGTTTTGATCTTTAATTTCATCACTGAATTTTAAACGTTTTAGAGACAGGTCATCAGCAAGAATAAATTCTAAACGCTCTTGCCAAGTGAGAGCTAATTTTGTAACTACTTTATTTGCATCAATGTGAGCGTGGATCTCATCACATACCAGTTCTTGTTGCTTACAACGGATCACTCCGCCATCTTCTAAAATTGCTTTTAGCTCGGCTTCTTCACCCATTTCAAAACCTTGAGGGCAAGAGCCTGTTTTCACCCATTCAGTTAAGGCATTCTCAATTGGTTGAGTTGAGGTAAGAGGAACAACAGGCAAACTACCAATAGATTTACGAAGTAGTGCTAAAACGTCTTCTGCTTTTTTGTAACTGCCTGCATCTACAATGATAAATCCAGATTCAGGAAGGATTAACGCATACGTTTGTTGGTGCTTACTGAATGCACGAGGAAGCAAATCAACCACGATATCGTCTTTAATTGCGTCTTTTTCTTTTTTCTTTAGAGGGCGACCTTGTTCTGCTTCAAGCGCATCAATTTTTGCATTCATTGATTCTTTAATGACAGATGCTGGAAGCATTTTTTCTTCTTTCTTGGCACAGATAAGAATATTATTGCTTGCTACATGAGTCAGCATATCACCGTGTCGGCCCATTGCTGTCACCCAGCCAAATTTTTGCATATCTTGGCTGCCACATGGCGTGAAACGAAAATCGTTCAGTTGTTTTTCAAGTTGTTCTGGATTGAGATCAATCTCTTTAGTAAAACGATAAATTAAACAATTTTTAAACCACATCATGATGCTGAATTCCTATCTTTTTTTAGTGTGCCTATGATATGAAATTTTGAAGGATTATGCTTGTAGAGTTTTTAGGATCTTAAAGAAATCCCTACGAAGTGACTTTTCATTGCATAGAATATGAACTTTTCTTTTCAATAGTCACAAAAGTGTCATAATTAGCTTTAATAATAGCTTCACAATTTTTGTTGGTTAACTTAGGTAAAAGAGAATGGCTAGAAGGATCCTTGTTGTAGAAGATGAAGCACCAATTCGTGAAATGTTGTGTTTTGTTCTAGAGCAAAAAGGTTATGAACCTATCGAAGCAGAAGATTATGACTCTGCGCTATCCCTACTTTGTGAACCTTATCCTGATCTGATCTTGCTAGATTGGATGCTACCTGGTGGTTCAGGCATTAATTTAATAAAACATCTTAAGCGTGATGAGTTTACAAAAAAGATCCCTGTGGTCATGTTAACCGCTCGTGGTGAAGAAGAAGATAAAGTTCGAGGTCTAGAAGTGGGCGCGGATGATTACATCACAAAACCATTTTCACCAAAAGAGTTGATGGCACGTTTAAAAGCGGTAATTCGTCGTGTTTCCCCAACATCAATCGAAGAGTTGATTGATGTGCAAGGCCTTAAACTTGATCCTGTATCTCATCGTGTGACGGCAAATGATAAGCCGTTAGATATGGGGCCTACTGAGTTTAAAATGCTGCATTTCTTTATGACTCATCAAGAGCGTGTGTATAGCCGTGAGCAGTTATTGAATAACGTATGGGGCACCAATGTCTATGTGGAAGATAGAACGGTTGATGTGCACATTCGTCGTTTACGTAAAGCGTTAGAAGTAGAAGGTCATGATCGTTTAGTTCAAACGGTTCGTGGTGCTGGTTATCGCTTCTCTGTACAAGCATCGTAATTTAATTTTTGTAAGGTAAAGGGTAATGGTTGAGCGTCTTTCATGGAAAAAATTGATTGGAGAATTGGTTTTTTTCTATGTTCCTTGGGTTATCGTAGGGTATCTATTTGATGCACTATGGCCATTGCTGTTCCTTGCCTCTTTTATTTTATTAATTTGGCACTTACATAACCAAATCAAGATGTCTCGTTGGTTGCATGAAGGCCGAAAGGCAACGCCTCCATCAGCTTCTGGTAGCTGGGAGCCTATTTTTGATGAGACGTATCGTCTGCAAAAAAGGCATAAGAAGCGTCGTAAAGAACTATCTGGTTTAATCCGTCGATTCCGTCAAGGTGCAGAAGCCTTACCTGATGCGGTAGTCGTTTTTCGCCACGAAGGAAATATCGTTTGGTGTAACACGTTAGCACAATCGTTATTAGGATTTCGTTGGCCTGATGATTCTGGTCAGCCGATCACTAATTTAATTAGAACGCCTGATTTTGTGCAGTATTTAATGGATCAACATTTTGATTTTCCATTGGATATGAAATCACCAATCAATAGCGATAAAACGCTAGAAATCCGTATTGCACCATACAGCGATGGTGAATATCTAATGGTGGTACGTGATGTCTCTCAAATTAAGCAGCTTGAGGGGATGCGTCGTAACTTCTTTGCTAACGTATCTCATGAATTACGTACACCAATGACGGTTCTTCGTGGTTATTTGGAAATGTCGGAAGACCCAGACATGTTAGTTGGACCAATGTGGAACCGAGCACATGGTGTAATGACTGAGCAATTGTCTCGTATGGAAGGACTTGTTGAGCAATTATTAACCTTATCTAAAATAGAAGCGGCAGCCACATCAATGCTAGAAGATCGCGTAGATGTTCCTTCCATGCTGGATATTTTAGAGAAAGAAGCCGTTGCGCTAAGTGGTGAAAGAAACCATAAAATTACCTTTAATGTTGATCATAATCTCAAAGTAAAAGGCGATGAAGATCAATTGCGTAGCGCTATTTCAAATTTAGTGTATAACGCGGTGAAGCATACGACGGATGGCGCTGAAATTATCGTTGATTGGCAAACCAATTCAAGTGGGGCAGAGTTAAAAGTTACCGATAGTGGGCAAGGTATTGAGCCTCAACATATTCCTCGCTTGACGGAGCGTTTCTATCGTGTAGATAAAGCACGTTCTAGAGAAACGGGTGGCAGTGGATTAGGGCTAGCAATTGTTAAGCATGCGCTTAGTCATCATGATTCTCAGCTTGAAATAAAAAGTAAGTTAGGAAAAGGCAGTACTTTCTCATTTACATTACCTAAAAAACTCATTCTTTAAGTAAGTACAACATCATGATTAATACGCAAAGTAGAACAGTAAAGTGGTTTAGGGTATTTATTCCCATGGGATTACTTTGGTTGTGCTTTGTAAAAAGTGTATTAGCTTATGATGGGAAACTTGCACCTTATCAACGGGTTTCTGGTATTTCTGGCAATTTATCTTCAATTGGGTCTGATACCTTAGCTAATATGATGACATTGTGGGCTGAAGACTTTCAACGAATTTATCCCAGAGTTCATATACAAATTCAAGCGTCTGGGTCTTCAACTGCTGCACCCGCTCTCATTGAAAGTACCGCACAATTTGGTCCTATGAGCCGGAAAATGCGGCAAAGTGAAAAAGCCGCATTTGAAAGACAATTTGGTTACCCTCCAACTGAAATCCGAGTCGCAATTGATGCCCTCGGAATTTTTGTTCATCAGGACAACCCAATTAAAGGACTAAATTTCGCCCAACTTGATGCTATTTTTTCTGCTACTTTGCGTTGTGGTGCGTTAAAGTCGATTAATCGTTGGCAAGATCTTGGCGTGCACACCAGTTGGGCAAAGCATCGAATTCAATTATTTGGTCGAAATTCAGTCTCTGGTACCTACGGATACTTTAAAAATAATGCGCTATGCAATGGGGATTTTAAGGTTAATGTTAATGAACAACCGGGATCGGCATCTGTAGTTCAAGGGATCTCTGCCTCTTTAAATGGCATTGGTTATTCTGGTGTTGGTTATCAAATGTCAGGGGTAAAACTCTTACCTATCAGTAAAGCTGGAACCGATTATATTGAACCAACCACAGACAATATTATTAATGGCCAATACCCATTAGCGCGTTTCTTATATATTTATATAAATAAGCCACCAACAGCGAAGCTGCCTCCTCTTGATGCTGAATTTATTCGTTATATGCTCTCTAGAGAAGGGCAAGATAGAGTTGAACAGGATGGTTATATTGCGCTTCCTGAACGATTTGTTTTACAAGAATTATCAAAATTAAATTTACACTAACACGAAAATTAATCTACTCAGCTAGATTGGTTTTGTTTGTCATTATAGTGTCACCCCTATAATGAAAAATACCGTTTATCCATATTATAAAATTGAGGTTAACCCATCATGGCATACGCCAAACCTAATCAGAGAACTCGAGATAAACAACGTCGTGTTGTAGATCTGATTATGCGTGTCTGGGTTAAATCGAGTGGTGTTGGGATCATTGCCGCTCTTCTACTTATTTGTTTTTATTTATTGGCTGTGATTTCTCCTATTTTCACTTCTGTAAATGTAGAACCTATAAATCAATACGCAGTGAATTACACTCATTCGACTCTCGCTATTGGCTCAGATGAACAAGGCAAAATGGTTTACCGTATTGATGAATCAGGAAAGGTTCAGTTTATTGATCTGATTAATAAAAATCAGGTGAGTGAACAGCAAATAATAAGTGATCCAACGGCATTCACAACCACAATTGAGAGCCAAGATTGGTTTGCTTTTGGTGATAAGAAAGGTCGAGTTCAATTTGCTCAAATAGGCTTTCAAACAAATTATTCTAAAGGAGAGCGTCAGCTTATTCCTTATGTTGAATCATTCCTTCCTTTTCCTACGCTTCAAATGGATGATAAACAAAAAGCATTAACCCAACTGGCTTTAAGTTTGACTCCAAACGAAGGCGTTGTATTAGCTAAAACGGAAGATAATCGTCTTCTTGGTTTTGAGTTAGATGCTAGCGTTAATCAAATGACAGGTGAAACGCTTTGGGAGGCCATTCCCATTCATTTTAATGGCGTAAATGAAGTGAAAAATCTGCTTTCAATGGTGATCACACCTAATAATGATTTTCTTTATTTGCTTTACCAACATGAATTACAAGTATGGAGCTTAAGTGAGCATCAGGCTTCACTACGTGAAAGTATCCCCTTAAAAGAGTCTGCACAAAAACTCACTTTATTAGCTGGTGCCCATTCGGTACTTGTTCAGTTTGATAATGGTAGCTTTTCTCAATGGTTTGATACCATTAATAATGAAAAACGCTCACTTACTTTAATTAGAACCTTTAATTTTGATGCGCCTATTGAGCAGCTTTCTCCCGAGGTATACCGTAAAGGTGTAAGTGTGATTGATGAAAAAGGCAATTTAACCTTAATTCATACCACAACAGAAAAAGCATTATTTAAACAGCATTTATTTAATGATGTTGTTTTGGCTGCCACTCAACCACCAAATGGTGAAAAACTAATAACGCTGACAAAATCTGGATGGAAATGTTTTGATATTACGAATCCTCACCCAGAAGTGAGCATTCAGTCTGTGTTTGGAAAGGTATGGTATGAAGGTTATCCAGAGCCTGCTTATATTTGGCAATCAACAGCCGCCAATGATGATTTTGAATCAAAGTTTAGTTTAATGCCGCTAGCGTTTGGTACATTAAAAGCGGCATTTTATGCGTTGATTTTTGCAGGGCCTATCGCTATAGGTAGTGCGATTTATACCGCGTATTTTATGTCTGCAAATGTACGTCGTTATGTAAAGCCAACCATTGAAATTATGGAGGCGTTACCAACGGTTATTATTGGGTTATTAGCTGGAATTTGGTTAGCTCCAATTGTTGAAAATAATTTAATTGCCGTATTTAGCCTACTGGTATTCTTCCCGTTAAGCATGATTATTATTGCTTTCGTATGGCACATTTTGCCAGCTCATATTATGCGTAAGTTACCTCGTGGACAGCATGCAATTTTATTAATACCCGCTTTAGTTGTAATTGGTTACTTTACTTTTAAGTATGGGTATGTGATTGAAGATTGGTTGTTTGGTGGTGATTTACGAAATTATTTAGGTGACAACGGCGTTGGTTATGACCAGCGTAATGCCTTGGTCGTTGGTATTGCGATGGGAGCGGCGATCATTCCGACCATTTATACCATTGCAGAAGATGCTATTTTCTCTGTGCCAAAACATCTATCTGAAGGCTCATTAGCGTTGGGAGCAACACAGTGGCAAACGCTCACAAAGGTTGTACTATTGACTGCCAGTCCAGGTATTTTCTCTGCTGTGATGATGGGGCTAGGTCGCGCCGTTGGAGAGACAATGATTGTGTTAATGGCTACCGGAAATACGCCAATTATGGATGGTAATATTTTAGAGGGGATGAGGACTCTAGCGGCAAATATTGCTATTGAAATGCCTGAGTCGGAAATGGGTAGTACGCACTTTAGAATGTTGTTCTTGGCTGCATTTTTATTGTTTGTTTTCACTTTTTTTGTTAACTCATTGGCTGAATGGATCCGCCAAGGGTTACGTGAAAAATACCGTAGTTTGTAGGTGTATCTGAATGAAAATAAAAATGAAAACGTGGATAAAATCAGGCTCACCATGGATATGGCTTACTGCAGGATCAGTAAGTATCAGTATGATTTCGGTATTGGGTATCTTGCTGTTAATTGGTTGGAAAGGCCTCTCTTATTTTTGGCCAACGCCATTACAGCAATGGCAAACCGTTGATGGAAAGGTCATTGTTGGTCAGTTATATGATGTACAAAAAGTACATGATGCGAATGCGGATAAAAGAGAGCGACTCGTAATTAAGGTTGGAAACCGAGATATTAATGGTTTTGACTTCATTAATATCGATAAAGATAAAATTAGAACGGTAAGCAAGCCAGAAGATCTCGTGGTAGTAGATCGTGTTCAGCATGGTAAATATTTTGGCAAGATCATAGAGACATCAAATGGCCTTGAGTTAAATCGACAGCAGGTCGAAGCTTGGGTTCGTAGTGAAAAAGCAAAGATCGATTTACTTGAGCAAGAGCGATATAAACTTTATCGTTTGTTAGATGCTTTACCTAGTTCTACTCTTTCTAAAAGTGAAATCATAACGAAAGAAAAAGTACTTAATCACGAGGTAGATGCAACATCTAAGCAGTTGAGCCACAGTTATTTGATACTAGAAGATAGCCAAGGTTCACGCTATCAACTAAGCAGTGATAACGTATTGGATATTTGGTTTCCAAATGCGATGACGATGAAAGAAAAAGTGTATCATTGGCTTGAGTCTGTTTATGAGTTTGTATCAGAACCTCCGCGTGAAGCTAATTCTGAGGGGGGGGTGTTTCCTGCGATATTTGGTACTATTTTATTAGTGTTGTTAATGTCGGTTATCGTAATGCCTTTGGGGGTGATAGCTGCTATATACTTACATGAATATGCAAAACCAAATGTGTTAACTCGATTGATCCGTATCGCTGTAATTAACTTAGCAGGTGTGCCATCGATTGTTTATGGTGTATTTGGGTTAGGCTTTTTTGTTTATGTGGTAGGTGGAACACTTGATCAACTCTTTTATTCTAATGAGTTGCCAACCCCTACATTTGGGACGCCAGGTTTATTATGGTCAGCGTTAACATTAGCTATCTTAACTTTACCCGTTGTGATTGTTGCGACAGAAGAAGGTTTAAGTCGTATTCCTAATTCGGTTCGACATGGTTCATTAGCATTAGGTGCTACCCAGTTTGAAACTTTATGGAAGATCGTATTACCTATGGCAAGTCCAGCGATCATGACAGGATTAATTTTAGCGGTTGCTCGTGCTGCAGGTGAGGTAGCTCCTTTAATGTTAGTAGGGGTAGTGAAGTTAGCGCCATCGTTACCTGTTGATAGCGTTGCTCCTTACTTGCATTTAGACAGAAAATTCATGCACCTTGGTTATCATATTTATGATGTAGGTTTTCAAAGTCCTAACGTAGAAGCCGCTCGACCTATTGTATATGCAACGGCTTTTTTATTGGTCACGGTTATCATTGGATTAAACCTTGCTGCCATCGCTATTCGTAATAACTTACGAGAAAAATACCGAACTTTGGAGTTATAGTTATATGTATTCATTATCTCCTGATCTTTCTTTTTTATCGCCGATGGATGTTAATCATTTATCTGATGAAAATACCGCGATAGAAATTAATAATCTTTGTTTGAATTATGGCAAGACATCGGCGCTATCAAATATAGAAATGCGAATACCGAAGGGCCAAGTGACCGCTTTTATCGGTCCGTCTGGTTGTGGTAAATCAACGTTATTACGCTGTATTAACCGAATGAATGATTTGGTTGATAATTGCAAAATTAAAGGTTCGATTAAGTTATTTGGTGATGACATTTATCACCCTGATACGGATATTCCTTCATTGCGTCGTCGGGTTGGCATGGTGTTTCAACGCCCCAATCCGTTTCCTAAGTCAATTTATGAAAACGTAGTTTACGGTTTACGTTTACAAGGGATTAAAGAAGCGCGAGTATTAGATGAAGCGGTTGAAGAAGCTCTAAAAGCGGCGGCATTATGGGATGAAGTTAAGCATCGTTTACATGAAAATGCATTTGGCCTTTCTGGAGGTCAGCAACAACGTTTAGTTATTGCTCGAGCGATAGCCATTGAACCTGAAGTATTATTACTTGATGAACCAACATCGGCTTTGGATCCAATATCAACACTAACCATAGAAGAGCTTATTTACGAATTAAAAAGTAAATATACCGTCGTTATTGTTACACATAATATGCAACAAGCTGCGAGGGTAAGTGATTACACCGCTTTTATTAATCAAGGAAAGTTAGTGGAGTATGGTAATGCAAATACCATTTTCACTTCCCCTATACATAAACAAACAGAAGACTATATTACAGGCCGTTATGGGTAATAATCCTATGATAGGCCATTGATAAGATAAGGACATATCATGCATCTTGGTCGACATATTTCAGGCCAATTCAATTCAGAGCTTGAAGCTATTCGCACTCATGTTTTAACTATGGGTGGAATGGTGGAACAGCAGCTCACCTATGCATTAGAAGCTTTGCATAATCATGATGCAGAGCTAGCTAAACGCGTCATGCATGAAGACCATAAAGTCAATGCTATGGAAGTCGCTATTGATGAAGCGTGCACTCGTATCATTGCCAAACGTCAACCTACAGCAAGTGATTTGCGCTTAGTTATGGCGATTATAAAAACCATTACTGATTTAGAACGTATTGGTGACGTAGCCTCTCAAATAGCCAAAGTATCATTAGAAAACTTTACGAATAAGCAGCATTCGTTATTGGTATCTTTAGAGTCATTAGGGCGTCAATCTGTAAAAATGATGCATTCAGTTTTAGATGCTTATGCACGAATGGATGTAAAAGCAGCAACTGAAGCGTATAAATTTGATGATAAAATCGATGCAGAATATGAAGCGGTTGTACGTCAATTAATGACTTATATGATGGAAGACCCAAGTTCTATTCCTAGCGTGATGAAGGTAATGTGGGCCGCTCGAGCTATTGAACGAGTTGGAGATCGTTGCCAAAATATTTGTGAATACATTATTTATTTCGTAAAAGGAAAAGATGTACGGCATATTGGTGAACAAAATATAGATGATGTGATTAAGTGATGTGTTTCTGTAAGGTTATATTCGTAACCGATTGACTTAAAAATAATAATCACATACTAACTTTTTGAACTATGCTTTATTTATCACTTAATACGAGTATATTAGGAATTGTTACATTTATGGTGTAACTGATAATAAGCAAAATAATTGATTCAAAGAATCATAACTAAGTAATAAAGGAAATATTATGAAGAAGATTTTAGTTGGTACTTGCGCTGCTCTATCGATGGTTTCATCATTTGCGATGGCTGATAGCACGCCTGTGATGTTCTCATCTCTTAATGGCTTTAATGCTCCAGCAGCAAGTGAAGTAAAAGGTGTACGTCTAGCTGCACTGCATGGTAAGACTGGTGATGTTACTGGTGTTGATTTCGCAATCGGTATGTCTGAAAGTGATAACCTAACTGGTGTAAACTTCCCGCTATTTATCGGTGCTAACAAGGTTAACGGTAATATGACTGGTGCATCTTTTGGCCTGTTTAACTGGCACAAAGGTGATGACTTAGGGGCTAACCTAGGTTTTGTTAACCTTACAAATAATGTGAAAGGTGCAAACGTATCTGCTGTTAACTATTCAGAAGGTTACACAATGGTTGATGTAGGTGTTGCTAACCTTTCAAATGATTCTCATGTTCAAGTTGGTTTCTTTAACATGACTTCTGATATTAAAGGGGTTCAAGTAGGCCTTATTAACTGTGCTGAAAATGGTTTCCTACCTTGTTTCCCAATCGTAAACTTTGCGATGTAATTTGATTTGAAATCTAATTAAATAAAAATGGCGTTGTTTAAAAACAGCGCCATTTTTTTATCTAATACCAATCACAGTAAGTAAGTGATCAGAAATAGCGAAGGAAAAATGCTTGATAACAAGGCAGAATTTTTTGATAAGTAGTTATTCTACAATTAACAATTCTAACGTAGTTATCGAGCATTTTAATAAGTTAGAGCGATCAGTTATTTATTACGATTGGTATAATTAATCACGATGGTATTCATTAAAAAGTGAATGTCATACCAAGATTAAAGTTAGTTGCTAAGTCATAAGGAATATACGTATCACTCATTGGGAAGTAGTTAAGATCCACTCCTGCTCTTAATCCTAATTGGTCAGTAGCTTGAAATACATAAGAGGCGCCGATACTTGAACCTAATGTACTTTCTTTAGTCGTTTCGCCTTTACTTGTTTTCTTTCCATCGTAGTCAGCAATACCTAATTCAAGCTGTAGGCCATGTATTTTTGATGCTCCAAACATATGTTGAACACCAAAACGGTATGAGTCGATTGTTTCATCATAAGTTGAACTGCTGTAAACCGTACGACCATAACTAAGATAAGCCGCATCAAAACCTAAAGCATCAGTAACACCTGCTTGAATACCAAAGCCACCATAAGGGCCGATTTTAACTTCAGGAGATAAGTGAATATTATTAGCAAAAGTGTTTGCACTAAATAGAGTGGCGATAGCTAGAACTAGATGTGATTTTTTCATTTTGGATACTCTCATAATTGTGTTTAAAAAAAGCATCCGTGCTTGTTTATATAATGTGTTTTTGATGGGGGTATAGTAAGAAAATTGTTCATACTCCACTAATCACATGTCGTTATTTCAATGATAATCATTAGTTATTAATGGATTTTTAGATGGTAAAAAAAGCCCCTACATAAAAGTGATATGAAGGGGGAGAGTGACCAAAAGGTAATTGTGTCGAATATAGAGTTAATTAAAATCTTAGATTAAACCCAACTTCATAGCTGTTTTCTGTTCTTGTTCTATCACTTGGGCTGATTCGTGATTCACCAAAGGTGTATTTCACATAAGGCTCTACCCATTTAGGTTTTAAGGTAAGCGTAATATCTTGGCTGTTGTAATAGCTTTTTGAACCGGTTAATTCACGGTCATGAGCAAATGAATAGCTAAAGCTACTCCACTGATTAATCGTATAGCTAGCACCAAGTGTATTTTTCCATTCTCGATTTGTTTTTGTATTTAATAAATCCGAAAAAACAGATTCACGCCATTCATGAGAAGTGTTAGCAAAAATCATAATATCTCTGGTTAGTGCGGTACCTGTAAATAGGCCGACATTATAGATATCGATAAGGTCTGCTCTGCCATAACTAACGAAAGCTTCAGTATAAAACTGGCCAAGCATTAGTCCGTAGCCCGATCCAATTTCTAAATAACCCGTTGAGTCGATATCTGCGGTAAAGCTGATCTCTTCTGTTGCTTGAAGGTTGGCAGTAACGGTCCCTACCCATTCATCATTACTTTGAGACAGTTGAACGCTTAGATCGGGTTCATAATATTTTGCTGAAACCGATAAAGAGGTGAACAGAGGTAACAATAAGAATTGAAAGCGCATAATTAAGTACTCGTAGCAAAAATAAAAAAGGAGCCACTGTAGAGCGACTCCTTTGCTTTATTTATAAACTGTTAGCCAATCTTATGAGCGGGGAGCTCTGTCCTTGATAGCTTGTTTAATTTGTTGGCGTTGCTCTTGTGATAGAGACTTAGCTTTTTGACGGATTTGCTCTGCATTTAAATCTGAGCGAAGCTCAATGCGTTCAGCTATGACTTTCTTGGCCTTATCTGAGACATTAATATCAACAATTTTTCCGTCATTAATAATAAGACTTACCGCTTTATCATTAATACTGATCCATGTTGAGCCATCAGTCTTTTTTCCTGATTCGATGTCAGTAATCAGTTGATCATTTAGACTTGGTGGTAGTAACTTATCTGAATCAGGAGATACTCCCCATTCACCATCAATGGTTGATTTTTCCCAATCAATCACCCATTCACCACGATTGTCTTGTGAAATAACATAAACATCATCAGAACTCATGGCGCCTAATCGAACTTCAAATGATCCATGAGTGTCACCAGGTTCAATAATCAATACTGTTTTACCATCTTCGTTATATACATAAGCTTGTTGATGCTCTTTGCTAAATTCTACAGTGTAAGGTTTTGTTGGGTTATCCCAACCGCCATCAAATTCAGGTAGATCATTGTCTGGATTTACCCATCCCCATCCGTGATCTACATCGCCTCTGATGATGCTAATATTGTCGTTATTATCTCTGCCTATTTGCATGGTTTCACCTGTTGAGAAATCGGTAAATACAATTCGACCTTTTCCATCATATTCAGCACCACCAACCACAATACCATCAATTGTGACTAAATTGGTTGTAGTATCAATAACATAATCAATGCCATTAATTGTTACAGGTATAAATGGATTTGTGTGACCTTCATCACCATCCCATTTTGGTGGTAATTCTGGTGCAGGCTTAGTGACTTCCCAACCATGATCTCCATCCCATGAACCATCATCTTTAGGTGGAAGTTGTGGGTTTGGTTTTACTGTTTCAGAAATAATTAAACGACCATTTTCAACTTTAAGTGCGGCTTCTCCACCATTGTTACCATGAAAGATAAGCTCTGAACCTTCTTTTTGTATATGACCAATGGTCTCACCTTGAGTATTTTTTACTTCATCACCGTTGGTGACATAAGTTGTGCCGTTTAAACGAATAATGGTATTGCCATTGCTTCCTTTTAATAGGTTTGCTTGATAATTACCTTCGTCGCCAGTCACAATTGCAGCTTGAGCATTTTCACCTTCAAAGTATTGAACACCTGCAATACCATCTTGTGGATCAGGGGTCGTCGGTGAGTCATTTGATGAGCCTGAAGAGGAACAGCCTGCTAGGAACGATGCGGCAACTAAAGATGCAATTAATTTAAGTTTCATATTGGTTTCTCTCTTAATGTTATGGTTGGCGATATCGCCTAATTATTGAAAGCGTCTTTGCTTGTGTGTGGCGTTCCTAGCCGATGAGAGAAGTATATGAAATGTACAAAAAAGCCTCTAATCCCTTAAAAGAATAGAGGCTTTAACCTTAAGTTATTAATGACTCAAGTTAATTAGGGTAATAACTATTGGTTATCAATAAGCAATGATTGAAGAATGTTTTTTAACCATAGCATGGTGGGGTTATTGCGATTTTTATAGTGGTAATAAGCACAAACCTTCGGATTAATATCTTTATTATCAAAGAGTATTTGAATACTTCGTAGTTGCTTATTATTTTCAATATCTAAAAATTTAGAGGCTGGGAACATCATGTCTGAGTTATTAACCACATCGATTACAGCTGAAGGCAGTTCTGAACGAAAGCCGACATTGGCTTCCAATCCTTTAATTTTTAGGATCTTTTCTGCTAGAGATTGATGTGAGTTCCAATCAACAGCTATTACCGTTGCCAGTTCAAAATTAACCCCATCTTTAACTTCTATTTCAGTCTCTTTATATGGATGACATTGTCTTACATATGCTTTAAAGCTGTCTTGAGCGATAGGTTTTTGAATTAGCTCTTTTGGTGCATGACTAATTTCGTAATTAAGACCGAGTTGAACTTCATCATTGATGATATCGGTCATGGTAGATTTTGACCAATTTAGTAATTGTACTTGAACATTTGGTGCTTCAGTTCTAATTGCTTGAAATAGTCTATTTGCAATAGCGCTTAAAATAAAAGGAGATAAAGCAAGTTTAATGACGCCGTCCAACTCTTTGGGATTAAATTCGTTACTTTCATTTAGTGTAGAGGATAACTCATCAAGGATAGGCGAAATACTTTCAGCTAATTGATTGGCGTATTCGGTAGCTCGAAGTCCATGATGGGTTTTGACAAATAATTCATCATTAAAATGATCACGTAAGCGTTGCAAAGCTTTACTAATAGCAGGCTGAGAAACAAATAAACGTTCAGACGCTTTACGCATATTTCGTTCTTGGTGAAGAATGATGAAGGTTCTTAAGAGGTTTAAGTCTAAATTGGAAAATAAGTCTTTAGCCATAATATCAATCCATTGACGTTTTTTTTATTGAAACAAAGAAAGTGATAAGGGTAAAGAAAAAAAGCCTCTGGATGAGAGAACAGAGGCGAAGTTACCTAACGGTAAAGCGTCAAAGACGGAAAGTAGAGTTGCAATAAAACCTATTCTAAAAACTTCATCATTCCTTGATAAAGTAAATGTCGCAGTTACAGTAGTAATACGCCTGAGTATCACTCCCGTTGACTGGCCTAGATAATATAAATATTTATGAAAGGGAACCAATCACCTTTCATTATATAGGTCATAAGGGATTCTTATTTGATATTTGCTTCTAATAATAAATCGGTAATGAGTTGATTTATCCAATGATGAAGTGCATTTTTTTTGTGTCGTTGATGGAAATAACTATAAATAGGGTAGTTTAGAGGGACGTCATCAAGGCATAGATCTATTCGTCTTAAACTTGAATATTGGTAAATAGGGAAAAGTGAAGTGGAAGGGAAATACATATCTGTATGTTGAACTACATCGATCAATGCCATTGGAAGCTCTGAGCGAAATCCTATTTTATGCTCAATATCCATATTGGTTAGCACTTCACTTGCTAAACTTTTATTATCATTCCAACCAGGAATAATCAATGAAGCAAGTTCATAACCTTCGAAGTCATAAGGTGTTGCGATAATTTTATCTATTGGATGGTCTTTTCTAACGATTACACAACCTGTTATTGTGATTAGATTTTTTGAAAGTAATTCTTTTGGGATTTTGTCATATTCATAATTGATCGCAATGTCTAGCTTGCCTTTAGCAAGATCTTCGAAAGTGGATTCAGACCAATTCACAAGTTGTAGATCCACATTAGGTGCTTTTTCTTTAATTTCATGAAATAACGCACCAGATAAGCAAGTTAATACCTGAGGAGCTAAGGCTATTTTAAGTGTTCTATTTAAATTAGTAGGTTGGAATTCTTGGGATGCATTTAATACTGACGATAAACCATCTAAATAAGGTTGGATATTCTCAGCTAATTCTTCAGCAAAAGGGGTTGGTTTTAACCCATGGCGAACTTTAATGAATAACTCATCATTAAAATGATTTCGCAATTTTTGCAATGCCTGACTGATAGCAGGTTGAGAAACAAATAAGCGCTCAGAGGCTTTTCGCATATTTAATTCTTGGGAAAGAATTAAAAACGTTCTCAATAAGTTTAAATCTAATGTTGCAAACAGATCTTTTGCCATATTGAATTACTTCCTTTATAAAAAATTGAATTATTAAATAATTCTTCACGCTTCCTTCACGATCTCTTCTCTATAGTACCTACATTACGAATTAACACCAAGCTCAACATCATAACTATAGGATTGAATTACAATGAAAAAGTATTTATTTTTGCTAATGGCTGCTACTTCAACAGCAACAATTGCTGCTCCATACGTAGGTTTAGAATACGGTCTAACAAACATGAGCCATGATTATTCAACGACTTTTTCAAATGACAATGTGTCATTAACTCCAGATGACTCTAGTTCTGCTTTTGGTGGTTTTGTTGGCTACCGTTTTAATGAATTTGGTCTTGAGCTAGGTTACAAAAAATTTGAGAGTGATGATTCTCGTAGTCAAATGCTAGTGTCTGATAAACCTGGTTATACTAAAGAGCGTGAGTGGGATGCTGATTTAGATGCAACTCAATTTACCTTTAAACCTGTGTATTTTTATAACATCAATGAAAAAGTACAATTAAAAACAGGCTTAGGTTTGACTTATACTCAATATAAATTTGATTCATCTGCGAATACTGAATATGAAAATGACCTAACAGATCATGAATTTACACAAGATTATGTTGCTGGTGATTCAAAATCTGAAAGCGTATTCGGCGGTATTGCAAGCGTAGGTATTGAGTACATGGTTATCCCAAACCTAGCGCTAGGTGCATCAGCAAGCTACCAAGTAGATAGTGTTGCTAATTCTACATCGTTCATGTTGAGTTCAGCTTACTACTTTTAATATATCGTCATCGAATAGTTAAAGATTACAAATCTAAGTTAATTGGACATAATAAAATGAAAAAAATCGTATTAGTTAGTGCATTAGTTTTCGCTTCTTCAAGTGTTTTTGCTGCTCAGAACGCACCAGTTAAAGGTGGTTTTACTGGCCCTAGTTCAGTTTCTGTTAGTACGGTTCGAGCTGCACTTGATTCTGATGATGATGCAGCGGTTGTATTAACTGGCTACATTACGTCTTCTTTAGGCAATGAAGAATACCAATTTAAAGATGCGACGGGTGAAGTTAGAATCGAAATTGATAATAAAGATTGGAATGGTATTGAAGCTACACCAGAAACAAAATTGGTAATTCATGGTGAAGTAGATAAAGAGTGGACTGAGACAACAATCGACGTAAATACAGTTCAATTAGCTAAATAATTACTCGTCATTTTACTTATAAAAGCCAGAGTTTTGATACTCTGGCTTTTTTGTTTTTATTTTATGCGTTGCTTAACAGCATCAATTTTTTTAGCGTCTGTCACTGGGACAATGAAATCATCCAAATCACCGGCACCCATTTTTACGCCATCTAAAACCAGTTTCATTTTACTTGGTCGTGTGGATTTACCTGATAAATGAATCTCTTTCACACCTGTTTTTTCTATTATTTCTTTTGCATTTTCCGCACTAACACCTGCACCAGCTAATATATCAAAACGTCCATTAGCCAGTTTAACCATATCAGCTAATACATTTATCCCATCATAGGCATTCGCTGCTAACCCTGAGGTTAGAATGCGTTCACAGCCAAGCTCTGCAATATTTTCGATGGCTTTTTTATAGTTAGAACATTGGTCTATGGCTCGATGAAAAGTCACGCCTAAATCATTGTCGTTGGCTATTTTCATTAAGCGAGCAGAAAGTGGCATATCAATATCGCCATTGGCTTTTAATACGCCAAATACTACGCCTTGTAAGCCTGCTAATTTAGCAGCTTGAATATCGGAGATCATGGCTGCTATGTCATCGTTATCATATAAGAAATCACCTTGGCGAGGTCTTATCATTGCATAGACAGGAATCGGTGAGATCTCTGCTGCTTTTTTCATAAAGCCAAAGCTTGGAGTTAAACCACCAAGAGCCAAAGAAGAGCAGAGTTCAATGCGGTCAGCACCACCTGTTATTGCGTTATGTAGAGATTCTAGATTGTCGATGCAGACTTCAATTTGGATAGACATGAGTATAAAAAAATAAAGGAAGATACCCGTAGTGTAAGGGATAAATTAAGAAAGTAGTGTGAAGAGGGCGTCAGAATTGAATCTATATTAGAGTTAATAAGGGGGAAATGTGTAATTTTGCTGAAAATAAAGAAAAAGCCCTAAAGATAACTTTAGGGCTTTTAGTATTAGGCAAACTTTCTGATTTTTGGCTGTCGCATTTATATGCTTTTAATATTCTAGCCACATGCACCGTTGAGCATTAGGTGCATCGAGCTCTTTGTGGTAAGAGCTCTAATAGAATTACTTGCTTAGGTCGTCAGCGTGTTCAGATAGGAACGATGCAACACCTTTTGGAGATGCGTCCATACCTGCTTTACCTTCTTCCCATTGTGCTGGACAAACTTCACCGTTCTTCTCGTGGAAGTTTAGTGCGTCTACCATGCGTAGCATTTCGTCAATGTTACGGCCTAGTGGAAGGTCGTTAACTACTTGGTGACGAACAAGACCGTCAGCATCGATTAGGAAAGAACCACGGAAAGCAACACCAGCTTCTGGGTGCTCAACGTCGTATGCTTTACAGATTTCATGCTTAACGTCAGCAACTAGAGGGTACTTAACTTGACCGATACCGCCATCTTCGATAGCAGTGTTACGCCATGCGTTGTGAGAGAATTGAGAATCGATAGATACACCGATTACTTCAACGCCTTTCGCTTGGAAGTCTTCTAGACGGTTGTCAAAAGCGATTAGCTCTGATGGACAAACGAAAGTGAAGTCTAGTGGGTAGAAGAATACTACCGCTTTCTTACCTTTAGTGAATTCTGCGAAGTTGAAGTTATCAACGATTTCACCGTTACCTAGAACAGCTGCAGCAGTAAAGTCTGGTGCTTGACGACCTACTAGTACCATTTTTGAATCTCCTAAAAAGTTAGATATCCAAACTTCTTGTTTGGCTTTGTTTTTTCATAACAAATGTTTCGACGGGACAAACTATAGTACAAAAGGTATGATTGAAAAAAGCGAATTAAATAGATTGATGTAATCGAGAAAAGCGATGAATAAATGGCCCTCATTAAAACAGCTACACTACTTCATTACTCTGCACGAAACGCGTCATTTTGGTGAAGCTGCAGAAAAATGTTTTGTTAGCCAATCAACCCTAAGTAAAGGGATACAAAACCTTGAAGAGTTGATCGGTTGTACATTATATGAAAGAGATAAAAAAACACTTGTTTTTACCCCTGTAGGTGAAAGAGTCGTAGAGCAAGGACGAGAATTGTTGGCAAAAGGCCAAGACTTGATTGAGTTAGGCTCTTTATGTCAAGGTGATTCAATGCAAGGTCAATTGCGTGTTGGCTGCATACCTACAATTGCGCCTTTTTTATTATGTGATTTAGTGCAAGAGGTGAATGAAAAATACCCTCAACTCACTCTATTACTAAGAGAAGATACGACGACGAATCTATTAGCGGCATTAAGACAAGGGCAATTAGATGTATTGATTCTTGCTCTTCCTGTTGATATTGCAGGAATGGAAAGTCTGGTTGTTGGTCAAGACCCATTTAAAATGGTAATTAGTAAAGACCAAGTGAGTTCTATTTCTACGCCTATTCGCTATGATGATTTGCCTGATGAGTTTGTGTTCTTACTAGAGAAAGAGCACTGTTTAACAGAACACGCTGTTTCAGCGTGTAAGTTAACGAAGCGAGAAAAAATTAATCCATTCACAGCGACAAGCTTGCATACATTAGTACAGATGGTTGCCAATGGATTAGGTACTACTTTTATTCCTCAAATGGCGATTAAACATGGGTTACTCGATAATCAAAATTTAGTTGTGGTTGAGCCGCCTGGCCAAGAAGCATCACGTGATATTGGCTTAGTATGGCGTCCAAGTTCATCTCGTTTACAAGCATTTCATCAGTTAGCTGATATTGTCGAAGATATTTTATAGTGAATCTCTTTATATAAGGCGATTATTTATTTTTATAAATAGTCGTCTTTCTACTTTTGAATAATGAGCAAAAATCGTGATCGTATTCTCAGTTCTTTTAATTTAAGTATTTTCCCTTTACCTCTTTTTGTTTTACCTCTTCTTGTTGCCTGTCATCACTTCTGGCTTATTCATCTAATTACTTGCGCTGCCTTTCATTCAATTCATTTCTATCCTGCTGTTTTACTTGTGAAATTAAAACTGTGAATTTTACATGTTAAATTTTACAACTTTATTTTTTGTAATTTAATTACGTTATTTTTAGATCTTGTAAGTATTTTCATGTGTCTAAATTGTAAAAATAAAACTTTGACAAATATATCTATAGAGCATTTACTCATAATTCAATTTGCTGATTTTTATTGATGTTTTATCGGTTTTTCGAGTCTTTATTAGCCTTTAGTCGGGGTTGTAATTCACTTGGACTTTCGAGAATGTAATAAGTGTAAGCAGCAAAAATGAATCATAGGATGAAACATGAATACTAAATCGTAGTGTTTTAGTTACAAATGTAATTTTGCCGGAGGCGCAAACCATGACCGATACCATGACAATTAAAGAGCAACAGATAATCGTTACTGAACCTAACTTGCCCCAAGTTGAAGAAGTGTTAACTGCTGGAGCAGTTCGATTTCTAACTCATGTTGTCGAAAAATTTGCACACCGAGTTCCTGAGTTATTAGAAACTCGCCAGCTACGTCAGAAAAAGATAGATGCTGGGCAGTTACCTAATTTCTTAAGTGAAACACGTTCTATCCGAGAGTCTGAATGGAGTATTCAAGGTATTCCAACAGATTTACAAGATAGACGAGTTGAAATTACCGGCCCAACAGATAGAAAAATGGTGATTAATGCACTGAATGCAAATGTAAAAGTATTCATGGCAGATTTTGAAGATTCATTAGCTCCGTCATGGGAGGCGGTACTTAATGGACAGATTAATCTTAGAGATGCAATGGATGGCACGATCCAATACACCAACCCTCAAACTCAAAAGGTGTATCAATTAAAGCAAGATCCGGCGGTATTGATTTGTCGAGTTCGTGGTTTACACCTTCCTGAAAAACACGTGCTTTTTAATGGTGTTGCAATACCTGGGGCTTTGTTTGATTTTGCACTTTATTTTTATCACAACTATCAAACGTCATTAAAAAAAGGCAGTGGTCCTTATTTTTATTTACCTAAATTACAGGCATATCAAGAAGCGGCGTGGTGGAGTGATGTATTCAGTTTTGCTGAGCGTGAATTCGGATTAAAACAGGGAACAATTAAAGCCACTGTTCTAATTGAAACACTACCTGCTGTATTTGAGATGGATGAAATCCTATATAGCTTAAAAGAGCATATCGTGGGGCTGAATTGTGGGCGTTGGGATTATATTTTCAGTTACATCAAAACATTAAAAAATCATCCAGATCGCGTACTACCGGATCGCCAAGTGGTGACCATGGAAAAACCGTTTCTTAATGCATATTCACGACTATTAATTCGAACGTGCCACCGAAGAGGAGCGTTTGCGATGGGAGGAATGGCCGCCTTTATTCCATCAAAAGATCCTGAAAAAAATGATTGGGTACTAAATAAAATTCAAACCGATAAATCATTAGAAGCCAATAATGGACACGATGGTACTTGGGTCGCTCATCCCGGTTTAGCTGATACGGCAAGATCAGAGTTTGATTCAGTATTAGGTGAACGAATGAATCAACTTGATATTACACGAGATACTGATGCACCAATTACGGCAGAGGAATTACTTGCACCATGTGAAGGTGAAAGAACAGAGGAAGGAATGCGTCATAACATTCGAGTTGCAGTGCAATACATTGAAGCTTGGATATCAGGAAATGGCTGCGTGCCTATTTACGGATTAATGGAAGATGCGGCTACCGCAGAAATATCACGAACGTCTATTTGGCAATGGATACAACATGGAAAAACACTAGATAGTGGTGCAGTTGTTACAGCTGAACTATTTAGAACCATGTTATTGGAAGAGATGAAAGTAATAGAGAAAGAGTTGGGAACGGAGCGTTTTGATTCTGGCCAATTCACTCAAGCTGCAAAGCTGATGGAGCAACTGACCACCAGTGATCAACTTACGGACTTTTTAACACTACCTGGCTACCAATACCTATAAGAGAGGGAACGATTATGACGACATTTAAACCACAAACTCGCCAACAGCAAATTGATGCACTGGAAAAAGATTGGGCTGAAAACCCGCGTTGGGATGGGGTAACTCGTCCTTATACGGCTGAAGAAGTGATTAACCTTCGTGGCTCTTTTGCTCCGGAAAATACCATCGCACAAAAAGGAGCTGACAGATTGTGGGACCTAGTCAATGGTTCTTCTAAAAAAGGGTATGTGAATTGTCTTGGCGCACTCACAGGTGGGCAGGCGGTACAACAAGCAAAAGCTGGGATTGAGGCCATTTATCTATCAGGTTGGCAAGTTGCGGCGGATAATAATACCGCATCAACCATGTACCCAGACCAATCTTTGTATCCGGTAGATTCAGTGCCATCGGTAGTGAAACGAATTAATAATGCATTTCGCCGAGCGGATCAAATTCAATGGTCTACAGGTGGAAACCCAGAGGAGGGTATTGATTACTTTTTGCCTATTGTAGCGGATGCAGAAGCCGGGTTTGGCGGCGTGCTTAATGGCTATGAATTGATGCGTAATATGATTGAAGCCGGTGCTGCAGGCGTTCACTTTGAAGATCAATTAGCGTCAGTAAAAAAATGCGGTCATATGGGAGGTAAGGTGTTAGTACCAACGCAAGAAGCGGTGCAAAAACTGGTAGCAGCTCGTCTTGCTGCGGATGTAGCAGGTACGCGAACACTCGTTATTGCACGAACCGATGCTAATGCGGCTGATTTGTTGACATCAGATTGTGATCCATACGATCAAGAGTTTATTGAAGGTGAACGTACTCCGGAAGGTTTTTATAAAGTAACAGCAGGGATTGATCAAGCGATATCGAGAGGGCTGGCTTACTCTCCTTATGCAGATCTTGTGTGGTGTGAAACGGCGACACCTTGTTTAGAAGAGGCACGTAAATTTGCAGAAGCAATTCATGCAAAATATCCAAATCAGCTATTAGCTTATAACTGCTCTCCATCATTTAATTGGGAGAAGAATCTGGATTCAGAAACGATTGCGAAATTTCAACAAGAGTTGGCGGATATGGGATATAAATATCAATTCATCACGCTCGCAGGTATTCATAATATGTGGTTTAACATGTTTGAATTGGCTCACTCTTATGCTCAAGGTGAAGGTATGCGTCACTATGTTGAAATGGTTCAGCGTAAAGAATTTGAAGCAGCAGAGAAGGGCTATACTTTTGTAGCGCACCAGCAAGAAGTTGGTACAGGGTATTTCGATAAAATGACCAATACCATTCAAGGTGGTCAGTCATCAGTAACCGCACTCACAGGGTCGACAGAAGAAGAGCAATTTAAAACCAGTGCATAGGAACTAAGTAATCAATAATTAAAATAAATAGCACTAACTGGATTTGAAGGGAGAATGGAATCTCCCTTTCTTTTTGGGTGCTATTCGTCAAGCTCTAATGGATCGACTTCTTCTTGTAATTCTAATAAATTGATAGCGATAGAAACAAAATCAGAATCAGTAATAATTCCCACCAACTTGCCACGTTCCACAACAGGTAGGCAACCAACTTTGTGTTTTTGCATAAATAGCGCCGCTTCTTTTAATCCGCCATATGGAGCAATGCTCATGACGTTTTCATGCATGATGCTATTTAATGGAATATCGAGTGTTGATACTTCTTCAAAAGTGGGTTTTTCTAAGCATGACGATTGAGCTGAAAGTAAGTCTCGTTGAGTAACAAGTCCAATTAAAGCGCCGTCAGTATCGACGATAGGAATGTGTCTAATACAGTGCTCGTCCATTAACGCTTTGGCATCTTCTAAAGAGTGTGAACGAAGCAGGGTATGAGGATGTGTCGTCATCATGTCTTTTACGGTAAACATAGTATGCTCCTGCTATTTTTTTGTCCTTATCTAAATATAGAATGCTAAAGAATAAAAAAGTGCGAGCTAGCTAGATTTTTTACGACATAAAGAGACTGATGCGACTTTCTCTGTTTGAGGTCAATTTTGATATATTTTTTGAAAAAGTGAGAGGTATATAGCTTCATCCCTTGCTATTGCTCTGGGCGTGAATATACTACTCTGTCTGCCATTTTTGATGAAGAAGTAAACCATGCAAGTATCCGATTTCCATTTTGAATTACCTGATGAACTTATTGCACGTTACCCTCAACCTGAGCGTACAGCAAGCCGACTATTACAATTAAATGGTAATAGTGGAGAACTCAATGATGGGCAGTTTACTGATATTCTTGATTTAGTTCAGGCTGGTGACTTATTGGTATTCAACAATACGCGTGTAATCCCTGCTCGTATGTTTGGAATGAAAGCCTCTGGTGGTAAATTAGAAGTGTTGGTTGAACGTGTATTGGATGAACATTCAGTGTTAGCTCATGTTCGTTGTTCTAAATCTCCAAAACCAGGCACAATGCTTTTATTGGGTGAAAACCAAGAGCATGAAGCTGAAATGGTTGCTCGTCATGATACTTTGTTTGAGATCCGTTTTACTTCAGATAAAAAAGTTTTAGATATTTTGGATGAAATTGGCCACATGCCGCTTCCTCCTTATATTGATCGTCCTGATGAAGATGCGGATAAAGAGCGTTATCAGACGGTTTATAATAAAAAACCGGGTGCAGTTGCTGCTCCAACCGCAGGTTTACACTTTGATACAGAGATTTTAGAGAAAATGAAGGCAAAAGGGGTAGAATTCGCCTACGTTACCCTTCATGTTGGTGCTGGTACATTCCAACCTGTTCGTGTTGATAATATTTTAGAGCACCACATGCACTCTGAATATGCAGAAGTTTCTCAAGAAGTAATTGATGCGATTAATGCAACAAAAGCACGTGGTGGCCGAGTAGTTTCTGTTGGTACTACGTCTGTGCGTTCTTTAGAAAGTGCTGCGCAGCATGCATTAAAACAAGGTACAGAGTTAGCGCCATTTTTTGATGATACTGAAATCTTTATCTACCCTGGTTATGAATTTCAAGTGGTTGACGCTTTGGTGACAAACTTCCACTTACCTGAGTCTACACTTATCATGTTAGTGAGTGCATTTGCAGGTTATGACAATACAATGAAAGCTTATGAGCAAGCGGTAAATAATAAATATCGTTTCTTTAGCTACGGTGATGCAATGTTCATCACAAAGAAAACAGCATAGTAATGTCTATTTCAGTAATGTTCGGTTTATTATTACTGGTTAAATAACATATTCATTTCACTCACGGAGCCAGTGAAATATTTAGGAAAACAGGACGTTTTCGACCATGTTAACTGCTTTAACTGTTTTCATGGAGGTGCTGCATTAATCCATTATTAATGTAGCAAATTAAACAAGTCGTCAGATTGTTTCTCTGGCTTATTGGAGGTTTCGTGAAATACGAACTGATCAAAAAACAAGGTCGCGCACGTCGTGGTCAACTTCAATTTGACCGTGGTACGGTTGAAACTCCTGCGTTCATGCCTGTAGGTACTTACGGTACAGTGAAAGGTATGACTCCTGAAGAAGTAAAAGGTACTGGTGCTGAAATACTACTAGGTAACACGTTCCATTTATGGTTACGTCCTGGTCAAGAAATCATGAAATTACACGGTGATTTACATGACTTCATGAACTGGAAAGGCCCAATCTTAACGGATTCAGGTGGTTTCCAAGTATTTAGCCTTGGTAAAACACGTAAGATCACTGAAGAGGGTGTTCATTTCCGTAGCCCTGTAAACGGTGACAAGATCTTTATGGATGCTGAGAAATCAATGCAAATCCAATACGATCTTGGTTCTGATGTGGTGATGATTTTTGATGAATGTACTCCATACCCTGCAACTCACGATGAAGCACGTATCTCAATGGAACGTTCAATTCGTTGGGCTGAGCGTAGCCGTAACGAGTTTGATCGCCAAGAAAACCCGAATGCATTGTTTGGTATTGTTCAAGGCGGCGTGTACGAAGATTTACGTGATGTTTCTGTTGAAGCATTAACTAAGATTGGTTTTGATGGTTATGCTGTAGGTGGCCTAGCTGTTGGTGAACCAAAAGAAGACATGCACCGCATTTTAGAGCATACATGTCCACAATTACCAGAAGATAAGCCACGATACCTAATGGGTGTTGGTAAACCAGAAGATTTGGTTGAAGGCGTTCGTCGTGGTATTGATATGTTTGATTGTGTTATGCCAACGCGTAACGCTCGTAACGGTCACTTATTTGTGACTGGCGGTGTGATCAAGATCCGTAATGCGAAACATAAAACAGATACAACACCACTAGATCCTGAGTGTGATTGTTATACTTGTCAAAACTACAGCAAGTCTTACCTACATCACTTAGACCGTTGTAATGAAATTTTAGGTGCTCGTTTAAATACGATTCATAACTTACGTTACTACCAACGTATTATGGCGAGCATTCGTAAGGCGTTGGAAGAAGATCGTTTTGAACAATTCGTAGAAGAATTCTACGCACGTCGCGATCGTGAAGTTCCACCATTAAAAGACCTTTAAAAACAGAGTAATCACCCATATATCTAATGGGATATGTGTATGGTCACATTTTAGAAACTGGAAATTAGAAACTTAGATACGAGGACGTTATTAAATGAGTTTTTTCATCTCTCAAGCTCACGCAGCTGGTGAAGCAGCGCCACAAGGCGGTGGTATGCAAATGTTTATCATGCTTGGTATGTTTGCTGTTATCTTCTACTTTATGATTTATCGCCCACAAGCGAAACGTCAAAAAGAACACAAAAACCTAATGGCTTCTATGGGCAAAGGTGATGAAGTTCTTACAGCAGGTGGTTTAGTGGGTAAAATCACTAAGGTATCTGAAGAAAATGATTACATCGTAATTGAGCTTAACGCAAACAACGAAGTAACAATTAAGAAAGATTTTGTTTCAGCTGTTCTGCCAAAGGGCACTCTGAAATCACTATAAAAACTGTACCCTCTAACTTCGGTTAGGGGGTATTTTTCGTTAAGGACATCGCTGTGCTAAACCGTTTCCCTTTATGGAAGTATTTGATGGTAGTTTCTGTACTACTTATCTCAGCTCTCTATGCACTTCCAAACCTTTATGGTGAAGATCCAGCAGTTCAAATCACGGGTAGCCGTGGTACAGAGGTTCAAACCTCTACGCTGGATGTTGTCGCTGAAAATTTAAAGAACAATGACATCGATTATAAGTCAATTGCATTTGAAAATGGCTCTGTTCTTGTTCGATTTAACGATACTGATTCTCAAATCAGTGCTCGTGATATTATTAATGAGTCTTTAGGTAAAGATTACGTTGTTGCATTAAACCTTGCCCCGTTAACTCCTGACTGGCTAACCTCTATTGGTGCTGCACCAATGAAGCTTGGTCTTGATTTACGTGGTGGTGTTCACTTCTTAATGGAAGTGGATATGGATGCGGCAATGAGCAAGTTGATTGGTCAGCAAGAAGAATCATTCCGTACTGATCTTCGTGAAGCTAAGATCCGTTACCGCGCAATTCGTGACTCAGGTAAAGATTCCGTAGAAGTGGTTCTTCGCAGCGAAGAGCAATTAGCTGAAGCGAAAAAAGTATTATCTGATGCTCACCGTGATATGACATTTGTTGAGTCAGAGTCAAACGGTCAATTTAAGTTAATTGCAACGTTTACTGAGCAGCGTTTACAAGAAATTCGTAATTACGCCGTTGAACAAAACATCACGATCATTCGTAACCGTGTTAATGAATTAGGTGTTGCTGAACCATTGGTTCAACGTCAAGGCGCAAGTCGTATTGTTGTTGAGCTACCGGGTGTTCAAGATACAGCGCGTGCTAAAGAAATTCTAGGTGCGACAGCGACACTTGAGTTCCGTGAAGTGGATGATAAAGCGGATTTAGCTGCAGCAGCAAACGGTCGAGCTCCTGCTGGTAGTGAGATCAAAGAAGATCGTAATGGTCGTCCTGTTGTTCTTAAAAAACGTATTATTCTTGGTGGTGCAAGCATTACAGATGCAAGCTCAAGTGCTGATGAATATGGTCGTCCTCAAGTAAACATCTCGCTAGATAGTGAAGGTGGTAGCAAGATGACTGCGTTCTCTCGTAAAAATATCGGTAAGCTAATGGCAACGGTATTTACAGAGTACAAAGACAGTGGTCGTCGTACACCGGAAGGTCGCGTTATTCTTTCTAAGACAGAAGAAGTGATTAACCAAGCAACGATTCAATCCGCTCTTGGTCGTAGTTTCCGTATTACTGGTATTGATTCTCAAGCTGAAGCTCATAACTTAGCACTTCTACTTCGTGCTGGTGCTCTAATTGCACCTATCTCGATTGTTGAAGAACGTACGATTGGTCCATCAATGGGTCAACAGAATATCGATATGGGTATTCAAGCGTGTATTTGGGGTATGGTTGCTGTAATGATCTTTACCCTAGTTTATTATCGTGGTTTTGGTCTTGTTGCAAACTTAGCTTTAATGGCAAACTTGGTATTAATTATTGGTGTTATGTCGATGATTCCAGGCGCTACAATGACGCTTCCTGGTATTGCCGGTATCGTATTAACGGTTGGTATGGCGGTCGATGCTAACGTACTTATTTTCGAGCGTATTCGAGAAGAGTTGCGTGATGGACGTAATCCACAACAAGCAATTCACCAAGGTTATGCAAATGCCTTCAGTACGATTGCCGATGCGAACATCACAACCCTGATTACTGCTATTATCTTGTTTGCTGTTGGTACTGGTGCAATTAAAGGTTTCGCTGTTACGTTATCTATCGGTATTTTAACGTCAATGTTTACTGCGATTGTAGGTACTCGTTGTGTGATTAACTTAGTTTACGGCGGTAAGCGCGTAGACAAGCTGTCGATCTAAGGACTCATTATTATGTTTCAATTAATGAAAGCAGAGAAAACGATCGACTTCATGCGTTGGTCTAAAGCTGCCTTCTTCTTTTCAATGCTGATGATTGTTGCTTCTATCGCAACGTTATCGACAAAGTGGCTAAACTGGGGTTTAGACTTCACGGGTGGAACACTGATTGAAGTTGGCTTTGAACAGCCTGCACAATTACCAGATATTCGTAGTGCATTAGAAGCGAAAGGTTTTGGTGATGCTACGGTTCAAAACTTTGGTACTGCACGTGATGTTATCGTTCGTCTTCAACCTCGTGAAAACGTAAAAGGTGAAGAGCTAGGTAACCAAATCATCAGTGCAATTAAAGAAGGTACTGGTGAGCAAGTAGAGATGCGTCGTATTGAGTTCGTTGGTCCAAATGTGGGTGATGAACTTACCGAAGCGGGTGGTTTAGCTATCCTAGTTTCTCTGTTATGTATCTTGGCTTATGTTTCGATGCGTTTCCAATGGCGTTTAGCTGCTGGTGCGGTACTTGCTTTGGCGCACGATATCATTATTACGTTAGGTATTTTCTCTTTTTTACAAATTGAAGTCGATTTGACGATCATCGCGGCGCTATTAACGGTGGTGGGTTATTCTTTGAATGATACCATTGTTGTATTTGACCGTATTCGTGAAAACTTCTTGAAAATGCGTAAGGGTGATTCTAATGACATTATTAATGATGCGATTACTCAAACATTAAGTCGTACATTAATTACATCAGCAACGACGCTATTTGTTGTTATCGCACTATTCACTCAAGGTGGTGCAATGATCCACGGTTTTGCTCTTGCATTGCTGTTAGGTATCACTATAGGTACATATTCTTCTATCTATGTAGCATCAGCATTGGCTCTGAAATTAGGTATCACTCGTGAACACCTAATGCCAACGCCTATTGATAAAGAAGGTGAAGAAGAGTTTGAACAGATGCCTTAATGGTACTTTGTTAACTATATAATAAAAATGGACCATTAGGTCCATTTTTTTATGTCTACTAAAAGCTTTAAAGTTTCTCTAAATCTTTTTCTATTTCTTCTATTTTGCTCGCTACCACTTTTTCTAAATGCCTTAAATCTTTTAGAATTTTCTTCTTCACGTCGGTGGGAGTCTCTTTTTCTGGGCGAGTAATTTTGTTTAATTCATCAATGATAAGCGTTAAATTTCGATTGATTTCAGTGGTTTCTTTATAACGATGGCTACCACTATCTACAAGCACATTTTTAACTTGGCGAGGGTATTTGAATTTTACGCTTTTAGCAAAGAGTTCACCTTTCTGCTTAGAAAAATAGATCTTCAATATGTCTTTATGGGCTTCTTGTCGTAGAGAATAACGTTCAATTTTTTCTGGTTCAGAAATTCCAAGGCTAACAAGGTGTGGGTACATGGCTTACTCCAATATTATTATATAGTTATCAGATTCCTCTAAATGAGCATTAACGATGAGAGCCGATATCACAACTGTTGTGAATGAAAGTTGTGGGATGGATCTTATCCATCCCATTTATTGTTTTTAGTTATTCGTATTATGAGCTTAATCTCGCTACATTTTTAACTAATGCTAATTCAAGCTCTGCCTGTTTTTCATCATCAAGTCGGCCGCCAACATCAGATGTCAGGATGAACAAATCCTCTGCTCGTTCACCAATTGTTGTGATTTTAGCTGCATGTAAATTGATACCTAATTGAGCAAATGTAGCTCCAACCGTTGCTAATAACCCCGGAGTATCTAAAGCAACAAACTCCATTAACGTCCTTTTACCTGTTTTAGTTGGTAAAAACTCCATGCGAGTTTTTACATTGAAATGTTGCAGTTGGCGTGGGGGACGACGGGTTTTAATGTGTGTCGCTTGGTTATTTAATTTAACGTCGTAAAGTTGGTCAATTAACTTTTGTTGTCGCTCTTCATCAATAGGATCATCATTTTGGTCAAGTACCATAAAGGTGTCGAGTGCATAGCCATCTTTGCTGGACATGACTTGTGCATCATAAATAGTGATACTGCGTCTATCTAACTCTGCTGCTACAGTAGCAAAGAGGTGCGGCTGATCTTTACTATAAACAAAAATTTCAGTACCTCCACGAGAGGCGTTTTTACTGATGAGTATTAATGATTTTTCTTTATCTTGATGACGAAGAAGGTGGCTAGCATGCCATGCAATTTGTTTATGAGTATGACGTAAAAAATAGTCTGCTTTGAATCGACGCCACAGAGCATCGACTTCCCATTGTGTGAAACCTTCACTACGAAGCTGTGCTGAAGCCATTTGTTGATTATGACGAATGCGATCACGTAAGTCTGGCGGGTTTTCTAGACCTCTTCTAAGTGCTCGTTGAGTTGCATTGTATAAATCAGCAATAAGCGATCGTTTCCAGCTGTTCCATAAATCAGGATTAGTAGCACAAATATCAGCAACGGTTAAGCAGACTAAATAATCTAAACGTTCTTCATCTCTAACTTGTTTTGCAAACTCAGTAATAACATCAGGATCGTAAATATCACGTCGTTGTGCTGTTACGGACATTAACAGATGACTTTTTACTAACCAAGAAACTAAGTTGGCTTCCGGTTTTGATAGTCCATGGCTAATACAAAAATCATAGGCATCTACAGCACCTAATTCAGAGTGATCACCCCCACGGCCTTTTGCTATATCATGAAAAATGGCTGCTATGATAAGTAACTCTTTTTTCATGATTTTAGGAAAGATTTCACAACAAATTGGGTGTTTCTCTCGGTTTGCGGTATCTGAAAATTTATTAATATGTTTAAGCAGGCGAATGCTGTGCTCATCAACCGTATAAGCATGAAATAAATCAAACTGCATTTGCCCTACAATATGGCTCCATTGAGGTAAGTAAGCGGAAAGAACCCCTAATTTATGCATTGAGCTAAAAGCATTATTTAATGCGTTTGGATGTTGAGTTAATTGTAGAAATTTTTCTTTGGCTTCTGGTATTTCACATAAAAAACGGTTTAGGCGACGTCGAGCCGTTCGTAATTGACGCATTGTAGGTGGAGCAACTCCGTCAATGGTAGAGTCATTCGCCATTAATAAAAACATGTCTAATATAGTGTCTGGACGAGCTTGAAATAGAGCTGGTTTTCGAGCTTCAATTAATCGTCCACGGCGTTGGAAGTCATCATCTATGATAATGGCATCATCTTGCTCTCCTTGATGAAGGATCGCTTGGTCAAAAATTTTCAGCAACATGCTATTGAGCTCGGCAACACGGCGTAAAGTTCGATAGAACTCTTTCATCATACGCTCTACACCGCGATTTCCTTCACCAATAAAACCTAAATGCTCTGCGACAGAAGCTTGATGACCAAAGGTGAGTCGATTGTCGTATCGCTTCAGTTCAATATGCAACGCAAAGCGAACACGCCATAAAAACTCTTGGCATTCTAATAATTCACGATATTCCGCATCGGTTAAGAAACCAGCTTGACTCATCTCTAGTAGGGAAGTTGCTCCGAAGTGGCGTCGAGCAATCCAGCCTAGGGTATGAATGTCTCTCAGTCCCCCAGGACTTGATTTTATGTCAGGTTCTAAGTTGTATGTAGTGTCATGGTAACGGCTGTGACGTTTTTTCTGTTCGTCAATTTTAGCTTGATAAAACGACTCACTTGGCCAGAAACTGTCTGAATGTATTTTTAATTTGAGTTGGTGGGACAGTTCTTTATTACCACAAATGTAGCGCGCTTCTTGTAAGTTAGTTGCTACAGTTAAATCATTTTTTCCTATTTCTATACACTCTGATATAGAACGAACACTATGGCCAATTTCTAATTTTAAGTCCCAAAGTAGAGTGACTAACTCACTTACTTTTTGACAAAATGCATCATTGGTATTGTTCTCAGTTAAAATGAGAATATCAATATCTGAAAGAGGATGAAGTTCACTCCGTCCATAACCACCGACAGCGATCAAGGATGTATTTGCTATTTCATCAAATTTAAAAAAATGCCACAGTCGAGAGAGTAATTGATCAAAATAGTGAGATCGTTCAAGTACTAAATCTGAAACGGCTTTGTGTTGATGAAAAGCATTAATTTGATATTGAGAAAAAAGGGTAAGTTGTTGCTTTAATTCGGTAATATTAAGCTGAGTATCGGATAAGGATAGGGGAGATAGGTATTTCATAGCAATCCTTGCTGATAAAAAAACAGAAGACCGAAGCCTTCTGTTTATTTGGTGTTTTATTATTTGTTATTCATGTGACGAGGAATGGTTTCTTCAGCACGTAACGTTAACACTTCACAACCCGTTTCGGTTACTAAAATAGTGTGTTCCCATTGAGCGGTATTTTTACCGTCGCCTGTGTATACCGTCCAACCATCGTTGTCGTCTTGAAGACAGCCGAATTTACCTAAGTTGATCATTGGCTCAATAGTAAATGTCATACCTGCTTTTAATACAGTACGATCGCTGTTTTTGTAATGAACAACTTGTGGTTCTTCATGGAATTCAGAACCAATACCATGCCCACAGTAATCACGTACGATAGAACATTTTGGTGTTGTACCTTTGATGTATTTTTGGATAGCAGTACCAATTTCACCCAGTTTTACACCCGGTTTAACTTTACGCATACCAACATATAAACTTTCTTGTGCAATTAGACACAGGCGTTTATCTGTAGGACTTACATCACCAACTAAGAACATCTTAGAAGTATCACCATGGTAACCGTCTTTGATTACTGTGATATCAATATTCAGGATGTCACCGTCTTTTAATACAGCAGGTTTTACAAAACCATTGTATTGCTCATCTTGTGATGCAGGAATACCATGACAAACAATGTGGTTAATTGACGTACAGATAGATTTAGGGAAACCATGGTAATTTAACGGAGCAGGGATTGCGCCTTGAACTTCAGTAATGTGCTTGTGACAAATTTGATCAAGTTCTTCTGTTGTTACCCCTGCTTTCACATAAGGTTCAATCATTTCAAGTACTTCAGCGGCTAATTGGCCGGCTACGCGCATTTTTTCAATTTCTGCAGCGTTTTTAATCTTTACTGACATGGGCTTTTCTCTATCTAAAATTAAATCGTATTAAACGATAATGTATCTAAGTTTACCTAGGCGGCCTGTATCTTTCAATTATAAGGTGATGGGAATACCTAGATCAGTAAAATGATCCTTTAAAAATGAGTTATAAGAGAAAAATAGTGGATTTTAACAGCGTTTTTATGGTATAAAGCGCGCCGGATTGATGAACAATTTGTTGTTCTCAATACCAACTATACTTTTATTTTAAATCACACACATACCGACACGCAGTCCGGGGTGCTCATTTTTTTGATTGTCTAATCTTAAATTAGAGTCGGATTATTAGCGGGGTATGTGGAGGCTTAACCCCATTTAACAGAGGAATTCTCAAAATGGCAACTGTATCAATGCGCGATATGCTTAAAGCTGGTGTTCACTTCGGTCACCAAACTCGTTACTGGAACCCAAAAATGAAGCCATTCATCTTTGGTGCTCGTAACAAAGTTCATATCATCAACCTAGAGCAAACTGTACCAATGTTTAACGAAGCTTTAGCAGAACTTGCTAAAATCGGTAGCAAAAAAGGTAAAGTACTTTTCGTTGGTACTAAGCGCGCTGCATCTGAAGCTGTTAAAGAAGCTGCAATCAACAGCGACCAGTTCTACGTGAACAACCGTTGGTTAGGTGGCATGCTTACTAACTACAAAACTGTTCGTCAATCTATCAAGCGTCTAAAAGACTTCGAAGTTCAATCTCAAGACGGTACTTTTGAGAAACTAACTAAGAAAGAAGCGCTAATGCGTACACGTGATATGGAAAAACTAGAGAAATCTCTAGGCGGTATCAAAAACATGAACGGTCTTCCAGACGCGTTATTTGTTATCGATGCTGATCACGAACACATCGCTATTAAAGAAGCAAACAACCTAGGTATCCCAGTATTTGCTGTTGTTGATACTAACTCAAACCCAGACGGTGTTGACTACATTATCCCAGGTAACGATGACGCAATCCGCGCTATCCAACTTTACCTGAACGCTGCTGCTGACGCTGTTAAGTCTGGTCGTAACCAAGACGTTGCAGCTGTAGCTGAAAAAGACGGTTTCGTAGAAGCTGAATAATATTTTTTCGATTCGTCGAAATTATTATTTGCTCCTAGTGAGTCTTTTCGTTTCGTAGTAAACTGAAATAGTTAGCAGGGGCCCAATTTGGCCCCTGATTTTTAACTCCACCAATTAAATTGAGGAATTGAGAATGGCAACTGTAACTGCTGCTCTTGTAAAAGAACTTCGTGAGCGCACTGGCGCTGGCATGATGGAATGTAAAAAAGCGCTAGTTGAAGCGAACGCTGATATCGAACTAGCGATCGAAAACATGCGTAAATCTGGCGCTGCTAAAGCTGCTAAAAAAGCAGGTAACGTTGCTGCTGAAGGCGCAATCATCATCAAAGAAGAAAACGGCGTTGCTGCTCTTCTTGAAGTTAACTGTCAAACTGATTTCGTTGCTAAAGATGCTAACTTCACAGCATTCGCTGCAGAAGTTGCTGCTGCAGCTGTTGCTTCTCAAGCGACTGTTGAAGAACTTCAAGCACAATTCGAAGAAACTCGTGTTGCTCTAGTAGCTAAAATCGGTGAAAACATCAACATCCGTCGCGTACAATACGTTGCTGGTTCTGCACTAGCTTCTTACCGTCACGGCGAGAAAATCGGTGTTGTTGTAGCTGGTGAAGGTGATGCTGAAACTCTTAAGCACATCGCTATGCACGTTGCTGCTTCTAAGCCTGAGTACGTTAACCCATCTGACGTACCTGCTGACGTAGTAGAAAAAGAAAAAGCTGTTCAAGTTGAAATCGCTATGAACGAAGGCAAGCCTCAAGAAATCGCTGAGAAAATGGTTATCGGCCGTATGAAGAAATTCACGGGCGAAGTTTCTCTAACAGGCCAAGCTTTCATCATGGAACCTAAGAAAACTGTTGCTGAAATTCTTAAAGAGAAAGGCGCTTCAGTATCTAACTTCGTACGTCTAGAAGTTGGTGAAGGTATCGAGAAAGCTGCAGAAATGAGCTTTGCTGATGAAGTAGCTGCAGTACAAAAAGGTTAATCCCTTCTGTATTGTAACTGAAAGAGACCGTGGCTATGCTGCGGTCTTTTTGTGAATAGCTGTTACCTTTTACTATTGAATTATTAATAGAAAATAATCCAGTACTAAATGGTGACCGTTATTTTGACAACTCTAGTGAAAAGGTAAAATCCATGACGACGAACCCGAAACCAGTATATCAGCGTATTCTATTAAAACTTAGTGGTGAAGCACTTCAAGGCGAAGAGGGTTTTGGTATTGACCCTGCAACGCTTGATCGTATGGCTCAAGAAGTAAAAGAGTTGATCGAGCTTGGTGTTCAAGTTGGTGTTGTTATCGGTGGTGGTAACCTTTTCCGTGGTGCAGGTCTTGCAGAAGCAGGCATGAACCGTGTAGTAGGTGATCACATGGGTATGCTAGCTACTGTAATGAATGGCTTAGCGATGCGTGATGCACTACACCGTGCATACGTAAATGCTCGAGTAATGTCAGCTATCCCTCTTAAAGGTGTGTGTGACGATTACAACTGGGCTGATGCTATCGCTCAATTACGTCAAGGCCGTGTTGTTATTTTCTCTGCTGGTACAGGTAACCCATTCTTCACAACAGACTCTGCTGCATGTCTACGTGGTATTGAAATTGAAGCTGATGTTGTTTTAAAAGCAACAAAAGTAGATGGTGTATTTACTGCTGATCCAGTATCTAACCCTGATGCAGAATTGTATGATAAACTGTCTTACAACAGCGTTCTTGAAAAAGAATTAAAAGTGATGGACTTAGCAGCGTTTACTCTTGCTCGTGACCACAACATGCCTATTCGTGTATTTAACATGAACAAGCCTGGTGCATTACGTCGTGTAGTTATGGGTGAAACTGAAGGCACACTGATCAGCAACGCTGAATAATTCTCCTACGAATCAAAAATAATCAAGGTGATCTTGTGATTAACGAAATTAAAAAAGATGCGCAAGAGCGTATGGAAAAAAGTGTTGAAGCACTGAAAAATAACCTGTTAAAAGTTCGTACAGGTCGTGCTCACCCAAGTCTTCTATCTGGTATTTCAGTTGAATACTACGGTGCAAAAACACCTCTAAATCAAGTTGCTAACGTTGTAGCTGAAGATTCTCGTACTCTTGCAATTACGGTTTTCGATAAAGAGCTTGCTGGTCTTGTTGAAAAAGCAATCATGATGTCAGATCTTGGTCTAAATCCAATGTCAGCGGGTACAGTAATCCGTGTACCACTTCCACCGCTAACAGAAGAGCGTCGTAAAGACCTAGTTAAGATTGTTCGTGGCGAAGCTGAAAATGGCCGTGTAGCTGTTCGTAATATCCGTCGTGATGCTAATGGTGATGTGAAAGCTCTTCTTAAAGATAAAGAAATTTCTGAAGATGATGATCGTCGTGCACAAGATGAGATTCAAAAATTAACAGATGCTGCTGTTAAGAGTATTGATGAAGTACTTGCAGTAAAAGAAAAAGAGTTAATGGAAGTATAATTGCTTTCATGCTCATTGTTCTCACTGATCTTTTCATTAAATTAATGATATGATGTCGGCGACGAACACCATAAGAAGCGCTGGGTGGAGACATCAGCGCTTTTATTTTTAAGGGAGTTATATGACCAGTCAAATTAATAACGAGTTTTTATCATTAGAAGTATTACCTAAGCATATTGCGGTAATTATGGATGGTAATGGACGTTGGGCTAAGGCTCAGGGAAAACCTCGTGTATTTGGTCATAAAGCGGGTGTTGATGCGGTAAGAAAAACCATTTCAGCAGCCAGTAAGCTTGGGATCAATGCCATAACACTTTTTGCTTTTAGTAGTGAGAATTGGCGTCGACCTGAAGAAGAAGTAAGTGTTCTAATGGAGTTGTTTATCACGGTGCTTTCTCGTGAAGTAAAACGTCTTCATAAAAATAATATTCAATTGCGTATAATTGGTGAAACATCTCAGTTTAGTTCTCGCCTTCAGAAGAAAATTGTTGAAGCGGAAACATTAACTTCTGAAAATACAGGGTTAGTACTAAACGTTGCCGCAAACTATGGCGGCAAATGGGATATTACACAAGCAGTACGCCGCCTCGCATATCAAGTGGAACGAGGCAATTTACAGGCAGATGATATTGATGAGAATCTTATCGCATCTAAACTGACTATGTCAGATTTGCCTGAAGTGGATTTGATGATTAGAACTAGCGGTGAATGTCGTATCAGCAACTTTATGTTGTGGCAAATGGCTTATGCTGAGTTCTATTTCACTGACCAATATTGGCCTGATTTTAATGAACAGAGCTTAGCTGACGCTGTTGCTTGGTTTGTTAGTCGAGAAAGACGATTTGGTTGTACTGGTGAACAAATCCAAGCTCTAATGAACGAAAAGGATCAATAAAGTTTGAAACAGCGTATTATTACTGCTCTTATTTTGGCGCCCCTTGTTATTGCAGGGATCTTCATGTTGCCAATGCAAGGGTTCTTAATTGCTATCACAGCAATTACATTGGTTGGATTCTGGGAGTGGACTCAGTTTACAGAATCAAAATCTCGCTATTTAGCTATTATCCCTTCTGTTGCTGTCTTAGCAGCGTCTCTGTTTTTTCTTCCAACATCAACGTTAGAACTGACAATACCTAGTAATGAACATCAAATAATACTATTAGTTGGTTTTACATGGTGGTTAATTGCATCGGGGTTAGTACTTACTTTCCCAAACAGCAAAAAATTATGGCATAGCAACTTACCTTTAAAGCATATTTTCGGTTGGCTAACCATGATTCCTTTCCTATGGAGTATTTTATTACTTCGAGCTGATCACTATATGTTAGATAGCTATTATGGCGCTAAACTTGTATTACTCGTTTGTTTATTAGTATGGGCAGCAGATAGTGGTGCTTATTTTGCTGGTAAGTCATTTGGTAAGCGTAAAATGTCACCAGCAGTTAGCCCAAATAAAACCATTGAAGGCCTTATTGGTGGTGTGATTACCGCAATCATTATTGGTTGGGGGGCAGCAAGTGCATTCAATATTCAATTTGAAAGTACATCGTCAATGCTAGGCATTTTTATTGCAACAATTATCATCTCTGTTTTAGGTGACTTAGTAGAAAGTATGTTTAAGCGAGCATCAGGAATAAAAGACAGTGGTACGATTATTCCTGGTCATGGCGGTATTTTAGATCGCATTGACAGCTTAACAGCAGCTTTCCCTGTTTTTGCTTTTTTATATTTCTTCTAGCTGATATTAGGTATTTGACGTCAAATACTGTATCCATTTTTAAGTTATGCGGTAGATAGGATTATCTGCCGTTTTTCTATCTTTAAACCACCATGGTCATTTCATTATGCGCAAGTTAACCATTTTAGGAGCGACAGGCTCTATTGGTAGTAGCACACTATCAGTCGCAAAACAAAACTCCGATCAATTTGAAGTTGTAGCATTAGGCGCAGGTACTAATGTCGATAAAATGTTGGATTTATGCCTTGAATGGAAACCAAAATATGTAGCAATGGCAAGTCAAACTGCTGCTGATGCGTTAAAAGAGCGATTAACAGCTCATGCGATTAATGCTGAAGTATTCTCAGGTGAAGACGGTTTATGTCATATTGCGCAACTTGACGAAGTTGATACTGTAATGGCTGCAATTGTAGGGGCTGCAGGGCTTCTACCTACTATGTCGGCAGTTAAAGCTGGCAAACGTATTTTGCTTGCTAATAAAGAAGCTTTAGTGATGTCAGGGCAGTTATTTATTGATGCTGTAGAAAAGTACGGTGCTGAATTATTGCCAGTGGATAGTGAGCATAACGCTATTTTTCAGTGTTTACCGCAATCAATTCAAACCAATTTAGGGCGTTGTGATTTAGAGGAGCACGGTGTTAGCTCTATTTTATTAACTGGTTCTGGTGGTCCTTTTCGTTATACCAATGTATCAGAGCTTGAAGCAGTAACGCCTGAAATGGCAATTGCTCACCCTAATTGGTCTATGGGACCAAAGATCTCTGTCGATTCAGCGACGATGATGAACAAAGGTCTTGAATATATTGAAGCTCGTTGGTTATTCAATGCGAGTAAAGAGCAATTAAAGGTTGTTATTCATCCACAATCAGTAATTCATTCAATGGTCCAATATAAAGACGGCTCTGTGTTGGCACAAATGGGGTTACCGGATATGAGAACGCCAATCGCCTGTACCATGTCTTACCCAAAAAGAGTCAATGCCGGAGTTGAGCCTTTAGATTTTACTAAAGTTGGAGAGTTTACGTTTATAGCTCCTGACTTTTCTCGCTACCCTTGTTTGAAATTAGCGATTGATGCGTGTTATTTAGGTCAACATGCAACGACTGGACTAAATGCCGCGAACGAGCAAGCGGTTGCTGCCTTTTTAGACAATAAAATAAAATTTACAGATATCGCTCGAATTAATGAGGCTGTTTTGCATAAAGTGTGTGCAAACTTCCAAAACCTTGAGCTAGATAGCTTGGAAAGCCTGATTGACCTAGATAGAATGGCGCGTCGTTATGCCGATGAGGCAATTAATAAGGTTTAATTATGTCAGAACTTTTATGGAATTTAGCATCATTCATTATTGCACTGGGTATTCTTGTTGCAGTACATGAATTTGGCCATTTCTGGGTAGCACGCCGTTGTGGTGTTATTGTTGAGAAATTTTCAATTGGTTTTGGCAAATCTCTTTGGAGCAAAAAAGGCAAAGATGGCACTGAATATAATATTTCTATGATCCCACTTGGTGGATACGTAAAAATGTTAGATGAGCGTGTTGATGAAGTTCCAGAAGAGCAAAAAGAAAGAGCATTTAATAATCGCCCATTATGGCAGCGCAGTGCGATTGTTGCTGCTGGTCCAATAGCGAATTTCCTATTTGCTGTATTTGCATGCTGGCTTGCTTTTATGATCGGCGTAACCGCATTAAAACCAGTTGTAGGCCAAGTTGAAGATGGTTCTATTTTTTCTCAAGCAGGAATTGAAGCTGGCGTTGAACTAAAAGCCATTTCAGGAATCCAAACATCCGATTGGGAAGCCGTAAGCATGGCGATAGTGTCACACATTGGTGATGATTCTATGACTGTGACTTATAGTGATGAGAATAATATTGGTGTTGAAGTAACGAAGCGTTTGGATTTATCCCAATGGAATTTTGACCCAGAAAAAGATTCACCACTATTATCGTTAGGCTTTTTTCCTTATCGTCCAGCTTTAACTCTTGATGTTGCAAATGTTAGTAGTAACAGCGCCGCTGAAAAGTCGGGTTTATTAGTTGGTGACCGTTTAGTTTCAGTTAATGGTAATGCATTAACGAAATGGCAAGAAATGGTTGATGTTATACAAAGTAATCCGAGTAAAGCGGTTGATTTGGTTATCTCTCGTGAAGGTCAAACTGTTGATTTGGTATTAATACCAGATAGTAAAGAAATTGCAGATGGCAAAGTTATCGGATTTGCAGGTGTTTCTCCTGTATATCAAGAGTGGCCAGAAGGCTACCGTTATGAAAAACAGTATGGCCCAATTGTCGCGTTTGAAAAAGCATTAGCAAAAACAGGCGATATTATTGATTTAACCCTCACCATGACAAAGAAACTTTTTACTGGTGATGTTGCACTGAATAACTTGAGTGGTCCTATCTCTATTGCAAAAGGAGCTGGTACGACTGCTGAATATGGTTTAGTCTCATTTTTAGGATTTTTAGCGTTAATCAGTGTTAACTTAGGCATTATTAACTTATTACCTCTTCCTGTATTGGATGGCGGGCATTTACTCTTCTTTGCTATTGAAGGGATTACGCGTAAGCCAGTATCGGAACGAGTTCAAGAAATTGGTTATAAAGTAGGAACAGCAATGATCATGTCATTGATGGCGATAGCTTTATTTAACGACTTTATGCGCCTTTAAGTAGTAGCAAGGGAATTATTAGACGTATTATGGCGATGAAAAAATTGTTGATTGCCTCACTGCTGTTTGGCAGTGTTGCAGCGCACAGTGCAGAAACATTTGTTATTGATGACATACGCTTTGAGGGATTACAGCGTGTTGCATTAGGTGCTGCACTACTTAAAACACCTGTTCGTGTTGGTGATACGATGAGCCAACAAGATGTAGCTCAGGTTATTCAGGCTCTTTTTGCATCTGGCAACTTTGAAGATGTAAAAGTGTTCCGTGATGGTAATGCATTACTTATCAAGGTAACTGAACGTCCAACGATTGCAAATATCTCTTTCTCTGGTAATAAAGCGATCAAAGAAGAGCAGATGCAGCAAAATCTAGAGGCTTCTTCTATTCGAGTTGGTGAAGCGCTAGATAGAACAACCTTAAGTAATATTGAAAAAGGGCTAGAAGATTTCTATTACAGCGTGGGTAAATACAACGCGACTGTACATGCGGTTGTAACGCCACTTCCTCGTAATCGTGCAGACCTTAAATTCGTGTTCACCGAAGGTGTGTCGGCAAAGATCCAACAAATTAACTTTATTGGAAATGAAGTTTTTACTGATGAGCAACTATTAAGCCGTTTTAACTTAAATGTTGATGTTGCTTGGTGGAACTTCTTAGCTGATGAAAAGTATCAAAAACAAGTCCTTGCTGGTGATATCGAAGCATTACGTTCATATTATCTTGATCGCGGTTATTTAAAATTCCAAGTTGATTCAACTCAAGTATCTATTTCACCTGACAAAAAAGGTGTGTATATCGCTTTAACTATTGATGAAGGCGAACCTTACACTGTCAGCGGTGTTAAATTCCAAGGTGAATTAATTGGAAAAGAAGAAGAGTTTAAAAAACTGATCCCGTTTGAAAATGGTGAAGTTTACAACGGCTCTGCGGTAACGAGTTTAGAAGAAAACATAAAGCGTATTTTAGGTGAAGCGGGTTACGCTTATCCTCAAGTTCGTACCATGCCTGAATTTGATGATGAAAACCAAACGGTGTCATTAGTCATCAATGTTGAAGCAGGTAATCGTATGTACGTTCGTGATATCCGATTTGTTGGTAACACATCGACAAAAGATGAAGTATTACGTCGTGAAATGCGTCAAATGGAAGGCGCGTGGTTAAATTCTAAGTCAATTGAGACAGGTAAAAACCGTCTAAATCGTTTGGGTTTCTTTGAAACTGTTGATGTCCAAACTGTTCGTGTACCCGGCTCTGATGATGAAGTTGATTTAGTTTATTCTGTAAAAGAAGCGAACTCTGGTAGTGTTAACTTTGGTGTCGGTTATGGTACGGAGTCAGGCATAAGTTTCCAAGTGGGCTTACAACAAGATAACTTTATTGGTTCAGGTAATCGTGTTGGTATTAATGCGATGATGAACGATTATCAAAAGAACATTAGTTTAGACTACCGTGATCCATACTGGAACCTTGATGGTGTCAGTCTAGGTGGTAAGATCTTCTATAATGAGTTTGAAGCATCAGACGCTGGTATTGTTGACTACACCAACCAAAGCTATGGTGGTAGTTTAACTTGGGGTTTCCCATTTGATGAATTGAACTATTTTGAAATTGGAGTGGGTTATACTCACAATAAAATTTCAAACTTAGAGGGTTATGTACAGATTGAACAGTATCTACAATCTGTAGGTGATGCATATGATAGTGGTGATCAAACCTTAATTGTTAGTGATTTTGATGTCACCTTGTCATGGACGCGTAATAACTTAAATAAAGGGTATTTCCCAACAGCGGGTAACTACCAACGTGCGTCGTATAAAATCACAACACCAAATTCTGATTCACAGTTCTTTAAAGCACAATATGAAGTTCGACAGTACTTCCCATTAACTAAAAAGCATGAGTTTGCTTTATTAATGCGTGGTAAGGCTGGTTATGGTAATGGTTATGGTCAAACTGATGGTAATGATAACCTGTATCCATTCTATGAAAACTTCTATGCTGGTGGCTTTACTACGTTACGTGGTTTTGGCTCAAACTCTGCGGGTCCAAAAGCGGTTTATGCACAAGGTTCAAATGGTGGTATAGGTAACAATACTTCTTATGCGGCAACTGATGATTCTGTCGGCGGTAACGCAACAGCACTAGCAAGTATTGAGTTAATCGTTCCAACACCATTTGCAAGTGAAGAGACTCGAAATCAAATTCGAACTAGTGTTTTCTTTGATATGGCAAGTGTTTGGGATACTGAATTTGATTATAAAGAACCTAAGCCTGGAATGGATGGAGCTCAGTACTACTATGATTACTCTGACCCATCAAACTTCCGTTCATCATATGGTGCAGCTGTGCAATGGATGTCCCCAATGGGACCATTAGTATTCTCAATTGCGAAACCAGTGAAAATTTATGAAGGTGATGATGAAGAATTCTTCAGTTTCACCATTGGTCGAACTTTCTAAGCATTGATAGCTCTAATAGAAAAGTGTTAATGTAAACTGTATTGGTTTATATACGATAATAGTTAAGTAAGGATATGATTTTGAAAAAATTAGTGAAAGTAGCCGCTTTAGGCGCAGTTCTGGTAAGTGGTTCTTTTTTTGCTAATGCAGCAGAAGCAGCAACCAAAGTTGGTTATGTAAACATGGCTCAAATTGTTCAGCAAATGCCACAACGTGAAGCTATTTCAGAAAAGCTTCGTGCTGAATTTAAAGATCGTATTGATGAGTTACGTGGTTTAGAATCAAAAATTAAAGATAAAGTTGAAACTATCAAACGCGATGGTGAGTTATTAGGTGCATCGGGTAAAACGAAGCTTGAGCGTGAAATCGCTTCACTTCAGTCTGATTACAAACTAAAAGCACAAGCTTTAGATGAAGATAACCGTCGTCGTCAAGGTGAAGAGCGTCAAAAGTTAATTATGCAAGTACAACAAACTGTAGAGAAAGTAGCAAATAAAGAAGGCTACGATATGGTTGTTGATGCTGCAACATTGCTTTGGGCTAAACCAGAAGACAACCTATCAGAAAAAGTTATTAAAGCAATTAAATAAGGTTGAATATGTCTCGTATTACGCTTGCTGAATTGGCAGAAAAATTAGATGCAACAGTCCATGGTGATGGTAATGTTGTGGTTCACTCAATCGCTTCGATGAGCAAGGCAAAGGAAGGGGACATTACTTTCCTTTCTGATGCTAAGTATCGTAAACATTTAGGTGAGTGCCAAGCTTCTGCTGTTATTGTTAAAGAAGCAGATGTGGAATTCTGTCAATCTAATGCTCTAATAATGCGAGACCCATATTTAGGCTTTGCACTAGCAGCACAAGCATTGGACACAACACCTGCTCCTGCTAGTGATATTGCACCTTCTGCTTATATTGCTGATGATGCAATTATTGGTGAAGGTGTTGCTATTGGTCATAATGCGGTTATTGAATCAAAAGCGGTTATTGCTGATGGTGCAATAATTGGTGCTGGTTGTTTTATCGGTAAAGAAGCAAAAATCGGTAAAAATACTAAATTATGGGCAAATGTATCTGTTTATCACCGTGTTGAAATTGGTGAAGCTTGCCTTGTTCAATCTGGTACAGTTATTGGTTCTGACGGCTTTGGCTATGCTAATGATCGCGGTACTTGGGTTAAGATCCCACAGTTAGGTTCTGTAATTATTGGCGATAATGTTGAGATTGGTGCAAATACGACGATTGATCGTGGTGCTATTGATGACACCGTTATTGAAAGCAATGTTATCATCGATAACCAAATTCAAATTGCGCATAACGTACAAATCGGATCTGGTTCAGCAATGGCTGGTGGTACTATAGTTGCAGGCAGTACTAAAATTGGTAAGCACTGTATTATTGGTGGTGGCTCTGTAATTAATGGTCATATCGAAATTACTGATGGTGTTACTATCACAGGTATGGGCATGGTAATGCGAGCGATTGGTGAGAAAGGTATGTACTCATCAGGCATCCCACTGCAAACCAATAAAGAATGGCGTAAAACAGCTGCACGAGTTCATAAGATTGATGAAATGAACAAGCGATTAAAAGCAGTTGAGAAAAAGTTAGTCGATTAGTATTAACTTCACTACATTCTAATAAATAAGTATTGGTCTGCATTTTGCAGACCTTTTTCTATCTATTATTACTCTATTTGAGCTACACTATTGCTCAGATACGATATTGTTTTACAGGAATACTATTTTGACTCGTGAAAATAAAACATTAAATATTACTGAAATCCAAGAGTTACTACCTCATCGTTACCCATTTTTACTGGTTGACCGAGTAACTGATTTCGAAGAAGAGAAATACTTACACGCGATCAAGAATGTGTCTGTAAATGAACCTCAATTTACAGGTCACTTCCCACAGATGCCAATTTTCCCTGGCGTATTAATTCTTGAAGCAATGGCTCAAGCAACAGGCTTATTGGCATTTAAATCATTCGGAGCTCCTGCTGAGAATGAACTGTACTACTTTGCAAGTATCGATAAAGCAAAATTCCGTAAACCAGTAGTACCTGGTGATCAACTGGTTCTTGAAGTTGAATTTATTAAAGATCGTCGTGGTATCGCACTATTTAATGGCGTAGCTAAAGTAGATGGCGAAGTTGTATGTTCTGCTGAGCTTAAGTGTGCAAGACGAGAGTTTTAATTATGATTCATGAAACTGCTAAGATTCACCCATCAGCTGTTATTGAAGGCAACGTAACGATTGAAGCTAATGTATCTGTTGGTCCATTTACCTACATTTCTGGTAATGTAACGATTGGCGAAGGTACGGAAGTGATGTCACATGTTGTTATCAAAGGTGACACTACGATTGGTAAAGATAACCGTATTTTTGCTTTTGCAATTATCGGTGAAGAAAGTCAAGATAAGAAATATGGCGGCGAAGCAACAACGGTTGTTATTGGTGACCGTAATGTGATTCGTGAAAGTGTGCAAATTCACCGTGGTACTGTTCAAGATCGTGGTGTAACTACAGTAGGTAGTGATAATTTACTTTGTGTTAATGTACATATTGCACATGATTGTGTTGTTGGTGATAACATCATTATGGGTAACAACGCGACACTAGCGGGTCATGTAACCGTTGAAGATTTTGCTATTGTTTCTGCATTGTCACCTGTTCATCAGTTCTGTACGGTAGGTGCTCACAGCTTTATCGGCGGTGCTTCAGTTGTTGTTCAAGATGTACCACCATTTGTGATGGCACAAGGTAACCACTGTAAACCGTTTGGTATTAATATCGAAGGTCTAAAACGTCGTGGTTTTGAAAAAGCTGAAATCCATGCAATTCGTCGTGCTTATAAAGCGCTTTACCGTAACGGTAACACGCTAGAAGAAGCAAAAGTTGAAATAAACAAAGAAATTGAAGCGTTTCCTGTTCTTCAAGGCTTCTTAGATTTGTTTGAGAAATCAACGCGCGGTATTATTCGTTAATAACGGCATTAAAAACAGTTAAAGTATATAAGGCCTATTCATGTAGGCCTTTTTTATTTGGAGTAAGTATGACCAAACCATTACGAATCGGAATTGTTGCAGGTGAGTTATCTGGAGATACTCTAGGTGAAGGCTTTATTAAGTCAATTAAAGCACAATATCCAGATGCAGAGTTCGTTGGGATCGGTGGACCTAAGATGATAGCTCAGGGCTGTGATTCTTTATTTGATATGGAAGAGTTAGCCGTAATGGGATTGGTCGAAGTGCTTGGTCGCTTACCTCGTTTATTGAAGGTAAAGGCGGAATTAGTACGTTACTTCACTCAAAACCCACCGGACGTATTCATTGGTATTGATGCCCCTGATTTTAACCTTCGTCTTGAAAAAACACTAAAAGATAACGGTATTAAAACGGTTCATTACGTTAGTCCATCAGTATGGGCATGGCGACCAAAGCGTATTTTTAAAATTGATGCTGCTACGGATCTTGTATTAGCCTTTTTGCCTTTTGAAAAAGCATTTTATGATAAATACAATGTAGCTTGTGAGTTTATTGGTCATACATTAGCTGATGCCATTCCTATGGAGACCGATAAATTTGCTGCTCGTGAATTACTTGGTTTAGAGCAAGATCGCAAATGGCTTGCAGTATTACCAGGAAGTCGTGGCGGTGAAGTAGCATTAATAGCAAAACCTTTTATTGAAACTTGTCAACGTATTCATAAACAACATCCAAATATGGGGTTTGTTGTTGCAGCGGTAAATGAAAAACGTCGTGAGCAATTTGAAACCATTTGGAAAGAAACGGCACCAGAACTTGATTTTGTTATTATTCAAGATACAGCTCGAAATGTGATGACAGCAGCCGATGCTGTATTACTTGCTTCTGGTACGGTTGCCTTAGAGTGTATGTTGGTGAAGCGCCCAATGGTCGTGGGTTATCAAGTGAATAAGCTTACGGGATGGATAGCTCAAAAACTGTCGATTACTGAATTTGTTTCGCTTCCTAATGTATTGGCAGGAAAAGAGTTAGTTCAAGAGTTTATTCAAGAAGAGTGTCATCCAGATTTTCTTTATCCTGCAATGGAAAAAGTATTAGATAATGATAATCGTGAATTAATTGAAAAATTTACCGAAATGCATCAATGGATTAGAAAAGATGCAGATAAACAAGCTGCCAATGCCGTATTACGACTAATTAATAAAGAAACAGCAGAATAACCACATGATAAAAAAAACAGAATCAAAAGAATTACCGCCGTTTGAGTATCCAGAAGGATATCAACTTTTCGCTGGAGTTGATGAAGTTGGTCGTGGCCCTTTAGTAGGAGCCGTTGTTACCGCTGCGGTTATTTTGGATCCCAATAACCCGATTGAAGGGTTAACCGATTCTAAAAAATTAACAGATAAAAAGCGTGAGTTGTTATTTCCTGAAATTCAAGAAAAAGCACTAGCGTGGTCATTAGGTCGTTGCGAAGCTCATGAAATTGATGAATTAAATATTCTTCAAGCTACTATGGTGGCTATGCAAAGAGCGATTGCAGGTCTTAATATTACTCCTGATTTTGCATTAATTGATGGTAATAAAGTACCTGAATTACCAATGGCAGGGCTTGCGGTAGTGAAAGGGGATTTACGCGTCCAAGAGATCAGTGCCGCGTCCATTATTGCAAAGGTTACTCGTGATAGAGAGATGGAGGAGCTAGATAAAGCTTATCCTCAATATGGTTTTGCAAAGCACAAGGGCTACCCAACAAAGGCACACTTCGAAGCAATTGAAGAGCACGGTGTTATTTCTGAACATCGCCGAAGTTTTAAACCCGTAAAACGCGTTTTAGGGATTGAATAATGTCTGAACCTAAATTCGTTCATTTAAGAGTTCATAGTGACTTCTCAATGGTGGATGGCTTATCTAAAGTTCCACCATTGGTAAAAAAAGTCGGTGAGCTTGGAATGCCTGCAATGGCATTGACTGACTTTACCAATTTATGCGGTTTAGTTAAGTATTATTTTGCTGCTCATGGTGCTGGAATCAAACCGATTATTGGTGCGGACTTTAAAGTCCAATCCCCAGAGTTTGGCAATGAATTATTTAATTTAACCGTACTTGCAAAAAATAATGAAGGCTATAAAAATCTAACATTATTGATCTCTGAAGCCTATCAACGTGGCCATGTTCAACACACTCCGGTAATGGACAAAGAGTGGTTAGTTAATCATAAAGAAGGGTTAATCTTACTTTCTGGTGGCAAAAGTGGTGATGTTGGTAAAGCGTTATTAAAAGGGAATAAAGAACTTGTTAATGAGTGTGTTGAATTTTATCAAACGCATTTCCCTGAACATTATTATTTAGAATTAACGCGTACAGGTCGAGCAGATGAAGAGAGTTATCTTCATTTTGCGGTTGAATTAGCTGAAAAAGAAAACTTACCTGTTGTTGCAACCAATGATGTTCGTTTTATTAAAGCTGAAGATTTTGATGCTCATGAAATTCGTGTCGCGATCCATGATGGCTTTACCTTAGAAGATCCACGACGTCCTAAGTTATACAGTGACCAACAATACTTACGTTCAGAAGAGGAAATGTGTGAGTTATTTTCAGACATTCCAGAGGCATTAGAGAACAGTGTTGAAATTGCAAAGCGTTGTAATGTAACGGTACGCTTGGGGGAATACTTCTTACCTAATTTCCCAACTGAAGGGATGAAGATTGAAGATTTTCTTGTTAAGAAGTCTCAAGAAGGTTTAGAAAGACGTTTAGCGTTTTTATTTCCTGATGAAAAAGTTCGTTTAGAACGTCGACCTGAATACGACGAACGTCTACAGATTGAGTTAGATGTAATTAACCAGATGGGATTCCCTGGTTACTTCTTGATCGTAATGGAGTTCATTCAATGGTCAAAAGATAATGCGATCCCTGTAGGTCCTGGTCGTGGTTCAGGTGCCGGTTCTCTTGTTGCTTATGCATTAGACATCACAGACCTTGATCCTCTTGAATATGATCTTCTTTTTGAACGTTTCTTGAACCCAGAACGTGTATCTATGCCCGATTTCGATATCGATTTTTGTATGGATAAACGAGATCAGGTTATTGAACACGTAGCTGAAATGTATGGTCGTGATGCGGTTTCTCAAATTATTACCTTTGGTACCATGGCGGCAAAGGCGGTAATTCGCGATGTAGGGCGAGTTCTTGGACATCCTTACGGCTTTGTTGATCGCATTTCGAAGTTAGTTCCATCCGATCCAGGTATGACACTTGCTAAAGCATTTGAAGCCGAGCCTCAACTTCCAGAACTGTATAATGCAGATGAGGAAGTAAAAGCTCTGATCGACATGTGTCGTATTCTTGAAGGTTGTACTCGAAATGCAGGTAAGCACGCTGGTGGTGTTGTAATATCACCAACGACAATCACAGATTTTGCCCCTTTGTATTGCGATGCGGATGGTCATTTTCCAGTAACTCAATTTGATAAAAACGACGTTGAAACCGCTGGTCTAGTCAAGTTTGACTTCTTAGGGTTGAGAACATTAACCATCATCGATTGGGCCTTAGGGTTAGTTAATCCTCGTCTTGAAAAAGAAGGTAAAGATCCAGTTCGAATTGAATCGATACCTTTAGATGATCAAGCATCATTTAATTTATTACAAAATTCAGAAACTACCGCGGTATTCCAATTGGAATCTCGAGGTATGAAAGATCTGATTAAACGTCTTCAACCGGACTGTTTTGAAGATATTATCGCACTGGTAGCTCTTTTCCGTCCGGGCCCGCTTCAATCAGGCATGGTAGATAACTTCATTGACCGTAAACATGGTCGAGAAGAGGTATCTTACCCTGATGCGACATGGCAACACGAATCGTTAAAAGAGACGTTAGAACCGACTTACGGCATTATCTTGTATCAAGAACAAGTTATGCAGATTGCACAGATCTTAGCGGGTTATACGCTAGGTGGGGCAGATATGCTTCGTCGTGCAATGGGTAAGAAAAAACCTGAAGAGATGGCTAAGCAGCGTGGTACGTTTAAAGAAGGTGCTGAGAAAAACGGTGTAGATGGCGAATTGTCGATGAAAATCTTCGACTTGGTGGAAAAATTCGCAGGCTATGGTTTTAACAAATCTCACTCAGCGGCTTATGCTTTAGTTTCTTATCAAACATTATGGTTAAAAACACATTATCCAGCTGAGTTTATGGCTGCGGTAATGACGGCAGATATGGATAATACCGATAAGATCATTGGTCTCGTTGATGAATGTTTCCGTATGAAGTTAACGGTATTACCACCGGATGTTAACTCTGGCTTATATCGCTTTAATGTTAATGAAAAAGGCGCGATTGTTTACGGCATCGGTGCGATTAAAGGCGTTGGTGAAGGCCCAATTGAAAATATTATTGAAGCAAGAAATAAAGGTGGTCACTTTAGAGACTTATTTGATTTCTGTGCTCGTATCGATACTAAGAAAACCAATAAACGTGTGGTTGAAAAACTGATCCGCGCTGGTGCATTAGATAGACTAGGGCCACACCGAGCTGCGTTAATGGCATCATTAGACGATGCGATGAAAGCGGCGGGTCAACACCATCAGGCTGAGTCTTTTGGTCAATCTGATATGTTTGGTGTATTAACTCAAGCACCTGAAGAAGTAGAACAAGCGTATATTCATGTTCCTAAATGGCCAGAGAAAGTATGGCTAGAAGGGGAAAGAGAAACATTAGGGCTTTATTTAACAGGTCATCCAGTTAATGCCTATATTAAAGAGTTGTCTCGATATACGACATGGCGTTTGAACGATGCTCACGTAACTCGACGAGATCAAACAGTAACAGTTGCAGGCTTAGTGATAGCTGCTAGAGTGATGACAACCAAACGAGGTACTCGAATTGGTTTAATGACGTTAGACGACAGATCTGGCCGAATGGAAGTGATGTTGTTCTCAGATGCACTTGATCGATACGCAGATTTACTAGAAACTGATAAAATAGTCCTCGTTTCTGGACAGGTCAGCTTTGATGATTTCAATGGTGGGCTTAAAATGTCTGCCCGTGAAGTGATGTCATTGGGCGATGCGCGCGAAAAATACGCACGTGGGTTATCCGTATCGGTAACCGAATCTCAAATTAATAACCAATTTTTTGAGCGCTTTAGTCAAATACTAGAGCCTAACCGGGCAGGGACAGTTCCGGTCAACGTATATTATCAACGAGCAGATGCTCGAGTGAAGTTGGTCTTAGGGACAGAATGGCGAGTAACGCCAACCGACCAACTGATGGATGATTTAAAGTCGTTGCTTGGCGAACAACAAGTCGAGCTTGAATTTAACTAGATTATTGAAGAACACTAATTTGAGTGTTCTTAAACTAACAAGGATTCTTTGATGAGCCTGAATTTTCTTGAATTTGAAAAACCAATTGCTGAACTAGAAGCGAAAGTAGAAGCGTTACGTGAGATCTCTCGTCGTGGCGGTGAAAATGCGCTTGATCTAGAAAAAGAGATAAAGCAATTAGAAGATAAATGCCTTGAGCTTAAAAAGAAAACATTTAGTGATTTAGGTGCATGGGAAGTTGCTCAACTTGCTCGTCACCCTGAGCGTCCTTACGTTCTTGATTACATTGAGCATATGTTTACTGAGTTTGATGAATTAGCAGGCGATCGTGCTTTTGCTGATGATAAAGCATTAGTTGGTGGTATTGCTCGTTTAGATGGTCGCCCTGTAATGGTTATTGGTCATCAAAAAGGTCGTGGTACAAAAGAAAAAGTAATACGTAATTTCGGTATGCCAAAACCTGAAGGTTACCGTAAAGCGAAACGTTTAATGCAAATGGCTGAGCGTTTTAATATGCCAGTAATTACGTTTATTGATACAGCAGGCGCTTACCCTGGTGTTGGTGCAGAAGAGCGTGGCCAATCAGAAGCTATCGCTATGAACCTAAAAATCATGTCTGAACTAAGTGTTCCAGTTATCTGTAACGTTGTTGGTGAAGGTGGTTCTGGTGGTGCATTAGCTATCGGTGTTGGTGATTACGTGAACATGCTTCAATACTCAACGTATTCAGTAATTTCTCCAGAAGGTTGTGCTTCAATCTTATGGCGTGATTCAGATAAGGCGCCACAAGCTGCAGAAGCTATGGGTCTTGTTGCACCTCGCTTAAAAGAACTTGAGCTGATTGATACGATTATTGATGAGCCTTTAGGTGGCGCACATCGTGATCATAAAGCGACAGCTGAGAACATTAAACAGCGTCTGCTTGAGCAGTTAAAAGAGCTTGATGCATTTGATAATGAGGCTCTACTTGAGCGTCGTTACCAACGCTTAATGAGCTACGGTTACTGCTGATAGCATGTATTGATTCGCGCACAGTAGTCGCGTAATCCAATAAGATAGAGTAAAGTGAAAGCGAGCCTGAGTGCTCGCTTTTTTATTGGAAGAAACCTTAGGTTTAATTGATATGCTTTATTCTCATTTTTCGCAGCAAATAACATCTTATTCCGTTAAAAAACCACATATTGTTGTTGCATTAAGTGGTGGTGTTGATTCGATGGTATTGCTGCGTCTAGCTGCAATGTATGCGAAGGCACATCAGCTAAAATGCATGGCCGTTCATGTTAATCATGGATTAAGTAAACATGCTAGTGATTGGGAAGTGAGTTGTACCTCTTATTGTGAAGAGTTAGGTATTCCGCTTTGTATTGAGCGAGTCAACTTAAAAGTAAGTCCACAAGAAAGTTTGGAAGAGGTGGCAAGAAAAGCTCGTTACCATGTGTTAGAAAAACATATGCGAGCGAATAGTTTATTGCTTACGGGTCAGCACCAAGACGATCAAGTAGAAACGTTTTTTTTAGCACTTAAACGAGGTAGTGGTCCGGCTGGATTATCATCCATGCCATCTATTATCCCTCTTAAAACAGGGTATAAATGTCGACCATTATTGTTTACTTCTCGCCAGCAAATAAAGGCTTATGCAGAGCAGCATCAATTGGTTTGGGTTGAAGATGAAAGCAATAACGATATTCGATTTGATCGAAATTTCTTACGCCATGAAATTACCCCAATTTTGGCTCAACGTTGGCCAAGTTTTGCCTCTTCTGTTTCTCGTAGTGCTCAACTATGTGCAGAGCAAGAAGCGTTACTAGTTGAATTATTACGGCCTAAATTAGAGCAATCTCAAAATGAATATCAAGGCCTTTCTATTAAGCAAATTGAACCAGAATCAGTTGCATCTCGTAATATGTTAATGCGTTTGTGGTTAAAACGGTTTGGTATCCCACTTCCGAGTCAATCTCAGCTTAATATTTTATGGAATGAAGTAGCAATGGCTCAACAGGATGCTAATCCTTGTCTAGAGCTTGGAAATGTACAAATTCGACGTTATCAGGGGTATATTTATTGTGTACCTAAATACCAAGATCTTTCTTTATGGGCAGAAGTATTAGAGAACAAAGTAACGCTACCTGATCATCTTGGAGATATAGAATTACGAATTAGATCTGGTGTAGTTAAAGAGGAAAGAGCTTTGCTCTTAAGAGCTCCGTTACCTAATGAGAAAGTTGAGATCCGTTTTAATGTTATTGGATTAACACCACATCCAGAAACACGCCAACATAGCCGTAAAATGAAAAAACTGTATCAAGAGTATGAAGTACCTACTTGGCAACGCTCTCGGTTGCCTATGTTGTTTTATAACGATGAATTAGCTGCCGTTGCTGGATTGTTTGTTTGTAAAGCATTTTCAGGTCAAGAATGTGAGCTACTTTGGCATAAACCTGTATCAGAATAGACATTCAAAACGAGCTTGGCACAATAACTTAAAATTATAAGGAGCAATGGAATGAAAAAAATAATTGGATTAGCGGTTATCGCATTAATGGCCTCAGCACCGACATTGGCAGCGGGTGATGCAGCAGCAGGAAAAGCAAAATCAGCAATTTGTGCATCATGTCATGGAGCAAATGGAATTGCTGTTATTCCGGGTTATCCAAATCTGAAAGGTCAGAATGCTCAATATATCGTATCGTCATTAAAAGCATACAAAAATAAAGAACGCAGTGGTGGTAACTCAGCAATTATGCAACCAATGTCGATGATGTTAAGTGATACTGATATGGAAAATTTAGCTGCGTATTATTCAACGATGAAATAATAGCAATTTCGCTAACTATTTATTTTAAAATCAAATCATAAATCAAAGCACTGCTGGTATGCGGTGCTTTTTTATTATTGAATGTTTGTGGCCTCTCAACGATAATGACCATATATTCAATGTTGATGTTAAGGGACTAATATGAAAAAGATCGAAGCCATCATTAAACCATTTAAATTAGATGATGTGCGTGAAAGCCTTGCTGATGTTGGCATTACAGGTATGACAGTATCTGAAGTAAAGGGATTTGGTCGCCAAAAAGGTCATACAGAATTGTATCGTGGTGCTGAATACATGGTCGATTTCTTACCAAAAGTGAAATTAGAAATCGTGGTGAGTGATGATGTCGTTGATCAATGTATTGATGCTATCATTGAAACGGCACAAACGGGTAAGATTGGTGATGGTAAGATCTTTGTTACTGATGTTAGCCGTGTTATTCGTATTCGTACAGGCGAAGAAGACGAAGATGCTATTTAATAGTATCAATTTATACTCATACTAACGTGATGATTGTTGTTTATTATTGAGCTGAAATACGGTCATTGTATTGGTGTTAATAGAAGGAAGGAGTGATTAGTCACTCCTTTTTTGTTTATGAAAAAGAAAACGATTGTTCTATCTGGTATCGCTTTTGTTGTTACTGCTGCTTTAGTGGCAAAAGCCATCATTTTTACGGTGCCTAAATCTCCTGAGTTTATTGAATTATCTCAAACACAAGTATCTGCTCAGCCTACTTATCAATCTGGTTGTGAGACGTTCCCAGCTTCGACTCCTTTAGATCGTAATGGAGAATTAAGTGTATTGGTATGGAACATATATAAGCAGCAAAATGACGGATGGAAAAAAGCATTAATTGAATTGTTGAATAAAACCGACTTAGTGCTATTACAAGAGGCTAGCTTAACCACTGAGCTAAAAGAATTTGTGGTTGATAAACGTTATTCGGCAGAATTAGTTCGTGCTTTTGATGTGTTTGATACCAGTGCAGGAGTATTAAGCCTTGCTAAAGAACAAGCACTTAGAGTGTGCGCTCATACAGCGGTTGAACCATGGTTAAGATTACCTAAATCCGCATTATTATCCGAATACCTATTATCGAATGGGCAAGAATTAATGGTGATTAACATCCATGCAATTAACTTCACTATTGGAACGGAAGACTATCAGCAACAGATAGCGTCTTTGTCTAAAGAGGTGAGTCGCCATAGTGGTCCTATGATCATTGCTGGTGATTTTAATACATGGAGTGAAGCTCGTTTAGCAACATTAAGAAAGCAAGTTGAAGAACTGGATATGAAAGAAGTGATTTTTTCGCCAGATGAGCGAATGCGCTTTATGACAGGGTTAGCATTAGATCATATTTTTTATCGAGGATTAGATATAAAAGAAGCGCGCTCGATAAAGAGTCACGCTTCTGATCATAATCCATTACAAGCGATATTTAGCCTGAAAAAGCAGTAATAAAGCCCCATAATGTAAAACAAGTTATCCAAGGAAGGATGGCAATAATAAGTGATTTAGAACGGTCTAAATCAGTCCATGCCCCAAGAGCCGCATAGCTTAAAGCAATGTACCAAGGCATTAATAGTGGGAAAGAGCTAGCGTAAGCTGACCAATGATCCGTCATTGGTAATTTCATTAGACCATTCAAACTATTCAAGTCTGCCGCATAGGGCATGATATTTGCGTGATTAAGCAGTAAGCTTGCGTAACTGGCAATATCACCAATAATGGCAGGGAACATTACAATGGTACTTGCTGCAACCCATTTAAAATAACCATGCTGATATTGGCTTTGTTTTGTTGCTAACTTAAACCATAAAGCAAGCAACAGAATCGAAGCGGTTCGGCCTGTTACATCATTGATTACTTCGCCTGCTAGTAATATCTCTTTTGTTAGCCATTCAGGTTGAACTTGGCCACCAATACTCTCAATTTGAGCACTCAAGTTAGTGGTTACCCAGTCGAAATTCACTAAATCGAAATAGGTTCCCCAAAACATAAATGGGGCAAAGATTAATAGAATATAAGGCAGCCATGCCCATTTGCCACGCTCGTATAGCGCAGCAAAGCAGTCAGCAGGTGATCGAAATATATCGACCAATAAAATCAATGGATTTGAAGAAGGTGTCATACGTTTACCTTAGTAACATCAACGTAAAGTTTTAATTTTTGTCCCGGCTTAATGTAAGAGCCTCGTTCGATGTTATTCCATTTCATTATATCTGTCACAGCGACACTGAATTTCTGTGCGATAGAGCTTAGGTTATCACCTTGTCTGATTTGATAATGAACAGTTCGAATGATTGCACCATCTGAGCTGTTTTTCCAAATCACTAGGTTCTGGCCTACACGTAATGAATCTTTTGGAGCCATGCCGTTCCATTTAGCAAGGTCACGGTAAGAGATGCTGTTATCACGAGCGATGCTCCATAGACTTTCACCGTCTTTTACTTTATGAGTTAATTTGTATTTACCTTTCGCTTTTGCTTGCGTTTTTTTCAAGCGTTGCGGGGCACTTAACGCATACGTTTTATTGCCTTTAGAAGCCGTTGGGATCAATAGATATTGTCCAACACGAATGTTTGCACCATTTAGATCATTAGTTTGTTCAATAATCTTGGTTGTCGTGTTGTGCTTAACCGCTAATTGACTGATGGTATCGCCAGATTGAACTTTATAGCGAACCACTTTCATTGTTTTGTTCGCATTCTTTTTCAAATTAGCATTAAATTGTTCAACATGTTCGATTGGCAGTAATAAGTGGTATGGGCCATCAGGAGAGGTTGCCCATTGATTATAAGCTGGGTTGTAACCTTGTAATTCTGTAATGGAAATGCCCGCAAACTCTGCAGCAATGGCAAGATCTAATTGTTGCTTAGGATCAACCATTTCTAAAACTGGCTTGTTAGGAATTGGTGGTAGTTCAACGCCATATTTTTCGTGGTTCTTAATCACATCAGCTAAGGCAAGCAGTTTTGGAACATAACCACTGGTCTCTTTTGGAAGATCTAAAGAGAAAAAGTCAGTTGGTTTACCTAATCTTTGGTTCTTTTTAATTGAACGAGACACACGGCCGGCACCACTGTTGTATGAGGCAATTGAATGTTGCCAATTACCATCAAAGCGACTGTCGAAATATTCCATGTAATCTAAGGCTGCGGTTGTTGCCGCTGGTACATCACGGCGTCCGTCATACCACCAGTTTCTCTCTAGTTTAAATCGATCAGCTGTACCTGGAACAAATTGCCATAAACCTGCTGCGCTACCATGAGAGTAGGCGAACGGGTCAAATGCACTTTCTACTACAGGGAGTAAAACTAATTCCATAGGCAAACCACGTTTTTCTATCTCAACCGTGATCATATATAAGAATGGCTTTGCTCGCTTTGCAACGGTACGAAGGTGGCTTGGATGTTTGATATACCAATTACGGTAGTAATCAACCGATTCATTATCTGGAATTGGCATTTCAAGTTGCATAGCAATACGTTGCCAAACATCTTCTTGTTCTTGAGGGGTAGGAGCCGGTTTTTCAACAGGTTTAACTTCTGCTGCTTTCGGCTCTGTTTTTGAAGGCGTGGTGATTGCTGAGTTAGTATCAGGCTGTGTTTTTTCAGGTGTTGGTGCCGTTTGACAGCCTGCTAATAATGCGAGTCCAATCCAATGGAATTTCAGTTTCATTATGTATTGCCTTCAGTGTGTTTAATCGTATTAATATTTTTATTTGGAGGCGAATAATACTTTGCAACCACACATCAAACAAGTTTCATACTTAAAACTCGTCCTTCCATCTTCTTAATGCGGTAAAGATCTCAACCTCGGTACTATCTTGCACTTTACTTGCTACCGATTTCTTTACATTCGCTTCACTTGTTCTTAAAAAAGGATTAATGAGTTTTTCTCGTTGTAGAGTCGATGGTATAGTCGATTTGCCATGAGCTCGTAAATGAAGAACTTTTTCTCTATAACGCAATAGGTAATCATTATCTGGCTCAACAGCGAGTGCAAATGCTAAGTTTGATGCTGTGTATTCATGTGCACAGTAGACTTCAGTTTCATCAGGTAATGCGGCCATTTTTTGTAATGAATTAAACATTTGTTCCGCAGTGCCTTCGAATAATCGACCGCAACCGGCAGAAAAAAGAGCATCACCACAGAAAAGCTTTTCATCGCCAATATAAGCAACATGACCATTGGTATGCCCAGGTACGCCTAATACCATGAATTGCTCATCAAATAACTCAACAAAATCGCCATCCCCAACGGGGTGAGTTAAGGTAGGGATAGGTTCATTTTCAGGACCGACAACATTGACGTTAGGGAACTGTCTTACCAACTCAGGAACGCCACCGATATGGTCGTGGTGGTGGTGTGTAATTAAAATTGCATCTAAAATAAAGTCATGCTCTTTAATGCACTCTAAAACAGGGGTTGCATCACCGGGATCGACAACAACACAATGATTGTGATTGTTGTGAATTAACCAAATGTAATTATCATTAAATGCAGGTATGCTTTTTACTGATAGCATTCACATTTCTCCAAACTTTTTATTATTCGATGGTATAGGTAACGATCTTGATTAAGCCAGCACTGCTTGATAAAAAAATTGAAAAACCACATTCATGGGAAGATATCCCTCATGGAGAGTGGATTTGTGAGCTTATTCAATCACGTTTGGATGAGTGGTGTCCCAAACTGTTCGGTTACCATATGCTCAAAATTGGTGGACTGAGTGCTGAGTTAGATAGTCGCTTTTGTAATATTAAACACCAAGTTAACCTAGATAACAAAAATTCGCTAAGAAATATTACTGCAGAATTGCCTCAATTGCCGTTTCTTGAGAAAAGTATTGATGCTTGTGTTCTCGCTCATCAGTTAGATTATTCATCAGACCCTCATCAATTACTCAGAGAAATAGATCGAGTGCTTATTGGTGATGGCTACGTTATTTTAACGGGATTTAATCCAATGAGTGCTATTGGGCTTGCAAGCTTATTTCCATGGCGTAAAAATAATTTACCTTGGAGTGGACGTATGTTTACTCCTCACCGAATAAAAGATTGGTTGAGCGTATTGAATTTTGAAGTGGTGTATAGCGATTGTTTTGCTTTAGCTCCACTGACACGTTATCGCACGATGTGGACATGGTTTGAAGGGCTAGGTGGTGATGCTGTTAAGCCGATTAGTGGTATTTACTTTATCGTTGCGAGAAAACGAACATATCCATTAAGGCCTATAAAATCGGCTTGGAAAAAGAAGCCAAAGCTGGCTCCTATTTCTGTGGCTCAAACCCGTCAAGGGAAAATGGGATCTGATTAACCTGGATAACCCGTATCATCTTGTGTCGGATTTTCTGCTGCGGTTCTTGCTAATTCATCACACATTTCGTTTTCACGATGACCTGCGTGACCTTTTACCCAGCGCCAATCAATTTTATGGCGCTCAGATTCAGCATCTAATTGTTTCCAAAGATCGGCGTTGACTACTGGTTTTTTATCGGCTTTTTTCCAATCTCTTTTTTTCCAACCGTGAATCCACTGAGTGATCCCTTGACGAACATACTGGCTGTCAGTCGTTAGTATTACAGAGCAAGGCTCTTTTAGATTACGTAGTGCAACCACCGCAGCTAACATTTCCATACGGTTGTTAGTGGTTTTATTAAACCCTTCGGAAAATGTTTTTTCTGTCCCTTTATAGCGCATTACAATGCCATAACCGCCTGGACCTGGGTTACCTAAACAAGAACCATCTGTGAAAATTTCAACCTGTTTCATTATCTCTGTTATCATTAGAGGAATTTAGAAATAGTCTGACACAAATGAACCTATGAATGCTAGCAACAATTCTTCGAATCGAATTATAGTTCTCGATACAGAAACCACAGGTATGAACTTCTCCGGTGGTCCTGTTTATGAAGGTCACCGTATCGTTGAGATCGGTGCCGTAGAGATCATTAACCGTAAATTAACCGGTAATCACTTCCATGTGTACATTAAGCCAGATCGATTAATCGATTTAGAGGCGATTGATGTTCACGGTATTACCGACGAATTCTTATATGATAAACCCGAATATAAAGACATTCATGATGAATTCCTTGAGTTTATCAAAGGGGCTGAATTAGTCGCTCATAACGCGCCCTTCGATGTCGGCTTTATGGATTATGAATTCAGTAAGCTCAATAAGTTAATTGGTACCACGGATCAGTATTGTAAAATTACCGATACCTTGGCCATGGCGAAAAAGATATTTCCAGGTAAACGTAATAACCTAGATGTCTTGTGTGAACGCTATGGTATTGATAATTCCCACCGTACCCTTCACGGCGCTTTACTCGATGCGGAGATCCTAGCTGACGTTTACCTGTTAATGACCGGTGGACAAACAAGTTTGAGTTTCTCATCAGGGGATAATTCATCTGATTCAGAAGAAGAAACCATTAAAAGATTGAATTCTGGAAGAAAAGGGTTAAAGGTTTTGCGTGCAACGGCCGATGAATTAGAAGCGCATGAAAAGCGTTTAGATATTGTTGGTGATGCCTGTTTGTGGCGCAGTTAGGAGTTTGAGTATGTGGCGGTTATTGATAATTGCACTTTTTGTCCCTATGGTTTCTTGGGCTAAAAGTACGGAGATGTCTTGGTTGGATAACCGTTTTCGTGTTGATCCTACGATTAAACAAGTTTCTTTTTTAGTTTATCGTGAGAAAGCATCTCAAGCTGTCACACTTGTGCGCCCTGATGGCACCAAATATTATGCTTGGGAACATCCTAAGAATGTCGCTTGGTATGAAGAAAATGGCATGGATATTATTTCTATTGAAAACCCAATGCCTGGACCATGGCAAGCAATAGGGAAGATCACTCCTGAAAATAAAGTGAAGATTTTATCTAACTTAACGTTAAGCGTTGATACCTTACCAAAGAAATTGTACCAATCTGAAACGCTTAAGTTTACTGCACGTTTAGAGCAAGATGGAAAGCCATTAGTTTTAAGAGATTTTTTAAATCGTATTAAATTAAATGTGACGTTTACGCCTTATCTTGCCAATGAAAAAGAGTTAGTAAAAGAAGCGCGCCCACTACCTGAAGTTCTAGGAACGTTTGAGGATGATGGTGAAGGCTTGGATGAAGTTGCTGGCGATGGTGTGTTTACGGTTAACTTACCAGTTAATATTAAACCAGGAAAATATTGGGTTCGCATTCAATCTCGTAACGGTGTTTTCTTAAGAACCGTTGAGCAAGATGTATTGGTATACCCAGCGCCTATTCGTGCAAGCTTTACGCAAGCACGTAATGAAAACCGTAAACATACAATGACTATAGATACGGAAGCTGGCGCAATAAAAGCAGGTTCACTTGCGGCTCATATTGAACAAGTTGATCCAAAAGAAAGAGTAACGATTACTCAAGCTCAGTCAGAAAAAGACGAAACTAAATTGTATTTTGATTTACCAAATAGTTATTTACCGGGTAAAAACTCATGGTTTGGATGGGTGTATGCAACGGATATGGCAACAGATAGACCACTGCAATTTAATTTAGGAACTCATAATTATGGTGTTACTGAACCGATTGATTTAAAAGCTGCACATGAAGCGAGACTAAAAGCAGCCGCTGAGAAGAAAAAACTTGAAGAGCAGCAAAGAATAATAGAAGAGCGAGCAGAGGCTCGTAAGTGGTTCTGGATTTATGTTGTTGCTGGTAATTTATTGATTATAGTACTTATTTTTGCCGGGATTTTAGCTTGGAAAAAAATCAAGGTAACAAAAGCGGTAAAAGATGCAGCGCCAAAAGCAGAAAAGTTATCCATGCCACCGCCGCCAAAAGTATAAAATCACGTTAGTTAAGATTAAAACCGCAGTTTTTGCGGTTTTTCTCATTAATACGTTGTCTTTTGTAGTGTTTTGTTACATTTAGCCCAAAGTTAACGTTTGCTTTTTTATAAAATTTGAATTATCAGTGTAGCTTATTTATACTCCTCGCTTCAATTAAGTGAGGTATGTTTTGATTACATGTAAGTCGAAGTTAGAAGCTGCATTTAAGCAAGCGTTAGAAGCAGACAACAATGAGCGAACACTAATTAACGCTGCAGAAGCATTAGGTTCATGCAATAAAACCATTGATTGCTTATCACTTGAAGAAATAATTTATTTAAAATTAGTAATGTCTTTACCTTAATAAGATAGAGACATTATGAAAAAGGCCAGAGTAATGTTAGTTACTCTGGTCTTTTTTGATTTTAAGGGTTATGCGATTTTACTGTGCTCAACACTGTGGTTTTGTGGTTTTACGATAAGTTCGCTTGGGTCAAAGTCATCAACGTTGATGGTTGCTAATCGACTTTTCTCTGCTTTACGTAATAACAGCGCTTCTTTGTCAGAAATTATATTGAGTTCTAATCCAACTTTCGCCACGCGATCAAGCTGCATAAATGGTAAACGTTGCTTAGACTCTTTGCATACGCGGTCATAAATTGGTTCAGCAGTTAAAATATCAATTAATGCTTCTTCCATTTTTCCTACAGGGTTAAAGCGACTTGCCTCCAAGAATAACCCTCGACCAATTCGACTACGAACGCCTGACGGTTCTTGAAGAATACGCGCTAATTTATGGTCAAGTTTGTCGCTTGGTTTCTGACGACGAAGTCCGGTTGGTAATAGAATAAAGCGCATCGCACCAGCAACAAATCGATTTGGAAAGTTAGACAGTAATCCATCAATCGCTTGTTCTGCTTGATGTAGAGAATCTTGAACGCTCCAATGAACCAGAGCTAAATCTTCTTTTTGACGACCATCATCATCAAAACGTTTTAAGGTTGATGTTGTTAAATAAAGTTGACTTAATACATCCCCAAGACGTGCAGACATACGTTCACGACGTTTTAAACTTCCTCCTAATACAGCCATTGAAATATCAGACAATAAAGCAAGGTTTGTACTGTATCGGTTTACTTGTTGGTAATAACGTTTGGTTTCATCATTAAATGGTGTTTTCGAGCCATAACCATCCGTTAAGCCAAGCCAGAAACTGCGAACGAAATTACTGATACCAAAACCAATATGTCCAAAGACTGCGGAATCGAATTGTTCTAATGATGCTTTTTTATCATCGAGATAAGCGGCGTCCATTTCAGCAAGAACATAAGGGTGACAACGAATAGCTCCTTGGCCATAAATGATCATTGAACGAGTGAGAATGTTTGCCCCCTCAACCGTGACAGCGATCGGTGAACCTTGATAGCCTCGAGCTAAGAAGTTGGAATTACCTAAACAGATCCCTTTACCACCTGAAATATCCATTCCATCAATAGCGACACGCTGAGCTCGATGTGTACAGTGGTATTTCACAATTGCAGAGATAACTGATGGTTTTTCGCCTTGAACAATACCTGCAACGGTTAAGTTACTCGCAGCGTCCATCATGTAAGCATTACCAGCCATACGTGCTAATGGTTCTTCAATACCTTCCATTTTACCAATAGGAAGCTTAAATTGACGACGAATGCGAGCGTAAGCTCCTGTTGCAAGTGCTGCTGTTTTCGCTCCACCTGTGGCATTAGATGGCAGTGTAATACCACGACCAACCGACAAGCATTCCACAAGCATACGCCAACCATGTCCTGCCATTTTTTCTCCACCAATAATGTAATCTAGTGGAACAAATAGATCGTTACCCTGAGTTGGACCATTTTGGAATGGTACGTTTAATGGGAAATGACGACGGCCAATCTTAACGCCATCTAAATCTGTTGGGATAAGAGCACAAGTAATACCAAGATCTTTTTTGTCACCAAGCAAACCATCTGGATCTTGAAGTTTGAAAGCTAAGCCTAAAACGGTAGCGACAGGTGCGAGTGTGATATAGCGTTTGTTCCAAGTAATACGCATACCAACGACTTCTTCACCTTCCCACATACCTTTAGTCACAACACCATAGTCAGGAATTGAACCTGCATCAGACCCCGCTTCTGGGCTTGTTAGTGCAAAACATGGGATCTCTTTACCTTCAGCTAGACGAGGTAAATAATAGTTTTTTTGTTCATCTGTACCGTAATGTTGTAATAACTCACCAGGACCTAATGAATTAGGTACACCAACAGTGATAGAGAGTACACCAGATACGCTGGTTAATTTTTGAAGTACGCAAGATTGAGCATAGGCAGAAAATTCTAATCCACCGTATTTCTTTTTAATGATCATAGCGAAGAACTTATGATCTTTTAGGTATTGCCATACTTCTGGTGGAAGATCGGCAAGCTCATGGGTGACTTCATAGTCATTAACCATACGGCAGACCTCTGTTACTGGACCATCCATAAAAGCTTGTTCTTCATCTGATAGCGTATTTTTAGGGATACCATGAAGAAATTTCCAATCAGGGTTGCCTTTAAATAATTCGGCTTCCCACCAAACTGTACCGGCTTCAATAGCATCTTTTTCGGTTTGTGACATTTCAGGCATAACGCCTTTGAATAGCGAAAGTGCTTTATTACTGAATAGAGATTGTCGAATTGAAGGAATATTTAGTGGAACTGAGACCAATAAAAAGACAGCCCAAGAAATAAAACCTGCGTAACCTAACCCAGAGCTAATGGCAAGAATACCTGCAATAACCAAGGTTGAGGTTTTCAAAGATTGTCGATGATAGCTTAATGCAGCAAGTGCAATTACAGTTGCTAATAGTGTCAGGGCCATGTGATTCTCCTTTTCCGGCGCTGCTCTGTTTGTAGGAACAGAGGTATTACGATTACATGTCGTAAATTTATTATCTAGGTAAGAGGTCTAACCAGTTAAATTAAGTGTAGCTCTAATGTTAATAAAAAGTAAATAACACTCGTGATTAAAAAGTGATCTAGGTTGAGTAATTAATAAACAATATTCATTTTTCAGTGAGTGATATCTGCTTTTTTGCAGGGGAAAGAGTGATATTTTTGGAGAAGAGAGAAGAAATATAGAGTGAATCTCTTTTAAAGATAAAAGGGGATAGGTACACTGAGATTAGCCCCAATTAGGGAAAATAATAAAAGAGAGTATCCTATGTCTTATCAAGATCTGATCCGTTCTGAATTAACAGAAGCCGCTCAAGTACTGAATGACTTTTTAGCTGATGATAAAAATATTGCTCAAATTGAGCTAGCTGCTAAAACGATTGCTGATTCATTTAAACAAGGTGGTAAAGTACTGTCTTGTGGTAATGGTGGTTCACACTGTGATGCAATGCACTTTGCTGAAGAGTTAACAGGCCGCTATCGTGAAAATCGCCCAGGATACCCTGGCATTGCGATTTCAGATCCTAGCCATTTATCTTGTGTAAGTAACGACTTTGGTTATGACCATGTATTTTCTCGTTATACACAAGCGGTTGGTTCAAAAGGCGATGTATTGTTTGGTTTATCTACATCAGGTAACTCTGGCAATATTATTAAAGCCATTGAAGCGGCAAAAGAAAAAGGCATGAAAACAATTGCATTAACGGGTAAAGATGGCGGTAAAATGGCGGGTCTTGCGGATGTTGAAATTCGTGTACCACATTTTGGCTACGCTGACCGTATTCAAGAGATTCACATTAAAATTATCCATATTGTGATTCAACTGATTGAAAAAGAGATGGAAAAATAATCTATCTTGCAGCCTATCTTGATGTATTCATTGAGGTAGGCAATATTGCGCATAAAGGAGTAACGCAAGTATGTGTGAACTGCTCGGTATGAGTGCTAATGTACCAACAGATATTTGTTTTAGTTTTAAAGGATTAGTTCAGCGTGGTGGTAATACAGGACCACACCGTGATGGTTGGGGAATTACTTTTTATGAAGGGAAAGGATTTCGTACATTTAAAGACCCTACGCCAAGCTGTCATTCAAAAATAGCTGAACTTGTTCAAGATTACCCAATAAAAAGTAAAGCGGTAGTTAGTCATATTAGGCAAGCGAACCGAGGTGATGTAAATCTTGAAAATACACACCCTTTTACTCGTGAGTTATGGGGGAAATATTGGACGTTTGCTCACAATGGTCAGTTAACTGGGTTTGATCAATTATCTACAGGACGTTTTCGACCTGTTGGTGAAACGGACAGTGAACGTGCTTTTTGCTGGTTATTAAATCAATTAGAAGATAAGTATCCTGAGCCACCTCAAGATATGATGCTGATGTTTGAATTTGTTTCTGAGTGTAGTGATCATTTAAGAAGCTTAGGGGTATTCAATATGCTATTAAGTGATGGTGAGTATGTGATGACTTACTGTTCAAATAATTTGCATTGGATAACTCGAAGAGCACCTTTTGGCCAAGCCTCTTTAATTGATGAAGACGTAACGATTGATTTCCATAAAGAGACAACACCTAACGATGTCGTTTCTATTATTGCAACGCAGCCTCTGACGGATAATGAAGAGTGGCATAAAATGAAGGTTGGCGAATACGCTTTATTTCACTTTGGTGAACTGAGTGCTGGGAATCACGATACGGTTCCTGATATGGAACCACCTCCATCTGAATGTCCAGTAAATAGTGCGCTTTAGCATTAAAATATATAGAATTTAAAAAGCCGCTTAACTATTTAAGCGGCTTTTTTATATTTATTCTGTTTCTAAGCCGGATAGACCTAATTCGGTGCCATCAAGAATGGCTTTCCCATCTATCATGGTTAATCTTTCTTCTACTAACCAATTCGCGACCATAGGGTAAATGACATGTTCTTGGGCTTGTACACGAGATGCCACATCTTCTGCATTATCATTTTCAAAGATAGGAACTTTAGCTTGAAGAATAACAGGTCCACCATCTAATTCAGGGGTGACAAAATGCACACTTGTTCCATGTTCTTTATCTCCTGCATCAATAGCACGTTGATGAGTATGTAATCCTGTGTATTTTGGCAAAAGAGAAGGGTGGATATTGAGCATTTTTCCTTGGTATCGAGTGACAAATTCTTCACTTAAAATTCGCATAAATCCAGCAAGGATAATGACATCGGGTTTATGAAGATCGATTAGAGTAGCTAGAGCGTCGTCATATAGCTCACGGCTGTCATATGCTTTGGCATTTAAAGAATGCACATTAATATCAGCATCAATGGCTCTCTGTAATCCGTAAGCGTTACTTTTGTTAGAAATAACAGCTGCGATACGTGCATTAGGGATTTTATTGCCACAAGCATCAATAAAGGCTTGTAAGTTGCTGCCATTGCCTGAAACTAAAACAACAATATTCTTCATCATACCTATCTTTTTAATTTGTAATGAGAACTATTCGAACATAAATAATAGCTATAAAAAAGGTGATCGATTAAATGATCACCTTTTATTTTTTCTTTATGAACTAGGTCAAAGTTTAAAAAACGATTAGCGGATCTCTACTTGCTCTTCGCCTTCCTCTGCGGTTGCAATTTCGCCGATAATCCAAGCGTTTTCGCCTTCAGCATTTAATAAAGCAACCGCTTGTTCAGCTTGCTCTTTTGGAAGTGCAACAACAAGACCTACGCCACAGTTGAAAGTGCGGTACATTTCGTAGGTATCAACGTTACCTTTCTCTTGTAACCAGTTGAAGATAGCAGGCCACTCCCAGCTGTTACCATCAACGACTGCTTTTGTGCCTTGTGGTAAAACGCGAGGAATGTTTTCCCAGAAACCACCGCCCGTGATGTGTGAGATAGCATGAATATCATGCTCAGCAATCATCTTAAGTGCTGATTTAATATAGATTTTCGTTGGCTCTATTAGGTGAGAAGCAATGGTTTTACCATTTAGTTCTTCGTTAAGATCAGCATTTGATACTTCAAGGATCTTACGAATTAATGAGTAACCGTTTGAGTGTGGACCGCTTGATCCTACTGCGATTAGAGCATCACCAGCCGCTACTTTCGTGCCGTCGATAACGTCTTCTTTTTCAACAACACCAACACAGAATCCAGCAACATCGTAATCTTCGCCTTCATACATGCCTGGCATTTCAGCGGTTTCGCCACCGATTAATGCACAACCTGCTTGAATACAGCCTTCACCGATACCGGTGACTACTTCAGCTGCAACATCCACATCAAGTTTACCTGTTGCATAATAATCAAGGAAGAACAGTGGTTCTGCACCTTGAACAATCAGGTCATTAACACACATAGCAACTAAGTCGATACCGATAGTATCGTGCTTGTTTAAATCTAATGCTAAACGCAACTTAGTACCAACACCGTCAGTACCAGAAACAAGAAGAGGTTGCTTGTATTTAGTCGGAAGTTCACATAACGCACCAAAACCACCAATGCCGCCCATTACTTCTGGGCGACGAGTGCGTTTTACTACGCCTTTAATTCGATCAACAAGTGCATTACCAGCATCAATGTCTACGCCAGCATCTTTGTAGCTAAGAGAAGTTTTGTTGTCGCTCACGGAGGTGTCCTCGCCATAGGTTGGATTTCAAAAATCCGCGCCATTCTAACAGCACAATGTAAAAAGGGAAACGTTTGCGTAAGGAATTTTGCATAATTTTTGTAATAAAAAATAATAAACTCGGTAAACGATTTCAATACTAGTGAATTATTTTCATATAACTTAATTTTTTAATGAAAAAGTATGTATAATTAGAAGGTTTGATTAATGTATCTGGAGTCAGAAATGAAAGTTGTTGAAGTAAAACACCCGCTAATAAAACATAAAATTGGTTTAATGCGCGAAGGCGAGATCAGTACTAAACGTTTCCGTGAATTAGCAACGGAAGTAGGTAGCCTACTTACTTATGAAGCAACATCAGATTTTGAAACAGAAAAAGTAACTATCAACGGCTGGAATGGCCCTGTTGAAGTTGACCAAATTAAAGGTAAAAAAGTAACGGTTGTTCCAATTCTTCGTGCTGGTCTTGGTATGATGGATGGTGTTCTTGAGCATATCCCAAGCGCACGTATCAGTGTTGTTGGTATTTACCGTGACGAAGAAACACTAGAACCTGTACCATACTTCAACAAATTGGCTTCTAACATCGATGAGCGTATTGCTCTTGTTGTTGACCCAATGTTAGCTACTGGCGGTTCTATGATTGCAACTCTGGATCTTCTTAAAGAGAAAGGTTGTAAGCACTTTAAAGTACTTGTACTTGTTGCTGCTCCAGAAGGTATTGAAGCACTAGAAAAAGCACACCCAGATGTTGAGCTTTACACTGCAGCTATCGATGAGAAGCTAAATGACAAAGGCTACATCGTACCAGGTCTTGGTGATGCTGGTGATAAGATCTTCGGTACTAAATAATTTAGTTTAGAAACTAGAAATGAAGAATTAAAAAAAGCTTGATGTATTAATCATCAAGCTTTTTTATTACCTAGACCCTAAATCTATTTATCTTCTTCCATTTGTGCATTATCAACAACATGGCTTTCACCTAAGTCATTTGGAAGAATTAAATTCAGAGTAATAGCAACGATACCGCAAAGACTTACACCTTGAAGGTTGAAGTCACCAATACCTACCGCCATACCACCAATACCGAAAACAAGCGTTACGCCAACAATCGTTAGATTACGAGCTTTATGTAAGTCAACTTGGTTTTTAATCAACGTATTTAGACCGACCGTTGCAATAGAACCAAATAATAAAATCATAATACCGCCCATTACAGGAACTGGAATGGTTTGTAGTATTGCACCTAATTTACCAACCAATGCAAGAACAATGGCACACACAGCAGCCCATGTCATGATTACAGGGTTAAAAGCTTTAGTAAGCATTACAGCACCCGTTACTTCACTGTATGTTGTATTTGGTGGCGCACCTATGAAAGAAGCTGCCATTGTTGCAATACCGTCACCTGTGATAGTGCGGTGCAATCCTGGTTTTTTAAGGTAATCTTTTCCAGTCACGTTTGAAATTGCAAGCATGTCGCCTACGTGTTCAACGGCAGGTGCGATTGCAACTGGGATCATAAATAGAATCGCATTAATGTTGAACTCAGGGAAAGTGAAGTTAGGTAGTGCAAACCAAGCGGCTTGATGAACTGGGGTAAAATCAACAACACCAAAGATAAGGCTTAGAGAATAACCAACTACGATGCCGGATAAAATTGGAAGAAGCTTAAAGAATCCTTTTGAAAAAACACTAACAGCAATCGTAGTAAATAGTGAAGCGGCGGCAATCCACATCGCTAACTGACCATCAACAAGTTGATAAGCGCCGTCGCCTGTTTTGCCTAGTGCCATATTTACAGCTGTTGGTGCTAATCCTAAACCAATCACCATAATAACTGGCCCAACGACAACTGGTGGTAGTAATTTATGGATAAAAGCCACACCTCTTACTTTAATTACAGCGCCCAAAGCGACATAAACTAAACCAGCAACCATTAGGCCACCCATTGTAGCTGGGATCCCCCATGTTTGGGTTCCGTAGATAATTGGAGCGATAAAAGCAAAGGAAGAAGCGAGGAAGATAGGAACAGAGCGACGTGTAACTAATTGAAAGAGTAGGGTACCAACACCAGCACCAAATAGAGCAACATTGGGATCTAGGCCAGTAAGGAGGGGGACAAGCACAAGTGCACCAAATGCGACAAATAGCATTTGAAATCCCTGAAATAAATTATAAAGCATTTCCATTTCCAGTTGTGAATTTGAGGGATTCTATCATTATTAGAAACAAAAATATCTTGATTTCGGTCGTGAAAAAATAAAACTTTTTATTAAAGTTGCTCTCTAAAGGTATGAAATTTAGATCTTGGTCAATTCAATTCCTTGCTGAATAAAGGGATAGCCCTTATTATCGGCGGTAAATTATAAAAGTAATTATAGGTTGTTTGATGTTACGTATTTTGTGTTTATTAATGTGTATGGTTGCGGGACCGGTTTTTGCTCAACAGCAAAACGATCTTTATCATACTGAAGTGCAATTAACTGGATCAGAAAAAGCGGAAAGTATCGCTAAACAAGAAGGTTTAGTGAACGTGCTTATCAAGGTATCAGGGCAAACTGATATTGCTCAAAATGAGGTGATAAAAAAAGCGCTAACACAAAGTGATCGCTACGTAACACAAATGAGCTTCGTTGAATATGACGATGCACCTCGTACAATGAAACTTGGTTATAATTCCAAAATGGTACTTAACCTACTGACTCAATCTGAACAAAGTGTTTGGGAAACGCCTCGTAAGTCGGTATTGGTTTGGATTGTTAATGAATATAACTACCAAAGAAGCATCATTTGGGAGCAATCAAATAATTCGTTAATTACACGAATTAAAGAAGCGGCAAATGAGCGTGGATTGCCTGTTATGTTCCCTGTTGGTGATTTTGATGATGTAACATCAATTGAAATTCCAGACTTATGGGGTAACTTTAAAAAGCCAATTGCAGATGCAAGTGAACGTTATAATCCTCAAGCTATTCTTGTAGTAAAAGTGCGTGGTAATAGCTCATCTTGGACACTGTTTGATACTACGCCACAGTATTTGCCTACGACATCAACAAAACCGTTAGAAGGTCGAGAATCTGGAGCTGTTCAACTTGCTGATATGGTAAATAATGTCAGTGATTACTTTGCTAAGAAATACACGAAAAATTTAGGTGCTGTAGTTAGTCGTCAGTCAGAGATGATTTCAATTGAAGGAGTTCATTCAACACGAGCATTCTTTACGATTGAAAAACAACTTAAGCAATTAAATTCAGTTGCAAGTGTTCAAGTTGATACGATTCAAGGCAATAAAGTGACTTACACGCTAAACTTACTTGGTGATTTTGAGCAATTTAATCAAGAGCTGCTAAGTAAAAATAAAGCGCTTTCTCTTATCCCAGAAGTAATTGAAGAAGATAAAGCAATTGAAAATACAGAGCTTGATGTTAATGATGCTGCAATAGAGCAAGTTACTCCTGTTGCTGAAGAGCAAACAATGGAAGAACCTATTATTGAAGAATCTGAAACAGCTGAACAATCAGAAGAAATAACGCCTGTTATTCATGCTTATTTGTTGAGCGGTAAATAATACCAATCTATATAAATATTTGATCATTCTTGCTTGTTAAAATCGATTATATCTGCGTTATAAATTTTGTAATTAGATCCACTAGTTACTGCAATTTATGCCTTGCTTTAATCGATTTTTCCTACGCAATTATCAGATCAACTACTTATCCAGATTGGTATAATACGGATAATAAAAAAGGTGACTGCATAGTCACCTTTTTTCTTTCGCTATTTCTGATCATTTACTTACAGTGATTGGTATCATTCTGTGAATTTTTCTTTTTCTAGTTTTTCGACTTCAGATAAACGTTTAAGTTTTAATCCTAATTCTTTGCCTCTTAGACGAGCGTAGTAAATATTGCCTAAGAAGGCACCTGTGGTTAAAACTAATTCAATAGCCGCTAGGTAGCGTTCCCCTTCGTCTAACCATAAAATTGTTAACGCATGCAGGAAGTAGAACATTAAAATAAAGTTCGCCCAAGCATGTGTGTAAGGCTTTCCTTCAATGATTCCTTTTAATGGAAATAGCATGGGAATGACCCAAGCAACCGTAACGCCATATGAGTTAATTAAAGGGTGCGGTGAAAGTAGACTATGCCAAAGGATAATAAAGCCAAGTAGAGATAAATTACAAAATAAAGCAAGTAAACGGTAGCGCTTAGTCTCTGCGCTCATTGCAACTGATTCCATGATCATTCCTTGTTTTTATGCAACCTAAGTAAGTTTGTGTTTACTTACTTAGGCTGGTATTCCTTATAAAATCTCTAGTACTTGCTCTGGTGGGCGTCCAATTCTTGCTTGACTGTTGTTTATAACAATTGGACGCTCAATAAGCTTAGGTGTTGCTACCATCGCTTTGAATAGTTGCTCATCAGTAATCGATGCTTCTGCTAAACCTTGCTCTTTGTATTCCGCTTCTTTTGTACGCATCATATCGCGAACAGAACTAAAACCTAGTTGAGCGAAAATCGTTTTTAATGTATCGATATTTGGTGTTTCATCTAAGTATTTTACGATTTCTGGTGTGATCCCTTTTTCTTCTAGAAGAGATAAGGTTTCGCGGCTTTTTGAGCAACGAGGGTTATGATAAATAACAACAGACATATACTTTCCTTTCTATTATAAGGCGCTAAAACGCTCTCTTGATAAACGAAGCTGATCGATTCTTGCGTCGTATCTAGCTTGATCTAAACTACCATACTCAACCAGTTGGCTGGCTTGAGTATAATTATTTAATGCTTTGTTCCACATTCCTTTTAAAGCGTATACTTCAGCACGAGCTGCGAGCTCACCATCAGAGCTACCATCGTCATGATAAGCCTTAGCAAGGAGTTGCCATCCAGTTGGGTCATCCGGGTGGTCATGTGTATAGCGTTGTAATACACGCACCGCTTCAGAAGGTTTATTAGACTCTGTTAATGCATGTGCATAATTAATAGTGAGTACTGGATTATTAGGAAGTTGTACCAATCCATCTTTTAAACGTTTTAGTGCTTGTGCATTTTTCTTCGTATACAGATCTAAGTCCGTTGCAGCATCAATATAAAACGTATTTAAAGGGTCGCTTTTTAATAATTTATTTATTAATGGTTGTGCCTTATCGTATTGCTTTGAATCGATATAAACCAAGGCTTTTCCATATTCTAATGCTTGTTTTATATCGGTATTATGTGTTTTTGATTTTCTAGCGAACCAATCCAAGGCTGCACTGCTATCAATACCTGCAAATCGGGCAACAATACGTGAACGCGCAAGATGGTAACGTAATGAGGTATCAACTCGTCTCATTGGATATTGTTGTGCTCTTTCTCGACTATCGGTAATACGAGAGGTTGGTAATGGGTGAGTTAATAGCATTGCTGGAGGCGTACTTGCATAGCGATATTGGTCGGCTAAGCGAGAGAAAAATCGAGGCATGGCAGAAACATCAAACCCGGATTTAGCAAGCGTATCAATCCCAAATCGGTCTGCTTCTTTTTCGTTACTTCGCGTGTAGTTTATTGAGCTTTGCATCGCTCCAGCTGTGGTGGCGTGAATGGCAGCAATCCCTGCTTCGGGTGCGGCAATAGCAAGTAATAATGAACCAACTAGAGCAGCGACTGTGGCTGGAGAACGACGTGCTTGCTCTTCCATACTACGAGCTAAGTGGCGTTGAGTAATATGGGCAATTTCGTGAGCAACAACAGAAGCTAATTCACTTTCTGTTTGGGCATGCAAAAATAACCCTGAATGAAGAGCGACATAACCACCAAAGAAGGCAAACGCATTAATTTCTCTATTATTAATTAAAAAGAAATGAAAAGGTGTTTTGACATCATTGGCATTAGCGACTAATCGATGTCCTAAGTCTTGTACATATTCAGCTAAAACTGGATCATTAATAACAGGTTGGCTTGCTCGTAGCATACGCATATAAGCATCACCATAGATTAACTCTTGATCTATGGTTAAGGTGGAAGCCGCTGTTGTACCAATATCAGGTAAATTTAAATCATTTTTTGCAAAACTCGGAACAGAGCTTGTTAGTAATGATGCAATAAGTAACCCATTGGCCAGTTTTTTTAGTTTGAACATGTATTTTTAACAAATCCTTTTAATAACACTTTGCTATTAATTGATGATAACGTAAACCTGTCGAATAAGAGTATCAAAATTAAAATAGGTTTCTTTTTTGTATTAATTATGTGATTTATACTCTTAAATGAAATCTATCATATATATAGAGTTGTGGAATGGAAACCCAAAGTCTTGATTTAACCCAACATCGGTGTCCAATGTCGTTACTTTTGGCTAAAAGAGCAAGTCAGGCTTTGGTAACTAATGAAATCTTACAAATTAAAGTCGTCGACAAAGCCTCTCTAGCCGATATGATTGCTTATTTTGAACGCCAATTATTTGAAGTTCGCCTAGAGCATGCAGATGTTTATTCGTTTTTAACCGTAATTAAAAAGTAGAAATTGTTATGTTAGATATGGTTACACAGTGGTATAAGCGCCGCTTTTCAGATCCTCATGCCGTTAGTTTGGCTGCTATCCTTATTGTTGGCTTTATTACCATTTACTTTTTTGGTCATTTAATTGCGCCATTGTTAGTTGCCATAGTATTGGCGTATTTATTAGAGTGGCCTGTTGCTAAACTAACTCGCATTGGTTTACCAAGAGTACTCTCTGTAATGTTGGTTATTATCTTGTTTATTAGTCTCATGTTATTGGCTGTTTTTGGCCTAGTTCCGACTATTTGGACGCAAGTAGGTAACTTAATTAATGATGTGCCATCCATGTTTAATGGTTTAAATAGTTTCTTATCAAGCTTACCTGAGCGTTACCCTGAGTTTATTCAACCTCAATCAATCGAAACTCTATTAGAAACAATACGAGTTAAAGTACTTGGAATGGGAGAGAGCATAGTCAAAGGCTCGCTATCATCATTAGTCAGTTTAGCAGCGCTTGGTGTTTATCTTATTCTTGTACCACTGTTAGTGTTTTTCTTATTAAAAGATAAAGATGAGATGGTTGGCACTATGAGTAATCTTTTACCTAAAAATCGTCGTCTGGCGACGAAAGTGTGGTTGGAGATGAATGAACAGATAAGTAATTACATTCGAGGTAAAGTCGTCGAAATTTTAATTGTAGGTACTGTTAGCTATTTAACCTTCTTTATTATGGATTTACGTTATGCCTTATTACTGGCTGTAATGGTGGGTTTTTCTGTGCTTATTCCTTATATTGGTGCAGCGGCCGTAACGGTTCCTATTGCGATTGTTGCTTTATTCCAATGGGGATTAACGCCTGATTTTTATTGGTTATTGTTAGCTTATGCCATCATTCAGGCTCTGGATGGTAATGTGTTGGTTCCCGTTTTATTTTCTGAAGCGGTTAATTTACATCCAGTGGCTATTATTGTTTCTGTTTTGGTTTTTGGTGGATTATGGGGTTTTTGGGGCGTGTTTTTTGCTATTCCATTAGCCACATTAGTGAAAGCGGTTTGGAAAGCGCTTCCTGCAACAGAAATAGAAGCAAATTATTAATACGGCAATAAAAAAGGCGATACATATGGTATCGCCTTTAATTTTATAAGTTCAAATTATTTATTATTCAAATAATCTAATACTACTTCATGGTGATCTTTGGTTTTAAATTTAGTGAAAACGTGCTCAATAACACCTTCTTCATTAATTAGAAAACTGATGCGATGTAAACCATCGTACACTTTACCCATGAATTTTTTCTCACCCCAAACACCAAATGCATCTGCAGCCGCATGATCTTCATCCGATAGTAAAGTGAAGTTCAAATTATCACGCTCGATAAATTTACCAAGGCGTTTTACAGCGTCAATACTGACACCGAGTGTAACTACGTTATGGGCTTCAAGTTCTGATTTAATATCACGAAGACCTTGAGCTTGAACGGTACATCCTGGCGTCATCGCTTTAGGGTAAAAGTAAAACAGTACTTTTTTACCTTTAAAATCAGAAATCGAGACGCTTTCTCCATTTTGATCTAAAAGCGATACATTGGGTGCAGTTGAGCCTGCTGCTAATGGTGTGATCATTTTCTTTCCTTTTATGGGTTTATACCAATCTACATAACTAGTTGATCATTCTTGCTTGTTTAACTACTTATTGGGAATGGTATTAGGTCTATTTGCCTTTAATTTTTATAGAAATTGATTTTTCCACTGACATTTAATGAAGCGCATAAGGATTCAAACTCTTCTTGAATCTCAATGATATGGCATTCTTTAAATATTTCGGCCGTAATTTGGATCTGAAATGTATTTTGATCTTCTGATTTTTTTAATGTTTGAGCACTAAGAGTTTTTAAATCGATATCTCGATTAGCAAGAAAATCGGTGAATTTTTCAGTCAGTCCAGGACGGTCTTCTGATTCAATAAATGCATCAATGGTATAAAAGATGTCTTTTTCTTGATGAGGTGAAGTACGTTTCATCATGGTAATTAGATCATGTTGTTGACCTAGTAGTGGTAATGTATTTTCAATTCGAGAGATAGCGTTTGCTGTGCCTGACAACAACATGATTAATGTGAACTCATTACCAAATGAGGCGATACGGCTATCTACTATATTGCAGCTTGACTCAGTGACAAGGCGAGTCACCTTATTCGATATACCCGGTCTGTCTGTGCCGACCGCAGTAATTACAAGGTATTGAGACATAAAAAACTCGTTGTTGAAAAAGATATCTACATACTAACACGCAAGTGATTGTGTGATAAGCAAGCAATAGTGAACAATCGTCAAAAAAAAGACTCTACAACATAGGCTCTAATGTAATATCCTTGAGTTATATAGATTGAATGGTTCTGCTCATTGTGTAAGAAGATGAAAACCAGATAACACATCATGGTCAAGGATGATGATTCTTTACGATGAAGTTAATTGAATAACAGAACCAATATTGTAGCAGCAGATAGAAAGGGAGAAGGATATGTTCTCAGGTAGCATTGTCGCTTTAGTTACACCATTGGATACTGATGGTGAAGTAGATTACACCAGTTTAAAAAGTCTTGTTGATTACCACATTAAAGCAGGCACAAATGGCATTGTGGCTGTTGGTACAACAGGAGAATCAGCGACATTAAGTGTAGAAGAGCATGTCAAATTAGTAATGAAGACCCTTGAGTTCGCTGATGGTCAAATTCCTGTAATTGCAGGTACAGGAGCCAATGCAACTCATGAAGCTGTAACGTTCAGTAAACTTTTCCATGACTCTGGTGTTGCTGGTTGTTTAAGTGTAACGCCTTATTACAATAAACCGACTCAAGAAGGTTTGTTCCAGCACTATAAAGCGATCTCTGAAGCAACAGATATTCCTCAAATTCTTTATAATGTACCAGGACGTACAGCAGTAGACCTTCTTCCTGAAACGGTCGCGCGTCTTGCTGAGCTTGATAACATTGTTGCATTAAAAGATGCGACAGGTGATTTAGATCGCGTGGCGATTACTCGTGAACTTTGTGGTGAAAACTTTATCCAACTAAGCGGTGATGATGCTACTGCGCTTGATTTTGTTAAATTGGGTGGCCATGGTGTTATCTCTGTAACGTCAAACATTGCAGCAAAAGACATGGCGACCATGTTTGCTTTAGCTGCTCAAGGTAAATTTGAAGAAGCTGAAATCATTAATCAACGTTTAATGCCGTTACATAATGATTTATTTGTTGAAGCTAACCCAATTCCGGTTAAATGGGCGGCACATCGCTTAGGTATGATTACTCATTCGGATATTCGTTTACCATTAACGGAATTAAGTCTGTCAGCACAGCCAACGGTAGAGCAAGCGCTGAAAAGTGCGGGTTTGTTGAAGTAGTAGGATAGAAAATGAAAGTGAACACTCGCTTTGTTGTTGGATCATTAATGATTGCTGTTTTATCGGCATGTTCAAGTAGTCCAACAGAGCGTCGCCAAGCTAAACAAGACTTCAAGTATCTAGAGACAACCCCTTTAGTTGAGTGGAAAGAACCAGCAGATGCTAAACCTGAGTTCTACCCTCAATACGATATTCCTAAAGGGGAGTTTACTGGTGGTATCGGTAAAGAAGTGGATATTCGTCCACCTCAACAAGTACTAGAGTTGATTCCAGGTGCTCGTATTGAAGAGCAAAATGGTGAAGTGACAGTTTGGCTTGTTAAGCAAGAAGATGTTGATAAGCTTTGGCAAACGGTATTAACTTTAATGAAGAAGAAAGATATCGGTATTGTTAAAGAAGAGCCCTCAGAAATTGAGACTGATTGGTTAAAATGGAGCTCAGAAGATGAAGATCATGAGTTCGGTGCTCGTTATCAAATTAGCAAGCTAAATCAGAACAATCGTGCTGGCTTTCAAATTTTATTAATTGATTGGCAAGTGGACGGTAATCAGGCTGAAGTGACACCTGCAAACAAAGCGCGTTATAACATTTTGATGACGAATTTAGTGACGTCAGCTTATGATGAGCAGTTACGTGAAGAAGCTCGTATTCGTGCCGAAGAATTAGTTAAGCGTATTCCTATTTCTATGGGACAAGATCGAAGTGGATTACCGGTTATTATTGCTCGTGCGCCATACAATATTTTCTGGGAACGCTTAGGTGAGCTATTGCCTATGATGGGACTAACAATAGAAGATAGAAACCGCTCTCAAGGTACAATCGAAGTTAAGTACAAAGAACCAGATGACGAATTTTGGGAAGAGATCGGTACTAAACCACTGTCTTTTGATGGCCGTACCTATAACTTATTACTTGGTGATTTAGGTAACCGAACATCAATTAACGTAACCGATGCCGGTGGTAAGCCTGTTGATGAAGATACGTTAGATTCATTAGTTCCTGTATTAGCTGCGATGATTGAAAAATCAAATAACGCACCTAAGACTGAGAAAGATGAAGAATAAGCTAAAATAAGATGAAGAAAGACGCTCGTTATTGAGCGTCTTTTTTTACTTTGTATTTTCTGAGTTATCAGTCGTCTCTGGTTTTTCTGTCTCAATATCTTCTTTTTCTTGCTGATTTTTAATTTTATGTGACTGACCAAACTTCATATTAGCTGTGGCTTTTAATGCAGCGAGATTACCGATAACAACACTTACAACAATGATGATGATGACCCAAGGGTTCATTAACCATTCCATACTTACTCCTTGTTTATGTTTGTTATATAGCGAACAAATAATGTATCGATGTGTTTAATGATGGTCTCTTTTCCTGCCAGATCAACACCCTCCCATGCTTTAAGTAACATTTCAGGCGTTAATTGTGACATATATTCATTGCTGTTTTTTTTATAACTGATATGCCAAGGTTCAATTGCAACCCCTTTTTTATCGGTTTTATAAGGGAAGAAAAAACCAAATTTTGGGGCGTTTTTATTTAACCATGAACTGAACTCTGCTTGATGTCCAGTGTTGTACTCCCACGGCTCAAGTTGTATTTGTACATCCTCAGGTAAGGTATTTGATGCATAAACATCAAGTTCTGTTCCCCAGTGGTGACGACTAGCACCTGGAAGTGCTGACCATCGCATAATGGCGTGAATTTTTTCGAGATCGGTGAGGGTGCTAGGGGCAAGCTCTTGTCCGTTATCATCTAAAATAGGACGAACGCCTAAAAATTTATTGTTCCAAATGAGAAGTTGACGTTCAAAGTCACGGAAGCTGCTTGCAATCGTTAGAGTGAACCCTGCTTGATACGCGGCATCAGATAATGCTTTAAATGGAAGAATACAATCGTGGTGAAGCTGACGATGTGGTGATAGCTTTGACAAGTGTTGAAATGATTGACCAGTAAGTTCTTGATATGTCATAGGGCACCAATTAAAGATGAGAGAACAAAAGCTCTCTCATCATAACCCTAATTTACCCTTATGCTAGTAGATTATTTAGGACTTCTTGATACATATCAGTCAGTTTTTCTAAATCTTCTACATTTACGCACTCGTTTACCTTATGGATGGTCGCATTAACTGGGCCAAGCTCTATAACTTGGGAGCCCATTTGGGCAATAAAACGCCCATCTGACGTACCACCTGTCGTTAATAGTTGTGGTTTTTGTTGATTAACCGTATCGACAGCATTAACAACTGCTGTTAATAAATCCCCAGTATCAGTTAGGAAAGGGAGGCCATTGATAATCCAGTCTAAGTCGTATTCTAAATCATGCTTTTCTAAAATTTCGACGACACGTTGTTGTAGAGCATCGACTGTTGATTCTGTACTGAATCTAAAGTTAAACATGATATCGACTGTGCCAGGAATAACGTTTGAAGCGCCTGTGCCACCATTCATATTTGGGATTTGAAAGCTTGTTGGTGGAAAATAGTCATTGCCATTGTCCCAAACAGTAGTTGCTAGCTCTGACAGAGCTGGCATCGCTTGGTGAATTGGATTACGAGCTATATGTGGATAAGCAACATGCCCTTGAATACCTTTTACGGTTAAATTACCCGTTAATGATCCTCTACGTCCATTTTTAACCACATCACCAACATGAGCGGTACTTGATGGTTCGCCTACGATACACATATCAATGATTTCGTTACGTTCTTGCAGAGTATCCACTACACGAGTCGTGCCATTAATAAATGGACCTTCTTCATCGGATGTGATTAAAAATGAAATTGAACCTTTGTGATTAGGGTGCTCTGCGACGAAACGCTCAACGGCAACCACCATACAAGCTAAAGAGCCCTTCATATCAGCTGCTCCACGAGCGTAGAGCATTCCATCAATGATTGTTGGCTCAAATGGATTGGTATTCCAATGCGTTAAATCACCTGTAGGAACAACATCCGTATGTCCTGCAAAAGTAAATAATGGAGCTTCATTGCCTCGACGAGCCCAAAAGTTGGTTGTATCTTCAAACACCATAATTTCAATGGTAAAACCAAGTGCTTCTAGTCGTTTAATCATTAGCTCTTGGCAACCTGCATCTTCAGGTGTGATGGATTGGCGGCTTAGTAAATCTTTAGCAAGAGCTAATGTTGGTGTATCAGACATTCTGTATTCCTTTACTTCTTTTTATTAATGGCATTAGATATCAAACAAGGTCTCATATTGAGCTGGCTTAAAGCCTAAGTGATATTCATTATTATGAATAAGTACAGGGCGTTTAATCATAGCTGGCATTTCTAGCAATAATTCAATTGCAGTATCTTCATTTAGAGATGCTTTTTGTTCATCACTTAGTTGGCGATAAGTGGTTCCGCGTTTATTTAATACATTTTCCCAACCAAGTTGTTTTACAAATGTAGTTACCATTTCTTTATCAATACCATCAGTACGATAATCGTGATAAGCAAAGTTAATGTTATTTGCTTCAAGCCATTTTTTGCATTTTTTTATGGTGTCGCAGTTTTTAATTCCGTAGATTGTAGTCATGACTTTCTTCATTTTTAGTTATGTTATTAATTATTGTCTAGTTATAACGATTATTGAACAAATACGCCAGTCTTGACGGTTATTTAGTAATCTGTTGATTATTATTTGAAGTGACTCGCCATTCTTTTCGGGCAAATATTAAAGAGGTGGAATAACACATACACTTCTAATTCAACCCAATATTGAAAGGAGGTATATATGGGAAATGCAGTGAAAGTGGGGGATATTGGTAGTGATCATGACGGTTTTCATCCAACCCCAGTCTTAGCTGGCTCAGGGACAGTAAAAGTGGATGGAATTCCTGCAGCAAGGCAAGGGGATCCTCTTGCTCCTCACTCTAAACCTAAACATCCACCTCATCCAAGATCCATTTCTGCAGGTTCAAGCTCAGTATTTATCGATGGAAAGCCAGCAGCAAGAGACGGCGATGCGATAGGGTGCGGTGGCACACTAAAAGGTGGTGGTACGGTTAATATTGGATAATGTTTTAGAGAATATTACTGAGCTTATTGTGAAAATTAATTACAAAAAATACGATTTTATGACCCGTTTACATAAATATGAGATTATTTTCGTAATTAGTTGATCAATCTCAACATCATTTTTATTGAATGATTAATAATTACTCTTATTAATTCAGGAGGTATCAATGGAGTTGAATCCAGTGTTTGCCAGACGCTTATATTTGGCGTTGTTGGTACATAATATAGAAAGGCCGAATGTTCCTAAGCTTGTAGAGTTAACTGGTTGGCCTCGTCGTACTATTCAAGATGTATTGAAGGCTTTACCTGGCATTGGGATTGAATTGATGTTTATTCAAGATGGTCGTCGTCATAACGATGGTTATTACCGTCTTTCAGATTGGGGGCCTTATGATCCTGAGTGGGTATGTTCTCGAGAAGATGAAATTGCATCAACATTGCATCATTAAAAATATGTGCTTCTTTAATGTGCAGATAAAATAAAACGCCAACGTAAAAGTTGGCATTTTTTGTTTATAACATGAAGAGATTGATTAACCCGAGTTGAGAGTTATTATTAAGGGCAAATATAAGCAGAGCCAAACATAGTTACTGATGTATTAAATGGCGATGGTGTGTGAACCACTATGCTGTTTGCTCCTAAAGCTTGAGCTTCATTTTTAATGTCATTAATTGCACCAATGGTTAGATCTTTATTCGTAATAAAGAAGAAGGTGTACCAATGGCCCTCACTTCCTGTTACTGTCCCAACCTCTTGGCACCCCTGTACTGCACTATCATTATAATATAAGTTGATAGCACTTGATTCAGGGGGCATTGGTTCTGTTGTTAATGCACAACCATTTAGTACCAATAGAGATAAGAGTGCATAAAACGTTTTTTTCATATCACGAATCTAAATAGAGTAGTGTTGCTGCAACACGTGATTTTACGTTTAATTTTTTCAGTAAACTTTTCATGTGCACCTTTACGGTAGCTTCAGAGATAAATAGTTGATCTGCAACTTGTTTATTTCTCATTCCTTTTGCTACATGTTGTAAGATTTCTAGTTCACGAGCCGTTAATTGAGATAATTTGTCGTCGCCTTGAGCGTCTTCTTCTAAGCATGCTTTAACTTGTTCAGAGTAGGCTTTTCCACCTTTCATCGCTTCTTTTAATAATGCAATTAACTCATCTGGTTCACTGTCTTTTAGTAGATAACCATCAGCACCGGCTTTAATTAATGTTTTGATGTCCTGTTTATTATCTGAAACGGTTAAAATGACAATCGGGCAGGTTACCCCTTCATTTCTTAGTGCATGTAACGTATCTAAACCCGACATGCCTTTCATATTTAGATCAAGAAGAACAAGATCTGGTTCATCTTGTGAAATCAGAGCAACGGCATCAGTGCCATTACTTGCTTCTCCTGTTAGTGTAAATTCTTCATCAAAAGAAAGAAGTTGGCCAATACCACGGCGCATTAACGGATGATCATCAACGATAACGACATTCCACATAATTTTTTACCTCTATTATTTTATTGGTTTAGTGGAAACATAACGTTCACTGTACAACCGTTGTCTATTTCTGAAGTTATGGATAGCTTGCCATGAACGCAGTTTGCACGTTCTTGCATGATCCTTAACCCATAATGATTTATTTTTTCTTCTGCAGGATCAAATCCTACGCCATCGTCTTCAATGTTAATGCAGCCTTGCTCACCTTCTTGAAAACACGTAATGATAATATTATCAGCTTTTGAGTGTTTGATGGCATTTAATGTCGCTTCTCTTATCAATTGTAGTAAATGAACATGTTGTTGAGCATTTATAGGCAAAGAAGGAAGCTCATTATTTAAATGAATATTTATCTTAGTTTGTGAGGCTAAGGTTGTCATGATTTCTTGTAAGGCTTCACCAAAGTGAGCTTTATTAATGGTTAATCTAAATGTATTTAATAGCCCTCGCAATTGACTATATGCACTTTTAAGGCCTTCATCTAATTCCACTAGTGTAGTACTTGTATTTATACAATCACATTTTTCTAATTGGCGCTTTAATAGTGTTGTCTGAATCTTCAAATAAGAAAGAGACTGAGCTAAAGAGTCATGAAGCTCACGAGCGATGGTTGAACGCTCTTCTAATAAAATGAGTTGGTGTGTTTGTTTTTGTGCTTGGTTATAGAAAATACCACGAGCCAAAATATTTGAAATATTGATGATTAATTTCTGATCTGGGCAAGGAAGTGACACTTGCCATAATAAATAACCTAATTGCTCGCCATCAATACATAACTCCTGAAGACTCCATGGTGATTCGTCAGGTTCACCGCTTGTTATCTCCCAATCGCCACCTGATTCCTCTTCAACAATTAGGCGTGCGCTGATAACCCCTTCAATATTCGTAAAGGTATCAAGAATGTTTTTAAACGCTTGTTCATCCAGTTGTGATGCCGAGAGTTGTTGAGAGCATTGATACAAGATCATTAATGAGCGATTAGCTTGACTGAGTTTCTTGGTTTTATCTTCAACTCGATTTTCTAATTCTCGGTAGCTTAAATCGACTTGTCTTGTCATGTGATTAAATGCATTTCCTAGCTGGCCTAATTCATTATCACTATTTAAATCCACCTGAACTGAATAGTTTCCTTTTGTCATAGCATGGCTCGCCGCGACTAGGTGATGTAAGGGGCTCACGATTTTTCTTTGAGTGAAAAAAATAATAAAAATACTTGAGAAGACAATCAGTGATAAGCCAAGAGCACCAATAAGAGAAAGTAATTGAAGCTTTCTTTCTGAAAATTCTTGTAAACGAAAAACAAAATGATCAATTTCATCAACGAAAAGGGAGACTTTGTTTAAATAAATTTGTTTGTTGTCGCTTAATAATGATGGCTGTAAGGAAAGCCATTGTAGTCGGATGTCTTCGTAATAATCTTCAATATCATCAGGAACAAACCATTGGTCTAGTGATTTAAATGAAGGGGATTCTATCGACTGTGAAAACTTTTCTAAATGTTCAATCAGTTTTGGGGAGTCTGTTTCAATATCATAGGCTAGACGGTAGCTTTGCATACGTAATGAGCCAGCAATATTGACCGCTTCTGCGTCTTTTAAACTAGAAGAAAGTGTGATTAAAGCCAAACTTGTTGTGATGATGGAGATCACAACAATCAATAACATCACTTGCGCTATGGTTTTTGTTAAAATTGAGGTCTTGGTATGTTTCATGTTTGTTAATTGTGACCTATGATTAAAAGAAGCAAATGGGATCTATTTTGTTGTTTTTATTTATTTTAAAAATTGATCTAAAACAAAATTCCCCTATGTTTAACCATTATGGGGTATATCAATAAATATGACAAAATTTAAAATTCAACATATAAAAATGTTAATGAATAACTGAGGTTATGAATAGATGAGTCAAGATAATGCAATTGACCATTCTAAGCGAGGATTTTTTCGCCGTTTATCTTCTCAAAAAAAAATAAATCCGTTAACACAACAGCGATTGCCTTGGGTAGAAAATGAATCAGTTTTTACCTCAAAGTGTACTCGATGTGAAAAGTGCATTAATGCATGTGAAGAAAATATTATTGTTAAAGGGGATGGTGGGTTTCCTATCGTCGATTTTACAAAAGGTGAATGTACTTTTTGTGAAGGCTGTGCAAATAGCTGCCCTGAAGCTTTATTTAATTTAACGGCTGAGCCTGTTTTCTCTCATAAAATATCTATAAATGAAAACTGTTTAGCGAAAAAATCTGTGGAATGTCGAAGTTGTAGCGATATGTGTGAAACACAAGCCATTCGTTTTCAACTTCAGTTGGGCAGCGTAGCTCAACCTAAAATTAATTTTGATGCCTGTAATGGATGTGGTGGTTGTGTTGCTGTTTGCCCTACATCTGCTATCAGCATGACACTGGAAGATAGCACATCATGTTAGAGAATTTGCCTGAAAATGAAGTTCATATTTCAAGCTTAGTGGTTCATGTAAGACCTGAGTCACTTGAAATAACAAAAGAAAAAATATTAGCACTGCCGAATACGGAAATATATGGAGAAAGTGAAGAGGGCAAGATTATTGTTGTTCTTGAAACTCAAAACCAAGGATATATCACCGATTCAATCGATAAAATAAATGACTTCGAAGACGTACTAAATGTCGCTTTAGTATTTCACCAAATCGAGCACTTTGATTCGCAATGTGAGGATGAATCATGAAAATGACAAGACGTGCGTTTGTTAAAGCAAACGCAGCAGCTTCGGCTGCAGCTGTTGCAGGGGTTACGCTACCTGCTTCAGCAACAAATTTAATCGTTAGTTCTGACCAAACAAAAATTAAATGGGATAAAGCGCCTTGTCGTTTTTGTGGTACAGGTTGTTCAGTACTTGTTGGTACTCAAAATGGTCGCGTAGTCGCGACTCAAGGTGATCCTGAAGCGCCTGTAAACAAAGGTCTTAACTGTATTAAAGGTTATTTCCTTTCTAAGATTATGTACGGTAAAGATCGTGTTCAAACGCCAATGTTGCGTATGAAAGACGGCCAATATAACAAAGATGGTGACTTTGCTCCTGTATCTTGGGATGTTGCTCTAGATACCATGGCTGAAAAATGGAAAGCGGCTCTGAAAAAACATGGTCCAACAGGTGTTGGTATGTTTGGTTCTGGTCAATGGACTGTAATGGAAGGCTATGCAGCGGTTAAGCTGATGAAAGCGGGTTTCCGTTCAAACAACATTGATCCAAATGCTCGTCACTGTATGGCATCTGCTGTAGGTGCATTTATGCGTACATTCGGTATCGATGAGCCTATGGGTTGTTATGATGATTTTGAAAACGCAGACTCGTTTGTTCTGTGGGGTTCAAACATGGCAGAAATGCACCCAGTATTATGGACTCGTATTTCAGACCGTCGTTTAAGCCATCCTCATGTAAAAGTTAATGTATTATCAACGTACTACCATCGTTCATTTGAATTAGCAGATAAAGGCTATATTTTTGAACCTCAATCTGACCTTGCTATTGCTAACTTCATTGCTAACTACATTATCCAAAATAATGCAGTTAACTGGGATTTCGTTAATAAACATACGAACTTCAAACAAGCGACGACGGATATTGGTTACGGTTTACGTGATGATGATCCTCTTCAAATGGAAGCTGCAAACCCTAACTCAGGTGCAATGTCTTCAATTAGCTTTGAAGAGTATAAAAAATCAGTAGCTCCTTATACGGCACAAAAAGCATCTGAAATGTCAGGAGTATCGGAAGAAGATCTGATTACTCTAGCTAAACAATATGCGGATCCAAAAACAAAAGTAATGTCTTTATGGACAATGGGTATGAACCAACATACTCGTGGTGTTTGGATGAACAGCCTTGTTTATAACATTCACTTACTTACTGGTAAGATCGCAACACCTGGTAACAGCCCATTCTCTCTTACAGGCCAACCATCTGCGTGTGGTACTGCTCGTGAAGTTGGTACGTTCTCGCATCGTCTACCTGCTGATATGGTGGTTGCTAACCCTAAACACCGTGCTATCTCTGAAAAAATTTGGAAACTACCTGAAGGTACTCTAAATAGTAAGCCTGGTGCTCATGCTGTTGTTCAAGATCGCATGCTAAAAGACGGTAAGATTAATGCTTACTGGGTTATGTGTAACAACAACATGCAAGCCGGTCCAAATATCAACACTGAACGTCTACCGGGTTATCGTAATCCTGAAAACTTCATTGTATGTTCAGACCCATACCCAACAGCAACTGCACAAGCGGCTGACTTGATTCTACCAACCGCAATGTGGGTAGAGAAAGAAGGTGCTTATGGTAACGCAGAGCGTCGTACTCAAGCTTGGTATCAACAAGTACAAGCAAAAGGCGAAGCAAAATCTGATTTATGGCAAATCATGGAGTTCTCAAAACGCTTCAAAGTTGAAGAAGTGTGGGGCGAAGAGCTAGTAGCAAAAGCGCCTGAATACCGTGGTAAAACAATGTATGACATTTTGTTCAAAAATGGTCAAGTTGATGCCTTCCCATTATCAGAAGCGCAAGAGCTTAATGATGATGCTAAAGCTCAAGGCTTCTATGTTCAAAAAGGTTTGTTTGAAGAATATGCAAGTTTCGGTCGTGGTCATGGACACGATTTAGCACCGTACGATACCTATCACACAGTTCGTGGTCTACGCTGGCCTGTTGTTGATGGTAAAGAAACGCTATGGCGCTTTAAAGAAGGTTCAGATCCATATGCGAAGAAAGGATCAGACTGGGATTTCTATGGTAAACCTGATGGTAAAGCCTTAATTATCTCTGCACCATATGAAGCGCCACCTGAAGTGCCAAATGATGAGTTTGATATGTGGTTATGTACAGGTCGTGTTCTTGAGCACTGGCATACAGGTACCATGACTCGTCGTGTTCCTGAACTGTATAAAGCCGTTCCTGATGCGCTTTGTTATATCCATCCAGCAGATGCGAAAAAACGTAATTTACGTCGTGGAGATGAAGTTCTAATCTCAAACAAACGTGGTGAAGTACGAGTTCGTGTTGAAACTCGTGGCCGTAACCGTCCGCCAGAAGGATTGGTATTCGTACCATTCTTTGATGCTCGCATCTTAATTAACAAGTTGATTCTAGACGCAACTGATCCGCTATCTAAGCAGACAGACTTTAAGAAGTGTCCAGTTAAAATCACTAAAATTGCTTAATTAATAAATTGATGAGTTGCTAGTCTACTGGCTAGTGACTTGTTTTAGAGTTTGCCTTAAGGCGGAGAAATTAGAATGAAAAAGTTCATTATAGCGCTTATGTCAGCAGGACTATTGTTCACTGGCGCAGTACAAGCAGAAGCAGAACAAGGTTCTGAGCTGCATAATCCAGGTGGCATTGGTGGTGTTGAATCATTACGTGGTGCTTCAGAGTTAGAAGCAACACGTCCAGCGGATGATTTTAAGCGTTTTCCACGTGATCACGCTTTAGACAGTGACTATGTATATCAACCACCTTTGGTTCCTCATACGATTCGCAATTATGAAGTATCGTTGAATGCCAATAAGTGTTTGTCTTGTCATAGCTGGAAAAATGCAAAAGAAATGGGGGCAACTAAGATTAGTGTGACTCATTACGTAAACCGTGAAGATGCAGTGCTTTCTGATGTATCTCCTCGTCGTTACTTCTGTCTACAATGTCACGTTCCTCAAGCGGATGCAAAACCACTAGTAGAGAACGAATTTGAACGTGTGGACTCATTGCGCTAGTCGATAGCCAATAAAGTTAAGAGAGGCTATACATGAAATTATTAAAAGCATTTTGGAAGCGTTTTTCGTCTCCTAGTAAAGCTGCAGTAGGCATAGTTCTATTTATGGGCTTTATGGGCGGCTTGCTTTTCTGGGGCGCATTTAACACTGGTATGGAAGCAACCAATACAGAAGAGTTCTGTTCTGGTTGTCACGCTCCAATTGTTAAGGAAATCCAAGAGACGATTCACTATTCAAACCGTTCAGGTGTACGTGCTATCTGTTCTGATTGTCACGTTCCGCATAACTGGACAGATAAGATTGTACGTAAAGTACAGGCATCGAAAGAGTTATTTGCTCATTATGTGACGAAAACTATCGATACAGAAGAGAAGTTTAAAGAACGTCGAGCTCACTTGGCAGAGCGTGAGTGGCATCGAATGAAAGAGAATAATTCTCAAGAATGTCGTAATTGTCATGAGTTTGATTATATGGATTTCTCAGAGCAAGGCCCACGTAGTGCTAAACAACACTCAACGGCGTTAGCATCAGGTGAAAAAACGTGTGTAGATTGTCATAAAGGCATCGCACATAAATTACCTGATATGTCTGGTATTGAAGGTTGGTAAGGAGATAGCATGAGTACATTAGAATCAGTGATTTGGCATACTCTAGGTTACGCTGCGATGCCAGCTATTATTCTAGGCGGTTTTGCTGCGGTATCTGTGTTTTCAATTTGGCTATTGTCATTGAAATCAGATAAAGAGTAATCGTTTAAATTACGAATTAACTCGATGAATAGAGAGATGGGTATGATATGCCCATCTCTTTTTTATATGTCGAAATTTGGGGATTAAAATCCTAAAACCGTATAATAAATAAAAGCGGCCCAACTGACAGCTAGTAAGATCCATGGTAGCGCTTTGTTTGATTCGTTATTAATGTATTCTTGTTGTGCTTGTTTATCTTCTATATCGGATAGTTTTACGTTATTTTGCTTGGTTCGTTGCGTTTTTTTCTTTTGCTTATCCGCTTCTCTTGCCTTTTCCTTCTGTTGTTTCTTATAAAGAGCAATGCCTTTTTCGATTCCCTGTGCAATCAATTTAGTTTGCTCTTTTGTTTGAGCTGGTTTTTGTGTAGCTTTAGCTATCTTCATTGCTTCTTGTTGAGATTCGATTGATACGGAATCTTTTGTTTTTTTGTAGTTTGTCATATTTGCTCTTAACTATTTTTATTTGAGTTTATATTCACACATTATTGAAAGGTAAACGATACAAAGTGTGACGGCAATATAGATTTTGATCTTTGAGGTGTATCTAGCTCAAAGTTTTAATTTTATCCAATCGTTATTTTTAAACATTTCAGTAAGCTGAACAAGTCTACTGAGAAGGTTGTTAGTTAATTTTAAGGTAGAAATATGCAGTATTCTTTTGATGCATATGATGAACATGGGTGGTTAAAGCCACCTCTTTGGTTGTGGTTTGGATGGGCGATTTTAATTCGCTCTGTTGTGGTTTTTGTTATGGCTGGTGCGAGTCGAGAACAAGGCACCGATTTATTAGCCTTGTTTTATCCTAGCCATGCGCATTTGTATACGAGTTTATGCTTAAGTCTACCTATATTGTTTTATATGTGGCTAAGCAGTTTCAAAAAGCCCACACGGCCTTTTATGCTGACTCTTTGGAAGCAAGGACGGTGGCTAACCATTGTGATGGTTTTAATTGACCTTTCAATGTTAATTCAATCGGTTATTGTTAATCGAGGAGAGTTTCAGCCAGGAAGTGCAATGATTATCTTACTTCTTAGCTGGTTTCTTATATTTTTATGTCGCAGTAAACGAGTAAAGATATGCTTTAGTCTGACTTAATGAGAGGGGGCAGACAATGGATCTATCAACAGGTGCATTATTATTTAGTGCGTTATTAAGCCCGCTAGCAATGGCGGATTGGCAATTGGATTTAGGGGTTGAGATTAATCGACCAGATTTACAACGCATAACAAATTCATCAGCTTCTCTTGTTTTAGGTGAAGAAACGTTAGTTTTCAATTCAATAGATAAGCAATCTCAAGTGCAGGCTTGGGCTGAGCTAAAAAATATTGATGCTGAAAATGTAGAAATCGCTTTTCGAGTAACAGAAGAAGAGGGAGAAGGTAAGATCAGAACATTATGTGCGCCAACGATTATTACTAAGTTAAATAATCAGGAGTCATATATGGTCTCTGATTCATCAGTAAATGAAACAGTGAAACTTTCAGTGGAAGTAATTTCTTCATAAACTCTTATTTTTTATCAAACAATCTTATGTTTTATTGCATATAATGGACTCAGTTAATTCAAAATAGAAAGGAACTGAGTTCATGTCTTACACTCCTCAAACGGCTCTACTGCCAGAACCAGATCGATTTGCATTATACGTTACATTAAATATTAAAAGTAATCCTCAGCTTGTATTGGAACAGCTGCAAACGCTTCCCGCTTTGATCATTGAATTAAATGAAAATCAGCCAGACGCGAACTTAAGTAGCGCAGTTTCTTTTGGTGCTGAATTCTGGTCAACGTTATCTGCACCTATGCCTTCTGAATTGGCTAAATTTAAGCAATTAGGAAAAGGCGATATTATTGCCCCTGCAACACATGGGGATGTATTAATTCACCTTCACTCAAATCGTCATGATTTACATTTTTATATCTTACGTAAATTAATGAATGTGATTTCTGAGCATGTAGAAATTAAAGAAGAAGTATCGGGCTTTCGTTTCCTTGATTCACGCGATATGACGGATTTCGTTGATGGTACAGAGAATCCAAAAAATGAAGCTCGTGCTGAAGTTGCATTGATTGCAGATGGTGAGTTTGCTGGCGGTAGTTACATGATGTGTCAACGCTTTGTACATAAATTACCAGCATGGAACCGTTTGTCTGTTTCTGCACAAGAAAAGGTTATTGGCCGTACGAAACCAGATTCAATTGAGTTAGATGATGTTCCAGCAGCCTCACACGTAGGTCGCGTTGATATTAAGGAAAATGGTAAGGGTGTTAAGATTTTACGCCACAGCTTGCCTTACGGTTCGGTTTCTGGGGATCATGGCTTACTGTTTATCGCTTATTGTAAAACGGTTCATAACTTCCAAGTAATGCTTGATAGCATGTACGGAGAAGTCGATGGAAAAACTGATCAACTATTACGTTTTACCGATGCTGTAACTGGTGGCTATTTCTTTGCTCCATCACAAGAGATGTTCGCTGAATTAAACGTAAAATAGTGCCAATAAAGTAGAGGGATTGCAGGATTCCTCTTTTTCATAGCAAGCAGATACAAAAAGGCCGCTGTTTTCTTTGAGATAACAGCGGCCTTTTTATTGTCTTTAATTAACTAAAGTTATCTATTAAAGATTACTTAGTTACTTTAAGAACTGGAGATTCACCAACAGTAACAGCACCAGAAAGCTTAGTAAGCTCTTTGATTTCGTCCATGTTAGAGATAACAACTGGAGTAAGCGTTGATTTAGCTTTTTCTTCAAGAACAGCTAGATCGAATTCGATGATAGTGTCACCAGCTTTAACTTCTTGACCTTCTTCAGCGATACGAGTGAAGCCTTCGCCTTTAAGTTCAACTGTATCAATACCGAAGTGAACGAAAAGCTCGATGCCGTCGTTAGATTCGATAGAGAAAGCGTGGTTAGTTTCAAAGATTTTACCGATTGTACCGTTTACTGGAGCAACCATTTTGTTACCAGCAGGTTTGATCGCAATACCGTCACCAACGATTTTTTCAGCGAACACTACGTCTGGCACATCTTCGATGTTTACAATTTCACCAGAAAGAGGTGCGATGATGTCGATTGCACCAGCGTCAGCGCTTTCAGAAGAAAATGCGCTTTTAATTTTGTCAAACAGACCCATTGTGTAGCTCCCTAAAGTTTATATTAAATAGCCACTAAACTTAGTGGCTATATTTAATTCTTTGCAACTATACTATTACTTAGTATTTTCTGCGATAAATTTTTCAACATGTGCTTCAATTTCTGCTGCAGTAGGCATTTGAAGAGCTTCATCAGCCATCTTCTTAACATCTGCAAACGTTGCGTTACGAACAATTTTCTTAACGCGAGGAATTGAAATACCACTCATGCTGAACTCATCTAAGCCCATACCTAGAAGAAGTAGGCTCGCACGCTCATCACCTGCTAGCTCACCACACATACCAGTCCATTTACCTTCTTTGTGAGAAGCATCGATTACTTGCTTGATTACAAGCAGAACCGCTGGAGATAGAGGGTTATATAGGTGAGAAATCATTTCGTTACCACGATCAACAGCAAGAGTGTATTGTGTTAAGTCGTTAGTACCGATAGAGAAGAAGCTCACTTCTTTAGCTAAGTGGTGTGCAATCGCTGCTGCTGCAGGAGTTTCAACCATTACACCGATCTCGATGCTTTCGTCAAATGCATGACCTTCAGCACGAAGTTCTGCTTTGTATTCTTCAATTGCTTTCTTCAGTTCACGGATTTCTTCAACAGAAATGATCATTGGGAACATGATGCGTAGCTTACCGTGTGCTGATGCACGTAGAATACCACGTAATTGGTCACGTAGGATTTCACGACGGTCTAAGCTGATACGAACCGCACGCCAACCTAGGAACGGGTTCATTTCTTCTGGAAGATCCATGTATGGTAGATCTTTATCACCACCGATATCCATTGTACGGATGATCACTGGTTCACCATGCATCGCTTCTGCTACTTCTTTGTAAGCAACATATTGCTCTTCTTCTGTAGGAAGTGCATCACGATCCATGAATAGGAATTCTGTACGATACAGACCAACACCTTCACCACCGTTACGGATGATACCGTCACAGTCTTTAACTGTACCGATGTTACCGCAAACTTCTACTTGGTGACCATCTAGAGTGATAGCTGGTAGGTCTTTAAGTTTTGCTAACTCTTCTTTTTCTGCAACTAAGTCGTCACGGATTTTTTTAGATTCAGTTAGTTCAGCTTCTGATGGGTTGATAACAATTTTGTTGTTAACCGCATCAAGAATTAGCATGTCGCCATTTTTCACTTGCTTAGTGATATCGTTAGTACCAACGATAGCAGGAAGCTCAAGAGAACGCGCCATGATAGATGTATGAGATGTACGACCACCGATGTCACAAGCAAAACCAAGAACGTAGTCTAGGTTGATTTGTGCTGTTTCAGAAGGAGTAAGGTCGTTAGCAACTAGGATTACTTTCTCATTGATGTCACTTAGTGAAACAATGTTGATGCCTAGTGCGTTTTTAACAAAGCGGCTACCGATATCGCGGATATCTGTAGCACGCTCTTTTAGATAATCATCATCTAATGACTCTAGTGCACACGCTTGCTCTTCAATTACAGAGTGAATAGCAAAGTCTGCAGCCATTTTATCATCTTTAATAAGGGCTAAGATTTCTTCTTCTAGCTCTTCATCTTCAAGAAGCATAATGTGCCCCTCAAAAATAGCTTCTTTTTCTTCGCCGAAAGTTGCTAGCGCTTTTGCTTTGATAGCTTCTAATTGCTCAGAAGACTTATTACGAGCATCAAAGAAACGTTGAACTTCTGTTTCTACTTGAGAATCAGAGATTGGAGTTTTGTTTAGGACAATTTCATCTTCCTGAAGTAGTAGTGCTTTACCGAAAGCAATACCTGGAGATGCTAGAATGCCAGAAATCATAGCTTTACCTTAAAATTGATCAAATTAGAGAATGAAAATAATAAAGAAAAGCTGATTAGTGCAGCTCGTCCATTAGTTTAACTAGGTGGTCTACAGCTTCTTTCTCTTGTGCGCCTTCAGCAGAGATAGTTACGTTAGTACCTTTAGTTAGACCTAAAGTTTGTAGTTTGAAAAGGCTAGTAGCACTTGCACTTTTACCGTTAGAAGTAACAGTGATTTTTGCATCAAAACCTTTCGCTTCTTTAACGAACTGAGCCGCTGGACGAGTGTGAAGGCCGTTTTCTGCAGTGATTACTACGTCTTGTGAATACATTGTGTATACCCCGATTTATATTTTATGTTGAAATTAGTGTCGTTAACCAATTCGGTTTGCGCACGTACTTTCGCACATCATAGACCTAGAAACAATCTATCTTCAACGAAATTAGTTAACGACAGTAATTTATACATTCTTTCTTATTTTGTAATATTAAGCTAGTTCAAAATTGTTACTTTGTATTCAAGTGTAATTATTTTACACCTAAAAATAAAGTGGCTTGATTATTACTAAGGAGGGAAATGAAATCAACAAAAAAACCCCAGAAGGGGCTTTTTTGGATAAAAAATTGATTTGAACACATAGATGTTACAAATTTATTGCTCGTTTTCTTGTTCAGTAAACAAGCCTGCAAACAATGCGGTACTTAAATAACGCTCACCAGAACTTGGTAACACAACAACAATTTGTTTATCAGCAAATTCAGGTAATTCCGCGATGCGATTAGCTGCAACTACTGCTGCACCAGAAGAAATACCAGCAAGAATGCCTTCTTCTTCCATTAATCGGCGAGCCATTTCAATAGCTTCTTCAGAAGTAACAGCTTCAACACGGTCAATTAATGTTAGATCTAAGTTACCAGGAATGAAACCTGCACCAATACCTTGGATTTTATGAGGAGCTGGTTTGATCTCTTCACCTGCTAAAGCTTGAGCGATTACTGGTGATTCAGCTGGCTCTACTGCCACAGACAGAACGGCTTTATTTTGAGTGTGTTTTAGGTAACGACTAGTACCTGTTAATGTACCGCCAGTACCAACACCAGCTACAAATACGTCAACATTTCCATCTGTAGCTTCCCAGATCTCTGGTCCAGTTGTTTTTTCATGAATAGCAGGGTTTGCTGGGTTATTAAATTGTTGAAGTAGCAGGTACTTACTTGGATCGCTTGCAACAATTTCTTCTGCTTTAGCAATGGCGCCACCCATTCCTTTAGGGGCTTCTGTTAATACAAGATTTGCACCTAATGCTTTAAGTAGCTTACGACGCTCAAGGCTCATTGAGGCTGGCATCGTTAGCGTTAGTTTATAACCACGAGCGGCAGCTACGAAGGCAAGAGCAATACCAGTATTACCTGATGTTGGTTCAACCAATTCAACTCCGTCTTTTAATGTGCCCGCTTTTTCTGCTTCCCAAATCATGTTTGCGCCAATACGACATTTAACGCTAAAGCTTGGGTTGCGCGCTTCTACTTTGGCTAAAACGTTACCTTTACTTACGCGATTTAGGCGAACAAGTGGGGTATTACCAATAGTTTGAGAATTATCTTCGTAAATCTTTGTCATGATCTGTTCCTTCATTTCACGGTCAGCGTGATTATATAAATTATTTTTAACTCAATTTGAGTAACTCAACACAACTAGAATACGAAGAGTTTCTAAAATGAGAAAGGATCAAAAGGTTATAAGTTATGGATTAACGGTTTTTATGTGTATCACGGTAAACATCAACCCACATAGCGGTTGCCCCACAAACTGCGATTGGCATAACAAATAGGTTTAGGATTGGCGTCATTGTAAAAAGTGTTACAAGAGAACCAAAGGATAAACATTTGCCACGTTTTGTTTTTAGCTCATCTCTCATTGTTTCAAAAGGCACTTTGTGGTTATCAAATGGGTAATCACAATATTGAATAGCCATCATCCAAGCGGTAAATAAAAACCATAAAACAGGTGCAATGCTTTGACCGATAGCAGGGATAAAAAAGAGAATAAATAGGCCTAATGCTTTAGGTATATAGTATTTTAGCTTTTGCCATTCACGTTTGAAGATACGAGGTAAGTCTTTTACCGCATCTAACACTCCGCCACTTGGTGCAGGTTGACCTGTTAGTTTTGCTTCAAGATGTTCAGCAAGCAATCCATTAAAAGGAGCTGCAATCCAATTTGCTAATGTACTAAAGAAGTATGAGAAGACGGCCAATATACTGATGACAATTAAAGGCCACAATAAATAAGATAACCAATCTAACCAACTTGGAATCTGAGCTAGAATTTGGTCAATCCAACTACCAATTTGATTAAATAAATAAATAAAAGAGCCACCAAGCAATAAGAAATTAATCAATAAAGGGATAAAAACAAATCGACGCAAGCCTGGTGTCATTGCTAATGAAATGCCTTTTAAAAAGTATTGAACCCCAGATTGAGATTGTTTAAACGAATTCATAATTTGTATTTTACTGTGTGGGTGTTGAGTTCACTATACTCAAAAATTGAGACAAATAAATGAAATATGAGCAAATAAAGTTCCACTAAACAGTTCAAATGTAAGATTTATGTCACCACTTTCATTTTGTTATTCAACAATAGGGTTATTATTTGGTACATTACAGGAAAGTAGTGGTAGATTAGTGATAATAACTAAACTACATTCATATGATAGTTGATATAAGCTTTCTTATTTTTTATCTAAGAGAAAGCTCAATAAAGCAGAAGAGCAGAGAGTTAACGATGCAAGAATTGCGATTAGTGTTGATACTTGTTGGAGCATTGGCCATTGCGGCATTATTGTTTCATGGCTTGTGGACAAGTCGAAAAGAAACGAGCTCAAAATTTGGAAAGAAAGTAGACATAGATTTTGATTCAGACGTTGATGATGAACAAGCTGCTCCTATGCGTGGGTTTGATCAACCAAAAGAAGATGTGATTGTTCAGAAAGAGCGAAAAGAGCCCGCTTTTGCTCGAGAAGAGGTTTCTACTTCTGATGACCCATTATTTGAAGGTACTGTTTCTTCTGAATCAAATAAGTTTACGGAACAAGAAAAACCAACGGTACAACAAGTGCAACCTCAGCCGGTAACACAACAAGTGCAAGAGCCGGCAGTAGGTCGTATTGAACCAGAAGTTAAGCCTGTTGCATCGGTTAAAAGAGAAGAACCAACTATTTCTTTTTCTGCCATTGATGATGAAGTGTTAACTCAGCCAGAGTCTATTCAAGCTAAGGTCGATATCCCTGAAACATCGACTTGCTTAGAACCTGAAATTATTATTGAAGAACCAGAACCAGAACCAGAACCAGAACCAGAACCAGAAGAGGATGTTATTGTAATTAATGTCCATGGTATGGGAAGTGATAGATTCAGCGGTAATCGTCTCTTTAATAGTTTAGAGCAAAATGGTCTTGTATTTGGTGATATGGCTATTTATCACCGTCACTCTGATTTATCTGGTGCTGGAAAAGTCTTATTTAGTGTAGCGAATATGGTATCTCCTGGACATTTCCAAGTTCCTGAAGGTGAAGAGTTCTCAACACCAGGGATTTCGTTTTTCTTACCGCTTCCATGCTATGGTGATGCGGAGCATAACTTTAAGTTGATGCTACAAACGGCTCAAATGGTAAGTTCAGAATTAGGTGGTAATGTTTTGGATGAGAAACGCGATATGCTGACACCAAATAAAATTGATGAATATAAGCAGCGTGTAAAAGTATTCTGCCGTAAATAGCCTATCTGCTATAGAATTAGAACTAATGAGAAAGGCTCATCATGAGCCTTTTTTTTATTTTAAGAATAACCGAAAAAGAAGTTGATGAATCATGAGTATTGAACAGACATTAGATGAGTTGAAGCAACAACTTAATTACCATGCATATCGCTATTATGTAGAAGATAGCCCTGAGCTACCGGATGCTGAATATGATCGAATGATGCAGGAATTGTTATCTATTGAATCTGAACATCCTGAATTAGTTACTGTTGATTCACCAAGTCAACGAGTTGGAGGAGAGGCTTTAGATGGTTTTACTCAGATTCAACATGAGATCCCTATGCTTTCTTTGGATAATGCGTTTAGTGATGAAGAGCTAGAAGCATTTGAAAAAAGAATGAATGATCGTCTTATTTCAAAATCTGTATCTCTATTTTGTTGTGAACCTAAGTTGGATGGCTTAGCCGTTAGTCTTTTATATGTGAATGGCAAGTTAGTTCAAGCTGGTACACGTGGAGATGGTACAACAGGTGAAAATATTACTGAAAACGTAAGAACGATCCGCTGTATTCCATTAACGCTGCAAGGTGAAGGTTGGCCAACACGTTTAGAAGTGCGTGGTGAAGTATTTATGCCTAAAGCCGGTTTTGAAGCATTAAATGAGAGAGCGTTAAAACGTGGTGAAAAACCATTTGCAAACCCACGTAATGCAGCTGCGGGTAGTTTACGTCAATTAGATTCTAAAATAACAGCAACACGTCCACTTAGTTTTTATGCATACAGTGTTGGGGTGATTGAAGGTGGTGAACTAGAAACAAGTCATTACCAGCGTTTTGTTCAGCTTAAAGGCTGGGGTCTTCCAATGTGTGAAGAAACGAAGCAATGTCATTCATTGAAAGAAGTTAAAGCGTATTACAAAGACATACTTGAGCGTCGTGATGCTCTGAAATATGAAATTGATGGTGTAGTAATAAAAGTCGATGACATTGCTCTCCAAGAACAATTGGGCTTTGTTGCGCGAGCGCCTCGTTGGGCGATTGCGTATAAATTTCCAGCCCAAGAAGAATTGACCATTCTAAATGATGTGGAATTCCAAGTCGGCCGTACTGGCGCAATTACACCGGTAGCGAAACTTGAACCCGTTTTTGTTGGTGGTGTAACCGTAAGTAATGCCACATTGCATAATGCCGATGAAATCGCACGTTTAGGTGTTCATATTGGTGATACGGTTATTATTCGTCGAGCTGGTGATGTGATCCCACAAATTGTTTCTGTCGTAGAAGCTCGTCGTCCTATAGATAGTAAAGCCATTGTTTATCCAACCCATTGCCCTGTATGTGATTCTAACCTTGAAAGAGTTGAAGGTGAGGCGGTTACTCGTTGTGGAGCAGGATTAGTCTGTCAAGCACAGCGTAAAGAAGCACTAAAGCATTTTGTGTCTCGTAAAGCACTCGATGTTGATGGTTTAGGCGATAAAGTTGTAGAACAGCTTGTTGATAAAGAAATGGTGGAGACGCCTGCTGATTTATTTAAACTTTCTGCGGGGGTATTGACAGTATTAGAGCGCATGGGACCTAAATCTGCGCAAAATGTAGTGGATGCACTTAATAAAGCAAAGGCGACGACATTACCGCGTTTTCTATATTCGCTAGGTATTCGAGAAGTTGGTGAGGCGACAGCAGCAAACTTAGCCGCGCATTTTTATACATTAGAAGCGATTCAAGTAGCGACATTTGAGCAACTTATTGAAGTGAGTGATGTTGGTGATATCGTCGCTAAACACGTTTTAAACTTCTTTGCAGAGCCGCATAACAAAATTGTTATTAAAGATTTACAAGAGATGGGTATCCATTGGCCTGAGATTCAAGCGCTTGATGAATCAGTACCGCAACCATTAGCAGGAAAAGTAGTGGTGCTTACCGGTACGCTTCATAAATTAAAACGTAATGAAGCTAAAGCTGCTTTACAAGAGTTAGGTGCAAAGGTAACAGGCAGTGTTTCTAAGAAAACAGATATTCTATTTGCTGGTGAAGCTGCTGGGTCTAAATTAGCGAAAGCCGAAGAACTTGGGGTTGAAGTTATGAACGAAGAACAGTTAATTGAATTATTAAATTAAGACTAATAATTTCGGTTATTAAAAAGGAGCCTTATATGGCTCCTTTTTTTATTTGTCAAAATATTAGGTTGTTTACTGTTTATTTGAAGCGAATTATTAATGACTTATCTATGCCGACAAATTAAAGTTAGTTTTTTCTTGGCTTTTCAAAATATAGAGATCTCACTCGCATTGAGTATTTTTTTATATTTATAAGTTGCTGTTTTATATGTTTAACGCTGTTTTTTATATTTTTTGATCTATTTAATTTGATCTTAATCACTAACACGAAAGAAGTTTGCGCTCGCTCATATTTTTTTTATTGGAAATTAAGTTTTTGTTTTATGTTTTTTTATGAAAGTTTAGTCTTTATTTCATGGATGCACGGAGTGTATGCAGGAAAAAATATAAGGTAATTACAATTTTTGAATTTTCCTTTTCTAATTTAAAAATTGTGTGAATGAGGAGATTTATTTATTGCTTTCGGCGGCCAACTTAAAGCCAATAAATAATGAACACAGCTATATCCATTTTTAGGAGCTTTATTCCATGGAAAACAAATTTTTTAAAACAACGTTATTAGGCGCAGCTGTTGCTTTAGCATCTGCTGGTGTAACAGCAAAAGAAGTTGGTATTAACTCTGACTTTAATGTTGAAGTGTACGGTGTTGCTGCTATATCGGTGGTTAACTACAACGTTACTGACAATGATGATGCAAGTACGGGTTTTGCTGTAGAGAATGAATCTCGAATTGGTTTCCGTGCACATAAAGAAATGTTTGAAAACGTATTGATTACAATGCAAATTGAATCAGGTTATGTTGATAATACTGATTGGCCACACGGCGGTGTTTCTGGTGGTGTTTTAGGTTTCCGTGATACGTTTATCGGTGCATCTGGTGATTGGGGTAACGTACGTGTGGGTCGTGTTCTTACTCCACTATACGAACTAGTTGACTGGCCTTTCTCTAACCCAGGTTTAGGCTCTGTATTCGATTGGGGTGGTATTGCTGGTCACTACGATCGTCAATCAAACCAAGTACGTTACGATTCTCCTAAGTTTGGTGGTTTCTCTTTTGCAGCTTCTGTTGGTCGTGATGATAATGCGAACGGTGGTGGTGCAGCGACTCGTGATTCTGCATTCGCAAGTGCTAACGCAAAATACAGCTTTGAAAAAGTAACATTAATGGGTGCGATTGAATCGGGCTCTGATTTTAATGGTGTTAAAAATCAAGATAACCAAGCGTACTTAGTAGGTATTGAAGCGTCTCTACCTGCGGGCTTTGGTTTTGCTGCTGCATATAAAATGGAAGCATTAGATAATTATGGCGGTGTAACTGGTGCGGATGTAGATCAAGGCTCTTACTCTATCATCGGTCAATACTGGAACGGTCCTGTTGGTTTCAAACTGGGTTACGCTGCTAACTTAGAAGCAGAGGTAAACAGTACAACAGTGAAAAATTCTGACAGCAACACAATTTCAGGTCAGCTAATGATGGTTCATAACGGTTTCGTACCTTACCTACGTGTAGCGGGTCGTACTGAAGGTGACAATGATACAGATATCGTAACACGTATCGGTCTAGAGTACGGCTTCTAAGAAAAGTTGTTACTTAGCTAACTTTAAAAGCGCTGGCAAACTTTGTCAGCGTTTTTTACTTTAAGAGCATTTAAAATTTAAGGTGTATTAGGATGTATAAAAGAATTTTAGGACTAAGCGTAGTATTACTTAGCGGGTGCTCTACGTTATCAAGTGATGATGATTTCAGTGATGCAATCAATGAGGTAGAAACAAAATCCACTTACGTATCAATAGAAGCTAAAAGCATCAACCCAATAGAAAATGAAGGGGTTGGAGCGAATGCCATGAGAAATACTTCTCAGTTAACGGCAAATTATGCCACAACATCTAGAGCAGTACCTGAATCGTATGTTGCTGTAGAGCTAAGTTATTTTAAAGCAAGTTACGCTTATGATTCGGTTTCATTTAATGGCACAGAAACAGATATTACAGCATATTCACCATCAACAGAATCGTGCTCAGAGCACTGTACATCAACGCAGTACTTTACATTCCCAATTGATAATAAAGACATCGAATTGTCTGCAAAAAATGGGTTAACTTATGATGTACATGCGACAAATGATACATCTAAATTGTCTTTCACTATTCCTGCTGGCTATTTCCAAGCAGTGTTAGATGAGAAAACACTTCAGCTTGAACATACTCCATCAGCAGTGCTGCAACCTGTAGCTGAAGTAAAAGTAGAACCAAAAGACTCGAAACCAGTAGAAATGAGTAAATATTGGTTTGATGAAGCAACTGTTGCAGAACAAGAGCAATTTAC
>NZ_WOBR01000007.1 GCF_009727955.1 Aliivibrio fischeri | reverse complement strand
AAGATTAGGGCTTTTTTACGTTTGTAGAAAATGGATGAGTGAAAGTATAGACACTGCGAAGTGGTAGTTCAGTTGGTTAGGCTTTTTATTGGAGAGCTTAGCGGCCAGTTACGCCAGAGGACGTCTCGCTTTCAAGGTTGATAGCAAGTCCCGTTAACGTAGTCACTTATTTAAAAAAGCCCTAATCGAAAGATTAGGGCTTTTTTACGTTTGTGGGAAATGGATGAGTGAAAGTAGACACTGCGAAGTGGTAGTTCAGTTGGTTAGGCTTTTATTGGAGAGCTTAGCGGCCAGTCACGTCGGGGAACGTGTCACTTTCAAGGTTGATAGAAAGTCCCGTTAACGTAGCTACAGATGTAAAAAATGGATGAGTGAAAGTAGACATTGTGAAGTGGTAGCTCAGTTGGTTAGACTTTTTATTGGAGAGCTTAGCGGTCAGTCACGTCGGAGGACGTGTCGCTTTCAAGGTTGATAGAAAGTCTCGTTAACGTAGCCACTTATTTGAAGAAGCTCTAATTAAAGATTAATTTTTTAGAACGATATAGATTGAAATGAAGGAACATGAAATGTTAGATAGTTGGAGCTGTTTTAAAAGCTCTAGTTAGTAATTTTAATTTATAACGGTTGAATTCAGAATTAGATATATGGCTTTTGGAAGATATTATCGGTTTAATGTTGTTGACGTTTGAATATTAGAATATCAATTCTTTTATATTGATGATCTGAGAGGCAGGGGGTATAAAAAGAGGCACTAAAAGTAAGTACCTCTGTTAATTTCAACTTTTACATTTCTTTTTCCAGCTTCTTAGCCTTATCAATCATAGGAGTAATTGTTGAACCTTGCACTAAGATTGAAAAAACAACGACGGAATAAGTCATAACTAGAATAATTTCCCTTACATCTATATTTTTTTCAGGAATTACCATAATCCCTGCGGGAATAGCTAGTGCCATTGCTAATGCTAAACCGCCTCGTAATCCGCCCCAAGTTAAAATACGTACAGATAATGGATTGTAAGTTCTGAATCGGTTAAATCCAATATAAGAGATGAATACGCTCAAATAACGGCTTACTAGTACTAACGGAATAGATATCGCCATTAATACCCAGTCTTCTTGGTGGAATTGAAATAATAACATGGACATACCAATCAATAAGAATAGTACACCATTTAAAAACTCATCAACCAGTTCCCAGAAGTGATCTAAATGGTCTTCACTCTCTTTCGAGAAGCCAATGAATCGAGTCCAGTTACCAATCATAATACCTGAGACAACCATTGCTAATGGGCCTGAGACATGAAGCACTTCCGCAAGAGCATAACCAGCGGTTGGTATTCCTATCGTTAATAACAGTTCCATTGAGTGATCATTAGTTGAGCTAATCAGGTAATGGAATACAAGGCCTAAAACAAACCCATAAGCGATGCCACCAATGGCTTCTTGGAAGAATAATGCCGTTACACTTCCTACTGTCGGTGTTTCATTACCAAAGGCAATAGTGAAGAGCGTTACAAAAATGACAAGGCCAAAACCATCGTTGAATAATGATTCGCCTTCAATTTGAGTTGAGATTCTTTGTGGAGCATTCATCTTTTTAACGATAGCAAGAACGGCTATTGGGTCAGTTGGTGAGATTAATGCGCCAAATAGTAAGCAGTAAATAAGATCTAAATTAACCCCAATAACATTACAAATTGCCCATAAAACAAAACCGATAAAGAAGGTTGAAAACAGCGTAGCACCTAATGCGAGAACTGTTATTTCCCATTTCTGATCTTTTAAATTTTGTAATTTAATACCTAAGCCACCAGCAAAAAGAAGAAAACCTAAAATACCTTTCAATAAAAAATCTTCAAAGTTAATATCTGTTAACGTCTCAGTTGCTACTTCCCTAAGGTTAAACCAGTTATTTTGACCGGCAATGATAATGCCTAATGAAAGCATCATGGAACCTGCAGTAATAGCAATGGTTGTTTGCATTTTTCCAATTTTACTATTGAAAAATGCGATTAACATTGCAGCCGCTGCGAGAAAGCAGAGTGTGTTATATACGGACATTGCTTAACCTCTAGATTTTTATTTAATGTAACAAAGTGTGATTTATATCATTTTCCGCTCTATTTGATAAATATCAAATTTTATTTTCATTTTGTTGAAATAAAAATGCTTTTAGACGTCTAGATTTCTATAAAATGTGTGATAGGATTGTAACAGAAACGTATTATGGATGAGGTTGTACCGTGGCAGGAAGCAAAATAAAAGTACAAATAGAAAAGCAACTTTCAGAGCGAATTTTATTGATTGATGGTGGTATGGGCACCATGATTCAAGGTTATAAATTTGAAGAGGAAGATTATAGAGGGGAACGTTTTAATAAATGGCATTGTGATCTTAAAGGTAACAATGATTTATTAGTTCTTTCACAACCACAAATTATAAGAGATATACACGAAGCCTATTTGGAAGCTGGTGCTGATATCCTTGAAACTAATACTTTTAATGCAACAACTATTGCTATGGCTGATTATGATATGGAAAGCCTTAGTGAAGAGATTAACTTTGAAGCAGCAAAGCTTGCTCGTGAAGTTGCAGATAAATGGACAGAAAAGACACCAAACAAACCTCGTTATGTAGCAGGAGTGCTTGGACCAACAAACCGAACCTGTTCTATCTCTCCAGACGTAAATGACCCTGGCTTTCGTAATGTATCGTTTGATGAATTAGTGGAAGCTTATTCAGAGTCAACTCGCGCACTTATTAGAGGTGGCTCAGATCTTATTCTTATCGAAACTATTTTTGATACATTAAATGCCAAAGCGTGTTCTTTTGCTGTCGAGTCTGTTTTTGAAGAACTTGATATTACTTTGCCCGTTATGATTTCAGGGACAATTACTGACGCATCAGGAAGAACCTTATCGGGACAAACAACAGAAGCTTTTTATAATGCATTAAGACATGTAAAACCTATTTCTTTTGGTCTTAACTGTGCACTTGGTCCTGATGAATTACGTGAATATGTAAGCGAGCTTTCACGTATTTCTGAATGTTATGTTTCTGCGCACCCAAACGCTGGTTTACCTAATGCATTTGGTGAGTATGATTTATCTCCCGAAGATATGGCTGAGCATGTTGCGGAATGGGCAAGCAGCGGATTTTTAAATCTTATTGGTGGGTGTTGTGGCACCACTCCTGAACATATTCGTCAAATGGCTTTAGTTGTTGAAGGTGTGAAACCTCGACAATTACCTGAATTACCCGTCGCTTGTCGTCTTTCCGGGTTAGAGCCTTTAACAATAGAAAAAGAGTCTTTGTTTATTAATGTTGGTGAACGTACAAATGTTACTGGCTCTGCACGTTTTAAACGCTTAATTAAAGAAGAGCTTTATGACGAAGCACTAAGTGTTGCTCAAGAGCAAGTGGAAAATGGTGCTCAAATTATCGATATCAACATGGATGAAGGCATGCTTGATGCCGAAGCATGTATGGTTCGTTTTTTAAATCTTTGTGCATCAGAACCTGAAATATCTAAAGTTCCAGTGATGGTTGATTCTTCTAAATGGGAAGTAATTGAAGCTGGATTAAAGTGTATTCAAGGTAAGGGGATAGTTAATTCAATCTCTTTAAAGGAAGGTAAAGAAAAGTTTGTACATCAAGCCAAGTTAATACGTCGCTATGGTGCTGCAGTGATCGTTATGGCTTTTGATGAAGTCGGCCAAGCTGACACTCGTGAGCGTAAAATTGAAATTTGTACCAATGCCTACAATATTTTAGTTGATGAAGTTGGCTTCCCACCCGAAGATATTATTTTTGATCCTAATATTTTTGCGGTTGCTACAGGTATCGATGAACATAATAACTATGCAGTAGACTTTATTGAAGCCGTTGGTGATATAAAGCGAACGCTTCCTCATGCAATGATTTCAGGTGGTGTTTCTAATGTCTCTTTTTCTTTCCGTGGAAATAACTACGTTCGTGAAGCTATCCATGCCGTATTTTTATATCACTGTTTTAAAAATGGTATGGATATGGGTATCGTAAATGCAGGACAGTTGGAAATATACGATAACGTACCAGAAGATTTGCGTGAAGCGGTTGAAGATGTAGTACTGAATCGTAGAGATGATTCTACGGAACGTTTACTTGATATTGCAACTGAGTATTTAGAACGAGCTGTTGGTAAAGTTGAAGATAAATCAGCTTTAGAGTGGCGTGATTGGCCTGTTGAAAAACGTCTTGAACATTCTCTAGTGAAGGGGATAACAGAGTTTATTGTCGAAGATACAGAAGAAGCACGAATCAATGCAGAAAAGCCAATAGAAGTAATTGAAGGGCCATTGATGGACGGAATGAACGTCGTCGGTGATCTTTTTGGTGAAGGAAAAATGTTCCTTCCTCAAGTAGTAAAGTCTGCTCGTGTAATGAAACAAGCTGTTGCTCATTTAGAACCGTTTATTAATGCGTCTAAAGAAGTTGGAGCAACAAACGGTAAAATACTTTTAGCAACGGTAAAAGGTGATGTTCATGATATTGGTAAGAATATCGTTGGTGTGGTTTTACAGTGCAATAACTATGAAATAATTGATCTTGGTGTCATGGTCTCTTGTGAAACTATCTTGAAAGTAGCCAAAGAAGAAAATGTAGACATCATTGGTTTATCTGGATTAATAACCCCATCATTAGATGAAATGGTCCATGTTGCTAAAGAGATGGAACGACAAGGGTTTGATTTACCATTATTGATTGGTGGAGCAACAACTTCAAAAGCACATACAGCGGTAAAAATTGAGCAAAACTATTCTCAACCTGTTGTGTACGTTAATAATGCTTCTCGAGCTGTAGGTGTATGTACTTCATTACTTTCAAATGAACTAAAACCTTCTTTTGTTGAGAAGCTAGATATTGATTACGAACGAGTTAGGGAGCAGCATAGTCGTAAACAACCGCGAACTAAGCCAGTAACTTTAGAGGCTGCACGAGCGAATAAAGTTGCTATTGATTGGGCTTCTTATACACCTCCTGTCCCACTAAAGCCTGGTGTACATATATTTGATGACTTTGATGTTTCAACATTGCGTAATTATATTGATTGGACCCCATTTTTTATGACTTGGTCTCTTGTTGGGAAATACCCAAAGATCTTAGAGCATGAAGAAGTAGGTGAAGAAGCTAAACGATTATTTAAAGATGCAAATGATCTATTAGATCGAGTTGAAAAAGAAGGGTTACTTAAAGCCCGTGGAATGTGTGCGCTATTTCCAGCCTCTAGTGTTGGTGATGATATTGAAGTTTATACTGATGAATCACGCACTAAAGTTGCAAAAGTACTTCACAATTTGCGACAACAAACGGAGAAGCCGAAAGGTTTTAACTACTGTTTATCAGATTACATAGCACCCAAAGAGTCGGATAAAAATGATTGGATCGGTGGTTTTGCTGTAACTGGTGGTATTGGTGAGCGTGAACTAGCCGATGAATATAAAGCAAATGGTGATGATTATAACGCTATCATGATTCAAGCGGTGGCTGATCGTTTAGCTGAAGCCTTTGCTGAATATTTACATGAAAAAGTACGTAAAGAAATTTGGGGTTACTCTCCTAATGAGACACTTTCAAATGACGATTTAATCCGTGAGAAATACCAAGGTATTCGTCCTGCTCCTGGTTACCCAGCTTGTCCTGAACATACAGAAAAAGGGGCTTTATGGGAGCTAATGAATGTTGAAGAATCTATTGGAATGTCTTTAACATCAAGCTATGCAATGTGGCCCGGTGCATCTGTGTCAGGAATGTATTTTTCACATCCGGATTCTCGTTATTTTGCGATTGCTCAGATTCAGCAAGATCAAGCCGAAAGCTATGCCGATCGTAAAGGTTGGAATATGCTTGAAGCTGAGAAGTGGTTAGGTCCAAATTTGAATTAATAGTGAACTGACCTTTTAAACTAAAAAATGCCCATTAAATGTAATGGGCATTTTTGTATGTATCACTTATTGTTCAAAAAGTTCTTTGTGCAAGATTTTAACGGCTTGTTTAGATTCAGACTCATGAAGTAAGAAACATAAGTTATGTTGACTCGCACCATAACAAATCATACGTAAATTAAACTCCTCTAAAGTACCAAACACTCGTTTTGCTGAGCCTTTTGAATGGCTCATTTTGTTACCTATTAATGCGATTAAACAAAGATTATGTTCAACTTCAACAGTACATAACTCTTCTAATTCTTGTTGTGCTTCAAGTGGAAGCTCTGGAGCTTTACCATTGGTGTTTGTTTGATCTAAAGTAAGAGCAACGCTTACTTCTGAAGTTGTAATTAAATCTACAGAAATTTGGTATTTAGCTAAAATCTTGAAAACTTCAGCTAAGAAGCCATATGCATGGAACATACTTGGGCTATGTAGTGTTACCATCGTTTGGTTACAACGAAGGGTTAGCGCCCTAAATAAAGGAGTACTATCAACTTTTTCTTTAATCCAAGTCCCTCCTTTTTCAGGTTCTTTTGATGAACCAACAAAAACAGGAATTTGATGACGAAGCGCAGGGAGAAGTGTTGATGGGTGTAAGATCTTTGCACCGTAATTTGCCATTTCAGAGGCTTCGCTAAAGCTAATTTCTGGAATCGGTGATGCTTTGGGAGCAATGCGAGGATCCGTGGTATAAATCCCTGGTACATCTGTCCAGATTTCTAATCCGCATGCATCTACAGACTCAGCAATCAGTGCAGCACTATAGTCACTGCCACCACGACCCAAAGTTGTTGTATTTCCTTCGCTATCAGAACCAATAAACCCTTGAGTTACCACAATCTGTTGCTGACAAAGAGGAGTCAGTTTTTCTTGAGCTAAACGAGATATATCATGAAGTTGTGGTTCACCTTTTCCAAAACGAGAATCAGTGCGTAAAACAGTGCGAATATCAAAACGTATTGCAGGGTTTCCTCGCTCAATGAGTAATTGAGTGAATAAGTGAGTAGACATGAGCTCACCACAAGAGACTAGATGATCTGTTAATTTATCATTTGATTGAGATGCTGCCGTTTCTGCTGTTTTTTCAATATCATCCAATATATCTAAGATAGCTCGCTCTGGAATAAGTGGATCTGCGAGCTGATCTAATACAGAAAAATGAATGGTTTTTAATTCTTCAAGAATTGCTTTTTTTCTGTGATTATCTTGAACGCCATTAGCAAGTTCAACAAGAAGATTAGTCACACCAGAGCAGGCGCTAATCACTACAAGGTGAGTATTTGGATTTTGTTCAATGACACTTGCACTTTTCGTCATTGCTTCGAAATTTGCAACGCTAGTACCGCCAAATTTGGCAACATTAATAGGGTTCACTATCCTGTCTCCCGACTACATCCAGTGTAAAAAATAAATGTGAAGAAGCGATAGCAATAAGAGTGGTTTGCTAGAAGCTCTTCACTTAATAAATTAAGTGACAATCGTTAGGATTCAGCCTAAACGACCGACAATCCTACTCCCAATAGGATCATCTCGGCATTACTCTCCCTCACTAATTTGTGTTGGAGTTTGGGCTCCACAAATTAAGCTACCTAGGTAATGCTCCTCTTCTTTATATTTCCAAAATGAAATACGTTTCAATAATGTGCTTTTTTATGAATCAAATGTCAATTGTTGGTAATGCTTTTTTTGCTTTTCTTTTGTTTTAGGTAAAAAGTAGCTTTATAGGGCTATTTTTCGTAATTAAGTCACTCTAATCAAATAGTCTAATTGAGTTTAATTTTTCTTATGTCTATTCTTTAATCACCTCATATTGATAGGAGTTTATAATGCAAAGTTTTATACCACCGAAAAGAACCCTTATGGGACCTGGTCCTTCTGACATTTCTCCTCAAGTTTTACAGGCATTAAGTCGTCCAACTATTGGTCATCTTGATCCATTATTTATTAAAATGATGGATGAAGTAAAAGAGTTACTCAAGTACGCATTTCAAACTAAAAATGATTTTACTATTGCGGTTTCAGCTCCAGGTAGCGCAGGGATGGAAACGTGTTTTGTTAATTTAGTTGAAGAAGGCGAGAAAGTATTAGTATGTCGTAATGGCGTATTTGGTGAACGAATGCGACAAAATGTAGAGCGCTGTGGTGGTACTCCTATTGTTATTGATGATAAGTGGGGGGAGCCTGTATCCTTAGATAAAGTGACACAAGCATTAGAAAAAAATCCCGATATTAGTGTTGTTGCTTTTGTACATGCAGAGACATCTACTGGGGTTCTTAGTGACGCAAAAGCGATTGCACAAATTGCGAGACAATATAATTGTTTAACCATTGTGGATGCGGTTACCTCGTTAGGTGGCGTTCCTCTGTTAGTCGATGAATGGCAATTGGATGCGGTTTATTCAGGTTCTCAAAAATGCCTTTCTTGTACTCCAGGTTTATCTCCAGTCACATTTTCAGATAAAGCTGTCGCTAAAATGAAATCGAGATCCTCGGTAGTACAAAGTTGGTTTTTAGATCAGAGTTTAGTTCTTGGGTACTGGAGTGGAGAAGGAAAACGTAGTTATCACCATACTGCGCCAGTAAACAGTTTATACGCTTTGCATGAATCACTATTAATGCTTAAGAATGAAGGAATTGAGAAGGCTTGGCAACGTCATGCTGATTATCATCAAGAGTTAAAACGAGGCCTTGAAGCGTTAGGGATTAAATTTATTGTTGATGAAGAGTATCGTTTACCACAATTGAATGCCGTATATATACCTGAAGGTATTTCTGATACTCAAGTTAGAGAGTTGTTGTTAGAGGAATATAATTTAGAGATCGGTGCTGGTTTAGGTGAGCTTGCTGGTAAGGCATGGCGTATTGGTCTTATGGGATACGCAGCAAAAAAAGAGAATGTCGCATTGTGTTTAAAAGCATTATCTGATGTTTTAAAGTAAATATTAAATAAAACAGCCACTTAATTTCGTGGCTGTTTATGCTAATCGTTTTTAGTTAGTCATCCGTAATTTCTCATCGAGTTGTACGGATTCAAATTTACTTTTTGGGAAGAGGAATATGGCTTCTCTTCTTATATCTTCCGCTCTTTTTTCATCTCCCAACGCTTGATAAGCAATGATTAAGTTTTGATAAAAAGCAGGTCTTGGTTTGGTTTTTATTAATTCTTGTGACCACTCAATATAGGGTTTAATTAGCTCTGGTTTTTTATTAATAATGCCGATTTTTAATTGTGTTGAAAGTACGTCCCAATTGAACCTATCCTCCCACACAACAGGGTTGGTTACTCGACTTAAAATCTCTGGATTCATTGGTTTTGTGGTTTCAAATTGAGTTAATACCCAGTTTGTATGTAGCGTCGATAGCATGTAAAAACCAGTCACAATCGGTAACACTAATGAACTTACACGTAGGGTGATTTTACTGATGTCACTGATTCGATATTTTTTGTATTTACAGCTTAATTGGTCAATCCAAAATAAAAGAGTGATAAAAGTAAACCAATGAATCATTGAATGATAAAAAGGGTATTCTAATTGGCTATGAATAAAGATGGGTGCAATTAAAGCGAGTAGAGCAAATTGAGTATCCAGTTTGCTGCGTCGTATTTTGGCTAAGACACCGCCAGCGGCAAGTAATAAACCTAAAATAGCGACAATACCACCTTCAACTCCCCAGTATAAGATCTCGTTATGAGGGTGATCCATTGAAGGTAGACCCGGTTTGTAGTCAGAAGATAATTGATGTTGTTTCGCTGTATAAAGAATGTATTCAGCTTCGTAATTACCGTAACCATAACCTGTGACGGGTTTTTCTAAAAACATATCTAGAGCTTGGGGGAAGGTGTATCTTCTTGGACTATCTAAATCCGCTTTTTGGCTAGCAAGTGATACCTTTGAAATATCATCATTTTTGGATACATCGAGTAGAGCAAAGCTTCCACTAAAACCAATTACTAGCGCTAACAGCCAAGAAATAAAACGCGGTTTAGTGCAGTATTTCCACATATAAGGAACAAGCAGAACTAAACTAAAAGTCGCTGATAACCAACCAGTACGAGAAGCTAAAACAACAATTAAAGGTAGAGTGAATATGATTGTTGCGTAGAGTAAGGTTAATGCAATGATATTTTCTCGATACTTTATAGGTTGTCTTGCAAGGAAATAAGAGGCAATGGCCAAACCTGTTACGAGAAAGCTCGCCATAACATTGGGTTGTTGGAAAATACCATAAGGGCGATTTGCTATTACGTTATAACCAAATGAATTCCCTGCTTCTAAAAAAAGATATTGAATATAACCAAATAGAGTTTCAATAAGAACCGAACCAATGATGCACCATAACAACCATTGCTTCTGTTTATTTGAAAATGAAAACTGTTGTAGGGTGATAAAAAAGAGTAATCCAGCCCATAGACCTAAAAATTTCCCGATAGCAAGGTGTGGGGACGCCTCTTGATAAAGTAACGGAATTGATAATAAACATACCGAGATGAATAGTACGATGCTTAATGTTGAAAATTTAAGTATGCCTTGCTTTGCTATATGAAAAAGAGCGATGGCAATGGCGACACTCGCAGGGATCCAAGAAGCGGCATTAAATGCAAGGTGAAGGCCTGAACCACCAGGATTTGGCTGAAAAAAGTGAGCACAAAAAAAGAAAAGAATAGTAAGGCTGAGTAAAAAAGATTTGGTTAGAGGCTTTTTGACTTTTTTTGCTTCTAATAGGGTGCCTTGAGTTAAGAGCGTCGCCATTTTCCAACTATTTCCTTATGTAATAAAGCCAACAAAAATGTTGGCCTTATTCTATCTTATCCATAGGTGAAAGTGCGGACTTTCTGCTGAGTTACGTTATTTTAGCATCGGTTTTAAGAAGCGTGCCGTATGAGAGCCTTCAACTTGTGCAACATCTTCAGGAGTTCCTTCTGCTATTATCTCACCACCGCCTTGACCGCCTTCTGGACCTAAATCAACAATCCAGTCAGCTGTTTTCACTACATCCAAGTTATGCTCAATTACGACGATTGTATTGCCTCGTTCACGTAGACGATGAAGAACTGTTAATAATTGTTGTATATCATGAAAATGAAGACCTGTTGTTGGTTCATCAAGGATATACAGTGTTTTACCTGTATCTCGTTTTGAAAGCTCTCTTGCTAGTTTTACACGTTGAGCCTCACCGCCCGAAAGAGTCGTCGCAGCCTGACCTAAACGAATATAAGAGAGGCCAACGTCCATTAAGGTTTGTAGTTTACGAGCAATAACAGGAACTGGCTCAAAGAAGGTATGAGCATCTTCAATGGTCATTTGAAGGACTTCATCAATACTCTTTCCTTTGTATTTTACTTCTAATGTCTCACGGTTATATCGCTTACCTGCACAAACATCACATGGAACATAAACGTCTGGCAAGAAGTGCATTTCTACTTTAATAACACCATCACCTTGGCACGCTTCACAACGTCCACCTCGAACGTTAAAGCTAAATCGGCCTGGTTTATAACCACGAGAGCGTGATTCTGGTGTTCCAGAGAATAGTTCACGTATAGGTGTGAAAATACCAGTATAAGTTGCTGGATTTGAACGAGGTGTTCGTCCAATTGGACTTTGATCAATATCGATAACTTTATCAAAATGTTCGATACCTTTAATTTTTTTATACGGAGCTGGTTCTGATGTGGTGGCACCGTTTAATTGAGTATGAGCAATTTTAAAGAAAGTATCATTGATTAAGGTTGATTTACCTGAACCTGAAACCCCCGTGATACACGTAAACAATCCCACGGGCAGTTTTAATGTCACGTTCTTTAAGTTGTTTCCTGTGGCTCCAATAAGTTCTACTTGTTTCTTCGGATCGGCTTTAACACGCTCATTTGGTACCGCTATTTCTTTTGTTCCATTTAAATATTGGCCAGTTAATGATTCTGGATTTGAAATGATGGCTTCATAATCACCTTCGGCAACAATATGGCCACCATGAACCCCTGCTCCTGGGCCAATATCAATAATATGATCGGCACTGCGAATAGCATCTTCATCATGCTCTACTACGATAACAGTATTCCCTAAGTCTCGGAGATGATTTAGCGTTTTTAGTAGGCGTTCATTATCTCGCTGATGCAGGCCAATAGATGGTTCATCAAGGACATACATTACACCAACTAGACCGGCTCCGATTTGACTGGCTAAACGAATACGTTGAGCTTCACCGCCTGATAAGGTATCGGCACTGCGTGATAAATTGAGGTAATTAAGGCCAACATTAACCAAAAAGTGAAGGCGTTCGTTAATCTCTTTCATTACTTTATCGGCAATTTGTGCTTTTTGTCCTTGTAACGTCAATGAACTAAAGAAAGCCATTGAGTCTTGAATGCTCATTTCGCAGATTTCAGGCAATGTGGTATCACCCACAAATACATTTCTCGCCTCTAAACGTAAGCGTGTACCGTGACAACTTGAACAAGATTGAGTTGAAATATATTTGGATAGATCATCTCGAACAGCACTTGATTCCGTTTCTTTATAGCGGCGATCTAGCGTGTTTAATATTCCTTCGAATGGATGGCGTTTGACTCGTAGATCACCACGATCATTACTGTATTGAAATTCAATTTCTTCACTGCCTGAGCCATTAAGAATTATGTTTTGAAATTTCTTTGAAATGGATTTAAATGGTGCGAATAAATCAAAACCATAATGTTTAGCAAGTGAACCTAGCATTTGGAAATAGTAATAATTTTTTTGATCCCAACCTTTAATTGCGCCTTCTGCAATACTTAGTTTATCGTCTAAAACGACTCTATCGGCATCAAAGTATTGTTGTACGCCTAACCCATCACAGGTACCACAAGCACCTGCTGGGTTATTAAAAGAGAACAGACGGGGCTCAAGCTCTTGCATACTATAACCACAATGTGGGCAGGCAAAGTTCGCAGAGAAGATTAAAGGATCGTGTTCGCTGTCATCCATATAATCGACAACGGCAATACCGCCTGTTAATTCCAAAGCGGTTTCGAACGATTCTGCAAGGCGTTGTTGAAGATCATTCCTAACCTTAAAGCGATCAACGACAACTTCAATGGTGTGTTTTTTATGTAACTCTAGTGTTGGTGGATCAGAAAGATCGCAAACTTCACCATCAATACGTGCACGAATAAATCCTTGAGCTGCTAGGTTTTCAAGGGTTTTAACATGTTCACCTTTACGTTCTTTAACAATAGGTGCCAATAGCATTAGTTTTGTGCCCTCAGGTAGCTCTAATGCTTTGTCTACCATTTGACTGATAGTTTGTGCGGTTAATTCAACATGGTGCTCGGGGCAACGAGGCTCACCAATACGAGCATAAAGAAGGCGTAAATAATCGTAGATCTCAGTAATAGTACCAACCGTTGATCTAGGGTTGTGAGAGGTGGACTTTTGTTCTATTGAAATGGCAGGAGAGAGACCTTCAATGTGGTCTACATCTGGTTTTTCCATTAGAGATAAAAATTGACGAGCGTACGCTGATAAAGATTCAACATAACGTCGTTGGCCTTCAGCATATAAGGTATCAAAGGCTAAAGAAGACTTACCTGAACCTGAAAGTCCTGTAATTACAATCAACTTATCTCTTGGGATAGTTAAGCTGATGTCTTTTAGGTTATGGGTTCTGGCCCCTCTAACTTCAATTTTATCCATGGGAGTCTCACTGCAATAAAAATAACTAAGGGTTAAGTATTGCACAGAGTAAGAAAACAGAAAAGTATTTTACTGGATAAAAAAACAGTGTAGTGGTGGTGGATTAGAAAGATAAAAATAAAACACCCCATGTCTAAACATAGGGCGTTATTATTTATTTAAGTATTAGGGGTTATTTTTTACCCGTTACTTTTTTTGCTAATTCTGATGATTTTTTATCTTTTAGATAAATGTTTTCATAACAGTGGTTTGTCGCTTCGATATAACCTTCAACGCTGCCACAGTCAAAACGTTTACCCTTAAATTTATATGCTAAAACACAGCCTGATTGTGCTTGTTTTAGTAGAGCATCGGTGATTTGAATTTCACCGCCTTTACCTGGTTCTGTCTGCTCGATTAACTCAAAAATATCAGGAGTTAGGATGTAACGACCAATAATAGCTAAGTTGCTTGGTGCTGTTCCTGGCTCAGGTTTTTCTACCATGTTATCAACACGGTATAAATCATCTTTGATCATTTCACCAGAAATCACACCGTATTTGTGTGTTTCGTTGTCTGGAACTTCTTCTACAGCAACGATAGAACAACGGAATTGCTTGTATAAAGCAACCATTTGAGCCAATACGCCTTGTTCTTCGTTCACACATAGGTCATCAGCAAGTACAACTGCGAAAGGTTCATCACCTACAAGTTCACGACCAGTTAAAATTGCATGACCTAAGCCTTTCATTTCACGTTGACGAATATAAGTGAAGTGAGCTGAATCAATCAGTTCGCGAACATCTTCAAGAAGTTCTTCTTTGTTTGTACCACTGATTTGGTGCTCTAATTCGTAGTTCTTATCAAAGTGATCCATTAAAGAATGTTTACCACGACCAGTAACAATACACATACCGTCCATACCAGCATTGATTGCTTCTTCAACACCGTATTCAATAAGAGGCTTGTTTACAACAGGCATCATTTCTTTTGGCATTGATTTTGTTGCTGGTAAAAAGCGTGTGCCGTAGCCTGCGGCAGGAAATAAACATTTTTTGATCATAATTCAGTCCTAGAAAGACAATATTTAAAAATTTAGTGGAGGCTTCATTTTGAGCCTCATTATTATCGACGCAGTTTATCGACTTAGGTGCATGAAATGAAGTGCTTTCATTAAAAATAGAGCTCCGTATCATTATTAATGTGATTTTCTCTTTAATAAGCATGAAAATCAGATGTAAAACTAATGCTGCATAAGCTCTTTAAACCAATCCCAAACTCCGAATGAGAAATTGTGGAAAATATCAATACCTAAGGCCGATTTGATTAGATACAGGGCAAAAATAGCCAGTCCTAATATACAAAAAATGCCGATAGAGATAAGAAAGGTAAGCATTAATAATGCAAAAGGTGATTCTTGACGTAATTGTTGTCGGTAGTCTCGACCAAGCAGGAAAACAAAAAAGTATCGCTTATTAAAAACAGAAATACTTTTTCTAATATCAATACGATTATTTGAACCTAATCCCGTCGCAATAATTGCACGTTCAATAGATTCTTTTTGTCCTTCAGTGAGCTCATCAATGACATTCTCATCTAAAGATGAGTAGAAATGCTCAAGTAACTTTTGTTGTTTATGATTGTTCACTTGATGCCTTCTTAGTTAACGCGTTTTGATATACTGCCATAGTTTGAGTTGCTATTTTCTCCCAATCATAATATTCAAGGTAAGATTTATAATTGGTTGTGTAATACTCATTGTTAGCATGTTGAACGAGTTGCTTTGTTAACTCTTGGGTATCACCAACAGGAAAATATGTATCTGGAGTTAATTTTACTTCTAAGTTAGCAGGAATATTACTTACTATCGCAGGTAGTGAGTAAGACATAGCTTCAAGTAACGCGATTGGCAGACCTTCGTGATATGACGGCATTACAAACGTTTTTGCTTGAGAGAAAATGGCTTGCAGTTCTTCACCTTTTAAAAAGCCAGTAAGAATAACTCCCTCAACATCTCTTGCTTGTTGTTTGAGTTTTTCACTATAAGGAGTTGGGTGATCAGTATCGCCCATAATAACTAATGGAATATTAAGGTTAGCTTGTTGATAAGCGTTAATTAGATCATGAAACCCTTTCTCTTCAACAAATCGACCAACAGCTACAAAGTAGTTTCCTGCTGTGAGTGAAAACTTAGTAAGTGCTGAGTCAATTTTTTCTTGCGGCAATTGTGTTGGTAGTTTTACACCATTATAAATAAGATGAGCATCGTAGCGATTGTATTTTTCTTTGATGATGTCATTAATAACTTCTGAAATAACAATGACTTCATTTGCGTAAGTAGCTGCTAACTTTTCACCTAGTTGAAGAATACGTTTGGCAAATCCTCCCCATTTTTGGCGATCATAATCTGGACCATGATGAGTAAAAACTACTTTTTTTCCTAATAAGCGTAATAAAGGAACGACTAACCCTGGCCCTATTGCGTGTACGTGCACAACTTTCGATTTATCAAAAAGAGTAGAAAAAGAAGCTAAGGTAGAATGAATAATTGCTTCAAGAGATTTTTTCTTAGGAGCCCAAACGGCTTTAGTTTTCACACCTTGATATGAAGATGTTTTATAATCTACATACGGTGAGCGAGCAATCACGCAGATATCAGTATTGAATTGACGATGAATTTCAGGATAAAGATGTTGGCAATGAGTTTCTACGCCTCCCAATACGTTAGGGATCCCTCGAGTGCCTATGACGGTAATCTTATCTGTCATGTTATTATCCTTTTAATAGTTCTTGATATAGATTTAGTAAATCGCTTTTATGTTTAGTTAGCGTGTACTTACTTAAAAAGCGTTCTTTTGCATTTTTTCCCATCTCAATGGTTTTCTTTGGTTCTTTAACCAGTAAATCCAGTTGATCGGCCAGAGCTTGAGCATTGCCTGCTTCAAATAAATAGCCATCTATACCATCGCGAATTTGTTCTGGTATCCCACCAATTTGTGAACCTATAACTGGTTTCCCATAAGACATAGCTTCTATTACTGACATCGAGCAGTTTTCATAACACTCTGATGGGACAATCACGGCTTTAGCTTCTTTAATTAGCGTTAAAAGCTCCTCACCACTTTTGAAACCAAGTAGCTCTGCGGTTGGATAGTTTTCTTTTAATTGATTAAAAACAGGACCATCTCCAACGATTTTTAATTTAGCTTTTTCTGTCATCAGTTGATGAGCTTTTGCTAATGTAGGCACTCCCTTTTCTTGACTTAATCGTCCTAGGTAAAGGTAGTAACCACTATCTTTTATTCCCTCTAAAGAAACGTTTTCATCAATACCATTAACGATGACTTCAATGCGGTTATGTGGCAGTTTTTGTTGAATGAATCGCCCTAAAAAGCGACTTGGAGAAACGATAGCATCTAGGTATTGATAATTTTTGCTGATTTTTTGATATATCGCTTCTAAAGATAATAAGACACTTTTACTTAATGACCCTTCTTGGCAGCGATACTTAGTTGCATTCCAAACAGAACCATGAACACAGGCTTCACATGTATGGCCATTGCGATACATAGTGTAGCTTGGGCAAGCTATTTTAGTATCATGAGCAGTCAGTACCGTTTTACAGCCAAATTGTTTAGCCACTTTAATAATAGATGGTGTCAGTTGATGATAGATATTATGAAAATGTACTAAATCAGGCTTTTCTTGTTCTAATAGAGCTTGCAGCTTTTCACATGCTTGTTTGTTATGAATGAAATTAATAGCTGTTGTGAGTTTATCTTTTATGGTCTGTTCTTGATAATAATCGACATTCTGAACAAAAAAATCAGAGTATTCGGATTCAATATTTTTTTCATGCTGCATTGAAAATTCGACGATTTTTACTCCTTCAGAAAGCAGCATATCTCGCTCTTGGAAATAAACAGTTTCAGCGCCACCTTTCATAAAGAAGAATTTATTAACTAATAGAATTTTCATTTTTTACCCTCATTAATAACGGTATGTGGTGGTGGTGTTTTTGGGTCTTTTAAAGGGATAAATAATCCTCTAATTAATCCTGCTGCAAAGACTGAAAGATTTAGTACGCTTTGAAGGGCATCTCTAATAGAACGATTTTTTATTGTTTTTAATCCGATGAAAGCGAATAAAGGTAAGGAAGTCGCTCCAATTAACATTGGATTAAGTGAAAGTAATGAAACGAATAAAATGAGTAAATAGACAGCAAAGATAGCTTCATTCTTAATGGTTTTTAGAGCGTGTGAAAATAACGGCGTTCCAAAAGCACCTTTCACTAATTCTCCAGGTGCAAAAAGGTAGCCGCCTTTCCAGCGGTGCTTCATTAATGCTAATGATGACATGGTATATGATGTATGGAAAAAATAAGGAACATTAAGTCGATGTAATTTATACCCGGCGTGAGTTAAACGCATTCCAAGCTCTGACTCTTCATAAGCATGAAGATTACGATTGGTTAAATAGCCAATTTCATCAATGGCTGATTTTCGATAAAGACCACCACCACCTAAATGTGAGCAATCACCGATAGGGTAAATTTGATGAAGGCGCTGTTTACGAGATTTAAATTCATAACTATCAACATCATCCATTTCTACAGAGCCCGCAACGCCTGCATATTGAGTGTTTTCAAGTAAGAAGGATACACCTCGTTCAATAAACCCTGATTCCAATTCCATATCACCATCAAGAAGTAGCAGGAAATCACCTTCGCTATAAAGGTAGCCAAGTTGATGTCCAACACCGCAGCAGCGATCATTTGCATCGGTTAGAGAAACAACGGTTGTATTCATTTTCGTTGCTATCTCTTGAGTTTTGTCGGTAGATAAACTATCAGCGACAATAATTTTATGGGGGAATGTCCCCATATTTTTTTTGATGCTGGAGATAGTTTTCTCTATGCCTGCTTCTTCATTATAAGTCTTGATAATGACTGAGATAAATGGAAGTTTAGTCATGGTTTTCTGCCGCCGTGATCAGTGATTTTCGGATCACTAGGTTTGAGCCTAATGATAAGTAAAAAAGAAATTGAAGCATGGGAACAAGCATCAATATTTGACTATATGGAAGGCTTAATAAACACCCGATAGCAAATGCGTTAAATGCTGGTGGATAGCTCATTAACCTGATGTCTTCTTTTGCTACATCCTTGCGATTAAATAGGGGGGTAGGTTTACAGACCTTAAGAATATAAATTGTCATTGAAATGAAAAAAAGCGTACCTATGATGCCTAATTCCCATAAAAGAACACTAAGAGCTGTTGAATCGAGAATGACATTAAAAACCACATTTAAAAAACCGGGAGCTACAGCGCTACCGTGGTTTGTGGTATTTAATCCATAACCAAATAGCGTACTTGGTAAACCGAATAAATCGTTATGTTCTAGCCAAAAGAAAATAGTGGTCATTCGACCGAGTTCACCTGATGGCATTATGTAGTTAGGATCAAAAATATACTCTAATGAATCAATGAATATATCTAACGGCCCTTTGGTTGGATCACTGCCAAAAGCGGATGAGTAAGAAAGAGAAAGCAGTAAGATAGCAATACTCATGAGTAGTAGCATGCCACTCACAATAGCTAAGATAATTTTAATATCATAACTTTTCATTCCCTTAATATAACTTGGAGCAAGCCATACATAAGCTAGTAGTATAGGGGAGAGTAAAATAACAAATTTAATCTCACCTAAAATACAGAGAGTGAACGCGGCACCAATATGTAAAATCGTTGATTTTATTGTTGTTAAACCATGTTTATATTCTGAAAGTTTTAATAGCATTATCAATAAACAGAATAACCCCATCGCAGCGGTATTTCCTCCCCCCATAGGGTCGCCGCCAAAGGTACCTACGACGGAATCCCACTTTTCAAATTCACCTTCAGATGCAACTCTCTGAGGTAAAATAACAAACACTTGATACAAGACAACGGGAAATTGAGCATAGAAAATCCAATAGAGTGTTTTTGTTACTCTATATATTTGTGATTCGCGACAAAACCGAAGTAATAAACAAAACAGTATTAATGAGAGTGCAAGTTCATTCTTTAAACCTACAATTGTAATCGTAACCCCATTTTGTAAGTAAGTGCTAACTAATGCTATGCCAAAAAAGCCAAGAAATAGTATCAAGATGATCATTTCTTTATGGTCTAAATTCAGGGGAGAATAACGAACTTGTAGTAATAATAACCCCGTCATGGTGAAAGCGAGCAAAAACGGCAGCCATAAAACAGCAGAAACACCTGTGAAATATTGTGTCGAGCCGCAAAATACAAGGGTAAATATGGCATAGATTTGAAGATATAAGCCCGTATTCATTTTCATTATTAAGCATCTTCCTTAGCTAAAAGGTGTGCTCTTTTGTTTACTTTTAAATAAATAAAGGCGTAACGAATAAACGATAGAACCGCAAATAATAAAACAGAATAAGCATAATCTTTGTGGAAGTAAGGGAATACAACAAAAGCGAGCACGATTACTAGTAATTGCTCAATTTGAATGCGAAGGAAATATTTTGGTGAACCAAATACCAATTCAATGACTGTCAGAGGACACACTGCCAGTGCCGGTAATAAATAAGGAAGCATATAACGAGAGGTTGGTACCGAGCTTAGCCATTCATCATTAAAACCTAATTGCATGATTAAAGGATAAAAAATTAATACACCAGCGGTCGCTATTAGACCTAATACCAATAACATTAAGCGAACTTTTTTAAACTCATGAAAGTTGAAGGTATTATTTCGAAAATCAATTGACCACTTAGAAAAAATTGAGTTTCTGACTGCATTGCCAACAATGGTCACTGGAGCCAAACAAAAACGATTAACTACAGCAAAATAACCAGCGGTTAATGGAGAAAACCAAAAGTTAATTAATAGTGTTGGTAGGTTATTGTTAGCCATAGCAAGTACTTCTGCACTCCCAATCCCTGATAAATGAGCTCGGTTTTCTTTAATAAATGCTAAATTATTTGAAAATGAAAAGTGAGATATAGAAATTTGAGTAAATGAGACCGAATAGGTTAACCATGCGCAGATAAGGAATAATAATCCTGCAGCCCAACAAACATAGAATGACCCAATATTCGGAGTGAAGAATATAGCGCCGATAACCAATAATGACACTGAGATCCGCTGGAAGGCTAATAAACGGATTTTTTCTACACGTAGTAGTAAATTTTCAGATACAAGAATCCAAGCATGACAAAATGTTAGAACATAGAGTATGTATCCATTTTGCTCAAAAAATAGCGTCATGATATAGCTGTAAGGAAGAGCTATAAGCATACTCTGGAGTAAAGAGAATACGATATTTTGCGATAAATTATTGTCATTTTGCTTTGGTAACAATAACTGTGATGCAAAAGTACAAATTTGTGCTCCAATTAAAACAATACTGTACACAAGTGCATAAATGCCGACCTGTGACATATTGTATTTATGAGATATCAACCAAATTGAAATTGCACCAATGATCTGAGATATCACTGATGCTCCTGCTATCGTAGTAATACTTTTTAGCAAGCTCATATTATTAACCTAAAATGTCATCATTTTGGTGGATTAATTGTTGCTTGGCTTCTTCTGTTTCTAATTCGTCGTTTTGAACATCAGTAAGTATTACACCCATAATTGGTGTTTGAACTTGTTTAATTTTTTCAATGTTAGCAAGGATATGATTAGCGCTCAGTTCACCAGCTTGCACAGTGTAAATTACACCTGATAGGTGGCGAGCGATTAGTTGAGCATCTTTGCTTTCTGTCATTGCTGGTAAATTAACGATAACTTGTTCAAATTGTTTGCTTAACTCTTTTAGTTGGCTACTTAGCTCTTCTGAAGCTAAGGTGATTAATGGTGTTTCTGTTAATGTGCCACGAGGTAAAAATGTTAAGTTATTTTCAATTTTTATCAGACAATCGTTGATTGGGTGTTTTTGCTCTAATGCCTCTGCAACACCCATTACAGTGGATGTAGGAAGGGTTTCGAGGTCATTATTATTCTCTGTTTTCTTAGCATCTATTTCATTTTCTTTCTGCATTAGGATAGCTTCAGTTAATGAAATTTCTTTTCTATAATCTAAATCAATAAGTAAGGTTGATCTGTCTTGTGAAAATGAATATGCAAGTAGATAACTATTTAGTTCATTACTTTCAGTGGATTCAGTCGATGCTAAACCAATGATAGGCCAAGGTTTATCATCTAAAAGAATGGTTGTGCGAATAGCATGAACAGTTTCTGCTGAATAATTATTTTTAAAGAAGTTTTTAGTAAACAAAGCTAGCTCATCAATATAATTTAGAGTGATTAGCTCTCCTATACCTTGCAAGCCTAAGCGGGTATTAACTTGAGTTAAGTTATTGATTGATTTGTTTAACGCTGATTTTATGATGATAAATAGAAGACTAAAGATGATCGCCATAGCACAAACCATAATTAGCAATAGTGCTTTATTAGGTTTGCTTGGTTTATGAGGTGGTGTAGCAGCATCAAGCAAACGAGCAACTGGTTCACGATATAAAACGGTTAGTTCTTGTTCTTTACTGCGTAAAAATATTTTTTCATACAGCTCTTGAGTCTTATCAAGATCCAGCTTCATAGTATTATAAGTATCTTTTTTAGCCGCTAGTGCTGTGAAATCTTTTTTCTGCTCAGCGAGTAAAGCTCTGTATTTGTTCTCTCTTTCAATCGCAGCTTGGTATTCTTTGTATAACCCTGTTTTAAGTTCTTTTAAAAGAGCTGTCGTTTGGAGTTCAATCGCTTTTATTTGAGCGTTAGCTTCTAATATTTGGCGGTTTTTAGGGCCGTACATTTTTTGAAGATCGAATAAGGTGCGTTTTGCTTGAATTAACGCAATTCGAAGATCTTGTAATTGAGCATGGTTAGAAATACTTGGTAAAGTAGCTACGTCTTCTAGAGGATAACCGAGAGCTTCGCTTATTGTATTGTAATTAGCTTTGGCTGTGATTCGTTTTTCTTTTGCGGTTGCAAGTCGATCGTTAACTAACGCTAGTTGCTCTGTTTCAAAGCCATCAACACCTTGATAGGTAAGTAACCCATTATCTGACAAAAACTTATCAATATTGGCTTTTTGTTGTTTAATCTTCTCTTTTAGCTCACTCATACGGGTGTTATTCCACTGTTGAGCTTGTTGAGTTTTTTCTATTTTTCTTTGTTCTTGTAGCTCGATATAGCTTTCAACTACAGCATTAGCAACTAATGCTGACATATCAGAATCTTTGGATTCATAAGAAACATGAACTAATTGGCTAAAACGAACTGGAGATATGGACAACTTTTTCTTAATTGCTTTTACTATTGAATAAAGCTGTTCTTCCTCTGATTGAGGAATGTTTTCATCTTTATCCTCAGCTTCAAAGATCGGATGATTAATAAGATCTAATTTTTTAGCGGCTGCTTCAATAACGGTTTTTGATTGAAGTAATTCAGCTTGAGTTGGGTAGTATTCAGCTTGAGTTGCATCAAAATCTTCCACTTGATCAATTGGAGTGGAGTTATCTGTTTTGGCTTTTAAAACGATAGTTGCTGTTGCTGTATATTGAGGTGTCATTCCATTAATTAACGGAAATGCAGCCAATGTTATAGCCAAAACAACGAGTAGTACGCGCAGACGATATTTTTTAAACTCTTTTAAAAAGTTTGAAAAATCGATTGTACTTTCTAGCTTTTTGCCATTTTCAATAATTGATAGTGCCATAATTTAGAAAAAACTCTGTTCAATAATAACTACATCGCCCGGACCTACAGGGTAGGTTGGAGCTACATCTTCGATTAACTCATTTGTTGCTGCTGAGCGTACGTTTATAGAATCTCGATCAGATCTATCTGTGAAACCACCAGCCATAGCAATAGCTTGTTCAACAGTTAGGCCAGGCTGAAATTCGTACCCATTTGGGTTTGCTACTTCACCACTGATAAAGAACTTGCGAAATGCTTCAATGCTGACTGTTACCATTGGTTGTAGGATGTACCCGTCAGCTAACCTTGCTTCGATATCTTCTTCAATTTGTGTTGGGGTTCTGCCTGATAGTTTTATTTCACCAAGATAAGGGAAGTTAACATAACCACCACGGTGTATTTTTAAGCGCGTTGTCATCTCAGGCTCTTTGAATACAGATATTTGAATCGTATCTCCAGCACCTAAAATATAACCAAGATCTTCTTTAGGTTGAGATTGTTCAGTTTTTGCTTTTTCTTGTGTATTTGAAGGCGTGTCTTGAGCTTCAGATGCAAACGCATTAGAAACAAAAGATAGAAATAGGCAAAAAGAAATAAATAAGGGTTTCATCTAAATTTGCACCTTAGTTGTAAACATAATAAGTGATTTATCATAGCCTAACGTTTGAGTAACCGTTTCGACTGAATTAATGGTGAAATCATCGAATTCCTTATTAGATTCATTCACAAGTTGTTGGTAGCTCAGTTCAAATTGAATCGAAGGTCTAAACTTATAGGTAATTTTAGCTATCGCTTCTGTTTTTGTTTCAACTTTATCGGAGCTTTTATCTTTATCTGCGCTGGTTTTATAGCGATAACCTAATGTGGTGGAAAGTCTGTTCGACCACCAGAAATGCTCCCAATTGGTTCCATATTCAGTATTTAGAACATAACCACCAATTTCTGTGGGGTCTTCTACTGATTGATCTGTGTAAAAATGGAAACTTGAGTGTCTTACTGGGCTCCATTTGATGTCTATATCCCAGTTTAATCCCCCAAAATTCTCTGAATCAGGATTGTTGGGGAAATCTTTATAAAGCCAAGCAATATTGGCATCTATCGTTGTTTTTCCTGTTCTTATCGTTTTAATGCCAGCGATAAAAAACGTTTCATTAGTGTCTTTAAGGTTATTAATTTTGTAGTGTCTTAAGTTACTAACGATAGAATAACGAAAACGAGTTCGACTGGATGCTTGATCAAATAGTTCAATAGTGAATGTTGTCTGATCCCACTCTTGATCTTCAATGTATTGGTTAAAATTATAGATACTCCCTGATGCAGAATTGGAAGTTCTGTCATCATAAGTAAAGTCTTTGTACTGAACTGCAAAGCTTAACTTTCCAATACTATCTTGCTTATCAATACTATAGCGTAATTCTGTATGAAACATGTTTGTTTCTAAAACATCAGTAATACCATATTTTTGAAACTGTTCAGCAGATAAGCCATCAGTTAACCCTTCGCCTCGATTTTCGTGACCTGTTGTATTTTCTATGGTGAAAAGTAAATCGTTGTTCAATCCTTTTTTCCATGAGCCAATAAATACAATGTGATGGTCATAGTAATCATCGGACGTATTATTTTCTTGGTACTGTCTATAGTCGCCTGTGTATTGCAAGGTATAGATATCTGCATTATGAACCCCTTTTAATTGCACAAAGGGTTTAACATTAAAGAAATCAGATTGTACATGTGGCGTATGGTCTGACTGATAATTTACGTTGTCATCATAGCCATAATCTACAGCAACATTACTTTGGTATTCTACGCCTGCCGGACCGATATGTGGTTTTGGTGTTAGATAAGCATAACAAGAACTGCTTACTAATGAAGTAGTAAGCAGTATAAGTTTGTTGAAAGATATGGACGTTTTAGTAGGCCGTATCACTCACAAATCCTTTAAAAACAGTTAAGAATATAATCTTAAGGTCCATTGATAGAGACCAGTTTTGTAAGTATTTAATATCATACTCTACACGCTTTTCCATCTTATCTAATGTATCAGTTTCTCCACGGTAGCCATTGATTTGTGCCAGTCCAGTAATGCCGGGTTTAATTTTATGTCTTACCATGTAATTGTCGACTAATACTCGATATTCCTCATTATGTGCAACAGCATGAGGTCGAGGGCCGACAATAGACATACTTCCTTGTAATACATTAATAAATTGTGGAAGTTCATCTAATGATGTTCTGCGAATAAAGCTCCCAAAGCGAGTCACCCTAGGATCATTTTTGGTGGCTTGAGTAACCACTTCAGAATTTTCCATTACTTTCATTGAACGGAATTTCCATACTTTAATTTTTTTACCGCCTAGGCCATATCTGTCCTGTTTAAATAGGATAGGGCCTGGAGAGCTTAATTTCACACCTAAAGCAACAATACATAGAACCGGTAGAATTAATAATGTGATCAATGAGCCGATAACAATATCTTCAATGCGTTTAATTATCGCTCCTAGCCCTTCAAATGGTGAGCTGAAAATACTAAATGTATGTACATTTCCAATGCGTTTTATTTGAGAAACACTTAGCTTATAAGTGTAGAGATCTGGAACAATATAAGCATTAACGGTTGAGTTTGATAATTGATGAATGATGTCTTTTATACGATCTTTGGCCACCATAGGTAGTGCAATATACACACTTTGGATTTCATCGTTTTTTACTTTTTCAATCAGTTCTGACACTTTACCGGCATAACCGCTTTTATTTACATAACTAAAACGACTGCTTGAACGATCATCATAAAATTCAATACTAATTTTTTGGTTTTTGTATTTTGAAATTAATGCTTGTTCAATTGAAAGACCAGCAGGTGTTAAACCGATGATTGCGATCTTATTAGTCTTTAACCTTGGTATGACAATGTAGGTGTAGCTTAAGGTGCAAATGGTTCTAGAAAGAGAGAGAACAGTCCAAACACAAATATACCAAAGAAGGGATATATGAGAGTTTAGATTGCTGATCTTCATGCCTTCTAAATTTGCGAAGCGCAGTTTTAATATAAAAAAGACTGATACAGTAAGGAGTAAAGAGAAAGTTAGTCTTAAAAGATATTTCTTTAGCTCAACTTTTGTATTGATGGTGTACAGACCTGAATATTCACTAATAAGTAGAAAAATAGTAGAAAATAAGAGACCAGCAGATAGATCGACAGCAGTTTCTTCAAGTCCATAAAAAGATAGAATAGAGGTAAGTAATAAGTTAATTGCTATAAAGTCAAATGCCTTTGTTAAGGTACGATAACTATCACTTATCATTTTTATATTTTGTTGTTTCATATCGCTCCTGGGCATTAGGGGGGAGTAATCACCATTATAAATGATGAATAAACTTGTAAAGTTAGCGTTTCGTCAAAAAAATGACATCATATATTTTGATAGTTGGGAGCGCAATCTCATCTTTTGTGAACTTGATGAATTTTCTAATAAATTGAACGCTAAATTGTGAGAAATTACTCTCTAATTTTTATTACTATAGTATGCTTTCTCTGTTTAGGGGTATCAGATTTCACAATGAACGTGTTAGACTGATGACTACTGTATATATAACCGGGTGAAAACCGTTTTCCCCCTTAATAATCTGGAGCAAACTATGGCCAGCCGTGGTGTAAATAAAGTTATCCTTGTTGGTAACTTAGGGCAAGATCCTGAAATCCGTTACATGCCAAGTGGCGGTGCGGTAGCGAATATTACAATTGCAACGTCTGAAACTTGGCGTGATAAGGCAACTGGTGAGCAACGTGAAAAAACTGAATGGCATCGTGTTGCTCTGTTTGGTAAATTAGCTGAAGTTGCTGGTGAGTACTTACGTAAAGGCTCTCAAGTTTACGTTGAAGGTCAATTACAAACTCGTAAATGGCAAGATCAGAATGGTCAAGACCGTTTTACAACAGAAGTTGTTGTTCAGGGCTTTAACGGCGTAATGCAAATGCTTGGTGGTCGTGGACAAGGTGCTCCAGCTGGTGGTCAACAACAGCAAGGTAATTGGGGACAGCCTCAACAGCCTGCGCAACAGAATAATTTTGCACCTCAGCAACAGCAAGCTCCTCAACAACAAGCTCCGCAAGCTGCTCAACCTCAATATAATGAGCCGCCAATGGATTTTGATGATGACATTCCGTTCTAAAAATCGGATGCGTGTTAACTGATTTAAAATAAAAAAGCCTCGATGATATCGAGGCTTTTTTTTATCCGTTAGTTATCTGGTGTTCTAATCTTTTATTTGAACAGAAAGAGCTGGAAACTGCTCTGAAATGTAAGTTGTTGCTGTGTAGATTAATGTTGCAATACCAAGCATCTCAAGAGTTTCTTCAATAGTGTAGCTGATGGCATAAAGCAATGCATCAGTACCGTATTGCTCTGCAATTTTACCACCGATGAGCTCCATAATTAGAGCTCCAGAAACATAAATAATACCTGCAAGAATTAAGCGGTTACGAGTGGTGGATGGAAGTCTAAATAAAAACTTGAAATAAGTTAAAGCAAAAATCACGAGTAATACGGCATAGGGAATGACCCACGCAAAATAGAGGATTCCTGTTGTATTTAATGAACTACGAACAGGCCCTACTAACATCTCATGCAGTTCGGTCATTTCATCTAAAGCTAAAAACAAAAAGATTGCACTTAATCCACCCCAAGCTAGATATTGTTCATTTTTATTGAAGTGTACATAGGCTATTAGCGCCAATAACACACTCGCGAAAATCATCGCGCAAGATGAATATAGGGTTGGAACGTTCATTTCTCTATCTACGTTAAAGAGACGAATAATAGTCTCCATATGAGAGTATGATAAAAAATGTTCAGAAATAATGGCAAAACCATTTGCGATAACAAGGAATACGATAATTGAAATAAAAAACATTAATAGCTTTTTGGAGTTAAGTTCAATATTCACGTTAATACCTTAATGTAGGTTGATTAGTTGAGTAGAATTACTCTGGTTTATGTAAAGTTTAGTGCTAGCAACGGTGCGTATTGTATAGAGTTATTAGTAAAATATTTGTATTATATCTAATACGTATTTAGAGAATGTTCTAAATTTATCAATGAATTTGTGTCTTAATTCACAATCTATTTTCTTCAAGGAAGAAGAGGTTAATGAGAAAAACACCTAGTTTACGTTTAAGTAACCGCTTAATTTCGTTTGTTACTTTAATGGTTTCTGCCGCAATATTTATATTATTTATTGGTGGTACTATTTCTGTTAAACAAATTGGCACTGAATATCTCGATCATTATCTAGCTGGGGTTGTTACCACTGTTGATGAAGAGTTAGTGAATCCTGAAAAAGCCAAATCCATGGAAACGTGGTTACCTAAATTACTTAAAGCCAGTAATGTTGTTAGCATGGAGCTTTCTTCTACTACTGGGCCTGTATATTCTTTTCAAAGCTTGGCTATTATTCCTGATGATAGTTTGTTGTATCACAAAACCCTTCCATTACAAATTAATAAAGGATACGAAATTTCCTTTAAATCCGTACCTCCTTACAGTGCTTTTACTTATTCATTAGGAGCTTTGTTTTCTATTACTGCTGCTATTGCGGTTATCGTTGTTTCACTCTTATGGGGGGTTGTTTGGCTTAGAAAGCAATTACATGGTTCTGAGTTATTAGAAGAAAGAGGTCGGATGTTATTGGCTGGAAAACTTGACGATTATTCAATTGGTAGCGAAGAAGAATGGCCAGCCACAGCAAGTTTAGCATTAGATAATATTATTGCAGAATTAAAAGATGCAAGAAAAGAACGCAGTCGCTTTGATACCTTTATTCGAACTCATACTTTTTTAGATCAATTAACAGGCTCGGCGAATAGAGTGTTATTTGATAGTAAATTAGAGTCTATTTTACAGGAATCTCAAAGCCAAGGGGTTTTATTATTACTCCGTATTAATGGTTGGGAAGAATTAGTTGAAGAGCAAGGAAGTGCTGTTGGTGATGAATTAATTGTTGAGGTAGGAAAGCAATTAAATAATATCATGCAACGTTATAGTGACAGCGTACTTTCTCGTTATTATCAATCAGATTTTGCTTTATTGGTTCCTCAGCAATCGTTGAAAGAAGCGAAATCATTAGCAGCCCAATGTTTAAAGTTAATAGAAAAGATTAACCCTCCTCGTAGTTTGGACCGTGATAATTGGTGCCATATTGGGGTTAGTATGTTTGTAAGTGGTGAACGACGTGGTCGTTTGATGGAAGAGCTTGATATGGCTCATCGTAGCGCCTTACTCCAAAACAATAACACTTGGTCGTTATTTAAAAAGCAGCAGCAACTAGCTGAGAGCCTAGGTAGTGTTCGGTGGAGAACCTTATTTGATGCTATTTTTCAGCAAGATAAATTAATTATTTATAAGCAACCCACTTTTTTATTTGAGGGTAATGAACTTGTACCTCTTCATTTAGAGTTATTTTCACGCATAAAAGATGAAAATGGTGTTCAAATTAAAGCTTCACGTTTTTTGCCTGCAATTAAACAAGTGGGGTATCAAGTTAAACTTGATAGTGCGGTCTTAAAACAAGTTTTCCCTCTATTAAGTGATCCTGAATTAAACCAGCATTCGTTTTCTGTTCATTTACAGGTTAAGAGTATTACTAATGCTGCATTTATTCGTCAATTAAGAAATCGCCTATTACAAACGCCAAGAGCTCAGCTTCAACGACTAAGTTTTGAGTTAATTGAAGGTCAGGTTGTTACCTATTTAGATGCTGTAAGACCCGTCGCAAAAATGTTAAAAAGTTTTGGTTGTCAATTGGTGGTTGAACAAGCGGGAAGAACAATTGTAAGCACTCATTATATTAAAGATTTGAATGTCGATTTTGTAAAACTTCACCGTAGTTTAATGAAGGACATTCATCAGAGATATGAGAATCAATTATTTGTTCGTAGTTTGTTGGGTGCATGTGAAACCACAGGGGCTCAAGTGATTGCTGTTGGTATTGAAAAAGAAAAGGAATTTAGTTTATTAAAAGATCTTGGCGTTGAAGGTGGGCAAGGGCGATTTTTTGAATCAGAAACGGCGTTATATCATCGTCAAGAAAAGATATCCATGCCTAAGAGAAGAAGCCGTTGGAGTAAATAAAATTCTCTTATTTTGTTAATAACGGTCGTATCCTAAAAGAATAGAATGTTGTATGATTGCGCGTCACTTGTGTTCTTTATAAGAACGTTGTAAGTAAAGTAAGAAAAGTCGAGCAATCAATGAAAATGATGGATGCATTCAAAAAGCTGAAACTATCTCGTTCAGTAAAAACTACTACGTCAATTGTAATATTGCAGGGTGGTATTTATATTGCGAAAAGTGATGGATTTGATGAGCTTAAAGAGCATTATTTTACTCCAACAAGCCAGCCTCAAGCGTGGAAAGACGTTATTGTTGAAGCATGCGAAAAGGCTGGAGTTACGAATTCTAGTGCTAATGTAATCTTAGGGTCTCACCTATATCAATCTTTTCAAATAGATAATCCTAACTTACCAAAAGAAGAGTTAACGGGGGCTTTACCATTTTTGGTAAAAGATCTTATTACCGATCGTATTGCTGATATTGTTGCTGATGGTATAGAAACGATCAATGGCAAGCTGCAGGTCTATATCTCTCAAGTTGCTACACTTCATACATTGATTGACTCATTAAGTCCTCTTTCTATTCAAATAAATAATGTAGCACCTGATGAATTAGTTTGGGCTTACTCTAAGCCTGAAGAAGGCAGTTTTATGTTATTAAACCATAGTCAATCTGCTGATTTTAAGCTGTTAGCGTTTAATAATGGGCATCTACATCTTAACCGTTCTTTACGTGGTATTGTCGCGCCATTAACGGGCGATCAAACTAATAGTTTTCAAATGGACAGTTTGGCATTGGAATTACAACGTTCACTTGACTACTTAAGCTCTCAGTTGCATGGCGTAAGTATTAATAATTTGTATTTTCGTTGCGATGATGAAGATGATGCGCTTTTAGCGCTTGAACTACAGAATCGATTGGGTGTGCAGGTTGCGTCATTGCTTGTGGATGAACCAAGAGCTTTTCGTTCTGGTGAGGTTTTAGCTTGGTTAGCTTTATTTAATACTCCAAGTATTAATTTATTTCATGAAAGTCTTAAGCCTAAAGTTGATTATTTTACATTACAAAATGTGATGATCAGTTGGGGGGTAGGGCTAGCGTTAAGTATTGCCGTTGTTGGGTACTACCAATGGCAAATTTACAATCTAGAGGCAACGATAAACGCGAATTCATTAAAAGAAAGTAGTTATAAACAAGAATTAGTTACGTTAAATAAAAAATTAGAGAGTCACAAACCTTCGGCAGCTAAGTTAGCTGCGATTAAGCGATTAAATGATGATATTCAATCGAAAAAAGCCTCATTAAAGGTGATTGATAATTTTGACGAGGGAATGCAAGTAGGTTACTCCGGTGTGATGAGTAGCTTGACTCAATTAGGCAAAGGAAACATATCGCTTAATAAAATTTATATCTCTGGCGATAAGGTTAACTTTGCTGGTTATGCTCGTACACCTGATGTTATTCCTCGCTGGGTTCAGAGCTTTGATAGTGAATTGCATTTAGTTGGGCGTACTTTTGATCAACTTGAAATAAAAACAGACGATAAAGGTCTGGTGTCATTTATTTTAAATACTAAGGCATCAGAGGGTAATCATGAGTAATTGGAATCAAGTAAAAGAGAAATTTGGTGCTTTGTCGCAAAGAGAAAAAGTACTCATTACATTGGTTGGCTGGGTTGCGGTAATCTTCATTTCTTTAAGTTTGTTTATTGAACCTAAAATTGAGCAATTTCATCAATCCCAACAAAAAGTAGTGCGTATTACTAATTCTATTTCATCTCTAAAACAGCAGATAGAATTAGCTGAATTTCGCTTAAAGAAAGATCCTAATGTTGAAATTAATAAACAATATCAGCAATTAATGATAGAGAGCCAGGATTTAGCCGACCTGCTTTTTAGCCGTGTCGCGTCATTGGTTTCTCCAAGCCAAATGGCTTCTCTATTAGAAAAAGTATTAAAGAAATCGTCAAAATTAAAGCTACAGTCTATGACTACACTGCCATCCGAACGCTTACTTGATGAGAATAATAATGCAGGTTATTACATTCATCCGGTGAAGATTGTTTTGTCTGGAGAATATTTTGATATTGAAGAGTACCTCTCTCACTTAGAGGCGCTACCTGTAAAATATTACTGGCGTAACTTTCATTATGAAGTGAAAAAATATCCTATTGCAGAGGTCACAATCGAAGTTTACACACTTGGTTCAAGTCGTGGGTTTATTGGTGGTTAATATGAAAAATCGCTTTTTAGTTTTTATTCTTATGTCTTTACCACTTTATGTATCGGCATTTGAAGCTGTATTGGGGCATGATCCTACAGAACCATTAAGTTGGAGTTCTCCTGCTCCAGTTCAAAAAAAGGTCATAAAAAAACGTCAATATTTCCCTTCTTTGCAGGCAATAAATTGCAATGCAGAGTCTGATTGTTATGCCGTATTAGATGATAAATCAATGAAAAGAGGCGATAAAGTCTCCGGTTATACATTATTAACCATTGGTGAAGAAAGCGTTTCGATTGGTCGTGCGGGTAAGCAATGGCAACTTTCTCTATTTCCACAAAATATTAAAAATTAAGGTTTGCAGTAATGAAAGTACGTAATGTCATCATTGGTTTCATGGTTGCCTCTTTAACGGGTTGCTCAATGGGTCATCGTGATCCTGTTGAAATTAAGCAGACCTTAGATAAATCCATTAATGAAAATGGTGGTCAGCTACTTGCTGATTTACCCGCTTCGGTGCAAGCTGATTTAATGCCAGATCTAAACACGCCTCATGTTGAGGTTGAAGAGCCAGTTAAGCGTTTCAGAGTCAGAGCAAATGGTGTAGGCGCAAAAGCATTTTTTACGAGTTTAGTTAAAGGAACTGAATACAGTGTCGTTATTCACCCTCAGGTTTCTGGTCGTATTACGATGAACTTGAGTGATGTTACGATGGATGATGTTCTTTCATCGGTTGAAGACTTATATGGTTACGATATCGTTAAAGCTGGAAAAGTATTACAAGTTTACCCAGCGACAATTCGTACAGAGACTATTCCTGTCGATTATTTACAGCTAACTCGTAAAGGACGTTCATTAACAACGATTACGACAGGGTCGATTACCAATTCGGACAGTAATTCATCAAATAATAATAATTCAAGTTCTAAATCGAACAATAATTCATCATCGTCGTCATCTTCTGCTACGGGTGGAACTGAGATTGAAACAACGAGTGAGAGCGATTTTTGGAAAGAGTTAGAAACCGCTATTTCTGTAATGATAGGAAATGGAGCTGATCGAAGTGTTGTCGTATCTCCTCAAGCAAGTGTGGTAACTATTACTGCTTCTCCTGATGAGTTACGTAAAGTAAAACAATTTTTAGGTACTTCTCATAAGCGATTACAACGTCAAGTTATCCTTGAAGCTAAATTACTTGAAGTCACATTAAGTGATGGTTATCAGCAAGGCATTAATTGGTCGAATCTGACAGCATCGTTAGGCGGTACTGATGTTGTTTTTGGACAGACTCCAGGGCTTGTTCAAGGTGCATTGCCTGGAATGGATACCATTGGAACATTATTAGGTGGTCAGACAAACATTACAGTTTCAGATGGTAATTTCCAAGCCGTATTAAGCTTTATGGATACACAAGGTGACTTAAATGTACTTTCAAGTCCGAGAGTGACTGCTGCAAATAACCAAAAAGCCGTGATTAAAGTTGGTCGTGACGAGTACTACGTAACTGAAGTATCAAGTGTTACTGGTAGTGGTGATAACTCTAATGCCTCTCCAGAAGTAACATTAACGCCTTTCTTCTCTGGTATTTCTTTAGATGTAACGCCTCAGATCGATGATAAAGGTAATGTCATGTTACATGTTCACCCATCGGTTATTGATGTTGAGAATGAGATAAAAGAGATTGATCTAGGTGATGTTGGTGGTGTATTGAAATTGCCATTAGCGAAAAGTTCTATTCGTGAATCTGATTCTGTGATCCGAGCAAAAAGCGGTGATGTAGTTGTTATCGGTGGCTTAATGAAATCACAAACTGTTGACCAAGTATCAAAAGTTCCATTATTAGGTGATGTTCCAGCATTAGGGCATTTATTTAGAAATGTTAGCCAGTTAACTCAAAAAACGGAATTGGTTATTTTATTAAAACCAACAGTTGTTGGTGTGGATACTTGGCAAGAAGAATTAGAACGTTCTCGTGATCTATTGCAAGAATGGTTCCCCGAGGAGTAATCAAATACCAGCATGTATGAAGCTCATTTTGGGTTAAAGCAGTTACCATTTACGCTAACACCCAATACCTCACTGTTTCATGGATTATCGCCTCATTATGAGGCGATTAATACCGTGTTATCTGCGATATCTATGGGCGAGGGAATAATTAAAGTTACTGGTGAAGTGGGCACAGGAAAAACATTAGTCTGTCGAATGTTGATTAATGAGCTGCCCTCTAATGTTGAATTGCTTTACCTTCCTAATCCGGTAATGAATGGTCATGAACTTCGACAAGCTCTAGCAAAAGAGTTATGGCTTGATCAAAGTGGTGATGACATTGCATTGATTGACCGTATTCATGAAAAAATTATTGATTTACATGCTGAGGGGAAATTAGTCGTTGTATTCATTGATGAAGCACAAGCATTAAGTGATGAAGCATTAGAGACTTTGCGTTTGTTTGGTAATTTAGAAACTGACTATAAAAAATTGCTACAGATAGTGCTGTTTGGGCAACCTGAATTGGATGAGAGATTACAGCAGCATAATTTAAGACAGTTAAGGCAGCGAATTACTTTTTCTGCATCATTAAGAGCATTAAATATTAATGAAACTGTCGCTTATATTCGATATAGGATGACTGAATCAGGCTGTGATGATAATCCATTTTCACTAAGTCAAATGAAAGCGATATGGAAGGCAACTAATGGGATTCCTCGCTTAATTAATCAGATTTGCCATAAATCTTTGTTAATTACTTTTTCAGAGCAAGTAGTAAAAGTGTCTTCTAAAGCCGTATTTAACGCCATCATTGATACGGCTGATACTGTTAAACCTAAGCATTACTTCCCTAAGTTTTGGGGATGGAGAATATCGTGAGTGTGACTAATAAAGCGTTATTAAATATAACTCAGAAAGATGAAAAAAAAGAAAAACAGCACTCATTGTCTCCTGCGGATATACCGAATATTGAGTCAAAATACAAAGCATCGTTTTTCTTTGCTATTGGTGTACTTAGTTCTTTGTCGTTAATTGGGTGGTCAACATTAAGTGAATCGACAGAGCAAAATGTAGATCTGAAAAAGAGTGCTCATACTCAACAGCAAGTTCTAACGACAGAAGTGAGTGAACACGCTTCGAGTAATATTAAAACAACTCAATTATTGATTTCACCAACAAAAAAAGAATCAACATTAGCGGTGAGTTCTATTTATGCCGAGAAGCCAATATCGGCGGATAAGATTGAAGTGAGCGCTTCGGGTCGTAGTAAGTCTGCTCAGAATCACTCTATAGTGGATAAACCACAATTGATAACATCGACAGGGATTGTTAAACCAACATCAAAGTCGACATCAATTGTTCCTGCAACACCAAAAGAGCAAGCACAAGCCAATGAAATGTTGCAAGTTGAAGAAGTTGAATTATTGCCATCAGAACTAGCTCATAGAAGTAGAGAGGCGGCTAAAAAAGCACTAGATAGATCCGATTTTAAAGCGGCGATGAAAGAGTATTACACCGTACTTAAGTATCAACCTAGTGATGAAGAGTCACGAAAAAGGCTCGCAGCTTTGCTTTATGGTAAGCGTGATGTGAGTGAAGCTGCGGCCATTCTTCAGCAAGGAATAAAGCTTAACGATGACAGTGTAGAGCTAAGATTAGCGCTGTCGAGTCTATTACAAAAAGAGCAACAGCCAGAAGCCGCTCTTTCTGTATTGGAATATATCCCTGTTGGTGCGTCAGTTGATTATCTTGCAACTCGTGGTGGCTTAGCTCAACAGTTGAAGTTGATGGACTTAGCAAAAGAAAGTTATCAGATGTTGGTTAACCAAGAACCAGATAATGGCCGTTGGTGGTTAGGTTTAGCTATTGTTTATGAAAGAGAAACAAAAGTAAAACCTGCTTATGAAGCATACCAAACGGCACTAATTAAGCCGGGTTTATCTCGCTCATCTCAAGCGTTTGTTCGTGATCGAATTAAATTATTAGCAACAATGGAAGGAATTGAGTAATGCGTCTTAAGTTAAGAAAAAGACTTGGTGATCTATTAGTCGAAGAAAACATTGTTACTGAAGAACAAATCGAACAGGCTCTTTCGACTCAAAAGAAAACAGGGAGAAAGTTAGGGGCAACATTAATTCAGTTAGGTTTCCTGAGTGAAAAACAAATGCTGACGTTTTTATCTCAGCAATTGGGTGTCCCTTTAGTTGATTTGAACCGTGCTGAAATTGATGCAGCAGCCGTGCAATTGTTGCCTGAAGTACATGCTCGTCGCTTGCGTGCATTAGTTCTTAGTCAGCAAGGTAATACGATTCGAGTAGCAATGAGTGATCCTGCTGATTTGTCTGCTCAAGAAGCCTTGTTTTCACAGCTTCAGCAATATCAGGTAGAAATGGTAATTGCTTCTGAAAGACAATTAGTGGATAGCTTTGATCGTTTCTATCGTAGAACCAAAGAAATTGCGTCATTTGCAGAGAAGTTGCATTCAGAACACCAAGTAAACGACGATTTTAATTTTGGTATATCAGATAATGATAATGAAGAAGTTACCGTTGTTAAGCTGATTAACTCATTATTTGAAGATGCGATTCAAGTCGGTGCTTCAGATATACATATTGAACCAGATGAAAGAGTTCTGCGTTTACGTCAGCGTATTGATGGGGTATTACACGAAACATTATTAAATGAAGTTAATATCGCTTCAGCATTGGTTTTACGTTTAAAACTGATGGCGAATTTGGATATTTCTGAAAAACGTTTGCCACAAGATGGACGATTTAATATCAAATCTCGTGGTCAGTCTGTGGATATTCGTTTATCGACAATGCCAGTTCAATATGGTGAGTCGGTTGTTATGCGTTTATTGAATCAGACATCAGGCGTTCAAGAGTTAGAACAATCTGGATTACCGGAACATTTACTTACTCGTCTGCGTAAACAACTCCGTCGTCCGTATGGCATGATCCTAGTTACAGGACCAACAGGTTCTGGTAAAACGACGACATTATACGGTGCTTTAAGTGAATTAAATCAGCCAAGTAAAAAAATCATTACAGCAGAAGACCCGGTTGAATATCGTTTACCTCGCGTTAATCAAGTACAAGTAAACAGCAAAATTGATTTAAGTTTTTCAAAAATCTTAAGAACGTTTTTACGTCAAGATCCGGATATCATCCTTATTGGTGAAATGCGTGATCAAGAAACGGTGGAAATTGGTTTACGTGCCGCTTTAACCGGTCACCTTGTGCTATCTACATTGCACACCAATGATTCTGTTGATAGTGCTTTACGTATGATGGATATGGGCGCGCCAGGCTATCTTGTTGCTAGTGCCGTTCGTGCGGTATTAGCTCAGCGTCTAGTAAAAAAAGTATGTCCTGAATGTTCAGCTCCTGATGAATTGGATGACGCAAGAAAACAATGGGTTCAAAGCCGTTTTCCAAATCAAGTAGGAGTAAATTTCCAACGTGGTAACGGATGTCAAAGCTGTAATTTAACAGGTTATCGTGGTCGTATTGGTGTGTTTGAATTATTAGAGTTGGATCAACCTATGATGGACGCACTAAGAGCAAATGATGCGGTTGGATTTTCACAAAAAGCACGTCAAAATCCTGATTATAAACCACTGCTTGCTTCTGCTATGGAGTTAGCGATAAGTGGTGTGATTAGCTTGGATGAAGTGATGGTATTAGGTGAAGGGGATCACGCGTCTTCTCATCAACCAATATTGATGTAGGCATAAATCATGGCAATTTTTAAATACAGCGGAAGAAATCTTCGAGGAGAATCTGTTTCAGGATCCATTGAAGCGACATCTCAAGAGTCTGCTGCTGAGCAATTGATGAATGATGGAGTGATTCCTACAGGGATAAAAGCCAATAAATTTGGTGGAACATCTCGTTCTATGGATTGGAAAAAATGGTTGCAGCCAAGTATTCCTTTAGAAGTTTTGGTTATTTTTTGTCGCCAAATGTACAGCTTAACCAAAGCTGGTGTCCCTTTATTAAGGGCTATGAATGGCTTAGCTCAGAACAGTAATAACAAGTTATTAAAAACAACGTTAGAAGAGGTTACTACTGATTTAACTAACGGGCGAAGTTTGTCTGTATCTATGCAGCAACACCCACAAGTGTTTAGCTCTTTGTTTGTTTCAATGATCCATGTTGGTGAGAATACCGGTCGATTGGACCAATCTCTCATGCAATTGGCTAATTATTACGAACAAGAAATGGAGACCCGTAAGCGAATTAAGTCAGCAATGCGTTATCCCGTATTTGTTTTAACTTTTATCTTGCTTGCGATGTTTGTACTAAATATCAAAGTGATCCCTCAGTTTGCAGGGATGTTTGCTCGTTTTGGTGTGGAATTACCATTGCCAACTCGAATACTTATCGCAACATCGAGTTTCTTTGTTAATTATTGGCATTTATTAATTGGCGCAATGACTGGCGCGATGTTTGCTTTTCAAGCTTGGATTAGCCGAGCTGAAGGCCGAGAAAAATGGGATAAGTTTCGTTTACGTCTACCGATCGTCGGAGGTATTGTCACTCGAGCTCAAATGTCTCGTTTCTCAAGAACATTTGCATTGATGTTGAAGTCGGGGGTTCCATTAAATCAATCCCTTGCATTATCAGCAGAGTCTCTAGGGAATAAATATCTAGAGAATCGATTGTTAGAAATGAAAGCAGGCATTGAGTCGGGTACCAGCATGTCAGCGACAGCGGCACAAAGTGGGATCTTTACTCCTTTGGTACAACAGATGATTGCGGTTGGTGAAGAAACGGGTCAAATAGACGATTTACTATTGGAAGTCTCTGATTTTTATGATCGTGAAGTGGATTATGATTTGAAGACGTTAACTGCACGAATTGAACCGATTTTATTGGTCATCGTGTCAGGCATGGTTTTGATTTTAGCATTAGGTATTTTCTTACCGATGTGGAACATGTTGGATGTAGTAAAGGGAACCTAATTATGTCAGCAACCCGAATTTTATGGGGCGCGCTTGTCATTATTTTATTAGCTGTGATTTTTATTAATTGGGAGCAAATAGAACCCGAAGTAGAAGATACAGCAATCATTATGACAAGTAGGGAGATACTCTCTTCGGCAAATGAGTTTAAAAATTATTGGGTTGTTAATGGGCAACCTAAGACAATGGTAAAAGATGATATAGACGTCAGGTTCAGCTCTTTAGGGTGGCCAATTGTACTTAAAGAAGATGATGAGATTGACTGTTTACAATGGTTACATCTTTTATTACCCAATAAAGACAAAATTTATGCGGACAGCATCGAAATTAAAAAACCGGAATTAGTAAAAAAAGAGCAGTATCGTTGTGACTATAGTATGGCAAATGGTAAGGTGGTTTCGGTAATGTTAGTAAAAGATGCATTAAAAGTAAGTGTCGGATTTATAGATAAAAAATAAGTGGCAAATTTTTGACGAACGCCGTATTTTTTTTTGTATAATCCCTTACAATTCATGGAAAAATTAAGAATAGAGAGAAGCAGTACAATGAAGACACAAAAAGGTTTCTCACTGGTTGAGCTGGTGATTGTAATTGTTGTTATTGGTCTATTAGCTACAGTGGCATTACCTCGTTTTTTAGATGTCAGTCTTGAAGCGAAAAAAGCAAGTATTGAAGGTGTCGCTGGTGGTTACGCTACGGCTGTTCTTTCTGCAAGAGCACAGTGGGAAGCGGAAGCTCGACCAAAAACTGATGGTTACAATGCGGTTAGCTATGATGGTACTGAATTTTGGTTAACGGATCCTTCTCAAGCTAATCAAGCAAACTACCGTCCAGGTTATCCAATTGCACCAAGAGAAGATTTGGATGGTAATGATACGGGCAGTTACCCAGCATCATTAACATCAAAAGAGTGTATTTTGTTGATGGAAATGTTGTTACAGAATGCACCGCATGTGACAGACGATAAAAATGATAATGAAGGTAAGTATCTTGCTGAAGTGATCAGTGAGAATAGCCGTAGTCAATGTAAATACACACAACAAGAAAATGAAGGTCACTTTTTTACTTACGAGCCTGAATCAGGTCGTGTTGTCGTGACATTACAATAAGTAATTTAAGCGCCTGTAGATGAGCTAGGATAGCGATGTATGGGTGAATAAATCTGTTTTAACCGATGGCGTTTTGACAGTTTGCGTTAATAGTTTTTGGGTTTTAACAATAATGATGGCACTGGTTTTGTGCTATCGATTTTATAATAAAAGAGAGAAGTAACATGAAAAGACAAGGTGGTTTCACCCTTATCGAGTTAGTGGTTGTTATCGTGATTTTAGGTATTCTTGCAGTAACTGCAGCACCTAAATTCTTAAACCTGCAATCTGATGCGCGTGCATCATCTCTGCAAGGTCTAAAAGGTGCAATGGCTGGTGCAGCTGGTATCGTTTATGGTAAAGCGGCGATTGATGGTAAAGAAACGGCTACAACAGAAACTGATGTTGATGGTATTGCTACAAAATACGGTTACCCAATGGCTAAAGATACGGGTATTGGTGAAGCGGTTGTTGGTCTATCTGAAGATTGGAGCAGTGCAGTATCTGGTGCAACTTTAGTTGTTGGTTTTAAAGCTGATTCAGCAACAGCTGCAACAATTACAGCAACTAACTGTTTTGTTACATACGGAGAAGCAACAACAGAATCTTCTGGCGTATCAACAATCGTTACTGATACTGGTTGTTAATCTAATTCAACCTCTTTAGTTAAAAACCAGCGATCTCCGCTGGTTTTTTTGTATCTAAAAATAACAAACCATTCGCTATATCTATAATTTCCGTTATCCTAGTAACAGGAGATTATAAGGTAACGGATGATGACTTTTCCTCTCAAAAAAAATCAAATAAAACAACGACAAAATAGGAATGGCTTTACTTTGGTGGAGCTTATCGTTGTGATCCTGCTACTTGCGATTATTGCAGTTTACACCGCCAGTAAATACATGGGAGCAAGCCGTTTTTCATCAGCTGCAGCCCAAGAGCAAGTTTTGTCTATTTTACGTCATGTTCAAATTGCATCGATGCAAACGAATACTTCTCATATCAATAATGCGTGTCGTTCTGTTCACATTGCATCAAATCAATTTGGTGTGGATTCCGCGTGTCAAAGTCAAGGGATGACGAGTGCCGTATTATCCGATTACTCCAAAGAAAATGATCGTGAAAATCTAGATATGATCCGTTTAAGTTATGTTTTTAATACGGCAAGTGGTGCGGTGACTATTTCTGAGCTTTCGTTTGACTTATTAGGACGACCAACAATTCCGGCATCATCAGATTTAACTCTTTGCACTCAAGAAGATTGCCGTATCACGATTACAACCCCATCAACAAATGAAAGCCGTTCTGTTTGTATCAATAACGAAGGCTTTATGTATCGTTCTTTGCAAAGTACGAGTTGTAAAATATGAAAAGGGGCTTGAATGTACAACGAGGGTTAACCTTGATTGAGTCGATCGTAGGCATTGTGATCTTAGGATTTGCATTATCGATCTTGGTATCTGGTGTGTTTACTTCTTCTTCCATATCTCATAAGGCGACTTATCAAGCACAAGCCGCCACGCTTGGTCATTCTGTAGTAACGGATATTTTAAGCCGTCAGTTTGATGAAAATAGTGATCCTAATGGTGGTCAATATCGATGTGGTGAAAAGGATGGCAGTGGAACACTCATTAGTTGCTCTACGAATTTAGGTAAGGATGGGGCTGAAACCATTGCAGCAACATTTAATGATGTTGATGACTTTATTGGTTGTTGGGGGGAGCTCTCTGTATGTTCTTCAACTAGCTTGCCGCAATACCAATTAGGTGATCTTATTGGTGTCTCTAATGCCGATGAGTATAAAAATTTTACGGTTGAAATAACGGTTAACTATAACGATGTTGATAATTCAGGTACGGTAATAACACCGTATAAGCTTATTAGAGTAACCCTCTATGGAAGTAACCATGCCAAGTACACTTTTAGTGCGTATCGAGGTAATTACTAATGAAACGTGCATTAGGGTTTACGTTAATTGAGCTTATTTTAACCATTGTTGTTGTTGGACTTGTTGCTTTGGCTGCGAGTAATACACTACAACTTGGTTTTCAAAGTTATAACGACAGCATTGATCGTCAAGATAATCAAATGCAGGCTAAATTCTTAATTGAAAAGTTAAGTCGTGAATTACGTCACGCGGTTCCTAATAGCATCGACGTTACTTCAAATAATCAGTGTATTAGTTTTGTTCCCATTGAACGCAGTGCATTTTATTTGTCTTTTCCTTTGATAAATCAAAAAACAATCGACGTAGTTTTATTGTCAGAAGTTCCTTTGAATACGAATAATCTACGCTTGATAATTAACCCAAGTACCCAAGATGATTTACTTCAAGAAGAAAACCATAGATACGTAATGGTAGATAGCGTTGGTATTTCTGGTGGCGTATCAACGGTTATGTTCTCAAGTAATAATAATCCAGCCTTCATATCAAATTCAGTTTCTGAACGCGCATTTTTCTATCATCCTAATCCTATTGAATATTGCATTGTGGGAGATGGTGTTTTTCGTTCAAATACACAACTCATTAATCAGGTTCATAACGGTCATTTCTCTTTTGAAAATGCATCAATTCAACGTAATAGCATAATGAAGTTAGTGTTAGCTTTTAAAAATGACCTTGGTGAAATTACTCAATATCAACATGATGTGCAGGTGATAAATGTTCCCTAATAAAAGAAAGCAGAAGGGTAATTTGTTGGTTATGTCCATTGTTGTCATGGTGGTAGTTGGCTTTTTATCTCTTAATTTATTGAAAGTAGAAAATAGTAATCATGACACGCTTTCTAAAGAAGTATTGGGTACTCAAGCATGGTTTTTAGCGCATTCGGGTGCTGAATGGGGGCTAACTCAACTTTTTCCTATTGGTGTTTCTGGTGCTAATACAAGTATCTGTAATGGCGTGGTTCGTCGTCCTAATATGAGAGCGGATGAGAGTGGCTGTAAAGAAAAGCCAGAAGTGGTATGCGTGACAAATACGGTGAATTATCACAGTGAAGAGATTCAATATTTTAAAATTACAAGTTCAGTAACTTGTGGTTCTGGTATTGATCAAGTTACACGAGTTCAAGAAGTATGGGCAAAGGAGATTAATTGATGAATAGAATTTGTATTTACTTTATTAGTTGTATTTCCTTATTTTGCTTTTCTATGAATTCTAATGCAGAAGTAAAGAAAGAATTAAATACGATTGATGATATGTGTCAGTATTTTCCATCTACTGCTCAAACTTGGTTTGATGGTGGTGGCTCAAAACAATTAATCGTTGATGGTGAAAAGGGACGTAATCGTTCTTACATTGAGACTCCGAATCGAAAGGTTGGATTTCCTCTTGGTTCTATGAACTTAAAGTCTGGAAATACATGTGAAGACGGTAACGGAGAAAGTGGCGATTGTATTGCAGATCCTTCTTTAATGGTTCCTCAGTTATCAATACCACTTGAGTTTACAGGAGCGGATGGCTCTATTGATGGGATAGATGATATTACTATTACCCCTGGCCATTATACATCGATAAATTTGAGGGGGGGGAATGCTGCTGATTATATTCAGGTAGTTATTGAACCTGGGGTTTATTGGGTTAATCAATTTTATGCGACGGGTTTTGCGGATATATATTTTTCAAATATAGAAAAAACTATCATTCATGTTCAAAAATGGACAGATTCTGGTAGTGCCGTTTATAACCATGAAGCAAAGCCAGATAATCTATTAATTTTAGCTCATGGAATTAATACCGATATAATAATGTCGGGATCGAATTTATTAAAAGCGCATTTATATAGTGAAAATAAGGTAACTCTTAACGGTAATATTTCTGTTCATGGGGCGGTTACAGCAAAGAAAATAAGTTTATCATCTAATTCTCGAATAATCGGCGAAAGTGAGTGCATCAACCCAAGCAATGATATCCAACTCGTCATCTCTCCAACTTCAGGGAAAGGACTTGCTTGTGACGGTATAGAAATTGATTTTTCTCTTGTTGATACCAATGGTGATGTGATTGAAGGTAAAGGACAAGAATTACAAGTAACCAGTACCCCGGTTGCTACTGGAGATAGAAACTCAGCGTGTTGGAGTGACGATGGAAACATTACAACTCCCGAGTGTAACCATGCTGATGACAGTCGTTTTGAAACGGTGTTTCCATCAAGCGGTCCTGCTGTGGTTACTCGATATATTCATAGTAAATTCTTAAATTCTTATAACGTTTCAGCCAGTGTTAGTAGTGAAAATCTAACTACGACAGAAGGACCGTATGAGTTTATCGCTAAAGCAATCAGCATTGTTCCATCAGAAGGTGTTGATGGTTCTGATAGCAATCAAGTAGCAGGGCGTCCTTATCCTTTTAGATTAATGATACGCGGACAAGAAAATGAATATGAAAATGCACTCAGTTGCACAATAATTAAAGAAACAACGGACATTAATGTTACTTTTTCGAATTCAGTCTTACCTGCGACAAGTAATGAGAGAATTGAAATCAAAAAAGAAGGCAGCAGCTGGGCTGAAGCAAACAAAAGTGTATCGATTTCATTTGTGAATGGTGTTGCCGGTGGAGATGAAAATCAAGCTGATGGTTCTCTTCAAGCTCGATTGAATGATGCTGGAAAGGCAAAATTAACAGCCAGTGCAAATATTCAAGGTGATACGTTTACGACCTCAGAGCAATTTTATTTCCGTCCTTTTACCGCAGCATTGTGTGACCAATCATCTACATTACCGTCTTATATCGATGAGCTTAATGGCGCTTACTTGGCTTCTGGAACTGATTTTAATGCTTATTTAAAAGCGGTGAATTGGATTAAAGAATTAGATTCTGGAACTTATGGAAATGGAATTCCAGATCATGATAACCCATCTTTAGTTTGCAGTCAGACTGTGACGCCAAGCTATATTACTCATAGTGAAGGGAGCGCTAAGTTAAATCTATCTTCTCAAGTATATTACCCACAATCAGGTGCTATCGGCGTCGTTACTGTTGATGGACAACCTATTGCGGATTTTAATAAAGAAGTGACAAATGAGAACCAAAACTCATCAACTAAGATAAATTGGAATGAAGTAGGTACATTAAGTTTTGATGTTTTCCAGAATGATTACTTTAACCGTTCTGGGTTTAATATTCCGTCAACGGCTTCTAAGGTAGGGCGCTTTTACCCTGCATATTTTTCTATCACAAATACCGAGTGGGATTATCCTCAAAAGCAAGGCACATCAGAGGGTAGCTTTGTATATATGGATCAATTTTTTAAAAATGTGGATTTTCAAGTTACTGCTTATAGTGCTTTAGATTCAGAGGTCACCAACTATGGTCAGTTTAACGATGAGTTAAAATCTAGGTTCTCATTGGTTGGGGAATACGCTTCTCGCTTAAATATTACTGATGTGGATTTAGATGAAACGCATTGGGGTGATAAGGCTGTATGGCAAGTTACGAATTTAGATCATGCTGTGATGTGGTCAAAAAAAGAGGGGGCACCTTCATTTGGAAATCGTACTACGGTGGTCGATGGCCCGTTTAATACATCGGGGCACTCAAGTTCAGAAATCACAAGTTTAAGCCTAAAAATTAGTGGTGTAGATCCTGTTTCCTTCATTAAAGATCAACAATTAGTAGAGGCAGAACTTTTATCTCAACCGGATGTTCGTTATGGGCGAATGGTATTAGATAATGTAGGCGTTGCTTCAGGACAATCTGTATCAGTGCCCCTTAGGGTTGAATATTGGGATGGTCAGCGTTTTATTTTAAGTAAAGAAGATGACGCAGCCATATTTAATGGTTCATCTTATTATAAGCAAACTATTTGGCCAGAACCTGATAAGGAAAGTGCTGCGAAATTAATGGGAACTGGTGGTATTAAATCTGGTCTTAACTCAATTGATCTAAGAGCAGAACCCGATAACAATCAGTTGAGAGAGCAAATCCGCTTTTGGTTGTGCTTATCTGAAGGTTCGCCACAATTAAGTGAAAAGCATACACATTGTGAATTAAAACCATCGGGTTTATACCTACAACCTTGGTTACAATTCAATTGGCGAGGTAAAGGAGATGAAGATCCTTCGACGCTTGTCACTTTTGGGGTGTATCGAGGTAATGATCGTGTTATTTTTCGTGGTGAAAGTAACATTATTGGTACTTCTAACTAAAAAATGAATAAAAATCCTGATTTGCTTCAGGATTCTGTAGCAATACCTTGCTGATTCGGCTAGGCATTGGTACATTTAATAAAATTTATCTTATTCTCACGTTTTCAGGAAATACGAAGATTATGTTCAAGAAACTTCGTGGCATGTTTTCAAACGATCTATCGATTGATCTAGGTACTGCCAACACACTTATCTATGTAAAAGGTCAAGGCATTGTTCTTGATGAGCCTTCAGTGGTTGCTATTCGTCAAGATCGTTCAGGTTCAGCTAAAAGTGTAGCTGCCGTTGGTCATGATGCAAAACAGATGCTAGGCCGTACTCCTGGTAACATTTCTGCAATTCGCCCAATGAAAGATGGCGTTATTGCTGACTTCTACGTAACAGAAAAAATGCTTCAGCACTTCATTAAGCAAGTGCATGACAACAGCGTGTTACGTCCAAGTCCTCGCGTATTAGTTTGTGTTCCTTGTGGTTCTACACAAGTTGAGCGTCGTGCTATCCGTGAATCTGCACAAGGTGCAGGCGCACGTGAAGTGTTCCTTATTGATGAGCCAATGGCTGCTGCAATCGGTGCTGGCCTTCCAGTATCTGAAGCAACAGGTTCAATGGTTGTTGATATCGGTGGTGGTACAACAGAAGTTGCTGTTATCTCTCTAAACGGTGTGGTTTATTCATCATCTGTACGTATTGGTGGTGACCGTTTTGATGAAGCAATCATTAACTACGTTCGTCGTAACTACGGCAGCTTGATTGGTGAAGCAACTGCTGAACGTATTAAACATGAAATCGGTTCGGCTTACCCTGGTGATGACGTATGTGAAATTGAAGTGCGTGGTCGTAACCTTGCAGAAGGTGTGCCTCGTAGCTTTACACTAAACTCGAACGAAATCCTTGAAGCACTTCAAGAGCCTCTATCTGGTATCGTATCTGCGGTAATGGTTGCACTAGAACAGTGTCCACCTGAATTGGCTTCTGATATTTCAGAACACGGTATGGTATTAACGGGGGGCGGTGCACTACTTCGTGATTTAGACCGTCTTCTAACAGAAGAAACGGGGATTCCAGTTGTTGTTGCTGAAGAGCCTCTAACATGTGTTGCTCGTGGCGGCGGTAAAGCATTAGAAATGATCGATATGCACGGTGGCGATCTATTTAGTGAAGAGTAATAACAACTAACGGGTGAGTGGATATGACTCCAATCTTTGGTAGAGGTCCTTCTCTACAATTTCGCCTGTTTATTGCAGTAATGGTATCGGCTAGCCTAATGTTAGCCGATAGTCGTTTAAATGCCTTTTCCGACATACGTTACCTATTAAATAGCTTTGTTTCCCCAATTCATTATGCGGCAAACCTTCCTCGTACTATGTTTAATGGCATGTATGAACGGTTTAATAGCCGTAATACTCTCATGCTTGAAAATCAGCGCCTTAAACAAGAAATGTTTGTTCAAAACAGTAATTTGTTGCTAATGGAGCAGCTGAAACAAGAAAATAGTCGTTTACGTAATTTACTTGGTTCACCATTTATTCGTGATGAGAAAAAGATGGTAACGGAAGTAATGGCGGTGGATTCCGCACCTTATACACATCAAGTAATGATAGATAAAGGCTCCGTTGATGGCGTATATGAAGGTCAGCCAGTCATCAGTGATAAAGGTATCGTTGGGCAAATTAACTATGTTGGAGCACATAACAGCCGAGTGTTGTTATTAACGGATGCAAATAATGCAATTCCTGTGCAGGCAGTTAGAAATGACATTCGTGTTATTGCATCGGGCAAAGGTCACTTAGATATGATGCAACTTGAGCACATACCAACAAATACTGACTTAAAAGTTGGGGATTTATTGGTAACTTCTGGTTTAGGTCAACGTTACCCTGAAGGGTATCCGGTTGGGTATATCTCTAAAATAGATAATGATAATAAACGCCCATTTGCTTCTATTGATATAGAAACTACGGTTGAGTTTGATAAATTACGTTATTTATTACTTGTATGGCCAACAGGAAATGAACTAGCACCAAAGGAGATGTCTGATGGCGAGTAGTCATTTAATGCGTGGAAGGGTCATTATTTGGCTTTCTTTTTTAATCGCATTGACGTTACAAGCAGCTCCTTGGCCTGGTGCTTTAGAGGTTCTAAGACCGTCGTGGATCATTTTAGTGACCTTTTATTGGGTGCTAGCTCTACCACATCGAGTGAATGTGGGAACGGCAATGGTGCTTGGGATCTTATGGGATCTATTACTAGGAACAACATTAGGCATCCGTGGTATGACCATGGCGATATTGGTTTATTTGGTTGCTGCTAACTTTAAGGTCTTGAGAAACTTAGCCTTATGGCAACAAGCTGCAATATTCTCTGGTTTAACCCTATTAGGGAAAATATTAGAGTTTATGGGGGAGTTTTTAGTTCATGATGTGTCTTTTAACGCACATTTTTTATGGGCAGGCGTGTTAAACTTCCTACTATGGCCTTGGTTGTTTTTATTAATGCGAAGAGTTCGCCGTCATTGGTCAATTCGATAGGAAAGCAAGAATGGAAGCGCAAGTTTTCTTAGCGTCAGGTTCTCCGAGAAGAAAAGAGTTGTTAACGCAATTAGGTTATCAATTTGATGTGTTATCGGTGGATGTTGAAGAGATACATCAAGAACATGAAACGGCATTGATGTATGTTGAGCGTTTATCTAAAGATAAGGCTCAAGCTGGCGTTAAAGCGATAGAAAAAACAAAGAGTAAATATACCCCAGTATTGGGCTCTGACACCATCGTTGTTATCGATGGTGTTATTTTAGAAAAACCAAAAGATTTTGAAGATGCTAAGAGAATGCTCTTGGCACTGTCTGGTCGTCAACATCAAGTAATGACTGCTGTAACGATTGCCACACCTGAAAAAATAAGAACCAAAACAGTAATTACTCAGGTATGGTTTAAAACGCTTTCTGAACAAGAAATAGAACAATATTGGGAAAGTGGTGAACCTTGCGATAAAGCAGGGTCATACGGTATTCAAGGTAGTGGTGGGCGATTTGTCTCGCGTATTGATGGCAGCTATCACGCTGTCATGGGACTGCCTTTGATGGAAACAGATCAGCTCTTACACCAATTTTTGTAAAATTAGTGAGGTGCTCCAAATGAGTACAGAGTTGTTAATAAACGTAACTCCGAGCGAAACTCGAGTTGCGATGATTGAAGCCGGTGTGCTTCAAGAAGTTCATGTAGAAAGAGAAGCAAGGCGCGGTATTGTTGGTAATATTTATAAAGGCCGTGTAAGCCGAGTATTACCGGGCATGCAAGCTGCGTTTATTGATATCGGTTTGGATAAAGCCGCATTTCTTCACGCCTCAGATATTGTCCCTCATACAGAATGTGTTTCTGAAAATGAAAAACGTCAATTCCAAGTAAGGGATATTTCACAGCTTGTCCACCAAGGACAAGATCTCGTTGTACAAGTAGTAAAAGATCCGCTTGGTACAAAAGGTGCTCGTCTGACAACAGATATTACTCTACCTTCTCGTTACTTGGTATTTATGCCAGGAGCAAGTCACGTTGGTGTATCTCAACGTATTGAAAGCGAGAAAGAGCGTAATCGTTTAAAAGACACCGTCTCTGATTATTGTGATGAGTTTGGTGGGTTTATTATTCGAACCGCAGCTGAAGGTGCGAGTGAGGCTGAGATCTCACAAGATGCTGCTTTCTTAAAACGTTTATGGCATAAAGTAATTGAACGTCGTAAAAAGAATAAAACAAAATCAATGCTTTATGGTGAGCTAGGTTTGGACCAACGTATTTTACGTGACTTTGTTGGTACAGAGCTAGACCTTATCCGTGTGGATTCAAAGCTAGCATTTGAGAAGCTAAAAGAATTTACAACAGAATTCGTACCTGAATTAACAAAGAAATTGGAATATTACTCAGGTGATAAGCCTATCTTTGATATGTATGAAACTGAGAATGAAATTCAACGAGCACTTGATCGTAAAGTTGAATTAAAATCTGGCGGTTATCTGATTATCGATCAAACCGAAGCTATGACCACTGTGGACATAAATACTGGTGCTTTTGTTGGTCGACGCAATTTAGAAGAAACCATTTTTAATACCAATATTGAAGCTACACAAGCGATAGCTCGTCAACTTCGCTTACGAAATTTAGGTGGAATCATCATTATTGATTTCATTGATATGTTAAGTGAAGAGCATCGTCGCCGAGTTCTCCAATCTTTAGGTACTGCTTTAGAAAAAGATCGTGTAAAAACCAATATCAATGGTTTTACACAACTTGGTTTAGTTGAGATGACGCGTAAACGAACTCGAGAAAGTATTGAACATATCTTATGTGGTCAATGCCCTACTTGTGAAGGTCGTGGAGCAGTGAAAACCGTGGAAAGCGTATGTTATGAAATTTTACGTGAAATCACGCGTGTAAACCGAGCGTATGACTCTGATAAGTTTGTTGTTTATGCCTCGGTAGCTGTTGCTGATGCTCTTGAAGGGGAAGAGTCTCATGCGCTAGCTGAACTCGAACTTTTTATTGGTAAACAAGTTAAAATTCAAGCTGAACCTCTTTATATTCAAGAGCAGTTTGACGTCGTTATGATGTAAGAGAAAAATAAGTGACCACTAAGTTAATTCGTTTTGAACGTTGCTTGATGGGATTATTGCTGCTGGTATTTTTACTAGCAGCATTAGTCATTACCAGCCTGCGCCTTTTTCTACCTACTCTCAACCAATATCAGCCCGAAATTGAAACTTTCCTTTCAGAAACGACAGGGTTTTCTATCTCTATTGGTGAAGTTAAAGGACGTTGGAGAAATACCAACCCGTCATTAAATCTTAGAAAATTGACCGCAGTTGATCCAAGCACTGGCGATGAAATAATTTCAGTGGGAGCGGTTGAGATTCAACTTAATATTTTATCTTCATTATGGGCACAGCAACCTCAATTTGCTGATTTAAGAATTGATAAGTTGACTGCAGATCTTACTTCGTTAGGTCCTTCAAGTTTAGGGAAAAATGAGGAAGATATAAAAGCAGAAAAAGAGAGTGATGAGTCTTTAGCTAAACGTTTAGAAGACTTATTTCTCGTTCGTTTAAATCACTTCTCCATAAAAAGTTCTCAAGTTGCTTTCATGGCGCTTGATGGTAACGAAAAAACCATTCAGATTGACTCTCTTCAATGGCGTAATGAACGTCGAAAACACTTAGCAGAAGGCATCGTCAGTGTTATTGGTAGTGAAATCAATCAACTTAAAGTCATTGCTAATTTCAAAGAAAAAGGATCATTTAAAAGTTTAGATGGTCACTTTTATGTTGAAGCTAAAAATATTCAAGTGACGCCTTGGATCACTGATTCTATCCAAAAAGAATATGGAATAACGCAAGGTGAAGTATCAGTAAATGCTTGGTTTTCTTTTAAAAATGGCCAACCAATTGATGCATTAGTTGAAGCGTCTCCTTCGTATTTAAATTGGGTTGAAGATAAAAGTATTCATCAGGTTAGTGTAGAAGGCGGCGTGTTTGAGCTTCAACCTGATAATAAAGGGTGGAATGTTTTTGCAACGGATGTACAGGTTAAGCATCAAGGAAATAAATGGCCTGAAATTACCGGCAGTTTTTCTTGGCAACCTGAAAAATGGGTTTTAAATTTAGCTCATATTGATTTGCAAAGTGCGCTAGGGTTGAAAACATTATTGCCGCCTTCTCAAGATAATGTGACAGATCTACTGACAACGTTAAATCCAAAAGGCAGCGTGAATGATATCCGCGTGGAATTGGATAAAACAACGGGATTGAATTATTCAGCATCGATTTTATCTGCTGGAATGAACCAGTGGGAGCTTCTTCCAGGGTTTCATAAGTTGGATGTGTTAATTACTGGCAACGAAGAGAAAGGTAAAGCAAAACTGTCTTTGGTTGATGATACTCTTCCTTATGGTGATGTTTTCCAAGCGCCATTAAATATTAAAGACGGTGATGTTACCGCTTATTGGGAAGTGAATAATGACGGCTGGCGTTTATGGTCTGATTACATTTATGTTTCTACACCTGACTTACAAGCAAGAGGGGAGTTCCGCTTAGATTTCCCAACAGATAAACCATCTGTACTTTCTTTTTATGCTGAAGCAGATGCATTTAATGCAGATCAGACGTGGCGCTATTTGCCAACATTAGCATTAGGCCAAGATCTTACTGATTATTTGTCTGCGGCTGTGCAAGGTGGTAATGCTAAAACCGTTCAACTGCTTTGGTATGGTGAGTTGGATGATTTTCCTTACACTAAATATGATGGTATTTTTCAGGTTAAAGTTGGCTTAAAAGATGCGCAGTTTGCTTTTGATACAGCGTGGCCACCATTAACTAATCTCCAATTGGATTTAATGTTCCAAAATGCATCGATGTTTTTAAGTTCGCATTCAGCGGATCTTATGGATGTCCATGCCACTCGAGTAACAGGTCGAATTGCAAACCTATCTGAAGATGGAAAATTAACGATTCGAGCAACGGCGAATGGTTCAGGTAAAGCGGTTCGAGAGTACATGACAGCAACGCCATTGGTTGATTCTGTGGGGGCTGCATTAAATAGCATACAAGTTGATAATCGTGTGGATGCATTGCTGCGTTTAGATATTCCATTCTCTGGTGAGGGTGTTCGAGCGTGGGGTTATGCTGATTTAGCGAATAACCATATAGAGTTGCAGTCGCCTAATATTGTATTAACTAATGCTAAAGGGCGCATCGAGTTTGATAATGATGTTGTGAAAGCGAGTGGGATTAAAGCTTCGTTGCTTGGGCAACCTGTTTCGTTATCTTTCCATGGTGAAGACCAATCTGATTACTATGGTGTAAAAATTGAAACCAAAGGTAATTGGAAAATTGCACCACTTAAAAACTATATTGATTCGCCTATGATGGATAAGGTGAGTGGTACTTCTTCATGGAATTCAAATATTAATCTCCAAGTTGCAGATGTTGGTTTTACTTATCAGATTGGCGTTTATGCGCAATTAGGTAATATGGCTTCAACGCTTCCTTATCCTTTAGCATCAGAGAGAGGAACAACTGAAAAGGCATCGCTACAAGTTTCTGGAAACTCTGAAAAACTATCAGGGCGATTAACTTTACCTGATACAAAATATCAAGCTGAAATAGATATTACGGGTAAAATTCCAGAGATTACAGCTAGTCATGTAGTTGTTGGTAAAGGGAATTACAAGGTCAGCCCTATCGTTGGTAATTCGGCGTCAATCAATACCAAGTATTTAGATGCTGATGCATGGATTGCAGAGCCTATTTTAAGTAAAGGGGCTAAGAAAAAATCAAAAAGTGTAGCTATGTCTCACTTTCCTGTTATTCCTGTACCGACTCGAATTGATTCAAATATTAAATCTCTTCATTTAGCATCGCTAGATTGGAATGATGTGAATGCTGATATTCGTAAAAAATCTCAAGGTTGGTATGCTCAGGTTCGAAGCCAAGAGGTCGATGGCAAGGCGAGCTGGAAAGATAATGATGAATTGCTAGTACAATTGGATAATCTGCATATATTTATTCCAAGTCTTGATAAGCCTGAAAATCAAAGAGGGCTAAATCGAGCAAAAGAGAATGAACCGCTAATATCCTCTTTTGACCGTGAGTTCTTCCGCTTAATGCCAAATTTAGAATTAACGATTAAAGATGCGTGGATTCAAGGTTACAAATTGGGGAAAGTTGACACAAAACTGCATAAGAAGGGTGATACTTTTTATTTAGATAAATTGAAAATTACCAGTGGTGAAAATAAATTAGCTATGTCTGGTAATTGGTTGTTAGATAAAGAAAAGAGTCATTCAACCTTTAAAGTGAAAGCGTCAGGTGAAAACAACTCAGAATTGTTAGCTCGATTTGGTATCAGTTCAGGCATTCAAAAAGCCAGCTATAGTATGGATGGTGATTTAAATTGGGATGGTGCTCCATGGAGTATTCGAACAAATACATTATCTGGTGAGTTAGCATCGACTTTAGGTGAGGGTGTGATTACCGATGTAAAAGGTGCTGCTCGCTTCTTAGGTTTATTTAGTATCGATTCTATTATCCGAAAAATGCAATTGGACTTTAGAGACGTATTTGATGATGGTATGGCCTTTAATTCAATTACAGGTAGCGGCAAGATGCGAAATGGTATCTTTGTTAGTAATAATCTAACGATGGATGCGGTCGCTGGTGAGATGAATATAAAAGGTAAAGCTGACTTAAATACTCGCTTAGTTGATGCAGAGGTTAGCTTTACGCCAGATTTAACATCGGGAATACCAATCATTACCGCATTTGCTGTAGCACCACAAACCGCAATTATCGTATTGGCTGTAGCGACGGCTATTGCTCCTGTTATTGACGTTATTACACAAGTTAATTATAAGGTTGAAGGGCCGCTAGATTCACCTACGGTAAAAGAGCTATCTCGTAGCCAAGGTGAATATCAATTACCTGAGAAAACGGAAAAATAAGAAAAGGACGTATTATGAGTAAAGTTGGTATTGTTCAGATGACTTCGGGAGCGGAGCCCGATGAGAATATTAAGCAGCTAAAACTCAAACTAAAAGGGCTACAACTACAAGGCGCTAAGTTAGTTTTAACTCCAGAAAATTGCATTGTATTTGGGCAAAAAGACGATTATGAGCGATATGCTGAGCCAGTAGGTAAAGGTGTATTACAAGACCAATTGTCAGCGCTTGCTCGTCATTATCAATTGTGGCTTGTGATAGGTTCATTCCCTACAAGAAATGAAAACGGCAGTTTATCTACGACCAGCCTTGTATTTGATGATAATGGTCATTTAGTCGAACATTACAATAAATTGCACATGTTTGATGTTGATGTCGAAGATAGGCATCAGAGTTACCGAGAATCCGATACTTTTACGGCTGGTAATGACATTAAAGTCGTAGATACGCCTATTGGGAAAGTTGGACTATCTATTTGCTATGATGTGCGTTTTCCTCAGTTGTATAGTGAATTACGTAAGCAGGGCGCTGAAATCATTCTTGTTCCAGCGGCTTTTACTAAAGTCACCGGCTATGCACATTGGGACATATTATTACGCTCAAGAGCCATAGAGACCCAGTGTTGGGTACTTGCTGCTGGGCAGTGGGGTAAACATGGTGCTGGACGCGAAACATGGGGGCATTCAATGATTATAGACCCGTGGGGCAATAAAGTGACCGCACAACAAGAAGGAACTGGTGTTATTATTGCTGATATAGACCTTGAGCAAATGAATCAAATCCGAAAAAAAATGCCTATAGCGGAACACGCTCGTTTAACCAGTCATCTGCTTTAAATACAGAAAAGAGTGAGTTTAGCCTATAAAACTCACTCTTTTTTCTTCATAATTAAACGATAGATTTTAAATTCTTAAAAAAGAGTATTCCTAATGAGTTTGCAAGAAGTAGAACAATCCTTATTGAGTCAAGCAGGGATCGGTCAGCAGGAACTGTCTCAGACCTTAAGCACCATCGCAAAACGAGACGTAGACTACGCTGATATCTACTTTCAATCATGTTGGCATGAGTCATTGGTACTTGAAGACAGTATTATTAAAGACGGGTCTTTTAATATAGATCGTGGTGTAGGTATTCGAGCTGTTGCTGGAGAAAAAACAGGGTTTGCTTATTCAGATCAGATTAACCTTGAAGCATTAACTCAGAGTGCTAAAGCGGCTCGTGGTATCGTTCAGCAAGGTGGTGAAGGCAAAGTTAAGGCATTCTCATCGCAGTCTATTCCTCAATTTTATCAGCCTGTAAATCCGTTAAATAGTTTAGATAAGCAACAGAAGATCGCATTGCTTGAAGAGATCGACGCTTATATTCGAGCGAAAGAGCCACTAGTTCAAGAAGTGTCTGCAAGCATTAGTGGTGTCTATGAGCAAATGCTTGTTGCTGCTTTAGATGGCACCTATGCTGCCGATATTCGTCCATTGGTACGTCTTTCTATTAGCGTATTAGTTCAGCGTGGTGATAAGCGTGAACGTGGTAGTGCTGGTGGTGGTGGCCGCTATGGTTATGATTATTTCTTAACGGAAATCAGTGGTAAATCTATTGCGCTAGAGTTTGCTGATGAGGCGATACGCCAAGCTTTAGTTAATCTTGATGCTGACGCAGCACCTGCAGGTATGATGCCTGTAGTTCTTGGTTCTGGTTGGCCGGGAGTTTTATTGCATGAAGCAGTAGGGCATGGTCTTGAAGGTGACTTTAACCGTAAAGGTTCGTCAGTATTTGCTGGTAAAGTTGGTGAGAAAGTAACGTCTTCTGCATGTACTATTGTTGACGATGGCACTATGGTTGATCGTCGTGGGTCATTAAATGTTGATGATGAAGGTGTTCCTGGGCAATACAATACACTAATTGAAAATGGTGTATTAAAAGGCTACATGCAGGATAAGCTTAATGCTCGATTAATGGGTGTTGCACCTACCGGTAATGGCCGTCGAGAGTCTTATGCACATTTACCAATGCCTCGCATGACAAATACTTATATGCTGCCTGGTGAGTATGCACCTGAAGAAATCATCTCAACGGTTAAAAAAGGTATTTATGCACCTAATTTTGGTGGTGGCCAAGTAGATATTACCTCTGGTAAGTTTGTTTTCTCAGCATCAGAAGCGTATTTAATTGAAGATGGTAAAATTACCCGTCCAGTAAAAGGGGCGACATTAATTGGTTCAGGCATTGAAGCAATGCAGCAAATCTCGATGGTTGGTAATGATTTATCACTCGACCGTGGTGTAGGTGTATGTGGCAAAGCTGGTCAGAGCGTACCTGTTGGTGTTGGTCAACCTACGCTTAAACTAGATGCGTTAACGGTTGGTGGTACAGAGTAATACTGACAACGAAATGAATAAAAAAAGAGCCAAGGATCATTAAGATGCTTGGCTTTTTTATTAACAAAAATATGCATTCAAAAGAATTACAGATCTTCGTTTAGGTACAGATCTTTTAAGATTTGGAAAATTTCACGGAACGCCTTTGGTGGCTTGTTCGATGCTTTTTCTTTTTTAGCTTGGCGCGCAAGTTGGCGGAAACGCTGACGATCGGCATCAGGATATTTTGCCATTACTTCTTCAATCACTGCGTCACCTTCTTCAATCATACGATCGCGAAGTGTTTCTAGTTTATGAAGTGCAGCTGTTGCTTGTGAGTGCTTGTTGCGAATTTTATCTAGAGCTAATTGGATAGGCTCTGGATCTTCATTACGCATTAGCTTACCAATGAATTGCAGTTGACGACGTTTCGCTTCATTTTTAAAACGTTGAGCGTCATTGATTGCTTCTCTCAGATCATCTGAAAGAGGGAATTTAGCCAGAACAGATGGTTTTAAACCAACTAACTCTTCGCCCAATTTTTGTAAGTCTTCCATGTCGTTTTTCATCTCGGTCTTACTTACCCAGATGATCTCTTCTTCCTCTTCCCAAGGAGCTTTCTGATTTTTTCTTGCCATGATCTTCATTCTTTAATGGGTGATTGACTCTATTTTAGCAAGATAAATGAATAATTGGGCGCAAATTTATCACATAGAATGTTATTCTAGTAAAAATGTATCTATTTAGTCAGATGTTATGGGCGCAAAACAGCAAATGATGAATCAAAAAATTGAACTCGAAGCAGCGGTAGCTAAAGCTTTAGACATGGCTACACAGCATGCAAGTGCAGCAGAAGTTGCTATTACAAAAACGACGGGCATTAGTGTATCAACACTTATGGGTGAGGTTGAGAATGTTGAATTTAACCGTGATGGTGCGTTAGGCATCACTGTATACCGTGGTCATCGTAAAGGAAGCGCATCAACATCTGATTTAAGTGATAAAGCGATTCAACAAACGGTTGCTGCAGCACTTGATATTGCAAACTACACATCAGAAGACCCGTTTTCAGGTCCTGCGCCAAAAGAATTAATGGCGAAAAATATTCCAGATTTGGATTTATTTCATCCTGATGAACCAGAGCCAGACTATGCTGCGCAAAAAGCGATTGAAGCTGAGCAAGCGGCTTTAGAATATCACTCATCAATTAAACAAAGTGATGGTGCAAGCTATGATAGTCATTATGGCATTAAGGTATATGGTAACAGTCATGGTATGTTGGCAAGTTACCCATCTAGCCGCCAAAGCATTAGCTGTAGCGTAATTGGTGTTGATAAAAATGGCGATATGGAACGTGATTACAGCTATACCGTTGCTCGTCATCGTGATGATTTATGGGATGCTAAAAAAGTAGGTTTAGAAGCCGCAAAACGCACAGTAAGTCGTTTAGATGCTAAAAAGCTAGATACTATGAAAGTACCTGTAATGTTTGCTGCAGACGTTGCTACGGGCTTATTAGGGCACCTAGTTATGGCGATTAGTGGTGCTAACTTGTACCGTAAATCGACATTTATGCTTGATAAGTTAAATGAGAAGATTTTACCTGAGTGGTTTAATGTAAGTGAGCGTCCACATATTTTAAAAGGGCTGGCAAGTAGTCCATTTGATAGTGAAGGTTTGTACACTCAAGACCGTGAAATCATTACCGATGGTGTATTAGCTACGTATCTACTAACCAGCTATGCTGCACGTAAATTAAACATGACACCAACAGGTCATGCTGGTGGTATCCATAACTGGTTTGTTAAATCAACAGGTCAAAGCTTTGAGCAAATGCTGAAAACCATGGGTACAGGTCTTTTAGTGACTGAGCTTATGGGGCAAGGTGTGAATACGGTCACGGGTGATTACTCTCGTGGAGCTGCCGGTTTTTGGGTTGAGAATGGTGAAATTCAATATCCTGTCTCTGAAATTACCATTGCGGGTAACCTTGCTGACATGTATCACAATATTGTTGCAGTGGGTAATGATGTAGAAACACGTTCTCAAATTCAAACAGGTTCTATTTTAATTGAATCAATGAAGATTGCTGGTCAGTAGCCGTAACACGAATAAAGCATAAAGAAAAAAGCGCGCAATCATTAAATGAGAGCGCGCTTTTTTTATGTCATGTAAAAAATCAAAATTACATCAGGATAGTTGCTAAACCAAGGAAAGCAAATAGACCGATAACATCGGTAATGGTTGTTAATGCCATACCACCAGCTAAGGCAGGATCGATATTCATCTTTTTAAGAATCAAAGGAATCGATACACCAGCAACACCCGCTACAGTAAGATTAACCAACATAGCTGCAGATATAATAGCACCAAGCATGATGTCACCTTTCCAAACCATCACAATGCCCCCAATGATAGCAGCCCAAAGAATACCATTTAAGATGCCGATCCCGGCTTCCTTCATAAGCAGTTCTTTTTTGTTACTGTCACCGATATGACCCACCGCTAAACCACGAATAACCAGAGCAACAGTTTGGTTACCAGCCACGCCACCCATTGATGGTACGATTGTCATTAAGACTGCAATAGAAGCCATTTGGGCTAAGGTTGCTTCAAACATGTTTGAAACCGATGCGGCAGCAAGTGCTGCAAGTACATTCATACCAAGCCAAACACTACGACGACGTGCTGATTTTACAACTGGTGCAAAGGTATCTTCTTCGTCATCCATACCGGCCATACTCATCATTGAGTGCTCAGCATCTTCACGAATAACATCGACAACATCATCGATAGTGATACGACCTAAGAGTAAATTATTTTCATCAACAACTGGTGCAGAAACCCAATTACGACGTTCAAATAAATTAGCAACTTCACCGTCATCCGTATTTACAGGAATCGCTTCATCGGCATCTTCCATTACATCACTGACAAGAACATCTGGTTGGGCAGTAAGAATCGTAGTTAAAGATAAATGACCGATTAAGCGGCTTTCCTCATCTAATACATACAGTGCATCGGTGGCTTCTGGTAATTCACCTTTCATGCGAAGGTAACGAAGAACAACATCGATCTCGACATCTGCACGAATTGTAATGAAGTCGGTATTCATCATACCGCCAGCAGTGTCTTCTGGGTATGATAGGGCGGTTTCAACGCGGAAGCGATCAACCGTATCCATTTGACTTAATACTTCACGAGAGACATCGTCAGGTAAGCTACGAAGAACGTAAGCGACATCATCTGTCTCCATGCCTTCAGTTGCTTCAGCAATGCTTTCTGGAGCCATTTGAGAGACGATGCCATCTTTTACATCTTCAGATAGCTCATCAAGGATCTCACCATAATCTTCAGGATCGGTTAACTGCCATAATACGTTACGGCTTTTTCTGGGCGAAGCTTCTAATAGATGGGCAATATCCTCGGGTTCCATGTCTTGTAATAAACGACGAACATGGACAAACATCCCACTATCAAGTGCATTAGATACTTCTTGAAGAGTTTGATGGGTTTGATCGAAATCTTGTAGCTCTTGCATACTCTCCCCCATAGAAAACCGATTTCTAACTCGAATAATGAGTATAGACAATCTAGATTAGATAATGGGCTGAATAGTAACGCAATTTGGAAGGCACGATAAGTGAATTTTGTAAGGATTGAGTTAAACAGGTGTTGAGATGAGTATTATCTACTCATCTTCATCAAAACCCGCTTCAATAAGTTCACAAATGGCATTGAGTGCTTGCTCTGCATCAATCCCATCAGCGGATACATCAACGTATTGCCCTTGTGATGAATCGAGCATTAAAAGCCCCATGACACCATCTGCGGTTGCTTGAGTATTCTCTTCATTCGTTAAGGTAATGACAGCATCAAAGCTTTGTGCCATCTCAACTAATTTTATTGCGGCACGAGCATGCAAACCTAATCGATTTTTTATTAATAAGTGGCGAGATGAGATTGGCATAGTTAAGGCTCTTTAATATTAATGTCTTTCTAGGGTTTTATGACGGATCTGAACTTGTTTACCTTGCTGTTTAAAGTATTCCCCTAATTGTTGAGTAATATAAACAGAGCGGTGCTGTCCGCCAGTACAACCAATGGCTACGGTTAAATAACTGCGATTGTTTTTTTCAAGAGCAGGTAACCAAGTTGTCAAAAATTGTTGGATTTGTTCTTTAAGTTGAATGACTTCTGTATGCTTTGCTAGATAGTCAGCAACAGGTTTATCTAATCCTGTCATTGGACGTAAACTTGGCTCCCAATGAGGGTTAGGTAAGAAGCGTACATCAAAAACATAATCAGCGTCGGTGGGTAAACCGTGCTTAAAACCAAAAGATTCAAATACCATCACCAACTCTTTAGATTCTCGACCTAGGATCCGTGAACGCAGGGTTTCACTTAAATCATGAATAGATTTTGTTGTGGTATCTAAAACAAGATCGGCTTCTTCTCTATAGTCACTTAAAATGCTTTTCTCAAGTGTGACGGCTTGCTCTAAAGAGCACTGTTCTCCAATTAAAGAGAGTGGGTGCAAGCGGCGAGTTTCGCTGTAGCGCTTAATTAGCTCTTTATCTTCAGCATCTAAAAAGATAACCGTAACGTCATGTGTTTTCTTTAATAGCGCTAAGGTGTTCTTTAATAATGCCGGATCTTTAGGTAGGTTGCGGATATCAACACTGACAGCAACATTTTGGCTGCTATGCTGAATTGATTCTACAAATTGCGTGAGTAAATCAATCGGTAAATTATCAACACAATAATAACCAAGATCTTCTAATACACGTAAAGCGACAGATTTACCTGCTCCAGAGCTTCCGCTAACTACCATGAGTTTCATTATTATGACCTTAAAAAGAGATGGCTAAGATGTGATGATTTGATAAAGCTCGTCATCATTTTCCGCATGACGAAGCTGACGCAGTACTTGTTTATCATTGAGTTTTTCAGCAACACTAGAAAGTGTTTTTAGATGAAGCTTACATTGTTCATCGGGAACGAGAAGTGCAAAAAGAATATCAACAGGACGATTATCAATAGCATCAAATTCGATGGGTTCTTGGCATTGGATAAGTACAGCTACGGCATTATCACAATTGAACATACGGCCATGGGGGATAGCTATTCCATTACCTATACCAGTACTTCCCATTTTTTCTCGGTTTAATAAGCTTTCAAAAAGTTCTTGAGGACTTTGACCAATTTGAGGTGCGGCAATCTCACTAATAAGTTCTAATGCGCGCTTTTTGCTTGTGCATTGGACTGCACTTTTCGTGCAATCCAATGAAAGAATGGTGCTTAATTGCATGTTAATGACTACTTAGTTTTTCTTTATGTTTATTGAGTTGGCGGATCAATTTATCAACCAAACCATCAATAGCTGCATACATATCTTCTGCGTCAGAATGAGCGTGTATGTCACCTTGATTTACGTGAAGTGTTGCTTCTGCTACATGCTGTACTTTTTCTAATTTTAATACAACATGCACATTATTAATGTGTTCAAAAAAACGCTCTAATTTTTGGAATTTGGTATTCACATACTCACGAAGGCTATCGGTTAGTTCGACGTTTTGACCTGCGATGTTTATTTGCATAACACTTCCTTTTAATTAATTAAAGTAAACGCTTACGCTGATTTGATGGTGCGATACCAAGTGATTCACGATATTTAGCAATGGTACGGCGTGCTACTTGGATCCCTTGCTCAGCCAGTAAGGTTGCAATTTTACTATCACTTAACGGCTTCGCTTGATTCTCAGCCGCAACCAATTTTTTCACTAGTGCTCGGATTGCTGTAGATGAACATTCACCACCATTATCCGTACTAACATGACTAGAGAAGAAATATTTCAATTCAAAAATACCTCGAGGGGTATGCATGAACTTCTGTGTTGTTACTCGTGATATGGTGGATTCGTGCATATCGACATCTAATGCGATGTCATTTAAAACCATAGGTTTCATTGCTTCTTCACCATATTCGAAGAAATCTTGTTGATGTTCAACTATACAACGTGCAACTTTGAGCAGCGTCTCGTTTCTGCTCTCTAAGCTCTTAATTAACCACTTTGCCTCTTGCAAATTGGTACGAATGAATTGCCCATCTGGAGTATTGCCCATTGTCTTACCAAGAGCCGCATATTCTGCGTTTACTTTTAAGCGAGGAACACTGTCAGGATTAATGGTTACAACCCATTTTCCATTATGTTTGAATACAGAAACATCAGGAATAACGTACTCAGTTTCAGTATCAATAACACGGTTACCAGGACGAGGATCTAACTCGTGAATAAGCATCATGACTTGCTTTAAGTCACTTTCTTTAAGCTTAGTCTCTTTTGCTAGTTGTCGGTAGTCTCGATTTCCTAATAAATTAATATGCTCTTTTAAAATCAGCTTAGTTTCAGGTAACCAAGGGGTATCTGCAGGGTAGGTCGCAAGTTGAAGTAATAGACACTCTGCCAAATCACGAGAAGCTACACCTAATGGATCAAATTGTTGAATGCGTTTTAAAACCGCTTCAACTTCATCCATCTCAACCTCTTCATCTCCAATACTTTCTAAAATATCGTCAAGAGAGCTCGTTAGGTAACCATACTCATCTAATGACTCGATAATCGTGGTTGCGATTGTACGATCAAGATCGGTAAATGGAGTTAAGTCCGCTTGCCACATCAGATAATCTTGCAAGCTTTCTGTGGTTTCACCTTGATAAATAGGAGTGTCGTCATCAATGGCTAATCCAGTACTTCCACTGTTTGCGCTATAAACATCATCCCAACTTGCATCCATTTCAAGTTCTTCTGAAATGTTATTGCTTTCGATGACATCGCTGCTATCAGTTACTGGTGTTTCTTGCTCTGCTGATGCGGTTTCTTTTTCCGCTTGAGGCTCAGGAGAGGTAAGAGTTTCAGGTGTGCTTAATGCTTCCTCTTCTACATCTAGAAGTGGATTTGAGTCGAGCGCTTCTTGAATCTCTTGCTGTAGGTCAAGGGTCGATAATTGCAATAATCGAATAGCTTGCTGCAACTGAGGCGTCATAGCAAGTTGTTGTCCCATTTTTAGCTGAAGAGATGCTTTCATTATTTAGCGATACCTTTTGTACATTACAACTTAAATTGATCACCAAGATAAACGCGTTTTACGTGTTCATCATTTAATACGTGTTCAGGAGTGCCATTTGCAATCATGTGACCTTGGCTTACGATGTAAGCGTGCTCACATACATCAAGCGTTTCACGAACATTGTGGTCAGTGATTAATACGCCTAAACCACGATCTCTTAGATGTTGAATGATCTTTTTGATATCAATAACCGAGATTGGGTCAACACCAGCAAATGGTTCATCCAATAAAATGAATTTAGGATTAGCAGCGAGTGCGCGTGCGATTTCAACACGACGACGTTCACCACCAGATAGCGCCATACCATTACTATTACGGATGTGCTGGATATTGAACTCATCTAATAGTTCTTCAAGCTTATCAAGACGTTCAGCTTTATTTAGATCTTTACGCGTTTGTAAAACGGCCATGATATTGTCAAATACCGACAATTTTCTAAAAATAGAAGCTTCTTGAGGTAGATAGCCTATCCCCATTTTTGAGCGGTTATGCATTGGCTGCAATGAAATGTCGACACCATCAATAGTAATCGAACCTTCATCACGAGCGACTAAGCCTACAATCATATAGAAAGAGGTCGTTTTACCTGCACCATTAGGTCCTAGTAAACCAACAATTTTTCCAGATTCAACGGTAAGGCTTACATCGGAAACTACTTTTCGGCTTCCGTATGTTTTTGCTAAATTCTTTGCTTCTAATATGGCCATAATTATTTATTATTCAATTGGCTAGGCTGAAGGATGGTTGTTACGCGATCGTCTTTACCACCATCAGCAATTAGTTTTTGAGTCTTCATATTATAGGTAATTACTTTACCTTTTATGATGCTGTCATCTTGGGTTAGCTCTGCGCTATCAGTCATTTTTAGAAATTCGTTTTCTAATTCATAACGCAGTTTATTCGCTTTACCTTTTAATGTTTTACCGTCATCGGTTAATTGACTAAAGCGAGTTGGTTTTCCATATGCTTCTAACACTTCTCGTCCTTCTTTGCCTTGAGGACGAATCACCACAATTTTATCTGCAAAAATTTCGATACTGCCTTGTTTTAGAGTCACATCACCTGTAAAGGTTACTTGGTTACTCTGCATATCAAAATTCTGTGAATTTGAATTAATGTGGATCGGTTGTTCTGTATCGCTACTCAATGCCCAGCTTGAAGCACTGAAAAGTAGACTTGCAAGTAGACTAACGTGTGAAAGCTTCATAGATACCTTGTACATTTTCTAATAGGGTTGCTTCTTGGCTTGTGAAGTTACCTTTCATTCCAACTCCTGTTGTTTCAAAAGTAGGGCCAATGAGATTAACAACATCCTCTGTCATAAAGTCTTTTGTCGTTAGCTCGATCTTCATACTGTCTGTTGTCATTGTCTCAAATGCTGCGTCAGGCAGTAGGTTTTTAACAATGACGTTACCACTTAAGTAAAGTTCGTGCTTTTTATTTAAAACGCCGAGATCGGAGATGATCTCCCATTCTTTTAATTCACCATCTTTGAATACAAAAAGGTGAGGTGTTGTGAAGTTCGTTTCACCAGTCTTACCAAATCGAGCTAATGCTTTTGCGTTTATTTGATAGTTACGAATACCACTAACATCGTAGTTATTATTCGTGATTCCTTTGCCTGTAAAAACAGGAACTTGTTGGTCTGGTGTTGTTTGTTGTTCACCTTTCACGTAGTCATAATATAAGTTGTAGCCCGACCAGCTACAAATCATCAATAGAATGGCCATGAAAAGATGTTTTAAGCTCATATGCTCAAACCTTTATGTTGCTCTAATTCACCTTTTGCTTCTAGGATCAGGTCACTTACTTCACGTACCGCACCGTGACCACCTTTTATGGTTGTGACATAGTTTGCACGTTGAGCTAATAAAGGGTGTCCATCAGCAACACATACTTTTAATGCAACTTTTTCCATAACAGGCCAATCAATAAGGTCATCACCAATATAACCAGTATGCTCTGGGGCTACATTGAGTTTAGTTAAAATATCTTGGTATGCTTGTAATTTGTTGTCTTGTCCTTGGTAGATCAATTTAATACCAAGAGCCGTCATTCGGTTTTCAACGATTTTTGAGCTACGACCCGTAATAATCGCAATTTCAACCCCTGCTGACATGAGTGATTTCACTCCATAGCCATCACGAGTGTGGAAAGTTTTTAGCTCTTCGCCATCATTACCCATGTAAACAAGGCCATCAGAGAAGACGCCGTCAACATCACAAATCAGAAGCTTAATGTCTTTTGCTATGTTAAAGATTGATTCTTCAACTTGGCCATAAAGAGTTGAAACTAATTTTTTCGTCATTACATTACCCCCGCCTTTAATAAGTCATGCATATTTAATGCACCAACCAAGCGATGAGTATCATCACAAAGCAATAATCCATTTATTTTCTTATCTTGCATTAGGTTTAACCCTTCAACAGCAAGTAAGTTTGGATTTGCTACCGCTGGAGAGTGTGTCATCACTTCTCCAATAGTTTGAGTATGAATATCGATCTTATTATCTAAAAGGCGACGTAAGTCACCATCAGTGAAGATACCAATTACTTTTTGCTCGTTATCGACGATAGCTGTCATTCCTAACCCTTTTTCAGACACTTCTAAAAGTGCTGTTTTAATAAGAGCATCAGCAGTGACCATTGGTAATTCATCACCTGTATGCATGATGTCTGATAATAAGAGTAGTAATTTACGACCTAAAGCGCCACCTGGATGTGACAAAGCAAAGTCATCAGCAGTAAAGCCTCTTGCTTGAAGAAGCGCAACAGCAAAAGCGTCTCCCATAGCAAGGGTTGCCGTTGTACTTGATGTTGGCGCTAAACCAAGAGGGCAAGCTTCTTGAGGAACTGTAATTTGAAGGTTCACATCAGCTACTTTTGCCATGCTTGATTCTGGCTTGCCTGTCATTGTAATTAAAGTGATACCTAGACGTTTAATTACTGGTAGTAAAGCAAGAATTTCAGACGCTTCACCTGAGTTAGAAATAGCAATAACAATATCGCCTTTTTCAATCATGCCTAAATCACCGTGACTTGCTTCGCCTGGGTGAACAAAGAAAGAGGGAGTGCCTGTACTTGCTAAGGTAGCTGCAATCTTATTACCAATGTGACCTGATTTACCCATTCCCATAACAACGACTTTTTGCTTGCATTCAAGCATTAATTGACACGCTTTAGTGAAGTCATCGTTAATGTAATTGCTGAGTTGGGTAAGAGCATCGATTTCAATTTGAAGAACATTTTTTCCTGCTTTGCAGAAATCAAACTGAGTTGCCATCGGTTACCACCTTGCTGTATTTGAGCGGAATTTATGATTTAGAGGAATAGCCTATACAAATATTATGCCATTTGCCAGAGCTAGTTCAATATTGAGTAGGTAAAAGCAGGTAAATTATCAGGATAAATACCCCATAAGTTCATGATTTTTATTGTTCATCAAACTTATGGGGTTCAAAAGAATGGTTAACCCATATTTAGAAATAAATAGCCTTGGTAAACACAGAAACATGTCACCAAAATACCGCCTTCTATGCGATTAATGCTGCGGCTTTTTCCTAATGCCATAATGAGTAATAAGATGGATACACCCAGCATTACATAGAAATCACGCCCCATAAGATCAGGACTTATTTCTGATGGATTAATTAATGCTGGAATCCCCATTACAGCAAGAATATTAAATACGTTTGATCCAATGATATTACCAGCAGCCATATCATCTTCACCTTTAAGTACACCTGCAACAGAAGCAGCTAACTCAGGAAGGCTTGTACCTAATGCAATGATAGTTAAGCCGATAACTAAATCACTCATACCAAAGTATTTAGCGATAACAACGGCATTATCAATCAACATGTTTGCACCCACAGGAAGTAAGATTAGACCGACAACAACCCAAAAAAGTGCTTTACCGTTCGCCACGCCTTCAGGGATTTCTGACTCTTGTTCTTCAAGAAGAATATCCCCATTTTGTTGTTCATTTTTACTGATGTATAGCATGGCAATGATGAAGCAAGCAAAAAGGCCAATTAACAATAAACCTTCATAAAAGCCAAGGTAGTTATTAAACATAATACCACCAGCTAATAACGTAACCATCAGCATTAGTGGTAATTCGCGGCGAATGATTGCTGAGCTGATTGCTAAGGGTTTAATTAAGGCAGTAATACCTAAAATTAATGCGATGTTCGCAATGTTTGAACCAATAACGTTACCTACCGCAGTATCTGTTTTTCCATCTAAAGCTGCAGCCGCTGACACCATCATCTCTGGTGCAGATGAGCCCATGGCTAAGATAGTCATACCAATTACAAGAGGTGAAATACCATAGTTTCTCGCTAAGGCAGCAGAACCAAATACCAGTTTATCGGCGCCCCAAACCAATAGAGATAGACCGACGATAAGAAGTAGAGTTGGCATGAGCAGCTCTGTCATTGTGTTAATTTCCTTTTGTAGAAAGATGTTTTTTAGTTTGAATCGTTAATTTTGACGTTTCTCTAACAAAAAAGAAAGAAAAAAGGAGTGTTTAACGTGGAACAGTCTCTAAAGATTATTAAAAAATATAAGTTAGACAGATAAGTTCACGTATACTTATGATTATATTGTTAATGCATGATTTAAATGAGCAGTGAAGATATGGATACGCAGAACACACTGATTAAAATAGAGAATCTAACCTTTAAACGTGGTGAGCGTATTATTTTTGATGATATTAGTTTGTCTGTTCCAAAAGGGAAGATAACGGCGATCATGGGGCCATCAGGAATTGGCAAAACCACATTATTACGATTAATTGGTGGGCAAATACTTCCTGAATCAGGAAATATCCATTTTGAAGAATGGAATATCCCCAAACTAGGGCGTAAAGCTCTGTATTTAGCTCGTAAGAAAATGGGGATGTTATTTCAATCTGGCGCATTATTTACGGATATGAATGTATTCGATAATGTGGCTTTTCCTTTGAGAGAACATACTAAATTACCTGAAAAACTGATCCGTACATTGGTTCTCTTAAAACTTGAAGCTGTAGGGTTGCGTGGTGCCGCTCAGTTGATGCCAAGTGAACTCTCTGGTGGTATGGCTAGACGTGCTGCATTAGCTCGCGCAATCGCATTAGATCCTGACTTAATAATGTATGATGAACCTTTTGTTGGCCAAGACCCTATAACGATGGGGGTACTGGTTGATTTAATTCGTAATTTAAATGATGCGTTAGGATTAACCTCTGTTGTTGTTTCACATGACGTTCCTGAAGTGATGAGTATTGCCGATCATGTCTACTTACTCGCTAACGGTAAAATTATTGCACAAGGTTCACCGCAAGAATTGGAGCAAAATCCTGATCCTCAAGTTCGACAATTTTTGGATGGTGAATCTGATGGGCCAGTACCATTTCGTTTTCCGGCTAATACATTAAATGAGGATCTTTTCTCTCATGAGTAATTTTTCACTTGTTTCCTCAATCGAACAAATAGGACGACGAGCTTTATCGGTTTGTGAGGCCTTTGGGCGTGCAACCTTTATGTTGCTTGGCGCGATATTTGCGAAACCTCAACCAATAAAAATGTTTCCTTTGCTGTTAAAGCAACTCTATTCCGTAGGTGTTTTATCTTTAGTGATTATTGTGGTTTCAGGACTCTTTATTGGTATGGTAATCAGCTTGCAAGGCTATATTATTTTAGTTGATTACGGGGCTGAGACCAGTTTAGGGCAGCTTGTTTCCTTATCATTACTCAGAGAATTAGGCCCAGTGGTAACTGCGTTACTGTTTGCTGGACGTGCGGGTTCTGCATTAACGGCTGAAATTGGATTAATGAAAACCACCGAACAAATTTCAAGTATGGAAATGATGGCAGTAGACCCGTTGCGTCAAATTATCGCACCTCGTTTATGGGCTGGGATCATTTCGATGCCAGTTCTCGCTGTCATCTTTATGGCTGTGGGAATTTGGGGGGGGCAAATCGTCGGAGTTGAATGGAAAGGGATTGATTACGGTAGTTTTTGGTCGGTAATGCAATCATCGGTTGATGTGCGATATGACATTGTAAATAGCTTAATTAAATGTGTGGTGTTTGCATTTATTGTTACATGGATTGCTCTGTTTAATGGTTATGATGCAACGCCTACTTCTGAAGGTATTTCATTGGCAACGACTCGCACAGTAGTGCACTCTTCGTTGGCGGTATTAGGTATTGATTTTGTGCTTACGGCACTGATGTTTGGGAACTAAATTATGCAACAGACACGTAAAGTAGAATTTTTTGTTGGCCTTTTTGTATTAGCAGGAATAGCCGCTCTACTGATGTTATTACTTAAAGTTGCGGATGTTCGCAGTGGTGGTAGTGGTGAGTATTACACTCTAAATGCGCAATTTGATAACATCGGAAGTTTAAAATCACGTTCACCAGTAAAAGTTGGTGGTGTTGTTATTGGCCGTGTAGATAACATTACTCTTGATAAAGAGAGTTATTTACCTATCGTAAGTATGCAAATTGATAAACAGTTTGGTGCTTTTCCTGAAACCTCAGCGGCTCAGATTTTAACGTCAGGCCTGATTGGTGAACAATACATCGGGATTGTTCCTGGGTTTATTGACGAAGATATTGATATGTTAGGTAATGGTGATTTTATTGAAGATACCAAATCAGCATTGGTATTAGAGGATATGATCGGGCAAGTGCTATACAGCATTGGTGGCGATTCGTCAGAATTAAGTGAGGAAGAGTAATGAAATCGTGGATAAGTGCAATTGTTGCAGTAATTTGTTTTTTTTCATCAGCAATAAGTGCTCAAGAAATAGATAAAACAAAACCTTATGAAATGATGGCGCAAGTATCAGAAATTACTTTCGCTCGATTAAAATCAGAGCAGAGCGCAATAAAAACGGATCCAAACATTTTAAAAACGGTTGTTGATGAAGAGTTAATGCCGTATGTAAATGTAAAATATGCAGCTTACAAATTACTAGGTACTCATTTAAAAAAGACCACACCAGAAGAGCGAGCGGAGTTCGTAACTGCTTTTCGTGATTATTTAGTTGCCTCTTATGCTCAAGTTTTAACACTATATACAGATCAAAAAATTGTATTAGAAAAGGCGAAAAAAATACCGGAAGGAAAAAGAATCATCAGCGTTCGTGTTGATATTTTAGATTCAGCTCGCCCTACCGTAAAAGTCGATTTCAAACTGCGTAAGAATAAAAAAACAGGTGAATGGCAGGCTTTTGATATGATCGCTGAAGGGGTAAGCCTTTTATCGACCAAACAGTCTGAGTGGAATGGTAAAATTCGTAAAGAAGGCATCAGTTCTGTGAGTGCTGAGTTACGCTCTTTAGCTAAGCAACCAATTCGATTAGAAGGCAATAAATAATGTCAGTTATCGATTTATGTGTAACCAAGGTTGATGAAATAAGCTTCAATGGTGCTCTTGATCGTGAGACTGTGCCTAATATTTGGAATAAATTGACAAAGTGGCAACCTAATTTGAGTCAAGTAAAGGTAGACTTAGCTCACGTTAATCGCATTGACTCTGCTGGGCTTGTATTACTTTTACACCTAATAGAGCATGCAAAAAATCAAAACTGTCATATAATGTTTACTTTCGTCCCAGATCAGCTCATTACTTTAATTCAATTAAGTAATGTGGAATCATTGTTTGCTGATCATATAAATAACGCAAAGGTAGAGTAATGGATAGCGCCGAGATTAAAGAGTTACTAGACGCAGCACTTCAACTAGAAGAGATACATGTAAAAGGCGAAGGAAGCCATTTCGAAGTCATTGCTGTTGACGCATCATTCGCAGGTATGAGCCGAGTGAAAAAACAACAAACCATCTATGGACCTTTGATGGAGCATATCTCAACGAACACAATTCATGCTCTATCAATAAAAGCGTTTACTCCTGAAGAGTGGGCACGTGATAAAAAATTAAATAGCTTATTCTAAGAGGCCCTTTGATGTATAAGTTTCGAATTCAAGGAAGTGATAAACCACTTTCTGGCGAAGTTACAATTTCTGGTGCAAAAAATGCTGCACTACCAATTCTATTTGCTTCGTTGCTTGCAGAAGAACCTGTTGAAGTAGCAAATGTACCGAAACTTCGTGATGTTGATACCACGATGGAACTATTAAAACGTTTAGGTGCTGAAGTATCTCGTAACGGTTCTGTTCATATTGATGCAAGTGGTGTAAACGATTTCTGTGCACCTTATGATTTAGTAAAAACAATGCGTGCATCAATTTGGGCATTAGGTCCATTAGTTGCTCGTTTTGGTAAAGGTCAGGTTTCATTACCTGGTGGTTGTGCTATCGGTGCTCGTCCTGTTGATCTTCATATTCACGGATTAGAGCAATTAGGCGCAACAATCAAACTTGAAGAAGGTTATGTAAAAGCGGAAGTTGATGGTCGCCTTAAAGGTGCTCATATCGTAATGGACAAAGTAAGTGTTGGTGCAACAATTACTGTTATGTGTGCAGCAACATTGGCTGAAGGCACGACGGTATTAGAAAACGCAGCACGTGAACCTGAAATTGTTGATACTGCTAACTTCCTTAATGCTATCGGCGCTAAAGTGTCTGGTATGGGTACCGATACTATTACTATCGAAGGTGTTGAACGCCTAGGTGGTGGTTATCACGAAGTGGTTGCTGACCGTATTGAAACCGGTACGTTCCTTGTTGCTGCTGCAGTATCTGGCGGTAAGATTGTTTGTAAGAATACTAAAGCACATCTGCTTGAAGCGGTACTTGCTAAGCTTGAAGAAGCGGGTGCAGACGTTCAAACTGGTGATGATTGGATTAGCTTAGATATGACGGGTCGTGAGTTAAAGGCGGTAAATATCCGTACTGCACCACACCCAGCATTCCCTACAGATATGCAAGCTCAATTCACACTTTTAAATATGATGGCTAAAGGTTCAGGTATCATTACTGAAACGATTTTCGAAAACCGTTTCATGCACATTCCTGAACTGCAACGTATGGGTGCTCACGCTGAAATCGAAGGTAATACTGCTATTTGTGGTGACACTGATGGTTTAAGTGGTGCTCAGGTTATGGCGACAGATTTACGTGCATCAGCAAGCCTTGTGATCGCAGGTTGTATAGCAAAAGGTGAAACAATTGTTGATCGAATTTATCATATCGACCGTGGATATGATAAGATTGAAGACAAGTTAACCGCTTTAGGTGCAAATATTGAGCGAGTTCATAGCGACGACTTATAAGTGTTGCGATATATACGCTTAATGTAAACGTATTAAAGTGGAAGCCGGGTATATTACTACCCGGTTTTTTATTGGTTGGAAATAAAGCTAATTTGTTTATTAAAAACGATAATAATGAACAGGTTAGTGAGTTTAGGAGATACATTTATGATCGCATTGTTACGCCTGATTGCGTTGGCTATCTTTGCTGTCTTTACTTTTGTGTTTGGTTGCGGTTATTGCTTATTAAGCCCTCGTAATCCAAAGCACGTTTATACTTTTGGTCGCTTATTTGCTCGAATGTCACGTGTTTTTGGTATCAAACTAGAAATCCGTGTACCAGAGAGTGCAAAAAGTTCAGAGCCAAGTTTATACATTGCGAATCACCAAAATAACTGGGATCTTTTTACTGTTTCTGGTGCTATTCAGCCAAGAACCGTAACGGTTGGTAAGAAAAGCTTAGCTTGGATGCCATTATTTGGTCAGCTTTACTGGATTACAGGGAATATTTTGATCGACCGTAACAATCGCAGTAAAGCGGTAGGTACGATTGCTCAAGTGGCAGAGAATATTAAAAAGCGTAATGTTTCTGTTTGGATGTTTCCTGAGGGAACACGTTCACGTGGACGTGGATTGCTACCATTTAAAACGGGCGCTTTTCATGCCGCTATCGCAGCGGATGTGCCTGTAACTCCGATTGTGTGTAGTAATACTCAAGGCAACATCAAGTTAAATCGTTGGAATAATGGACATGTAATTGTTGAAATTTTGCCACCGATCAGCAGTGAAGGGTACGAAAAAGACAATGTGCGTGAATTAGCTAATTTATGCCGTGAGCAGATGATTACTAAATTAGAAGAATTAAATAAAGAAGTTGCAGAACGCAACCAAGCGTAATTAATCATCCTTAAATTTTATCTAAGGCATACGGTCTTCTGTGTGCCTTTTTCTTTTTTAGATGTGTAGACATGACAGAATATGTAGTTCTTGTGAATGAGCAAGGTGATGCCATTGGTACAATGGAAAAATTAGAAGCGCATGAAAAAGGCTTGTTACATCTCGCTTTTTCAGTATTGCTCTATCGTGAAACGGATTTAGGAAAAGAGTTTTTATTACAAAAGCGTGCCGAATGTAAATACCACAGTAAGAACAAATGGAGCAATACCTGTTGTTCTCACCCTCGAGTGAATGAAAACGTAGAGGCGGCGGGTACGCGACGTTTAAATGAAGAGATTGGTATAACTGGTGTTTTACCAGAGCAGTTCGTAAATCTTGGTTGGTTTATTTATCAAGCTGAATTAGAAAATGGATTGAGTGAGCATGAGCAAGATTATATTTTGATTGCTAATACTCCAGATGTGAGTTTTATATTAAACCCTGAAGAAGTCAGTGATATTCAGTGGTGGAGTGAAGCTGATATTGAAAAAGAAATGAAAGTAAACCCAGAGACTTTTTCTGTTTGGTTTCCTACTGTTTATAAGAAAGTACTTACTCACCTACAGCAAGCAAACTAAGTCGATATTCTTTTATTAGATAAAAATAAGGCAGAAAAGATTCTGCCTTATTTCGTTTTAATTTAGTGTTCGATTATTTACGAACTGCAATAGCTTCGATTTCGATACCAACATCTTTTGGTAGACGAGCTACTTCAACACAAGAACGAGCAGGGTAGTTTGCAACTTTGTGCTCGTCGAAGAAGTTACCATATACTTCGTTTACTGTGCCAAAGTCATTAAGATCTTTTACGAAAACTGTCATTTTTACAATGTCAGATACAGTTAGGCCAGAAGCTTCAACAACGGCTTTTACGTTCTCTAGTGATTGGCGTGCTTGCTCAGCGATATCGTCAGAAACTTCACCTGTTGCTGGATTTACAGGGATTTGGCCTGAAGTCAGTACCATATTACCAAGGTCAACACCTTGAATGTATGGGCCAATAGCTGCTGGTGCATTATCTGTATGAAGAACTTTAGTCATTGTTATGATTCCTTTTTGAAATAAGGTAAGTCTAAGGAGCAATAGACCTTAGAAGCATTACGATGGTTCAATATAAAACAAATAACAGTAAGAAAACAGCCCCGAGAATATCGAGGCTGAGAAGAGAATCAAATTTAATTAATTTAAGTCAGTGACTACTTCACGTGAGTATACTTTCTCACAGTATTTACACTTCAGATGAATATCTTCTTTCTTTGTTAGGACTTTGAAGCTGCTGTCTACAGGTTCACCGTGAGTAATACAGTTACTGTTTGGACACTCAAAAACACCCGTGATTTGCTCTGGTAGCACTAATGGTATTTTCTTTACTACTTCATAGTTTTCAATTTGGTTAACTGTTGCGTGTGGTGCATATAATGCGAGTTTGCTTGCTTGCTCTGGAGTGATAAATGTATTTTCAATTTTTAATAAATCTTTTGCTCCAAGCGCTGATGAAGGTAAATTTAAACCAACAGTTACACGCTCTGCACTTTTATCCATTTGGAATAATTTAAGCACTTTAATCCCAATGTTAGCGGGAATATGATCGATTACCGTACCGTTGTTGATAGCTTCAACACGTAATTGAGTTTTGTTAGCCATGGTATTATCTCCCTTAAAGTGTTTCATTTAAAACTAAAGCCAATAGAGCTTGGCGAGCATAAACACCATTTTCAGCTTGTTGGAAATAGTAAGCGTGTGGCGTTGCGTCTACATCGGTATCAATTTCATCAACACGTGGTAGTGGATGCAGTACTTTTAAGTTTTCGCGTGCTGGTTGTAGGTTTTCAGCTGAAAGAATATATGCTGATTTGATGTGTGCGTATTCAGACTCATCAAAACGTTCTTTCTGTACTCGAGTCATGTATAGAATATCAAGCTCAGGAATTGCATCATCCATGCTTTCAACCAGTTGGTATTCAATACCTAGTTCATCAAGTTCTTCGCAAATGTAGTCAGGCATCGCTAATACTTCTGGTGCAATGAAGAAGAATTTAATGCCTTCAAATTTTGCTAACGCTTGGGTCAGAGAGTGGACAGTACGACCGTATTTCAAATCACCAACGAAAGCGACGTTTAGATTATCTAAGCGACCTTGAGTTTCATAAATGGTGTAAAGATCTAAGAGCGTTTGAGTTGGGTGTTGGTTTGCACCGTCACCAGCATTAATTACTGGTGTGCCGTTTGAGAATTCAGACGCTAAGCGTGCAGCCCCTTCTTGTGGATGACGCATAACGTAAGCATCTGCATATGAGGTAATGATTTGAACTGAATCCGCTAGTGTTTCCCCTTTTTGTGCAAGAGAGGTATTGCCAGCGGTATCGAAACCAATTACTGAACCACCTAAACGCTGGATGGCAGTTTCAAATGAAAGACGGGTACGAGTTGATGCTTCGAAGAAACAACTCGCCACGATTTTATTTTTCAATAAATCAGGTTGAGGTTCTTTTTTTATCTTCCCTGCCGTTTCAACGATCAGCTCTAACTCTTGACGAGAAAGCTCTGGAATAGAAATGATATGCTTTTGATATAGCGAGTTAGCCATGTCTCTCTTCCCTTATGTATTATATTGAAATCAAAAAAAAGCCCCCTAATAAATAGGAGGCTTTAAAAATTGGGTTGATTAGGAAAATAAAAAAATAGGGGACCACCACATTTTTTCAATGTAGCTACTCGGTCGACCGCTGTATGAAGATAAGTTAATAACATCATAATTCCCTAATAAATTGGGCGGAATTATACTCGTATCAAATTCCTAAGCAAGCGTTTGCATCAAAAATTTGTATCCAATTAACTACCAAGTGTCGCAACCATAACCGCTTTAATTGTATGCATACGGTTTTCTGCTTCATCAAAAACAATGGAATACTCAGATTCAAAGACATCCTCTGTGACTTCTAGACCATTCATACCGTACTTTTCGGCAATCTCCTTACCAAGCGTCGTTTCATCATTATGAAAAGCAGGTAAGCAGTGCATGAATTTCACATTAGGATTTTCAGTTGCTTTGATAACATCCATATTGATCTGATAAGGAGTCATTAAAGCAACGCGCTCATCCCATGATTCGGGTGCTTCACCCATCGAAACCCATACATCAGTATAAAGAAAGTCACAACCTTTAACACCTTCTGTAACCTCTTCAGTTAACACAATTTTTGCACCAGTTTGTAATGCAATCTCTTGGCATTGAGCGACCAACTCTTCTTCAGGCCAGAACTGTTTTGGTGCAACGAGTCGGATTTCCATTCCCATTTTTGCTGCTCCAACCATTAGAGAATTCCCCATATTGTTTCGAGCATCACCAAGATAGGCAAACGTAATTTGGTTAAGTTGCTTTCCATTTGCATATTCTTGCATTGTTAGAAAATCAGCTAATATTTGAGTTGGATGAAATTCATCCGTTAATCCGTTCCATACAGGTACTCCTGCATATTGACCTAATTCTTCAACTATCGTTTGACCAAAACCACGATATTCAATGCCATCATACATGCGACCTAATACACGGGCGGTATCCTTCATGGATTCCTTGTGACCAATTTGGGAGCCAGAAGGTCCAAGGTAAGTGACTTTAGCTCCTTGATCAAAGGCTGCAACTTCAAAGGCACAGCGAGTACGTGTTGATGACTTTTCAAAAATTAACGCAATGTTTTTCCCAGCTAAACGAGGTTGTTCATAACCTGAGTATTTTGCTTTTTTCAGCTCAGCAGATAACTCAAGTAGGTGTGCGATCTCTTTAGGGGTGAAATCTAATAGTTTTAAAAAGTTTTTATTACGTAAATTAAAAGCCATCATGTGCTCCTTGCAAAAATTCAGTCCAGTGATTTACAGTTATATATAATAATTCATTAAATGTGAATATTTATTTTGTTTTATTTGATTGCGTATGTGTTTTGGTAGAGAATTAAATACCGTCTCTTTCTATTGGACAACTCATGCATCTAGCTCCTCCACGACCTCGTCCTAATTCATCACCGGTAATCGGAAGGACGTTAATTCCTGCTTTGTCGTATTTTTCATTGGTATAGGTGTTCCGTTCATAGGCAACCACAACACCAGGTTTAATGGTTAAAACATTATTTGCATCGTGCCATTGTTCACGCTCAGCTTCATAGCTATCTCCACCCGTTGTAATGATATTTAAGTTGTCTAATTCTAATGCCGACATTAATACGTTTTGGAAGTTAGGCATTTCTTTAATATCTAGGTGTTGCTCTCCACAAGGGGTGATTGACCAACAACCCATATTTTTATCAATGACTCTTGGATAAACAGAAAAGACGTTGTGATCCATATGCGTCATGACCGTATCTAGATGCATGCATGAACGGTCTTCGGGTAATTTTATTGCAATGACCTGTTTTGCTTGATGAGTTCTAAACAGTTGTTTGGCTAAATTTTCAATACCTTGAGGGGTAGTGCGCTCAGATATTCCGACTAATACATTACCTTTACCAATAACTAAAACATCCCCACCTTCAATAGTCGCATTATCGTAATAGCGGTTTTCATCTTCAAAATAACGTGCAAAATCTTGATGAGAAAAAAGTGGATGCCAACGATAGATTGCCCTTAAATGATTGGATTCTCTTTTACGGGCGGCCTTCGCCATAGGATTGATTGATACGCCGCCATAAATCCAACATGAGGTGTCTCGAGTAAATAAATGATTTGGTAATGGGTCTATGACAAAATCAAATGGATCGCTCAGTTGTTGAAGCATAGAAGGAGCTTTAAACGGAAGTTCAATGAAAGCTAAACCTCCTAATAAAATAGAAGCTAGCTCTTTATTGCTATGCTCAAGTAAGAAAGATCGGATTTGATTGGCGAAAGTAGGACCGAATCGATAGTGTGAAATTTGATGTTTAAGAAGCCACTCTTTTGCTTCTGGATTTTCTAATGTTTGTTCTAATAAATCCTGAAGTAAGAGTACATCGACGCCTTGGTTTTCCAAGGTTTTAACAAACTGGTCGTGTTCTAAAAGGGCTTTCTCAACTGATAAAACATCATCAAAAAGTAAGTTGTGACAATTAGTTGGAGTTAAATGACTGAGTGCTCGTTCAGGACGATGAAGAATAACACGGCGTAGTTGACCAATTTCAGAGCCAACAAATAATTTATTCATAAGATTCCTTTCTTTAATATTTTTGTTGCACAGCTATCATACCGTATAGATGTTAATTTTTCTTTACTTATTGAAGTGCTAGGGGATTTGCTGAGTACAGGCTATAATGACTGAGTCTTATTTTTTTATTACATACAGTGTGGAGCATTAACTATGTCTCAAGAAGATGAATATCTATCGGTTGAACAATTTCTTGAATTACAAAAAGCAGAAACTCGTGAGATTATCGAGTCGCTAAAAGCCGATGGTAGTGAGCCTGATGCACTGTATGCGATTGAGCATCATTTAATGGCTGAAGATTTTAAAGCACTTGAAAATGCAGTTGTTGAAGCATTTAAAATGGGCTTTGAAGTATTAGAAGCTGAAGAGCTTGAAGACGAAGATGGTGCTAAAATCTTATGTTGTGATGCAGTAATGGATTCGGCATTAGACGCAGAAGTAATCGATGCTCAAGTTGAAAAATTAGTAAATCTTGCTGAGAAGTACGACATCATTTATGACGGTTGGGGTACTTACTATGAAGGCGAAGATGCTGAGTACGATGTGATTGAAGATGGTGATGAAGATTAATTCATAACCACTAAAGAACATAGATGCCCTAGATGTGAATCATGTCTGGGGCATTTTTTTAAGGATGAATATGACGATAAACTCAAGAATTATATTAAATAATGAGCAGGCCTTATGGCAGTTGTCGCCATTAACAGAAACATCACTACCCATTAAAGATATTCCTATCCAGCAAGGGATAAGTTCTGCTTTTGATGAGCTCTCTTTACTACAAGTTGAAGCGCAAGAGTGGCATTTAATGCGTTATTTTGATGTTGATGAAACACTATTGAATTATCCAGCAATCGAACTTGTTATGAGCGGGGTGTCTCGTTATGCCGAAGTGCGTATCAATGGTGTTGCGGTATTTGATTGTACGGAAAAAATGACTCGCTACCGTAAAGACATTAAAGAGTATCTTCAAGTGGGTGGCAACCGATTTGAAGTGTTGTTTTTACAAGAAGACGAGGATGATTGGCTCATTGATGATGAAAGTGAGACTAAGCTTTGTAATATTAATCAGGCTTATCATCGTCGATTTGGTGCTGTTCAGGATGTCGATATTAAAGAAGATATTGGTGTTTTTGGTGTGTGCTTTCTTCAGCCTATTTCTCATCTCGCTTTAAATCACATTACTATTGAACAAATTTGGCATCATGGGTGTGAATTAAAAGTGAATGTGTTCTTTCAAACGTATAAAGCCAATTTGATATCAGCAAGTATTAAGTTTGATGGCATGACTTTGACTATTCCTGTTGATGTACGTAGTGATCAAGTATCGGCACTTTTTCAGGTTGAAGCGCCTAAATATTGGTGTGATGAGAAACCTAATTCGAACGATTTATATCGTGTAGAAATTACTCTTGATGGGCAGTTACACGAGTTGGAGTTTGGTTTGTGTGACACGGAAAACGTGATTCACTTTCCCTTGTAGTAATACCAATGCCATTAATTATCTGAACATGATTATACCAATTCCATTAATTAGTTGTTCATTATTACTGGTTAAATCTCTCAATAGTTGCGTTAAAAATTATTATTGTAGAATAACTACTTATAAGAATTTTTGCCTTACTCTTAAGTGATTTTCCTGCGTAATAAATAGATCACCTAATTAATTACATTGGTATTACTGGTTAAATCATTCAATAGTTACATTGGTATAAATAAAAAAGGTCGATGCGTTAACATCGACCTTTTATTTTGCTTGCTCTACATTATAGTGCAGCGATAGTTTCTTGTTGAGCTTCTAGTTTAACTAGAGTCTCTTGGTAACCTTCAAGTTTTTCACGCTCTTTAGCAATAACTGCTTCAGGTGCTTTTGCAACAAAACCTTCGTTGCTTAGTTTACCTTCGATACGCTTGATTTCACCTTGAGTTTTCTTCACTTCACCAGCAAGACGAGCAAGTTCAGCATCTTTATCGATAAGACCTGCCATTGGGATCATAAGCTCTGATTTACCAACAAGAGATGTCGCACATGCTGGCGTTTCTTCACCGTTTGCAAGCACTTTGATTTCATCCAGTTTAGCAAGAGAAGAAAGCACAACTTTGTTTGCTTCAATACGAGCAGCGTCTTTCTCATCAGCTACTTTAATCATTACTTCTAAGCCTTTGCTTGGGGCAATGTCGTATTCAGCGCGTAAGTTACGAATGCTTGTAATGAACGCTTTAACCCACTCAAGATCAGCAACCACATCAGCATTGAAGTTTTCTTCGTTAAACTGAGGAAGAGCTTGAGTCATGATTGTGTCGCCTTCAACACCATCTACTAGCGGCTTCACGCTCTGCCAGATAGATTCTGTGATGTAAGGAAGAACAGGGTGAGCAAGACGCAGAGTCTTCTCTAGTACTGTGATCAGCATGTAGCGTGTTGCTTTCTGCTGAGCTTCTGTTCCTTTCCATAGAACTGGTTTAGTAAGCTCTAGGTACCAGTCACAGAATTGGTTCCAGATGAATTCGTAAAGCGTGTTTGCCGCCATATCTAGACGGTAGTTGTCTAGGTGAGCGTTAAACTCTTTTGCTGCAAGTTCAAACTGAGATTCAATCCACTTATCAGCTAGAGAGAATTCCATGTTCGCACGTTCTTCAGCAGACAGTGACATGCCACAATCGTGTTCTTCTGTATTCATTAGTACGTAACGGCTCGCGTTCCATAGCTTGTTACAGAAGTTACGGTAACCTTCAAGACGTTTCATATCCCAGTTGATGTCACGACCCGTTGAAGCCATAGCAGCAAGAGTGAAACGTAATGCATCTGTACCGTATGGTTCGATACCGTTTTCGAAAGTCTTACGAGTGTTCTTTTCGATCTTCTTAGCTAGTTGAGGCTGCATCATGTTACCACAACGTTTTTCAACTAGAGACTCAAGGTCGATACCATCGATCATATCGATAGGGTCAAGTACGTTACCTTTAGACTTAGACATTTTGTCGCCGTTTTCATCACGGATTAGACCCGTTACGTAAACTGTCTTGAATGGTACTTGTGCTTTACCATTTTCATCTTTGTTGAAGTGCATGGTCATCATGATCATACGTGCAACCCAGAAGAATATGATGTCAAAACCAGTTACTAGAACATCTGAAGGGTGGAATGTTTTCAGATCATCAGTTTGCTCAGGCCAGCCTTGAGTACCGAATGTCCATAATGCTGAAGAGAACCATGTATCAAGTACATCGTCGTCTTGGCGTAGAACGATTACAGGTGCAAGGTTGTTGTTAGCACGTACTTCTTCTTCAGTACGACCAACATATACATTACCGTCGTTATCGTACCAAGCTGGGATACGGTGGCCCCACCAAAGTTGACGAGAGATACACCAATCTTGAATGTCACGCATCCAAGAGAAGTACATGTTTTCGTACTGCTTAGGAACGAACTGGATCTCACCATCTTCAACTGCTTTAACTGCTGGTTCAGCAAGAGGAGCGGCACGTACATACCATTGGTCAGTTAACATTGGTTCGATAACAACGCCACCACGGTCACCGTAAGGAACGGTTAGGTCATGATCCTTGATTTCTTCAAGAAGGCCAAGTTCTTCAAATTCAGCAACGATAGCTTTACGAGCTTCGAAACGCTCCATACCTTGGTATTTAGCTGGAATTTCTGTTGAGTAAACATCACTTGCTTCACCGTTGGTTGTGAATACTTCTGCAGATTCACGGATATCAGCGTTGAAGGTTAGGATGTTGATCATTGGTAGTTGGTTACGTTTACCAACTTCGTAGTCATTGAAATCGTGCGCAGGAGTGATTTTCACACAACCTGTACCTTTTTCCATGTCCGCGTGCTCATCACCAACGATAGGGATCAGACGGTTAACGATAGGAAGTAGGATTTCTTTACCAATAAGATCTTTGTAACGAGGATCTTCTGGGTTTACAGCAACACCTGTATCACCAAGCATGGTTTCAGGACGAGTTGTTGCAACAACGATGTAGTCTTTGCCTTCAGCTGTCTTAACGCCATTTGCTAGCGGGTAGCGGAAGTGCCACATGTGACCTTTTTTGTCTTTGTTTTCAACTTCAAGATCAGAAATTGCAGTGTGCAGTTTTGGATCCCAGTTTACTAGACGCTTACCACGGTAGATTAGGTCATCTTCGTATAGACGAACAAACACTTCTTGAACAGCGTTAGATAGGCCATCATCCATAGTGAAACGTTCACGATCCCAGTCTACAGATGCACCTAGACGACGAAGCTGTTTAGTGATTGTGCCACCAGATTCGTTTTTCCATTCCCAGATTTTGTCGATGAAAGCATCACGGCCGTAGTCGTGTTTTGTTTTGCCTTCTTCAGCAGCAATCTTACGCTCTACAACCATTTGAGTTGCGATACCTGCGTGGTCTGTACCAACCTGCCAAAGCGTATTTTTACCTTTCATACGTTCAGCACGGATTAGAGTATCCATGATTGTATCTTGGAAAGCGTGACCCATGTGTAAGCTACCTGTGACGTTCGGTGGCGGGATCATGATGCTGTAAGCTTCTTTTGAAGTGTCACCGTGTGGCTTAAAGTAGCCTTTTTCTTCCCAAGTCTGGTACAGAGCTTGTTCTATCGATTGCGGGTTATATGTCTTTTCCATAGTGTTCGTCACGAATATCTCTATTAAAAAGTGGAATGCCAAATATCATAATTAATGGCTCATTATTAAAAAGAATAAATATATGAGTCATTTAGCTATGATGATTGGCATCATTTCAGTATCTCGGTTTGCATGGCTCGGCCTGCATTTCGGTATATTTTATACCTTTCTCGAGCTTGTTGTTTGCTTTTTTCTTCGCAAGGTACGAAGTCTACCACTTGAGCAAAGGAAACAGCAAAACTTGCGACCTCTTGAGCTAAATTAATTAACACATGACGACGTCCTGATGAACGTAATGTTCCCCAACCAATTTCGATAGGAGAGCCTGATTTTGGTCCCTCTCCAACTAAATTGTGTGGCGTAAATTCTGATACATCATATTGCCAAAGTGCTTCATCAATCAGCAAGGCTTGTTCTTTATCTTGGGCTAATACATACACTCGTGCATTTTGAGAGTAATAATAGTGAGCAAGCTGACACACAAATTTTAGCTGACCATCAGTGGTTGCTGCTGGAGATGTGGGTTCTAAAACATAAAACAGGGCTTGGCTCATAAACTCTCTTAGTTGATAAATAGTATGTATTAAAAAGGGGCCTCAATATAGGCCCCTTTATATCATAAAACGAATTGATTTATTCTTCGTTTTCTTGGCCTGAACGATTCAGTAAGAATTGGACAAGCAATGAGACTGGTCGGCCTGTTGACCCTTTATTTGCACCAGAGACCCAAGCAGTACCTGCACTGTCAATATGAGCCCAGTGGTACTTTTTAGCAAAACGAGAAAGGAAACAGCCAGCAGTAATAGTACCAGCAGCTTTGCCACCGATATTACCCATATCTGCAAATGGACTGCTTAGTTGTTCGTTGTACTCTTCAGCCATTGGTAAGCGCCAAGCACGGTCACCCGATTGTTCTGACGCATTAATTAGTTCATGAGCAAGCGGGTTGTGATTCGAAATCAAACCACTGATGTGGTGACCAAGTGCAACAACACATGCACCTGTTAATGTCGCAACATCAACCACACATTCTGGCTCATAACGCTCAACATAAGTCAGCGCATCACAAAGTACTAGTCGACCTTCAGCATCGGTATTTAATACTTCAACCGTTTGGCCTGACATCGTAGTTAGAATATCACCTGGACGGTATGAGTTGCTGCTTGGCATATTTTCACAGCCAGCAAGCACACCAACAACGTTTAGTGGTAAGTTCAGTTTAGCTAGGGCTTTCATTGCACCAAATACTGAAGCTGCGCCACACATGTCGTATTTCATTTCATCCATGCCTTCGCTTGGTTTAATTGAAATACCGCCTGAATCAAACGTTAAGCCTTTACCAATTAAAACGATTGGTTTTGCAGCAGGGTCAGGGTGACCTTTGTACTCCATGATAGACATCATAGATTCGTTGTGAGAGCCCTGCCCAACCGCTAAGTAAGAAGTCATGCCTAGCTTTTTCATTTCCTCTTCGCCAATGATCTTGGTGGTTACGGTTTCGTAATCATCAGCAAGACGACGAGCTTGAGAAGCAAGATAAGCTGGGTTTGCAACGTTTGGTGGCATGTTGCCTAAATCTTTCGATGCTTTAACACCAGAAGCAATAGATAAACCATGAGCAATCGCTTTTTCACCTAAGTTAAGTTCACGGCGAGTCGGAACATTGAAGACTAACTTACGTAATGGACGACGAGTCTCAGGCTTATTGCTCTTAAATTGATTAAAGGTATATAAGCTGTCTTTGGTCGATTCAACGGCTTGGCGTACTTTCCAGTACGTATCGCGACCTTTAACGTGAAGCTCTGTAAGGAAACATACTGCTTCCATAGAGCCTGTTTCATTTAGTGTGCTGATGGTTTTTTTGATGATATCTTTATATTGACGCTCACCAAGTTCACGCTCTTTACCACAACCAACTAATAAAACACGCTCCGAAAGAATGTTTGGCACTTGGTGCAATAGCAACATTTGGCCAGGCTTTCCTTCAAGATCACCACGACGAAGTAGTGAACTTATGTAGCCGCCACTGATTTTATCAAGCTGCTCAGCTATTGGAGATAAACGACGTGGTTCAAAGACACCAACAACGATACAAGCGCTGCGTTGTTTCTCTGGACTACCACTTTTTACACTGAACTCCATGCGTACTCCTACATCCTAAAGACAAATAGAACTAAATGTTAGATAATGGGTAAAATCTAGCAAGATACTGTAATATTCGTATACTAATTTCACAGGCTAACATTTAGCCAAAGATTAAAAAATAAATGGTTAACACGGAAATTATAGTGATTCTGGCAAAAATACAAGTTTTCTATAGGTAGATTCGACGTGATTATTATTAGATATTTGATCAAGGAGACATTAAAGAGTCAATTTGCGATCTTTTTTGTACTTTTTTTGATCTTCATGAGTCAAAAATTTATTAGTGTGTTAGCTGACGCATCGGATGGGGATATTCCTGGTGGTTTGATTCTTTCCCTTGTGGGACTGAATATGCCTGCGATGGGACTATTAATGCTGCCGCTTAGTATATTTATCGGTATCTTACTGACGTTTGGTCGCCTTTATGCGGAGAGTGAAATCACCGTAATGAACGCAACGGGTATGGGAAATTCGATTCTTATTCGTGCTGCGTTATACCTTGCGTTAATTACAGGCGCTGCTGCTACTTTTAACTCACTTTGGTTATCTCCTTGGAGCCAAGAAAAAACCACGCAGTTAATGGAAACTGTCGAATCCGATGCTGGTGTAGACTTGTTGCAAAAAGGACAGTTTCAACGCTCTCCAGATGGAAAAGCCGTCGTATTTATTGATGATATTAGCAATAAAAATGGTAAAGAGCTGCGCCATATCTTTTTAGCCCAACCCGTTCCGCATGATTCTTTACGCCCAAGTGTATTAGTTGCTGATAAAGGGGTTGTGAAAGAGCTTAAAGATGGCCGTCAGGTGTTAGAGCTTCAGGATGGAACTCGTTATGAGGGTATCCCAACTCGTCTAGATTACTTAGAAAGTAATTTTAAGTCTTATGAAGTACTGATAGGGCAAAAAGAAGTAAAAGAAAAACGTCGTGATTGGGATGCTATTCCAACGCTTGATTTAATGAAGCGTCCAGAATTAGAAGCGAAAGCAGAATTGCAATGGCGTATCTCTCTAATTATTTGTATTCCATTACTGACAATGGTGGTTGTGCCTCTGTCTGCCGTAAACCCTCGTCAGGGACGTTTTGCTAAACTTGGGCCAGCAGTTTTGCTTTACTTAGCTTACTTCTTATCATTAAGTGCGGGTAAATCAGCGATAGAAGATGGTGGCCTTGCCCCTTCGATTGGTTTATGGGCAATTAATGCAACATTGTTGTTAGTTGGTATTATTCTTAACTCCATGGACAGTGTTTTTGTTAGACAAATAAAAGATAAAATGCGGAGAAAACCAAAGAATGTTTAAGATTTTAGATTGGTATATTGGCCGTACGATTATTGCCACCTCAGCTCTATGTTTGGTGACGTTAGTTGGTTTATCTTCGATCATTAAATACGTAGAGCAATTACGAAAAGTAGGGCGAGGAACTTACGATCTACTTGATGCTCTGTATTTTGTAATTTTAAGTATGCCTCGTGATATTGAGATGTTTTTCCCAATGGCGGCACTACTTGGGGCTTTAATCGGTTTGGGTATGCTTGCGGCTAGTTCTGAATTGGTCGTTATGCAAGCGGCGGGTTATTCAAAGTTAAGCATCGGTGTTTCAGTGTTAAAAACGGCAATCCCATTAATGCTAATGGTAATGGCATTAGGACAATGGGGTGCGCCTCAAGCGCAGAAAATGGCTCGTGATTTACGTACTTTTGAAGTTTCAGGCGGTAATATCGCAGCAGTCAGAGCTGGCGTGTGGGCAAAAGATGCTGATGATTTCATTTATTTAGCTCGAGTAGAAAATAAAGAAAAACTGTATGGCGTAACGGTTTGGCAATTTGATGATAATCAAGAGCTAAATAACGTTATTTTTGCACGTACAGCAACGTATCAGGCTGCTCAAGATGACTGGAAAATGAATGATGTATCGATTACTCAAATGAAAAACAAGGCTGTGATCAGTGAAAAGAAAGTCGATTCTTTAGATTGGTCTACAACCTTAACGCCAGATAAATTAGCGGTAGTAACGGTAAAACCAGAAGAACAGTCATTAACAGGGCTTTATGATTACGTAAATTACTTAAAAGATTCAGAGTTGGATGCGTCACGTTATGAATTGGCTTTTTGGCGTAAAGCATTGCAGCCAATTTCGGTAGCGGTAATGATGCTACTTGCTCTTTCATTCGTATTCGGTCCATTACGAAGCGTGACCATGGGGGCTCGTATTTTATCTGGTGTGATTGCAGGCTTTACGTTTTATATTTCTAATGAAGTATTTGGACCAATGACCTTGGTGTATAACATACACCCCATATTCGGTGCACTAGGGCCAAGTTTGGTCTTTTTAGCCGTGACTGTCGGTTTGTTAAATAGAAAATTATAATATTTACTTAAATAAAAAGGAGATGCATTAAAAATGTATCTCCTTTTTTTGTATTTAATTTTGGTACTTAGTACTAAATCGCTTTATCTAAAACAACAACGCGTGTTTTTGCCCATGTATCTTGGAAGGCGGAGTTATCGTGAGAGATAAATACTAATAAGTTGCCTAAACCAAAGGCTGATGTAGACATACGGATAATAGCTTGGGTTAGTGTGATAGGGGAGCCATCAAGTTGTTGTACTTGTAGTTTCCATGCTCGCATCCCAAGAGTTTGGCCTTTACACCAAAAGTAAGCAAAGAAGCCAACGAAAACAGAAACAAGAGTAACAGGGTAAAGGTTACGCCATAGTGGATCGTGATTGAGATAAGAACTCACATCAGGAAATTCACCGTAACTAATAATGCCTGCGCCATAAAGCATTTCAAGTGTTGCTACGATAGCGCCACCAGTTAACATCATCACAGCACTAATGATTAAGGTATCGTAAAACCATGCTCCCATGCGGCGCATAAAGCCAGCTTGTTTTTGAGTGTTCATTTTTTCTTCCATAAATTAAAAAACTGACAGCAGTATAACGACTGTGAGGGAAAAAATGAAAATCAGATTGTAAATAAGTGCTGCTTATTTCAGCAAACAAAAAACTAAGAGTAATAAAGAGCTTGCGCCAAGATCATCTCTGAGTATAATCAATCACATCAAGCAGCAATGCTGATAAAGCCGGTATGGTGAAATTGGTATACACGACGGATTCAAAATCCGTTGCCTTCGGGCGTGGCGGTTCAAGTCCGCCTACCGGTACCATATTTAAATGACAAAGCCTCGATGAAAATCGGGGCTTTGTTGTATCTGGAGAATAGAAATTTAATTATCCTATTCATAATAAAAAGCCCCAACCGAAGTCAGGGCTCTAGTATCACTAGTCAAAAGCGTTACTGATTTTCGTCAAGTTTTGCTTTTGCTTCTTCAACTTTAGAAAAATCCAAACCTAGCTCTTCAACGGCTTCTTTAATTAAAGCTGGATTACTCATCACTAATATCATCAATGGTTGTAGCTTCTCTTGTGGAATACCAAGAGATTGGATGGTTGCCATTGCTGCGAATGGATTCTGTGTTAGTGTTTGGAACACTTCTGCGATTTGTTCATCACTTACATTATGTTCTTTTAATGTTTGAATAATTGGATTCATTTAAATATGCCTTAATAATTATTGGAATTGGTATTAAAGATAATGACTTCCTAAAATCATTAACCAAGTAAAGCCTGCAAAGCACAGAGCGACGAATACAGCCGCAGAACCAATATCTTTAGCTCTTCCACTTAATTCGTGGTGTTCTGGCCCTATACGGTCAACTACCGCTTCTATAGCTGAGTTTAAAAGCTCAATCATAAAGATCAGAACAAACACACCAACTAATAAGATTTTTTCAACGACAGTGACATCCAGCAGTAAAGCAATAGGCGTTGCAATAACTAACATGGCAAATTCTTGGCGAACGGCTGCTTCATGTTTGAATGCGGCTTTTAATCCTTGGATTGAGAATCCAGTTGCTTTAATAATGCGTTTGATCCCAGTGTTCCCTGGTTTACCTGATGGTACGTCTGTCATGATGTAGCCTTAACGATATACATAATACAAAGGAGTGGGGTATGGTAGTGCTGAGATTAAGAAATGACAAGCATAAAAAAAGCCTCATCAGATGATGAGGCTTTTTAATATGGCTCCCTTTGCTGGACTTGAACCAGCGACATACGGATTAACAGTCCGCCGTTCTACCGACTGAACTAAAAGGGAATTGTATGGTGCCTCGAGGCGGAATCGAACCACCGACACGAGGATTTTCAATCCTCTGCTCTACCGACTGAGCTATCGAGGCAAAAGAATGGTGCCGACTACCGGAGTCGAACTGGTGACCTACTGATTACAAGTCAGTTGCTCTACCTACTGAGCTAAGTCGGCACACTATATTCTTATGCTGTTACTGATGTTTCTTCAGTAACTAAAACCTTGTTATAAACAAAGCTTTAAAATGTGGCTCCCTTTGCTGGACTTGAACCAGCGACATACGGATTAACAGTCCGCCGTTCTACCGACTGAACTAAAAGGGAACAGATTTTACTTTCTTCTTTTAAAGGAAGAAATGGTGCCGACTACCGGAGTCGAACTGGTGACCTACTGATTACAAGTCAGTTGCTCTACCTACTGAGCTAAGTCGGCACGTGTTTTTTATTAATCTTTAGGTGAAAGATTAAATTGTTTGGCTCCCTTTGCTGGACTTGAACCAGCGACATACGGATTAACAGTCCGCCGTTCTACCAACTGAACTAAAAGGGAATTGTATGGTGCCTCGAGGCGGAATCGAACCACCGACACGAGGATTTTCAATCCTCTGCTCTACCGACTGAGCTATCGAGGCAAAAGAATGGTGCCGACTACCGGAGTCGAACTGGTGACCTACTGATTACAAGTCAGTTGCTCTACCTACTGAGCTAAGTCGGCACACTAAATTCTTTTGACTATTCGTGATTTAGAGTTTAATTATAAACTTAAAACAACACCAACAATCTTATTGTATGGTGCCCGGAGGCGGAATCGAACCACCGACACGAGGATTTTCAATCCTCTGCTCTACCGACTGAGCTATCCGGGCAACGAGCGCTATTAAACGGATTTTTACCCTCATCGTCAACTTTTTTTTTCAAAATAGTCCGTTTTTTTGATTGTTTGATTGAATATTCAGCGAATGGCCTGTTTTATGGTTAAAACTTTCCCGAATTAAACTCTTTTTTAAACGCGGTAACTTTTTCTAAGTAGCGTCTGGCCTCTGCATTTTTGTGCTTTTTGGTTAATGCCCAATACACTTGATTGGGTTGTAGGCTGTTTATGTCATTGATTGCACGACTTCTGCTGCTACTAAATGTATTAAATACGCCACCAGCGCCACCATTGTAGGCGGAGATCATGCTGTATTGTTTTGATGTTGGGTGACGAATGTCTTTTAAATAACGTGTTTTTAAAATATGAAAGTAAGCCGTACCCGTATCAATATTATTGTAAGGATTAAATAAATACTCAGGAGTTGGATCTCCTGATTTATTTTTAACTAACTTAAATACATCACGACCAGCTGTTTTTGGTACAACCTGCATCAAACCATAAGCATTAGCCCAACTTACCGCATATGGGTTAAAACTACTTTCTGTTCGGATGATTGAATAAATAAGATCTTCTGGAATATCATATTTTAATGATGCTTTACGTACGATATCAGCATACTTGTATTCTCGGAGCTGAGTATGGTTTTTTACCATTGGAATATCGACGTAGTATGCTTTTTTATAATCGACATTTTTTTGTTTTAAATGATGCGCAATTAAATAATCTGCGTAGCGACTGGCACGCCATGACCATTCAATTGGTTTTTTATCTTGATCTAAGACTTGTTGATATAAGAAGGGTTTGCCACCTAAGGTAACATCAGCATCAGAGTAAAGGTCAACACTGGCAGGATCTTCCGGTGTCAAAAGAGTAGTAATGATAGCTTGACGTAAATGCGCTTTAGGGTCGGTGCCAGCAACCGTTTCGACGGTAACTCGACCATTAGTGAAATCCACTTGGGATCGGCTTAAATACCCATCAGTATATTTTACATAGGAGCGTTTACCTGCAGTAATAAGGTTTTTCTTACCCCAACGTTTTTCGATATTGCCATTAAAACTACTTATTAGACTGTCTAATGCTTTGATATCTTTAGTGAATTGCCCAGGAAGAGGAGCCAGGTTTTTAGCAAAACGGTTGGTTGTATCGTAATTTACACCAAAAGTAGACTCTATTGATTCTCGACTACAACTGGTAAGAAGAAGACAGGTCGAGGCGATCAGTATAATTTTTTTCATAAAGGCAATATAGATTGAGAACTCGATAATAAGGTTAACGGCAGGTTTAACTTTGACTTAATAGCATAAAATTAAAGCAGCCAAATGACTGCTTTAATGTAAAAGTGATTATTCACTTGGAGGTGTGTAACCATCGATAACAACATCTTTGCCATCAAATAGGAAACCTTCCATTTCTGTTTCTAGAAGTTTACGGTGCTCAGGATCCATCATGTTCAATTTCTTTTCATTGATCAGCATGGTTTGTTTGTGTTGCCATTGTCCCCAAGCTTCTTTGGAGATGTTGTCAAAAATACGCTTACCTAGTTCGCCAGGGTAAAGTTGAAAATCTAGGCCATCGGCTTCTTTATTTAAACGAACGCAAAACACTGTGCGGCTCATGGTTATTCTCCATTAGAAATTTCGTACGGTAGGGCATCCAATAATTTTTGAACTGGTGCAGCTAACCCGACCGTCATCGGTTGAGATAAGTTATACCAAACTCCACGCGTTCCTTCCATTATCATGTTCGGTTTCTTCGTAAGAGTGATAAGTACAGGGGTAATATCAAGATGATAATGACTAAAAGTATGGCGAAAAGCGATTAGCTGTTGTTTTGATGCTATTTCAAAACCATAGTTTTCTGATAACTCATCAAGTGTGTTTGTTGGTTGTTCGGGAAAACAAAATAACCCTCCCCAAATGCCACTTTGTGGCCTCTGTTCTAACCAAACTTCACCATCATGATAGTAGATAGCAAACCACGCTTCTTTAACGGGTTTTTCTTTCTTTGGCTTTTTAGTCGGAAAATCTAATTGCCTATCTTGAGCTTTGGCTTGGCAAAGATCGTTTACTGGACACAATTCACATTTAGGTTTTGAGCGTGTACATACCATTGCACCCATATCCATCATTGCTTGGTTATAACGCTCAACACCTTGGTTTGGAGTGTGTGTTTCAGCCACCGTCCACATTTCATTCTCAACGCTTTTTTTACCCGGCCAGCCTTCAATTGCGAAACAGCGAGATAATGTTCTTTTAACGTTACCATCAAGAATTGGATGATGCTGTTGCAAAGAAAGCGATAAAACAGCGCCGGCTGTTGAGCGACCAATACCAGGAAGTGCAATTACATCATCAATATCTGTAGGGAAAATACCATTATATTGTTCAGCAATGATTTGTGCCGTTTTATGTAAATTACGAGCACGAGCGTAATAGCCTAGCCCTGTCCATAAGTGAAGAACTTCATCTTGCTCGGCATGTGCTAAATCAACGATTGTTGGAAATCGTGCCATGAAGCGTTCGAAATAAGGGATAACGGTAGTAACTTGAGTTTGTTGCAGCATGATCTCTGATAACCATACTTTATAAGGCGTTTTTTCTAACTGCCAAGGCAGCGTTTTTCGACCGTAATTATCGTACCATTCTAAAATAGCTTGAGAGAAAGACGTCATGACATGCTCATTCATTTTTATAATTCTTGAGATTGCACCACACTGTGATGAGTTTGTACACCCGATAGAAAGTAAGGATATATATTTGCTTTGAAGGTAAACCAATCGTAATTGTGTGTTAGATAAATTAAGTCTAAAGCGATTTATAATGGGAAAACGAAAGATAATACTTGAACACTGGGCTAAACTTTGGATAATGCCGGATCCACAATCCTTGTTCAGAGAATAACCAGGCAATCCAATCATGACTGAAGTGACTAAAAATGATTTTACCGAAGAAGGTAAAATTGTTCGTAAAATCCGTAGCTTTGTTCGCCGTGAAGGGCGTTTAACTAAAGGCCAAGAAGGTGCTATCCAAGAATGTTGGCCTAGCATGGGTATTGATTTTGTAGAGCAAATGCTTGATTGGAATGAAGTGTTTGGTAACAACAATCCAGTTGTTCTTGAAATCGGTTTTGGTATGGGCGCATCTCTTGTTGAGATGGCTAAAAACGCTCCAGAGAAAAACTTTTTAGGTATCGAAGTTCACCGTCCAGGTGTTGGCGCATGTCTTGCGGCAGCAAAAGAAGCGGGCGTAACTAACCTACGTGTTATGTGTCATGATGCAGTTGAAGTATTTGAATCAATGATCCCTGATTCATCTGTAAATACTCTACAACTTTTCTTCCCTGACCCATGGCATAAAGCGCGTCACCATAAGCGCCGTATCGTTAAAGCTGAGTTTGCTGAGATGATCCGTCCAAAGTTAATCCAAGGTGGTATTTTCCACATGGCAACTGACTGGGAAAATTACTCAGAGCACATGATTGAAGTAATGAATGCTGCACCGGGTTATGAAAACATTGCTACTGATGGTGATTTCATCCCTCGTCCAGATGAGCGTCCATTAACTAAGTTTGAAGCTCGTGGTCACCGTTTAGGCCATGGCGTTTGGGATATTAAATTCCGTCGTAACGCATAATTAGTATTGTCATAATACAACATAATTAAAGCCAACCTGAGTGTTGGCTTTTTTGTCCTTGCTGTCAAAAGGAAGTAGAAATAATGAAGCCAACAAAACAAATACTCGAAGATATTTTGGATGAAGTTCGTCCTCTTATTGGTCAAGGTAAAGTTGCTGATTACATTCCTGCTCTTGCTTGCGTTCCTAATGATAAGTTGGGTATTGCAGTATTTACTAATGATGGTGAAATGCTCACAGCAGGTGATGCGACAGAGTGTTTTTCTATTCAATCTATTTCAAAAGCGCTAAGTTTGACGTTGGCAATGGAACTGTATCAACCAGAAGAGCTATGGCAACGAGTTGGTAAAGAGCCTTCTGGGCAAGCATTTAATTCTCTTATTCAGCTTGAGATGGAACAAGGTGTCCCTCGCAATCCCTTCATAAATGCGGGAGCGATTGTTATTTCAGATATGCTGTACAGTCGCTTTTCTGCTCCAAAGCACCGATTATTAGAATTTGTTCGTAAGCTATCAGGTAATGAGCATATTATTTATGATCGCGTGGTGGCTAATTCGGAAATGGATCATAGTGATCGAAATGCTTCCATTGCTTATTTGATGCGCTCGTTTGGTAATTTTGATAATGAAGTCATGCCTGTTCTTAAAAACTATTTTCATGCATGTGCATTGAGTATGAACTGCGTAGATTTGGCGCGTACTTTTGGTTATTTAGCTAATAAAGGCATTCAGCAAGGGATCAGTGATCCTATTGTAACACCAATGCAATGTAAGCAGATTAATGCATTAATGGCGACATGTGGTTTATATGATGGTGCTGGTGAATTTGCTTATCGTGTCGGTATGCCTGGAAAGTCAGGTGTTGGTGGCGGCATTATTGCCATCGTTCCTGGTGAAATGACTATTGCAGTATGGTCACCAGAGCTTGATCCATCAGGGAACTCGCTTGCAGGCACTAAAGCATTAGAGTTGCTTTCAGAACGTATCGGACGTTCGATATTTTAAGATAAGAATAGGATTAAGGACGGTCGCAAGCTCCCTAAAGGTTTCAGGAAAAGATTCTTTGCTCTTACTGAAACCTTTAAGTGAAGCGATCTGAAGCCTGCTCTTAATCCTCATCCCCCATAAATGCTTCTAACATATCATTCAAAAACAGTTTCCCGTGCTCTGTGATCTGCCAATGCGTCTCGGTTTCTTCTAAGTATTTTTTCTCTTTCGCCCAATCAATGGTCTCTTGAATAGTATCAAAGCCTAATCCAGTTTTATCAATGAAATCTTGCTTAGGACACGCTTCTAATAGACGAAAACGGTTCATGAAAAACTCGAAAGGTCTATCGTGATCCATTACCTCTTGCTCATCAATTAAGTAAGGTTTTGTTAGATCCAGAAATCCGCGAGGGTGCTTAATTTTCGTGGTTCTAACAATACGGCCGTCAGAAAAACTCAATTTACCATGAGCACCACAACCAATACCCAGATAATCCCCAAAGCGCCAATAATTTAAGTTATGGCGGCACTGATAACCCACTTTACTGTAGCCAGATATTTCATACTGAACATAACCAGCCTTAGCAAGCATTTGATGACCCTGCTCAAAAATATCCCATAGATCGTCGTCATCAGGGAGTGTTGGTGGCTTATAGTAAAATACGGTATTTGGTTCAATGGTTAATTGATACCAAGATAAGTGAGGAGGGTTAAGATCAATAGCTTGCTGTAAATCAGACAGTGCATCCTCAATATTTTGGTTTGGTAAACCGTGCATAAGATCGAGATTGAAGCTGTTTAATTGTGCTTCATGAGCAAGGTGCGCTGCTCGAATCGCTTCATCTTTACCGTGAATTCGACCAAGCTTTTCTAACTTTTCTTGCTGAAAGCTTTGTACACCAATAGAAATACGGTTAACGCCTGCTTGTCGATATTCAATAAAGCGACCAGCTTCAACGGTTCCCGGATTGGCTTCCATTGTGATCTCAATATCATCAGCAAAAGGAAGGCGTTTTTCTACTTCACTTAATAGGCGCTTTATTTCTGGAGCCGTAATTAAGCTAGGTGTACCACCACCAATAAAAATAGAATGCAGCTTACGAGGTTCATTTTGCATATTATAACGAGCAAGATCCGTATCAAGATCATCAATCAATGCTGAAATGTATTGCGCTTCTGGGATCTCAGTCTTTAAAGCGTGAGAGTTAAAGTCGCAATATGGGCATTTCTGAATACACCAAGGGATATGTATGTACAAGCTTAGAGGTGGTGGAATAAGCATTACTTATTGACCTTCTTTTAATGCAGCGAAGAGTTTTTTCAGGGCTTGGCCACGGTGAGAAAGTTGTTTTTTACGTGCAGGTTCAAGTTCAGCAGATGAACAGTTATCTTCACTTACCCAGAAAATAGGATCATAACCGAAGCCATTTTCACCTTTTTGCTCTGTGGTGATATGGCCTTCCCATGTTCCATGACAAATTAATGGTGTTGGATCATTTTCATGTTTCATCAGAACTAAAACACAATGGAAGCGAGCTGTACGTTTTTCAGCAGGAATACCTTCCATTGCTGTTAGCATTTTATCAATGTTCTTTTGATCCGTAGCTCCTTCGCCAGAGTAGCGAGCAGAGTAAACACCCGGAGCGCCATTTAGTGCATCAACTTCTAAACCTGAATCATCAGCAATAGCTGGTAAGCCCGTTTCTTTTGCTGCATGACGCGCTTTGATGATGGCATTTTCAATGAATGTTGTGCCTGTTTCAGCTACATCAGAGACGTTGTATTCGCTTTGCGCTACGACATCGAAACCAAAATCCGCTAGGATGTCGGCCATTTCACGAACTTTACCTTGGTTGCCCGTTGCTAATACGATTTTACTCATAATGGTTCTCTTACTCTTCTACGTAAAACTTTTGGTTGAACTTTAACTTGCCAGCGCCTTTAGTACCAGCAGAGACATCAATATCAAAGCGAAAGGTTTCTTCATTGGTAATGGGCAATTCAGCAATATAGTAAATGGCATTTTGTTCTTTGATTTCTCTAAAGGTCAGTTGTTTAGTTTGACCTAATAGATTCTTTGCACTACCTGATATTGTTGCTGAAATTGCCGGCTTTCCTGCTTGAGATATATCTAAGACGCTGATATTTAATAACGCATTGTAGCCAGAGCGTTTTAGTTGGTAGGCTCTAGCTACTTTTGGTGTTAAAAATGTGGAATTGAATGCCGAGTAGTGTACTTCGACATTTTTTATTTGTACAAATTGTCCTGCAAAACTGGGTAAACTAAAAATAAACAGTGACAACAGTAATAGCGTTTTTTTCATATTACTCTCCTTATAAAAATGGCTTCCATATAAAAAAGCCGAGGGTTAACTCGGCATTAATCGTTATTTTTATACTAATAGCTGTTGGATTTCATTCGGTATGAGCTCAGGGGAGTGAATTCGAACTTGTTTATGTCGATTCAACTCGCCTTTTTCTACCGTAATTTTTCCTTTAGCGACTTTGAATAACTTGGAGAAGTACTTAATTAAATGCGCATTCGCTTTTCCATCAACAGGAGGAGCAGTAATGGCTATTTTTAACTCTTCACCGTGTATTCCAACTATCTGATCGCGACTGGCTTTAGGTTGTAAATACAGTCGTAAGATCAGATCGTCTTTATCATATTTAACTGGCATAGCGAGATTACAAGCTGTACCAGATTGGGCCAATTAAATCGCCCATTAAGAAGTTAGCAAATTGAAGAACAATAAATAACACTAATACACTTAAATCCAGTCCACCCATTTGAGGCAAGATCTTACGGATTGGAGCAAGCATAGGTTCTGTTAATTGGTGCATTACGTATTCAATTGGGCTACGACCTTGGCTAACCCAGCTTAAAATTGCACGAACTAATAAGATCCAGAACAGTAAACCACCAGCCGCTTTAGCAAGTGCGATTAAACCGATAAATAGAAACTCAGGGCCAAATGCGACGCCACCAGAAACAACAAGTTGCAGTGCGACAAATTTAACCACACACAATACATAAGCAAATAGTACCGTTGCTAGGTCTAAGCTACCGATTGATGGGATCACTCGACGTAGAGGAGATACTACTGGTTGAGTTGCTTTAACAATAAATTGTGAGAATGGGTTATAGAAATCTGTTCGCGCCATTTGTAACCAGATACGTAAAATCACGACCATGATGTATAGATCAAAAACGGTTGAGATTAAAAAGCTCATTGCATTCATAGTATGTTTAACCTTAGAAATATCAGAATTGAGTTAGCTTTAAGGATCTTAAAATAAAGATTCCATTTCTTCTGCACGAGACACAGCAGCTTGCATTGCTTTTGCTACGATCTCTTGCAGTTGATGTTCATTAAACGTGCGCAGTGCTTCAGCAGTAGTTCCGCCTTTTGACGTGACTTGCTCACGTAGTGTTGATAATTGTGTTTCTGGATTTGCTACAACCATTTCTGCTGCACCAAGAGCCGCTTGTTGTACAAGTAGACGAGCGGTTGCTTCATCAAAGCCTTGCTTAATAGCCTCGGCTTGCATGGCTTCCATAAATAAAAAGAAATACGCAGGAGCGCTTCCTGCTGCTGCAATTACAGAGTTTATTCCTGATTCTTGCTCAACCCAACACACTTCACCAACAGCAGATAGTAAATCGCTTGCGAAGTTCTTATCTTGCTCTGTAAGGTGTTCGACCGCAAATAAGCCACTCATGCCTTTACCCACTAAAGCTGGGGTGTTTGGCATAACCCTTACTAAGTTTAGTTCACTAGCAAACATCTCATTGAGGCGTTTTGCGGAAATACCAGCAGCGATAGAAATGACTAGCTTATTTGAGAAATCAATGTGCTGTAGAGGTTCTGCTGCCATTGCCATCATTTGTGGTTTTACAGCTAGAACAATCACATCAGCTTGCTGTGCTGCTTGTAAATTATCAGTGTTGGTATGGATACCGTAGCATTGAGATAAATGGTCTAGTTTTTCAGTACTAGGGTTAGTAGCCGTGATTTTATCTTTTGGATAACCACTGCTAATTAGACCCGCAATAATTGAGCGAGTCATGTTACCTGCACCAATAAAAGCAATATTGCGATGTTCCATTTCTATTCCTTTTAGGGTCAATAGACCTTAGTTGTTGTGAGCATATGATATCAATTCGTTTTACTTGAAATTGATAGCAGATATTATTCTTTGTTTTTATAATCTCTAGCACCAAAAATGGCAGTACCAATACGTACCATTGTTGAACCCGCTTCGATTGCAGCGTCCATGTCGCCACTCATTCCCATCGATAGAGTATCTACTTGAGGGTATTGTGCTCGTAATTGATTTTGAATGGAAGTAAGTTGTTTAAATGCCGCCAATTGCTCTGCATAATTAGAAACATTCGCAGGAATAGACATCAATCCACGTAAGGTTAGATTTGGCATTGTATGAATGGCTGAGGCAAGCTCCATCACTTCTTCAGCAGTCGTGCCTGATTTACTCTCTTCAGAACTAGTATTGACCTGAATAAGTACATTTAGTTCGCCTAGTTCGGAAGGACGTTGGTCATTTAAACGTTGGGCGATTTTAAGGCGTTCTACTGAGTGAACCCAGTCAAAATGTTCTGCAATAGGGCGTGTTTTATTCGATTGAATTGGACCAATGAAATGCCACTCAAGAGAGGTGGTAGGGTGTTGTTTTTGAAAGTATTGAACCTTCTCTATACCTTCTTGAACGTAGTTTTCACCAAAAATACATTGGCCAGCTTCTATCGCTTGTTCGAGTAACTCGATAGGTTTTGTTTTACTTACCGCCAGCAATTGCACTGAATCGGGGTTTCGACCACATTTTTGAATGCTATTCTCTATTTGATGAGTGATTTGATTGATATTTTGCTTAATACTAGTCATAGAAACGATTACCGAGGAAAATTATGGACATCACAGAACTACTGGACTTTAGTGTAAAACAAAACGCATCAGATCTACACCTATCTGCAGGAGTTCCTCCTATGGTACGTGTGGATGGTGAAGTGCGTAAACTGACATTACCTGATTTTACACATGCCGATGTTCATCGTTTAGTGACTGACATTATGAATGATGCTCAGCGCAGTGAATTTGAAGATAAATTAGAAGTCGATTTTTCATTTGAGTTACCTAATATTGGTCGCTTTCGTGTCAATGCATTTAACCAATCCCGTGGTTGTGCTGCCGTGTTTCGAACTATCCCTGTTGATATTCCTTCATTAGAGCAATTAGCGGCACCTCAAGTGTTCACCGATATTGCAAAATATCAAAAAGGATTAGTGTTAATTACTGGACCGACAGGTTCAGGTAAGTCGACAACTTTAGCAGCTATGGTTGATTACATTAACGAGAACTACAACAAGCACGTACTTACGATTGAAGATCCGATTGAATTTGTTCATAAGAATAAAAAGTGTTTGATTAACCAACGTGAAGTTAATCGTGATACCCATAGTTTTAAAGCGGCACTTCGTTCAGCTCTGCGTGAAGATCCTGATGTTATCTTAGTTGGTGAATTACGTGATCAGGAGACGATCAGCCTTGCTCTGACAGCCGCTGAAACTGGACACTTGGTATTTGGTACCTTGCACACGAGTTCAGCTGCAAAAACTATTGACCGTATTATTGATGTTTTTCCTGGTAGTGATAAATCTATGGTTCGCTCAATGCTATCTGAATCATTAAGAGCCGTGGTGGCACAAACCTTACTTAAACGTATCGGTGGTGGTCGTATTGCGTGCCATGAAATAATGATAGCGACACCAGCTATTCGTAACTTAATCCGTGAAGACAAAGTCGCTCAAATGTATTCAATTATTCAAACGGGGTCTTCTTTTGGTATGAATACCATGGAGCAGAATGCAAAGAAAATTATTGCTCAAGGTTTGGTTGATCCGGATGAAGTCGTTAAGAAAGTTGAAATGAGCAGCATAGGGTTTTAGTCATGACATTGGATCAAATACTGAAACAAATGATCGCTTTAAAAGCATCGGATATTTACTTAACGGTTGATGCTCCTTGCTTACTAAGAGTGAATGGTGAACTTCAAGCTTTAGGCCACAAACAGAGTATTGAATCAGTCACCGTTTTGCTTGCTGAGATGATGGATGAAGAGCGTCAAGAAGAGTTTAATGAAAGCTTAGAAGCGAACTTTGCCATTGTGAAAGAATTTGGTCGCTTTCGTGTGAGTGCTTTTTGGCAGCGAGAGCAACCTGGTGCAGTGATACGTCGTATTGAAACCAAAATTCCGTCCATGGAGTCACTAAATCTTCCAGAAGTAATGAAAGAATTAGCCGTCACTAAGCGTGGATTAGTGTTAGTGGTGGGCGCAACGGGTTCAGGTAAATCAACGTCAATGGCTGCGATGACAGGTTATCGAAATGATAACCGAAGTGGTCATATCTTAACGGTAGAAGATCCAATTGAGTTTGTGCATCCTCATAATAAATGCATCGTGACTCAGCGTGAAGTTGGGCTTGATACTGAAAGTTATGAAGTGGCATTAAAAAACTCGTTACGCCAAGCACCAGATATGATTTTAATTGGTGAGATCCGTAATCGAGAGACAATGGAATACGCCATGAGCTTTGCTGAAACAGGTCATTTATGCATGGCAACATTACATGCAAATAACGCTAACCAAGCATTAGAGCGAATTTTGCATCTTGTTCCTAAAGAGAGTAAAGAGCAGTTTTTGTTTGATTTATCCATGAACCTAAAAGGGGTCATGGCACAACAGTTAGTTCCGGATATGAATGGTAATGGTCGTCATGGCGTCTATGAAGTATTACTAAACACGCCACGCGTTGCTGACTTGATCCGTCGTGGTGATTTGCATGAACTTAAATCGACCATGGCTAAGTCACGTGAGTCAGGAATGCAGACGTTTGATCAAAGCTTATTTGAACTGGTGATGGATAAGAAAATATCAGAAATGGAAGCGTTGCATAGTGCGGATTCAGCTAATGATTTACGCTTGATGTTGAAAACAAAAAGAGGGGATGCGTTCTCTTCATCTACATTGGATAATGTGTCGATATCGTTAGACTAAAAAAGCAGGGTTCAGGACGCTTCGCGCTTAGGATTCAGAGACGTTTGTTGTAAGTATTGCACTTACAACGAGTACCTCTGAACCCTTTAAGGGAGCTTGCGACCGATCTGAAACCTGCTCTTATGCTTTTAGCTCCACTGATTCTCAAACCAGCTCTCTAAAATAACCACAGCTGACTGACAGTCAATATTGCCTTTCGACAGTGCTTTATACCCACCAAACTCGAATAAATCAGCACGAGCTTCAGCGGTTGATAAGCGTTCGTCGTGTAATTCAACTTGTTTACCAAAACGACCATGTAGGCGATTAGCAAATTTCTTTGCTCGTGGCGTAATGGTGTCGAGCTCTTTACCGTGAAGATCGGTTGGTAAACCAACAACGATTAAATCTGGGTTCCACTCTTTAATTTGTTTTTCAATATCATCCCAATTAGGGGTGCCATCTTGAGCTTTAAATGCTTTTAGTGGACTTGCTGTTCCTGTGATTTCTTGTCCAATCGCAGAACCAATGCTCTTGGTTCCGAAATCAAAGGCCATAATGGTGCGTGAACTCATGCGTGTCCAATCTCACTTGATAAGTTTGCAGGGTTAATTCCCAGTAGTTGTAATGCTTTACGCCAACGATCAGGAATAGGAGTATCGAAAATAACGCTTGGGTCTGCCTCTAAAGTCAGCCATGTATTCTCTGATAATTCTTTTTCAAGCTGTCCACCTTCCCATCCAGAGTATCCTAGTGCAACAAGATATTTATATGGCTGGTATTCTGTACCTAATGTAGCAAGAATATCTTTTGAGGTTGTTACTGATAACTCATCAGTCACTTGAATGCTTGATAAGTAGTTATCTTTATTTGAATGAAGAACAAAACCACGATCATCCGACACCGGCCCACCATTTAATACTGGTTGGCTTAATGTTTGAGGGAAAATGATAGGTGATGGATTATCTAGTTCTATTTGATCTAGCATTCCTTTTAATGAAATCTGTACAGGCTCATTGATGCGTAAGCCCATGGTTCCATCTGAATCATGTTCACAAATATAAATAACGCTTCGTTGAAAGAACGGATCTTTCATACTAGGCATAGCAACTAAAAAATGATTTTTTAAATTCACAGAGCCTCCCGGAAAGCGAGATTAATACCAATGTAGATACCGTTAAAAATAACGCATAAACCAATTGGTATTAATATTGAGGAGCTGCCTCCTCAATACAGTTAGAATGTGATTAAGCGTTAATTCGGCGCTCAATTGCATCCATTAATTTGCCTGTAATCGAAATATCAAAAGCGGCTTCAATTTCTTTAATACAGGTTGGGCTTGTTACATTAATCTCAGTTAGCTTGTCGCCAATCACGTCGAGTCCTACAAAGATTAGACCCTTTTCTTTCAATGTTGGAGCTACTGCATTGGCTATTGCCCAGTCAGTCTCACTTAATGGACGCGCTTCGCCTGTACCACCTGCAGCTAAATTGCCGCGAGTTTCGCCTTTTGCCGGAATTCGAGCTAAACAGTAAGGCATTGGCTCACCATCAACCACAAGAATACGCTTATCACCGTTACTAATATCAGGAACAAAAGTTTGTGCCATGCAGTAGTTTTGCCCGTGATTAGTTAATGTTTCGATGATCACTGATACATTTGGATCGCCTGCTTTTACTCGGAAAATAGAAGCACCACCCATGCCATCTAGAGGCTTAAGGATCACATCACCATGCTCTTCACGGAAAGCTTTAATTTTTTCAGCTTTGCGAGTCACTAATGTTGTAGGCGTTAGTTCTGGGAACCAAGCGGTGAATAGTTTCTCGTTACAATCACGTAGGCTCTGAGGTTTGTTTACAATCAGTGCACTTTGAATCTCTGCTCTTTCTAGAATATACGTCGCATAGATGTATTCTGTATCGAAAGGTGGATCTTTTCGCATTAATATCGCATCAAGATCAGCAAGATCGATGGTTTGCTCTGATTGGAATTCATACCAACCTGTAGGGTCATCTTTTAGTGTAACGATTTTGGTATCAGCAACCGCTTTGCCTTGATCTAAATGCAGGTCACTCATTTCCATGTAATGAATTTCCCAACCACGTTTTTGAGCTTCAAGCATCATGGCAAAGCTAGAGTCTTTTTTGATGTTAATGGATGAGATTGGATCCATTACGATACCGAGTTTGATCATTGTGTTTCTCCAGTTAGCCAAGATCGCCAAAACGAACTTGTAGGGCTGTAATTGCGGTAAGCGCTGCGGTTTCTGTTCGTAGAACACGAGGACCAAGCAGCGTTTCTTCAAATTGATATTGCTCTGTCATGCTAATTTCATCAGACGATAAACCGCCTTCAGGACCAATTAACAAGCGCACATTTGTTACCGGTTCAGGAAGTGTGTTGATTGAGTATTTTGCTCGTGGATGAAGGTTGAGTTTTAACCCATCGTACTCTTCTGCACACCATTCTTCTAATGACATAATAGGACGAATTTCAGGAACGGTATTGCGTCCACACTGTTCACATGCTGCAATTGCAATTTTTTGCCATTGATCTAATTTCTTTTCAAATCGTTCTTTATTTAATTTAACGCCACAGCGTTCAGAGATCAGTGGTGTAATCACATTCACACCCAATTCGACCGATTTTTGAATGGTAAATTCCATTTTATCGCCACGAGAAACAACCTGACCTAAATGTAAGTTAAGTGGTGATTCGCTGCTACGCTCAATACGCTCAGTGATTTCCACTTCAACACTCTTTTTTGACGCTGAAGTGATCACGGCTGGAAACTCAGATCCGCTTCCATCAAACAGAAGTACAGATTCACCTTCTTTCATTCGCATTACACGACCAACGTGATTTGCTGCATCATCACTTAAATTCACTTTTCCTTGTGAAGGAAGAAGCTCTGGGTGGTGGATTCTTGGTATTCTCATGGTCTACTTTTCTTTAACTATCTTGTATTTAAGGATGGAGGTTAAAGTATGCTTTTTCAACCTCTAATTATGTCTATTTGCGACATGCTTTGTAGACAAACTGATTATGGTTGCCTTGAATTTTAGCAATGCGCTTATCTCGTTCACACTCCCATTCAGATACTGGGTATTGCTTGTCCCATGCATTCATTAGCTGACGTTGTGACTTCGATAAATTGAAACGATACTCTTGGTTCATGTATAAATAAGTACGAGCAATAGCACCTCTTGATTGTGCTGGTGGCTCAGCGATACGTCCTTTGAAATCCACTTTGAAGGCACACTGGCCGTAATATGCGCCTTTATTGCCATTCCATTGTGAGAAATGGAAATTAGAGCGGTCACCATTTACTTCGCCAATTGCTGGAACAAGGTTATGTAAATCAGCTTCCATTAACTTAAATTGCTTATCTTTTCGGGTGCAGTTTTTACGGCCCCCGTCTTGCCAACATTGACGTTGGTGGCCAAATTGCCATGCTGGAACGACGTGTTCCCATTCGATTCGGCTTGCACGTTTTTCTTGTTTACGCACGTTATAACCACAACTTTGTAAATCAGGAATACCTTTCTTTTTATCTTTCCAAGTAATGTCACAGCCACAATAAAATGAAGTTGGGTGATCTAAATAGATTTTGACTGCTTCTTTTTTGGCTTTTGAAAATGAAGAAGGGGGAGCGGCTAATACATTAAATGCAGAGCCAATAGCGATAATGCTAATAAGTAAGCGGATTAATTTCATAATAACTACTACTGATGATTGTATTAATCCAGTAAGAGTAGCTTATTGTTAAACCGCTTTATAGATAAATTAATTATTAGAAGTTGTTAATTTAACTACAGTTGATTTTTGCTCTAGACAGTTTTAATGGAGATTGACAGTTTTTACATACATATTGAGTCTGTTTTTTTTGCACTCGATTGTGGCGACGCACCGTTAATTCGTGTGTCGAGCATTTACAACGATAAGGAAAGGTTTTTCCTTTAACCGAATCTACACTGAAACTGTGTGTTGTACGAGCGGGAAGGTTGAATACTTGATTCATTACTCCTTGCCATTCTTTTCCATGAGGGCGCACACGGCCATACAATTTGAATGTGATTAGGTGAGCGATTTCGTGAGGGATCACTTCATTAATAAACGTGTATTGATTTTCTTCTAATAAAATAGGGTTAATGCGTATTTCCCAACCTTGAAGACGTGCTGTCCCTGCGATTTTTCCACGCTGAGTAAATTTGATTTCTGGCAGAGAAAAAGGACGATTAAAAAAGGTAGAAGCTTGTTGAATACATTGTTGTGCTTTTGCTATTGATGCTTGTTGAAGTGGGGTCATTACGTCTCTTTATTATCGGTTTTCAAACTTCCGGAAAGGAAGAACGATTAAATAGACCATTTCAAAGAAGATTAATCAATAGATGGGAAGATATTATTCATGCTGTAAACATAAAAAAGGAAGCTGAAGCTTCCTTTTTAAATTCAGAAATAAGTAAATAATACTTATTTAATACCAGCAAAATCTCGAAGGATTGCTGCTTTATCAGTTGCTTCCCATGGGAACTCTTCACGACCGAAGTGACCGTAAGCTGCTGTCTTCTTATAGATAGGCTGAAGAAGGTGAAGCATTTCTTGTAGGCCGTATGGGCGTAGGTCGAAGTTTTGACGAACTGCTTCAATGATGATGTCGTGAGATACCTTTTCAGTACCGAACGTTTCAACCATGATAGATGTTGGATCAGCAACACCGATTGCGTATGAAAGTTGGATTTCACAACGATCAGCCATGCCAGCTGCTACGATGTTTTTCGCTACGTAACGTGCTGCGTATGCTGCTGAACGGTCAACTTTTGATGGATCTTTACCAGAGAATGCACCGCCACCGTGACGAGCTGCACCGCCGTATGTATCAACGATAATTTTACGACCAGTAAGACCACAGTCACCCATTGGGCCACCGATAACAAAACGACCTGTTGGGTTAATAAAGAAATTAGTGTCTTTATTTAACCATTCAGCAGGCAGTACTGGCTTGATGATTTCTTCCATTACCGCTTCACGAAGATCTGGTGTTGTTACAGAATCACAGTGTTGTGTTGAAAGAACAACGGCATCAATACCAACAATTTTGCCTTGGTCGTATTGGAACGTTACTTGAGATTTTGCATCTGGGCGTAGGAAGTCTAATTTGCCACTCTTACGTACTTCAGCTTGTTTTTGAACAAGTAGGTGAGAGTAGGTAATTGGAGCTGGCATTAAAATTGGCGTTTCGTTAGTTGCGTAACCAAACATGATACCTTGGTCACCAGCGCCTTGTTCTTTAGGGTCTGCTTTATCAACACCTTGGTTGATGTCTGGAGATTGCTTACCAATTGTGTTTAGTACGGCACAAGAGTTTGCATCAAAGCCCATGTCTGAATGTACGTAGCCGATTTCACGAACGGTTTCACGAGTGATCTCTTCGATATCAACCCATGCAGAAGTGGTTACTTCACCACCAACCATCACCATGCCAGTCTTTACGTATGTTTCACACGCAACACGCGCTTTTGGATCTTGTTCTAAGATCGCATCAAGTACTGCATCTGAAATCTGATCTGCAATTTTATCTGGATGACCTTCTGATACTGACTCAGAGGTAAATAGGTGCTTAGCCATAAGGGAGCTCCACTTCTATAAATAATAAGTTCTAAAAATACCCACAATCTATATAAGTCTATACGTTTAACAGTGTAGGTGTTTTTCCATCTAGACGTCCATAATAAAGTAAAATTGATTAATTACAACTCATTTAGTTTAAGAAAATAAATATAAGACATAACCAATCGTTTGCGTTTTGCTGTGAGATTTATCGGTATAAATCCCGTTTTCTGTCAAAATCGTGAAAAAAAGCGTCTTATTTACTAAGTAATCGTTTGCAGTGCCGATGAGGCTTTGCGACAATACGCACCTGCAAATTTAGGTTAATCAATAGTGATTAACTTGCTCAACAATATAGTCCTTCGAATTTTCAGGAGCAGGCATGTCTTCACGTAAACATCTAGCAAATGCAATCCGCGCTTTAAGCATGGATGGTGTTCAACAAGCAAATTCTGGTCACCCAGGCGCACCTATGGGTATGGCAGATATCGCTGAAGTATTATGGCGTAGCCACCTAAATCACAACCCGCAAAATCCAGAGTGGGCTGACCGCGACCGTTTCATTCTTTCAAACGGCCATGGATCTATGCTGATTTATTCTCTGCTTCATCTTTCAGGTTATGACCTGTCTATCGAAGACTTAAAGAATTTCCGTCAACTGCATTCTAAAACTCCAGGTCACCCTGAGTATGGTTATGCGCCAGGCGTAGAAACAACTACGGGTCCATTAGGCCAAGGCATCACTAACGGTGTTGGTATGGCGATGGCTGAAAAAGCATTAGCTGCACAATTTAACCGTGAAGGCCACGATATCGTTGATCACAACACATACGTGTTCATGGGCGACGGTTGTTTAATGGAAGGTATCTCTCACGAAGCGTGTTCACTTGCTGGTACGTTAGGTCTAGGCAAATTAATCGCATTTTGGGATGACAACGGTATCTCTATTGATGGTGAAGTTGAAGGCTGGTTCTCTGATGACACGCCTAAGCGCTTTGAAGCATACGGTTGGCACGTAATTCCAGCGGTTGATGGTCACGATTCAGACGCTATCAATGCAGCAATTGAAGCGGCTAAAGCGGATCCTCGTCCTTCTTTAATTTGTACTAAAACAGTAATTGGTTTTGGTTCTCCAAATAAACAAGGTACACATGACTGTCACGGTGCTCCATTAGGCGCTGAAGAAATTGCAGCAACTAAAGCTCAATTGGGTTGGGAACACGGTGCATTTGAAATTCCTGCAGACGTGTATGGCGAGTGGGATGCAAAAGAAGCGGGTTCTGAAAAAGAAGCGGCTTGGAATGCAAAATTCGATGCATACGCTGCGGCATACCCTGAATTAGCAGCAGAATACAAACGCCGTGTAAATGGTGACTTACCTGCAGAATGGGAAGAAAAAGCAAATGCAATTATTGCTGATCTTCAAGCTAACCCTGCAAATATCGCATCACGTAAAGCATCTCAAAATGCACTAGAAGCGTTTGGTGCTATGTTACCTGAATTCATGGGCGGCTCTGCTGACCTTGCACCATCTAACCTAACCATGTGGTCTGGTTCTAAGTCACTTGAAGCAAATGATTTCTCTGGTAACTACATTCACTACGGTGTGCGTGAATTCGGTATGACAGCAATCATGAACGGTATTGCTCTGCACGGTGGCTTCGTACCATACGGCGCAACGTTCCTAATGTTCATGGAATACGCTCGTAACGCAATGCGTATGGCTGCACTAATGAAAGTGCAAAACATCCAAGTGTACACACACGACTCTATCGGTCTTGGTGAAGATGGTCCAACTCACCAACCAGTTGAGCAAATCGCATCGCTACGTTTAACACCAAACATGAGCACATGGCGTCCATGTGACCAAGTTGAGTCTGCTGTAGCATGGAAACTGGCTATCGAGCGTAAAGATGGTCCTTCTTCTTTAATCTTCTCTCGTCAAAACCTTGCACAGCAAGAGCGTACACAAGAGCAAGTTGCGGATATTGCTAAAGGCGCTTACATCCTTAAGGATTGTGAAGGCCAACCTGAACTTATCCTTATCGCAACAGGTTCAGAAGTTGAGCTAGCAGTTGAAGCGGCAGCACAATTGACAGCAGAAGGTAAAGCGGTGCGTGTTGTTTCAATGCCATCAACAGATGCATTTGATAAGCAAGACGAAGCATACCGTGAAGCAGTACTTCCATCAGCGGTAACTAAACGTATCGCAATTGAAGCGGGTATTGCTGATTTCTGGTACAAGTATGTTGGTTTCGGTGGCAAGATCATCGGCATGACAACATTTGGTGAGTCAGCGCCTGCTGATGAGCTATTCAAAATGTTTGGTTTCACTACTGAAAATGTAGTAAACACGGCGAAAGAACTTTTAGCTTAATTAAAAAAGCATTAGCTTAATTTAGCGATAAGTAAAAATAAGATGAAGAGCGAAGTTATTGAAAGGTAACTTCGCTTTTTTGATCCTTTAAGAAAAAAACGAAAAGAGTACAATAACCGCAAATGGAAAAAGAGAGTTATGTATTATGTTGAGAGTGGCAATAAATGGATTTGGCCGAATTGGTCGTAGTGTACTTCGAGCGTTATACGAGAGTGATAAGCGCGATAAAATAGAAGTGGTGGCGGTTAACGAGTTATCACAGCCTGAAGCGATGGCACACTTATTTCAATATGATTCAACTCACGGACGCTTTCAATACAAAGTCACCCACGATCAAGAATACCTTTATATTGATTTACCTGACGGCTCTCAAGATAAGGTTCGCATATTACATCAAGCGGATCTTTCTCTTTTACCATGGCAATCGTTAGAGGTTGATTTAGTTTTGGATTGTACGGGAGTGTACGGTTCTAAATCTGATGGTGAAAAACACATCGAAGCAGGCGCTAAAAAAGTTCTGTTTTCTCATCCTGGTGGTACTGATTTAGATAACACTATTATTTATGGTGTGAATCACGATACGTTATTACCAGAACATCGAATTGTTTCTAATGGATCATGTACTACCAATTGCATTATTCCTGTTATTAAAGCGATTGATGATGCGTTTGGTATCGATTCTGGCACCATTACCACCATCCATTCTTCAATGAATGATCAACAAGTTATTGATGCTTACCATTCTGATTTACGTCGTACTAGAGCCGCTAGCCAATCTATTATTCCTGTTGATACTAAGTTGCATAAAGGTATTGAAAGAATATTTCCGAAATTTTCTAACAAGTTTGAAGCGATTTCTGTGCGAGTACCAACGGTAAACGTAACTGCAATGGATTTAAGTGTAACAATTAATACAAATGTGAAAGTTAATGACATAAATCAAACCATTGTTAACGCATCTCGGTGTACATTACATAACATTGTTGACTATACTGAAGCGCCGCTTGTTTCTATCGACTTTAATCATGATCCCCATAGCGCCATTGTCGATGGATCACAAACAAGGGTGAGTAATGGGCATTTAGTTAAAATGCTAGTTTGGTGCGATAACGAGTGGGGGTTTGCTAATCGGATGCTAGATACCGCATTAGCAATGAGTAAATAAACTCAGTAATCAGTAAATTTGTGATGAAAAGATAAAAAAGATGAATTTTTATCTTGAAAAAAGTGAACTGCATCCCTATTTACTGAATAATGCAGTAAGAATTTAATCGGTTTGGCAATGACGCCGAGCTTGAAAACTTTTTATTATTTAATTGAGAGGACAAAACATGTCTGTAATCAAGATGACTGACCTGGAACTTGCAGGTAAACGCGTATTTATCCGTGCTGACCTAAACGTACCAGTTAAAGATGGTAAAGTAACTTCTGATGCACGTATCCTTGCATCTCTACCAACTATCAAGCTTTGCTTGGAAGCTGGCGCTAAAGTAATGGTTACTTCTCACCTAGGTCGTCCAACGGAAGGCGAGTACAACGAAGAGTTCTCTCTAGCTCCTGTAGTTAACTACTTGAATGACGCACTAGATTGTGACGTTAAGCTAGCAAAAGATTACCTAGATGGTCTTGAACTGAACGCTGGTGAATTAGTTGTTCTTGAAAACGTGCGCTTCAACAAAGGCGAGAAAAAGAACGAAGAAGAGCTTTCTAAGAAATACGCAGCATTATGTGACATCTTCGTAATGGATGCATTTGGTACTGCTCACCGTGCACAAGCATCTACTCATGGTGTTGGCATGAACGCTCCTGTAGCGTGTGCTGGTCCTCTACTAGCTGCTGAACTTGAAGCACTTGGTAAAGCTATGGATAACCCAGAGCGTCCACTGGTTGCTATCGTTGGTGGTTCTAAAGTTTCTACTAAGCTAACGGTTCTTGAGTCTCTATCTAAAATTGCTGACCAACTTGTTGTTGGTGGTGGTATCGCGAATACATTCATCGCAGCTGAAGGTCACAACGTAGGTAAATCACTATACGAAGCTGATCTAGTTGAAACTGCTCAAAAGCTAATGAAAGAGTGTGCAATTCCAGTTGCTACTGACGTTGCATGTGCGAAAGCATTTGACGAAAACGCTGAAGCTGAAATCAAACACGTTTCTGAAGTTCAAGATGACGATATGATTTTCGACCTTGGTCCAGATTCAACAGCGGCACTTGCTGAAATCATCGGCAATGCGAAAACAATTCTTTGGAATGGCCCAGTTGGCGTATTCGAATTCAAAAACTTCGAAGCGGGTACAGCAGGTATCTCTAAAGCAATCGCTGAATCTGCAGGTTTCTCTGTAGCGGGTGGTGGTGATACACTAGCAGCTATCGACAAGTTCGGTATTAAAGCTGACGTATCTTACATCTCTACAGGTGGTGGTGCATTCCTTGAGTTCGTTGAAGGTAAAGTACTTCCAGCAGTAGCAATGCTTGAAGAGCGTGCTAAAGCATAATTATTTAAGAGCGGGAATCTAATCATTCCCGCTTTTTACGTTTGTTGATGGCAAGGTTTATTGATACAATACCGACAGTTGTGAGCAAACGTTTGCAAAAGTTTAAACGTAAGTTTTTTAATTTTTAAAACGATAGAATAAATAGGACTATTTCCATGTCTAAGATCTTCGATTTTGTAAAACCTGGTGTTATTTCTGGCGACGACGTACAGAAAGTATTTGAAGTAGCAAAAGAAAACAAATTTGCTCTTCCTGCAGTAAACGTAGTTAACACTGATTCAATCAACGGTGTTCTAGAAGCTGCTTCTAAAGTTAAAGCTCCAGTTGTTGTTCAATTCTCTAACGGCGGTGCTGGTTTCTTCGCTGGTAAAGGCGTTAAACTTGAAGGTCAAGGTGCTCAAATCCTTGGTGCTGTAGCTGGTGCTAAATACGTTCACGCTGTAGCTGAAGCTTACGGTGTTCCAGTTATTCTTCACACTGACCACGCTGCTAAGAAACTTCTTCCATGGATCGACGGTCTACTAGACGCTGGTGAAGCATTCTTCGCTGAAACTGGTAAGCCTCTATTCTCTTCTCACATGATCGACCTTTCTGAAGAGTCTCTAGAAGAAAACATCGAAATCTCTGGCAAATACCTTGAGCGTATGGCTAAGATGGGCATGACTCTAGAAATCGAACTAGGTTGTACTGGTGGTGAAGAAGACGGCGTTGATAACTCTGATATGGACGCTTCTGAGCTTTACACTTCTCCTGAAGATGTTGCATACGCATATGAGAAACTAAGCGCTATCAGCCCACGTTTCACTATCGCTGCATCTTTCGGTAACGTACACGGTGTTTACCAAGCTGGTAACGTTGTACTTACTCCAACTATCCTACGTGACTCTCAAGCATACTGTGCAGAGAAGTTCGGTATCGCACCTAACGCTCTAAACTTCGTATTCCACGGTGGTTCTGGTTCTTCTGAAGCTGAAATCCAAGAGTCTATCGGTTACGGTGTTATCAAAATGAACATCGATACTGATACACAATGGGCTACTTGGGACGGTATCCGTACTTACGAAGCTGAAAATCGCGATTTCCTACAAGGTCAAATCGGTAACCCAACTGGCGAATCTGCGCCAAACAAGAAGTACTACGATCCACGCGTATGGCTACGTGCTGGTCAAGCTTCTATGGTTACTCGTCTTGAGAAAGCATTTGCTGACCTTAACGCAATCGACGTACTATAATTTTTATTATAGACAGCTCGAATTGAGTTAATAAAAAACCCGCTGATTAGCGGGTTTTTTTATGCCTGTTATAAGGGACTAGGGACGGGTTTTTAGCCCTGGTTTTTACTCGAAGCGAAGCGTTCTTGTCCCTAGTACCTAAGTGACTTCTAATAAAAAAGCAGCCTGCAATACAGACTGCTTTTATCGTTTCTTGAGCCAAGCATTCTAGCTAAGCGTACAGAAATTACTTCTTCTTTTTCTTTGGTGCTTTTTTCTTCGCTAGAGCGGCTTTTTTCTTCGCATTTTTTTTCTGTTTGTTTTTGAAAACAGGTTTTTTATGCTTAGGCTTTAGGCCTTCAATAAAGCGTTCTTTAATGATTTCATCTTCTTTAATGTAGCGACCTACACGTTCCATCATTGGTTGGTCATGCGCTTCAATTAGAGAAACGGCATTGCCTTTTTTACCAGCTCGAGCGGTACGACCAATACGGTGTAAGTACACATCAGCTGTACGTGGCATATCAAAGTTGATTACGTGTGAAACGTCAGGTAAATCAATACCACGAGCAGCAACATCGGTTGCGATAAGTACGTTTACTGTACCGTCACGGAATCGAGCAATAGCGTTATTACGACTTTCTTGAGCCATTTCCCCTTGAATCCAAGCACAAGGGATTTTCGCTGTTTCTAAGTGGCCGCGAAGTTCCGCTAAACGTTCACGAGTTTTTACGAACACAATTGAACGCTCAGCTTGCTCTGTTAAGATATTTTTTAACAGATCAATTTTATGCGCCATGTTGTCAGCACGGTGATACCACTGAGTGATCTTTTTACGTTCACGACGTGATGGTTCAGCGTTAATTTCTGCTGGTTCATTCAGTAGGTCAGCAGTAAAACCTTCTACGCCACGACCTTCTAATGTCGCTGAGAATAAGAAGGTTTGCTTACGCCAGCGGCATTCTTTAGATAGACGATCTACAACAGGTCCAAAACCCATGTCTAGCATGCGGTCTGCTTCATCAAGAATAAGGGTTTCAATAGCACGACAATCAAAACGCTCAGCTTCGATGTACTCCATTAAACGACCAGGGGTTGCTACAACAATATCTTGAGTAGTAGCTAAAATATCAGCGTGATCTTGGTAGCTAATACCACCTGTAATCGTAAATACTTTATGACGAGTATATTTTGCTAATTGACGAGCTTCATCAGCAACTTGAATCGCTAATTCACGCGTAGGCGTCAAGATAAGAATACGTGCAGGTCCCGGCTCACGGCGAGGGAAATCATCTAAGTGCTGAAGAGCTGGTAATAGGAATGCAGCAGATTTACCTGTTCCTGTTGGTGCAGAAGCAAGAATATCTTTACCTTCTAATGCTTCAGGGATAGTCATAGCCTGAACTTGAGTTGGACGTTGATAATCTATCTCCTCAAGAGCACGCAATAGGTTAGGTGATAGATCGAGGTCAGCAAACGTTTTGATCACTGTTGATTCTCCGTTCAGGTATGAAATTTTAAAAATATAGTGTCAGCCGGACATTATAGTGATCCATCTCTAATAAATCACCGATCTTTTAGTCCATATTGAGATAAAACATTCGAGTTAGCTTAATAAAGTCGTCGCTATATCCATTTCCATCATGAATTGTGAGTGTACTCTCTTGATAAATATGAGGAAAAAGAGATAGCTCGATAAGAAGGCGAGTCGGTGATTTTTTTTCAGTAGTTTTCACTTTTGTTATTTTGGTTAAATGAAAATCACAGCTTTTAGCAACTTTAATAAAAATCTCGCCTTCAAAAATAGGAAGGATAAAGCTAGCACGACCGGTTGATGAAATTAGAGTTTTACAGTGTAGCAATAGTTTATCAAAAGGAAGGCTGTCTGTATGGCGAGCAGTAGAGCGTTCTCCTTTTAATGATTGCTCCCCATTATTGAAATAAGGGGGGTTACAAATAATAGCGTCATATTCATAAGCCGTTTGATAAGTAAGAAAGTCTTGATGAATAAGGGCTAAGCGCTCTTTCCATGGGCTTTGACAAAAATTTAAACGAGCAACTTCTGCGGCTATTGGCATTAATTCTATGGCATCAATGTGTGCATTTGAGTTTCTTTGCGCACTCATTAGGCTTAATAACCCCGTTCCAGCGCCTATATCTAATATTTGGCCACATTCACTAATATTTGCCCAGGCACCTAATAACACGCCATCAGTACTAACTGGCATTCCACATGAGCCAATATCGATATGAAATTGTTTGAAAGTAAAGCTTTTGCTCATAAGGGGCCTATTTGAGTTATGGTTGTTAATTTTGTAATTTAATTGTTAATTGGTGTATTGTTCTATTTGGGATCTATTGTTAAATGTTTTTATACTTACCAATCATTCTGTTTTGATTTACCAAAATAGATGAATAATCTGGTTTTTAACCATTATTTAACTAGATTGTGGTGTTTTACGCTAAGGTATTGCGAACTTGTGATAATTTGTTCATTATTCTGGGAGATATATCATATATAGATATAAAACATAAAATTAAATACACACAACATTATACAAGGGTTTTATTGTGAAACAGTCATTAAAACTAGCCGATATCATTGCCGTTGGCTTTATGCTTTTTGCCTTTTTCTTAGGCGCAGGTAATATTATTTTTCCACCAATTGCTGGCCAAATGGCCGGTGAGCATGTTTTTGGTGCTATGAGTGGGTTTCTTATCACCGCTGTTGGTTTACCATTATTAACGATCATTGCGATTGGTGTCTCTGGTGGTTCTTGGCAGCACCTTACACGTGATCTACCTCCTAAAGTAGCAATGATAATGGCAATTCTCATGTTTGTTATTATCGGTCCTGCTTTTGCTGCTCCTCGTACTGGGCTAGTAGCATATGAAATGGCAGCGAAACCATTTATTGGAGCGGATGCTGGTCAATTTTCACTAACTCTATTTTCAATTGCATTCTTCTCTATAGCAATGTTTTTTGCATGGTCTCAAGGAAAATTGATTGACACTATTGGTAAGTTTTTAACACCAGCATTGTTCATTGGTTTAATCGTATTAGCTATTGCGGTATTTGTTAATCCTCAAGGCGAGATTGTTGCAGCTACGGGTAAGTATGTTGATAGTCCAATCACAACAGGCTTTTTTGAAGGCTATAATACAATGGATACGTTTGGTGCTTTAATGTTTGGTATTTTGATCATTGATGCATTAAAGAGCAAAGGTATTACAGAGCATAAAGCGACAACTAAGTATTTAACGATTGCTGGTTTAATTGCGGCATCAGGTTTGGCTTTTGTTTATATCTCATTATTCTACTTAGGTGCAACGTCAAGTGTAGTTGCAGCAGGGGCTGAGAATGGTGGTGCAATCCTAACTGCATACACTCATGCATTGTTTGGTACATCTGGACAGACGGTATTATCTGTTATTGTATTGATTGCTTGTTTAACAACGGCGATTGGTTTGATTTCAGCTTGTGCAGATTACTTTAGCTCTATCTGTAAAGTGACCTACAAGTCTTGGGTTATTATTGTTGGTGTGGCATGTGCTGTAGTGGCTAATGTTGGTTTGAGTCAGCTAATTACGCTTTCTGTACCTGTACTATTCTTACTTTATCCTGTTGCGATTGCGTTAGTTGTTCTAGCTTTTATTCGTAAAATGATGCCAAACCCACAATTGGCTTACCGTGTAGTTATTTCTGTAGCGACGTGTTTTGCAATATTAGATGCTGCGAAAGTTGCGGGCGCCGATATGTCTGCTTTCTCGATGTTGCCAATGTTTGACCATGGTATGGCTTGGGTAATTCCAACATTTGCTTCGATGATCATTGTTCGTTTTGTCGGTAAGAAAGAAGACGAATTAGTGACTGAAAATGCATAATTTTAGGGACTAGGGACTAGGGACTAGGGACTAGAAATTAGAGACTATAAGAGCGAGTATAACTGTTTAAGTTCACTCGCTCTTTTCTTTTATAATAACGCAGTGCTCTAGCTAGCAAAGCGTATCGTTTCTAGTTCTAAAGTGACTCGTGATATTCTACTAAAACCTGCTCACACCACTGCTCAATACGCTCATCACTTTTATCATACTGACTGTCTTCATCTAACGCTAAACCAACAAAGTGAGATTCATCTTCAGTCAATGCTTTTGATGCGTCGAACTGATAGCCTTCATTTTTCCAATAGCCAATGAATTTAGCATTCGTTGCTTTTAATTCGTCATGCAGTAAACCCATTGCATCTAGGAACCATTCACCGTAGCCTTCTTGATCGCCAAGGCCAAATAACGCAATTGTTTTTCCATCTAGAGATAAGCCATCTAACTCATCCCAAACATTCTGCCAATCTTCTTGGATTTCACCAAAATCCCATGTAGAGATCCCAAGTAATAAAAGGTCGTAATCATTCATAGTTTTTACTGGCGTCTCTTTAATATTAAAGACATCAACAAGATCCTCTCCGATAAAAGCTCTGATTTTTTCAGATGCCATTTCGGTATAACAGGTTGAAGAACCATAAAACAAACCGATTTTCATTTTCATTACCTTAATGATGAATAAATATAGCGTTAGTTTACCGTAAATGATTATGAAAATTAAACTTGCATTTAAAGTGGGTAAAATTGTTTAATACTGTAATTCTAACCAGTATTTTCTGGAATGTAAGTTTAAGTGGTAAGCAGATGAATAATGATATGGCACTAATGGAGCGTTTTTTAGATACCATGTGGATGGAGCGAGGCTTGTCTGAAAATACGTTGGCTTCATATCGAAATGATTTGGTGAAGTTATTACAGTGGTTAGAGGATAATCACTATAAATGTGCTTCTATTTCAGCAATGGGACTTAATGAGTTTCAAGCTTATTTGGTCGATAAAGAATATAAACAAACTTCTCGAGCTCGAATGTTATCTGCATTGCGTCGTTTTTTTCAGTATTTACATCGTGAAAAAATTCGTGGAGATGATCCTACTGCATTACTCGCTAGCCCTAAATTACCTCAACGTTTACCAAAAGATTTAAGTGAAGAGCAGGTAGATGCATTGCTTAATGCTCCTAACGTTGAAGATCCACTAGAACTTCGAGATCGAGCAATGTTAGAGCTGCTTTATGCTACAGGTTTACGCGTTACTGAGTTAGTTAGCTTAACTATGGAAAATGTAAGTTTACGCCAAGGTGTCGTACGAGTTACTGGTAAAGGGGATAAAGAACGTTTAGTCCCAATGGGAGAGAATGCCGTAGATTGGATTGAGCAGTTTTTAACTCATGGTCGTCCGATGTTACTTGGTGAAAAAAGTTCGGATGTGGTGTTTCCTAGTAAACGAGCAAAGCAAATGACTCGTCAAACATTTTGGCATCGAATTAAGCATTATGCGGTTATTGCTGGTATTGATTCTGATAAATTATCACCTCACGTATTACGCCATGCATTTGCTACGCATCTTTTAAACTATGGCGCAGATCTCCGTGTTGTACAAATGTTGTTAGGACATAGTGATCTTTCTACAACACAAATATATACTCACGTAGCAACGGAACGTTTGAAGCAAATCCACCAAGAGCATCACCCTCGTTCATAATTAAGGGAACTTCTGGTGGTTTAAAAACTCTAAACTTCAAATCTTCTACAATTACATTTTTTATAGGTACCCTTATGTCATTTATTCGCCGAACTAGTGCGATGATTATTGCTTTAATGAGCGTAGTTTCTTTTACTGCATGTTCAGATGAACAAGCAAAAAAACAGGATGCATCACCTTCTGCAGTTGAGACTGCTCAACCTGATTCAGAACAAGCTATTACTCAGCGACTAACGACTTTAGGTTTGCCTGTAGAAGCTATTCATGACTCAGAAGTTGACGGCTTTAAACAAGTTGAAACTCCGTTTGGTATTTTTTACGTATCTTCTGATGGTAAGCATTTCATCCAAGGCCGAATTTTTGAGTTTGATGAAAACGGCAACATGAAAGATTTATTAGCCGCGCGTTTTGCTAAATTGGTGGATAGCCAAAGCGATAATATGATTGTGTTCCCTGCTAAAAATGAAAAACACGTAATTACTGTTTTTACAGACATCACTTGTGGTTACTGTACAAAACTGCACAAAGAGATGAAAGACTATAATGATGCGGGTATTACTGTTCGTTATTTAGCATACCCTCGTCAAGGCTACCAAGGTTCAGTTGCTGATAAAATGGCTCAAATTTGGTGTGCTGATGATAAACAGCAAGCGATGGAAGATGCAAAATCAAATCGTCCAATTAATGGTTCAAAACCAGCAACCGCTGAATGTAAAAATATCATTAAAGAACAATACTTATTGGGTAGAAAAATGGGTGTAAATGGAACGCCTGCAATTGTTCTTCCAAGTGGTGATCTTGTTCCTGGATATAAACCAGCTCGTGAGCTTCTATCTGATTTAGAACGATAATTAAGTAAAGCTATTCACTATAATCCCCGTATATGCGGGGATTTTTTTATTGAAAAACTAGGTGAAATTCATGATTGAAGTGAAACGTCGAATTGTTCCAACCTCTATTCAACTTCCGGATTCGATACCTCCAATTTTGCAGCGAATTTATGCTGCAAGAGGTATTACATCAAGCTCACAGCTTGAACGTGGCGCAAAATTCTTACTCTCATTTCAATCTATGCATGGTATTTCTAAAGCCGTTGATATCCTAGTTGAGGCGATCCAAAAGCAAACTCGTATTATCGTCGTTGGTGATTTTGATGCCGATGGAGCAACCAGTTCAGCATTATCAGTGATGGCATTTCGTATGATGGGAAGTCAAAATGTTGATTACTTAGTACCTAACCGCTTTGAAGATGGTTATGGTTTGAGTCCTGATGTTGTGGATCAAGCAAAAGATATGGGGGCTGAGATCATCATGACCGTTGATAATGGTGTTTCATCCATTGATGGGGTCTTGAAAGCAAAAGAATATGGTATGCAAGTTGTTGTAACGGATCATCACTTACCTGGTGCTCATTTACCTCTAGCTGATGCGATTGTAAACCCTAATTTAGAAGCGTGTGCATTCCCATCGAAATCATTAGCAGGGGTTGGTGTTGCCTTTTATTTGATGCTTGCTATTCGTGCTCGTCTTCGTGAAATAAATTGGTTTGAAAAACAAAATATAGCCATCCCGAATTTAGCTGATTTGCTTGATTTAGTAGCATTAGGAACGGTTGCTGACTTAGTTGCTTTGGATGAAAATAATCGGATTCTTGTTCATCAAGGTATTCAGCGTATTCGTGCAGGTAAGTGTCGACCAGGGATCCAAGCATTAATTGAAGTTGCTAACCGAGTTCCATCACGTATTGTTGCTTCTGACTTTGGTTTTGCTTTAGGTCCCAGAATAAATGCAGCGGGTCGTTTGGATGATATGTCATTTGGCGTTGAGCTTTTAATGTCAAATAATATTCATGCAGCTCGTCGTATGGCGGCAGAATTAGATTCATTAAATCAAACTCGAAAAGAAATTGAGCAGGGCATGAAAGAAGAAGCCATGGCTATTTGTGAGCGATTAGAGTTTGGTGCTCAAAGTGAATTGCCTTTTGGATTGGTGCTGTTTCAGCGTGATTGGCACCAAGGTGTTATTGGTATTTTGGCTTCGCGTATAAAAGAAAAATATCATCGTCCTGTCATTGCTTTTGCTGACGGTGGTGATGGTTTTATTAAAGGATCATGCCGTTCTATTGCAGGCTTTCATATGCGTGATGCATTAGATTTGATTGATACTAGAAATCCAGGCCTTATTTTGAAATTTGGTGGGCATGCTATGGCTGCTGGCTTAACCATTAAAGAGGTGGATTATAAAAAATTCAGTCAAGCTTTTGATGATGTTGTTCGTGAGTCGGTAGAAGAAGAGGCTCTTAAGGGGATCATTTTATCTGATGGCGCGCTTACACCAGAAGAGTTTACATTAGGTACCGCTGAAATTATTCGAGCGGGTGGACCATGGGGACAAGCTTTCCCTGAACCTATTTTTGACGGTGAATTTAAAGTATTAAATCAACGTTTGGTGGGTGAGAAACATCTTAAATTAATGTTAGAACCTATTCACCGTGATTTTCCAACCAATAAAATGGTTGATGCCATTGCATTTAATATTGATGTTCGTCGTTGGCCAGATGCCTCTGTTCAAAAAGTAAAGTTAGCTTACCGACTCGATATTAATGAATTTCGTGGAAATCAGACCTTACAGCTTATGGTTGAGAATATTGAACCACTTTAATTCATGAATAATCCGTAAAACACGTTAATTTTCACTGAACAACTCATTAAAAAAGACTTAATGAGTTGTTATTTTTATGGTTTAGTTGAAAACAGATAGGCCTTATTTTCCTTGTGAAAGTTAAATAAAAAACGTTTTGGTGTGATGTTTTTTACACCATTTTCTCAATCTTTATTGTTCTTGCTTTCAGAGGGTGAAATACCTCGATTTCTATCACACTTTTGGTTAAAATCTCTCGGTTATTTTTTATTCGGCGATGATAAAACACCATGTTCGAAATTAATCCTATTAAAAACCGTCTCCAGGATGTGTCTGAACGCACAAATATCCTGAGGGGGTACCTTTGACTATGACGCTAAAAAAGAGCGTTTAGAAGAGGTAAATGCAGAGCTAGAACAACCTGATGTATGGAATGAACCTGAGCGTGCGCAAGCACTAGGTAAAGAACGTGCATCACTAGAAGCTGTTGTTGAAACTATTGATCTTTTAGATCAAGGCGTTGAAGACGTAGATGGCTTACTAGAGCTTGCGGTTGAAGAAGAAGATCAAGAAACATTTGACGAAATTGAACCTGAACTGGCTGAGCTAGAAGCTAAGTTAGCTAAACTTGAATTTCGCCGTATGTTCTCTGGTGATCACGATGCTTCTGACTGTTATATCGATCTACAATCAGGCTCTGGTGGTACAGAAGCTCAAGATTGGACTTCTATGATGCTGCGTATGTATTTACGTTGGGCAGAAGCGAAAGGCTTTAAAGTAGAAGTTATCGAGGTATCGGAAGGTGAAGTTGCAGGTCTTAAAGGCGCAACAGTTCGTATTGCTGGTGAATATGCTTATGGTTGGTTACGTACAGAAACCGGTGTTCACCGTTTAGTTCGTAAATCGCCATTTGATTCTAGTGGTCGTCGCCATACTTCATTTGCATCTGCATTTATTTATCCAGAGATTGATGACAACATTCAGATTGATATCAACCCTTCTGATTTACGTATTGATGTTTACCGTGCTTCTGGTGCGGGTGGTCAACACGTAAACACCACCGAATCTGCTGTACGTATTACTCACGTACCAACAAATATCGTTGTTCAGTGTCAGAATGACCGTTCTCAGCATAAAAACAAAGATCAAGCAATGAAGCAGTTACGTGCGAAATTGTTTGAATATGAGTTGCAAAAGCAAAATGCTGAAAAACAGGCCAATGAAGACGCTAAATCTGATATCGGATGGGGCAGTCAAATTCGCTCATACGTATTAGATGATTCACGCATTAAAGATTTGCGTACCGGCATTGAAAACCGTAATACGCAAGCCGTTCTAGACGGTGATTTAGATAAATTTATCGAAGCCAGCTTAAAATCTGGATTATAAGAAAGGGTTCATTATGACTGAACAAGTACAACTAGATGAAAACAAACTGATTGCTGAACGTCGTGGTAAATTAGACCATATTCGTCAAGCATGTAAAGCTAATGGCCACCCAAATGACTTCCGTCGTGATAGCCTAGCGGGTGATCTTCAAGCTGAATTTGGTGAAAAGACCAAAGAAGAGCTAGAAGAACTGAACCACGTTGTTGCAATTGCTGGCCGTGTTATGGCTAAGCGTGGTCCTTTCTTATTGATTCAAGAAGTGTCTGGTAAGATCCAAGCTTACGCAGCAAAAGAAGTTCAAAAAGAACTAAAAGACAAATACCAAGGTTTGGATATCGGTGACATCATCGGTGTTAAAGGTGCACTTCATAAGTCAGGTAAAGGTGACCTTTACGTGAACATGGAAGAGTATGTACTGCTAACAAAAGCATTACGTCCATTACCAGAAAAATTCCATGGTTTAACAGACCAAGAGATGCGTTACCGTCAACGTTACGTAGATCTAATCGTAAATGATGACTCACGTCATGCATTTATCGTTCGTTCTAAAGTGGTTGCTGCTATCCGTAACTTCATGGTTGATAAAGGCTTCATGGAAGTTGAAACTCCTATGATGCACGTTATCCCAGGTGGTGCTTCTGCTCGTCCATTCGTAACACATCATAATGCACTTGATGTTGATATGTACCTACGTATCGCTCCAGAGCTTTACTTAAAACGTTTAGTTGTTGGTGGTTTTGAACGTGTATTCGAAATTAACCGTAACTTCCGTAACGAAGGTCTATCTCCACGTCATAACCCAGAATTCACAATGATGGAATTCTACATGGCGTACGCAGATTACAACGATCTAATGGACCTTACAGAAGAAATGCTATCTACAGTAGCAACATCTGTTTTAGGTAGTGACAAAATGCCTTACGGTGAACACACGGTTGATTTTGGTGGCAAATACGCTCGTATGAGCATGTTAGATGCGATCAAACAATACAACCCAGATCACGCTGAGATCCAAGCGCTAACATACGAAGGCGTTAAAGATCGCGATCTAATGGTATCTATTGCTAAATCTGTACATGTTGAAGTTGAAAGCTTCTGGACATGTGGTCAGCTTCTTGAAGAAATCTTCGGTGAAACTGCTGAACCTAAGTTAATGCAACCAACATTCATTACAGAATACCCAGCTGATATTTCTCCATTAGCACGTCGTAACGATGACAATGATTTCATTACAGACCGTTTTGAATTTTTCATTGGTGGTCGTGAAGTTGCGAATGGTTTCTCTGAGCTGAATGATGCACAAGATCAAGACGAGCGTTTTAAAGCGCAAGTTAATGCTAAAGAATCTGGTGATGATGAAGCTATGTACTACGATGCAGACTACATCACAGCTCTTGAGCATGGTTTACCACCAACAGCTGGTCAGGGTATTGGTATTGACCGTTTAGTTATGCTATTAACTAACACGCACACAATTCGTGACGTTATTTTATTCCCATCAATGCGTCCACAAGCGTAATAAAGAATAAATAAAGATGATGAAAGAGCGGCTAAATAGCCGCTCTTTTTTTATTTATCTTACTCAAAGCACTAAAAATGAGAAAATAACTACACTTTTTTATCAATTGACTTAATTTTTACAATTCAAATTAATAGTCATGTAACGGTTAAAAAGTAATAAAAACCTTTTTTTTTATGCAATAAATCTTCTCCAATCTCATATTTGATTCAACTATTTCTTTAATATGTTAACTGTCATTTATTTATTATGCTCGAGATGTATTTTTTTTGTTAAAAGGATGACGCGCATCTCATTTGTGAGACGAGATAAGGTCTTAAAACCTGTATAGTTGCATCTAAGAAACATTTTTAGTTGGTTTAGAAATAAGAATTTAGAGGTAGTGTTATGGGTACTCAATTTCGTATGGATTCGGTTCCAGGCTCTTTAGTTGTTGTTGGTGGCAGCTATGAACCTTGGTTAGCCGTTTTAGAACAAGTAGGTTGGCGTTGTCATCGTTGCTATGATCTTCGAGCAGCTCAAGCTCTGTTTGACGAGATTGGGCCATGTATTGGTATTGTTGATTTAAGCCAAGATGATTTTAGTCTTAATGGCATTGCAACATTAGTAAATAACAATAAGCAAGTTCGTTGGATGGCTTTCATCCGTGAGTCTCAGCTAAGTTCAGATACTATTTGCCAGTTCATTGTAAACTTCTGTATTGATTTCTTCACTGCACCGATTCCAGATGCTCAATTATTAAGTACGATTGGTCACCAGCTAGGTATGCTTAAGCTAGAGCGTAAAGTATGGCCTAATATGGGTAATAAATCGGATCTAGGTATTTTAGGTGAAGCACCTGCGGTGAAACGTTTACGAGATCAAATTCGCCGTGTTGCTCCAACAGATGTTTCTATTCTTATTTCTGGTGAAAGCGGTGTAGGTAAAGATGCGGTAGCAAAAGCAGTTCATGAATCATCAGGCCGTAATAAAGGTCCATTTGTTTCATTAAATTGTGGTTCGTTATCTGAAAGCAAGATTGAGCAGGAGCTGTTTGGTTCTCATTCTTCGTCACCGGAAGAATCAAAATTATTCCAAGCCAATGGTGGTACATTATTTTTAAATGATATTAATGATTTGCCAGCTAGTCAGCAGCAGCATTTATTACGATTCCTACAAGAAGGTAATATTGAGACTGAAAAAGGTTTTGTTGATTTAGATGTTCGTGTAATTGTTGCAAGCCACATTGATTTAGAAAAAGCGATTGAAGAAGGCAGCTTTAAAGAAGAGTTGTATTATCGTTTAAATGTATTACGTATTCATGTTCCGTCTTTAAAAGAGAGAAGTTCAGATATCTCGGTTTTAGCAGAGCATTTCTTACAGCGTTATGCAAAAGAATACAATACACAAGCAAGAACGTTCTCTGAAGAAGCATTACAAACTATGCTACATTATCAATGGCCAGGTAATGTTCGTGAATTGGTAAACCAAGTGAAACGTGCTGTATTACTTGCCGATAGCATGACAATTGATCTTGAACATTTAGATTTACCACAACGCAGTGAAACTAAACGTAGTTTACGTGTTATCCGTGAAAACTCTGAGCGAGATGCATTATTGATGGTATTAGAATCTCATGATGGTCAAGTATCTTCAGCGGCAAAAGAGCTGGGTGTTTCACGAGCAACTATGTATCGTTTATTGAATAAACATAATTTAATTTCAGAGCCGAGAAGCTATAGCTAACCGAGCTTTTGATTGAAAAAATAGGCTTACCTTGAATTAGGTAGGCCTATTTTTTTAGCTGAAGAATGAAGTTAATATAGAATGAGTAAATTGAGTTTTTAAATAAAAACCGCGAGGTAGCGTTTTTATCGGTTGCCCATTTTCACCATAAGCCTCAGTTAATGCTTGGCTGTTTGCTGCTTTAGGTCTTAATTGAAGAACTTCGCCATGTTTTGCTGTAATTGACTCAACCTTACCGAGCACAATTAAATCCATCAACTCTTCCCAATCTTGTTTTAATTGTCGTTCTTCTTCCAAAGAAGGTTGCCATAAAACTGGATATCCGACATGACGATCACCGACAGGGATCTCTCGCTCGCCTTCTACAGGGATCCATAATACATGAGCCAGTTTATGACGAACATGAGACTCTTCCCACTGTAAGCTGTGTACGCCTGTTAATGGAGCGACACAAACAAAAGTTGTTTCTAATGGTTTACCTGTGTAGCTGATTGGAATGGTTTTTAGTTCTACACTAAGATCGATGAAATCAGGTAAAGGTTTACTGCCAGCTGAAGCTCCTAAATGCCATTCTAATAATTGACCAACCCAGCCTTTATCTCGCTTTAAATTTTCAGGCACAGGGATACCGGCCTGCTCTGCCAACTCAGATAGCGTATAGCCTGCAATGCTTTCTGCTCGTTGTAATAATTCATCAATAGTATTTGGTGGTGGTAAGCTCATAAAGACTCTTCAACATGATTGAATGAATAGATTATCATATTATCAACATTATTTTTTGACCTAATTTGGATCTTAGTAAGTTATCCACAATGGTGTATATATTTTATCCGTTACTTATTTTTCTGGATCCATATACAGTGCTTTAATTTTGAATAACTCATTGACTTTTAGTTCTTATACTTAATCAGATGGCCTTAATTGTGGGTAATTAGGTTGTTGGTGGATCTTTAACCGATCTGTGTTTATATTATCCAATCACTTTTTAATACAAAAGATCAAAGCAAAGATCTTTTGTTTAACTTATTGGTTTTATTGTTTTTTGTTTATTTACTGCCTTTGTTTTTATTTTGTGTTTAAAGAGCTAACTTTTACCGTTTGTGATTTATTTTTAGCTTCTACACAAAGTTATACACAGAAAAGGTGAATAAATGTGGCTTATATCTCATTGTTGTGTTGATAAGTTAAGCAGTGATTAAAAGTTATTCAGAAAATTAGGTTATTTTGGTAAAACGTGACAAGAAAGCGTGATCCTGTTTGCTCAAAGAGCCGATCTGTGAAAAAATCAGAGTCAATATAAGTTTATGATGAGGTCATCCAGTGATAGATGGCGATGGTTTCCGCCCGAACGTCGGGATAGTGATATGTAATAGCCATGGTCAAGTATTCTGGGCGAAGCGATACGGACAGCATTCGTGGCAATTTCCGCAAGGTGGTATTGATGATGGAGAGACTCCAGAACAAGCCATGTACCGTGAATTATACGAAGAGGTAGGTCTGACAAAAAATGATGTTCGTATTTTAGCAAGCAGCCGTCATTGGCTACGATATAAATTACCGAAACGTCTAGTTAGATGGGACTCTAAACCTGTTTGTATCGGACAAAAACAAAAATGGTTTTTGTTACGCTTAGAATGTGATGAATCCAAGGTTAATATGCAAAGAGATCGCTCGCCTGAATTTGATGGGTGGCGATGGGTAAGCTACTGGTACCCTGTAAGACAAGTGGTTTCATTTAAGCGTGATGTTTATCGTCGAGCACTAAAAGAGTTCGCGGTGATCGCTATGCCGTTTAAGGAACGAAAATTTAAAAGGAAAGGTAAAAAAGGTTAAGCGGTCGATACCTTATATAACCTTAAGGATTGGCAAGCATGCTTACTCAACTCAGGGATATAGTTGATCACGTAGCTAAAGCGGAGTCTCTTGATGATGCTTTAGCGTTGCTCGTGAAAAATACTCGTCACTCTATGCATACAGAGTGTTGCTCAGTCTATTTGATGAGTAATGATAACCTGCGCTTAGAATTAATGGCGACAGAAGGACTAAAAGCGAAACCAAAAACCGTTTCATTGGGGATTGATGAAGGTTTAGTTGGATTGGTTGCGCGTAGTTGTGAACCGCTAAACTTAGCGAATGCTTCTGTACACCCTTCATATAAATACATTCCTAGCATTGCTGAATATAAGTTTAACTCCTTCCTAGCAACCCCAATTATTTACCGACGCCAAAACCTTGGTGTGCTTGTTGTACAACAAAAGGAAAAACGTCAGTTTACTGAAGTTGAAGAATCCTTTTTAGTCACCTTATCTGCGCAACTTGCAGTTGTACTTGCTCATGCTAAAGCTCATGAAAGTTGGTCGATTCAATTACAACCTCAATCGATTGAACAAAAACAATTCAAAGGTATTTCAGCATCAAATGGTGTGGCTATTGCTCCATTATGGTTTGATGATGCTCAACCAAGAATAGAATCCATTCTACCAAGTTCATGTCTTGATACAGAGCAAGAGCAAGATCGTTTAGGTACTGCTGTTGAGCTAGCTTTAAAGGATTTCCGCCGAGCTAAAAAACGCTTTGAACAAGAACTAAATACCGAGACTTTGGCTATTTTTGATCTTTTCACTCACTTATTAAATGATCCTATGTTGAAGGGGGATCTGAAAAAACAGATCAACCAAGGTGATTCTGCCGAGTGGGCATTGCGTCAAGTTATTGAGTCATATGCAGGGCGTTTTGAAAAAATGAGTGATTCATACCTCAGTGAACGAGCGAATGATGTTCGTGAGCTAGGGCAGAGATTACTTTATTTTTTAAATTATGAAGGTAAGTTAGATCTGGATTTAGCTCATCCCGTGATTTTAGTTACGACTCAGCTGACCGCTTCTATGTTAGCGAGTGTTCCTCAAGATAAATTAAAAGCCGTTATTTCGCTTGAAGGTGCGGCAAACTCTCACGCAGCCATTTTATCAAGAGCACTTGGTATCCCTGCCATTATGGGGGTGGAGTTTAACCCAACTCACTATCATCAAAAATTAGCGATTGTTGATGGCTATAGTGGCGCTTTATATATCAAGCCGACAGAAGCGCTAATTCAAGAATATACAGAACTACAAAATGAGGAGTTAGCCCTTTCTGAATTAATCACTCAGGATCTTGATAAACCTACATTTACACGTGATGAGCATCAAATGAAAATTTATTTGAATGCAGGGTTAAGTGCAGATACGAGTATTGCCGTTAATCAGGGCGTTGATGGTGTTGGGTTGTATCGAACTGAAATTCCTTTTTTATTACAACAACGATTCCCATCGGAAGAAGAACAATATCTACAATACAAAACTATTTTAGAAACGTATCCGAAAAAGCCAGTCATTATGAGGACGTTAGATATTGGTGGTGATAAACCATTGCCTTATTTGCCTATTGAAGAAGAAAATCCATTTTTAGGCTGGCGCGGTATTCGTTTTACTTTAGATCATCCTGATATCTTTCTTTTGCAATTAAAAGCGATGGTAAGAGCAAATATAGGTAATGGTAATTTATCCATTATGTTACCTATGATTTCAGGCTTACCCGAATTAAAGCAAGCAAGAAAGCTCATTAATCAAGCCTATGAAGAAGTACTTGGTGAATCTGAAGGAGACTTTTCACAACCTCGTATAGGTATGATGATAGAAGTGCCTTCTATGCTCTATTTGTTACCAAGAGTTGTTGGATTAGTGGATTTTATTTCTGTTGGTACTAATGATTTAACTCAATACCTTTTAGCGGTAGATCGAAATAACGCACGAGTTTCACATGTCTATGAGTCTTATCATCCCGCAGTGTTACTTGCTTTAAAGCAAATTATTGATACAGCAAATCAATATAAATTACCTGTTAGTGTTTGTGGGGAGCTTGCGGGGGATCCAATTGGTTGCTTATTACTGCTTGGCTTGGGCTATCAAAGTTTAAGCATGAATACCTCTAACGTAGCCAAAGTAAAATACATTATTAGACAGGTATCGCAGCAAGAAGTTGAACAATTAGTTGCGACTCTTTTACATCACGATGATGCAGAGCAAATTTTAACTGATATGATTAGCTTCTTTGAAGAGAAAGAACTCTCAGGGTTTATTCGAGCAGGCAGGTAATGACAGTGGATTTTGGTTCGCTTTTTGTTTTATATCTTTTGCTAGGTAGTATCGTTGGCGTAATGGCTGGATTACTTGGAATTGGTGGTGGTTTGTTAGTTGTTCCCGCTTTATTGTGGTTATTACCTCAAGCAGGAATTGATCACTCTATCGTAATGCAAATGGCATTAGGTACTTCACTTGCAACGATTATTTTAACCTCAAGTTCATCAGCATTGAACCATTTGCGTTTAGGTAATGTCGAAGTAGCGCTTATTCGTAGTTTAGCTCCTGGGGTTATTGCTGGTGGTTTTTTTGGCAGCTACGTTGCCGAATTAATTCCAAGCCAATATTTACCAAAGGTATTCGGTATAATTGTGCTCTTGCTTGCTTTACAAATGTTATTAGCACTTAAGTTTACAGCAACGAGAACCATGCCATCTCCGCTTAAAATTGTTGCTTCTGGTGGGGTTATTGGTGTTGTATCAAGCTTAGCTGGAATTGGTGGTGGTTCATTAACAGTACCTTATTTAAGTTTTCATGGCGTAGAAATGAGAAAAGCCATTGGCAGTTCTTCTTTATGCGGAACCTTGATAGCACTTGCTGGAATGATAGGTTTTATTCTTCATGGAGTACAAGTAACTAACTTGCCTTCAATGAGTTTAGGGTATGTTTATTTACCTGCATTATGTGGTATTGGTGTTACGTCTATTTTGACCACCAGAATTGGCGCAAAGTTAACATCGCATTTGCCGACATCAACGTTAAAAAAAATCTTTGCCGTATTTCTAGTATTTATTGGCAGCAAAATGTTTTTAGGATAGAAGAGAGTAGTCATGAGTCAGGGGTATTTGAACTTCCCACATATAGATCCTGTATTAATTGAGATCGGTCCGCTAGCAGTTCGTTGGTATGGATTAATGTATTTATTTGGTTTTATGTTTGCATTATGGCTTGCTAATAAGCGTGCAGATAAGCCAAATAGTGGTTGGACACGAGATCAGGTTAGCGATCTATTGTTTGCAGGGTTTTTAGGTGTAGTGATCGGTGGCCGTGTTGGTTATGTGCTGTTTTATAATTTCGGCTACTTCTTAGATAACCCACTGTACTTATTTGAAGTATGGACAGGTGGTATGTCCTTCCATGGCGGTTTATTGGGTGTTATCTCAGCGATGCTTTGGTATGGATATAAGAATAACCGTAGCTTCTTTACGATTGCAGATTTCGTTGCGCCATTAGTCCCATTTGGCTTGGGTGCAGGCCGTTTAGGTAACTTTATGAATGGTGAGTTGTGGGGACGTGTTACCGATGTGCCTTGGGCTATGGTATTCCCAACGGGTGGACCTTTCCCTCGCCATCCTTCGCAACTATATGAATTTGCCCTTGAAGGTGTTGTTTTATTCTTCATTCTAAACTGGTTTATTCGTAAGCCTCGTCCATTAGGTGCAGTTTCAGGTTTATTCTTATTTGGATATGGTACATTCCGATTCTTGGTCGAGTATGTACGCCAACCAGATGCACAGTTAGGCTTATTTGGTGATTGGATTTCAATGGGACAAATTTTGTCATTACCAATGGTGATTGGTGGCTTATTAATGATGCTTTGGGCATTTAAACGTAATCTTTTTGCGGCTGATATAGAGCAAAATGAGGCTAAATCAAAGAAATCGAAACAGAAAGCAAAATAAGCTAGAATAGCGTTAATGACGATTTATAGTAATGGCCTCTCGTTTGAGGCCATTTTTTTAACTAATTTTAAGAGAGCAGGCCTGTGAAGCAGTATTTAGATTTATGCCAACGCATCGTTGATGAAGGGACTTGGATTGAAAACGAGCGCACAGGAAAGCGTTGTTTAACGGTGATTAATGCGGATTTAACTTATGATGTAGAAAATGGTGTATTTCCTCTTGTTACAACGCGTAAGAGTTTTTGGAAAGCGGCAGTAGCTGAAATGATTGGCTATATTCGTGGTTACGATAACGCAGAAGACTTCCGTAAGATTGGTACTAAAACATGGGATGCGAATGCGAACTTAAATGATGCTTGGTTAAATAACCCTCATCGTAAAGGTGATGATGACATGGGCCGAGTATATGGTGTGCAAGGTCGTTCATGGGCAAAACCAAATGGTGAGTTTGTCGATCAACTGAAAAAAATTATTGATGATTTAAGTCAGGGAATTGATGATCGTGGCGAAATTTTAAATTTCTATAACCCTGGTGAGTTTGATATGGGTTGTTTGCGTCCGTGTATGTACTCACACCATTTTTCATTATTAGGTGATACGTTATACCTAAATAGTACTCAACGCTCTTGTGATGTGCCTCTAGGTCTAAACTTCAATATGGTTCAAGTCTATTTTCTATTAGCTATCGTGGCGCAAATTACAGGGCACAAAGCTGGTAAGGCATATCATAAGATTGTGAATGCGCATATTTATGAAGACCAACTTGAGTTAATGCAAAATGTGCAGTTAAAACGTGACCCGCTACAAGCGCCGATCTTTAAAATAAACCCAGAGATTAAGTCATTAGAAGATTTAGAAACATGGGTAACAATGGATGATTTTGAAGTGATTGGTTACGAAAGTCACGAGGCAATTAAGTATCCTTTCTCTGTTTAATATTATGTATTAGATATAATAAAAAAGCCCCGAAGCATAACTTCGGGGCTTTTTTTATTCGTGTTTTTAGTCTTAAACCGTTAGTGCTAATACACTACCTGGCAGGATAATAAATACAAAACCTAAATATCCAGCAACAACGCTTTTGTTACGGTTAGCCATTTCAGCAATCCACTCAGCACCTTTAATTGGTAACTCACGTAGGAACGGAGTACCGAAGATAACCAATGTTGCGATAACATTAAAACATAGGTGAACTAATGCAATTTGTAGTGCAAATACTGCGTATTCACCAGATACCGCTGTCGCTGCTAGTAAAGCTGTTACACAAGTACCGATATTAGCGCCTAGAGTAAAAGGATACACATCACGAACTTTAAGCACACCAGTACCAACCAGTGGAACCATTAGACTTGTTGTTGTTGATGATGATTGAACAAGAACCGTAACCGCAGTACCTGATGCAATACCGTGTAGAGGGCCGCGACCGATTGCGCTTTTAAGTAGTTCTTTTGCACGACCAACCATTAGGCTCTTCATTAGTTTGCCCATCAAGGTAATTGCGATGAACAAAATAGTAATACCAAGAGCAATCATTAGTAGACCACCAGTCATGCTACCAAAGTTTGATAGTGGCTCTTGAATCGCACTGATTACCGGCTTTGTAATTGGCTTGATAAAATCAAAACCTTTCATGCTCATATCACCAGCGTTTAATAGTGGAGATACTAACCATGCGGATAGTTTTTGGAAAATACCAAACATCATCTCTAGTGGTAAGAAAATAGTTACCGCCAGTAGGTTAAAGAAGTCATGAACTGTCGCACAAGCAAAAGCACGTCTAAATTCGTTTTTACAACGAGCATGACCAAGACTTACTAGTGTATTCGTAACGGTTGTACCAATGTTTGCACCCATAACCATAGGGATTGCAGTTTCAACAGGTAAACCACCAGCAACTAATCCAACAATGATTGATGTTACTGTTGAAGATGATTGAATTAATGCCGTTGCAACTAAGCCGATCATTAAGCCAGCAATTGGGTGAGCAGCAAATTCAAAAAGAACTTTAGCTTCTTCACCTACAGACCATTTAAAGCCTGTGCCAACCATCGAAACCGCTAAAAGAAGAAGGTAAAGCATAAATGCTAAGTTTGCCCAACGCAGCATGCGCGAGGTATTGCTCATTGTTGCTGCAGAAATTGATTGGGTATTCATAGTAAAGCTCCGTACCGAGAAATTATGTTGTCGGTTTATTTAATCTGCTGCGATAGTAGATAACGAATATTTCAGAAATATTACAGTGGAAGATAAAACTGTAATAAATGCGTCATATTCGATTGTTTGAGTGAATGCGTGATTTTTGTTGATTTTAAGTTTTTGATATTTAATGGTTTACATGCGTTATTAGAAAATGGAATATAAATTATTTTTTGGGATTATTTTGTTCTATGTTGCGTTTGTATGACGCTTTGAAGAATCTGGATGCGGAAAAATCGAGTTATTTTGCTATTTGTTGTGTTTTTTACGAAGTATTTGCTATTACTGTAATAAATGACGTATCTTGCTTAGAGCAAAACAGTATTAACGATTATTGCAGTAATTCAGAACATGAGTAATAAAAGGAATCGTAATGTCTCATTTAAACTATAACCATTTGTATTACTTCTGGATGGTATGTAAACAAGGCTCTGTAACTAAAGCGGCTGAGGCATTATTTCTGACCCCTCAAACGGTAACGGGTCAGATTAAAGCACTAGAAGATAGGCTTGATGGAAAGCTAACTAAGCGTAATGGACGTAATATTGAACCTACAGAGCTAGGTCAACTTATTTATAAATACGCAGATCGTATGTTTGGTTTAAGTTATGAAATGCTAGATATCGTAAATTATAGTCAGCAAGCAAACGTACTGTTTGATGTTGGTGTTGCTGATGCGCTTTCTAAAAGGTTGGTTAGTAAGGTGCTTTCAACAACCGTTCCTGAAGATGCATCTATTCACTTACGTTGTTTTGAATCAACACACGAACTATTACTAGAACAATTATCTCAACATAAATTGGATATGATCCTTTCAGACTGTCCTGTAGATTCAAGCCAAAATTCAGGGTTATTCAGTAAGAAGTTGGGTGAATGTGAAATGAGCTTCTTTTGTTCAAAAGAGCTTAAAGGGGTGACCTTTCCTGAAGTATTGGAAAAACATAAAGTGTTAATTCCAGGTAGCCGTACTTCAATGGGAAGAAAAGTGGTTCAATGGTGTGATCAACAAGGTGTGACTCCAAATATTTTAGGAGAATTTGATGATGTTGCATTAATGAAAGCATTTGCTCGGGAAAATAATGCCGTTTTTTTAGCTCCTTCAGTATATATGAATGAAGCGGACTCTGATTTATCACTACATAAGATTGCTGATGTAAGAGATCTTAAAGAAGAGTATTACGTCATTTTTGCAGAAAGGATGATACAGCATCCAGCCGTAAAAAGTATTTGTGAAGCAGACTTCTCTCATTTATTTGATTTTTAATTTGCAATTACAGTAAGTAACAAGCTAAATTAGCCAGAGCTAAATTAGATGATAGGTATCCATATGGACTTACAAATGATGGAAGATAATGCACCACAAGCAGTGACATTATTAAAAGCGATGGCTAACGAACGTAGATTGTTCATTTTATGCTTGCTATTGGATGGCGAATTATCGGTAGGGCAAATTGCAGAGAAATTAGAATTAAGCCAATCTGCACTGTCGCAACATTTAGGATGGTTACGTCGTGATGAGTTAGTATCAACAAGAAAAGAATCTCAAACGGTCTTTTACTCATTAAATAGTCAAGAAGTAAGATCTGTAATTCAGTTACTACACGATTTATATTGTCAAAAGTAAATTATAGATAGGGAGAGAGAAGGGAAAGCAGGACTTTTTCTTTTTTCTTCAAATTGCAGATATAAAAAAACCGACCTAAGTCGGTTTTTTCTTATTTCTAACTGAGAATCAAATTTCTATTAAAGAGCTTTGATTGCAGCAGTGAAACGCGCTTTATGACGTGCAGCTTTATTCTTATGAATAAGGCCTTTAGTCGCCATGCGGTCTAGAAGTGGAGTTGCAGTTGCTAATGCAGCAGTTGCAGCTTCTTTATCGCCAGCTTCGATAGCTGCGATAGTTTTTTTCATGTAAGTGCGCATCATTGAACGACGGCTAGCGTTGTGCTGGCGACGTCTTTCAGCTTGAGTTGCGCGCTTCTTAGCAGATTTACTATTTGCCAAGGGTCTAACTCCCAAAAACGTAGTTCGGTGACAATTTAAGGTCGGGAAATATGCACCCTTTGAACCCAAATGTCAAATGATTTGTGTAAAAACCAAGCTGTCTCAAACAAAAGTTTGATGAAACTGGCAAAACACGGTTAAGATGACGTGCATTCTAACAGCATTTTTTCCAGTTAGTAAGCTCTTTATGGTCATCATTACCATCTTTATGAGGTTTTTTTTGTGAGTAAACGACTTTTACGTTCTGGCTTAATCGTCAGTATAATGACTTTAGTGTCTCGAGTTCTCGGTTTAGTCCGTGATGTCGTGGTTGCAAATCTTATGGGCGCAGGAGCATCGGCTGATGTTTTTTTCTTTGCAAATAAGATCCCCAACTTTTTACGTCGTCTATTTGCAGAGGGTGCTTTTTCTCAAGCATTTGTCCCTGTTTTAACTGAATATCATGCCAGTGGAGACGATGATAAGACGCGAGAATTAATCGCAAAAGCCTCGGGAACGCTTGGGGTTCTTGTTACCATAGTTACCTTCTTTGGTATTATTGGTTCGGGCGTTGTCACTGCATTGTTTGGTGCAGGTTGGTTTATGGATTGGTTAAATGATGGTCCAGCAGCACCTAAATTTGAGTTGGCCAGCTTTCTTTTAAAAATTACCTTTCCTTATTTATGGTTTATTACATTCGTAGCCTTGTCGGGCGCAATTTTAAACACTCTTGGTAAGTTTGCCGTTTCTTCTTTTACACCTGTTTTCCTTAATATAGCTATTATTGCGTGTGCATATTTTGTCTCTCCTAATTTGGAGCAGCCAGAAATTGGTTTAGCAATAGGTGTCTTTTTAGGTGGTTTAATTCAATTTTTGTTTCAATTGCCTTTCTTATATAAAGCAAAGATGCTGGTTCGCCCACAATGGGGGTGGAATGATCCTGGAGTAGTTAAAATAAGAACCTTAATGATCCCAGCATTATTTGGTGTATCAGTAAGCCAAATTAACTTATTGTTTGATACCTTTATTGCTAGCTTTTTAGCCACGGGTTCGATCAGTTGGCTATATTATTCAGATCGTTTGTTAGAGTTTCCATTAGGGTTATTTGGTATTGCTATTGCAACCGTAATATTACCAGCATTATCGCGTAAACATGTTGATGCGGAAGGTGATGGTTTTTCACAGACCATGGATTGGGGGGTGAGAATGGTGATTTTACTTGGCATTCCCGCCATGCTTGGTTTGATGGTATTGGCTAAACCAATGCTTATGGTTTTGTTTATGCGTGGTGAGTTTTCTCCAAATGATGTACACCAAGCATCTCTGTCTTTATTGGCTTACGCATCTGGTTTATTGAACTTTATGTTAATTAAGGTATTAGCCCCTGGTTACTACGCTCGTCAAGATACTAAAACACCAGTACGTTACGGCATTATAGCTATGATAACGAACATGTTCTTTAATGCTATTTTTGCTTATTTTTATGGATATGTTGGTCTTGCTATGGCGACAGCATTGTCCGCATTAGTTAACATGGTTCTCTTATATCGAGGACTGCATTTAGCAAATGTATATAAATTATCAAAAGAGACGGTATTTTTTGTATTGAAGTTAATTGTGTCAGGCGGTGTGATGGTATCAATCTTACTGTGGTTAATGCCAAGCATGAGTATTTGGTTAGAGTGGGATTTGGCTAAGCGAGTAATGATGTTATTTGCCTTTATCGGTTTAGGTGCGACTTCTTACTTGATCACTGCGGTGGTATTTGGATTGCGTCCTCGTCATTTAAGAGCATCGGTCTAAATTAAGAATTGCTTTTGTTCAGTGGTTTGAATGAGTACATTAGTATATAATTCGTCAGTTTTTTTAAGCGAATAAATTGATATTGAGATAATGGAATTAATCCGAGGTATTCACAATATTACGCCAGACCATAAAGGCTGCGTAATGACGATAGGTAATTTTGATGGTGTTCATTTAGGACATCAGCAAGTATTACAACAAGTTAAGTCTAAAGCTAAAGAGCTAGGCTTACCGTCTGTCGTAATGACTTTTGAGCCTCAACCTATGGAGTTTTTTGCAAAAGAAAAGGCTCCGGCACGATTAACTCGTTTACGAGATAAATTTGTTCAACTTAAAAAGCTAGAAATAGAACGTTTATTATGTATTAATTTTAACCAGAAATTTGCAGAACAAAGTGCTGATGAGTTTGTCGAAGACTTGTTGGTGAGGCTATTGGGTGTTAAGTTTCTGGTTGTTGGTGATGATTTCTGTTTTGGTAAACACCGCAAGGGAGATTTTACCATGTTGCAAGAAGCAGGTAAAAAATATGGCTTTGAAGTGGTGAACACACAAAGTTTTTGCCTACAGCAACAACGAGTAAGCAGTACTGCAATACGTTCTGCACTTTTACATAATAAACTCGATGATGTCGCAACCATGCTAGGGCGACATTATAGTATTACTGGCCGTGTATCCCACGGTCGAAAGTTAGGACGAACCATAGGTTTTCCTACAGCGAATATCCCATTAAAACGTTGTGTTTCTCCTGTCTCTGGCGTGTATGTTGTGCAAGCTAAAGATAGCGAAGGGAAACAATTAGGTGGTGTTGCCAATATAGGTCATCGCCCAACGGTAAATGGCGCTCGTCAACAACTTGAAGTTCACTTCTTTGACTATAAAGGAAACCTTTATGGCCAACAGTTGGATGTTGAATTGCTTTATAAATTAAGAGACGAGCATAAATTTGAGTCTTTTGACGCTCTAAAACAACAAATAGAATTAGATTCTCAGGCAGCGCGGGTGTGGCTGTCTGAAAATAGATAACATTTCATTTCGCCCAAGTAACGGAATTAAGAATCAATGAGTGACTATAAAGATACCTTGAACCTGCCAGAAACAGGATTCCCAATGCGTGGTAACTTGGCTAATCGTGAGCCAGAAATGCTTAAGCGTTGGTATGATGAAGATCTTTACGGTGAAATCCGTAAAGCGAAAAAAGGTAAGAAATCGTTCGTATTACACGACGGCCCTCCTTATGCAAATGGTGACATTCATATTGGTCACGCACTAAACAAGATTCTTAAAGACATTATTATTAAGTCGAAAACACTTTCTGGTTTCGATGCGCCATATGTTCCAGGCTGGGACTGTCACGGTCTACCAATTGAATTAATGGTAGAAAAGAAAAAAGGTAAGCCGGGTCAAAAGATCTCAGCTGCTGAATTCCGTGAAGAATGTCGTAAATATGCGGCAGGCCAAGTTGAAGGTCAAAAAGAAAGCTTCAAACGTTTAGGCGTTATGGGTGAGTGGGATAAACCTTATCGCACTATGGATTTTGGTACTGAAGCAAACATTATTCGTTCTTTAGGTAAAATTGCTGACCAAGGCCACTTATTGAAAGGTTTCAAACCTGTTCACTGGTGTACAGATTGTGGTTCGGCGCTAGCAGAAGCTGAAGTTGAATACCAAGATAAAGTATCTCCATCAATTGACGTACGTTTTGTTGCAGCAGACGAAGCCGCGACATTAGCGAAATTCAGTACGCCTGAAGGTCATCAAGGTGAAGGTGAATTATCTGTTGTTATCTGGACAACAACACCTTGGACTCTTCCTGCAAACCGTGCTGTGGCATTACACGCAGATCTTGAATACGTATTAGTACAAGTAGAAGCACACGGTGAGCAAAAAGCACAACGTCTGATCCTTGCATCTGAACTGGCTAAGTCAGTATTAGATCGTGCAAACATCGAACATTACCATAACCTAGGTTTTGCTAAAGGTTCTGATTTAGAGCTTCTTCAATTTAACCACCCATTCTACAACTTTACGGTTCCTGCAATTTTAGGTGAACACGTAACAACTGATTCAGGTACAGGTATTGTTCATACAGCACCTGGCCATGGTCAAGAAGACTTCGTGGTTGGTAAAAAATACGATTTAGAAATCGCAAACCCAGTAGGTTCAAATGGTGTATACCTTCCTGATACTGAACTGTTTGCTGGTCAGCATGTATTCAAAGCGAACGATTCAGTACTTGAAGTATTGAAAGAAAAAGGTGCATTACTGCATCATCATGCGTACGAACACAGCTACCCACATTGTTGGAGACACAAAACGCCAATCATCTTCCGTGCAACACCACAATGGTTCATCTCAATGGATCAAGCGGGTCTTCGTGCAAAAGCGCTAGAAGAAGTGAAGAGTGTTGAGTGGATGCCAGAGTGGGGTCAAAACCGTATCGAAGGCATGATCGAAGGTCGTCCTGAGTGGTGTATCTCTCGTCAACGTACTTGGGGCGTGCCAATTGCTCTATTTGTACATAAAGAAACAGCTGAATTACACCCTGATTCACTAGAGCTAATTGAGAAAGTAGCGAAACTAGTTGAAGAAAAAGGCATTCAAGCATGGTGGGATGTTGATGCCGCTGAGCTTATGGGTGAAGAAGATGCTGCAAACTACGAAAAAGTTCTAGATACTTTAGACGTATGGTTTGATTCAGGTGTTACTCACTTCTCAGTTGTTGATTCTCGTGAAGAATACAACTTCCCAGAAGAAGAAAGAACGCACAGCGCAGATCTTTACCTAGAAGGTTCAGATCAACACCGTGGTTGGTTCCAATCGTCGTTGATCTCATCAGTAGCAATGAAAGGTAAAGCACCTTACCGTCAAGTACTAACACACGGTTTCGTGGTGGATGGTAACGGTCGTAAGATGTCTAAATCTATTGGTAACGTTGTTGCACCTAAAGATGTAACAAACAAACTAGGTGCTGATATTCTTCGTCTATGGGTAGCCTCTACTGATTACACTAACGAAGTTGCGGTTTCTGATGAAATTCTAAAACGTTCAGCTGATGCATACCGTCGTATTCGTAACACAGCTCGTTTCTTCTTAGCAAACTTAAGTGGTTTTAACCCTGCAACAGATATTGTTCCTGCAGAAGAAATGGTAGCGTTAGATCGTTGGGCTGTAGGTCGTGCATTTGCTGCGCAACAAGAGATCATCAAATCTTACGATGAATACAACCTACATGAAGTAACTCAACGTTTGATGCACTTCTGTTCAATCGAAATGGGTTCTTTCTACTTAGATGTAATTAAAGATCGTCAATACACAGCGAAGAAGGGCGGTCACGCTCAACGTAGTTGTCAAACTGCACTTTACTACATTGTAGAAGCATTGGTTCGTTGGATGGCTCCAATTATGTCATTTACCGCTGATGAAATCTGGAATGAAATGCCTGGTGAGCGCGAGAAATTCGTATTTACAGGTGAATGGTACCAAGGCCTGTTTGATCTTACTGAAGGCGAAGAGTTCAATAATGAATTCTGGACTGAAATCCAAGCGGTTCGTGCTTCTGTGAATAAATTGCTTGAAGCGGCTCGCGGTGAGAAAGTGATTGGTGGTGCACTTCAAGCAGAAGTAACGCTATACGCTGATGACGCATTAATTGCTAAAATCAACAAATTAGAAGACGAACTACGTTTTGTTCTTCTAACTTCAGCGGCAACGGTTAAACCATTTAGCGAAAAAACAGAATCAGCGAAAGCAACAGAATTAGATGGTCTGTTTGTTGACGTTGTTGCTTCTGAAGCTGCGAAGTGTGAGCGTTGTTGGCACCATGTTGCTGATGTTGGTACTATCGAGGGTCACGAAGAAGTATGTGGTCGTTGTGTATCTAACATTGACGGCGAAGGCGAAGAGCGTAAATTTGCATAATGACTAGCGATAAGAAAACATTACCGCTGCTTAAAGAATCAGGACTCCGCTGGCTATGGCTAGCGGGGATCATCTTTATGGCAGACATCAGCATCAAATTATTTGTGATGAAAGAGATGGGTTATGGTTGGGCAAACCGTATTGAAGTATTGCCTTTCTTCAACTTTCTTTACGTTCATAACTATGGTGCTGCATTTAGCTTTTTAAGTGATCAAGCTGGTTGGCAACGTTGGTTTTTTACTGGCATTGCTATTAGCGTATGTGGTTTGTTAGTTTATTGGATGCGTAAAGCACCACAAAAAGATAAATTAAATAATATTGCTTATGCACTGATCATTGGTGGTGCAATTGGTAATGTTTTTGATCGCTTAGTTCATGGTTTTGTTGTTGATTACCTTGACTTTTATTGGGGTAATTATCATTGGCCAGCATTCAATTTAGCAGATGCTGCCATATGCATCGGTGCGGGGTTGATCATTTTAGATGGCCTCCGCTCTGGTAAAAAAGAGCAATAAAACTCATAAGCATAATTAATGAACGCTACCCGAGCAGTCGAGTGGCGTTTTTTTTCAAGGAAAGATTGAAATGAAAATAGAAAATAACAGTGAAGTTACCCTACATTTCACCATAAAATTAAAAGATGGCTCTGTTGCGGATAGTACACACAGTTCAGGTAAACCTGCAAAATTTACTATGGGTGATGGTAGCTTAAGTGAAAATTTTGAGAAATGTTTACTTGGTTTAGAAGCCGAGCAAGCTAAAAGCATTGAATTATGTGCTGAAGATGCATTTGGTTTACCAAATCCTGATAATATACATCATATGGATCGTAATCGTTTTGTTGGTGATGCTGCGGCTGAAGTCGGTACTATTATGGCTTTCAGTGGTCCTGATGGAATGGATATCCCAGGCATTATTACAGAGATTGCTGGCGACTCAGTGACGGTTGATTTTAATCACCCATTAGCAGGTCAAGATGTTATCTTTGACGTAGAGATTGTAGCGGTTGGTTAATCCAACACAATAAAGAGATAAAAAATGAAAATAGTATTAGCTAATCCTCGTGGCTTTTGTGCAGGTGTAGATCGTGCCATTAGCATTGTTGAACGCGCTTTAGAGTTATATGAAGCACCTATTTATGTTCGTCATGAGGTAGTACATAACCGGTTTGTTGTTGAAGGATTAAAACAACGCGGTGCTATTTTTGTTGAAGAATTGCATGAAGTACCTGACGATAATATTGTTATTTTTTCAGCTCATGGTGTCTCACAAGCCGTTCGTAAAGAAGCGAAAGAACGTGCATTAACTGTGTTTGATGCAACTTGTCCATTAGTGACAAAAGTGCATATGGAAGTGGCTCGTGCAAGTAAGAAAAATATTGAAGTTGTATTAATTGGCCACGCAGGACATCCAGAAGTCGAAGGTACAATGGGGCAGTATGCAAGTGATTCTGCTGGAATGTATTTAGTTGAAACACCTGATGACGTAATTAAATTAAATGTAAAAGATCCATCGAATCTTCACTATGTAAGCCAAACAACATTATCTGTTGATGAAACCGCTGATGTGATTGATGAATTACGTCGAGTATTTCCTGACATTCAAGGGCCACGTAAAGACGATATTTGTTATGCAACACAAAATCGTCAAGATGCGGTGCGTGATATGGCAAGCCAAGTGGATGTGATGATTGTCGTCGGTTCTAAAAACTCTTCAAATTCAAACCGCTTACGCGAATTATCTGAAAAACTAGGGACAACGAGTTATTTAATTGATTGTCCTGAAGATCTTAAAGAAGAATGGTTAACAGACCAAGCTAAAGTTGGCGTTACTGCTGGAGCTTCAGCTCCTGAAGAATTGGTTAATCAAATTATTGAACAAGTAAAAGCATTTGGTGGCATGACCGTTGAAGAGTTAACAGGTCGTGAAGAAAATATGTTTTTTGAAGTACCAAAAGAATTGCAAATCAAAACGGTATCTTAATACTTCACATAGTCGTGAATAAGAATTTAAGATAAAGTGCAAGGATGCGAATTTAAAGAAGCGGAGATCAAAATGGTAAGAGTAGCAATTGCTGGCGCAGCAGGAAGAATGGGTCGCAACTTAATTAAAGCAGTAAATGGTTCTCAGTTTGCTGTACTTGCAGCAGCGAGTGAGCGTCCAGAGTCTAGCCTTATTGGGGTTGATGTTGGTGAAATGGCTGGGTTAGGTAAATCAGGCATTCTTATTGTTGATGATTTAGCTAAAGTGACCGATGACTTTGATGTCATTATTGATTTTACACTTCCTATTTCAACATTAAAAAACATAGAACTTTGCCAAGAATATAATAAAGCGATTGTTATTGGTACTACTGGTTTTAGCGAACCTGGTAAAGAAATTATTGACCAAGCATCGAAAGAAATTCCAGTAGTTATGGCTCCAAATTACAGTGTTGGTGTAAACCTTGTCTTTAAACTGCTAGAAAAAGCAGCAAAAGTCATGGGTGATTATTGCGATATCGAAATTGTTGAAGCTCACCACCGTTATAAAGTCGATGCACCATCAGGTACAGCAATTGGAATGGGAGAGGCGATAGCTGGAGCCATGGGGAACAAATTAGAAGATGTGGCTGTATATGCTAGAGAAGGCATTACAGGTGAAAGAACCAAAGATGAAATTGGTTTTGCTACCATTCGTGCTGGTGATATTGTCGGCGAGCATACTGCTATGTTTGCTGATATTGGTGAGAGAGTTGAAATAACTCACAAAGCTACTGATCGTATGACCTTTGCAAATGGTGCCGTAAGGGCTTCTCACTGGCTTCATAAAAAAGAACCCGGTTTTTACACTATGCATGATGTATTAAATTTGGATCAGATTTAATTATTATTAAGCCCGAATCAATGTGATTCGGGCTTTTTTTTAACTAAATCATTTTATAACTAATCATTTGGGTTGATGATATTCATTATTGTCTTTAATTTATTATAATCACTTGTTATTCACGAGTAATGCTCGGTATATCTTTATTTACTCTGTTCTTATAAATACAACTTCTTCTTGTTTTAAAATAAACCACACAAATAACATTTATTATTTTGTGGTTCTGGGTGCTAATTTTACCTGAGTGTCTTGTTTTTGAGTGTTTTCTTTATTGTTTATCGTTTGCTTTGATCTTGTATTTAAATTTCTCATTATAAAAAACACTTTTATGATGCAAAAATCCATTATGGATAAAAAAGCATCAATTTTAGCTTTGAAAGTTCTGTTTTTAGCCTTGTATTTTGAATTTCACCTTGAGTTAGCCAAAAAAGTTATTTAATAATGTGTTTTTGGTTGACAGTTAATCTATACATCTCTAGAATTTCGCCAATTTGTCAAAAATCGAGCTTGTAGTTTGTTTTTTGGGTTTTAAAAAAATAGTTTTGCATATATATTGATGTGAAATGAATGATTATTATGTTTGGAGGTTGTCTTGAGTAAATCAGCGCTGTTAGTCCTAGAAGATGGGACAGTGTTCCACGGTCAATCGATTGGAGCAGATGGCTCGGCCGTTGGTGAAGTCGTTTTTAATACCTCGATGACGGGGTATCAAGAAATTCTCACTGATCCTTCCTATTCTCAACAAATCGTTACTCTCACTTATCCCCACATTGGCAATACCGGAATCAATTCCGAAGACGAAGAATCTTCTTCAATCCACGCTCAAGGCCTTGTAATTCGCGATCTCCCTCTCCTAGCTTCAAACTTCCGCAGTGAACAAACTCTTTCTGAATATCTTAAATCTCAAAATATCGTCGGCATCGCTGATATTGATACTCGTAAATTGACTCGTATTCTTCGTGAAAAAGGTGCTCAAAACGGTTGTATCGTAGCGGGCACTAATTTAGATGAAGCATTTGCGCTTGCTCAAGCAAAAGAGTTTCCAGGTCTTAAAGGCATGGATTTAGCAAAAGAAGTAACGACTTCTGAAGCTTACCAATGGAAGCAATGTTCTTGGACATTGACTGGCGGTTTGCCAGAAGAAAAAGCAGACAGTGAATTACCATTCCACGTTGTTGCTTACGATTTCGGCGCTAAACGTAATATTTTACGTATGTTAGTAGACCGCGGTTGTCGCCTAACGGTTGTTCCAGCACAAACTCCAGCAGAAGACGTTCTCGCAATGAACCCTGATGGTGTATTTCTATCAAATGGCCCTGGTGACCCTGCACCATGTACATATGCAATTGAAGCAACAAAAGTATTTTTAGAAAAAGGCTTACCAATTTTTGGTATCTGTCTTGGTCACCAAATTCTAGCTCTAGCTTCTGGTGCACAAACGGTAAAAATGAAGTTTGGTCACCATGGTGCTAACCACCCAGTAAAAGACTTAGATCGTGATGTTGTTATGATCACTGCACAGAACCACGGTTTTGCTGCGGATGAAGAAACACTTCCAACAAACCTACGTGCAACACACAAATCATTATTTGATGGCACGCTACAAGGTATTCATCGTACAGATAAGCCTGCCTTTAGCTTCCAAGGTCACCCTGAAGCAAGCCCTGGTCCACATGATGCAGCGCCATTGTTTGACCATTTCATTGAATTGATTCAGCAGCATAAAGCTTAATTCGGAGTAGTAATAAAATGCCAAAACGTACTGACATTAAAAGCGTTCTAATTTTAGGTGCAGGCCCAATCGTAATCGGCCAAGCATGTGAATTTGACTACTCTGGTGCACAAGCGTGTAAAGCTCTTCGTGAAGAAGGTTATCGCGTTATTCTTGTGAACTCTAACCCTGCAACAATCATGACTGACCCAGATATGGCTGATGCAACTTATATTGAACCAATTCATTGGGAAGTGGTTCGTAACATCATCGAAAAAGAGCGTCCAGATGCGGTATTACCAACAATGGGTGGTCAAACAGCATTAAACTGTGCGCTTGATTTAGAAAAGCACGGTGTTCTTGCTGAATTCGGTGTTGAAATGATTGGTGCAACGGCTGATGCAATTGATAAAGCGGAAGACCGTTCTCGTTTCGATAAAGCAATGAAATCAATTGGTCTTGAATGTCCTCGTGCTGATACTGCAAAAACAATGGATGAAGCATATCAAGTGTTAGATATGGTTGGTTTCCCATGTATCATTCGTCCGTCATTTACAATGGGTGGTACTGGTGGTGGTATCGCTTATAACAAAGAAGAATTTGAAGAAATCTGTCGCCGTGGTTTGGATCTTTCTCCAACCAATGAGCTTCTAATCGATGAATCACTAATTGGTTGGAAAGAGTACGAGATGGAAGTGGTTCGAGATAAGAACGACAACTGTATCATCGTATGTGCAATTGAAAACTTTGACGCGATGGGTATTCACACGGGTGACTCAATCACAGTAGCGCCGGCACAAACGTTAACCGATAAAGAATACCAATTAATGCGTAATGCTTCTCTAGCAGTATTACGTGAGATTGGTGTTGAAACGGGTGGCTCAAACGTTCAATTCGGTATTAACCCGAAAGATGGCCGTATGGTTATCATTGAAATGAACCCCCGTGTATCTCGTTCATCTGCACTTGCGTCTAAAGCAACAGGTTTCCCAATTGCAAAAATTGCTGCAAAACTGGCAATCGGCTTTACGCTTGACGAGTTAATGAATGACATTACTGGTGGTGCAACGCCTGCGTCATTTGAACCAACGATTGACTACGTTGTGACTAAGATCCCTCGCTTTAACTTCGAAAAATTCGCAGGGGCTAACGATCGCCTAACAACACAGATGAAATCAGTTGGTGAAGTGATGGCTATCGGCCGTAACCAACAAGAATCTCTACAAAAAGCACTTCGTGGCCTAGAAGTAGGTGCGACTGGTTTTGATGAGATGGTTGATTTAGATGCTCCTGATGCATTAACAAAAATTCGTCATGAACTGAAGGATGCAGGTGCTGAGCGTATTTGGTATATCGCTGATGCGTTCCGTGCGGGTATGTCTGTTGATGGTGTGTTTAATCTAACGAATGTTGACCGTTGGTTCCTAGTTCAAATTGAAGATTTAGTAAAAGAAGAAGAAGCGGTTAAAGCGGGCGGTTTTGCTAACTTAACTGCAGATGCACTTCGTAAACTGAAGCGTAAAGGTTTTGCTGATGCGCGTCTTTCTAAACTATTAGGTGTTGGTGAGAGTGAAATTCGTCGCCTGCGTGACCAACATGATATCCACCCTGTATACAAGCGCGTGGATACGTGTGCTGCTGAGTTCTCATCAGATACGGCTTACATGTACTCATCTTATGATGAAGAGTGTGAAGCAAACCCAACAGACAAAGATAAGATCATGATCTTAGGTGGTGGTCCAAACCGTATCGGGCAAGGTATTGAGTTTGATTACTGTTGTGTACATGCATCATTAGCACTACGTGAAGATGGCTACGAAACTATCATGGTTAACTGTAACCCTGAAACCGTTTCTACAGATTACGATACATCTGACCGTCTATACTTTGAACCAGTAACTCTGGAAGATGTATTAGCGATTGCTCGTGTTGAAAAGCCAAAAGGTGTGATTGTTCAGTACGGTGGTCAAACGCCACTTAAACTGGCTCGTGCTCTTGAAGCGGCAGGTGTTCCAATTATTGGTACAAGCCCTGATGCTATTGACCGTGCAGAAGACCGTGAACGCTTTCAAGTTGCAGTAGACCGTTTAGAGCTTCTTCAACCAGAAAATGCAACGGTTACTACGATGGAGCAGGCGATTGATAAATCAAAAGAAATCGGCTTCCCACTAGTCGTACGTCCTTCTTATGTTCTTGGTGGTCGTGCGATGGAAATCGTATATGACGAGCAAGATTTACGTCGTTACTTCAATGAAGCAGTAAGTGTTTCAAATGAATCTCCAGTACTTCTTGATAGCTTCCTTGATGATGCAATTGAAGTGGATGTGGATGCGATTTGCGATGGTGAGCAAGTGGTTATCGGCGGTATCATGGAACACATCGAACAAGCGGGTGTTCACTCTGGTGATTCTGCATGTTCTCTTCCTGCTTACACCTTGAGCGAAGAAATCCAAGATGTAATGCGTGATCAAGTACGTAAGCTGGCATTCGAGCTAGGTGTACGTGGCTTAATGAATACACAGTTTGCTGTTAAAGATAACAAAGTATATCTAATCGAAGTTAACCCTCGAGCTGCTCGTACGGTTCCATTCGTATCGAAAGCAACTGGTGCTCCATTAGCTAAGATTGCAGCGCGTGTAATGGCGGGGCAATCGTTAGAGTCTCAAGGTTTTACTAAAGAGATTATCCCACCATACTACTCAGTTAAAGAAGTGGTGTTACCGTTCAACAAGTTTCCTGGTGTTGACCCACTGTTAGGCCCTGAAATGCGCTCAACAGGTGAAGTTATGGGGGTGGGTGCAACGTTTGCTGAAGCATTTGCTAAAGCTGAACTAGGTTGTAGTAAAGAATATCCAGAAGGCGGCCGTGCATTGCTTTCAGTTCGTGAAGGCGATAAGAAACGAGTTGTTGATTTAGCTAAACATCTTGTTAAATTGGGTTACCAGTTGGACGCAACTCACGGTACTGCGGTTATTCTTGGCGAAGCAGGTATTAACCCACGTCTAGTAAACAAGGTACACGAAGGCCGTCCTCATATTCTTGACCGTATCAAGAATGGTGAGTACACCTACATCGTTAATACTGCAGCAGGTCGTCAAGCGATTGAAGACTCTAAAGTATTACGTCGTGGTGCACTGGCTGAGAAAGTAAACTACACAACAACGCTAAATGCAGCATTTGCTAGCTGTTTAGCTCATGAAGCGGATGACCGTAAAACGGTTAACTCTGTTCAAGAGCTTCATGCAAAAGTGGCAGCTAAATACGCTTAATCGCGAAATAGACTAAGTCATAATATTAGTTAAGTAATGATAAAAATCCCGAAGAATGAGAGTTCTTCGGGATTTTTTATTTGTTTCCTACGATTGCTAGAAAGCTTTAGTCTTTTGATAATTCAATTAATTCTTGGTAAAAGCTTTTCTCAAAGGTATCTATTGGTCGCTCAACTGGAGTTGCTCCTTCTTTTGCTGCAATAGGGTGATAATCTGCAACAAATTGAACGAATAATTGAGGCTCTTTATTATTTAAACCAACAAATCCTGCCATATTGTAGCTACCAAACAGTGAGCCACTCTTGGATTTCATGCTGCCTTTAATTGGCTCTTTACGCATGCTATTACGATATTTTAGGGTCCCATCAACTCCAGAGGTTGGTAATAGTTTAATTAAACCTAACTCTTTATCGTATTGATGAATGAATTGAAGAATGCTTTTCATTTGATTAGCGGTCATACGGTTATTACGTGATAAGCCAGAACCATCAACTAATATGGCATTACTTAAATCAATATTCGCTTGTTTTAATAAGATGTCTTTAATTGCAGCTGTACCATTAGTGAAGCTACCTGGTTGCTGGTAATTTAAATGGCCTAACATCTTAGTTAAGTTATCAGCATAATGGTTATCAGACTTTTTGAGCATGTGGTCCAACAATTCCATTAATGGTTTAGAGTTATGTTGTGCTAATACATTTAAGTTGGTTAATTCAGTATTTGGTGCACCAAAGCGAATTTCACCATTAAGTTTAATATTATGCTCAGCTAGGATTTTAGATACGGTTCTTTTTGTGAAATCTCTTGTATCTTGCACCGCAAATTTCAATGGCAGAGGCTTATTGCGCTTAACTAAACAGCCATTTAGCTCATAATGGTTACCTTGAGTGGTTAACTCTAAGTCGCAGAACGTCGATTTTTGTTCTTCTCTACTCACACTTTTAGCATAGCTAGAAAACGAGATAGGTTGATGAATAGGTACAAAGACTCTGGTACTTCCATCCTCATGAGTGGTGATTGAAGCTTGAACGCAGTTTTCATCAATACTTAATGCACTTGATGGTGCGCTATAACAGACGCCTAAAATATCCCAAGGCCAGCCGACAGCTCGCTCATATCCAGTAAAGATACTCCCATCGAGCCATAAATTACCTTGAATGGCTTTTAGTTCACTATCATTAAATAGTTCAGAAAGTTGCTTTCGTGACAGGGAAGGATCACCAGAGAAAGTCAAAACAACATCTTTATCCGCTTTATATAATGTTGTTGTAAAAGTGAATTCAGTCCCTAAAGCTAAACGAGCCGCTAATGCCGTGGCAATTTTTAAGGTACTTGCCGGTGGTAATAGTTCATCTTGCTTTTGTTGAAACTCTATCTTATTTGATTGTAGATTTTCGACTGTAATAGCGGTTCTGCTACCAGAAGGGAGAGATGAAAGTGTCTCTTTGATATCAGCAATACTTGAAAAAGAAATAAGACTGAGTGCGATAAGGGAGTAACGAGAAAAAAACATGATGAGCTCAATTTGAAAATAATGAGATATCTTAACGTCTGTTGATAATGATGTGTAATGAATTAGAAAAATTTCAGAAGGAGTCACAAATAAAAAACGCCCACCGAGGTGAGCGCTTTATTTTTAAGTAAGGGTTAAGACTGATTAGAAGTCGTAACGCATACCTAGAGCAACTTCGTCTTCTGTCATCGCTTTAGTGATACCTTTTGATGCATCGTCATCAAGAAGGTTCAGGTTGTAAGAGATGTAAGTACGGAAGTTTGCGTTGAAGAAGTAAGTAGCATCAACAGCAAAGTTGTCAGCGTTTTTGTTGTTAGCAACAGTTAGAGCGTTTGTATCGTGGTCAGCGTTGTTGTATGTCGCTGTGAATACAGTTTTACCCATTGTGTAAGCACCAGCTACTTCGAAACCTGTGTAGTCTAGGTCAACAACTTCACCTGTAGTGAATGTACCAGCGAAGTAGAAGTCGCCCATAGTCATCGAACCAGCAACCATTGCTTCGTTGTCTGTACCTTGATCAGCGTAACCAGCACCTAGTTTGAAACCAGAGTCACCGAATGCGTAGATACCAGAAGTAGAGAAGCCGTCGTTGCTTTCTTGGTTAGCTGCAGCATCATCAAAACGGTAGTTTGCTTTGAATGCGAAATCGCCAAATTGACCTTTGTAAGCAATTGCGTTGTCTTCACGGTCAGCTACTGCTAGTTTGTATGCTGCAGAGTTACCGTGGTAAGCCATGATATCAGTGAAGTCAGTGATAACACCTAGAGCACCATCGTTTTTACCGTAAGTTACTTCACCGAAGTTACCGCCGATACCAGCGTATGTGTAACGGTTTTCAAGGTTGCCGTTTGGATTTACAGCATCGTTAGTTGTGAATTCACCTTCCCAGAAACCAACACCGTATAGGCCGTCAGAAATTTGAGTAGTACCTTTAAAGTTTAGACGTACACGAGTGTTATCTGCTGCGTCACCATCTTTCATAGCTAGACGTGCTTCTGCACGGCCGCCCATTTCGATAGATTGTGCTTCATCTTTATAAAGTTCTGCTGCGTTTACTGCACCAGCTGAAGTAATTGCTGCTACTGCTAGAGCTAATACTTTTTTGTTCATCATTATTCTAATTCCTATAAGGGTGGAGGAGATTAATTTCCATTTTAAATGAAACGAACTGTTTATAACTTCTTATGTCTAAGAATTACCGTCAGTTACCTTCACTGTTTCAATAAGACTATTTTCATGTGTAAAGGCACAAAAAGGTTAGTAAAACAATCTAAAAAGTGCAATTGAACAGCGTTTTTTATTATTTTTGTGTGATGTTGATCGTTATTTTTCAGTTGGTTACGTAAATGGAAGAAAGTTTGTCTGATTTTTGCAGTAAATGTAAATTTATGTTTTTTTGATTTTTGTTTTGAATCTTTATGTGAGCATCTTCTCATTTTATTTAAATTTACATGGTTTAAATTGTTGATATTCAATATTTGAGACGGACTTCTTAATTTGCGTACTCGTCATTTTTGAAAACAATTCGCAGAAACAAACAATAGATAGGTGATAAAAAAACTTTCTTTGTTTAAACTAGAGGAAATTAATATTTAACAGAAACACTTAAGGTCTACGCTCAATAGTCTGTTTATTGAGAGCCTTTGGTGGGATTTTTATTTGCTGAATTTCTGATTTCAGCTCTAGAGGTATATAAATATGGATAAGGTACCAATGACGGTACGTGGCGAAAAGCTACTGCGTGATGAATTAGAAGTATTATTAAAGCGTCGTCCTTTGATTTCAAAAGCGATCGGTGAAGCTCGTGAGCTAGGCGATTTAAAAGAAAATGCTGAATATCACGCAGCGCGTGAAGAACAAGGTATTTGTGAAGCTCAGATCCGTGATATTGAATATAAGTTATCTGTAGCGCAGGTTATTGATGTAACTAAAATGACAAACACTGGTAAAGTTATTTTTGGTACAACAGTGACTTTAATTGATGTGAATACAGACGAAGAAGTGAAATACCAAATCGTTGCTGATGATGAAGCTAACATTAAAGAAGGCCGAATTTCTGTAAATTCACCGATTGCTCGTGGCTTGATTGGTAAAATGGAAGGGGATGAAGTAAACATTCAAACTCCTGGTGGTACGAAAGAGTTCGAGATTGACGCTGTAGATTACATTTAAGATTTATTATTTGTATGAAACATAAAGGCCGCATAGTTAACTCTACTTTAAAGATAACTACTACGGCCTTTTTAATTTCTTTAGACTAAACGAAAGAAATTATTTTCTAGGAATTTCGATTTTACGATCTTCGCTAGGACGGTATAAAACAAGTGTTTTACCGATAACTTGAACTTTTTCAGCTTCTGTTTCACGGATAATTGCTTCAACAATCAGTTGTTTAGTATCACGGTCTTCAGAAGCGATTTTAACTTTAATTAACTCGTGATGATTAAGTGCAATTTCAATCTCAGCTACTACAGCTTCTGTTAGACCATTTGCACCCATCAATACAACGGGTTTTAGGTTGTGAGCAAGACCTTTAAGGTATTGCTTCTGTTTTGTGCTTAGGTTCATATATACCCGATTTTTTCTATATTAAGGGTTGAAAACAGCCTATTCTAACGCCATCTAAGCAGGAAGACTATTTTTTGTTGCAGTCTTCTAATTTTAATTAAGTATTTTTAGGTAATGCATGAGTAAGAATAAAGTTTCAGCGAGCTCTGGTCGCTGGTTAAAAGAACATTTTGATGATAAATACGTTCTTGAGGCTCAAAAAAGGGGTTATCGCTCTCGTGCTATTTTTAAAATTGAAGAAATTCAAAATAAAGACAAGCTTTTAAAATCTGGTATGACGGTAGTTGACCTTGGTGCAGCTCCAGGTGGCTGGTCACAATATGCAGTAGAGCAAGTTGGTGATGAAGGGCAAGTAATCGCTTGTGATATCTTGCCAATGGACTCTATTGCTGGCGTAAGTTTTTTACAGGGGGACTTTAGGGAAGAAGCAGTATTGGATGCACTATTAGAACGAATTCAACCTGATATGGTTGATGTAGTAATGTCTGATATGGCGCCAAACATGAGTGGTAACTTAGCGGTAGATCAGCCTCGTGCTATGTACTTAGTTGAGTTAGCTTTGGATATGTGTCGTCAAGTTCTTGCACCAAATGGTAGCTTTACTGTAAAAGTATTCCAAGGCGAAGGCTTTGATCAGTACTTGCAAGAAGTGCGTAATATGTTCAAAGTAGTAAAAATCAGAAAGCCTGATTCATCACGTGCTCGTTCACGTGAAGTATATATTGTAGCGACTGGTTACAAAGGATAAGTTTTACGTAGTAGATACAGAATATAAACTGTAGTACTCTGTCTTTCATCTATTTAGTTAACGCGGGGTTAACACCTTGAGTGACATGGCAAAAAATCTAATATTATGGCTGGTTATCGCTGTTGTTTTAATGTCGGTATTCCAGAGTTTTGGACCAGGTGATAGCTCTGGTCGTTCAATTGACTATACGACTTTTGTTAAAGAAGTAGGTAATAGTCAAGTACAAGAAGCAACCTTTAATAATCGTGAGATTAAGGTAATGAAGCGTGACGGCACTCGTTACGTAACATATATGCCAGTATTCCAAGATCCTAAGTTGCTTGATGACCTAATTAACCAAAATGTAATCGTTAAAGGTACACCACCAGAAGAGCAGAGCTTACTTGAGTCTATCTTCATCTCGTGGTTCCCAATGATTCTTCTTATTGGTGTTTGGATCTTCTTCATGCGTCAAATGCAAGGCGGCGGTGGCAAAGGAGCGATGTCCTTTGGCAAGAGCAAAGCCAAGATGATGACAGAAGAGCAAATCAAAACAACATTTGATGATGTTGCTGGCTGTGATGAAGCAAAAGAAGACGTAAAAGAGTTAGTTGATTACTTACGTGAGCCAAGCCGTTTCCAAAAACTGGGTGGTAAAATTCCAACGGGTGTTTTATTGGTTGGTCCTCCAGGTACAGGTAAAACTTTGATTGCAAAAGCGATCGCCGGTGAAGCAAAAGTACCTTTCTTCTCAATTTCTGGTTCTGATTTTGTTGAGATGTTTGTTGGTGTTGGTGCGTCACGTGTTCGTGATATGTTTGAACAAGCGAAAAAATCATCACCTTGCATTATCTTCATTGATGAAATCGATGCTGTAGGTCGCCAACGTGGTGCTGGTGTTGGTGGTGGCAATGATGAGCGTGAGCAAACATTGAACCAAATGCTAGTTGAAATGGATGGCTTTGAAGGTAACGAAGGCATCATTGTAATTGCTGCGACTAACCGTCCAGACGTACTTGATGCAGCATTACTACGTCCAGGTCGTTTTGACCGTCAAGTTGTTGTGGGTCTACCTGATATCCGTGGTCGTGAGCAGATCCTTCAAGTTCATATGCGTAAAGTACCACTAGGTGCTGGCGTAGAACCATCGTTGATTGCTCGTGGTACTCCTGGCTTCTCTGGTGCAGATCTAGCTAACTTAGTAAACGAAGCGGCTTTGTTTGCGGCGCGCGGCAATAAGCGTGTTGTTTCAATGGTTGAGTTTGAATTAGCGAAAGATAAAATCATGATGGGCGCAGAGCGTAAATCAATGGTTATGTCTGAAGAAACTAAAGAATCAACAGCATATCATGAAGCAGGCCATGCGATTGTTGGTCGTTTAGTTCCTGAACATGATCCAGTATACAAAGTATCTATCATTCCACGTGGTCGAGCGTTGGGTGTAACTATGTATTTACCAGAGCAAGATCGTATCAGTATGAACCGCCAACATTTAGAATCGATGATTTCGAGTTTATATGGTGGTCGTTTAGCTGAAGAATTGATTTACGGTGTTGATAAAGTATCAACTGGTGCGTCGAACGATATTGAACGAGCAACAGATATTGCTCGTAAAATGGTAACGCAATGGGGCTTCTCTGATGCTCTAGGTCCTCTACTTTATGCAGAAGATCAAGGCGACCCGTTCTCTGGTCACGGTGGTTCTCATCAATCTAAGCATGTTTCTCCAGAAACACTGCAATTAATTGATGCAGAGATCCGTACTATCATTGATCGTAACTATGCTCGTGCAAGACAGATCCTTGAAGATAACATGGATATCATGCATGCAATGAAAGATGCGTTGATGAAGTTTGAAACCATTGATGCAGGTCAGATTGATGATCTAATGGATCGTAAAGCTGATATTCGTGAACCACAGGGTTGGGGTGATAATAACCCACAACCTCAAGCGAAGACTGAAGCACCAGTAGAAAAAGAAGAAACAGAATCAAAAGCAGAAGAGAAGGTTGAAGAAACAAAAGAGCAACCAACTTCAACTGATGAAACAAAAAACGATTCTGAATCATCTGAAAAGTAAGATGAAATAAGATAAATGAAACCCCGAGTTATGCTCGGGGTTTTTGTATTTATTAAAGGTGTAGAGTAATGAAACTAATAAGTAAAAATAAATCCCTTTTATTAGATCGCTCTCATGTCATGGGAATACTTAACGTAACACCTGACTCTTTTTCTGACGGTGGCCAGTTTACCCATTTAGATGCTGCGCTTAAGCAAGCCGAAAAAATGGTCAATTCTGGAGTAAGTTTTATTGATATTGGCGGTGAGTCAACGCGACCAGGTGCTCCAGAAGTTTCATTGCAACAAGAGTTAGACCGTGTATTACCGATTATTGAAGCGGTTCATCAACGTTTTGATACATGGATATCAATCGACACGAGTAAGGCTGTTGTTATGGAAGAGGCAGTAAAAGCCGGTGCTGATTTAATTAATGATGTTCGAGCGCTACAAGAGCCGAATGCCTTGGAAGTCGCAGCAAAAGCAAATGTTCCTGTTTGTTTAATGCATATGCAAGGGCAACCTCGAACTATGCAAACTAATCCTTCTTATCAAGACTTATTTACCGACATATCGAGTTTTTTAAGTGAAAGAATAGATGCATGCCAATCGGTTGGTATCGCAAAAGATAAGTTAATTCTCGATCCTGGATTTGGTTTTGGTAAAACCTTGGCGCATAATTACCAGCTTCTTGCTGAGCTAGAGCGTTTTCATCAATTCGGTTTACCGCTTCTCGCTGGAATGTCGAGAAAATCGATGGTTTTTAAGTTACTAGATGTAGAGCCGAAAATGGCAGTATCTGGTAGCTTGGCTTGTGCAACGATTGCTGCCATGAAAGGGGCACAAATTATTCGTGTTCATGATTTTGAACAAACGATGGATATCGTAAAGGTTTGCCAAGCAACTTTAGAACAATCTTCTCATTAAAGAATTGTTCAATTTAAATAAATTATTAAAAAAAACATGGAGTACAACATGGCTGAACGTAAATATTTCGGAACCGATGGCGTTCGAGGATTAGTAGGGCAAGCACCTATCACACCTGATTTTGTTATGAAGCTTGGCTGGGCTGCCGGAAAAGTGCTTGCACAACAAGGCACTAAAAAAGTGATTATCGGTAAAGATACGCGTATTTCTGGTTACATGTTAGAGTCAGCATTAGAAGCGGGTTTAGCAGCAGCTGGTTTAAAAGCAAAATTTACAGGTCCAATGCCAACTCCTGCTGTTGCTTATTTAACACAAACATTCCGTGCTGAAGCGGGTATTGTTATTTCAGCTTCTCACAATCCATACTACGATAATGGTATTAAATTCTTCTCATCAGAAGGAACAAAACTTCCTGATGACGTTGAAATGGCGATTGAAGCAGAGCTTGATAAGCCCATGACATGTGTTGAATCCGCTTTACTTGGTAAAGCCTCTCGTCTTAATGATGCCGCGGGTCGTTACATTGAATTCTGTAAAAGTACATTCCCTAAAGAATTAAGTCTTGCTGGTTTAAAAATCGTTATCGATTGTGCAAATGGTGCAACATACCATATTGCTCCTAATGTATTTAAAGAACTAGGTGCAGAGATCATAACCATCGGTTGTGAGCCAAACGGAACCAATATTAATCATGAAGTAGGAGCTACTGATGTTCGTGCTCTTCAAGCTAAAGTTGTTGAAGAAAAAGCGGATTTTGGTGTGGCATTTGATGGTGATGGTGACCGTATCATCATGGTTGATGAGTTTGGTGAAAAAGTAGATGGTGATCAGATTGCGTATATCATCGCTCGTGACGCGCTACGTCGTGGTGAGTTAAAAGGTGGCGTGGTTGGTACATTGATGACAAATATGGGTATGGAGGTTGCTTTACGTAATCTTGGTATTCCATTTGTTCGTTCAGATGTTGGTGACCGCTACGTAATGGAAAAACTCTTAGAAAACAATTGGCTAATTGGTGCTGAGAATTCAGGTCATGTTATCCTTTTAGATAAAGTAACTTCGGGTGATGCGATTGTTGCAGCGCTTCAAGTTATAGCATCTATTGTTGGTAGTAAAATGTCATTAAAAGAATTGTGTGATGGCATGAGTATGTTCCCACAAATTTTAGTAAATGTTCGATTTGTGGGAGATAATGATCCTCTTGAATCGGAAGCAGTAAAAGCCGCTCAAGCTGATGTGGAAGCTAAATTAGGTGATAATGGCCGCGTATTATTACGTAAGTCAGGTACAGAGCCTTTAATTCGCGTTATGGTTGAAGGTGAAGATGCGGAATTAGTGACACAATATGCGCAGCAAATTGCGGATGCAGTGAAAGAAAGCTGCTAATTTGAGCAATTAAATGAAATTGAACGTTTTTTGTTAATTTTAACTTGTCATAGTAGCCTAGTTTGGTTAATATCCTTCGGCCTCTTAATTGAGAGGGCGCTGGTGTTGCCAATAGGCTACCGGTACATTAATTAGATACATGGGTGACGGAATGCATACGATTCTACTTGTGATTTATCTGATTGCCGCAGTCGGTGTAATTGGCCTAGTATTGGTACAACACGGTAAAGGCGCAGATATGGGAGCTTCATTTGGGGCTGGGGCATCAAATACTGTATTTGGCTCTAGTGGCTCTGGAAACTTTTTAACCCGAATGACTGCAATTTGTGCAACAGTATTTTTTGTTATCAGTTTAGCGTTAGGCAACATGTCAACGCATAAATCTGAAGGTTTTGATCTTAAACTAGATCAACAAGCGACAGAGCAAGTAACTGATAACGCGAGCGATGTTCCTGCAACTGAAGACAGCGACGTTCCTCTTTAAAAGAATTTAGCCGAGATGGTGAAATTGGTAGACACGCTAGCATGAGGTGCTAGTGCCTTATGGTGTGAGGGTTCAAGTCCCTCTCTCGGCACCATATTCAGACGAGAATCTGATTCTTGTAATAAAAGCATAAAGAAACTATAATTTCTTTGTTCTTTTCGGACGCGGGATGGAGCAGCTTGGTAGCTCGTCGGGCTCATAACCCGAAGGTCGTCGGTTCAAATCCGGCTCCCGCAACCAATTACTTAAATAAGAGTTATTGCTATTATTTAAGTAAGTCACGCAAGTGGCATTCAGGGTCCAGCAGTATTAAACCCCGCAATTACGGGGTTTTTTGCTATCTGAAACAGACTGTTTTTTAAGAATTGGGCCTTGAGCCCTTTTTTTGTTTTCAGGGGATATCAATGACAGGATTAGAAAGACAACTAACAGAAATGCTTGAGGCTCCTGTTGGTGCTTTAGGTTATGAATTGGTTGGTTTAGAATTCGTACGTGCGGGTGAACACTCAACACTACGTGTATTCATCGACCATGAAAATGGCATCTTTGTGGAAGACTGTGCAGAAGCCAGTCGTCAAATCAGTGCAGTAATGGATGTAGAAGATCCAATTACAGTAGCATATAACCTAGAGGTTTCGTCTCCAGGTCTTGAACGTCCACTGTTTAAAGCAGCACATTATCAACAATTTGTTGGTCACGAGGTCAGCCTTGTATTAAAGATGCCGATGAATAACCGTCGTAAATGGAAAGGTGACATCCTTGAAGTTAACGGTGAGATTGTTACGGTTACAGTTGATGGTAACAATGAAGAATTTGCGTTAAGCAACATTTCAAAGGCGAACTTAGTTCCTAAATTTTAAGGCTTGAAGAGGCTAAAATGAACAAAGAAATCTTAGCTGTTGTAGAAGCAGTATCAAATGAAAAAGCTGTTCCTCGTGAGCGAATTTTTGAAGCATTAGAAATCGCGCTTGCAACAGCAACAAAGAAAAAATCTGAAATGGAAATTGAAGTACGTGTTGCGATCGATCGCAAAACAGGTGACTTCGAAACATTCCGTCGTTGGGTTGCAGTAGAAAACGTTGAAAACCCAACGCTTGAAATTTCTATTGAAGCAGCACAGTTTGAAGATGAAACTATCGAAGTTGGTGGTTACATTGAAGATGATATCGAGTCAGTAACATTTGACCGTATTACAACTCAAACAGCGAAACAAGTTATCGTACAAAAAGTACGTGAAGCTGAGCGTGCAATGATCGTTGAGCAGTTTATTGATAACGAAGGTGAGCTAATCACTGGTATCGTTAAAAAAGTAAACCGCGATGCAATCATCGTTGATCTTGGTAACAACGCTGAAGCGGTAATTTTACGTGAAGATCAACTTCCTCGTGAAAACTTCCGTCCAGGTGACCGTGTTCGTGGTCTGCTATATGCCGTTAAACCTGAAGCACGTGGTTTCCAATTATTCATGACACGTTCAAAAGGCGTAATGCTAACTGAATTGTTCCGCGTAGAAGTACCTGAAATTGGTGAAGAGCTAATTGAATTAAAAGGTGCAGCTCGTGATCCTGGTTCTCGTGCTAAGATCGCAGTTAAAACTAACGACAAACGTATTGATCCTGTTGGTGCGTGTGTTGGTATGCGTGGTGCACGTGTACAAGCTGTATCTGGTGAGCTTGGTGGTGAGCGTATTGATATCGTGCTTTGGGATGATAATCCTGCGCAATTTGTTATCAATGCAATGGCTCCAGCAGAAGTTGCCTCTATCATTGTTGATGAAGACAACAACACAATGGATATCGCTGTTGAAGCTGATAACTTAGCACAAGCAATTGGCCGTAGTGGTCAAAACGTACGTCTAGCATCTCAACTGACTGGTTGGGAACTAAACGTAATGACAGTTGCTGATCTTAACAAAAAGCACCAAGAAGAAGCGCAAGGTTCTATTGATGCATTCGTTAAGCATTTAGATATCGATGCAGACTTTGCTCAACTATTAGTTGAAGAAGGTTTCACAACTCTAGAAGAAATCGCTTACGTACCTGTAAATGAGCTTCTAGAAATTGAAGAGTTAGATGAAGATACTGTTGATGCTCTACGTACTCGTGCGAAAGAAGCGTTAACAACATTAGCTCTAGCTCAAGAAGAATCATTAGATGGTGTTGAGCCAGCTGAAGACCTACTTGCTCTTGAAGGCTTAGAGCGTGAGCTTGCTTTCAAACTTGCAGCTAAAGGTGTTATTACACTTGAAGACCTTGCAGACCAAGGTGTTGATGAACTGTCTGATATTGAAAATCTAACAGAAGAGCGTGCTGGTGAGTTAATCATGGCTGCTCGTAACATCTGTTGGTTTAGTGACGAAGAATAATAATAGCAAGCAAGGAGAAGCGGTATGACAAAGCTTACGGTAAAAGCACTTAGTGAAGAAATTGGAACTCCAGTTGACCGCTTACTTCAGCAATTTTCGGATGCTGGTATTAATAAAAAAGACGGAGACTCTGTTTCTGAAGGTGAAAAACAATCTTTGTTAGTACACTTAAAGAAAGAGCATGGTAGTGCTGATGATAGTGCATCGCCTACGCGTCTAACTCTTCAACGTAAAACTCGTAGCACATTAAGTGTTGCGGGTAGCGGCGGTAAAAGTAAAGATGTGCAAGTAGAAGTTCGTAAAAAGCGTACTTATGTAAAAGCAAGCGCACTTGAAGAAGAGAAAAAAGCTGAGCAACTGAAAGCAGAAGCTGAAGAACAAGCCAAACGCGATGCAGAGGAAGCTGCAGTTCGCGAACTTGAACAAAAAGCACAACGTGAAGCGGAAGAGCAGGCAAAACGTGAAGCTGAGGCGGAAGCCAATGCAAAACGTGAAGCTGAAGAGAAAGCGAAACGTGCTGAAGCTGATAAGGCTAAAAAAGAAATGACTAAGAAAAACGAACAAGCGAAAAAAGAAGCTGAGGAGCTTAAAGCTCGTCAGGAACTAGAAGCGACTCGTAAAGCAGAAGCTGAAGCGGCAAAATTAGTAGAAGAAGCTCGTAAACTGGCTGAAGAAAATGAAGCTCGTTGGAAAGAAGAAGAGCAAAAGAAATCAGCTGCTGAAAAAGACGCTGATTACCATGTAACTACTTCTTCTCATGCACGTGAAGCTGAAGATGCAGCTGATCGTAAAGAAGAGCAACAACCTCGTCGTCGTAAGAAAAAAGCAAAACCTGCAGAAGCTGCTGCTCCTCGTGGTGGTCGTAACCAACGCGGTGGTCGTAATAAGAAAGCACAAGTTAACAAACCTACTTCAATGCAGCATGGCTTTGATAAGTCAGCGACAGTTGCTAAGCAAGACGTTGCTATCGGTGAAACAATCGTTGTTTCTGAACTAGCAAGCAAAATGTCTGTTAAAGCAACAGAAGTAATCAAAGTTATGATGAAGATGGGCGCTATGGCGACTATCAACCAAGTGATTGACCAAGAAACTGCACAACTTGTAGCAGAAGAAATGGGTCACAAAGTTATTCTTCGTAAAGAAAATGAATTAGAAGAAGCTGTACTATCTGATCGTGACAACAGCGCTGAAGCTGAAGGTCGTGCTCCAGTAGTTACTATCATGGGTCACGTTGACCATGGTAAAACTTCTACACTTGACTACATTCGTCGTGCGCACGTTGCTGACGCTGAAGCGGGTGGTATTACACAACACATCGGTGCATACCACGTTGAAACTGACAACGGTATGATCACTTTCCTTGATACTCCTGGACACGCAGCGTTTACCGCTATGCGTGCTCGTGGTGCTCAAGCGACAGATATCGTTGTTCTTGTAGTTGCTGCAGATGATGGTGTTATGCCACAAACAATCGAAGCTATCCAACACGCAAAAGCGGCTGGTGTACCTCTGATTGTTGCTGTAAACAAGATCGATAAAGAAGGTGCTAACCCAGATAACGTTAAAAATGAGCTTGCTCAATATGACGTTATTCCTGAGGAGTGGGGCGGAGAGAATATCTTTGTTCATATCTCAGCTAAGCAAGGTACTAACATTGACGGTCTTCTAGAAGCAATTCTTCTTCAGTCTGAAGTTCTAGAACTTACAGCGGTAAGAGAAGGCATGGCGTCAGGCGTTGTTGTTGAATCTCGTCTTGATAAAGGTCGCGGTCCTGTAGCAACAGTTCTTGTTCAATCTGGTACTCTTAACAAAGGCGATATCGTTCTTTGTGGTCAAGAATACGGCCGTGTTCGTGCTATGCGCGATGAAAACGGTAAAGATATTGAATCAGCTGGCCCATCTATCCCTGTTGAGATCCTTGGTCTTTCAGGTGTACCTGCATCAGGCGACGAAGCAACAGTAGTTCGTGATGAGCGTAAAGCTCGTGAAGTTGCAAACTACCGTCAAGGTAAATTCCGTGATGTTAAACTAGCACGTCAACAAAAAGCTAAGCTTGAAAACATGTTTGCTAACATGGAAGCGGGTGAAGTAGCTGAGTTAAACGTAGTACTTAAAGCTGACGTTCAAGGTTCTGTTGAAGCGATTGCTGATTCACTACTTAAACTGTCTACTGACGAAGTTAAAGTTAACATCGTAGGTTCTGGTGTTGGTGGTATTACTGAAACTGATGCAACTCTTGCAGCAGCGTCTAATGCAATCATCCTTGGTTTCAACGTTCGTGCTGATGCAACAGCTCGTCGTACTGTTGAAAACGAAAACCTAGATCTTCGTTACTACTCAATCATCTACCAATTGATCGATGAAGTTAAAGCTGCAATGGGCGGTATGCTTGCTCCTGAGTTTAAACAAGAAATCATTGGTCTTGCTCAAGTTCGTGACGTATTTAAGTCGCCTAAACTTGGTGCAATCGCTGGTTGTATGGTTACTGAAGGTACGATTAAGCGTAGCAACCCAATCCGTGTACTACGTGATAACGTAGTAATTTACGAAGGTGAGCTAGAGTCACTACGTCGCTTTAAAGATGACGTAGCTGAAGTTAAGAATGGTTACGAGTGTGGTATCGGCGTTAAGAACTACAACGACGTACGCGTTGGTGACCAAATCGAAGTATTCGAAATCGTTGAGATCAAACGTACTCTTGACTAATTGACTATAATTACTAACGTTATCTTTTAAAGGTAAGTAGTAATCGGTTGTTGAATACACCATGGGGGGCTGGTAATTACCAAGCCCCCCATCTTTCTAAGAGAGAAAAGATATGTCAAAAGAATTTAGCCGCACACAGCGTGTGTCGCAACAATTACAAAAAGAACTAGCAGTTATGCTACAACGTGAAGTTCGTGATTCACGTATCGGTATGGTGACGATTTCTGATGTAGAAGTATCACGTGACTTAGCTTATGCAAAAGTATTCGTGACTTTCTTCTGTGTTGGTGATCAAACTCCAGAATCAAGCTTAGCCGCTCTAAAAGAGCACGAGCCATCATTACGTATGATGCTTGGCAAGCGCATTCGTTTACGTCTAACTCCTGAAATTCGTTTTACTTACGACAACACACTTGTTGAAGGTATGCGTATGTCTAACTTAGTAACTGATGTTGTTAATACAGATAAGCGTAAAATGGCAGAATCAGGCCGTACCGAATCAGATGAAGGTGAAGAGTAATGGCTCGCCGTCGTAAGGGTCGTCCGGTTAATGGTGTTATCTTAATTGATAAACCAACAGGTATTACTTCAAACGATACTCTGCAAAAAGTTAAACGCATTTACTTTGCTGAAAAAGCAGGCCATACAGGTGCACTTGATCCTCTAGCAACAGGTATGCTTCCTATTTGTTTAGGTGAAGCAACGAAGTTTTCTCAGTTTCTTTTAGACTCTGATAAACGATACCGTGTTGTCGCTAAACTAGGTGAGCGTACGAATACATCAGACTCTGATGGTGAAGTGGTTCAAACTCGTGAAGTAAAAGTGGATCGCGGTCAGCTAGAGCGTTGTATTGCGAAATTTCGTGGTACAACGGATCAAATTCCATCAATGTTTTCAGCATTAAAATACCAAGGTCGTCCTTTGTATGAATATGCACGTGAAGGCATTGAAGTACCTCGTGAGTCACGTAAGATCACTGTTTATTCTATTGAATTGCTCCGTTTTGAAGGGCATGAAGTAGAAATGGAAGTACATTGTTCAAAAGGTACTTACATTCGTACGATCACTGATGATTTGGGTGAAATGCTGGGTTGTGGTGCGCACGTAACTTACTTACGTCGTACAGGCGTGTCGAACTACCCATATGAGAATATGGTGACGATTGAAGACCTAGAAGCATTGCTTGAGCAAGCACATCGTGAAGAACGAGCTCCTCGTGAGTTGCTTGATCCATTATTAATGCCAATGGACTCAGCAGTACAAGATTTACCTGAAGTAAATATGATCCCTGAATTGGCAGATCATGTTCTACATGGTCAACCTGTACAAGTGTTTGGTGCTCCACAAGATGGCATCGTTCGTATGACATCGGGTGATGAGCGTTTATTCATCGGTGTTGGTCACATTGATGATGATGGACGTGTTGCTCCTAAGCGTTTAGTTGTTTTTCGAGATGAAGAAGAAAAATAATTAATCCTGAGCTTCAAAAGAATAGAAAGAGCAAAAGCTGTTGGTTTTTGCTCTTTTTTTATTGCTTTATTATTGTTCATCCGTATAATTCGCCCTTCGCGTAGTGGCTGAATCAGAGATTGGCTACTACAAATATTAAACTACTCTTATCAGGAGAGAATTATGTCTCTGAATGCAGAAACTAAAGCAGCAATCGTTGCTGAATACGCACAATCTGAAGGCGACACAGGTTCACCAGAAGTACAAGTAGCACTACTAACTGCTTCTATCAACCACCTTCAAGGTCACTTTGCTAATCACAAGCACGATCACCACAGCCGTCGTGGTCTACTACGTATGGTTTCTAGCCGTCGTAAGCTTCTTGATTACCTAAAAGGCAAAAACCTTGCTCGTTACCAAGATCTAATCAAACGTCTAGGCCTACGTCGCTAATTTGCGATGTCTGTAAAGACAGTTTGACGAAAAGGAGCGTTTATCGCTCCTTTTTTTATGCTCTAAAATCTCCTTTTTCATTCCTGAAACTCGCATCTTCCCCCAATTGAGGTATACTGTGCCTCGTTGAAATTGCTCAGTAGTAATTTTGATAAAACTATCCAATTCATCATATTACAGTCACCGAAGTCGGCCACTAGGTCGCGGCTATTACAAATTATCTTTAGTGAAGTCAATTTGTACTAGTCGCGATTAGTAGTATGTTGAATTATCAACTACAAATTTCTTATTTTTGATAGCACAACAAGCCATGTGAAAATAAGAATAAAGGAAAAAAAATGTTCGCGAATCCAGTCGTAAAATCATTTCAGTACGGTAACCATACCGTTACTCTAGAAACGGGTGTAATTGCTCGTCAAGCTACAGCTGCTGTAATGGCAAGCATGGACGATACATCTGTATTCGTTTCTGTTGTTGCTAAGAAAGAAGCCGTTCCTGGTCAAGATTTCTTCCCATTAACAGTTAACTACCAAGAGCGTACATACGCAGCAGGTAAAATCCCAGGTGGTTTCTTTAAGCGTGAAGGTCGTCCTTCTGAAGCTGAAACACTAACAGCACGTCTAATTGACCGTCCAATCCGTCCTCTTTTCCCTGATGCATTCAAAAACGAAGTACAGGTAATTGCAACGGTTGTTTCTATCAACCCTGAAGTTAACCCAGACATGATCACTATGATCGGTACGTCTGCGGCATTAGCTATCGCTGGTATTCCATTTAACGGTCCTATCGGTGCTGCACGTGTTGGTCACATCAATGGTGAGCTTGTTCTTAACCCATCAAACACTGAGCTTGAAAACTCTAAACTAGACCTAGTAGTGTCTGGTACAGAAGGCGCAGTATTAATGGTTGAATCAGAAGCTGATAACCTAACTGAAGAAGAAATGCTTTCTGCAGTTGTGTTCGGTCACGATCAACAACAAGTTGTTATCAAAGCAATCAATGAGTTTGCTGCTGAAGTTGCTACTCCTGCATGGGATTGGGTTGCTCCAGAAGAGAACACTGTTCTTAACTCACGTATTGCTGAACTAGCAGAAGCTAAATTAGTTGAAGCTTACCAAATTACTGAAAAAATGACTCGTTACGATCGCATTCATGAAATCGCGGCTGAAGTTAACGAAGTTCTAGTATCTGAAAATGAAGATGTGAACCTAAAAGAAGTTCACACTATTTTCCACGACCTAGAGAAAACTGTTGTACGTCGCAGCATCATCGCTGGTAACCCACGTATCGATGGTCGTGAAAAAGACATGGTTCGTGCGCTAGACGTACGTACTGGTGTTCTTCCACGTACTCACGGTTCTTCTCTATTCACTCGTGGTGAAACTCAAGCTCTTGTTACTGCAACGCTTGGTACACAACGTGATGCTCAAATCATCGATAGCCTAATGGGTGAGAAGAAAGATCACTTCCTTCTACACTACAACTTCCCTCCATACTGTGTAGGTGAAACTGGTTTTGTTGGTTCTCCTAAGCGTCGTGAAATCGGTCACGGTAAACTGGCTAAACGTGGTATCCAAGCGGTTATGCCTTCTATTGAAGAATTCCCATACACAGTACGTGTAGTTTCGGAAATCACTGAATCTAACGGTTCATCTTCAATGGCTTCTGTATGTGGTACATCTCTAGCTCTTATGGATGCTGGTGTTCCAATTAAAGCATCTGTTGCTGGTATCGCAATGGGTCTTGTGAAAGAAGGCGATGATTTCGTTGTTCTTTCTGACATCCTTGGTGACGAAGACCACCTAGGTGATATGGACTTTAAAGTAGCAGGTACTAACGAAGGTATCACTGCACTTCAAATGGATATCAAAATCGAAGGTATCACTAAAGAGATCATGCAGATCGCTCTAAACCAAGCTCAAGGTGCGCGTAAGCACATTCTTGCTGTTATGGATGAAGCAATCTCTGGTGCTCGTGAAGATATCTCTGAATTCGCTCCACGTATCCACACAATGAAAATCAGCTCTGATAAGATCAAAGATGTTATCGGTAAAGGTGGTGCAGTTATCCGTGCTCTTTGTGAAGAGACTGGTACAACTATCGAAATCGAAGACGACGGTACTATCAAAATCGCTGCAACTGAAGGTGCTGCTGCTAAAGAAGCAATTCGTCGTATCGAAGAGATCACTGCTGAAGTTGAAGTGGGTAAGATCTACACAGGTAAAGTTATGCGTATCGTAGATTTCGGTGCGTTCGTAACGGTTCTTGGTCCTAAAGAAGGTCTAGTTCACATTTCTCAAATCGCAGAAGAGCGCATCGAGAAAGTAGCTGATCACCTACAAGTTGGTCAAGAAGTGAAAACTAAAGTACTTGAAATCGACCGTCAAGGCCGTATTCGTCTAAGTATTAAAGAAGCAAATGCTGAACTAAACCCAGCACCTGCTGCTGAAGCAAAAGACGCAGAATAATCTTATTGATTACAGTCTTTTGATTTAAAGCATGTTATAAAGGGAGCAGAAATGCTCCCTTTTCTTTTAATATAGAGTCGCTTTTATTAAAAGAATTAGGTTTATCATAGGAGAAAATGAGTGAATTGGATTCGAGTAGCCTTAGTTGGCGCAGTATTAGTGTTGTCTGGGTGTGCATCTAAAGGGGATACTTCAGGGTGGGGATACCCTCCAATGGCGGTTCCTTTACAACCAAGTATCCAACAAGAGATCCAATTATCTCGTTTGGACCAATTACTACAGCGCCCTGATGTGGATGATGTAACTCGTGCAAAAATGTACTATGAAAGAGGGTTAATTAAAGACAGTTTAGGTTTACGTGACTTGGCTCGTGTCGACTTTACTCAATCTTTAACGTTAAAACCTGATCAGAGTGATGTGTTTAATATCCTTGGTGTTTACTATACGCAAAATACGGATTTTGATGGGGCTTATGAAGCATTGGATTCAGCGTTAGAGTTAGATCCAAACAATCAATTTGCGGAACGTAATTTAGCTATCGCTCTATATTATGGTGAGCGCTACGATCAAGCGTATGAGATTGCTCAAAAGCATTACAATGATGCACCTCGCGATCCATACCGTGCAATTTGGCTATATTGGATTGGTTTAGAAGTGGATGCAAAAGTTGCAACAGAAACCTTCCAAAAACAATATCAACAAAGAACAGATGAAGACTTTGGATGGGATCTTGCAGGACTTATTCTAAAAGAAACTTCTGAAGATGAGTTTTTGAAAAAAATCTTAACAACAACTCGTAATAATGTCGCATTGGCAGAAAAACTAACAGAAGGTTATTTTTACTTAGCTAAGCGTTATCAATATGAAGGTGATTATCCAAACGCAATTGCTTTGTATAAGTTAAGTATGTCGAACAACGTTTATGAGTATGTAGAACATAGGTATTCATTCGTAGAGTTAGGCAATATTTATAAAGCTTTACGTGATTTGCAAGAGCAAAAAATAAAAGAGCAGCAAGTACAAGAAGTGAAAGAAACACCAGTTGCACCACAGGAAACAAGCTCTGAAAAAGAGATGCTAAAAGAGGAAGCAACAGCAGAATAATTAGCTATACTAATATAATAAAAAAGCCTTATTCATATGAATAAGGCTTTTTTGTGTTCAAAAGAAAATTCAAAATTACATTTGAATGTCTAACCCTGCAATGTTGTGCCAGTAACCATTACAATGACGAGCATCTTTTAAAGCAAACTTTTCAGAACCTGTTTCATTTGCTTTGAATTTACTTACTTCATCAAACGTTTCAACACTTAATGGGCTTAAGCGTACTACATCAACTAGGTTACTCATGCTTGGTAAGTCATTTATCAAGTTGTAGCAATAGCCTGATTGAGTCTGAATACCATTTAACGTGAACACTTCCTGACCTTCTTGGCTATTAACCGTAATACCTGTTGGATATTTAATACAGCAGGTTTCACATTCATCTTTTGGTTTATTCTCTGCACGAGCAGTAAAGCAACGAGCAGAATACGCAAGAGGAAGATAACCGTAACTGAATACTTCGGTTTCAAATTTATTGCGGATGCCAAGTTCATCACATTGAATTAATACATTCTGTAGCCATTCACGAGAAAGTTCTACTGGCATACACCAACGGGTCATCCCTTGCTTTAAAAAGAGGTTTAGAGTTTGAGCGTTATAGCAGTTAACAGCTGGACCAACAACAAATGGAACTTTGCTCTCTGATGCAAGTTGAATCGCTGACACATCATTGGCTTCGATAATAAAATCACCATTATCAATGTACTTTTTCATTACATTGACTTCACTTGGTGCTTCTAATAACGCCATGGTAGATAACACAACTTGTTTACCTGAGTCTGAAATATCCTTAGCAATAGCAAACCAATCTTTAGGTTTCATTTCTCGGCGTTTTGAACAAACACTTTCACCTAAATAAATAATATCAGCTTCACTATTAGTAGCTTGTTGATAAAACGACTCAACGTTTTCTTTAGACCAAAAGTATAGGAGTGGACCTAATGCGTATTTCATGATGTTCTCCTATTGCCACTTCTTATGATAAGCACCAAGAGTGGTTTGTGTCCCCTCTGATACGTTTGCTAATGTTGCATCCCATTTAGGTTCTACAGCATAGCCTTCAGGATTTGCTTTATAGCTGTCGATAGCTGCACGCCATGTGCGAGTTACTTGCTCAACATAAGCGGGGCTGCGTTGACGCCCTTCAATTTTCACTGATGCCACATTGGCTGCAAATAATTCAGGAACTAAAGATAAGGTATTTAAACTGGTAGGTTCCTCAAGGGCATGGAAGGTTTTGCCTTCTACATCAAAGCGTCCTTTACACAGAGTTGGATAGCCTGCATTTTCACCTTCACCATAACGATCGATTAAAATATTATTTAAACGAGACTCCAGTCCATTATCGGTTTCTTGCCAACGAACGTATTTTGCAGGAGAGCAAGCGCCTACGGTATTTGGAGATTCACCAGTCATGTATGATGATAAGTAACAACGACCTTCAGACATGATACATAGACTACCAAAAGCGAAGACTTCTAAATCAACATCTGAGGTTAAATTACGAGAAAGTTGTTTAACTTGATGAATAGATAACACTCGTGGCAAAACAACACGTTTAATATTGAAGTTCTTTTTATAAAAATCAATAGCGGCAACATTGGTTGCTGATGCTTGTACCGAGAGGTGTAGCTCTAAATCAGGGTAGGTTGTTGCAGCGTATTCTAGTACAGCAATATCAGAAATAATAAGCGCATCAATTCCCATTGCTGCTGCATTATCTACGGCCTTTGTCCAACGGCTAAATCCATCTGGGTGAGCAAATGTATTTAAGGCAACATGAATATGTTTATTTTTATCGTGAACATATTGCACTGCTTTCTCAAGCTTTTTACCTGTAAAGTTTAAGCCTGCAAAATGGCGAGCATTTGTGTCGTCTTTAAAACCGATATAAACAGCATCGGCACCGCAATCAATTGCGGTTTTTAGTGCGGGCAAATTACCGGCTGGGCAGAGGAGTTCCATAAGAATACCTAATTACAAAAATCTGATGCTCTATGATAATAGTAACAAAATTTTGAAACTTGATATAAGGCAGGTTTTTAGTTGTTTTGTGTTTTAAATAAAGGCTTGGGATGGATTGAGGTTCAACCTGAGTTTTTGCTCTTTTTAAATTTATAATCGACTGTAATACCTAGAAAGTGGTGGGTTTTATCTAGGTATTAAGTTCGATTATTTCTATTTATCTGGCGCGTTTGTTTTGTACTAATAACGCTTCAATCTCATGTTTTGGTTGAGGTTTGTAGAAATGGAATCCTTGAATAGAATCACAATTTAGACTTGATAATAGCATCGCTTGTTGTCTTGTTTCGACTCCTTCAGCAACGATATCCATGTTTAAATTTTTACCTAAATTAATTACGTTTTCGATGATCGTAATTTGCTTGGGTAATGTGTCTATTTCATTAATAAACCCGCGATCGATTTTTAACTCATCTAATGGAAAGCGTGCTAGATAAGCTAAAGAAGAGTAGCCAGTACCAAAGTCATCAATTGATAGAGTAAAACCGAGTTTTTTAATCGCATCAAGCATTTGAATTGCATGTTCGCCATCACTCATTACCGCACTTTCAGTTAATTCTAACGTGATACAGTTAGGGTCAACTTGTGTGGTCTTAAGAAGTCGCTCCATGTACTCAATTAATTGAGGGTTACCAAATTGCTCTGGTGACAAGTTAATCGCAATACGACCAGGTAAAATCCCTTGATTCTTCCATTCCTTAACGGTTTGGAAAACCTCTCGCATTACCACTTTTCCTAGTGTTTCAATTAAACCTGAACGTTCAGCAACAGGGATAAAGCGAGCAGGGCTGATATAGCCTTCCACAGGGTGTTTCCATCGAACCAGAGCTTCTGCACCATTAATTCTAAAGTCACGAGCACTTACTTTTGGTTGATACCAAACTTCAAGTCCATTATTTTGAAGTGCTTTTTGTAATTCAATTTCTAACCAGAGGCGCATACGTGCTTCTTTGTTCATTTGGTCATGAAACTTAATTAAACGGTTTCTACCTCGATCTTTTGCTTCATACATGGCTGTGTCTGCATTTTGCAATAAACTGCGAGCATCACTGCCATCTGCTGGGTATTGAACACTACCAATTGAACAAGCAAGACGTTTTGAGAAGTGAACAAGATCGAATGGTTGATTGATTAAATTGATGATCTTTTCCGATAATTGCTCAAGAACTTGGTTATGCTCAGGCTTTGGAAATAGTATTCCAAATTCATCGCCACCTAAATGACCTACTACGGCGTGTTTTGGTAATAGTTTCTGTAAGCGATTGGAAATCTCTTTTAAGACGCGATCCCCAATATGATGACCAAGTGAATCATTAATATTCTTGAAGTTATCAATGTCTAAATAAAGCATGAAAAAAGGAATATCTTCTTTAATCATCTTCTCTATAACATGAGTAAAACCGTGTCGGTTATAGATCCCAGTTAGTAGGTCTACTTGAGATGCTGCAACATGACTGCTCATTGCGATTTGCTTCTTGTTTTCTTTTAAAATAACAAGATGAGCAGGGCTTCCTAATATGTGAGTTTCTTCAACCGTTAATATTAATTCGGCACGCAGGGAGCAATTAGCGGTAGTTCTTACTGTTAATTGTTGTTCAGAAGGTAAGTTTGAAATTAACTCTGATAAGCATTGAGTGCGAGAAGGGGAATGTAAAAGTTGTTCAATGCTTTCGCCAATAAATTCTGTTGGGTTGTTAAACCCAAGCATTTTAGCTGATGCTCCGTTAGCAGAGACAATAATATCTCCTTCAATTAAAAAGACGGAGTCACTTAATAGCTCTGTAAGTTTGTGGTATTTAGATTCGCTTTCTTTTAGAGAGTTGAGAAGTTGTTGGCGTTCTGAGGTATCGACAGCGTGAAATACAATATAAGTGGTATCTTCTTCATGAATAGGGAAGAGACTAAAATGCAGACTGGTATCAAAACGATGGTCATCTAGCGTAATTTCAGCTTCAATTTTTTCACCGTTTAGGGCTCGGTCATAATAGGCTTTTAATGACGAGTAAAAATGTTTACCTAAAATTTCAGAGTCACTTCGACCACAAAGGGATTCACGGTTTAATCCACTAAGTTCACAGTAACGGTTGTTTACTGTTATGTATTTATGGTCTTTGTCCAAAATAGCAAACAGAAATGGACTGTTATCTGTAAGCAAAGGAAGCCAATGTTGTATTTGAGAGAGAGACATAGTGTTACCGCTTTAGTAAAGAAGACCAATAACTTCCAGAGATATAATGTTTATTTATAAGACGAACAGTAAAATATACATTGAAAGAATCCCTATTTTCTACCTTTAATCGTAATAAGTGCTTTTTTTGATAATAAACAGGTTAGATATCACTCTATCAATTTATACTTGCCTCTAGTTATCGACCAAATGTTATGGAAATTAAGTGTGATTAATCAAATTCGTTCGAAATTAGTAGAAAATGCGGCCTCTGTTTTAAAAACTCCTGCAAAATTAGTTCCTGTTTCAATCCAACAGAAGATGTTACTCGAAGGATTAAAACAAGTTTTCCATGAAGCACTTGAAGATGGTGATTTTGAGTTTTTAGAAGATAAATGGCTTAAAGTTTCGATTCTTGATCTCGAATTAGAATGGTTTATCAGCTATCAAGATGAAAAACTGGTAGTCTCAAATAAAACAGAGAATGATGATGTGAGTTTCAGCGGGCAGTTAAATGATTTGATTTTAATTGCTGGCAGAAAAGAAGATCCTGATACTTTGTTTTTTCAACGTCGCCTAAAAATTGAAGGCGATACAGAGCTTGGTTTGGAAGTGAAAAACTTAATGGATAGCGTTGATCTTGATTCGTTACCAAAACCATTAAATCAAGCATTAATGACGTTGGCGAACTTTGTACAGCAAGGTTTGCAGAAACCAGAAGTTAAAGAGACCATGAATGCTTATTAGAACTGAAGCTCCAGCTGATATTCTGACGGTTGACCGTTTAGTTCGCTCTGCATTTGATACTGAAGCAGAAGCGAAATTAGTGATGTCTTTGCGTGAAAACAGTCATTTAACACTTGCATTAGTTGCATGTAGTGATGATGGTGAAGTGATTGGTCATTGCTTGTTTAGTCCAGTTACCCTTAATGGTGACGATTTAAACTGGCAAGGATTAGCTCCTTTATGTGTGAAAAAGGAGCATCAAAAACAAGGCATTGCTGAGGCATTAGTAAAAGAAGGTCTAGAGATGCTGACTGAACTGGGGTATCCAGTTGTTGTCGTATTAGGTGATCCTAATTACTATCAACGTTTTGGTTTTGAATCAGCGACGAATTACGATATGCACTCTAAATGGGAAGTTCCTGAAGGTGCTTTTATGATTAAAGCCTGTTCTTCTGAATTTATTGAAGGAAAATCAGGGCTAATCGAGTACTGTCCTGAATTTGATTTACTATAAATAGACGAAAAGAATGCTCATTTTGCTATGAGCATTCTATTTTTATTGGGAGTTAGCGCTTTAATCCCCATACTTCCACTTTGGCTTTTTTCACCATTCCCGCGGCATTTAATGTCAGGTTTCCCCAACTCTTATATTGTAATTCCAGAAAATCAAATTTGGATTTATCCGTTCCTGGTAATTTATAGGTCCGAGTGCTCATTCCCTTTGTCAGTGTGCCCATGGTTTTTAATTGCTTTGTTGAGCCATCAGTCATGGTTACTTTCATGCTTTTTATGCTGACAGTACCTTGCACACATTTTATTTTTATCTTTGAAAATTTACGTTCACTAAGAAAAGGTAATGGTTCTACTTTATCCTCTTCTTGCTCAAAATTAACCGTCTTATCGCCAATAAGTACCCAATTATCTTTCGCATAAGCAATGTTTATTGATACGGCATTAATAAGTAAAACAAGCGCAATCGTTGAAAGAAAAGAGGAGAAAGTGGTAGCAGTAATCAATTGCTTTTTCATTAGCCATAGCCTTAATACAAAAATGAGGGGCAAAAGTATTGAATCAAAATACATGCAAAGTCAGGAAGAGGTCAAAATGCCTTTTTGTATCGCACTTGAGACAATGTAGCGTTACTCAGTAATGATGAGTGCGTGTTCCGAGTGTGTATCAGTAGCATCAAATCTAGAATGTTGATAAGATTCTCCACCTTAGATAAGTAGGTGAATGATATGCCCCAGCAAGCGTTACAGTTTTTAAATGAGATGGATATTTCGGTTTGGCAAGTTCGTCAAACAAGCTATTTTCCAGCATTAGAAAACACAATATTATCGTTACCTGAAACTTGTCAGTTATTATTTGTAGCTCCTGCCATACCGACAGAGCGTGATGCTTTTCTATTTGGAAAAGTGCTTGCGAGTATGAAGCTGTCGCCTGAGCAGGCGTTATTTCTTTCCTCTGAGTCATTAGAATATATTGGTGAGCATCATTTAGATTGGTGCTGGTTCTCAGGTGTATCAACCACAGAGCTAGAAGGCGTTAAAATATTAACCTCTCCTTTATTGTCAGAGATGCATTCTAATACTCAATCACGACGTGATTTATGGCGACAAATTTGTTCTTATGACAATTAAAATTCAAACAACTTCTGAATCTCATTTAGATGATATTTGGCGAATAGAAAGAACTGCTCACTCTCATCCTTGGGCTGAATCCATGATTAGAGAGCTTGATAGTCGCTGCGCTCAGCATCGTGTGATGTTAGTTGATGAACAAGTCGTGGGTTACTTTTATGCTCAAAATGTTGTTGGTGAAGTGACTTTATTGAATATTGCGATAGATCCTGCCCATCAAGGTAAAGGATTCGGCCGTAAATTAACTGAATTTTTTATTGATATGTGCATGGAACAAAGTGCTGAATCAGCATGGCTCGAAGTGCGTGAAAGCAATACAAAAGCCATTTCATTATATGAGTCTGAAGGGTTTAATGAAGTGACTCGCCGTCATGATTATTACCCAACAAATAATGGCAAAGAAGACGCTATTATTATGAGCTTTATATTTTTCTAAATTCCTTACTTTAGATAAGAGGCGAGTTTGCGTATAATCTCGCCTAATATTACATGTTCTATCCTTTCTGAAATCTTACAGGATTATCAACGCTTATGTCTTTTTTACAAGAAGTGGGTAAACGCAGAACGTTTGCCATCATTTCTCACCCGGATGCGGGTAAAACAACCATTACTGAAAAAGTATTATTATTCGGAAACGCGATTCAAAAAGCGGGTACCGTAAAAGGTCGTGGTTCAAACCAGCACGCAAAATCAGACTGGATGGAAATGGAAAAAGAACGTGGTATCTCTGTTACTACGTCAGTAATGCAATTCCCATTCAATGATTGCTTGGTTAACTTACTTGATACTCCTGGACACGAAGATTTCTCGGAAGATACTTATCGTACACTGACTGCTGTTGACTCATGTCTAATGGTAATTGATGCGGCGAAAGGTGTCGAAGATCGTACTCGTAAATTAATGGAAGTTACGCGTCTACGTGATACACCAATCGTAACCTTCATGAACAAATTAGACCGTGAAGTTCGTGATCCAATGGAAGTGCTTGATGAAGTAGAAAGTGAGCTAGGTATGGCTTGTGCTCCTATTTCATGGCCTATTGGTTGTGGTAAAGAATTTAAAGGTGTTTACCATATTCACCGTGACGAAACGATTTTATATGAATCAGGTCATGGTCATGAGATCCAAGAAGTACGTACGATCAAAGGTCTTGATAACCCTGAACTAGATGCTGCAGTTGGTTCTGATTTGGCTGAAAGTGTTCGTGAAGAGCTAGAGCTTGTTATGGGGGCATGTCCTGAGTTTGATCATGAGCTTTTCCTTGCTGGTGAATTGACACCTGTGTACTTCGGTACTGCTCTTGGTAACTTTGGTGTTGACCATATGCTAGAAGGTCTTACTGATTGGGCTCCAGCTCCGCAAACTCGTCAAGCGAATGAGCGTGATGTTGTAGCTACAGAAGATAAGTTCTCTGGTTTTGTCTTTAAGATCCAAGCAAACATGGATCCTAAACACCGTGACCGTATTGCCTTTATGCGTATTGTATCTGGTACATATACTCAAGGCATGAAGATGAACCATGTTCGCACAGGTAAAAACGTCAGTATTTCTGATGCGGTAACCTTTATGGCGGGTGACCGTTCACGTGCTGAAACGGCTTACGCTGGTGACATTATCGGTTTACATAACCATGGTACCATTCAAATTGGTGATACGTTTACTCAAGGTGAAAGCTTGAAGTTCTCTGGTATTCCTAACTTTGCCCCAGAATTATTCCGTCGTATTCGCTTAAAAGATCCTCTAAAGCAAAAACAATTGCTTAAAGGTTTAGTTCAATTATCTGAAGAAGGTGCGGTACAAGTATTCCGTCCTCTGCAAAACAATGATCTTATTGTTGGTGCGGTTGGTGTGCTTCAGTTTGACGTGGTTGTTGCTCGTCTTAAAGCAGAATACAACGTTGAAGCGATTTATGAAGGCGTGAGCGTTGCAACAGCTCGTTGGGTTGATTGTACTGATGGTAAGAAGATGGATGAGTTCCAACGTAAGAACCAAGCTAACTTGGCGCTTGATGGTGGTGACAATCTAACTTACATTGCACCTACAATGGTGAATCTAAACCTTGCTTCTGAGCGTTTCCCTGATGTTCAATTTAGAGCGACACGTGAGCACTAATTAATAAGTTGCTTATCAAATAAATAAAAACGGAGTCTTAACGGACTCCGTTTTTGTATCTATAGTATAGAGGTAATGACTGTAATTAATGATAAGGAAGGCAAGGGTGCTGAATCTGATTAAGTTATGGATTAAGAAATACGATGATTGGTGTAAGTCGCTAGGTTTGACACCAGAAAACAAACGCAGCTGTGTTCCTTATAAAAAAGAAGAAGAGTAATGGCCTTTACGTTTATTGATTCTCATTGTCATTTTGATTTTGCTCCTTTTAAAGATAATGAAGCGTCATACTTACAAATGGCAAAAGATAAAGGCGTTACAACGTTCATTGTCCCCAGTGTGAATCAATCAAACTGGAATCAAGTGAGTGCGTTGGCACATCAATTTGATGAGATTTACTACGCATTAGGTATTCACCCATTATTTATTACATCAAGTTATGAAAAGGAGTTAGAAAACTTAGTTGAGTTGCTTGATGAAAAAAATAATAAATGTGTAGCGATTGGTGAATGTGGACTGGATTTTTGGCATCAAGAAAGTGATAAGGAAATACAGTTTTCTGTTTTTCGTCAACAGTGTGTATTGGCAAAAAAGCATCAACTTCCTCTAATTATTCACAGTCGTAAAAGCCACGATATAGTATTAAAGCTGTTGAGAGACATTCGGCCAGAGAGAGGCGGGGTGATTCATGGTTTCAGTGGTAGTTTGCAACAGGCTAATCAATTTATTGAATTAGGTTTCTATATTGGTGTTGGTGGTGTGATCAGTTACGAAAGAGCTAAGAAGACCAAAACGGTCATTTCACAGCTGCCTTTAGATAAAATTTTATTAGAAACCGATGCGCCAGACATGCCAGTATTTGGCTTTCAAGGTGAAAAAAACACCCCAGATAAAGTACAAAATATATTCGAATATCTGTCTTTGATTAGAAAAGAATCAATGCAAACGATTTCGGAAACTGTTTATAAAAATACCACCTCTTTGTTTGGGATTTGAGTTATCAGTCATTTCTTTAGGTGTAATTGATGATTATTTAGAAACACCTTAGTGATAATGATCACAATTATGAATGAATAAAGCATGTATCAGCCACGATTATGTGACAACAGCATTACTTTCTTTGTGGTTCAATGAGTATAATCGCCCCCGCTAATTTGAAACACGCCAACAATAAATTTAGGGAAAACTTTAACTATGAGCCTGCTAATGAGTTTGGTTGGGATCGTGGTACTGCTAGGTATAGCTGTACTTCTTTCTGATAACCGTAAAGCAATCAATCTACGCACTGTCGGTGGCGCTTTTGCTATCCAATTCTTCTTAGGCGCATTTGTACTTTATGTACCTGTGGGTCGTGATGTACTTTATGGTGCATCGGAAGCTGTTGCTAACGTAATTAACTACGGTAACCAAGGTATCGAATTCTTATTCGGTGGTTTAGTTTCTGGTAAAATGTTCGAAGTATTTGGTGGCGGCGGTTTCGTATTCGCACTACGTGTACTTCCTGTAATCGTATTCTTTGCTTCTTTAACAGCTGTTCTTTACTACCTAGGTATCATGCAAATCGTGATTAACTTCCTAGGTGGTGCATTGCAAAAAGCACTTGGCACATCTCGTGCGGAATCACTATCTGCTACAGCTAACATCTTTGTTGGCCAAACAGAAGCGCCTTTAGTTGTGCGTCCGTTTGTTCCAAAAATGACTCAATCTGAGCTATTTGCAGTAATGTGTGGTGGTCTAGCATCTGTTGCTGGTGGTGTACTAGCTGGTTACGCTTCTATGGGCGTGCCTCTAGAGTACCTAATCGCAGCATCATTCATGGCTGCACCAGGTGGTCTTCTATTTGCTAAAATCATCAAACCAGAAACAGAACAACCAATTGAACAACTTGATGCTCTAGACAACGAAGGCGATGACAAACCTGCTAACGTAATCGATGCTGCTGCTGCAGGTGCTGCAACGGGTATGCAACTTGCGTTAAACGTAGGTGCAATGCTTCTTGCGTTCATCGGTCTAATCGCTCTAATCAATGGTATCTTAGGTGGTATCGGTGGTTGGTTCGATATGCCTCATATCACTCTAGAATTGATTCTTGGTTACATCTTTGCTCCTTTAGCATTCTTAATCGGTGTTCCATGGGAAGAAGCAACAATTGCTGGTTCATTCCTTGGTCAAAAACTGGTAGTTAACGAATTCGTAGCATACCTAAACTTTGCACCTTACCTAGCTGATGGCGCTGAAGTAGTTCTTTCTGAGAAAACAGAAGCAATCATCTCATTCGCACTATGTGGTTTCGCAAACCTTTCTTCTGTAGCTATTCTACTTGGTGGCCTAGGTAGCCTTGCACCAGCACGTCGTCACGACATCGCTCGCATGGGTATGAAAGCGGTTGCTGCTGGTACATTATCAAACCTAATGTCAGCAACAATTGCAGGTCTATTCCTATCTCTATAATCGTATAGAGCAGAACAGATAATGATTAAAAACCCGCATTATGTGCGGGTTTTTTTATGTCTGTAAATAAAGAAAAAGTGTGATGAATAAATGCACTAAACTCACATTTTTTATGCAAAAAGTTTGAGATGCAAACCGATTGCGTTACCACACGAAAACAATCAAGCTAAATTATATTGATATAATGAATCCATAATAAAAGAGAGAAGAACTGCTAGGTTAAAAAAATGAGCTATGGTCTACACTGTAGTTAAAGCACACATAACCTAAAAATGAGAGTCAATTATGAATGAAGTTTTACTATCTATGTTCGCAGGTTTGATTGTTGGAGTTGTTTTCTCTGCAATTAAGCTACCTATTCCTGCTCCTCCCGTTCTTTCTGGAGTAATGGGAATTGTCGGCGTTTACGCTGGTGCAGTAGGTTATCAGTGGATTGTCGAGCGTTTCTTTTCATAATCTCAGTGTCTTTCTCTGGAAACATTGTTTCTCTAGTGCCTTAAAAGAAGTATTGATAAGATGAAGCAATGTTTCAACGGTGTCTCATGATGAGACGTTAACAAAATCAGTATTTTATTTATTAGAAAATGGAATAAATACTGGCGGCAAAATGGATATTGATTGGGCTTAATATATTGTCCAATTCTTCAAGGAATCAAGTCCGCTCATTTGCTGTTGAACGTACTTAACCTGAACAGCAAAACTATCAAAGAATTCTATCTATCGGAGATAACAATGAGCGATTTAAAAGCAGCTGCACTACGTGCATTAAAGTTGATGGATTTAACAACACTAAACGATAACGATACAGACGAAGCGGTAATTGCACTTTGTAAAAATGCAAAAACAGCAGTAGGTAATACAGCCGCTGTATGTATCTACCCTCGTTTTATCCCTATCGCTAAGAAAACGCTGCGCGAACAAGGCACACCAGAAGTACGCATTGCAACAGTAACTAACTTCCCTCACGGTAATGATGATATCGAGATTGCTGTTGCTGAAACAAAAGCAGCGGTTGCTTATGGTGCAGATGAAGTTGATGTTGTATTCCCATACCGCGCTCTTATTGCTGGTGATGAAACAACTGGTTTTGAACTGGTTAAGCAATGTAAAGAAGCATGTGGAGATGTTCTTCTTAAAGTGATCATCGAAACGGGTGAGCTAAAAGAAGAAGCGCTAATCAAAAAAGCATCTCAAATCTGTATTGAAGCGGGTGCTAACTTTATCAAAACATCGACAGGTAAAGTGCCAGTAAATGCAACGCCTGAATATGCTCGTATGATGCTTGAAGTTATCCGTGATATGGATGTAGCTAAAACAGTTGGTTTTAAACCTGCTGGTGGCGTTCGTACTGCTGAAGATGCACAAGCATACCTAGCAATGGCTGATGATATTCTTGGTGGTGACTGGGCTGATAATATGCACTACCGTTTTGGTGCATCAAGCCTACTGACTAACCTATTAAATACATTAGAAGTAACAGAAGAAACGGCTGATCCATCAGCTTACTAGTTTCTCGTTACTTGATTTATAGCTAAGAAATAAATCGACTTAGGTGAGACATACTCGTCTCACCTACCTCAACCCTACCTATTTTAATTACCCAACCAAGATTGGGGAGGCACTAATGTATCTACCACAAGAGATTATTCGTAAAAAACGTGACAATAAAGAGCTAACAGCAGAAGAAATTAACTTCTTTATTCAAGGCGTTGCAAAAGAAACGGTTTCAGAAGGTCAAATCGCCGCGTTTGCAATGGCTGTATATTTTAATGAAATGACAATGCCTGAACGTATCGCATTAACGTGTGCTATGCGTGATTCTGGCATGGTTATCGATTGGAGCCACATGAACTTTGATGGCCCAATTGTTGATAAACACTCAACAGGTGGTGTTGGTGATGTAACGTCATTAATGCTTGGCCCTATGGTTGCGGCATGTGGTGGTTATGTACCAATGATCTCTGGTCGTGGTTTAGGTCACACTGGCGGTACGCTTGATAAACTAGAATCTATTGCGGGTTACAACATTACACCGAGTAACGATGTATTTGGAAAAGTAACCAAAGAAGCGGGTGTTGCTATTATTGGTCAGACTGGAGACCTAGCACCTGCGGATAAGCGTGTTTATGCGACTCGTGATGTAACTGCAACCGTTGATAATATTTCATTAATTACAGCATCTATTTTATCTAAGAAATTAGCGGCTGGTTTAGATTCTCTTGTTATGGACGTAAAAGTAGGTTCTGGCGCATTTATGCCAACTTACGAAGCATCAGAAGAGTTAGCTAAATCAATCGTAGCGGTAGCAAATGGTGCTGGTACTAAGACGACAGCATTGCTTACTGATATGAACCAAGTACTGGCTTCAACTGCAGGTAACGCATTAGAAGTTCGTGAAGCAATTCGTTTCTTAACGGGTGAATACCGCAACCCTCGTTTATATGAAGTAACAATGGCACTTTGTGCTGAAATGCTAGTGATTGCTAACTTAGCAAAAGATGAGCAAGACGCTCGTGCTAAATTACAAACAGTATTAGATAACGGTAAAGCTGCAGAGTGTTTTGGTAAAATGGTCTTTGGTCTTGGTGGACCAAGCGATATTATCGAAAATTACGATAATCATTTAGAAAGCGCGCAAATCATTAAACCTGTTTTTGCTGATACAACGGGTTTTGTTCATGCAATGGATACACGTGATTTAGGCATGGCTGTTGTAGGAATGGGTGGTGGTCGTCGTGTTGCTAGCGATACGATCGATTATGCAGTAGGGTTAAGTGATATGATTCGTTTAGGTCAAACTGCGGATAATCAACAACCACTTGCAATGATCCATGCTCGTAATGAAGAGCAATGGCAACAAGCAGCAAATGCAGTAAAAGCAGCGATTGTGATTAGCGAAAAACAACCAGAAGCGACTCCAGAAGTTTACCGTAAAATTCGCCCTGAAGATGTGTAAGGAATAAAACATGAAACGTGCAATAATTTTAGTACTCGATTCATTTGGAATTGGTGCAGCAGGCGATGCTGATAAATTCGGTGATGTTGGCTCAGATACGATGGGCCACATTGCAGAGCAGTGTGATAAAGGATTAGCCGATAATGGTAACCGTAAAGGACCACTAACGCTTCCGAATTTATCTAAACTTGGTTTAGCGATGGCAGGTAAAGAATCGACGGGTAAATTTTCTGCTGGTTTAGATGCAAACGCTGAAATTATCGGTGCTTACGGTCATGCTGCAGAGTTATCTTCAGGTAAAGATACACCGTCTGGTCACTGGGAAATTGCCGGTGTTCCTGTTTTATTTGATTGGGGCTACTTTACGGATAAAGAAAACAGCTTTCCGAAAGAACTAACCGATCGCATTTTAGAGCGTGCTAACCTTCCGGGTTATTTAGGGAATTGCCATGCATCGGGCACACAAGTGCTAGATGATTTAGGTGAAGAGCACATGAAAACAGGCATGCCTATTTTCTATACTTCTGCTGACTCTGTATTCCAAATTGCATGTCACGAAGAAACGTTTGGTTTAGACAACCTATTAACGCTTTGCCAAATCGCACGTGAAGAGCTTGAAGATTACAATATTGGTCGAGTGATCGCTCGTCCGTTTATTGGTCCTGGTAAAGGTCAGTTTGAACGTACAGGTAACCGTCGCGATCTTTCTGTTGAGCCACCAGCGGCAACGATTTTACAAAAATTAGTCGATGAGAAGGATGGTCAAGTTCATTCGATTGGTAAGATTTCTGATATCTATGCTGGCTGTGGTATCACAAAGAAAACCAAAGCAACGGGTATCCCTGCATTATTTGATGCAACTAAAGAAGCAATTGAACAAGCGGGTGACAACACTATCGTATTCACTAACTTCGTTGATTTTGACTCAGCATATGGTCACCGTCGTGATGTAGCTGGTTACGCTGCGGCATTAGAATATTTTGATGGACGCCTTCCTGAAATCATGGATATGTTGCAAGAAGATGATATTTTAATTCTGACTGCCGATCATGGTTGTGATCCTACATGGCCAGGTACAGATCATACTCGTGAGCACATTCCTGTTCTTGTGTACGGTCATAAGGTGCCTGCAGGTTCATTAGGTCGTCGCGATACCTTTGCCGATATCGGTCAAACCCTAGCAGAGTATTTTGAAACCTCTGATATGGAATATGGAAAATCTTTCCTATAAAAATAAATAAGCAGTAGAGCCTTCTCTACTGCTTTTTTTCTATTTTAAGTAAACACAAAGGATATAAATTATGGCAACTCCACATATTAATGCTGAAATGGGTGATTTTGCAGACGTAGTGCTTATGCCGGGTGACCCGATCCGAGCTAAATACATCGCTGAGACATTTCTTGATGATGTAGTTCAAGTATGTGATGTTCGTAATATGTACGGTTTCACAGGTACGTATAAAGGTCGTAAGATTTCTGTTATGGGCCACGGTATGGGGATTCCTTCATGCTCAATTTACATGACAGAACTGATTAAAGACTTTGGTGTTAAAAAAGTTATCCGTGTAGGTAGTTGTGGTGCGGTAAACGAAGGGATTAAAGTTCGTGATGTAGTTATCGGCATGGGCGCATGTACAGATTCAAAAGTGAACCGTATTCGCTTTAAAGACCATGACTTTGCGGCTATTGCTGATTATGAAATGGTTCGTAATGCAGAGCTAGCAGCGCAAGCTCGTGGTATCGATGTAAAAGTGGGTAATCTTTTCTCTGCTGAGTTGTTTTACACACCAGATCCAAGCATGTTTGACCTAATGGACAAATACGGCATCGTTGGTGTTGAGATGGAAGCTGCGGGCATGTACGGTGTTGCCGCTGAATACGGTGCAAAAGCATTAGCAATCTGTACAGTATCTGATCACATTAAAACAGGTGAGCAAACCACATCTGATGAGCGTGCAACGACATTTGATGAAATGATGCTAATTGCATTGGATTCAGTATTACTTGGCGACAAATAATACGCATAACGAAAATCGTTAGAAATAAAAAAGGCGATGAGGGTAACTTCATCGCCTTTCTTTTTATGCTTTACCACCAAACAGTGTGGTGATTGGTTTGGATGCGTCTTTTCTTTTTCTTAATAATCCCATAATCAGCATTCCTGAAACTAAACTGATTGCGAGCATACCAAACATTAAACGGTCACTTTTACGATAGTGGTGGTTTGCAAAACCAGTCAAAGTTGATTTCTCAAATGTCAGACGTAAAAATCCAAGCAGATGGTCATCTTTAATGATCGGCTCTATTAACTGCTGACGTCCAATACCATCAATGGATAACGGTGTATTTAATCCAGTAATTTGAGAAGCCGTTAGTGCATTATCACTTTTGCCTAAAATTCTACCTTCAGCATCATATATTGTGGCATCAAAAACTAAACGCTCTTTAGCAAGGTTATTGGTGAGTTGGAATAATGCTTCATGGTTATCTTCTTTAATGCTATCAACAGCAAATAAAGCCGCTTGTCGAGCCATTGTTCGGCTAAGATCTTGTAATTGTTTGTTTTGAATAACTTGGTTACTGTCACTGATGATCGTACTGTTGATCAAAATAAAGTAACTGAACGCCATAAGAGAAAGCAGCATCAATCCTTTAATGACAAAGTTTTGAGAAAGCATTACAACCACCTAATAAGATATGAATGCAGTAATTATACTGAATTTATCGAAAAAAAGCAGTTTATGTCATTTGTCTCTTGCTCTTGCCCACTTCAATCGGTATTTTTTAAACAAGGATGAGTAAGGATACAAATCATGGATAGGATAACCCCGTTTTCAATTAAGAAACATATACCACTATTAAATCGTTTTAGTTCAACCTTAACAACGACACAATTCGACGTTAAAAAAACAGGTTGGATTATTTACGGTCCTCAATTATCACTTCGTCATTTTGATAATATTGATTTTTTTGTCGGTTATAAAACGCAACTAATTAAAACTTGGAAAGTTGGCTATTACGAAGTTGCTGCTATAGCTGGTGCGATTACTGAAGAGCATAAAGTGATTGTTGATGCGCTCGGTTTAGACTACGCAGAGATGAAAGATATTCCTGATTTATCAAAACCTGGGATCATTTTATTTGATATGGATTCAACGGCAATTGAAATCGAATGTATTGATGAAATAGCGAAGTTAGCCGGTGTTGGTGAGCAAGTTGCTGAAGTAACAGAAAGAGCAATGCAAGGGGAATTAGATTTTAAAGAGAGCCTGATTCAACGTGTAGGTACATTAGCGGGTGCTGATGAATCTATTCTTGCCGAAGTGAAATCAAGTTTACCATTTATGCCGGAAATAAAAGAACTGGTTGCAACCATGCATCAATTTGGATGGAAACCCGCTATTGCATCAGGTGGTTTTACTTATTTTTCTGATTACTTAAAACAAGAACTCAACCTTGTACATGCACAATCTAATCAACTAGAGATTGTTGATGGCAAACTTACCGGTAAGGTTCTTGGTGAAATTGTCAGTGCAGAGACGAAGGCACATATTTTAGTTGAGCTTGCTGATAAATATGACATAGAGATCAGCAATACGGTTGCCGTTGGTGATGGTGCTAATGATTTAGTCATGATGGAAGCGGCAGGCCTTGGTATTGCCTATCACGCAAAACCTAAAGTACAAAAGCAAGCACAAACCGCAGTTAGGCACGCAGATTTAGGTGGAGTTGCTTGTATCTTATCTGCTTCGTTATTGTTCAGTAATAAACTGAGCTGGTAGAAGCTTAATCTTCTATAAGTTTAATATAAAGAATGAGCTTTATTATAAAGCTCATTTTTTTGCGTAAAATTCAGCAATAATGATTACGTACAACTCAAATAGTGTGATCTATATCTCAACCTTAACGGAATCTGAATGAAATGCAGGAATCCATTCAGGAAGCCGTTTTATTGTCGTCATTAAATTGACGCTGATTGATTGTATGAATAATATTCGCTTTGTTCACTTCGAACACATATTAATCAATAGCGGAGTTATTATGCTAACTAAATTATTCGTAAAGTCTCAACTTGCTCTTCAATCTTTTAAAAATGATGAGCGCGGCGTAACAGCAATTGAATATGCAATCATTGGTGTTTGTATGGCAACAATTGTTCTTGCTGTATTTAATGGTTCTTTACAAACAGCTCTTGAAGGTGCAATGAAAACTATTAGCGATACAATTACTGCGGCAGGTAATGGTTCTTCAAGTGTTGGTGGTTAATGAAAATTAATATATATATTGTAGGAATCATCCTATTTGTAAATATATATGTGATTTTTCATGATATTAAAAATAGAAAAATATCTAATAACGTTGTTTTAGTAATTATGTTCATTGGATTTTTTTCTATCTTTGTTAAAGGTGATATTAGTTATTTATTATCACCTTTAATAATTCTCTTCGTTGGATTTATCTTATTTAAATTTAACATTATTGCTGCTGGTGATATTAAATATTATGCAGCAATGTCCTTAATGATTGAACAGCAATATTTACTATTGGTGACCTGCATTATTTTATGTCTAGGTGGCCTTCAAGCTTATTGTCAATACAGTATATATAAGCTAACAGGGAACGAACGTTGGATAGAGAGAGGGGTTCCTTATGGTGTCGCTATTTCTATAGGAAGTTTATTCGGTATTCTCGCATCAATATAGGTGAAAAATGAAATCCAAAATAATATTGGTTTTAGCTGTAATTGCTATTTCGATTGGCTTATACGGCATGTCAAAGACATCAACGACAGAGTCACCTATTACAGAGAAAGTACAAGAATTCGATAAACTTCCAGAGCCAACGGTGATGGTCTGGATAGCTAAAAAAGATTTAATGTTTGGTTCGTTAGTACAAAGAACGGATCTTGAAGTGCAGCGGATCAGTCAAACACAAGCGGATCGTTTCGGTATCGTTGATGATGTTAAATTTAATTTCAATAAAAAACTATTGATTAAAAAAGACATTTTACAAGGGGATATTGTTACCTCCGATATGGTGTTAAGCCCAGGGCAAGAAGGGTATCTCAACCTTGTAATAAGAGAAGGTAAAGTGCCTTTTAATCTAGAAGTGAGTAATGATGCCATTCTTGGTGGTGCTATTTCTGTTGGTGATATTGTTGATATTGCTTCTATCTCATCATCAGAGCAAAACTTGTCAAATGATGCTTCTATTTCAAATGTGCAAAGTCTAAAAATGGCACCGTTACTCACGCAGATAATGGTTCTTGACATCATTCAACAAGAAAAGCCAGTTCGATTAAACAGTAAATCAACCAAAACAGTGACCACCTTGGTGCTAGAAGTTTCAAATCGAGAGTTGGCAAAGTTAGTTATTGCTCAACGTATTGCTGAATTAGAGGTTCATAAGTCCATTGGTGCTGAGTTTTCTCACGAACTTCATGCAGATTCAAGTGATGTCATCACGATCCCAGGATTTAAAAAAGTAAAACCGATCAATTCAATCCAAGAGTTTAGAGGCTAAAAAAATGCAATATCGAATTCTTATTATATTAACGGTTTTACTCAGTATTGTTTCTTTGAACGTGAGATCAAAAGAGGTTGAAAATCTGTCTGCAGGTGATGCAAAAAGCATAACCACCACGACAGAAATAGGCTCAGTATTTATCTCAAACCCAAAAGTAGCAGACTATAAAATTATAGATAAATACAAAGTGGTTTTGTTTGGCCGAGAAGTGGGTGATTCAGTTTTTATTGCTTTTGATGTTCAAGGGCGAGAGCTACTAAATAAAAAAATAATTGTAAGCCGAAATTACTCAGGTATTGAGCAGCAGGTTAAGTTGCGATTTCCAACCTCAGATATCGATATTTTTGCCATTGGTACTAATGCGGTAGTGAGTGGCACCGTGTTAAATGAAGAAGATCGTGACCAAATTTATGAAATGGTAGCGACCCTATTATTTGATGATAGCGCCGATAACAACGCCCAAGATGATCGTACTGAACTGACTTACATGGATAAGTTGAATTTTGAAGGTGTGGTGAATCAAATTGAAGTGGCGAGAACTAAGCAAGTAAATGTGAAACTGACCATCGCAGAGGTCTCCCACTCTTTTATGCAGGATTTTGGTATTAAGGTAGGAAGTAATGGTCAAGCTGGGATCTTTGTTGATCAACTTGTTCATTTTAGTGCAAGCGACATTGTTTCTGTAATTACCGCTGTAGGAACAGATTCAGTAGGGCAAGTGTTAGCTGAACCAAATTTATCAGTGATTTCCGGTGAGGATGCCAGCTTTCTTGTTGGGGGGGAATTACCTGTTATTACCGTGATTGATGGAGCAACCAACGTTCAATATAAAGAGTTTGGTGTGAAGTTAGATCTGACAGCTAAGGTTGAGAGAGACGATAAAATTAAATTGGCATTAGCGCCAAGTGTAAGTTCTCTTGATACGCAATACGCTAATGATAATTACAACTTACCATCATTAAAAACACGCAGTGCTAGAACGACAGTAGAGTTAGGGGATGGGCAAAGTTTTGTGTTAGGTGGCTTATTGAATAGCGAAGAGAAAGAATCATTAACTCGGATTCCTTTTGTTGGTGATATCCCTATTTTAGGGGCCTTGTTTCGTCATACAGGTACGGAGCGAAATAAAACCGAGTTGATTATTGTTGCAACGGTAAACCTTGTTCAACCGGTTAAAGCAAATCAAATCCAGCTTCCAACCATGCAGAAAACCAGTACGTTAAGACGTTTCCTCGGTATGGGAAGTGACTATGAAAGAGCAGAAGACCAATGGTCAAGTGAAGTTCTGAATGCGGGTGGATTTAGAAAATGAAAAAACTATATGTAATGGTTGTGCTTTTATTTTTATCGGGTTGTGCTGACCATATTAATGAAAAACAGGGGACTCATATTAATGTTATTCCTGTGACATATTCTTTCTCAATTAATAGTCAGAGTGATGACATTATAAAAAATAAGCTTGATACTTTTATTCATCATCATGGACTTGAAAATAAAAAAGGCCACTGGGAAATATCAATATATAAAGACGATATAAAAGAACAAGAAATTAAATATCAACAATTGTTAGGTGAATTTGGTTATACCCTTAATCAAATAAAAACGGTTGAACTGAAAGAAAAACCTTACTTTATTGTTACGGTTTCATTTATTACTCAACAAATTGAATATCAAATTTGTGGTTATGAGCAAATTGATTATTACGGCTCTAATAATATCGGTTGTTATACCGAAAGTAATCGCTGGCATTCGATGGTTAATCCTGAAAATGCAATGTAGCTATTTCGCAAAGAGTTAGCGTAATTAACATCATATTATTGGAGCTATTATGTTTGATTTGGCAGAGCGTTTAAGTACAAACAAAAGTAATGAAAGTAAGTTTAGTCATAAATTAAAAACAATGCTGTTTTACCAGACAGAAGAATGCCGTTCATTGGTTAATGAATCTTTTCGATTTGATGGTAAAGATGAACCCAAATGCGTTAAAAACCGCGATGAAGAGTTTCGTCAGATTGATTTATTAAATCCACCAGAAGTGGTGATTATTGAATTAAATGCCAGTCAAGATGTGGTTCAAGATGCACAGCGATTAGCTCATTTATTACCAAGCCAAGTATCCGTAGTTATTGTTGGCTCTGAAGACGCAATTTCAACGATTCGTTTACTTAAAGAGATGGGTTTTTATTATCTGTTTTGGCCTGTAAGCAAACAAGAATGTTCAGATTTTATGAAGCATGTACTTGATAATCATGAGCAGCATCGTGGTTTGATGGCTAATCGAAAATCTAAGCGAGTCGCTATGGTTGGTGTTAAAGGTGGCGTTGGTACTTCTCTTATTTGTAGTGAAGTATCTCGAATGCTTTCATTTGATAAAGGCGTTTCAACTCTCCTTGTTGATCATAATTATCACGGTGGAAATCTCGATATTTTTATGGGGTTAAAGCAGCACCAAAAAAGAATCGTTCAAAAAGGAACATTAATTTCAAATATCGATGGTACTTATGCTCTTGGTTTAATTCGCAAAATAACGCCAATGTTATCTATGTTAGCCATCGATTCTGATGAATTGAACGCTCAAGAATTGAAAGAATATACGCTAGCAGTACAAGAGCAGGCGCTTAAAAACTCAAGTGTGATGATTGAAGATCAGGCTCATTTAATTCGTAATGAAGATGACATTATTAAGCTTTTACAGCAGGTTGATGTCTTGGTGTTTGTTTTTGATGCGACGGTTTCTTCATTGCGTGATTACAACCGATTAAATCAGTTAGTAAAAAAGAATAATCTAGATAACCAGACTCGTATTATTTCAGTATTGAATTCATCACGTCCTAGCAATAGCGGTTCGGTTTCTGCTGAAGAAATTGAAAAATACAGCGGGCAAAGAGCAACCATCAGTATTCCATATGATGATAAAGCACCTCAATACGTACTTGAAGGGTTACAAATCGTAAAAACTAAATCAGCTATGGCACTGCCTCTTATGAATTTAGTTGCTTTGATTTTAGGTGAAGAACCAAAGCAAGAAAGCCGTTCATTTTTGAGTTTCTTTAAAAAGAAAGGGTAGTAAAAAATGAACAATAATAAAGCGTTATATATTCAATTAAGAACTCAAATATTTAATGCATTAGAACCTGAAGCGTTAAATAAACTGACTAAACAAGAGTTGACTCAACAACTATCGAATGCGGTAGATTTACTTATTGATAGAGAGCAATTACCCGTCTCTCTTATTATGAAAAATGAGTACGTAGAAAGTTTAGTCAATGAACTTGTTGGTTTGGGGCCACTGCAGAATTTAATGGATGATGAAACCATTACAGACATCATGATCAATGGCCACGAAAATGTATTTATTGAGCGAGATGGTTTAGTCGAGAAAGTCAGTGTTAATTTTATTGATGAACAACAACTGATTGATATTGCAAAACGCATTGCGAGTCGTGTTGGCCGTCGAGTAGATGAATCAAGTCCAACTTGTGATGCACGTTTAGAAGACGGGAGTCGTGTCAATATCGTGATCCCACCAATTGCTATTGATGGAACTTCAATTTCTATTCGTAAGTTTAAAAAGCAGAGTATTGGCTTTTCTGACTTAGTTGAATTTGGTGCCATGAGCAAAGAAATGGCGCAAATACTGATGGTTGCTTCACGTTGTCGTTTGAATATTTTAATTTCAGGCGGTACTGGCTCAGGTAAGACAACCATGCTAAATGCATTATCTCAGTTCATTTCTGAAGGCGAACGCATTGTCACAATCGAAGATGCGGCAGAATTAAAACTACAGCAGCCTCACGTTGTTCGTTTAGAAACCAGAACATCAGGTATTGAAGGGACCGGTGTTGTCTCTCAGCGTGATTTGGTTATTAACTCACTACGTATGCGCCCTGATCGAATCATCGTAGGTGAGTGTCGTGGTGGAGAGGCGTTTGAAATGCTTCAAGCAATGAATACGGGCCATGATGGTTCAATGTCTACATTGCATGCCAATTCACCAAGAGATGCGTTATCACGAGTTGAGGCCATGGTGATGATGGCAACGAATAACTTGCCATTAGAAGCTGTGAGAAGAACCATCGTTAGTGCGGTTGATATTGTTATTCAAATCAGTCGTTTGCACGATGGAACTCGAAAAGTGATGAGCATTTCTGAAGTCGTGGGACTGGAAGGAAGTAACGTTGTTCTTGAAGAAATATTCGCTTTTAAACCAAATAAAGAACAAAACGAAGATGGCAAAGTAAAAGGTAACTATTTTACTTCTGGTTTAATGCAGCGCTCAGTGTTGATGGAAAAAGCACGATTCTTTGGGATGGAAGACAAAATACAATCAGCATTTAGAACCCCTTATACAGAGGTATAACAATGTCTTGGATTGCAATCGGTATAGGCTTAATTCTATTGGGACTTGCTCTTGGTGATAAGCCGGTAAAAAAGAGTCAATATTTAGAAAAATCAAATGTGACTCAGTTTGTTGATGACCTAAATAGCACTGAACAAGCTATTAATTTAGCGTCCTTAACAGAGCGAACATTTCGACAAAAAATGGAGTTTATTTGGAGAAATATCGCGAGACAATTAGGTAATGGCGCTGCGTTAAAACTGGTTTTTTCAGTATGTGTATTTGCCTTAATTGGTCTGTTGATTAACCGAACTATGATTCATGCTTCACCTTATATTGTGGTCTTTATTGCTATCGTAGTGGGAGTGATTTGGGGATACGTTTGGCTTCAAGAACGAGAGAAAAAACAATTTAATGAGCGTTTTCCTGATGCTTTAAATATGTTATCGAGTGCGGTATCTGCGGGTGAAAGCATTACCCATGCAATTGCTTTTGTTGGCAAGAAACTCGAAGGCGATGTTGGTAAAGAATTTAAAATAATGGGAGAGCGTTTGCAGCTTGGTGAGAGTCCGGATGAAGTATTTAAAAAATCGTGTATTCGTTTCCCTTATCCTGCTTTTCGTTTTTTTGTAATTACATTACGCGCAAACATGAATCGAGGCGGGCAATTAAGAGATGTAATTTCGCGCTTGAATCGTTTGATGTTTGATGCACGAGCAGTAGAGAGAAAGAAATACGCTCTAACATCAGAAGCGAGAATTTCAGCCAAAATAGTTTGTGCGATGCCTTTTTTCTTTTTGTTTATTTTGCAGTTCCTCAGCCCTGAAAACTATGAATTTGTCATGTTTCATGCTGAAGGTAGACCCATTTTATATTATGTACTCATTAGTGAAGCCATAGGGATGCTTATTATTTGGGGCTTATTAAAAGGAACCAAGTAATGTCAGATTGGTATTTATTTATATCTATTACGCTTATTTCATTTGGCTTGATGCTTATTGTTTATTTAGGCATTACAAGTTTTCTAAGAGAGAAGCAGTTACAAGTATTAAGTGGTAGTAAGCAAAAAACAAAAGAGAACGAGTTAGGTGGGTGGCTAAAGAGTAAAGCCTCTGAACTTAATCCTAATGAAGAAGAAATTAAACAAAAGTTACGTCAAGCTGGTTGGACTAATACTCAATATGTACACCTATTTATGCCAATTAAATACAGCGTATTACTGATTGGTGAAGTGACCTTGGGGATTGCCTACTACCAATCATTTCTATCAAGTACTGCTTGGATTATAGCAGCATCATTATGGATGGTTTTTGTGATCCTTGCTCCCGATATGTATTTACAAGCAAAGATAAAAGCAAGGATCCATCGAGTTTCCACTCAAATGCCTTACCTGTTGGATTTAATGGCGGTATGTGTTCAAACAGGTATGACAGTTGAAGCTTCTCTTAGTTATTTAGCTAAAGAGATGAAAGGCTTTAATAAGGATTTAACGCAAGTATTAACCAAAATGAATGAACGCTCTCGCATGGTTGGTTTAGAGAAATCATTAGAAGAAATGTATATCGAAATTCCTTCTAATGAAATGCGTAGTTTTGTGATGACATTGACACAAAGCATGCATTACGGTTCATCCATTTATAGCGTTTTAACCACATTGGCATCAGATATTAGAGAGGTGCAGATGTTGGAACTAGAAGAGCGGATAGGGAAGTTAGCAGCAAAGATGTCAGTTCCACTGATCGTATTCATTATGATCCCTATTGTTATTTTAATTGCAGCACCAGGTGTGATGAGGTTGATGTTAAATGCTTAAAAAACTACTCCTAGTTTCTACTGTTCTTTTATTGTCGGCATGCAGTTCTCGTCAATACAGTGAAAGTTCACTAACTCAGTCAAAAATTGATATTTACGAGCAAACACAAAACTACGTCGCTTTATCTGATTTATATAAAGCGGAGTTGAAAAAAGAAGATACTGAAGAAATACGTGAAGCTCTTGCAGCTGCATTATTGCATTTAGAAGATCCTGAAAGTGCGTTGTTCTACTTAAAACCAAACATTGAAAATGGAGCAAGCTTTCAAAGCTATTACCTTCAAGCTTCTGCTTTAGGAGACTTAGGAAAATATCCTCAAGCGATAAAAGCAGCCTTACTTTCATTGGAAGAAAACCCTGATAATCCTGAAACGGAAAACTTATTAGGGATTTTATATGGCCATGAATATCAATATGAAAAGTCACGTAGATACTTTCAAAAAGCACAGTTGCATTTTTATGATAGCAATACGATAGCCAATAATTTAGCGGTTTTGGATATTGCCGAAGGCAATTACAAACAAGCCGCACAACGATTATTGCCAGTTTATCGTAGCGGACAAGCCAATGAACAAGTGATGGCCAATTTAATACTAAGCATGGCTAAAGAACAGAACCTTGAATTCATTCATGCAGTGTTAGGTGATACACACACAAAAAAAGAAATTGAACGTATTTATCAATCATTACAACGATTTAATTCTTTAGATATTGATACAAAGAAAAGCGTTTAGGGTGATGTATGAGAAATAAACAAAACGGTTCAGCTTCTATTGAATTTGTAATGGGTTTTATGGCGTTTTGGTTTATGTGTATGGCATGGGTTGAAATGAGTTACATGTCTTATATTTCAGCTATTAACGACCTTGCGATTTCAGAAGTATCTCGAAGTGCTAAGAAAGGTGAAGAGCGTTATTTAGATATTGTTGATGAGGTTTTATATCGTGATAACAGCATTTGGAACACGGTGATCTCTGCGGATAATTTTAGAGTATCAATCCAGTATCTACCGACTATTGAAGCTTTAGAATCAGAGAAGAAAGGATGCCCAATCCCTGAAGGGAAACGAACTCGAGAGTGTGGAGATGAGGGGAATAATGCACTAGCAATTTATCGAATTGACTATGATTTTCATCCTATTTTCTCTTATGTATTTAGTCGCTCAGCTAATTTGAGCCGTGAAATGATAGTGGTGCAAGAGTATGAACGATCGCAATTTGAAATCTAAACAACGTGGGATTTTTAGTATTGAATTCGCGATTGTTGGTATCTGCTTTAGTTTACTTCTCGCTTTTAGCGGGGATGTGATTATTAAGTTATCCATAAAAGGTAAATTGGATCGTCTTTCTTATTCTTTGGTTAATGTACTAAAAGAGCGAACTCAGCTTTATGGTATGGATTATCAATTAACATCTGAAGAAGTAGACAGCTTAAATAAGATAGCAAAAAACTCGCTTTCAAGAACGTTTGGTAATTTTGATGCTAATAAATACGGCATGTTAGTAGAGGAACTGAGTTTTTCTGAAGTGGATGTGCCTAATCCAGTCATTAGTGAACATCGTGGTGCAGAAACATGTCATGTAAATAAATCTATCGGTCAGTTAAAAGAACTTACCGTGCTTAGTGTAAGAGGGCGAACTATGCCTTTGTATCGTGTAGCGCTTTGCTATGAAAGTGATAACTGGTTTGGTGATTTGGTAGATAAAAGCTATACGACGGTGATGTCTGATTCAATTGTTATTGGGCGATGATAATGAAATTAAAAAAACAACAATCAGGCCATGCCGCTATTTTATTTGTTATGTGCATTCCTGTTTTATTTGGCATTTTTACATTAGCGTCGGATGGTGCAAGAGCCTTGCAATCAAAAGCTCGGTTAGAAGATGCGGCGGAGGCTGCCGTATTAGCCGTTTCTGCATATGGCGAAGAGGATGAAGTTTCAACGCAAACCGGTAAAGACTATGTCGCCCATTACATGCATGATATGTCGAGTTTGGTGGATATTAAGGTTGAGAAACTTGAATGTTCAGAGTTACCAGAATGTACTGCTGATGATAACGATAGACCATTTGTTGAATATCGAGTATCAGGAAGAACAAAGCATACATCATGGTTTCCTGGTAATGATGTAACCGTTGGATTTGGTGAATCATTTGATGCTACAGGCATGTCTAAAGCGCGTAAGTTTCAAAGCAGCCAGCCGATGGATATTACTTTTATTCTCGATTTTTCAGGATCTATGAATTATGACTGGGAAGGGCGTGCTCCATCTTATATGGAAGAAGAGGTTCCAAAAGTTCCTGGACGTTACTCTCCTCCATCACGATTAAGTGATTTAAAGGATGTGGTTCAAATGGTGACTGATGAGCTGCAAGTTTATAACAACTCAACGACAGGCCCAAAGCATCGTGTCGCAATGACAGGTTATAACCGTCGAACGGTTAACGAATCGAGTAATGGTAAGTTTGTTATACGAGATCAGCGGATTACTAAATATAACTCTGATGGCTATGACGCAGGTGATACGTTTTATCCTAAGAAAACCATTAATAAGCAATTTATGGTTAAAGGGGCTGCTGCTAGGGTTCCTAATGGCGATGAGAAAGCGGAGTTTACCGATATTATGTACACCTCTGATTTTGCTTCGTTTAATCATAAAATTAAATCATTTGAAGCCTTTGGTGGCACAGCATCACTACAAGGAATCATTCGAGCAAGCCAGATTGTCTCTTATCATATAACTAATGATGGTGAAGAAGCCAACCCTAAGCAGTTAATTATTATTTTATCTGATGGTGAGGATTTTAATCACTATTTAGGACAAACAGAAACCTTAGTAGATTATGGTATGTGTGACAATTTACGTAATGCTATTGAAGGTGGTCCTGTATCTTCTGAAGATAACAAAGAAGATAAAATTGTCTTCTCTAGCGGTAGTAGCTCAGGGTTACCGACGAATACAGGAGAAGATCCTAGTGTAAGGATTGCTATGATTGGTTTTGGGGATGGCTATGATATTCATGCTAATACTGGGTTGCTAAATTGTGTGGGAGAAGAGAACGCATTTAGTGCAAATAATAAAGATGAAATTTTAAATTTAATCATGTCACTGGTATCAGAAGAAGTCGGGCATTTGGCTCAATAAAGTCGAGAGTAAATTATGAAAAAAATATGTGTATTGTTGGCTTTATTTTCTGCCAATGTTTTATCTGCGGAACAAAGTCATAACCAAGAGTTTAATCAGTTACTTGATTATTATTGTGGAACTGAAAAGGTTGAGTTTCAAGAACAAGTCACCATTGGTGAAGGAAAGCAAATCTTGTTTCATCAAGGACCTTTTATGCAGGTGAACACTGAATTATCCCCCGAAGTGATCAAACGAACATTCAGTAATGCAATGCAACAAGCAAATCTCAGTAATCAATGCAGTGAGTATTTATTAAGTTATGCTGAAGTGGGTGAGGATAATGTAGAACAAAAATTATTTGCACGAGTGCTATTTAATTTTGATCAATATTCCTTAACTGAACGTTCAAAATATATTCTCAAAAACGTAACTGAGAAGCTAGAGACGAAAAAAGATACGGTGCTACTTAATGGTCATACCGATGATAAAGGTAGAGAAAGTTACAATATTGATTTAGGTCTAGCTCGTTCAAATAGCGTGAAGGCATTTTTATTGGATCAAGGTGCTAGCAAAGAGCAGTTAGAATCTTATTCATTTGGAGAGCAACAACCGATTGATGACAATACCACATTAGAAGGCCAGCATCATAATCGTCGAGTTGATATTGAGAAAAAAGCAGACGAAACTAATTGATAGTTAAAGATAGGCGGTGTTACTAACGAAACGTTGGAATACCGCCTTTGTCTGCTAAATAGGTAGCTTTATTTTTAGTAGTGCACCTAAACGTTTATTATCTGGAGTGTCAAACCAAATACTTCCATTATATTTCTCAATAATATCAGCACATAACGCAAGGCCTAACCCGGTCCCTGCATTCAGTTTATCAGCTCTAACGCCTCGTAAAAATAACGATTCTTTTTGTTCTTCAGGGATTGATGGACCATCATTTTCAATGCTTAATATATAATCATCATTATGTTGTTTAATAGTGATGATAATTTTTGTTGCTGCAAATCGAAAGCTGTTTTCTAGAGTATTTCCTAGTATCTCCATTAGGTCATCTTTTTCTATTGGGAGTTCTTGCTCTTCATTAAAAAGACAGTAAACCTCAATGTTTTTTTCATGGTAGATCTTACTAAACATGGAGAGTAATCCTTGTAATGGCTCACTTACCACAGTTGTTGTTGGTTTTAGTTCTTTAATATTTAATGCGGCTCTTTGTAACTGACCTTGGATAACATCATCCATTAAAGTTAATTGCTGAAAGAGCTTTCCTGTTGATTCGGATTGCAGATCCTGTAGCAATAGTTTTGATGCGATAACGTGATTTTTTAAACTATGAGCTAGATCATCGAGTGTTTTTTTGTATTGTTCTTCTTTTTCTTTTGCTTGAAAGAGGGCACGGTTAGTTGAGTGGTAAATTGATGTTAATTCTGATTCAGTGTCACTTGGTTGAGTAAAGAAACTTTCTTTCATGTTTTGAATGCGTTTTAACTCTCGCTTTCTCTTCTTTATCGGTTTAATTGCCCATTGGTAACTAAAGTAAATAAAGACGATGAAACTTAGCAATGTTCCCATCGTAATTAATATTATTGGTTGTTCCGTTTGCTTATATATTAGAAACAAAATTGGAGTACTAAAGAGTAGAGTTCCTAGGATTAAAGAAAAAAAGATCCGATAAAATCCATAATTATTATTTAGGTTTGTCATTATTACTTATATTTGATGTGGTAAAAATATTTCTAATCTTGAGCCTGTATCTTGTGTATGGAACCAGATTTGTCCGTTGTAGCTGGATATGATCTCTTCACATACTGCGAGTCCGATCCCTGTACCAGGATTTTTTTCATCAGCACGTATTCCTCGTTGAAATACTGATTCAATTTTATCTTGAGGTAAAGGTTCGCCATCATTTTCAATATGAATGTTGAAGCCTTCACTCCGTTCTACAATAGATAAAATAATATAGCTATTTGCAAAGCGATAACTGTTCTCTAGGATATTTCCAAGAACTTCCATTAAGTCATTATAATTAATCGGCAAAGTTTGCGTGTTATTATAATTACAAATGAATTCAATCTGACGATCTTTATGGATCTTAATAAACATTTTAGTGAGTTTATCTACAATAGGAGAAAGTAAAGTATGATGTTTACTTATCCCTCTTGAACCCATTAACGCACGTTTTAACTGATGTTGGATCACTGAGTCCATATCATTAAGTTGCTCCATGATATCAGCTATTGGCGGCTTTTTTTGATATAACAATGCATCACAGGTCGCTATTCGAGTTTTAAGACTGTGTGCTAAATCATCCATGGCTTTTTTATACTTGTTTGACTGTTCATCTTGCTGTTCAAGCAATCTGTTAATCGTTTTAGCTATAGGCTCTAGCTCTTCAGGGTAGCTATAGATCAGTTTTTCTTGCTCGCTATCTTTAATATTTTTTAATTCATTATGTAGTCTATTTAAAGGATAAAAAGAACGCTTATACCCCCATAAAACGCCCAAAATAGCAATTAAAATAAGAGTAGTATAGGCAATGGCTAATTGGAGCTTTAGTGTGTGTAGGCGAGATATCTTATCTTCCATACGACTGAGCAATATTACTCGCCTAGGCGGAAGGTCATTATTACTTTCAATACTCATGGAATGAGAAATAAAGGCTGCGCCACTTGGCTTTTCAATGAGTACAGGTTTATTTTCATCTTTAGGTAAATCAATACAGATGTTCTCTACATGGGAAGGTGGACCTTTTTGCATGCTATCCCATAACAAATTGTCATTATTGTCACAGATAACAATGGTTATATCTTTAGACGATGAACTGTAATATTGAGATTTATTCCCTTTTTGTAATGGCATAATGTAATTTGATGATACCATTTCATTGAAAATAGATGGGAAGTGATAAGTGATATCAAGAGTGTATTCAGTGATTAAATCAGAGCGAGCTTTTTGATAACGAAGGTAACCGTTTAGTATTAAAAAACCAATAACGACAGCTAAAAAACTGAATAATATGCGTCGTCGAAATTGGTTTTGAACTAAACGCTTCATGATTACTTCGCCTTTATTTGAAACTGATAGCCCTGGCCTCGTACCGTTGTAATCAGTTCACTATGACCAACGGCTGCAAATTTCTTTCTTAAACGTGAAATGATAACTTCAATATTATTGAGTTGAACTTCAGAGTCTTCTTGATATAAAGCATCAACAAATTGTTGCTTTGATATGATTTTTAAGCTGTTTTTTATTAAATAAGCAGCGATATCATATTCAAATGAAGTTAATTGTAGAAATTGACCATCTACATGGATGGTTTTTGCTTTTATATCTAATTCAATATTTTCAGCGGTTACTTTTGATTGTGTAAATCCGGCCGCTCGTCTTGCTAGAGCATAAAGTCTTGCTATTAATTCTTCAGATTGGAAAGGTTTTACTAGGTAATCATCAGCTCCAGCCTCAAGTCCTTCGACTTTATCTTGCCAGTTCCCACGAGCGGTAAGTATTAGAATAGGGCTATTAATTTCTTTGCGGCGAATTTGCTTGATGAGGGTGATACCGTCGAAATCAGGTAAACCTAAATCAACAATCATGACATCAATATGTTCTTTTTTTTGTACGGTTTGTAAAAATGCAGAGGCTGTTTTATCAGAATAAACAACGTGTCCCTGATCTTTTAATTGACTAGACAGGTGATGGTTTAAGATTTCATTATCTTCAACAAGAGCTATTTGCATAATATACCGACTGATTCCTTAGGTTTATATACTCATTAATAACACTTATTATTTTGCTTTTAAATAATAAAGCCCATGAATTGATGGGCTTTATTAAATTTAATTCACCTCAGTTACCCTAACTCAAGTCGAATTAAGACTTCATCCGTTATGTCAGCGATTTCACCACAACCCACAATGCTTGATAATTCATCTTCTAATGCTCTCGCGTAATGAATAGCGTATTGAGCTAATTGGCTTAACTCTACTTCAGAGGTGGTTGAAAGTGCATTTTTTACCGCTGTTGTTGTTACACGAACCGCTAAAAACTCGCCGTGTTCTTTTGCTTTTCTGATAAAAGTTAAACGATCATTGTATGACGAAAACTCTTGCAGCATACGGGTGAACACTGATTTTATTTTTCCATCTTTGATAACAACAGCAATGTAGATTTCATGGTGGTGAGAACGTTGATTTGCTGGTGTTTTTAATGGGTTCACTAACAATTGTTGTACTCTAGATTTAAAAATAGGCTCTAAATTTAGGTGTTGCTCATTTCCCAATTGTAGCCAAATTTTATTAAGTCGATTTAAAGGGAAATTAACCCCAATACAACGCGTTTTAATCTTATGATTATCTTTTTCAATAAAGAAAGGTGTCGTTGTTAGTTTATTCAGCAACAATTGATGCATTATTTTCAGCATATCAATTGATGGAAGCTGTTCATAATCAACAGGAAGTCTTTCTATATTGTGTTGTATCAAACGACTTAAAAAGGCTTTGCTTTTTTGTGTTTGTAAGCTGTCTTCAATCTGTAATTGAATATTTAATCCATTAGAATTTACTTTTAATACTCGATAAGTAATACGGCTTAATGGTGTATTTTTATCGAGGCTTTGCAGTTCATTAAAGGTTATTCTCACGTCAGATTTTTTGGTTAGCAAAGCAGGCTTATCGAGTAATATCGACAAACCATTGGTTGAAATATCTTGAGTTCGTCCTTTGATTTCACCAATTGTAGGATGAGTGAGAGTAATTAAGGTTTCGTAATTAAATCTTGGTTCAGCTCTACGAGGAGTTGAATCGTAATATAACGCAGGATCTTGAGTCATTGGTACCAAAGAGTGACGGTATGGATTTAATACCTTTGCTTCAAGGTTTGGTTTTTCTGTTAATAAGTAATCTTTCTGAGTATCAGGTAAACTGAGTTCAGTTAAGATCCCCATATGCGTTAATGTGGCTAATACGTTTTCCATTTCAGGAGCGACGGTTAGTAAACGCTCTTTATCGCCTTTTTCTAATTCGAAAAGAGAAAGACGAATGACCTTCCAGCTCTTTCTTTTTGCTCCCACATGCCAAAAGAGTTGGCGTTCCTGCTGTGTGGCTTCTGATGACATCATGGAGTAGAAGAGTTCTTTATCTTCATGATCGTGTTTAAAACTATAGAAATGAGTACGACTGGCTCTTAACCCCGGTTTGGTTAAGAACTGCATACGCTCAGCTTTAAATAAATGATGGATTACAGGCTGGTTTTTTTCATCGTGCCAGTGTTTCCAAAGCGATTCATTATGATCAGTAATAACGGCATACTTTAAGGTATCCCCAGAAAAGAAAAGAGGGATATTAGTGGTATGTTTTAAAAAACAGTGCTCATAACCTTGTGTGCGAGCTCGAACTATTTGATCTTTTTGATCATGTACGGTTCGTCGTTTATTTTTATTTAGTTTCTCTTCAATGGCTTGAGCAATAACATCGTGGTTTGATTCCATTTTTAATCGTAACCATCGATAACTATCACTTTCTTCGCTGTCGTGAATACCAAGAATACGGTAAGGGAAGTCACCATTGAGTTCTTTTATGCCCGTATCTTTTGCAAGGTTAGGGAAGCTAACTTGTATGATTTGTCCCAAACCATATTCAAAAGCGGTAGGTACTTTGATGCGAGCACCAGACGAAGATAGGTCGCTACTTGTACCATGGATTAAATTTCCATTAGGTAGCAGTACCGTAACTTGTGTTGACATGCGCAGACGGTTTTCACTACGGGTTAGATAGTGGCCAAATCGAATTAATTTGGCTTTGAATAGATTGTTTTCGTCTTTATCATCAGTCGTTGCTAATTGTTCTTTATTTTTATGAAGAACCCGGAAGTTATTACGTGTATTGGTTAAGGCTTCCCATACACCAACGGTATAGCTACCGAAGCGTTCAATGCTTTTGTGATAGGTATTAATAGCAACATCATCAAGCCAGTGAGTATATCCATCCAGTTCATATTGGTGACACTGGCCTTTTACTCGACCTCGTAAATCAATATGCTTGGTGCAAGGCGCCATAATGCGTTTTAATTCAATTTTTACAATTAAATGCACTGATGGGTGTTCATGAGACATAACTTGTTCGCAAACCAGATTAAAATCAGGTTCACCAAATACGGGAATAAGTTGTTCTACGTAGCTTTGATATTCTTCTTGCTGCATGATTTCTGGTACAGTAATAACAATCTAGTGGGTTTATCGGCAGAATTGCTCGTTTATTTAACAATGATACGTTAAATAGTTATAACCCATCACTTTTATTTGATTTATATGTCGGTGATATATGGCAAAAGCAAAACGCGCCTACGTTTGTAATGATTGTGGGGCAGACTTCCCTCGTTGGCAAGGACAGTGTAATGCTTGTGGGGCATGGAACACGATTACAGAGGTTCGTTTGGCTGCTTCTCCACAAGTTGCTCGTAATGAGCGTTTATCTGGTGGTTATGCGGGCTCCACTACAGATTCTGAAGTTCAAACCCTATCAAGTATTGATTTGCAAGAAGTTCCTCGATTTAGTAGTTCGTTTAAAGAGTTTGACCGTGTTCTTGGTGGTGGCATTGTTCCTGGTGCTGCAATTTTGATTGGTGGTAATCCAGGAGCTGGTAAATCAACCTTACTTTTACAAACTATGTGTCGTTTGGCTGCAGAAATGCCAACATTGTATGTTACTGGTGAAGAATCGTTGCAACAGGTAGCGATGCGAGCTTCTCGTCTTGGGTTACCAAAAGATAATCTGAAAATGTTATCTGAAACCAATATAGATAAGATTTGTCAGGTTGCAGAGAAAGAGCAACCCAAAATCATGGTTATTGACTCTATTCAAGTAATGCATGTTGCAGATGTTCAATCATCACCTGGCAGCGTCGCTCAGGTTCGTGAATCAGCAACCGCTTTAACTCGTTATGCTAAGCAAAATAATGTAGCTATTTTTTTAGTTGGCCACGTAACAAAAGACGGCACTTTAGCTGGTCCTAAAGTGTTGGAACATATTATTGACTGTTCTGTGTTACTTGATGGCAGTGCTGATAGTCGTTTTAGAACCCTTCGTAGTCATAAAAACCGTTTTGGTGCGGTGAATGAGCTTGGGGTTTTTGCTATGACAGGCCAAGGTTTAAAAGAAGTGAATAACCCATCGGCAATTTTCTTATCTCGTGGAGAAGAGGAAACGTCTGGCAGCTCAGTGATGGTGGTTTGGGAAGGGACTCGTCCTTTACTTGTAGAGATACAAGCATTGGTTGATTATTCTCAACTTTCCAATCCTCGTCGAGTTTCTGTTGGTTTAGACCAAAACCGTTTATCTATGTTACTTGCTGTTTTACATAAACACGGTGGTTTGCAAATGGCAGACCAAGATGTGTTTGTTAACGTGGTTGGTGGCGTTAAGGTCGCTGAGACCAGTGCGGATTTAGCTCTTATTATGGCATTACTATCGAGTTTTAAAGATCGCCCATTAGCTAAGGATGTGGTGGTTTTTGGTGAGGTTGGTCTTGCTGGTGAAATTCGCCCTGTACCAAGTGGACAAGAGCGCTTAATGGAAGCGTATAAACACGGCTTCAAAAAAGCAATTGTACCAGCCGCAAATATGCCAAAAGGTGGCATAGAAGGAATGCAAATTCATGGCGTTAAGAAGTTATCTGAAGCAATTGATGCTTTTGATGAACTTTAACTGAGAGTTTGAATACGGATTTCTGTATTATTTTATTTGAAAATGCAGAAATTCATCTATAATTTTCAGGGGCAGAGGCCACATTAGAGCCATTTTGGTAGAAAATTCTATGCAAAAATAGAACAAAGCATATACCAATTGACAGTTTGTGTTATACTCTGCGCGCATTTTATATCCTATTAATAGAGTAAAACGATGACTGATTTATCTAAATACAGAAACATTGGTATTTTCGCGCACGTTGATGCGGGTAAAACCACAACTACTGAACGTATCCTTAAGCTTACTGGTAAAATCCATAAGATTGGTGACACTCACGATGGTTCAACTACTACTGACTTCATGGAGCAAGAAGCTGAACGTGGTATCACAATCCAGTCAGCAGCAGTAAGCTGTTTCTGGAATGATCACCGTCTAAACGTTATCGATACTCCTGGACACGTTGACTTCACAGTTGAAGTGTACCGTTCTCTAAAAGTACTTGATGGTGGTATCGGTGTATTCTGTGGTTCTGGTGGTGTTGAACCTCAATCAGAAACTAACTGGCGTTACGCGAACGAATCAGAAGTATCTCGTCTAATCTTCGTTAACAAACTAGACCGTATGGGTGCTGATTTCTTCAGCGTTGTTGACCAAGTTAAAAAAGTACTAGGCGCAACTCCTTTAGTTATGACTCTACCAATCGGCCGCGAAGAAGACTTCGTTGGTGTTGTAGATGTTTTAAACCGTCAAGCATTTGTATGGGATGACACTGGTCTTCCTGAAAACTACGAAATCCAAGATATCCCTGCTGATATGGTTGATGACGTAGAAGCTTACCGTGAAGAGCTTGTTGAAACAGCTGTAGAACAAGACGACGACCTAATGGAAGCTTACATGGAAGGTCAAGAACCTTCTATCGAAGAGCTTAAGCGTTGTATCCGTAAAGGTACTCGTGACCTAGCGTTCTTCCCAACTTTCTGTGGTTCTGCGTACAAAAACAAAGGTATCCAACTAATCCTAGATGCTGTTGTTGATTACCTACCAGCTCCAAACGAAGTTGAGCCTCAACCTCTAACTGATAAAGATACTGGTGAAGAGACTGGCGAAGTTGCTATCGTTTCTGCAGACGAACCATTCCGTGCTCTAGCATTTAAGATCATGGATGACCGTTTCGGTGCTCTAACTTTCGTACGTATCTACTCTGGTAAACTGAACAAGGGCGATACAGTTCTTAACTCAGCAACTGGTAAAACTGAGCGTATCGGCCGTATGGTTGAGATGCAAGCTGATGAGCGTAACGAATTAACTTCAGCTCAAGCTGGTGACATCATCGCTATCGTTGGTATGAAAAACGTACAAACTGGTCACACTCTATGTGATGTTAAACACGAATGTACTCTTGAACCAATGATCTTCCCTGTTCCAGTAATCTCTATCGCTGTTGCTCCAAAAGACAAAGGCGGTTCTGAGAAAATGGGTATCGCGATCGGTAAAATGGTTGCAGAAGATCCATCTTTCCAAGTTGAGACTGATGAAGAAACAGGTGAAACAATCCTTAAAGGTATGGGTGAACTTCACCTAGACATTAAGGTTGATATCCTTAAGCGTACTTACGGTGTAGATCTAGTTGTTGGTCAACCACAAGTTGCTTACCGTGAAACTATTACTCAAGCAATTGAAGATAGCTACACGCATAAGAAACAATCTGGTGGTTCTGGTCAATTCGGTAAGATCGATTACCGTATCAAACCAGGTGAAGCTGGTACAGGCTTTACGTTCTCATCTTCAGTTGTTGGTGGTAACGTACCTAAAGAATTCTGGCCTGCAGTTGAGAAAGGTTTCGCATCTATGATGGAAACTGGTCCTCTAGCTGGCTTCCCAGTACTAGACGTTGAAGTTGAACTATTCGACGGTGGCTTCCACGCAGTGGATTCATCTGCAATCGCATTTGAAATCGCAGCTAAAGGCGCATTCCGTCAATCTATGCCTAAAGCAGGTGCTCAACTTCTAGAACCAATCATGAAAGTTGACGTATTCACTCCTGAAGATCACGTTGGTGATGTTATCGGTGACCTTAACCGTCGTCGTGGTATGATCAAAGATCAACAAGCTGGTCTAACTGGCGTACGTATCAAGGGTGATGTACCTCTTTCTGAAATGTTCGGTTACATCGGTACTCTACGTACAATGACTTCTGGTCGTGGTCAGTTCTCTATGGAGTTCTCTCACTACGCACCATGTCCAAACAGCGTTGCTGAAGAAGTAATCGCTAAAGCTAAAGAAGAGAAAGCGGCTAAGTAATTAGCACTTAAATCTTTTAGTTATTAAAAAGCCCCGTAAGTGCAAACTTACGGGGCTTTTTTTATTGGTTTCGTTCTTTATGGCGCTGTAGTTTCAGATAAATATTTTCAACACGTTCACGAGCCCAATCGGTTTTACGTAAAAACTTAAGGCTTGATTTAATGCTTGGGTCTTTCTTAAAGCAGTTAATGTTTACCATATAACTTAGCTCTTCCCAGCCATAGTGTTCAACCAATTCAGTAAGTAACTTCTGTAATGTAATACCGTGTAGTGGGTTATTTTGTTGGGTCATAATTAATGCCATTGAATAAGAATATAAAGTAAGTATATCACTATGAAGATAGTAACAATAAAAAAGGGAGCGATAGCTCCCTTTATTGCTGAAGGTGATAATGACTTAGCGTTTAAATGAAACAGTCTCAGCTTTATCTAACGTAATTGTAGTCGTTGCTGGTTGAGTTTCTGATATTACTTTACCGTGACGAATAGAGAAACGAACTGGAACTTGACGGCGTAGGGCATCAAATCCATTTTCAGCAGGTAAGATAATTAAGTTACCCGGTTTGCCTTCTTCGATACCGTAGTTATCTTGAATATTTAGAGTTCGAGCTGATTTATAGCTGATTAGATCAAGACCTTGGTTAATTTGGTCGTATCCCATGATTTGACATACATGTAGTCCCATATGAAGAACTTGTAGCATGTTAGCTGTGCCTAATGGATACCATGGGTCAAATACATCGTCATGGCCAAAACAAACGTTAATATTGTTTGCTAGCATCTCTTTTACACGTGTAATACCGCGACGCTTAGGGTAGTCGTCAAAACGACCTTGTAGGTGGATATTAACGAGTGGGTTCGCAACAAAGTTAATACCAGACATACGAAGTAAACGGAACAAGCGAGAAGCATAAGCACCATTATATGAATGCATCGCTGTTGTATGACTTGCCGTTACCTTTTCCCCCATATTAAATTTATGAGCAAGAGCTGCGACAGTTTCAACAAAGCGTGATTGTTCATCATCGATTTCATCACAGTGAACATCAATTAGACGGTCATATTTTTTCGCTAATTCAAAAATATAGTGAAGAGATTCGACACCGTATTCACGAGTAAACTCAAAATGAGGAATTGCGCCAATAACATCAGCGCCTAGTTGTACTGCCTCTTCAAGTAATTCTTTACCGTTAGGGTAAGAGAGGATGCCTTCTTGAGGAAAAGCAACGATTTGGATATCAACCCATTCTTTCATTTCTTCTTTTACTTCAAGCATCGCTTTTAATGCAATCAGTGTAGGGTCTGACACATCGACATGAGTACGAACGTGCTGAATACCGTTAGCAATTTGCCATTTTAATGTTTGTTTAGCGCGTGTTTTTACATCTTCAATAGATAATAGTTCTTTACGCTCAGCCCAACGTTCAATTCCCTCAAATAAGGTACCTGAAATATTCCAGCTTGGTTCGCCAGCGGTTTGAGTTGTATCTAAGTGAATATGAGGTTCGCAAAATGGGGCGTTGGCTAAACCACCTTCAGCATCAAGAATGTCACCAGAATAGGAGAGTGCTTGCTCATTGTCAGTAATGGTTTTGAATTGACCATCTTCAATCAAGATCTGAAATAAACCTTTTTGATCTCGTAGAGCTACGTTTTTTATTAATAAATTAGTCATTGCTGTATCTTCTATACTGTTTCTGTTTCAGAAATTGATTTTTTGTTCATCATTGGGTTTAGTAATAGGTAGCTAATCGCTCCGCCTAATACAGCGTTTACAGGAACAACGCCCGGTAAGAATTTACCAGCGGCAACACCAATGGCTACTGCGATAATACCTGCCCAGTTAATGGTTTGGAATGCTGCGTTATCAAAATTTAGGTAGCGTTTACGGTTACTAAAGAAGTCCGCAATGATAACACCACCAATAGGTGGAATCGCTAAAGATAAGAACGTTAACCAACCTACAAAGTTATTGTATAACCAAAGTGCGCAAACAGTACCAATTAGACCATTTAGCATAGAAACATATTTACTCGGTAAACCAGTAATATTTGAAAAACCAAGCCCAGAAGCGTATAGCGCATTGTCATTTGTCGTCCAAATATTTAGGCCTAATACGATAATTGCAGGGATTAATAAGCCTTGTGCAATCATTACTTCTGAAATATCAGACTGACCAGTAACAGAAGCGCCTGCAGCACCAAAGATGAACATTAAAGAGTTACCAACAAAGAAAGCAATCATTGTTATAGCAACCGCCCCCATTGGTTTTTTGCCAAAACGGACGAAGTCAGCAGTTAAGGTTCCTGCACTTACAAAAGAACCAACAACCATGGCAAGAGCGACTGAAAAGTCCATCGGTTCTGCTGGTTGGATTTTTTGAAGCTCAGCAATGCCACCAATGCTATCAACGGCACTAAATACAGAGTATCCACCTAAAATGGCAATTGCAGGAACCGCTACCATAGATAAAATCATTAAAGCAGATATACCGAAGTAAACAGTGACGGTCATTAATAGACCAGAGATAACGATGAGAGCGTTAGTATCTATGCCTGTGGCTTTTTGTACTGGGATTGCAAACATTGCAACACCAACACCAAACCAACCAACTTGAGTACCACCGAGAAGTAGAGAAGGAAGCCAAGAGCCTTTAGAACCGAAAGAAAAACGAGCGAGGAGATGAGTAGAGAGACCAGTTGAAGCGCCGATGTAACCAAGAAAAGAAGTGTAAATGCCGAGGATTAAATTACCAATAAGAACTGCGAGGAAAAAATCATTAAAAGAAAGTCCGGTTCCAAGTGAACCTCCTGTCCACATACTTGCCGAGAAAAAAGTGAGTCCTAACATAACTAAAGTTAAGGAAACGACGCCTTTTCTGGCTGTCTTAGGTACAGGCCCTAAGCTGTAATCATTGTCGTGAGACATGTGCAATCCTCGTCTGTATTGAATGTATTTTGGTCAGGTTTTTGACAAACGGACGAGAGTCTAAAGAAAATTATATTATTGTCAATAATGTAATGTTCGTTTTAGCTTTATTTTAGAGTGTTTTTTATTTATCTCTTTGTATTGTAATGGTTTATTGGTTTTGATTTATTGGTTATGTTTTTTGTTAAACGGTTGCCTTGTTTCTTATTTTATCAAAAATGGATTGTTGGCCCTGTTTTTTGTCTTTTGTGGGTATAAAAGAGGCGAGGATGCTTTTTATTTTAATGAAAGCTGATCGTTTAGAATGGAAAACGCTGAGCTATTAGCCAGTATTAAATGGTATAGAGAAAATAAAAGCCTTAAAGTATTGTTTTTAAGGCTTTTGTTGTTTTTATTTAGTTATCATCTTGTTTTTACGTGTTAAGTGTTGATTTTATTTGATTATTCCCAGATTATTTTTTTATCTTGAGGCCAGCTAGATGCAAAGTCATGGTACTTTTTCTCTAGTACGTGGCGTTTTATTTTTAAAGTGGGCGTTAAAATGCCATTCTCAATGCTCCAAGGCTCTTTTATCATTAAGATGCCTTTTAGCTTTTCATGTGACTCTAAACCATCATTAATTGTCTCAAGGTTTTTAAGAGCGGTTTTCTCATAACGAGCTTGATCAAAATTAGGATAAGCATGAGGTACAGCTAATAAAATAGGACCAGGTAGACCAGAGCCAATTAAACACATCATTTCAAGGTTACTTAAATCAAAGATTCGTTTTTCAATTGGTACAGGAGCAACGAATTTTCCTTTAGCTGTTTTGAATGTGTCTTTTTTTCTACCTTGGATAGTTAAAAATCCCTCTGAATCAATAGATCCAATATCACCTGTATGAAGCCATCCATCTTTATTAAAGGTTTCAGCAGTTGCTTCATCATTTTTATAATAACCAGCAAAGAGGCTGTCACCTCTAACTAAAATTTCTTCATCGTTTGCAATTTTTAATTCAACACCAGGACCAGCGGCACCGACACTACCGACTTTATCTGAACGGTATGGATGATTTAGTGTGCTATAGGCAAAAGTTTCTGTCATTCCCCACGCTTCGGTAATGTTTAGACCTATACTCTCATACCATTTTAATAAACTTGCAGATACAGGAGCAGAACCACAGCCTAGTACACGTGCTTTATCAAGTCCTAAGCCATCTGCTAACTTACGTTTTATTAATCCACTGACAAATGGGATTTTTAATAAAATAGCTAATTTCTTTTGTGGTAACTTATCTTGAATACGTTGTTGGAAAACCGTCCATAAACGTGGAACTGAAATAAATAAAGTTGGGCGGTGCATTTTTACATCATCAATAAAAGTATCTAAGGATTCAGGAAAGGCGGTTTGGATCCCTCCAAAGAAAGCTGAACCTAAAATATATACTCGCTCAGTGATGTGAGCTAAAGGAAGATAAGAGAAGAGCCTATCATCTTGCTGCATACCAATGTGATTAATTAAATGTTTTGAAGCGTGACTGAATCCACCAAAGGTCAGCATTGCCCCTTTTGGTAAACCTGAAGTACCAGAGGTATACACAATAGACATTAATGTATTGTCATTATGCTCAGCTTTAAAATTAGAAGGGCTATGAGTGGCCAATAAAACTTCAAATTGATATTGGCATTCGGCAGCCGAATCATAATCAAAGGCGATGGTTAATATATTGGGTAAGTTAGTGATTGCTTGTTGCGTTGCTTCACTATTATCAAGTTTACCTACGATAAGTACTTTACTTTCACTGTGAGTTAAACAATGTTCTATGGTATCGAGTCCGGCAGTTGGAAAAATAGGTACACTTACAAAATCACCTAACATTAAGGCCAGATCAGTGATAAACCATTCGGCACAGTTTTTAGATATTAGTGCGACTCTGTCTTTTGGTTTAATTCCCATCTCTTGCAGTGCACTCACAAGGCGCAATGCTTTATCAACAACATCAGCAAAAGAATAGTCTGTAAATTCTCTGTTTTTTATTTGGCGAAGAAATAGGTCATGTGGCTTTTTCTCTGCCCATTCGAGCATAGCTTCATGAGGAAGTTGAGGATTGGTTTTGTGGTCAAAAAATGGCTGATTCATGGCTGCATCCTGCGATTATTATTATTTGTTGTTAATATAATGTTAAGTAAATATCGTTTTGTTAGATCAGTCAAATTTTAATCAAAATAATGAGAACTTTATAAATGAGTATTTACACTAAAGTTTGATGATTGATAGGTATAAAAAAGCCTGCATATAAAAGCAGGCTTTTAGGAATAGAATATTGTGTCTAAAGTAGGGGCTAAATTTATAAAAGCGCTTTTAAACGATATAACTCTTCAAGTGCTTGACGAGGTGTTAAATCATCCGGGTTAACATTCGCTAATGCTTCTTCAACTTCACTTATTTCAGGGATAAGAGAGAGTTGATGCTCTTCTTTTACCGTTGCACTTGTTGCAGGAACAGATACTTGTCCACTTTCTAAATGCTGTAATTTTTGTTTCGCTTTCTTAATTACACTTTTAGGTACGCCAGCTAAAGAAGCAACGGCAAGACCATAAGATTTATTTGCTGCGCCTTCTTGAACCGCATGCATAAAAGCAATTTCATCCCCATGTTCAACAGCATCAAGGTGAACATTAGCTAAACCGGTAAATAGGTTTGGCAGCTCTGTTAACTCGAAGTAATGAGTCGCAAATAATGTCATTGCATTGATTTTTGTTGCTAACCATTCAGCACTTGCCCAAGCTAAAGATAAACCATCATAAGTACTTGTACCTCGTCCAATTTCGTCCATTAAGACAAGGCTGTGTTTGGTCGCATTATGAAGAATATTTGCCGTTTCTGTCATCTCAACCATGAAAGTTGAACGACCTGATGCCAAATCATCCGATGCACCAATACGAGTAAAGATACGATCTAACGTTCCAATTTTTGCAGAGTCTGCAGGAACATAACAACCAACATGAGCCATTAATGCAATGAGTGCAGTTTGACGCATATAAGTGGATTTACCGCCCATGTTTGGACCGGTAATGATCAACATTTTACGATCTGGGTTCAGTTTTATTGGGTTAGCGATGAATGGGTCACTCATTACTTGTTCAACAACTGGATGACGACCGCCTTCAATATTAATGCCGGTTTCTTTGGTTAGTACTGGACGGCAGTAATTTAAAGTATCTGCTCGTTCTGCAAGGTTACTTAATACATCAAGCTCTGAAATTGCATTCGCCATTGATTGTAACTGTTCTAGATGAGGAAGCAGTTGATCAAATAATTCTTCCCATAATCTCTTTTCAATTGCGAGCGCTTTTGATTTTGAGTTAAGCACTTTATCTTCGTGCTCTTTAAGTTCAGGGATAATATAACGTTCTGCATTTTTAAGTGTTTGGCGGCGTACATAGTGAGCAGGTGCTTTGTGACTTTGACCTTTACTGATTTGAATATAAAAACCGTGTACGTTGTTATAACCCACCTTTAAGGTATCAATGTCATGGCGCTCACGCTCTTCTTGCTCTAGTTTCTCTAAGTATTGCGTAGCACCATTCGCAAGATCACGCCATTGATCTAATTCTTCATTGTAACCATCCGCTAAAACACCACCGTCACGAATAACTACTGGTGGGTTTTCTTTAATTGCTCGCTCCAATAACTCACAAATAGAGTCAATAGGCTGAGAAGATGCCGCAAGCGTTAATAAATGAGCTTGCTGAAATTCTTGAGTAGTTTGAGATAGTTCTGGTAATTGTTGCAATGCATTACGTAAGCGAGCAAGATCTCGTGGTCTTGCTGAGCGTAAAGCAAGGCGAGCAAGAATACGTTCTACATCACCAATGTTTTTAAGTTGAGGTGCTATGTCTGCAAATAGGCCACTCTCTTTTAACTCACCAATAGCATCAAGGCGTTGGTTTAATACATCGTGCGTTCTTACTGGTTGGTGTAGCCAGCGTTTAAGTAAGCGACTGCCCATCGCTGTTGAGGTGTGATCTAAGATCTCTGCTAAAGTATGATTAAAACCACCTGCGAGGTTCTGAGTGATTTCTAGATTACGACGAGTTGCTGCATCTAAAATTACAGAGTCATCTTGATGATCCATAATAATAGAACGAATGTGCGGAAGAGTGGTTCTTTGCGTATCTTTTACGTATTGAATTAAACAACCAGCAGCACAAAGCCCAAACTCTGCTTTTTCTACGCCAAAGCCAACTAAATCACGAGTACCAAATTGATTGTTCAGCTGCTGTTTTGCAGTATCAAGTTCAAATTCCCATACAGGACGGCGGCGATTGCCATTGCGTTTTTCAAGTAGGTGAACAGGTTCAAAGTCTTCACTAAATAGCAGCTCTGTTGGCGCAGTGCGTTGTAATTCAGCAAGCATGGCTTCTTCAGTATTAGGTTCAGATACTTTGAATCGGCCTGATGTAATATCTAGCGTAGCATAACCAAATTGCCCTTTATGATGATAAATAGCAGCAATAAGGTTATCGAATCTTTCTGGCAATAGAGCTTCATCTGTTACGGTGCCCGGAGTAACAATGCGTACAACTTTACGTTCAACAGGACCTTTGCTTGTTGCAGGATCACCAATTTGCTCACAAATAGCAACGGATTCACCTTGTTGAACCAATTTGGCTAAATAACCTTCAACCGCATGATAAGGAATACCAGCCATTGGTATTGGTTCGCCAGCGGAAGAACCACGCTTGGTTAAGGATATTTCAAGAAGTTGTGAAGCACGCTTGGCATCATCATAGAAAAGTTCATAGAAATCGCCCATACGATAAAACAGTAAGATATCAGGGTTTTCAGATTTTAAACGCAAATACTGTTGCATCATTGGGGTATGTTTTTCAGTTGATTTTGTTGCCACAACGAGACCTAATAAGTGAAGAATATATTTGCAGCTAAGAATACGTGAATCGAGACGGCAATCAAAGATAGAATAGATAAATTTCGAACTAAGATAGGAAGAATCTAATGGATATGACGCAAAATATACAGTTAGCACAAAAAGTGGGTGAATTATTAGTAGACCAAGGCAAAATGATGTCATGTTCAGAGTCATGTACTGGTGGTGGTGTTGCGTTTTGTGCAACTGAAAATGCTGGAAGTTCCGCTTGGTTTGAACGCGGTTTTGTTACTTATAGCAATGAGGCAAAACAAGACTCATTAGGAGTAAAACTAGATACCTTAATACGTTATGGAGCGGTTAGTGAAGAAGTTGTAAGAGAAATGGCTGACGGTGCATTATTAAACAGTAAGTCTGATATTACAGTATCAATTAGTGGTATTGCAGGTCCTGGTGGAGCAACGAAAGATAAACCAGTTGGGACGGTATGTTTTGGTTTTGCAGATAAAAATGAGTGGACCAAAGAAACTACTGTATATTTTACTGGTGAACGCAGTGAAGTTAGAATGAAAGCGATAGAATTTGCATTTCTTACAATCAAGAATCGTTTAGAAGAGTTTAATTAATTCAATTATTTAGCTTGTTGTGTAGTGAGATAGCTCAGAAAAAAGCAGAAAAAAAATAGCAAAGCTATAGACACTGTACAAATAGACAGTATACTACTGGTCATTAACTGATTTAGTGATCTAGAAATCTGGAGAATCAAATGGACGATAACAAGAAAAAAGCACTGGCCGCCGCATTAGGTCAAATTGAAAAACAATTTGGTAAAGGTTCAATCATGAAATTGGGCGACAACCGCACAATGGATGTTGAAACTGTGTCTACTGGTTCTTTATCTCTTGATATTGCTCTAGGTGCTGGTGGTTTACCAATGGGTCGTATCGTTGAGATTTTTGGCCCTGAGAGTTCGGGTAAAACAACACTGACTCTAGAATTGATTGCAGCTGCGCAACGCGAAGGTAAAACATGTGCTTTTATTGATGCTGAGCACGCTCTAGATCCTGTATACGCTAAAAAACTTGGCGTTAATATTGATGAATTATTAGTTTCTCAGCCAGATACGGGTGAGCAAGCTTTAGAAATCTGTGATGCGTTAGCGCGTTCTGGGGCTGTTGATGTAATGGTTATTGACTCCGTTGCAGCACTAACACCAAAAGCTGAAATTGAAGGCGAAATGGGCGATAGCCACATGGGTCTTCAAGCTCGTATGCTTTCTCAAGCAATGCGTAAACTAACGGGTAACCTAAAACAGTCAAACTGTATGGCAATCTTCATTAACCAAATTCGTATGAAGATTGGTGTAATGTTTGGTAACCCTGAAACAACAACTGGTGGTAATGCACTTAAGTTCTATGCATCAGTTCGTCTTGATATTCGCCGTACAGGCGCAGTAAAAGATGGTGATGAAGTTGTTGGTAACGAAACTCGTATTAAAGTTGTTAAAAACAAAATTGCAGCACCATTTAAACAAGCTGAAACTCAAATCATGTACGGCCAAGGTTTTAACCGTGAAGGTGAATTAATTGACTTAGGTGTTAAACATAAGTTGGTTGATAAAGCGGGTGCATGGTACAGCTACAATGGTGATAAGATTGGTCAAGGTAAAGCAAACGCATCAAAATTCATGCGTGAGAATACTGAAGTAGCAGCAGAGCTAGATAAGAAATTACGTGAAATGCTACTGACTCCAGCAGAAGAAAAGCCAGAGACTGATGCAGCTCCAGAAATTGAAGAAAACGAAGAGTTTTAAGTTATAGTTTTTCAATAATATTTTTTAAAAGCCAAACCTTAGTGTTTGGCTTTTTTATATCTAGCTATTTGTATTCTTAAGACGTTTCTGTAAATCCTTCCTTATTCCTCATTTGATCGCTGTACTTATCTATATTTCACTCTCATTTGCGTATACAATGTGCGAAATTCTGTCTAAAAAACACTGCTTGTCCTAATGAGTACAAGAGTGAGTTAAACTACGATTCAATCAGGAATATCCACATGTATATGAGCACTGACGAGATCCGCCGTGCGTTCCTTGCTTTTTTTGAAAGCAAAGGACACCAAATTGTTGAGAGTTCTTCTCTAGTTCCAGCAAATGATCCAACTCTTCTGTTTACTAACGCCGGTATGAACCAATTTAAAGATTGTTTCTTAGGTTCAGAGAAGCGTAACTATACTCGTGCAACAACAGCTCAACGTTGTGTTCGTGCTGGTGGTAAGCACAACGATTTAGAAAATGTTGGTTTCACTGCTCGTCACCATACATTCTTTGAAATGTTAGGTAACTTCAGCTTTGGTGATTACTTTAAGCAAGATGCTATTAAATACGCATGGGAATTCTTAACAGAACGTCTAGAGCTACCTGCTGATCGTCTATTAGTTACTGTGTATGAAACTGATGACGAAGCATTTGAAATCTGGAATAAAGAAATGGGTATTCCAGCTGATCGCATCGTACGTATTGGCGACAATAAAGGCGCACCATATGCTTCAGATAACTTCTGGCAGATGGGTGATACAGGTCCTTGTGGTCCTTGTACAGAAATTTTTTACGATCACGGTGAGCACATTTGGGGTGGCCGTCCAGGTACTCCTGAAGAAGATGGTGACCGTTTTATCGAGATCTGGAACAACGTATTTATGCAGTTTAACCGTCATGCTGATGGCACGATGGAGCCTTTACCAAAACCTTCTGTTGATACTGGTATGGGTATTGAACGTATTGCTGCAATTATGCAAGGTGTTCACTCAAACTACGAAATCGATATTTTCCAAACGCTAATTAAAGAAGCGGCAAAAGTAATTGGTTACGATGATTTATCAAACCAATCTTTACGTGTGGTTGCTGACCATATTCGTTCTTGTTCATACCTAATCGTTGACGGCGTTATGCCATCGAATGAAGGTCGTGGTTATGTGTTACGTCGTATTATTCGTCGTGCAGTACGTCATGGTAACAAGCTAGGCGCTAAAGGTTCTTACTTCTATAAACTGGTTGGCCCATTAGCTGAAATCATGGGTACAGCAGGTGAAGAGCTGAAAAAACAACAAGCGCTTGTTGAAAAAGTACTGAAGATTGAAGAGGAAAACTTTGGTCGTACTCTTGAGCGTGGTATGGCACTTCTAAATGAAGCATTAGATAACCTTGAAGGTACTGTGCTTGATGGTGAGACCGTATTTAAACTGTATGACACATACGGATTCCCTGCTGACTTAACTAATGATGTTGCACGTGAGCGTGAATTAACTATCGATGAAGATGGTTTTGAAAAGGCGATGGAAGAGCAACGTCAACGCGCTCGTGAAGCAGGCCAATTTGGTACTGATTACAATGCGGTAATTAAAGTAGAATCTGAAACTGTATTCCATGGCTATGACTCAACAGAAGCAAAAGCATCAGTTGTTGCATTATTCCGTGAAGGCGAAGAAGTTGATGCCTTATCAGCAGGCGACGAAGCTATTCTTATCCTAGATCAAACGCCTTTCTATGCTGAGTCAGGTGGTCAATGTGGTGATGCCGGCATTATCACGGTTGAAACGGGTAAGTTTGTTGTTACAGATACACATAAGATCGGCAATGCGATCGGTCATCATGGTAAATTGGTAGAAGGTGTTCTATCTAAAGCAGATCATGCGATGGCTCAAGTTGATGAGACTCGTCGTGCTGCAATTATCTTGAACCACTCAGCAACGCACCTATTGCACGCAGCACTTCGTCAAGTGTTAGGTGAACACGTAACGCAAAAAGGTTCGCTAGTTAAAGCTGAAAACCTACGTTTTGACTTCTCACACCTTGAAGCTGTTAAAGCTGAAGAGCTACGTCAAGTTGAACGTATTGTTAACCAACAAATTCGTTTAAACCACACCATTGAAACTGACCTAATGGATATCGATGCGGCGAAAGAAAAAGGCGCAATGGCTCTATTTGGTGAAAAATACGATGATGAAGTTCGAGTTCTTTCTATGGGAGAGTTCTCAACTGAATTATGTGGTGGTATTCACGCATCAAGCACTGGTGATATTGGTTTGTTTAAGATCACATCAGAAGGTGGTATTGCTGCGGGTATCCGTCGTATTGAAGCGGTTACAGGTGAGGCTGCACTAGATGCAATCGAAGCTCAACAAAAAGCGGCAGATAAAAAGCTGAACGAAGCAGCATCAAAAGCAAAACAACTTGAAAAAGAAATTCAACAACTTAAAGATAAATTAGCGTCTCAAGAGAGTGCTAGTCTTATCAATAAAGTACAAGAAATTGCAGGTACAAAAGTGCTTGTTGCTCAATTAGATGGTGCTGACAATAAAGCACTTCGTGGCATGGTTGATGAACTTAAGAACCAAATCGGTAGCGGTATTATCATGTTAGGTAATGTTAGCGAAGGTAAAGTTGGTTTAATTGCTGGTGTAACAAAAGATCTTATTGGCCAAGTTAAAGCTGGTGAATTAGTGAATATGGTTGCACAACAAGTTGGTGGTAAAGGCGGCGGTCGCCCAGATATGGCTCAAGCTGGCGGTACTGATGCTGAAGCATTACCAAATGCACTTGCTTCTGTTGAAGCTTGGCTAACTGAGCGTCTGTAATAGGTCGTATCAGTGGCATTAATCGTACAAAAGTATGGTGGTACATCAGTTGGATCCGTTGAACGGATCCAATCTGTTTCCGAACGTATCATATCAACACTGCAACAAGGGCATGATGTCGTTGTTGCGGTTTCTGCCATGGCAGGAGAAACAAATCGACTACTGCATTTAGCAAATCAAATAAGTGAGGTGCCTGAGCCTCGTGAATTGGATATGCTACTTTCAGCGGGTGAGCAAGTTTCTATTGCATTATTGGCAATGTCTTTAAATCAAAAGGGCATAAAAGCAATATCATTAACCGCTGACCAAGCAGGAATTCATACCAATAATTCATTCAATGATGCGACAATTAAGCATATTGAGACGAACCTTATCACTCAATGGGTTGATAAGGGGTATGTTGTTATTGTAGCGGGTTTCCAAGGTCGAGATGATCAAGGTAATATCACTACATTAGGTCGAGGTGGTTCTGATACCACAGCAGTAGCACTTGCCGCTGCACTAGATGCGGATGAGTGTCAGATTTTTACTGATGTTGATGGGGTATATACCTCAGATCCTCGTTTTGTATCTAATACGCGTCGTTTAGAAGAAGTCTCTTTTTCTGATATGCACGCATTAGCGAAATCTGGAGCCAAAGTTCTTCAAGAGCACTCAGTAGCTCATGCTTGGAATTCATCGGTAGCATTGAGAGTATTGTCCTCATTTGAGGATGGTGAAGGAACGCTAATTTGTGAGAATCCAAAACAACCTTTAGCTGTAACTGGATTAGCACTAAAACAAGATTTATCTTTGGTTGAATGTGAGAATATTTCAGTCGAAGAGCAAGCAGAACTCTATAAACAGTATAGGGTGTTAAATGAAAGATGTGATTGTTTTCAAATTGTTGTACCTAAAGCGACTTTTTTACAATTGAAGCTGGCATTTAATACTAAAATACGCAATATTAGTAGCTTATCAATTCTGACGTTAGTCGGAGATAATGTTGAAGGGATGGCAGAGTCTGCTTGCAATCAACTATTGGCAAATGATATTGATGTTCATCAATATGATATTGAGCCAAAAAGTGTGTCGGTTATCGTAAATCAAGCTGATTTACACCGAGCGGCCGAAATTTTACATAAAACGTTTGTTATTACAGAGCAATCACAAGATAATGATCTTTTGGTCGCTGTTTCTTGAGCAAAGACGTTTATGAAAATAAGCGATAACGGACGATACATACATTTATTATAATACTGAGATAACTCAAGGAGCATTCGAATGCTAATTTTGACTCGCCGTGTAGGTGAAACTCTGATGATTGGTGACGAAGTAACAGTTACTGTACTAGGCGTTAAAGGCAACCAAGTACGTATTGGTGTAAATGCACCTAAAGAAGTATCTGTTCACCGTGAAGAGATTTATATGCGCATTCAAGCGGAAAAAGGTACACCTGCGGCTTCGCAAGGCAACTTTTAATTTCGTATGAATATAGGCTGACATTGTCAGCCTTGTTTGTTTTTGTCTTTTACTCATTGATAAAAATGAACAAAATAAGAGACACAAGTTCGGTATAACGTTTTATTTTTATCCATTTTGGTCGTTTCATAGACGGTTAAACGAAAAAGCGTTATTTTTTACTAAGAAGTGATTGACATATTTTTGGTAAACCGTAATATGTGCCTCCTCAAGACGGTGAGGTGGCCGAGAGGCTGAAGGCGCTCCCCTGCTAAGGGAGTATACGGTTTATCCCGTATCGAGGGTTCGAATCCCTCCTTCACCGCCATTATTTGTTTATGTTGATATTTATTATTAGCAAAAACACAAAAGAATTATTGTGCGCTAGTAGCTCAGCTGGATAGAGTACCTGGCTACGAACCAGGCGGTCAGAGGTTCGAATCCTCTCTGGCGCACCATTAATTTAATTGATAGAATTTCTATCAGAAAAACAAGACGGTGAGGTGGCCGAGAGGCTGAAGGCGCTCCCCTGCTAAGGGAGTATACGGTTTATCCCGTATCGAGGGTTCGAATCCCTCCTTCACCGCCATTATTTATTGTTGTTGATATAAATCAGCAACGATACAAAAGATTTAGTGTGCGCTAGTAGCTCAGC
>NZ_WOBR01000006.1 GCF_009727955.1 Aliivibrio fischeri | reverse complement strand
GTTCAAATTTTTCTTTAGACACGATCGTGTTCCTTCCTAGTTATGATTCGCCTTATCGAACAGTGATAAGGCGCGCCAGAATTTGCTATTTTATGCGTCAATTGCTCTTGACGCAAGGGTATTGAGTATATTATCCACGCTCAGCGATGATTCTGTCGGCAATATTCTTAGAAACTTCACCATATTCGGCGAATTCCATAGAATAAGACGCTCGACCTTGAGTCGCAGAACGTAAAGATGTTGCATAACCAAACATTTCTGAAAGCGGAACTTGTGCACGGATAATTTTCAATCCAGCAACACCATCGTCCATGCCTTCAATCATGCCGCGGCGACGGTTTAAGTCACCAACAACATCACCCATCCAGTCTTCTGGAGTGGTTACTTCAACTTTCATCATTGGCTCAAGAATAACAGGTTGCGCTTCTAGAGCACCCTTCTTGAATGCCATTGAACCCGCGATCTTGAACGCCATTTCACTGGAGTCAACATCGTGGTATGAGCCATCAAATAGCGTAGCTTTAACGTCAAGTACAGGATAACCTGCTAACACGCCGTTATGCATTTGCTCTTCGATACCTTTAGCTACTGAGCTGATGTATTCACGAGGAACAGCACCACCTACAATTTCGTCAACAAAAACGAAACCAGCATCTGGTTCTGATGGTTCGATTTTTAGCCATACGTGACCGTATTGACCGCGACCACCAGATTGACGTACGAATTTACCTTCCACTTCCGTTGTACCACGGATAGTTTCACGGTATGCCACTTGAGGCTTACCTACGTTACATTCAACACTGAACTCACGCTTCATACGATCAACGATAATATCTAAGTGTAGCTCACCCATGCCAGAAATCAGTGTTTGACCTGATTCTTCATCAGTTTCTACACGGAAAGATGGATCTTCTGCCGCTAGTTTACCTAGCGCGATACCCATTTTCTCTTGGTCAGCTTGTGTTCTTGGTTCTACAGCGATCTGAATAACAGGTTCTGGGAATTCCATACGCTCAAGAATTACTTTTGCGTTTTGGTCACACAGAGTATCACCTGTTGTTACGTCTTTAAGGCCGATTGCAGCTGCAATATCACCAGCACGTACTTCTTTCACTTCTTCACGCTTGTTAGCATGAAGTTGAACGATACGTCCAAAACGCTCACGCTTTTGTTTCACTGAGTTATATACTGCGTCACCAGTGTTAACCACACCAGAGTAAACACGCATAAAGGTCAATGAACCAACAAATGGGTCTGTCGCAATTTTAAATGCAAGTGCAGCAAACGGTTCGTTGTCATCTGCATGACGCTCAACTTCGTTATCATTTTCATCCACACCTTTGATCGCAGGAACGTCAACTGGCGCTGGTAAATATTCGATAACGGCATCAAGTACAGCTTGAACACCTTTGTTTTTAAACGCTGAACCACAAGTAGCCAATACGATTTCGTTATTTAATGTACGAGTACGTAATGCTTCTTTGATTTCTGCTTCAGACAGTTCTTCACCTTCAAGGTATTTGTCCATCAGCTCTTCAGACGCTTCTGCTGCTGCTTCAACTAGGTTTTGACGCCATTCTTCAGCAAGCTCTTGCATATCAGCTGGAATTTCTTCGTATGTGAAGGTCATGCCTTGATCGGCTTCATTCCAGTTGATTCGTTTCATCTTGATAAGGTCAACAACACCACTAAAGTCCTCTTCAGCACCAATGTTTAATTGGATTGGAACAGGAGTAGCACCAAGACGATTCTTAATTTGATCTACAACACGTAAGAAATCTGCACCAGCACGGTCCATTTTGTTAACGAACACGATACGTGGAACACCGTATTTATCAGCTTGACGCCATACAGTTTCAGATTGAGGTTCAACACCAGACGAGCCACAGAACACAACAACTGCACCATCAAGTACACGCAGAGAACGTTCTACTTCGATTGTGAAGTCAACGTGTCCAGGAGTATCGATGATATTAATACGGTGATCTTGGAATTGTGCATCCATACCACGCCAGAATGTGGTAGTTGCCGCTGAGGTAATTGTGATACCACGCTCTTGCTCTTGCTCCATCCAGTCCATGGTTGCTGCACCATCGTGAACTTCGCCGATTTTGTGAGAAAGGCCAGTATAGAACAGAATACGCTCAGTAGTAGTAGTTTTACCTGCATCTACGTGAGCACAGATACCGATATTACGGTAGCGCTCAATAGGTGTATTTCGAGCCACGGTTGTATCCTCTTATCTTAGGGATTATTGCTATTACCCAACGCTTATGCATTGAAATAGCGATAATGGCTAAGTGTTTTACTAAATAGGGGAAGAAGTAAGGTGCAGCAAGGACTGCTGCACCTTCGGTATTACCAGCGGTAATGAGCGAATGCTTTGTTAGCATCAGCCATACGGTGAACGTCTTCACGTTTCTTAACCGCAGTACCTTTGTTCTCAGACGCGTCTAACATTTCGTTAGCAAGACGTTGAGCCATAGATTTTTCACCACGCTTACGCGCAGCTTCAACCATCCAACGCATAGCAAGTGCGTTACGGCGAACCGGACGTACTTCTACAGGCACTTGGTAAGTTGAACCACCCACACGGCGAGATTTAACTTCTACCGCAGGACGAACATTTTCAAGAGCTTCTTCAAACACAGCTAAGTGGTCTTTACCAGACTTCTCAGCCATAAGATCTAGTGCACCGTAAACGATTTTTTCAGCAGTTGATTTCTTACCGTCAACCATTACGATGTTTACAAATTTTGCCAGCAGCTCAGATTTGAACTTAGGATCTGGAAGGATCTTACGCTGACCAATTACGCGACGACGTGGCATGGAATATCTCCGTTGTCTTCTTCAGGTTTTATCCAAAACTTTTCAGTTTTATCAAAACAATACAAATAAAATAGTGTTTGGCCTTACTTAACGCTTTCTTAATTTAAGAGAAAAGCATTAAGACTTAGGACGTTTCACACCGTACTTAGAACGACCTTTCTTACGGTCATTTACGCCTGCACAGTCAAGTGCACCGCGAACAGTGTGGTAACGCACACCTGGTAAATCTTTAACACGACCACCACGGATAAGAACAACTGAGTGCTCTTGAAGGTTGTGACCTTCACCGCCGATGTATGAAGTAACTTCAAAGCCGTTAGTTAGACGAACACGACATACTTTACGTAAAGCTGAGTTCGGTTTTTTTGGTGTAGTAGTGTAAACACGAGTACATACACCACGTTTTTGTGGACACGCTTCTAGCGCAGGCACGTTGCTTTTAACAACTTGCTTTGCACGAGGCTTACGTACCAACTGGTTAATAGTTGCCATTAAAATAGCTCCTGATTAGAGGTTCGAAAACTTTTGAAAAATCTAGCCCTACAGAAATAGGGACGCGAAATTCTAAGGCTGAACGTGATATGTGTCAAGAAATATACAGCACTATTAATAAACAATTTAAAAATAATTTGCCTTTCTTAACCATAGATCACGCTTACCAAGTCACTATAGGAAAATGAACTTGGGTTAAAGAAACAAAAGCACTGTAATTAACTAATTGAATTTTATCATCAATAAGTTTAGTTACGCCTCTTGCTTCGATGTCTTCTTGTAAAAAATAGCAGTGTTCAAACGATAAGATCAATGAATGATCTTTATGATCCTTAATTGCTGCGTATACACAGTCTTGCGTAAAAATAATGACATCATTCTCACGATTGACAGGCAATTCTTTATTATGAAGTAATTGGAGATTATCGGTACTTGTTAGAATATGCAGCATCATTTAAAACACCATAATCTGGTTACATTGAGACAGCTTTTCATTTATGTCTTTATTTGAAATGCTATCAACGTCAATTAAAAGATACTCTTCTTTTATACCGCGATTATTCATTGCATTCTGACAAACAAATATCTCTTCAAGATCATAAAGTTCAAGCATTTTAAATCCTGAAATATAATCCCTAGATAAAATCTTTTCTGGTTCTTGATTCTTAAGTAGCTGCAACACACCATCTCCAATAAAGAAGATTTGAATATCTTCACTGTAAGCAGAAGCTGCTAATATTGCATCTAGCCCTTCTCTGCCTTTTGATGTTGAATGTGGTGCTGATTGAAATACAAATCCAAGTCGATTCATAATATTTCCGCTTTATTTAAACTGAACAACACGGTTAAAACTGAACAACACGGTCAAACTTCAATAACGCTGTAGCTAAACCACCTAATCCTGCTTGTTGGAAACCAACAGCTAAATTATGTTGCTTTAATTGATGCTGACTTGCTTCGTCCTCACCAATAACACCACGTCGTAGTGCTGCAGCAACACAAGTTTCCAATTCAATATCATGCCGTTGTGCTAGCTCTTGCCATTGCTTAGTGATATCAACTTCATCATTGGCAGGTAAAATCAGAGAAGAAGCATTTAACACTCCTTCCTGATAAAAGAATACTTTTTTAATGCTGTGCCCTTGAGCTAATACCGCTTCTGCAAATTGAAAGGCTTTTCTTGATGCCTGTGAACCATAAGCAGGTCCATTTACAACAAGCCCATACTCTAAACTCACTTTTCACCATCCTCTGTTTTTCTTTGACGAATATAAAGATAAACAGTGTGTTTAGAAATATTCAGCTGATCAGCAACACGATTAATCGCATCTTTAATATCGAAAATGCCTTTATCGTATAAGTCCATTACGATTTGTTTATTCTTAGCATTATTACCGACTTCTTTATCTGCATTAATCTCATCAATCGTGCGTTTTACTGTTTGATCAACAAGCTCATCAACATCACTTGCAAAGTTAACACTTGATGCTGCTTCATTCGCTTCTTCACTTGGCATAAACGATTGCAATACTTGTGAAAAAGGTGCATCCAAATTGATATTAATACACAGTAAACCAATGATTCTTTCATCCCCGTTACGAATTGCAACAGTGATTGACTTCATTAGTACCCCACCCTTTGCTCGAGTGAAATAAGAACGAGAAAAATTACGTTTAGAACGTTCAATATCTTTTAGCATTTGCAGCGCTAAATCGGTGATTGGAGAGCCAACTTTACGTCCTGTATTCTCGCCATTAGCAATTCGAATTGCTGATTTATTGATATCTTCTAATGAGTGTAAAACGATTTCACAATAGTTACCGATTAAACTGGCAATTCCATCCACCACAGCTTCATAAGAGCGCAAAATGTGATGGTCAAACTCTGTAAATGGCACCACTTCAGAAAAGCTTTCTTCCGCAGTATTCTCAATATTCATAATCTACCAACTTAATATTTGCTTGCTTAACACTCATGCTAAGACTTACGGCTTAAAATAATTACATCAAGTTTATCAGAATATTTGCATGAAAATAAAAAACCCCAGCAAGTGCCGGGGCTAATTCAGTGATCTAAAACAAAGTTTAGATTATTTAATCTTCAATCAGATTATTTTGCAGGTTTTGCTGCGTCTTTGATTTCTAGCAGCTCAACATCAAATACTAGAGTTGAATTTGCAGGAATCGCTTGGTTGCCTTGTGCACCGTAACCTAATTCAGCAGGGATAACGAACTTGTACTTAGAACCAACATTCATTAATTGAACACCTTCAGTCCAACCAGGAATTACAGCGTTTAGTGGGAACGTCGCTGGTTGATTACGATCGTAAGAGCTATCAAACTTAGTACCATCGATTAATGTACCAGAGTAATGAACCACTACTGTATCAGTGTCTTTTGGCTTAGGACCGTCAGCAGGTGTAATTACTTTGTATAGAAGGCCTGATTCTGTTTTCTTCACGCCATCTTCTTTTTCAAATTTAGCGCGGAAGTCAGCACCTGCTTTTGCGTTAGCTTCAGATTCTGCTGCCATTTTCTTTTGTGCAATTTCAGCAACACGTTGATCTAGGTTTTGAAGAGCAACTTGGATCTCTTCATCAGTTAGACGCTCTTTACCATTAAATACATCAGTTACACCAGCAAGTACATCCGCTTTCTTCAGGTCAAGACCAAGCTCTGTTTGCTTCTCTAGGTTTGAGTTTAAGTATTTAGCTAAAGATGCGCCGATTGCATAACCTGCTTTTTCATCTTCTGATGCAAATGTTGCAGCTGTAGCAGATTCAGTAGATGCTTCAATTTTTGCAGGTAATGTTGTTGCTTCAGTTTTTGGTGCTTCTTCTTTTTGACAACCAACAACGAATGCAACAGTTGCAGCAAGTAACGACACTTTAAAGATAGATTTCATTTCAAAACTCCAGATTATTTGAGGTCCTGCCTCAATTTTCTTATTCAATTTTTTAGATCATACCAATCTGGATAAGTAGTTGATAAGATTATTGCTAGTTATCATCGATTTTCACCAGCAATAATGATCGAATACTTATTTAGATTGGTATATAGATGCGAAATACTGTTCATCACAATATACTAGTACTTATAGACACATTACAAACGAGTAGTTCAATTTGATGCGCGCTATATCTCAATACATCGCTATTTTTGTCATTACGCTGACATTATCGGGCTGTTTTTTCCAAAATTCAGACGATCAACGCTGGGAATTAGCTCCCCAAGGTACAACAAGTTTTGCGTTAAGTCGTGACGCTCGCTTTGCTCTTTTCTTTGTTAAAAATGACTCTATTCCTGAAAAAAATGAACCACAAGTAAAATCTGGTCTTCATTTTTGGGATCTTGTAGAAAATAAAGAACTGACTTTCTTCGGTGACCAAGACCAAGATAAATCAACAGTTTCCTATATTAGGATCTCTGATAACTCGCGATTTGCAATAACCGCAACTCAAACTAACTTTGCGGTTTGGGATTTGGGAATGGGCATTTCTGAAGGATTATGGTCTATCTCTGATGGAATTATTCGAGATGTATCTATTGCAAGTAATGGGCAACAAGTGCTACTTGGACTTTCAAATGGTAAAGCCATCTATATTAATTTAGCTACCGGTCGTCGCTTAGAGTTTCTTGCTCACAGAGAAAAAGTTAATTCTGTCGCCCTTTCTGCAAATGGTAAGTTTGCCTTATCTGGAGGTAATGATTACTTTGCTTATTTATGGGATACCGAAACTGGACAAATACTTCATACCTTTGAGCATGAAAAACGAGTAAGTCGAACGGCACTTCAACGTGATGGTAAATATGCTTTCACCGCAGATGGTGGTAATGAAGGGTTTATTTGGGATTTAAAAACGGGTGAAAAAATAACGGAACTCAGTACGTTAGCTCGTCAACAAGTATATTCTACCGCTCGCTTTAGCGATGATGGCCAACTTCTCGTGACTGGTTCTCCCTCTGGAACCGTAAATGTATGGAATACCACATCAGGTAAAAAGCGCGAACAATGGCGTTCAGAACCATTAAAAGATGCACGTCCACCAACAGCAGTAGTGTATGATGTCGCCATTGATAAACAACAACGAGTGGTTTCAGCGACATCAGCAGGAATCGCCCAAGCGTGGTTAATAGAATAATGACAACAACAATTGAACAATTAGAACAAAAGATCAGTGATTTAGAGTGTCAAATGGCGTTTCAAGAGCAAACCATTGATGAACTAAACGATGCCCTATCTCAGCAACAGCTATTAATCACTAATATGCAAGTTCAGATGAAGTTTATGGTAGGTAAGATGAAGACTATGGATTCGTCTAATATGGCTGATCCAACAGAAGAAACACCACCACCGCATTACTAAATGCAGGAGCGAGAATCGAGAACGCTACGCTCTAGGAACGAGGAAGAGCAAATCGAGCACTCAGAAGCCTAAAAACAAAAAAACCGTAAATGCATCAGCACCTACGGTTTTTTAATTTCTACAGTACGAAAATCTTTCTCGCCCCTAAACTCTCGAGCGAAGCGTCCTCGTCCCTGCTCTTAAAATTACTTAGAACAGTTGCCGTTACCACAACATACGTGCTCTTCTTCGTGATCGTGAGAATGGCCTTCGCCACCACAACAACCACCTTCGTGATCATGGTCGTGGTCGTGACCGTGACCACCACAGCCACCTTCTTGGTGAATATGACCGTGAGCAGCTTCTTCTTCCGTTGCTGCACGTAGTGCTACTACTTCAACGTCAAAATCTAGAGTTTGACCAGCAAGCATGTGGTTACCATCAACAACAACTTCGTCGCCATCAACTTCAGTTACTTCTACAGGGATTGGACCTTGGTCTGTATCAGCAAGGAAACGCATACCAACTTCAATTTGGTCAACGCCTTGGAATACGTTTGCAGGAACACGTTGAACCATCTCATCCATGTGCTCGCCATACGCTTCTTCAGGAGTTACAGTGATGCTGAATTTGTCGCCTTCAACTTTACCTTCAAGTGCTTTTTCAAGACCAACGATTAGGTTGTTGTGACCGTGTAGGTAATCAAGAGGAGCGTCAACTGTTGATTGGTCTACAACTACGCCTTCTTCTGTTTTCACTTGGTAAGCTAGACTTACAACAACGTTCTTTTCAATTTTCATTTTAACTCCGGATGCACTTAGCATTAGTGGATGGTATTCAGTATGACAACATAATACTATTCAGGCTTAAAAACACCAATAACATCATCTTGCGCATGTTTGGTTTTTTCGAGTGATTTAGGCGTTCGGCGGTCTGTATGACCACAATCAACACATTCAACATACTCGATATTACTTTCTTGCCACCAGCGTAGCGTATCTTCTTTGCTACATGATGGACAAACTGCACCTGCAATAAATCGTTTTTTCACGGTTATTATCCTTGTGCTATTCACTCTTTATAACATCAGTCCCAGTGGTTCTGGCTTGAGCGTTCGTTTTCCATTTCTAAGCTAAAAATCTCTTCTAACTCGATTCGAGCAGCCTTCGCTTTTGAAGCCAGAGATTTATCATCTGAATGTAATGGTAACAATTCTTTTAGCATAGCAACATCTAACTTTTTAAAATGAGATTCTGCTCGCTTAGCTTGATAAGGATGCATACCTAAAGATGTGAGGGTTTGTCGCCCTAAATCAAGGGCACCATAGAAAGTTTCTCGTGAAAAGTTATCAACACCTTCACTCAATAACTCATAAGCCTCTACTCGACTGCGTGCACGAGCTAATATTTTTAAATGAGGAAAATGTCTTTGGCATAACGCCACGACTTCCATCACTTTTTGTGGATCTTTTTTACACACCACAATGGCTTTGGCTTTTTCAGCTCCCGCCGCTCGTAAAAGTTCAACTTGCGTTGCATCGCCGTAATACACTTTATAATCGAATTTACGTAATAGACGAATTTGACTTGGGTCTGCCTCTAAAATAGTCAGTTTTATCTTATTAGCGAAAAGTAATCGTCCAACAATCTGACCAAATCGTCCAAAGCCAGCAATAATAACTTCTGGTTGAGTTGCGTGTGTAAAGTCCGATAGAGGCATTTCTTCTTCGCTGTTTAAGGTTCTCGCAAACCATTTATCTTGAGCGATTAAAAACAGTGGTGTTGTCATCATAGAAATACTGACAACCACCAACAAAAATGCCGTTAATTCTCGGCTTAATAAACCTTCCATCTGGGCGGCGGTAAACAAAACAAAAGCAAACTCGCCACCTTGACTTAATATCATCGCCATTTGACTACGTGCTTTCGCTCGAGTACCAAAAGCTCTTGCTAACCCATAAATCAGCAACCCTTTCACCACTACAAGTGACAATACCGCAGCTAAGATCTCAAATGGATACTGTAGTAATAGCCCTAAATTAACTGACATTCCTACTGCAATAAAAAACAAACCAAGCAATAGCCCTTTAAAAGGTTCAATAGCTACTTCTAACTCATGACGAAACTCACTTTCAGCCAGCAATACCCCAGCCAAAAATGCCCCAAGAGCCATTGATAGCCCTAACTGTTTCATCGCAGCAGATACGCCAATCACCAATAATAATGCGGCAACAGTAAATAACTCTCTCGCTCCACTTTTCACTACATAACTAAAAAGTGGGCGTAATAGAAAATGGGCAAGAGTAAAAATAGAAATAACACCTGCAAGAACCCATAATCCGTCGAGCCAATTACCACTCGCACCACCAGCTAAAACAGGCAATATCGCTAACATAGGAATAACCGCAATATCCTGAAACAGCAAAACCGCAAAACCAGATTGTCCACTTTCAGAATCAGACAATTTACGTTCTTCTATCACCCTTAAGGCAATCGCGGTCGATGACAAAGCCAACCCCATGCCGATAACCAAACTGACTTGCCATACTAAACCAAAAAACATCATCGCAGCAGTAATCACCACAGATGACACCACAACTTGGCTTCCTCCCAACCCGATTATTGGCTTTCGCATTTTCCATAATTTACTGGGGTTCAACTCTAAGCCGATTAAAAAGAGCAGCAATACCACGCCAAATTCAGAGAAATGAAGAATCGCATCCACATCTGAAATTAATTTTAACCCCCATGGACCAATTGCGATTCCTGCTAATAAATAGCCTAGTACCGCACCAAGACCAAAACGCTGTGCCAAAGGGACCGTTACCACAGCAGCGGCTAAAAATATTGAACTTGTATGTAACCAATCACCAGCCATTAGATGCCTCCTTTCGGGTTTAGCAACCAAGCTTTATATTCATCAATATATTGCTGTCGTTTTTCTACCGTAATTTTACGTGCCCAGTATTGGATAGAGGGCGGTAACCATTCCATCTGACACAATGCGGCGGTAATTTTAAATGGAACCAAAATGTCATCCATTGAATGTTGGTTATATCCTTTTTTTGAAAAGGCTTCTTCAATACCACCAGCAGTGATCACGCTTCGCCACTGCTTACCTTTTAAAGCATCACCATTACCATAAGCAAACCCTTTACCTAAAACACAATCCATCCACTCTTTTAATAGTGCTGGACAAGAATAAAGATAAAGTGGATGTTGAAAAATAATAATATCGTGTTGTGCTAGCAGTTCATGCTCGAACACAACATCGATAAAGAAATCAGGATAATGAGCATAAAGATCATGCACAGTCACATGTTCTAAATGAGAATAAGCCGATAAAATGGCTTTATTGGCGATAGAGTGCTCAGGATCTGGATGAGCAAGAATAACTAATATTTTAGGCAACTGAGTCATGTCTTCCCTTTTCTGACTTTATTGTTTTATTTTTCTCTTATACCGATCACAGTAACTAAGTGCTCAGAGATAGCAAAAGAAAAAGATTACTGCGGTTGGTATTATCTATCATACAGACAATTTCAATGTCGACAATCACCCCTCTTACGCCTACTATGCTCATCGTATTCAAATAACTTCAAGATTCAGTCAGATTAAGAGAAGCAAACCACAGCATGATTACCTTTTCAGACATTCAATTACTTCGTGGCGGAAAGCCATTACTAGAGCAAGCCTCTGCCACTATTCACCCTGGTGACAAAGTCGGTTTAGTCGGAAAAAATGGCTGTGGTAAATCCACACTTTTTGCCTTAATCAAAGGTGAATTGAGTGTTGATGCAGGTTCAAACCGTGTCCCACATAACTGGGAAATGGCTTGGGTTGCTCAAGAAACACCGGCATTAGAACGTAAAGCCATTGACTATGTTATTGATGGCGACCGTGAATTTCGTGGTTTAGAAGATCAACTAGCAAAAGCAGAAGAAGCCGATAACGGAACTCTGGTTGCCGAATTACACGGTAAACTTGAAACTGTAGGTGGTTACACCATCAATTCTCGTGCTGCTGAATTACTTAATGGTTTAGGCTTTTCACAACAACAGATGGAATGGAACTTAACCCAATTCTCTGGTGGTTGGCGTATGCGTTTAAACTTAGCACAAGCATTGATTTGTCGCTCTGATTTATTACTACTTGATGAACCGACCAACCACTTAGACTTAGATGCCGTAATGTGGCTTGAGCGTTGGTTACAAAACTACCCAGGAACTCTATTACTCATTTCGCACGACCGTGATTTCTTAGATCCAGTAGTAAACCGTATTATTCACGTTGAAAACCAAAAATTGAATGAGTACACAGGTAACTACTCATCGTTTGAAGTTCAACGCTCTGAGAAACTAATCCTGCAACAAGCTCAGTTCCAGAAACAACAGAAAAACATGGCGCACATGCAGTCATACATTGACCGCTTCCGTTACAAAGCCTCAAAAGCACGCCAAGCACAAAGCCGAATTAAAGCATTAGAAAAGATGGAAAAAGTGCTACCGGCACAGTTAGATAACCCATTCAGCTTTAATTTTAGAGAACCTGATGCTCTACCAAACCCAATCTTAATGATGGATGAAGTCAGCGCAGGTTATGAAAACAATACGATTTTAGAGCAAATTCGCTTAAACCTAGTTCCGGGAAGTCGTATTGGCCTGTTAGGTCGAAACGGCGCAGGTAAATCAACGCTTATCAAATTACTTTCAGGTGAGTTAGCTCCGCAGAGTGGCGTATTTACTTACTCTCAAGGGGTTAAAATTGGTTACTTCGCACAGCACCAACTGGAAACCTTACACGTAGAAGAAACCCCTCTTCAGCACCTAATGCAAATTGCCCCTAATCATACAGAACAACAACTACGTGATTATTTAGGCAGTTTTGGTTTCCAAGGTGATAAAGCGTTAGAAAAAATTGGTCCTTTCTCTGGTGGTGAAAAAGCCCGTTTAGTACTGGCACTTGTGGTATGGCAAAAACCAAACATGCTATTGCTTGATGAACCGACCAACCACCTTGATTTAGATATGCGTCAAGCCCTAACGATGGCACTACAAACCTTTGAAGGTGCAATGGTTATTGTCAGCCACGATAGATATTTACTTCGTGCAACAACCGATGACTTGTACTTAGTTCATGACCGCCAAGTGGTTCCTTTTGATGGTGATTTAACGGATTACTACAAATGGCTAACCGAGCAAAATAAGAGCGAGCGTAAAGAACAACAGCAACAAGAAAAACAAGATAATCCAAGCACATCAACCAGTTTAAGTGCAGCAGAGAAAAAAGAACAAAAACGCAAAGAAGCCGAATTCAGAAAGCTAATTGCCCCATTACGAAAAGAAGTGACTAAACTTGAAACTCGAATGGATAAGCTTAATGAAGCATTAAGCCAAGCAGAAGAAGAGCTTGGTGACGTTTCATTATATGAAGCAGAAAACAAAAAGCGTTTAACGGAAGTTCTTGCCATTCAAGCATCAGCAAAATCTGAACTCGAAGAAGTTGAAATGGAATGGATGGATCTTCAAGAACAAATTGAAGAAAAAGAGAATGCTGCCAAGCAGTAACATTCCTTTGAATGAGCACCAATTGGCTTCTATTACCCAAGAAGCCTTTTGGTGTTTCTCATTATCCCATTATAAGAAAGGTGGGGTAAAACAAGCAGCACTGACACTACAAGACACCTACTTTGGTAATGTGAATTTAGCATTATTACTTATCTGGCTTAATAGTCTAAACCTCTCATTCTCGGTATCTGACTTACCGCTTCTTGAAGCTGCTCTACATAAAAGCGATGCTCTACTTCACTCTTATCGCAAGTTAAGAAAACAGATCAAATCGACACAAGATCAAACTCTTTATCAAGAAGCCTTACGGTTTGAGCTACAAATAGAAAAGCAGCAACAAAGCGATCTAATCACTGCTTTAATACGTATTCCTTTGGTAATAAAAACCGATAATAATCAGATAAGTTTATTAACGCATTATTGCCGTTCTTTGCAGGCAGACGCCTTACTTGCAGCTCTAGAAAGTAATCAACATAACAACACAGAGTAACTAAGATGATGGATAACTTTACACCGGCTACCGGTTTATCTAACGCTCATATTCAGACACTGCTTCCTCGCTTTCTGCGTCGTAGTCCATTGTTTAATGCATATTGGCAACGCCTTGAGTTACCAGACAGTGACTTCGTTGACCTCGCTTGGAGTGAAAACCCAAATAAAGCAGGAGAAAAACCGCTTTTTATTCTTTTTCATGGTTTAGAAGGCAGTTTCGACAGCCCTTATGCCAATGGATTATTGGCTGCTGCAAAAGAGCAAGGTTGGCTTGGTGTGATGATGCACTTTCGTGGTTGCAGTGATGTGCCTAACCGTTTAGCAAGGGCGTACCACTCAGGTGAAACCGAAGACGCACGTTTTTTTATTGAGATGTTGGATGCTCGCTTCCCTAATCAAGAAAAGGTCGCTACCGGGATCTCTCTTGGTGGTAATATGCTGGTGAACTACCTCGCCAAATATCAAAACGATACCCTACTGAACGCCGCAACGGTTATCTCCGCACCTCTGGATTTAGGCGCCTGTTCTGAACGTATTCAACAAGGTTTTTCTCGTTTGTATCAGGGTTATTTATTAGGATCATTAAAAAACAACAGCATTAAAAAACTCAACGCCTCTCGTAAAGAGATTGTTGGTTTAAATAAAGAGATGATCAAAGCTATTCCTGATTTAATCACCTTTGATAATCTCATCACAGCACCAATGCATGGTTACGCTCACGCGCAAGACTATTATCAACAATGCAGTGGTTTACAGTTTTTAGATCGTATCGACATACCAACTCGAATTATTCATTCTAAAGACGATCCGTTTATGACAAACGCGGTGATACCTACTCATCCACTGCCTAACTGTGTACACTATCAACTAACAGAACACGGTGGTCACGTAGGTTTTATTAATGGATCTATCACTAAGCCCAATTTTTGGTTAGAAAGTACCGTTAACCACTGGTTCCAAAAAATTCTCTAACTTTAGCGCCTATTGGCAATTCATTTAATGGATGAGATAAGTAGTATGATCATTCCTTGGCAAGACATCGCTCCTGACACATTAGAAAACTTAATTTCTGAATTTGTATTACGTGAAGGGACAGATTACGGTGAAGTTGAAATCAGCCATCAAGAAAAAGTAGATCAAATTAAAGTTCTATTGAAAAATGGTGAAGCAATGGTGGTCTTTTCCGAGCTTCATGAAACCGTTGATATTCAAACCAAAGCTCGCTTTAATCCTAATTTAACTAACCATAATTACGATTAATAGACCTACCAAGATACTCACAATTTTAAAACCGAACAGTATCATTTTTACCAACCCTGTTATAACATCCGACGAGAATAAGGAAATTAGACAGGGTTTGTCATGTCAGCAAAACATCCAATTATTGCCGTAACGGGGTCATCCGGAGCAGGCACTACCACCACATCTGAAGCATTTCGTAAAATGTTCAATATGATGGACATAAAAGCATCTTGGCTTGAAGGGGACAGTTTCCATCGTTTCACTCGTCCTGAAATGGATGTGGAGATCCGTAAAGCAAAAGAACAAGGTAAGCACATCAGTTACTTTGGTCCTCAAGCAAATGACTTCCCGGCACTAGAGCAGTTTTTCCGTCAATACGGAGAGGACGGAACGGGTCAATATCGTCGCTATTTACATACTTTCGATGAAGCGGTTCCTTTCAATCAAATGCCTGGCACATTCACTCCATGGCAAGACCTACCAGATGATACCGATGTTCTTTTTTATGAAGGTTTACACGGTGGCGTTGTTGATGGTGATATTAACGTATCTCAACATGTGGATTTACTTATCGGCATGGTGCCAATTGTAAACTTAGAATGGATACAGAAATTTGTTCGCGATACTCGTGATCGTGGGCATTCTCGTGAAGCCGTAATGGACTCAATCGTTCGTTCAATGGATGATTATTTAAATTACATTACTCCACAATTTTCTCGAACTCATATTAACTTCCAACGAGTACCAACCGTAGATACCTCTAATCCACTCAACGCAAAAGGCATTCCGAGTTTAGATGAAAGCTTTGTTGTCATCCGTTTTAGAGGGTTAAGTAAAGTCGACTTTCCTTACTTATTAGCAATGATTGATGGTTCATTTATGTCTCGTCATAACACGCTAGTTGTTCCCGGAGGCAAAATGAGCTTTGCTATGGAGTTAATTATTAGACCACTACTTCAACAGTTAATTGATACTGGGAAAATAAATTAATTTCGCTATCTTCTGCGCCAAATTTGGGGTTCTTCCAAAAATAGTGAATAATAGAGACTCTATTCACTATTTTTGCGATGCTATGAAAACTTCTCCTTTTTCCATTTGGCTCAGCGCCGCTCGTCCAAAAACACTCCCTCTTGCCTTAGCCTCAATCATGACAGGCTCTGTGTTGGCATATTGGAATAACCATGCCTCTTTTACTATCACGTTAATGGCATTTATCACCGCAACGTTATTGCAAATATTGTCGAATCTGGCAAATGACTACGGCGATGCAGTGAAAGGTACAGATAACGAAGATCGCCTTGGTCCACAACGAGCAATGCAAACCGGCCTTGTAACGCAAGAAACGATGAAAAAAGCCATTGGCATTAATATTGTTCTGACGATCATTAGTGGCTTAATTTTAGTCTTTAGTTCATTACACCAAACCATGGATATTATTGGATTCATCGCTCTTGGGTTATTAGCTATTGGCGCTGCTATTGCTTATACCATGGGTGATAAGCCTTATGGTTACCGTGGCTTAGGGGATATCTCTGTTTTTATCTTTTTTGGTTTATTAGGGGTTGCCGGTACGTATTACCTTCATACCGGTCACTTATCATCTGCTCTATTCTTACCAGCGACTGCCTGCGGTTTATTAGCTGTCGCAGTATTAAATATTAATAACCTACGTGATATAGAGAATGACGAAGCGTGTGGAAAAATGACATTGGTCGTTCGCATGGGCGCAAACTGGGGTCGTAAATATCATGCTGTATTAATGGCCGCGAGTTTTATCTGTCTTGCTGTTTTTAGTGCGACTCAAATTCATTCACTAACTGGTTGGTTATTTTTAGCAATTGCACCTTTCGTCTTCAATCATGTTATGTCAGTGATGCGAGCACCAAATGGTGAAGCAATCAGACCTATGATGGGCACCGTTGTGCAATGCGCACTATTTACCAATGTACTATTTGCTGTTGGCTTGTACTTATCCGTTTAAAAACAAAAGCGGCTTATCCCACAGACCTAAGTAAATCAGGATAAATTTGCGGTTTGTCATAGTATTGCCTAAAAAAGCACGTATATTGAACAGTTACAAACACCAATAAAAGGTAAGTTTCACTATGGAATACAATACTTCAGCACTTTGTGACATCTATTTAGATCAAGTTGATGTTGTTGAACCGATGTTCAGCCACTTTGGCGCTAAGACATCATTTTCAGGTCAAATCACAACAATTAAATGTTTTGAAGATAATGGTCTGATTCATCAACTATTAGAAGAGAAAGGCGAAGGTCGTGTTTTATTAGTTGATGGCGGCGGTTCTTTACGTCGTGCTTTAGTGGATGCAGACCTAGCAGCAAAAGCTGCCCACAATGGTTGGGAAGGCTTAGTTATCTATGGTTGCGTCCGTGAAGTGGATTACCTAGAAGAGATTGAGATTGGCATTCAAGCTCTCGCTTCTATTCCTGTTGGTGCAGCAAGACAAAACATTGGTGAAGTGGATGTTGCAGTTAACTTTGGTAGTGTGACTTTCTTGCCTGAAGATCATCTTTACGCGGATTCGACTGGAGTGATTATCTCTCAAGAGCCGCTAGAAGAGATGGGTGAAGAAGAGTAAAAGGGTTAAGGGACGAGAAAGCGAGGTTTCAGGTTTCAGGAAAATCAAAAGCGAGAGCCCCTGAAACCTGCAAGCGCAGCGTCCTGAAACCTAGTTATCACTACAGCTGAGATACCCTCTCTTAGTAATCACTAGTAAAAAAAAACCGTAGATGCTTCCACATCTACGGTTTCAAAATGATTCACAGAACTTAGCTCTTCCTCGCTCTTAAAGCGAAGCGTCCTCGCCTCTCGTTCCTGCTCTATTACTCTACTTCGTCCATTTTACCAAGTAGACCACGGATGCGAGCTTCAAATTGAGCTTGCTCATCACGTGCACGTTGAGCTTCTTGTTCTACTTCTGAACGACCGTTGTTTGCTTGCTCAAGATCTTGAGTTAGCGCTGCGTTCGTTTCTTTTAATTCTTCAACTTCCATTTGTAGCAGTGCGATTGTATCTACTGCCATCTGAACTTTAGCTTCTAGTTGTTCTAATATTTCTAAAGACATTCCTGCCACCTTAACTATATTCTTCATTGAATATGTAGCGAATTTATTACTCACTACAAACTTGTTTTCTATTCTACTCAGCAATTGTAATTCTGCCATAGTGTTATTCATTAAATTGCATCATATGAACAAAAAAACAGCACTTTTTACCAACATCTGACGTACTTTCTTAAGATTAAAACGAACTACATACCAAAACTAGGTATTTGCCTTCGTTATTTGAATTAAACCACACCTTTAGCTCCTTGATATTTTTATTCTTCGCTGAAAAAATTTCATTCTCGCGGGAAAAAGCAAACGTTTCCCTTTTTGTTATGCTAAAATCCCCTCGATTTTTACTTATTCATCGATTTATTCGGAGCAATTATGAAACGCGATTTAGCAATGGCTTTTTCTCGAGTTACTGAAGGTGCCGCACTGGCTGGTTACAAATGGCTTGGCCGTGGTGATAAAAACGCCGCTGACGGTGCTGCTGTTGAAGTAATGCGTACTCTTCTGAACAAAACTGATATCAGTGGTGAGATTGTTATTGGTGAAGGTGAGATCGATGATGCACCTATGCTATACATCGGTGAAAACGTAGGTACAGGTGGCGATGCTGTTGATATCGCGGTTGATCCAATCGAAGGTACTCGCATGACAGCGATGGGTCAATCAAACGCACTTGCAGTATTAGCTGCTGGTGAAAAAGGTAGCTTCTTAAAAGCACCAGATATGTACATGGAAAAATTGGTTGTTGGTCCTGGAGCAAAAGGCGCAATTGATTTAAGTCTTTCTCTAGAAGAAAACCTAGTAAATATTGCAAAAGCATTAGGTAAACCATTAGAAACGCTTGTTGTGACAACACTGGCTAAACCTCGTCATGATGAAGTAATTGCAAACATGCAGAAAATGGGTGTTCGTGTATTTGCAGTGCCAGATGGTGATGTTGCGGCTTCTATTCTAACCTGTATGCCTGATAGCGAAGTGGACGTTATGTACTGTATCGGTGGAGCACCTGAAGGTGTGGTTTCTGCTGCAGTTATTCGTGCATTAGATGGCGATATGCAAGCACGTCTTCTTCCTCGTCATGAAGTGAAAGGCGATACAGAAGAAAACCGTATCCACGGTGAAGCCGAGCTTAAACGTTGTGAAGAAATGGGCGTAAAAGCGAACGTTATCTTAAAAATGACAGACATGGCACGCAGTGATGATGTTGTTTTTGCAGCTACTGGTATCACAAAAGGTGATCTACTAGAAGGCATTACTCGCCAAGGTAATATTGCGACAACTGAAACTCTACTTATCCGTGGTCGTTGTCGTACGATTCGTCGTATTAAGTCGATTCACTACTTAGAGCGTAAAGACACTGAGATTAGAGATATTATTCTTTAAGAGCAGGGACTAGAGGCGAGGACGCTTCGCTTAAGGAGCGAAGAAGAGCCGAGGTCTGTGATAAATTTGAAACCGTAGGTGTGAAAGCATCTGCGGTTTTTTTGTTTTAAGAGAGTTCAGGGTTCAGATCGGTCGCAAGCTCCCTTGCAGGGTTCAGGGGTGATCGCTGTAGCTACAGCGACAAATATATAGTTCCAGCTAAAAGTCAAAAGCAGTCGCCTCTGAAGCCTGCAAGCGCAGCGTCCTGAAACCTTGCTCTTGCTTTCACTCGCTTCTCGCAGGACGAAGTCCGTTCTCGCCCCTCGTCCCTACCCCCTCATCTCAAAAGCGAGACTCCCATTCAATCCCCCCAACCCTACTTTCTCAAAACCTGAAAACTTCAACTAAGCTGAATCTATAAAAGCAAAAACAAGGAATCAGTTTATGCCGCAATCACATCGCAACCTATCCATTCCCTCATTTGATGAGCTAAAAGCATTAGCAGAAAAAGATCCAGAACAACTGGAGGCATTACGTCACCAACTAAGTATGGAGTTTATTGAAAGTGTTCCGGAAGAACATCAAGGGCCACTGCTTGCACAGCAAAGTCATATTGAACGCATTATTGAGCGAGGCAATAACCCAAATCATGTAAATATTCTTCTAGGGCGAGAGCTTGGAAAGCAATTCGTTCGCTTTGCTGATTCACTCAACAAGCCCATTGATGAGCATCAAGCTGCAGATATTATTCAATTTCCTAATGCCACTTCTCGCCCCTCAAATAATACGAAGCATTAGGTAAGACGAAAGCTCTAACCTATTTTTTGAAAGCTCTCATTTTCCATGTCACGCACGTTGATAGTTAAGCTATCAATGTGACTGGCTTGTTCAACAAGCACATCCATTAATGCACGACTTAACTCTCTCTTCTGCTCAGAGCTTCTTCCTTCTAATAGCTCTAACGTAATATGAATAAAGTCGACACTATTTCCCTGCTCTCCAACAAGCCAAGAATGCACTCTTACCGCTCTTGATTTCACATCTTTTGCTGAAAACAATCCTGAGGCAATAGTCACTTGATGCAGGTCTTCTAATAAACCCTGCATATTAAGCCTATCTTCTGCTGAATTTGAATATTCCATAACTAAGTGCGGCATAACAACGTCCTTTTAATGTACCCAAAATGATTACTTTTCCATCATTCAGTGAAAGTGAATTAGTTACAATCTCCTCAATAGAAAAGTGCCTAAGTAATCACACTTAAAATCTGCCATTTATTTCTACATTACAGCTCATAATTTTTCGCATTCCGAAATAAAAGCACTAAAATGAGGTATAAAAATGATTTTAGACACTAAATCTGTCGCAAAATCTGTTATATTTTTACGCAAGTTTTTTACATTAATTTGAATTGGAGAGAATCCTATGCGTCATCCTGTAGTTATGGGTAACTGGAAACTAAACGGCAGCAAAGAAATGGTTGTTGAACTACTAAACGGTCTTAACGCTGAACTTGAAGGCGTTACAGGCGTAGACGTAGCAGTTGCTCCACCTGCACTATTTGTAGACCTTGCTGAGCGTACGCTTACTGAAGCTGGTAGCGCAATCATCCTAGGTGCTCAAAACACTGATCTAAACAACAGCGGTGCATTCACTGGCGACATGTCTCCAGCTATGCTTAAAGAGTTCGGTGCAACTCACATCATCATCGGTCACTCTGAGCGTCGTGAATACCACAACGAATCAGACGAGTTCGTTGCTAAGAAATTCGCTTTCCTAAAAGAAAACGGTCTTACTCCTGTTCTTTGTATCGGTGAATCTGAAGCTCAAAACGAAGCTGGTGAAACTGTTGCAGTATGTGCACGTCAAATCGACGCAGTTATCAACACTCAAGGCGTTGACGCTCTAAACGGCGCAATCATCGCTTACGAACCAATCTGGGCTATCGGTACTGGTAAAGCAGCTACAGCTGAAGATGCACAACGCATCCACGCTCAAATCCGTGCTCACATTGCTGAGAAATCTGAAGAAGTTGCTAAGAACGTTGTTATCCAATACGGCGGTTCTGTTAAGCCTGAAAACGCAGCAGCTTACTTCGCACAACCAGACATCGATGGTGCTCTAGTTGGCGGTGCAGCTCTTGACGCGAAAAGCTTTGCAGCTATCGCTAAAGCAGCAGCTGAAGCAAAAGCTTAATTATAAATTCTAGGAACGAGGACACTTCGCTCTAGGGACGAGGAAAACTTGGTTCTGTGGATAATTTGAAACCGTGGATGTGAAAGCATCTGCGGTTTTTTTGTTTTAAGAGCAGGTTTCAGGTTTCAGATCGGTCGCAAGCTCCCTTGCAGGGTTTAGAGGTGGTCGCTGAAATCACAGCTATCACGATACTGTTCCTCCCCTTGGGTAATAATGTATTGTGATTGACTATGTTGATATAAGGGGAGGTTAGGAGGGGTTGTTAATAAGTAACTTTGAATATGATCGCAATTACTCTGGTTTTTTCATCCTATCGATGTCTTATCCCCTACTGTTTATTGATACTAATTTTTTTATAAAGAATCAATATGCCGAATATTTTTAATCAGAAGAAACACTGCACACTAAGACAAAACTTACGAAATAATATGCCAAGTGCAGAGAAAAAATTATGGTTCTATTTAAGAAAGAAGCAATTAGGCGTTAAATTTAGAAGACAACATGGAATTGGAAAGTATGTTGTTGACTTCTTTTGTAGTGAAAGAAAGTTAGTCATTGAACTTGATGGTGATAGTCATTTTTCTATTGAAGCTCAGAAGTATGATGAAATTAGAAACTTATTTATGAAAAACTTAGGAATAAGAGTTGTTAGATTTACTAATCAAGATGTTTTAGATAACTGTGAAAATGTGCTTCTTTGTATAAAAAAGTATATTTAGTTACAACCCCCTCTAACTCCCCCTTCTATTGACTATATCGATCTCATAACTAAAACGACCAAGGGGGAGAACCATTCTTTGTCGTTGTAATATCAACGACCGCCTCTGAAATCTGCAAGCGAAGCGCCCTGCTCTTTCCCACGCATAAAAAAACCGAGACATCTCTGCCTCGGCTCTTCAAACACATGACGCTATCAAGCGAATTGGTTTATGGGGATGATTACATCATGCCGCCCATACCACCCATTCCGCCCATGCCACCCATGTCTGGCATTGCAGAACCTGAGTCTTGTGGCTTATCAGTTACCATAGCTTCAGTTGTGATCATAAGACCCGCAACTGATGCAGCAAACTGAAGTGCAGAACGAGTTACTTTAGTTGGGTCAAGAATACCCATCTCGATCATGTCGCCGTATTCGCCAGTTGCAGCGTTGTAACCGTAGCTACCTTCACCCGCTTTAACGTTATTAGCAACAACTGAATCTTCTTCACCGGCATTCTTAGTGATTTGACGAATAGGTGCTTCCATTGCACGAAGTGCTACACGGATACCTACGTTTTGTTCTTCGTTATCACCAACAAGACCAGCTACTTTAGAAGCAACACGGATAAGTGCAACACCACCACCAGCTACAACGCCTTCTTCAACCGCTGCGCGAGTTGCGTGAAGTGCATCTTCAACACGGTCTTTCTTCTCTTTCATCTCAACTTCAGTAGCAGCACCTACTTTGATTACTGCAACACCGCCAGCTAACTTAGCTACACGCTCTTGAAGTTTTTCTTTATCGTAATCAGATGTTGCGTCTTCGATTTGTTGACGAATTTGAGAAACACGGCCTTGGATGATTGTCTCTTCACCAGAACCATCGATGATAGTTGTTGTTTCTTTTGTGATAGTTACACGCTTAGCTTGACCAAGATCTTCAAGAACGACTTTTTCAAGCTCTAGACCAATCTCTTCAGAAATTACAGAACCTGCAGTCAGAACAGCGATATCTTGTAGCATTGCTTTACGACGGTCACCAAAACCAGGCGCCTTAACAGCAGCAACTTTAACGATACCACGCATGTTGTTCACAACTAAAGTTGCAAGTGCTTCACCTTCTACATCTTCAGCGATGATAAGAAGAGGACGTGATGCTTTTGCTACTGCTTCTAGTGTTGGAAGTAGTTCACGGATGTTTGATACTTTCTTATCAACAAGCAAAATGAATGGGCTTTCTAAATCTACAGAACCCGCTTCTTGGTTGTTTACGAAATATGGAGATAGGTAACCGCGGTCAAACTGCATACCTTCAACAACTTCTAGCTCGTCTTGCAGCGCTTGGCCTTCTTCAACTGTGATAACACCATCACGGCCTACTTTATCCATCGCTTCTGCAATTAGGTTACCCACTGTTGAGTCAGAGTTTGCAGAGATAGTACCTACTTGTGCAATCGCTTTAGTATCAGCACAAGGAACAGAAAGTGCTTTTAACTCTTCAACAGCAGCTACAACCGCTTTGTCGATACCACGTTTAAGATCCATTGGGTTCATACCAGCAGCAACCGCTTTTAAGCCTTCAGTAATGATAGCTTGAGCAAGAACTGTTGCTGTTGTTGTACCGTCACCAGCCGCATCGTTTGCTTGAGATGCCACTTCTTTAACCATTTGTGCACCCATGTTTTGGAACTTGTCTTCAAGTTCGATTTCACGAGCAACAGAAACACCATCTTTAGTAATAGTTGGTGCGCCAAATGATTTATCTAAAACAACGTTACGACCTTTAGGGCCTAATGTTACTTTTACTGCATCAGCCAGAACGTTTACACCTTCTAGCATTTTGATTCGTGCGTCGTTACCAAATTTAACGTCTTTAGCAGCCATCTTTATTTTCCTTTTAAAAATCTTTTAATTTATTTAGTTAATAAAATTCGAAAAACGAATTACTCAACGAGTGCTTATTATTCAACAATAGCCATGATGTCATTTTCAGACATGATCAGAACTTCTTTACCATCAATCTTTTCAGATTTAGTACCGTAACCTTCAGCAAAAATAACTGAATCACCAACTTTTACGTCTAAAGGCTGAACCGTACCGTTTTCTAAAATACGACCTTTGCCAACAGCTAAAACCGTACCGCGAGTTGATTTTTCAGCAGCAGAACCAGTTAGTACAATGCCACCTGCAGATTTTGATTCAACTTCTTGGCGTTCAACGATTACACGGTCATGTAAAGGACGGATATTCATGGGACGTCTCTCCTGATAATTTTCCATTTAAGAATAAGGTGCCATAATTTGGCTTTGATTTATTAATGGGGATGTGGGGGATTGATTGCAAGGGTTTATGGCTAAATATTTAAAGGAAAGAGCAGAGTTCAGATCGGTCGCAGGCTCCCTTGCAGAATTCAGAGGTGATCGCTGAAGGCTATACGCTTCGCTAACTAGAAACTAGACCGCTTCGCTTCTATAAGAGCAAGAGCAAGAGCAGCACCATACTCGCTTTTGATCTTATAGTATCTAGTTAGCGCAGCGTATAGTTTCTAGTTCTATACTTAGCGAACGCTGTAGCCACCACTATCACCTCTGAAATCTGCAAGCGTAGCGATCTGAACTCTGCTCTATGCTCTCCTATGGGACGAAGTCCTCCTTAAGCGAAGCGTGCTGAACTCTGCTCTGCTTTTCCTGAAACCTAAAACCTGAATCCTGCTCTTCCTAGTCCCTAATCCCTCGAATCTCGCCCCTATTTCCTATACACTAGCCATCCCACCACCACACGAGAAAACCATGCTAGATAAACACGGGTTACTCACTCAACCTATCAGCGACGTGCTTCGTAAACTCACGACGCCTATGGTTTTTGGTATGGTCGCCATTCTGCTATTCAACTTGGTGGATACCTTTTTTATCTCCTTACTCGGCACCGATGCTTTAGCTGCAGTGAGTTTTACTTTCCCCGTCACCTTTGCAGTAAACTGCATCACCATGGGAATAGGTGTTGGCTTGTCAGCATCCATAGGTCACTTACTTGGTGAAGGCCATAGCAAACATGCTGCAGAATTAACGACTCATGGCTTAATCTTAGCCATCAGTTTAATTCTGATTGCTTGTGTTCTCGGGTTCTTCACCATCGACCCACTCTTTACCCTTCTCGGTGCTGAAGACAAATTACTTCCTCTTATTGATGAATACATGTCTATTTGGTACTTAACCATACCTTTACTCGTTATTCCGATGTCGAGTAATAGCGCAATTAGAGCCACAGGTGACACCAAAACCCCAGCCAAAATTATGATGTTAGCTGGGCTAATTAACGGCATTCTCGATCCACTGCTTATTTTTGGTTATGGCCCCTTCCCTGAGCTTGGAATTCAAGGTGCTGCTATTGCAAGTGCGATCAGTTGGTTTGGTGCTCTTATCGCTTCATTCTATGTACTCACTCATAAAGTAAAACTGCTTGCTCTACCAAATAAAAATACACTTATTTCTGATTGGAAACAGATCTTAACTATCGGTTCCCCTGCCGCATTATCTAACGCTCTAAACCCAATATCGGGGGCTATTTTAATGATGATGCTTGCGAGTCAAGGGACTGTTGCTGTCGCCTCTTATGGTGCGGCACAACGAGTCGAATCATTAATGCTGCTGGTTATCATGGCATTAACGTCATCACTTAGCCCATTAGTGGCTCAGAACTTAGGTGCAAAACAGCCTGAACGTGTCAAAGAAGCCATATTTCTAGCCATTAAGTTCTCTGTCGCCTTTCAGCTCTTTCTTTATATTCTGATTGTTCCACTTAGCATTCCGATCTCTCACTTATTTAGTCAAGACGATGCAGTTCAACACGGTTTGTGGATGTACCTTATTTGCGTTCCATTTAGCTACGGCTTTCAAGGCATCGTTATGGTGCTAGTAAGTAGCTTAAATGCAATGAAAAAACCGTTATATTCTTTCAGTTGGAGTTTTATGAGGTTGTTTGTTTTTACATTACCAACCGCATGGATTGGCAGCCAAATTTATGGAATGGAGGGATTATTTATCGGGATTGCAATGGGAAATGTGATGGGTGGTATTAGTGCGTTTTGGTATGCGAGAACAGGAATCAGGTTCGAGGACGCTGCGCTCGAGGAGCGAGGAAAAGCTAAGAGTTAGGAAGAGCAGAGTTCAGGTTTCAGATCGGTCGCAAGCTCCCTTGCAAGGTTCAGAGGTGATCGCTGAAGGCTATACGCTTCGCTTCTATAAAAGCAAGAGCTGCACCATACTCGCTTTTGATCTTATAGTCTCTAGTTAGCGCAGCGTATAGTTTCGAGCTCTGTATTGCGATCGCTGTAACCACCACTATCACCTCTAAATTCTGCAAACGAAGCGATCTGGACTCTGATCTACTTTTCCTGAAACTTCTATTTTTGCTCTTACTCGCCCCTTGAGGACGAAGTCCGTCCTCGCCACTCGAAGCGAAGCGTCCTGCTCTTCCCCTAGCCCATTTTCAAACTTTGTAGTAAAATTACACAAAGTTATTTATTCGAATTTATTAAGTTATTGACGAGGAACACCTTTATGTCAGCTAAGAAGCCTATGGCTCTAGTTATTCTTGATGGTTACGGTCACCGTGAAACTCAAGCAGATAACGCAATTACAAACGCAAACACTCCAGTTCTTGATGGCCTAATGGCTAATCAACCAAACACGCTAATTTCTGCATCAGGTATGGACGTTGGTCTACCTGATGGTCAAATGGGTAACTCTGAAGTAGGTCACACAAACATCGGTGCTGGCCGTGTTGTATATCAAGATCTTACTCGTATCACTAAAGCAATTTCTGATGGTGAGTTCCAACAAAACGAAACACTTGTAAACGCTATCGACAAAGCAGTTAAAGCAGACAAAGCTGTTCACATCATGGGTCTTATGTCTCCAGGTGGCGTTCACTCTCATGAAGATCACATCTACGCTGCAGTTGAAATGGCAGCAGAGCGTGGCGCAGAGAAAATCTACCTACACTGCTTCCTAGATGGTCGTGATACACCACCACGTTCAGCTGAAAACTCTCTGAAAAACTTCCAAGAGCTATTCGCTAAACTAGGTAAAGGCCGTGTTGCTTCTCTAATTGGTCGTTACTACGCAATGGACCGCGACAACAACTGGGATCGCGTACAAAAGTCTTACGAACTAATGACTGAAGCAAAAGCAGAATTCACTTTTGCAACAGCAGTTGAAGGTCTTGAAGCAGCTTACGCTCGTGAAGAGAACGATGAATTTGTTCAAGCAACTGAAATTAAAGCAGAAGGCGAAGAATCAGCAGCTATCGTTGATGGTGATGCAGTTATCTTCATGAACTACCGTGCTGACCGTGCTCGTGAAATTACACGTGCATTCGTTCCTGATTTCGATGGTTTTGCTCGTAACGTATTCCCAGCAATCGATTTTGTTATGCTGACTCAATACGCAGCAAATATCCCTCTTCTTTGTGCATTCGCTCCTGCGTCTCTAGAAAACACATACGGTGAGTGGTTATCTAAAGAAGGTAAAACTCAACTGCGTATTTCTGAAACTGAAAAATACGCACACGTTACTTTCTTCTTCAATGGCGGCATTGAAGACGAGTTTGAAGGTGAAGAACGTCAACTAGTTGCTTCTCCAAAAGTAGCGACTTACGATCTACAACCTGAAATGAGCGCTCCTGAACTAACTGAAAAATTAGTTGCTGCTATCAAGTCTGGTAAATATGACGCTATCGTTTGTAACTACCCTAACTGTGACATGGTTGGCCACACTGGCGTATACGATGCAGCAGTTAAAGCAGTTGAATCTCTAGATGAGTGTATCGGTAAAGTGGTTGACGCAATCAAAGAAGTTGATGGCCAACTACTTATCACTGCTGACCACGGTAATGCTGAAATGATGATCGACCCTGAAACAGGCGGCGTTCACACAGCTCACACTAATCTTCCAGTACCTCTAATCTACGTTGGTAGCAAAGCGGTTGAGTTTAAAGAAGGCGGTAAACTGTCTGACCTAGCCCCAACTATGCTAGCACTAACAGATACAGCGATTCCTGCTGAAATGTCTGGTGAAGTTCTTTTTAAATAAGAAAAGAGCAGAGGCGAGAGGCGAGGACGCTTCGCTCGAGGAGCGAGGAAAAGCTTTAAATCGTCGATGAAATAAAATGCCCACAGGTTTGTAGCCTGTGGGCATTTTTATTTTAGAGGTAATAGAGTTCAGATCGCTTCGCTAGCAGAATTCAGAGGTGTGCGCTGAACTAACAACACCCAAAAAAGTTCTCTCCCTTAGACGCTATAGCTATGAGATCGATACCGTCAATACAAGGGGAGTTAGAGGGGGTTGGTTACACCATATTTAATGATAAAGACAAACTAAACTCCATCACTAACAACCCCTCCTAGCCTCCCCTTATATCAACATCTCTAATCTCAACAGTACATCTATCAAGGGGAGGAACAGTACCGTGCTCACTGCAACCACCACGATCCCCCCTGAACCCTGAAAGGGAGCCTGCGACCGATCTGAATCCTGAAATCTTGCTCTTACTCGTCCCTCGAGGACGAAGTCCGTCCTCGCCTCTCGAAGCAAAGCGTCCTACTCCTAATACCCTTCAGGGTTATTCGACTGCCAGCGCCACGTATCCGCAGTCATATCATCAAGAGACAACTTCGCTTCCCACTTCAGTTCTTCACGAGCTTTTGCTGGATCAGCCCAACATTCTGCAATATCACCAGGACGACGATCGACAATCTTATATGGAACTTTCGCACCAGAAGCTTTCTCAAAAGCTGTTACCATCTGAAGAACACTATTGCCATTACCCGTACCTAGGTTATAGATATGTAAGCCCGCTTCTTGGCCTTTGTATTTTAGTGCTGCTAAGTGACCATCAGCCAAATCAACCACATGGATATAGTCACGAACGCCAGTACCATCAACCGTTGGGTAATCATTACCAAATACAGATAAGAATTCACGACGACCAACAGCCACTTGAGAAATAAATGGCATCAAGTTATTTGGAATACCTTGAGGGTCTTCACCCATAGTGCCTGATTTATGAGAACCAACAGGGTTAAAGTAGCGTAATAGCGTTACACTCATTTCAGGATGTGCTTTTTGGATATCCGTTAAACACTCTTCTACCATCAGCTTACTGCGACCATAAGGGTTCGTTGCTGATGTTGGGAAATCTTCACGGATCGGTGTTGATGCAGGATCACCATAAACCGTTGCAGAGGAACTAAATACAATACTGTTCACGCCCGCTTTACGCATCGCCTCAACTAGAACCAAAGTACCCGATACATTGTTATCGTAATACATAATTGGTTTTTCAACAGACTCACCAACAGCTTTCAAACCAGCAAAGTGAATCACGCTATCAATTTGATTTTCAGCAAAGATGGTTTCTAAAATTTTTGGATCGCGAATATCACCTTGATAAAATTTAGGTTTTACACCAACCAAAGCTTCAATACGATCAAGTACGACTTCTTTACTGTTGTATAAATTGTCCAAGATGATCGGCGTTAAACCCGCTTCAATCATTTGTACACATGTATGGCTACCGATGTAACCCATTCCGCCAGTGACTAAAATATTCATTATGTATCCTAATTATTATGTTCAAAAACCAATAACATCGACTTCTAAATTCAAGATATTGTAAATCAGTTAAATAGAATTCAGAGGTAATAGCTGTACTAACAGCATCAAAGAAGGTTCTCCCCCTTAATCGCTGTAGCCATGAGATCGACATAGTTAATACAAGGGGGAGTTAGAGGGGGTTGATTACACCATATTTAATGATACAGATAGACTAAACTTCATCACTAACAACCCCTCCTAGCCTCCCCTTATATCTACATTACTAACCTCAATAATACATCTATCAAGGGGAGGAACAGTATTGTGAACGTTGCAACAACAACGATCACCCCTGAACCCTGCAAGGGAGCCTGCGACCGATCTGAATCTTGCTCTTTCGCGCCCAGCTCTAATACTTCTCTTCAACAACTTGAATAAACTCAGCGATTTTCTCTTTTGGCAATGCATTAATTCCAGCAGCAGCCTCTCGACCACCACCTGTTGCAAACGAGCTACAGATCTCTCCTGCACCTTGCTTATTATTTAACGGTGCTCGTAAAGAGACAGTATAAGTATCATCATCGTTCAACGTTATCACCGCATGCGATGAATTTGGTGTTCTATTAGCCAAAAGATTACCATAAACACCACTAATTCGACGAGCCCATGCAGTATTTGGTAACTCAAACAAAGCCAGTTTCTCACTTTTGTGCAGAGCCTCTATAGATAATGCATGATTCATATCTGATTGATAAGCACTTTGCAATTGATAGAAAGGCGATGCTTTATCTTCAATAACATCAAATGGTGACAAATATTGTCTTAATGCTTGATATAACTCAGCAGGGTCAAAGTGCAAATCATCGATTTTTGCCCCATACCCATTATAGTTTATTAATGTCCCAAGCTCTTTTAATTGAGATTTTTGCTTAGAAGATAAACCAGCGGTATCAGCTAACTCGTTAGCTTTAGCAATTAAATTATCGCCATACGCCGCCGTAATTGCCCATTCATGAAACTGACCATTCAATAATTTATCAATGATTAATGCTGTACACGTATTTGCATCTAAATCGATATGAGCAGATAAATTTTCATTCTCAGGAATATCACCACATCTATGATGATCCGCATAAAACACTTCCGCGCCAGACGCCAAAACAAGCTCTAGAGCTGCCATGTTCTTTTCCATAGAGATATCTAAAATAGTTAAACTATCTTCTGGCTTTACATCGATTTTCTTTACTAAATTAATGTCACGTTTAACACCTGTAACCAATACAGATTCTTGAGGGTAAGCTAATCGAAGTTGAAGAAGTGCAATAATGCCATCGGCATCACCATTGAAGATGTCGTAGTTCATATATCAATCCTTTTGAAGAACAAGAAGTGCTGTCTTATGGTCCTACGGTCCTGATTGGGAGTCAAGGTTAGCTTTAAGGCACTACGCGCAAAGGTTTCAGGTTTCAGGTTTCAGGTTTCAGGAAAATCAAAAGCGAGTCCCCTGAAACCTCACTTTACTTTTCAAAACAAAAAAGCGGACACAACCAATTAGTCATGTCCGCTCTTGCTTTTAAGTCTTTACTCGCCCCTATAGGACGAAGTCCGTCCTCGCCTCTCGCAGCGAAGCACCTTGATTTTAATCACTACCAAACAAATCGCGAGTGTAAACCTTATTCTCAACGTCTGATAACTCTTCCATCATACGGTTTGAAACAATCACGTCAGACACTTGCTTAAACTCAGCCAAATCTTCAATCACACGAGAATTAAAGAAATCCGCTTCTTTTAATACTGGCTCATAAACCACAACTTCAATGCCTTTGGCTTTCAAGCGCTTCATAATGCCTTGAATTGAAGACGCTCGGAAATTATCAGAGCCCGCCTTCATGATTAAGCGATAAATACCCACAACTTTAGGGCTGCGCTTCATAATGGATTCAGCAACAAAATCCTTACGAGTACGGTTAGCATCCACAATCGCACCAATAATATTATTCGGCACTTCTTGGTAATTCGCTAATAGCTGCTTAGTGTCCTTTGGTAGACAGTAACCACCGTAACCAAATGATGGATTATTGTAGTGATTACCAATACGAGGATCTAAACCAACGCCTTCAATAATCTGACGAGCATCTAAACCATGCGCCTCAGCATAAGAATCCAACTCATTAAAGTAAGCAACACGCATCGCAAGGTAAGTATTCGAGAACAACTTAACAGCCTCAGCTTCAGTTGAGTTCGTCAGTAATACTTCAATATTCTCTTTTATCGCCCCTTCAACCAATAAATCAGCAAACACCTGAGCTCGCTCAGATTGCTCACCCACAATAATACGAGATGGATGTAAGTTATCAAAAAGAGCACGACCTTCACGTAAAAACTCAGGAGAGAAAATAATATTCTCACAGTTTAGTTCTTGTTTAATACGCTCAGTATAACCAACAGGAACCGTCGATTTGATAACCATTACCGCTTTTGGGTTGATAACCATAACTTCTTTAATTACAGCTTCAACAGAGCCCGTATTAAAATAGTTTGTCACAGGATCATAATCAGTTGGCGTTGCAATCACTACATATTCAGCCTCTTTATAGGCGAATTCTTTATCTAGTGTTGCTGTAAGATTCAGTTTCTTGTTAACTAGAAAATCTTCAATCTCTACATCTGAAATAGGCGATTTTTTATTATTAATCAACTCAACCTTTTCAGCCATAATATCAACTGCAATCACTTCATTATGTTGTGCTAACAGCACTGCATTTGATAGACCAACATAGCCTGTACCAGCAATGGCTATTTTCATTCTTATGATCCTTGTAGGGAATTTTAACTAATTTGATTATAAGGGAGAAAGAAACGAGATGCGAGAATCAAGGGTACTAGAGACTATACACTTCACTAACTAGAAACCAGACCACTTCGCTCCTATAAAATCAAAAGCAAGCACAGAACTCGCTTTTGATCTTATAGTCTCTAGTCTCTAGTCTTTAAACGTATAGCTTCGGCTTTCCAAACTAAATCACCAATACCATCAACAGGGGCAAACCCTGTAGGAGCATCAATTAATAGTTGTCGAATAGTGGTATGATCAAAATTATGACAAGCAGTATCTAAATCATCTAACAATTGGTTATATTCGTTTAAAGGTAAAAACTCTTCATTAGCAGTCATAATACGCTCATGAGCGGTTTTACCCACATTATCTCCAATCAACAGCTCTTCATATAACTTTTCACCGGGACGAAGACCAGTACATCGAATCTCTATATCGCCATCAGGATTTTCATCACTACGCACTTCTAAGCCAGATAAATGAATCAGATTACGAGCAAGATCAGAGATCTTCACTGACTCTCCCATATCCAAAACAAAAACATCTCCGCCTTTACCCATCGCTCCAGCTTGGATCACTAATTGAGCCGCTTCAGGGATCGTCATAAAATAACGAGTAATATCTTTATGAGTTAATGTTATTGGACCACCTTGTGCTATTTGCTTTTTAAACAATGGAATCACAGAACCAGATGAACCAAGCACATTACCAAAACGAACCATACAAAAACGAGTACCGTTAGGCTTTACATTTTCAACTTGTGCTAAAGCCTGTAAACCAAGTTCAGCCATCCTCTTAGTTGTACCCATTACATTGGTAGGTCGAACCGCTTTATCTGTTGAAATTAAGACAAAAGACTCAACCTTTGCTTCAATGGCAGCTTGCGCAGTGTAGTTTGTTCCAAAAATATTATTACGAACCCCTTCAACAACATTATATTCAACCAGAGGTACATGTTTATACGCCGCTGCATGATAAACCGTTTGCACTTTAAATGCTTTCATCGTTGCAGCTAATCTATTTAATCGCTGAACAGAACCAAGTAAAGGCACTATATTTATCGATAACTGTTCATTTGCAATTATTTGCGATAACTCATGTTCAATCTGATACAAGCTAAACTCAGAAAGCTCAAATAAAACTAAAGTACTTGGTTTATTAAGAATAATTTGTCGGCAAAGCTCAGAGCCAATAGAACCACCAGCACCGGTAACCATCACCACTTTATCTTTAATGTTCGCTTCCATTAATTCAGATTGAGGAGTCACAGCGACACGCCCTAATAAATCATCAATAGACACTTCTTTAAGCTGCCCGATAGATAACTTACCATTAACTAAATCATCTAAGTTAGGTATAGTCAAAACCTCAACATGCAACTTCGCTAAAGACTCAATAACTATTTTTTTCTGAACTTGAGAAGCAGAAGGAACCGCCAATAGCACTGTTGATATACAATATTTTTTTATTAATCTTTCAAGGTATTTAGGTCGATAAATAGTAATACCTTGCATTGTTGTTTTATGTTTTTTTCTATCATCATCAATGAATGCAACAGGATGGAACTCCTTTCCCTGACGTAACATATTCGCTAATTGTAATCCTGCAGAACCAGCTCCATAAATCAATACTTTCTTCTTCTGTTTTCCTAATAGATCCGAAACTAAAACTCGAACGATTAATCTTGAACCACCACATAACATAACCAAATAAGTTGCATATATTACGGGTATAGAACGAGGCATGTACAAATAGTTAAAGTACGAAATAAAAACAATGAAAGCAGAAGATATAATCGCAGAAATACAGATACTTAGAACTGCATGTAAACTTAAATAACGAAGAATCGCACGATATAAACCACTTTTAGTGAAAACTAGCAATGTGCAAGGGATCAATATAGCAAGCAGCTTCCAATAAGAAACTTGCTGCATATACACTTCAATACCATCTAAACGTGTAGCAAAAGCAGCCCAAAAAGCAAAAATAATAAATAAAATATCAACAACGATACTCACAAGACGCTTCAATGGTCTTGGCATACTCCAAATCGGTTGTAAGAACTGCATGACTATTCTCTTTATTATTTAACTGCATCACCAGAACCACTACCTGTAGCGGTCATCAGAATATATTTAAAATAACTCTTTACTGTTAACGTATCGATCATTTTTCTATCAGTTTTCGCTAGTAGTGCTGGTGTAGACATATCGATATTTTGAACTTGTGCCAAACCAGTGACACCTGGCAGCACATCATACACCCTAAGAGCATCACGCTCTTTAATTAACTCTTCTTGATTAAATAAATTTGGGCGAGGTCCTACTAAACTCATTTCCCCTTTTAAGACATTGATCAATTGTGGCAACTCATCTATCTTTGTTTTTCGTAAAAATGAACCTAATTTAGTAATAGAAGCGTTGTTAGCTAAATGACTTGCAACCGATTTGGTTTCCACAGACATAGTTCGAAATTTGATTAAATTAAACGATTTTTTATTACGCCCTACTCGCTCTTGAATAAAAACAGGCGAGCCTGTATCAAACAGGCCAATAATCGTAACAATTAATAGCACTGGCCATAAAAATAACAAACCAAAGAAAGCGGCTAGAAAATCTAAAATACGTATCATTGATTATTCTCTAAAAGTGAATGCATTGATTCTTGCATAGTGTAAGGAGGGAGCCATCCTAACACTTCTTGAGCATTTGATGAATCAACTTCAAGATCTCCAACAAGTTGTTCCACCATAATAGATTTACCAAGTAGCTTGCCAGCTAACCTCATACACCATACAGGAACAGGCAGTTGAATCAGTTGTTTATTCAAACCTTTTGCAATTGCATTAGAAAAGTCTTTAATTGATACAGCTTTCCCATCAGAAGCTAAAAAAGTATGACCAGCGGCATTTGGATGATTAACACAAGTGACCAATAAATCAGCTAGATTTTGAACCGAAATAAAATCACGCTTATTACTTACTAACCCAAACGGTAATACTGGTACTTTATTTACTAAACGTGTTAAAGCTCCAAAATTACCTGGCGCAGCAGGGCCGTATACTAACGTAGGCCTAACAATAACAACTTCTAACCCCGTTTCGTCGGCAATCTTTTTGAGGCCGATTTCAGCATCGTATTTTGATTGAGCATAAGCATTATGCGGTTTCGGTTCTGAGTCCACAGAAAACGGAACTTGCTGAGTCGCTGTACCGTTAACACCAATAGAACTAACAAAAACAAAACGCTTGACTCCTGCGATTGCCGCTTCTCTAGCTAAATGAAGAGTTCCATCAACATTAACGGATTGATAATCATCATTAGTGAAAGAGTGAGAATGAGCAAGGCCAGCAAGATGAATGATTGAATCAATTTGATTAAATGCACCTTGCCAATTAGTTTTTGAATCTAGAGCTTTAATTACAAAAGAATTTGTTAGAGAAGTATCATTATCACGAACAGCATATTTTATTTGGAGTTTTTTTTGAGATACATAGTGCCCAATAAAACCTGTAGCCCCAGTCAATAAAATCATTTTATTTTTCTATATAAAGTTGTACTAATTTCTGATACATCTTTTCAAAACTATAATTTTCATCAAAATGTTTCTTTGAGTTCATACCATATTCCTGAAAAAGTATTGGTGAATCAATTAGTTTAGTTAAACATGATGATAGATATTCACTATCTCCTGACGGTATTAAAAAACCATTCCAATCAGGAATAATTAAATCAGAAATCCCACCGACATCAGATGCGATTAATAATTTAGAGCAAGACATTGCTTCAAGCAAAGACATCGGCAAGCCTTCTGATTTTGAGATCAAAAGAACAGCATCCGCTTCCTGATAGTAATCATCTACATTTCTTTTAAAACCTAAGATATTAATTTTTTCAATTAATCCCAACTCATGAATGCGCTGCTTTACAATATTCATATCAGGTCCATCGCCCAAAATATTCAATAGCCATGGCTCATTTTTTATTGTTACTAATCCAAGTAACAAGGTTTCAAAATCTTTTGGTGCTTGAAACCGAACTATAGACAATAAGCTTATTAAATCTTTTGAATGATGTTGGAACTGAGTATTAGAAGATATAGAGTGAACGCCATTTTCAATCAAACAAAGACGATTTTTAGCTATACCAATAACTTCATGAGCAAAATTTAAATCCGCTTGAGATACACAAATGACCTTCGAACATAATAGACTCAAATATTTTTCAAGTTTAATGTAAAACTTTTGCTTCGAGCCACTTGAATCTCGAATGTGAGACCATCCATGAGCAGTAAAATAAATCGTGGACGTGCTAAAAAAACCAGCTATACGACCTAATAATCCAGCTTTAATGGAATGAAGAGCTATGATGTCTGGACGGTTTATAAAAAATAACTTAAATAAATAAAAAATCGTTTTCAAATCATAAAAAAAAGAAAACTCTCTTTTCAAACAGTCAATTCCAATATAATCAATACACTCTTGTTGAACAATCGTTTTAAATACACAAGAAGAACCAGAAATTACCGTTACTTGATGTCCATCCTTTTTTAGTTCTTTGGATATATCAAGCACATGTTTTTGAGCTCCACCAACCGTATCTGCTCGTGTGATTATTTGAAAAATTTTCACTATAATCCCTTAAATATACCTTTGTTAAACTAATTATTTTTAGCTATTAAAAGTATAATTATTGACTTAAAGACTGATAAATTGAAATCCATTTATCGGCTACTACATTTAAAGAATAATTATCAACTACATATTTACGTGCATTCATTCCAATCTCAATTCTCTCATCATCAGAAAGCTGAATATACTTTTCAAGTGCTAAAGCAAGTTTATTACTATTCTTAATTGGAACAACGATTCCATTATTTTTAACTGCACTTTTTATACCACCGCAATCTGTTGCAACAACTGCTCGCTCACAAGCCATTGCCTCTAAAAGCACTAAAGGTAACCCTTCCCAGGCAGAAGACATAACGAAAACATCTGCAGCAGACATTAATAATTCAACATCAGAACGGAGCCCTAAAAACAATATATTATCGCACTCCGCCTTAAAGCTAACTTTTTCTTTTAATTGAACCTCTAACTCCCCAGCACCAACAATAACAAGCTTCGTTTTTCTTTTTTTATTTTTAGGCAAAGCGAAAAATGCATCAAGTAAATTAGGATAATCTTTAGGTTCTGAAAGCCTCCCAACAGCAATAATAACAATTTCGTTATCCTTAATGCCTAATTCTTTTCGCTTTTCCTCACGAGCTTTTGAATCAAAATAGTATTTATCAACATCGATTCCATTAGCCATCGAAATGATTTTTTTAGGTGGACAAGTTCTTTTTTCAAGATAAACATTTACAGCTTCCTTGCTAACATTTGTATTTAAATCACACAAATAATCTGTATATCGATATGCTAGCATCCGTAACTTCCCACCTTCATTAGTACTATGGGCCGTGCATACGAGAGGCTTTGACAACATAAACAACTTAATAAATCTAGAAAAAATATTTGCATGAACCATATGACTATGTAATACATCTGGTCCAAACGTTTTTATTGATCTCTTTGCTATAAAAAGGGCTTTTAATAAACTTAATGGTGTTTTTTTTGCCTTTAATTCAACTAACTCAATATTAGTATTTTTTGGTCGAAGGATAGTTTCTCCAGTCAATGAAATTAATTGAACAAAATGTCCTTTCAATGCAAATTGATCTGCTAGATCACAAACTTGTTTTTCACCACCACCAACCTCAAGGCTTGTTGATATTAACGTGATTTTCATAAAAGCGAGCCATAAAAATTAAATGTACCAAAATAAAGTACGTTAATATTAAATTTAGATAATGATTGAAAATAGTTAATCATCATACTAATTTTCTACATACAAGTAACACCTGTTTAGTGAATTTTTTTCCTAAAAAAGAAAATAAATATACGCCTAGCATTTTATTACTTTTAAAAATAAATGGTCTCAATAAACTTCTATCAATAGAATTTTCAGATATAAGAGAGTTTACAAATCGCAAATAAGCTAAACGTTGCTTAAGAGATAAAAGTACATCTAAATCAGGCTCATCTAAATAATGGTCACTTAGCTTACTTATTAGCAACTCAAATTCTTCAGCCCACTGATCTCCTTTCTTAAAACTTAAGCTTTCAGGGTATTTTCGCCAAAAAGACAAAACATCAGAAGAATAATTAACATTATAAGTCGAAGAAATTCTTAATAAGAAATCAAACTCTTCAACCATACTAAATCTATTATCAAACCATTCATTTAAACAATTCAAGCAAGATGTTCTAACTATAACTGAAGGAAGTAACACATTATATTCATTTATCCATGAATGAAATATAAACCCAGATGGTCTGATGTACTTATCGTTAATTTTATACACATTTTTTTCTTGATAGAATATATGAGCGTTGGAATATACAATCCCAATATTATCATTATCGAACAAAGGAATTAATTTAGATAAATGATCTGGATATATAATATCATCAGCATCTAAAAACTTAAAAAAATCCCCTTTTATCATCTTTAATGCTAAATTTCTACCTTCACCTAAAGTTGTATGTTTAGAAGAATAGAAATATTTAATTCTATTATCGGAGTAACTTTTAACTATTTCAGCACTAGAATCTGTAGATTGATTATCCCAAAAAATTATTTCCCAGTTTTCATATGTCTGAGAAATAACACTATCAATAGTTTCTTTTAAATATAAATCGGAATTATAACAATTAATAATAATTGAAACTAATGGCTTATTACTCATAAAAATCTCTTATACTTTCAATAATATAATCTTGCTCTTCATCTGTTAAATCATAATGACAAGGTAATGTTAATATTTGTTCATATATAGAATCAGTAACTGGCAATTCTATATTATCCTGATATTTAGTTAGCTTATGATTAGGCTTATAATGAATCCCAACTTCAATATTTTTCTCTAATAAATATTCTCGTAATTCATTCCGGTGCAAAGACTTAACAACAAATATATGTGGCATTATCTCACTAAAAGAGAAATCCAATACATCAATGCCTTCCAAAGAAGAAAATTTAGTCACATACTTTTTAGCTATTTGTTGGCGTTTTGATCTAAATTCATTAATACGGCTCAATTGAACCTTGCCAATTGCAGCATTAATATTACTTAAATGATAACGAAAGCCTTGCTCTTCAACATCAAAATCCCAACTTCTTTGACCTAAATAGCGTTTTTCAGTATCTTTTATTACACCTAATAAGCGGGCATCTTTAATTTTCTCAATAACCGATAAATCTGAAGAAATAACCGCCCCTCCTTCACCGCAAGTAATATTTTTTATTCCATCAAAACTAAAACAGATAATATCACCAAAAGAGCCAATCTTCTTTCCTTCATGTATAGATCCAAATGCCTGCGCTGCATCTTCAATAACCCTTAGGTTAAACTCTGTGGCTATTGTATATATATCCTCAATTCCCTTACAAGAACTAGCATAGTGAACAGGCATGATCGCCTTTGATTTAGAGGTAATTTTACTTCGAACATCAATAGAGTCTAAAAATAAAGTATTTGGTAATATTTCACAAGCAATAGGAATAGCACCTAATGCTGATATAGCTTGAAATGAAGCGACATAGGTTAATGATGGAACTAAAACTTCATCCCCAGGCTGAATACCTATAGCAGATAAAGCAATATGTAGTGCAGAAGTGCCTGTATTTACAGTTGCAACTTGATTGTCATTTATCTCTAGATAATTAGCAATCGCGATTTCAAATTCATGAGTAACTTCCCCCATACCTAAGTATTCTTTAGCAAGGACCTCAGATACTGCGAACTGTTCTTTTTTTGAAATTGATGATTTTGATAAGCGGATTTTATTCATATGTTGCTCCAATCGTATGAAATATCAGCTAACTCTTTAACTTGAGATTCTGAAGGGTCATGCAATATATCTGCAAAATTCATAAGTAAATTTGTATCTTTCCCGGTCCCTTGAAAAGCAAGCCAAAGCCCTGCGGGAATCGTTAAACGACAATAATTCTTATCTGATAATTCAATCTCAAAATAAAGGCCATTGGTAGGGCTAAATTCCCTATCATCAAAAATAACAAATTTAATTGCACCAATAGGTACAACTAAATTCATATTCATTTTAGTATGCTTCTTCCAACCTTTAATCGATAAATAATTAGCTTGTGAAAAATAAGCTTCACCGAAGCCATAAAATGTATCGTCTGTTGATTTTATTCCATGAAACACAGAGCCTTTGTCTAAAAAAATCTGTTTTAAGGGAGTAACTACAACACCATTAATCATAACCAGCGAATTCCTTTACTCTCTGCTATCTTTTGATATTCATTAATTTGTTGGTTAGTAAAAGCTAAATAGTCAGTTGCATCACCCTGATAAAAATTAACATACCAGTCACTTACCAGCTTAACACACTCTTTGTAAGAAAGAGTCGCTTCCCATTTTAAGTGAAACAATGCCTTATCACAGTTAAGCTTTAACAGACCAGCCTCATGGAATGGTAAATTATCTGTCACATTGAAAGCTTGTTTACTATCATCAAACCCCCAGTGAACACTTAATTCTTTTAATAAATCTTTTACTGTGTGATTTTGTTCTGCTCTAGGACCAAAGTTAAACTGCTCTCCATGCAAAGATGCATCAACCGCCAATTTTTCACCTAACATCAAATAACCACTAAGAGGTTCGAGAACATGCTGCCAAGGTCTTGTCGCTTCTGGACAACGAATTTCTACTTGCTCATTTCTGCTCCATGCTTTAACACAATCAGCAACAATTCGATCTGCAGCCCAATCACCACCACCAATTACATTACCAGCACGGCCAGTAGCTAATCGTACATTATGCCCTTTTGGAAAAAATGACTGATGGTAAGCGTGAAAAATAACTTCTGCTGCACCTTTAGAGCCACTATAAATATCACGACCACCGACAGGATCTGTTTCCTTATATCCCCATACCCATTCAACATTTTCATAGCATTTATCACTAGTAATAATAATTGCCGTACATTGAAATGAAACACCTCGTAATATTTCTAGAATATTAGCGGTCCCCATAACATTCGTAGAAATTGTGTCTAGTGGTTCAGAATAAGATAAAGAAACGATTGGTTGAGCTGCTAAATGAAATAAAAAATCTGGCTTAAATTGATTAATAATTTCACTTGTTTTATCAAGGTCTCTAATATCACAAATGTGATGTTCAATTTTATCACTAAGCTTCAACGCTTCAAACATAGATGGAATCGTTGGAATGTCTTTCGAAATGCCACAAACTTCGGCACCCAATTGAAGAAGCCAAGTCGTTAACCAAGTTCCTTTAAAACCAGTATGACCTGTTACTAAAACACGTTTACCACTGTAGATATTATTAAACATTACCAACTCTTCCATTTTGCTTTGTTATTTTTTAACATTTCATCAAGATCTGTTTTGTCTTTTAATGTATCCATACACTTCCAAAAACCATGATGCTTATATGAATACAACTCACCACTTTCAGCTAGTTTTTGCAACGGAGCTTGCTCAAACACAGTACTGTCACCTTCAGTGATATAATCAAAGACTTCCGGTTGGCAAACAAAAAAACCACCATTAATCCAAGAGCCATCTCCTTTTGGTTTTTCTAAAAATTGAGTTATTTTGTCGCCCTCAATTTCTATCGCACCAAAGCGACCATCCGGTTGAACAGAGGTCATCGTGATTGCTTTACCATGACTTTTATGGAATTCGACTAATTCAGTGATATTGACATCAGAAACACCATCACCATAAGTCAACATAAATGGTTCATCACCAATCACCTCTTGAGCTCTCTTCACTCGCCCACCAGTCATACTATGCAGGCCTGTATCTAACAAAGTAACAGTCCAAGGTTCAGATGTATTCTTATGGATTTTCATCTCATTATTTTTTAAATCAATTGTCACATCACTTTGGTGTAAAAAATAATTCGCAAAATACTCTTTTATAAAATAGCTTTTATAACCAAGTAAAATAACAAAGTCATTATAACCGTGTTGGGAATACATTTTCATTATATGCCAAAGAATCGGTTTACCACCGATCTCTACCATTGGTTTAGGGCGAAGGTCTGTCTCTTCACTTAATCGCGTGCCAAAACCACCAGCTAATAGCAATACTTTCATAAATTAATTTCCTTAATAAATCTAATAACTATTCTTTAAAATCCAAATTCGATTTTTATGCAACATCGATTCTATATCACGAATAGCGATTCTTTGATGCGTAGGTAAGTTCACTATATGTTTAGCTGCAAATTCAGCATTAGGGCAAGACCCTTTGATATAACCGACTTCGTACCAATTATCCATTTTACCATGCACAACACTTGTAAACCAAATACCTAAATCCCAACGATACAACATCTGTGATTCGAAAAAGGCTCTATCTTTAACATAAAAAGAATAACGTAAACATGCCGATTCTTTATAATCCAAAGAACTTTGATTCAAGCTCTTATCAATCAACTCATATACTTTTTGTCTATGTGTGATATTATCATCCAAACTTTGTAGTTGTGACAGACCAAGTAAAGCCTGCTCCGTCGAAAGCTTTGCTGGATAAGGGTAGTCTTGTGGTTTTTTCAAACAAAGTTCATCTCTCCAAAAAAATATAAACCCTAACTTATTTAATGCAGTCATTACAAATTTACCAAACCAGTAAATATTTGCAGAATAAAGCGGAAACTCCATAATAAAACCGAATAACAACTTTCGATGTAAATTTGAAGGAAGTTTTTTGGCGTTTAATTGTATCTTTTTTAGTGAATTAGCAATATTAATATTATTTGTTGTAGCCATTCCCCCTAAAAAAGTGCTTGTTACTTTAGAGTGATCTGTAGAAAAAAAGGCTACATCGCCAAAACTTCCCACAGACTGACCTTGAAATTTAGCACCTAATGCATGTGCGCAATCTTCAACAACAAAAATATTATGTAACTTTGCAATACCATTTATAGCAGCAATGTCACATGGAAACCCAAATGTATGTTGAGCAAAAATAGCTTTAGTTTTAGGTGTTATAAGCTCTTCAATTTTACTAACATCAATATTGAACGTTTTTTTATCAATATCAGCATAAACTGGCGTCGCACCACGATAAAGGATAGCATTTGGCACAACAACACATGTATAAGCAGGAAGTATAACCTCATCGCCTTTCTTAATATCAAGAGCTTCTAGAATAGAATGCAACGCCATTCGACCTGCACCAAAAGAAAAAGCAAATTTAGTATTCGTTTTTTCTGCAAATTCCTTTTCATAATTCTCAATAACTGCCTCATCAGCATTCAAATTATTAGAGAAAAATAGTTTAGTTATCATCCTCCATTCAGACCAAGAATTAGAACCAGAAAATATATGATTGCGTTTCCGTGGAATTAAAGGATAAAGATCAATTAACTTTTTAATAATGAAGCCCATTTTTTTAAACTCAAATCTAAACACATATAATCACTTGGAATTTGAGGTATATTTAAATCATTTAGTGCCATAGTAAAATCCTTTACTGTGGCAACAAAACTAACACCTTCAACCCCCCTAAGAGGTGACATATTAAAGAAACCACCATCAAGGTGGACTAACGTAGGTAAATCCATATAAGCTGCTTCTAATGCTGCACCAGTAACATTGCTAGCATAAACAACATCAGCATTTACCCAAAGACTTTCAAGTGGCTGAAATTCTATTGTGATTAAGTTTTTTCTAACTAACTCATATTTCTGCAATATTTTATCAACAGGACAATTAGGGTGCGGCTTAATTAACACTTTAGAAAATAGCTTTTCAACAATGGACCATGATTCAGCTAATAATTTAATTTGTTCATCACTAACTGATTCTAAATAGTCAGTAACCACAAGCAATGTTTTTATTTCTGTTTTTATCTGCGCTTTTTTATTAAGACTTGCGAGATACAAATTTCTAAGTGATTCTGCAATAACTACTCGCTCTTCTGGATACTGAAATGACACCATATCATTTACAGCAGCCTGCCCTATCACAACAACTTTATCTGGTAGAGGTGCATTATTATAAGTCAGTTGCCTATTGCTTCCATATCCATCAAAAGGCCTCAGATCATAAAACTTACCTGATACATGCTGAAATCCAAATAGCTCTTGCTTTGATGCTTGCTTCCACAGATAAACTAACGCACGCTCCCAAGCTTGATTTTCATATAAATAAATACCTTTTCCAACATTATCTATTATTGGTAATGAGCCAACCGCCGCTTCAAATAATGAATATTTAATGCAAGCATCCATAGCTGCTATACCTCTAACTGAACTATCCCAGTCCTTTGAAAGAAAAAATAACACGCTAGATTTATCATCTATTAAAGAAGGGTATACAGATGCACTTTTCCTTAACTTAAGGTATCGTCTAAATATTTTTATAATAACTCTAAAAGAAAGAAACTCTTCAACAAATAAAACTGATTGTTCACTATCATTAAAACCATCATCCCTAGCTTTTATAATAGACTTAAAAGTCGGGAAATCTTTTGTGGGAGCATATAGCATTAACCACTGTACTAATGAACCTTGAGATATGATTTCTTCATCAAGTTTACCCCAATATCCTGATACAACCTTACCTTTTTGAAATTCAATAGCATTCAAATTGTCAGAGTAACTAATAATAGTATTAATTGATTTTTTCAAATCAGTTTGAATCAATTTTTCTTTAAAGTTGAATAACTGACCTTTACAAGTAAAAATAGTTCTAAATAAATAGACTAATGCCAGCATTGACTGCGGTAATTGTTTTTTCCAATCGAAAGAAAACCGTTGAGGAAAGCTAACAAGTTCTACAACTATTTCTTTCTTTTCTGTAAAAGCTGTGATCCATTCAATCAATTTTTTATTATTTGATTGAACAACAATCTTATCACCAGCAAAGTTCTCGATTAACCTTTTTAATATTAGAGCTCTAAATACAGCATATATATCATCACTTTTCCAAGGACTTTTTTCTGATAGTAGTGTCATCCACCAAAAAGAAAAACCCTCCTTTTGTTTAAGAGCATCTTTTAATGAAATTCCATTTATTTCCGAATAACCCAAATAATCAATTAATTCAATATACTCTGCTTTAAGTTCATCACTGTATTGTTCAACTAATAAAGGGATGTAAAAGCAACCTTTCTCAGCACCAATATCAGCCCAATAGACTATATTAGCACTTTGTTCATTCCACTTTTCTTCCTTATCTAAAATGACTAAAGGTAGTTTAGAGTTCAACCGACACTTAATCACTCGCTATTCCTTTTATTATAATTATAAAAACCGATGCTTTACTTTCTATACTTATGATGCTCCGAGTTCAAAACTACTTTAGTTCCAGACCCTAAACAAAGCTCAGCTAAACGGACGTCATCTACAAATTTTTTAAAATTTCCAGTTAACATATCTATCGCAACATTATCAAAATGGGCCCATGGCGTATTTCCATATTTAACGTGTTTTTCAACCATCAAAGCTCCAGCTGCGACAGACAATTGGCAGCACAATGAACCAACGTCATGACTAGAATACCCAGGTTTAATATTTGGAAATTTTTTGCTCAAATCATGATAATGCCGAACTACCGCAACATTAGCATCTTCATTCATCGTAGGATAAGTCGACACACATTGTAATAAGTATAAATAACGACAATTATGAAACTCTGAAAGTACGAATTCTTCATATTTAGAATCTGTCATTCCTGTAGATAGAACAATATCACCTTTAAAATCCTCTGCTACGGCTTTTAAAAAATCAATATGCTCAGAAATTGTTGATGGTAATTTAATAAGTTCAGGTTCAAACTGCAGCATAAAATCATAAGATTTTTTATCTAACACAGATGCAAACCATTTTATTCCATATTTATTACACCATTCTTCAACTTTTTGAAAACCAGCTTCATCTAATTCGAGCCCATGTCTATAATCTCTAAATGTATTACCAAACGGAGAGTGATAAGGCTTATTTAGCTCTTCTTGTGTATAAAATGTCTCAACATCTCTCTTTTGAAGTTTAATATAATCAGCACCAGCTTCAGCGGCAGCCTTAATCATTTTATGTAACAGGTCTAAATTACCAAAGTGGTTAGTGGTAATTTCTGCTACAACAATCACCGAATTATTACCTTTATAGTGATTAAAATCGCTCTTTACATCATTAACCTGTTCAGCATCTGAATACCCACCAGTAAGTAAATTAAATTTCTCACAATTCATAGAACTAAAGCTTCGATCACCAATATGATTTACATTAATAGATAAATCAGCCTCATGAGATAAGATAAGTTCAAGATAGGCACTTTGATTGTTAAGTAAACTTTCTACATACTCATATTCACCAAAACTAACATGCCCACCTGATTTTTTTGAATAACCAGTAGATATTGAAAAATCAAAGCCTAGCAAATAAACATCTAATTTATTTCGTACGTAATCAGCACATAAATTAGAAAGCTTGAGAGCCGAAATAACAGTCGCATCCTCGATATAAAATTTTGAATCAAAAAAGCGTTCTTGAAGTGGTTGAACATTTTCAGGGCCTTCATATATATGCTCAACAGATACATGTTCAATACCATCAATAGCTTCACAAGAGCTAATGTAATATTGACATTTTCCACCTTCATTAATAAGGAATTCTGAGACCCAAGAAAGATGATAAATACAAACGTCACCACTGAGTGCTTTTTCTGAATCATTAATATTAATAATAAAGAAATCATTAAGCTTAGATAAATCAATTAAATCTAATGAAGCTCCTTTGCCAATAATTGCTATTTTATTTTTTCCTGACAAAGAAAAATAATGAAGTATGTCTTTAATATTTGACATATTAAGCCTCTAATAATATTTTATATTTTCTTGTTGGGAATAGCATTTCCCCTTTATATGGCTTTCCATCAACATAAGCATTTACATTATGCTCTAATGCTAAATTCAAACCAGGTAATACATCCCAACAATGAACCCCTCGAACATTTTCGAAACGAGCATAGCTACCCTTAACTGCATTTAACATATTATACATTGAACAACCAATAATTCGGTATTCAAAGCCTTCTGGTAACTTTTCTAAATCGCTTTTAGTTAATGATGATGATAAACCGTGAATCCTAGACTCAAATCTTTCTAAAGAATGACCACTAATAGCGACTTCATTCAATTCTGGTAAAAATATACAAGACTCTTGGTGTACTCCGTGTGTATAAATAGATATACCGACACCCCATTCACGTAAACCACTTACAAAATTTTCAGTTCCATCAATAGGATCTAGAACAATATAAGAACCTTTTTCGTTCCATTCTATATCATCAAACGGTGCAAATTCCTCAGAGATCAAAATGTGTTCTGGTAAATTATCTTTACAAAAATCAAAAACTAAAGATTGAACCAATAAGTCACCTTTAGATACATAACTATCATCTAATTTCTTAATCTTAGTATTCTTAAGAGATGTAATCTCAGTAAGATTGTCTTTTATTATCTCAACTATTTTTCGGCAAAAAGTCACAAACTAACTCCTTTGAATTTTCTACAAGTGATTTAACAATATGAAAATCAATAATGTCATCAATATCTAAACCACAAATTTTATGTGATTCAATAGCATGAATATTACTTCCTAAAAATGCCTCTCCAAAATCATTCCCTTTAAATCTAAAAATATCTGTGCTAAATACCTTATACCCCTTATTCATATCTTGTCGTCGAATCATTGATTTACCACCATCGTTAAATGCTGCAACCAATTTTTCATTTTCAATTTCATAAAGGCGATTTTCAGATTCAACAATAGTTCTCACAGACGATAGTTCTGAATTGTTAACAAGCTTATCTATTGCCTTCTCTATATCATCTTTTGCACGAAAAACAAAAGTTGGTCGAAGCCATACGATAATATCGGGTTCAGGAATATCGTGTTTTATAAATGATGCTCGTAAGTCTTTTAATATGTGCTGCTCCATCGCCGTATCAGCGGCAGCATTCTCACTTCGAAGGAATGGGACTTCAGCAGAGTATTTTTTAGCAATATCAGCATAAAGCTCTGAATCTGTACTGCAAAACACTCTGTCAACACTTTGTATTGTTTTCGCAAATTCTATTGAATAAGAAATTAAAGGTTTGCCATCTATTTCTTTAATATTTTTATCTGGTAATCCTTTTGAACCAGATCTTGCAGGAATCACAGCATAAATTAACATATAAACTCCATAATTATTTTCTTAACAAAAATTTTCTTATAAAACCTTGAAGCTCTAATCTACTTATAGAAAATAAGCTAGGATATATAAACAGTATTGTAACAACAAATAAAGAATAAATTAGACCAGAAACTAGAAAATCGAAAATAGGAGAAGAAATATCAATAAATCTAGCTGAACCATATGCAGAAAATCCAAACAATACTACAACAAATAATTGATGTTTTAGAAAGTACTTAATATTAATATTTAAAAATCTCACATTAAAAAATAATTGTACATTAACAGCAATAAACTGAGTTAATACCATTTTCAACCCTAGACCAAGCGCACCTAACTCCAAAAAATGAACAAATAGTATTGTCAATAAAACACCAATCCCCATACTAAAAAAACCTATATTTCTATACGCTTTTGTATGTCCAGTAGCATAAAATATAGATCCACTAAGCTGTCCATAAGTTTGATGAATGGGATAAAAAGCCATTACCATCAAAACCCAATAAGCATCTGAAAATTGCTTATCAGTAAATATAGCTAGAACATTTTCACTTTCAAATGCAATAAAAATAGAAAAATAAGCTGCAATTGAATATAACATTGGTATATAACGTTTAAAAAGTGCCGCCATTGTTACCATATCTTTATTTTCAAACGATTTACTAAACTCTCGAGTAATTATAGGAGTCATTGCACCAGTGAAAATAAAGCACATTGCCGCTAAAGAATAAGATAATCCATAAAATCCAGTTTCTATTGAGCCACTTGTATTCTGAAGTAACCAAATATCAAACAGACCTACAACTAAGGAAACAGTGCTATATGCGAACAACGGAATGCAATACGATATAAATTCTAAAGCGACTTTCTTAAACTCAATAATATCGAATAACAGCATACTCCAAGAAAATACTTGTTTTTTTATAAAAAAAATCGACATCAATAAAATAAAAGCAGAAAGGATAAAAATATGGTAGTAAAAATAAATAGTTAAATTTAGAGATAAATATGATATTAAACAAATAAGAAAAACTAATGAAAGCACTTTATGTGTCAGCTTTATAAGTTCAACAGAAACTGTCATGGCATATGCATCAGATATTTTTATAAAAATCTGAGTAAGCCATGTTAAGAAACCAAACAATAACCCCAAAGAAATAAAATAACTATTTACTCCAGGCAATATATATTGATTAATCCCAAGTAAGTTAAATATAAAAAAGAATACAACTAAAACAAAAAAAACAAAAAGCACATATTTACTATAAAAAGTAATAAGTTCTTTTCGTTTTAAATTAGCTGATAACTTTGTAAAGAATGCAATTGAACTACTGGCATCTAAAAAATTGATGACTTTAGTAAAGAACTGCTGTAGATAAACAAACTGACCATAAGCAACAGGACCAATTGCTTTTGGAACAATAGCAACCATAATCATACCGACAATTCCAGTTACTATGCTAGAGAATAATTTAATGGCGTACCGTTTTTTTAAACTAGTCTCTTTCATTTAATTGCTCTATCTTTTTAGATAAAATAGAAAAAGAATCAACTTCATCTCTTGTATATCTCTTAATCATACCTACGTCTTTCTTTTTATTTATATTTCCTTCGCAATGAACAATCCAATTTTTTAATTCATTCATATCCTGTAAAAGAAATAAAAACTCAGAAAGTTCATCTTTTACTATACCTTTCATCGCAATGATATCTGTAAAAATAGAAATATTTTTTTCTAAAATCAAATTATAATTTAAAAACTCTGTCGAATAATAATCAGAGATTACATTATCGGAAACAGAAAATAAAAAATCTAATTTATCTCCTGATTCAATTGTTACATTATCATATTTCTTCGCCAACTCAACAAGAGGAATATAATTCATACTTCCTAAATGAATACCTGGTTGAATTTTAATACATATCTTTTTATTAACAAAAACCTCGCCGAACAGTTTTATAACTTCACTATGCCTTTTAAATATATTATTAGCATCTGCAGAGATTATTGAATCTTCACTAGAAACATACATTCCAGACATAGAATATTGTGTGCAATAAGAAATATAAAGAAAGTCATATTTTTTCTTTATTTTCTTTATTTTCTTTATTTTCTTTATTTTCTTTATTTTCTTATTAAACAGTAGAGGTTTTATTTTAACAACATCCTTAGCATTGCATTTATAGAATAATTCTTTTGTATATTCATTAAAAACAATATTTAAATCTGAAGATGTTATCTCATTATATTTTAAAAAATAATTTTCATGTACATAAGAACCATGTTGAAAAATAATTATAGGAAGACCTAATTTCTGATATAACTGAAATCGAAAATAATTTTCACGCCCATTGAGAAATGTAAACGGAATATAAAATGGAGAAGTGCTATATGGTTGAGTAGAAGCAAACTCTTTCATTGCAACTGTTCTCACTTTATTATTCGTTATAAATTTCTTTATAAGACCCTCATAAAGACTCGTATCTAATGCAAATTCACAATGATTAGAGACAGGTATCGATGAAAATAATGAATAATAACTTTTGCTTTCATAAGAAAACTTAGATAACTTTCTTGAAAACCTTGACTTTAGTTTTTTAACTAGCCCAGAACGAATGCTACCTAAAAATACTCCTATTTTCTTTTCCAAGTAGAAACTTTTATCTATATTATCTACAACTGTTACATTATTAAATTGAATATATTGTTCCAAATTAGAAATGCTAGATTTAGAGCACCGAATATAATCACAATCTTTATTCTTTAGCCATCCTTCAATATAAGATATATAACTATTTAAAGTTATATACTTAGCTACATCCCTAAGATAATACTTACACTGACTATTAACAAAAATCTCATCATTCTCAATTTCATTATATATATTTAATATTGACTGACAATAATCTTTCTCACTCAAAATATCATGATAAGTCATAAATTTTATATTCTGAGATTCTAAAAGATAGCTAGAATAAGAGTTAAGTGATATATAACTATCATTTTTATTAAAATCAGGTATTTTATTTTTCTTTATTTTTCTTTTTATATCAACAACGATAGTTTTCATAAATTAAAACCAATAAATTAAATATATAAACAGGTAAGAAAACAGTATCTCGAACTAATAAATTTAATTAAACACTTGTTTTCATATAGCTCCACAGTCAACAACAACTCCATAACACCATATTACTTACAAAGCTGCTTTTATATTGAAGTTAATTTAACCAACAGATGAGGCTCGAACGAAAAATAACTTTCCCATTTCAAGCCATCATGTCATATTTAAATTAATAGTAATCAAACATCATCGGCATTCCATATTTCAAATCCTGTTTAGCAGTTTTACCTAAAACTTTATCTAAATATTTTGGTGGAATACCATTGCCAGGACGAATTGAACGAACGTGTTCCTCAGTAAACACTTCCCCTTTCTTAATGTCTTTAACAATATATAACGAACGACGATGACATTTTGTTTGTAACTCAGCCTCTGTACTAATAAAATTTGGCTTCCCTATCGCTTCAAAAGCCATATTACAATTTACAACCAAGGACTTTAATTCTTCTTTCTCTAAAGAAAATGCAGAATCAGGACCGCCATCAGCTCGTGCTAATGTGAAATGCTTTTCAATAACACATGCACCCAATGCTACTGCTGCAACTGATACACCAATATCCATTGTATGGTCTGAAAGGCCAACTTCAACATTAAAAGCATCACGCATTACTGACATTGTTGATATATTTGCTTGTGAGGCTGGTGTTGGATAACCACTAGTACAATGAAGAAGGATTAGATCATTCGCTCCTGCCGCTTTTGCCGCTAAAACAGCTTCTTCTATTTCAGCTAAATTCGCATTACCCGTCGACATAATCATCGGCTTGCCAGTAGATGCAACTTTACGAATCAATGGTAAATCAATTAATTCAAAAGAGGCTATTTTATAAGCTGGTGCATTTAAACTTTCTAAAAAATCGACTGCAGTATGATCAAACGGAGAACTAAAAATAGTGATACCAAGCTTTTCTGCTTCATCAAATAGAATCTTATGCCAATCCCAAGGTGTATGAGCTTGTTCATATAAGTCATATAATTTAGAACCATCCCATAGACCACCACGAATCATAAACTCCTCACTATCGTGATTAATTGTGATGGTATCGGCCGTGTAAGTCTGTAATTTAACAGCATCTGCACCCGCATCTTTCGCGGCCTTAATCAATTCAATTGCACGAGTGATATCACCATTATGGTTACCTGACATCTCTGCGATGATATAAGGTTTATGACCCTTACCTATTTTTCTATTTGCTATCTTCATTATTTCCTACTTATTTGCCAGGTAACTTTCTATCTTTTTCAACGAATCCAACGTCGACATATCAGACGCTGGTATCGATATTTCGAATTGCTTTTCGATTTCCATTATTAACATCAAGTGTTTAAAAGAGTCCCATTCAGGACAGCTTGCCATATCCGTTCCATCGTAATTAACACGACCACTATCAATAACCGAACGATAGATTTCCATGAGTTTCTCTTTTTTCGAATCGACAACCTCAAGTTTAATAGATTGAGAAAATACTGGTATTGAGTCTACAGGATAAGCTTCAAGCAACTCAAACAAACCATGATTTGGATGGACAAGAAAAGCGACTCTACGACCATCAAATGCTCCATCTGCACGAGGAGCAACCACAAGTTTTGCACCAAAATCCTGCTCTGCAACTTTGATCGCTTTATCAATATCTTGCACGGCATAACAAAGATGGTAAGCCCCACCACCAGAGCCTATATGCCCAAGAATCGGAGAGTGGTCATCTAGTGGTGCCAGTATCTCCACAACCCCCATACCATTGAGCTCCACAAATGCATAGTACACTTGTTGTGCAGGGTTTTCTCCGGGTCCTCGAAGCAACTTGGCTCCGGGAACAGATAAAAAGTCTTTCAATGTAGCTATCAAGTCTTTCGTCGTCACAGCATAGTGATCAACATGAAGTACACCTAAAGCCGAAAACATTGCATTCATATAAATTTCTCCTATGCCTTCCAATTTAGAGTCATTAGGTTGGATTCCAATGGCAACGACTGCTGAGCAAACTCGAATACCCATTGCTCGCAATCATCTGAAACAAAATGATTGTTCTTATAAAGGTCTCGAACTGGCATATTTTTAGAGCTCGCAATAAAGCGACCAATCACAGAGTCCTGAGAAGACTCACTCGCTAAAAGAATCAGCTTGCTCAATATGGCATGCTCAATATCTCTCCCCATCACACGGCATGACATCACGAAGTTATCAACCAACCAGCAATCATCCTGTTTCACGATAACCAATGCCGCAACGCCTTCATACTCTTTGGAGTATTTATCTTTAGAGCGAATATGGAGTACTTGATAATCAGAGGCCGTCATCCATTCGCTCAATTGTTCTTTACTATAGCGTGTTGTCGTTGTGTTGAATTGATTTGTTTTATTAAAGAGTTGATGTGTTCGCTCGAAATTATCTGAATTCAATGCTTCTACACATATTTCCATCCCCAAACTTTTAATAAATGACGCTCGATCAACAAATTCGGTTTGCGCATTCTGAATGTCCGCCCTCTGTTTGTAGAGATCCGAACGACGCTTATCAGATTCACTTACTTGCGCGACACAAAGTTCAGGAAGATTACAAAGGTACTGATACCATTCAGCCGGATCATCTGGTAATTCAGGTACAAAAACATCTGGTGCATTTCGACGCACTTCGGCACGCTCTACAGGATTATCATCGATGAAACAAAAAGATGATAAGCCAAGGTTTAACTCTTTACTTAGTGCATGAATATTCTGTGATTTTGGTTCCCAATTAATTCGATGGCTAACAAAATCTTTCGCTCTAAGACGCATCTCCGGATGGGTTTCAATTGCATCTAGTGCCACTTCCTCAGTATTCTTACTGCATATAGTCAGCAATATACCCCTGGATTTTAGTGTGAGAAAAAGCGACTGAAGGTCTTTGTAAATATTGCCTGGGTAGTCTCCCCCTAAGCTAATACCGTCTTTTCCATCGTCACCAATGATCCCTTTCCACAAAGTATTATCAAGATCAAGCACTAAGACTCGAGCAGAAAGTGCACTTGCCGCAAAAATAGTACCAATTACAGCTTGGCTGTACGCTTCCAGAAATTGAATGGAGAACGGTGCTCTTGCCATGTACCAATATTTATTGGAGAAACTTTGGCCAGCACGCTTGATGATTTGAGAGTAAGGAATAACTTCAACCAAATTCTCGGTTTTCATCGTATAAAGCGTGTTATTCCATTCCTGAATTAGCCTATGAATGCTTGAGTCTGATAACTGTTCAGAAATAGAAAAAGGAAAGCCCTTCTGAATAGCAAAATCAGCAACAAATACCCGATTTCCTCGCTGAGCAATATTCTTGATAAATGCAAGGTATTGCAACACGCGTTGCTCTGTTTGTAACAAGGCTTCTTCTGTTGGCAAGGTATAGATATCAGAAAAGAAGTCTTCAATTCGCTCGATAAAAGCGTAGCAAGAAGACGCATCATTAATATCAGTATTCCCAGAGTCCAGAAGATCCAACTGATACCGGCCGAATTCTGCTGTCGCAATCTTATAAGGAAACTGCGTATATGTCTTAATACACTTCGTTAAGATATCTGACAAAAAATCGGTATTATGAGATGCGAATAGATACAACCGCTGACGTTTATCTAGCTTGTTTTCTGGGTACACATATTTCATGTAAACGACATTTTTTTCAGTGTCAGTAGCATCTACAGGAACCTCGCATTCTACAAAACCACTTTTTTGATGTAATTTCCATGCGAGCTGATTTTGTCTTAGTGATTCACAATACAACTCATGAACCTTTAATGTTTTACTCGCATACTGAATAACGGCTTGTTCAAGCTCAAGCCAAATGGCTGTTTTCTCAGCTTGTTTAAGCGCACTGTTGTTAAGGTAAAAACCCCACCATGCTGTCGCGTTATCTTGCTCCCATGAATAAATGGTTACTACGCCTACAGGTTTCTCATCGCGACAGAATATTAAAATCTGTCTTTGGTCCATTAGCATGGTTTTATCCCACCATGCAGAGTGTTCAGTTTTAGAGATGATATGGTCAGTTAACATCACAGCACGCACATCAGCGTGATTGCGCCACTCTAACACTGCCCACTTATCGCCTTCTTGTGCAGGGCGGAGACTAAATGTTGTCATTTTTTGAAATCTCTTCTAGGTGTTCAACGACTCTTTCACACCCTTTACCATCAACGAGGTCACCGCAAATGGAAGATTGATTCAAGAGAAGCTCTTTTTGAGAAATAAAACGCTGATATGCAAGCGCATAATCTTGTGATGATAGCTCAGAGTTCAAGCCCAAATAGCAATGGCCGTTTATATCATGCAAATCTTTAGCAAGCTGAGTTTGATTGTCTGCGACCGAGCATACGATACCAGGAAGGGCAAGCACGCACCTTTCCCACGTTGTAGCACCTACAGCTCCAACATATAGGTAGGCATCTGAAAAGTAATCCATCATGTTTTTCACTTGGACATGAAGGGTCACCCTAGTCTTATGTTCAGCACACAACGCTTCCAACTGTTGCTTGTGAGGGTTATTCATCCCAATAATCACATCGAAATGATCGCCGCTTTCGACACTCAACAATCCAAGTAACGCTTTTGAGGTTTCATTAGCCCAATCAATGCCCCCAAAGAAGAGCACCACTTTTCTCTTAGATAAACGCTGTGTATAGTTTGGAAGGTGCTTTCTACTTTCACGAAATTCATCTCTCAGCAACGCATATTTAGGACCACAAAAGCGCTTGGTAAAGCTGGGAAGGAAAGCATCATAACGACTGTTACCTAAAGAGTAATAATTCTGATCCAGTAACATGTCCACATTATGAACTCTATCAGCCAAGTCGTCGATTTGAAGAATACTGCAAGAAAGTGGCCTCAACGCCACCTGAAAGCGTTCATCTAACGCATAGTGATCGATTACCAACCAGTCCAACTTTGTTCGAGTTAAACCAGATAGATAATGAGATACGACATCTTGAACTTGTGCAATTTCAGTTTCATAAGGAACCTCTAACCAATTACCATGAGCACAATGAGTGTTGAAGTTTTCTTCCTCTTCCGGCTCAGGTAAGCTAATGACATTGAAACTCTCTTCAATGAAATTAATTAAGTTTCCTCCCAATTTTCGACATATGAAAACGACTTGATGTCCATTGCTCTCTAACTTACGTGCAAGTGTGAGCATTCTGAATGCATGCCCCGTCCCCATCTTGAACGACGCGTCAACGCGAATACCAATCAGCACCTATCTAACCTTTTAATACTTTAGAGAGTAAGAGAGCAAAATCCCAATCTTCAGGAGTATCAAGATCTACAACTCGCTTCCTAGATATAGGGTATGCAATCGCCTTATCTGAAAACATAGGGATTTTTTGATGGTAGGCACTTGGTTTGCCCCAGTAAAATTGCCCTATATCATGGTACCCAACCTCAAGATCTTGAGAACGCGTATTAAAATGCTCCGGCTGGAACATCTCAACACGTTGATCTTGATTAAGTTTAATTCCTCTTTGTATTGGGAATGGGAATTCACATACAGGAAAACAATAATCCGCAGAAGGTGATTCTAATAACAATTTGTAGGTATTTCGTATGTCATTAACATCAATAAATGGTGCTGTTGCATATATACAACACAGATATTCAATTGACAGTGATTGACTTTCATACCAATTAATAGCATGTAACAGAACATCTGCTGTTGTAGCATAATCATCTGATACATTATCTGGTCGTATGAAAGGAACCTCAGCTCCAAATTGTTTTGCTACATCAGCAATTTCCTGATCATCAGTAGATACGATTACCTTATCAAAACATCCTGAACTTAAAGCAGCCTCTATCGAATATGCGATAATCGGCTTCCCATTAAAGTCTTTAATATTTTTTCTTGGAATACGCTTACTTCCACCTCGAGCAGGAATGATTGCTATTTTCATAATCAACTCTCTAAAACATTGGATAGAACTCGAATAACCGTATCTTGTTGTTCTTCAGTCATTACATGGAACATCGGTAACGAAATAGCTTCTTGGTAATAACGCTCAGACTCAGGGAAATCACCGACTTTAAATCCCATACTCTGATAATAAGGTTGTGTATGTACCGGAATATAATGAAGATTAACGCCAATACCTAATTCTCGAAGGGCATCAAACACTTCTTTATGAGTTTTGGTAATTTTATCCAACTGCAAGCGAATCACATACAGGTGCAAACCTGAGTATGTTCCTTCAAGTTGATAAGGTAAAATAACAGGAAGAGTAGAAAGCAATTGATTATAACGAGTAGCAAGTTTATGACGGGCCGAAACAAAATCGTTCAAACGAGTCATTTGAGCTACACCAAGAGCTGCTTGTAACTCAGTCATTCGATAATTGTATCCCAAATCAATCTGTTCGTAATACCAGCCACCATGAGATTCATTTTGCATTTGAGCTTGGTCACGAGTAATACCATGACTACGATAGAGAGCCATCTTATCCGCTAGATCTTGGCTATTCGTCATCACAGCACCACCTTCAGCGGTAGTGACAATTTTTACTGGATGAAAACTAAATACAGTGATATCAGAATATTCACAATTACCAATTGGCTTATCAAGATAACGTCCACCAATCGCATGCGAAGCGTCTTCAATAATTTTAAAGCCATACTCTTTAGAAAGAGCATAAATTGCTTTCATATCACAAGCTTGTCCACATAAATGAACAGGAACAACCACCTTAGGTAAGGCATTGATTGATTTAGCATGAATTAGCTTTTCTTCTAATGCATCAATACTCATATTGTACGTTTGAGGATCGATGTCCACAAAATCAACATCAGCACCACAATATAGGCCACAGTTTGCAGAAGCAACAAATGTCACGGGTGTTGTCCACAACTTATCACCTTTACCTAAACCAAGCGCTAAACAAGCAATATGTAATGCCGATGTTGCACTATTTACTGCTAATGAATAAGTTGCGCCAGTATGAGCTCTAAGTGCTTCTTCAAATGCAGGTACTTGAGGTCCTTGCGTTAAGAAATCAGATTTTAAAACATCAACAACAGCATCAATATCTTGCTGAGTAATTTCTTGCTTACCATAAGGGATCATATATTTTGTCTCAGATTAAACCGTAAAGTTAGGGTCTACATGTTCAACAATCAGTTCACGTAAACCTTCAATTGTTTCCCATTCAGTGTTCGTTCCTGAATTATATTTGAAACCAAACGGTACCTTTTCTGCTTTATGATGAACCATGTATTCTTCTTCTGTATAAGTAAATGATACTGAAGGAAGAATTGCATAATAGCGGCCTAAATCAATAGTATTTAACGAATCGGTATCCGTGATCATTTCTTCATGCAGTTTTTCGCCAGGGCGAATACCAACCACTTTAGTTTTACATTCAGGAGCAATTGCTTCAGCTATGTCTAAAATTTTATATGATGGAATTTTAGGGACAAATATTTCACCGCCCAAATGATTTTCTAGTGCATACATCACCATATTCACACCATCTTGAAGAGAAATATTAAAACGCGTCATCTCTTCATGAGTAATTGGTAATACTCCTTCTTCTTTCTTCTTCATAAAGAAAGGGATTACAGAGCCTCGAGAGCCCATCACATTACCATAGCGAACAACACTAAAACGAATATCCTTAGAGCCTTTAATGTTATTTGCTGCAGCAAATAATTTATCTGAAGCTAATTTTGTAGCTCCGTATAAGTTAATTGGAGCGCATGCTTTATCTGTTGAAAGAGCAACAACATCTTTAACACCGCATTGAAGTGCTGCTTGAATTACATTTTCAGCACCATCAATATTGGTTCGGATACATTCTGTTGGGTTATATTCCGCAGTATCAACTTGTTTAATTGCTGCAGCATGAATGATTACATCAACACCTTCACACGCTTGAATCATACGATTACGATCACGAACATCACCAATAAAGAATCGTAATTGTGGAAAGTCTTTCTGTGGATAATTTTGTTTAATCTCGAACTGTTTCAATTCATCACGAGAATAGATAATAATTTTCTTAACATCTTGATATTGTTTAAGAATTGTTTTGATAAATTGCTTACCGAATGAACCTGTACCGCCAGTAATAAGAACTGTTTTATTATTCAACATTGTTTTACCTTAAATTCATTTACTATCAATTTTATTCATTCAGCTTAATCAATAGTATTAATTGCAGAATATGGTGTTTTAGACACGCTACCGCCCATAGGTTATAACGCATACCCAAGGCGTTTGATGATTTAAACTGTTTATATATGCTTATATTTTATCATAAGCCCAATAAGTTAGCATCTTTGCGACGTACTCAAAGGCAAGACCAATAAACGATTGGCTACATAGTAAGCCCATATATCGGCAAACACACTAAAGACTGAAATTTATAAGTGGAATATGAGAGGTTGAAGGAGGGACTAGTAAGTGCAGGGGCGAGAGTTTAGGGACGAGTAAGAGCAGAGGTAAGGGGCTAGTAAAAGCAGGGGCGAGAGCTAAGGGACTAGGGAAAAGTAAGAGCAGAACTTAGTACCTAGCACCTAGCACCTAGCACCTAGCACCTAGTACCTAGTACCTAGTACCTAGTACCTAGTACCTAGTACTT
>NZ_WOBR01000005.1 GCF_009727955.1 Aliivibrio fischeri | reverse complement strand
CCGTCCCCCTCCACCATTATTTATCTCATAAGAGATCGAAAAGCCAATTCAGAAATGAGTTGGCTTTTTTTGTGCCTGTAATACCTACCTATCAATTATCCTCCGCAATTATCTGAATAACTATTGGTATAAATTTTATCCTTAAATACCCCTTGCCAAAATAACTGTATAAATATACAGTTACTCTGTTTTATTAAATATAGAAATAGAGGCATTACAATGCACATTGCACAAGTTCAAAAGCAGCAAGAACCGTCACAATGGAAAACATGTAGCTTATGTAATAAAGAGGCTTTTTGTCATCCTTCTACTAGCGTCACAATGGCTTGGATAAAAGCAGGTTTAGGTCAACAAAAATGTACGTGGCGCTGTGAGACATGCCAGCCAAGTGCTAGATTATTAAACTAAACTTACATGATTTAATGCCAAATAATGTTAGTATCATGATATTAAAGATCCTCGCTCAACTAGGATTGACTATATTTATAAGGACTTGATAACCCAATGAAAGTAATCTCATTTAATATTAAATAACTATTTAATATATTTACTTTCAAATAGTTACATAGAATACACCATTAAATTGTCACAAGAATGACTACACCTTAAAACCCTTAAGCTTCTTCTACAAAAAAGCCCCTATCACTTAGGGGCTTTATGCAATTCAAGATCTTTTTTACACTCATTTCACCAATTAACCTAATGATGTACTGAACTAAGTCCTTTGTATCACATTCAAAAAATGACTACAAAATGACTCAAAAAAATACCTTTATATTGAATTATATGTTTATATATACAGTAAAGAGAAAAGATAAGTCATTGTAATATAAGAAATCGATTTAAAATCAAAAGGTTAATATTCTAATGAAAGTAATAAGCTTTAATATAATCCATACATAAAAAGCCAATATTTTCAATTGGTTAAAAAGGAAAGTGAATATTATTGTCACAAGAATGACTACACCTTAAACTTCTTACACAAAAAAGCCCCTCTAGTTAGGGGCTTTTTTATAGGTGCTTTTACTATTCGCGTATTACAGTTAACTCACTCAAAATACCCACTCGCTCTTCGGGTATTACCCAAGCAGTCAAAGTCGATAATAATGATAGAGTACCTCGACGCAAAGAAGCTACGTTTAGCTCTAAATTTTCAAAAACTCGCGACTCTTCAGCTAGTTCACGCCCTTGAAAACACATACTTAATGTCGAATCTACTTTTAGACCTGAGTCTAGCGCTGATACGAATTTGTCCTTAACATAATCAAAGCCAAATTCCTTAATTAGGAATATCATGATTTGCTCAAAACACACGAAAGACTCTGTCAATTTTTCAGAGTGCACTGACACATTCTCATCCTGAGCTAAAGCCTTTAAAAAACGTTTATCTCCCGTAAACATGCTCGATTCATCACGTTCAATCATTGTTTGTAAAAGCTGCATTTCTCCGACATCTAAGCCACCATCGGAAACAGCCATCGCTTCAAGCAAGGCACTATCCGTAATTTCACAATCAATTTCCGTTACAGCTGTATCGATAAAGTGCTCGATTCTATTTATAACCTCAGCGGTATGCTTTCTTTCTTGTCTTACTCGCTTACTTGCCTGAACCGGACAAAATTTGAATCGTAGCGTATTTAAAACTTCTAGATCTCCATACCTATCATTAAGCAATGAAGTCGCATTATTTAGCAAATCAAGTTGAGCCAACTTATAGACGATGTCGTTATCAATTAGTAATGTCAAAGTTAGTCCTCAATATTCATTAGGTTGAATAAAAAATCTAACTCATCTTCGTCCACTTCGAATTCATCAATATTTTGTAAAAATAGTTCTTTTAACTCGTCTTGCCATGTTAGCTGCGGGTAGAGCAAATTAAGTGCTTTGTTTGCCACACCCCAATTCTTGGTCGTATGTCCCCAATTCAAGGCAATATGACCAGGGTCAATATTTCGTTCTTCACCCTTTAACTTTGCTGCTTGCGCTAATGCTTCACCTGTTAAACGAGTTCTTGAATGAAACCGAGTTCCTCCGTCTCCAGTTAAGAGAGCTAATGCAAAGCTATTTGCCTCCATTTCTTGTTGGTCAATCTCATCGCTTTCGTTAATCGACTCATCAATAATCGCTTGCCCATTACCTAAGTGGCCAGAAAATATATGCCCCATCTCATGAGCTAGCAAAAACAATAACGCACTTTCGTGCTTATGTTTTTTTGTTATCGCAATGACTGGTCTACCGTTCACGTCTTGGACAACAGCATCCATTTTTTTAGACGTAGGTAGATCCGGCAAAAATAGAACTGGAACACCTTTACTCCAGCAATATTGAGCTAATGAGTATAAATTTACACAAGAATAGCCATTCCCTAGGATTTGTTCTCGAATTACAGACGGGTCCGAAAAGAGCTCATAATCACTAACAGCTATTTTTTCTGCTGTTCTTGATACCGAATGAACTAAACCTGTAGCCGCCAAAAGATCGTTAACAGCTTTATTGCCAGCCTTTCTATAGCAAGCTGAAACATCCTTAAATTTTAATTCTGCATTGGTGTCTAAAACTGATTTGATATCTAAATTAAGCGATTTAGATATTGACAGAATAGCTTGCTGCGTCGCACCGGCTGAAGATGTTAACGAATTATCCCACCAATAAGGAGTTACTTTCGCTAACTTGGTATCCAGTCTTTTAAGACGTGTAATAAAATCTTTCATAGGATTTTGCTTTTTAGTCATAAAAACCTCCTATACATATATAATTTGGAGCGGCTCACAACATAAATGAAAAAAACATTCATCAATGATGATTCCCTCCCACATAACGCCTGCATAACACGTTTACTATCATACAGATCAACCCTAAATTTACCACTTAATACGGAAAATCCAAAGATAACCTAGAATGCCGAATGTAGCAAATCGTGTTGATACATTTGTATGTTCATTTTACAAAGTATTTTTTGCAGTAGATTTCTCATTTGTGTACCAACAGTTGAAGTTAATACTCTTGTATCTGTCTTACTAGAATCTCTATCTACTACCGACTTAATTTAAATCACTCAAATCACAGTATTTGATTACATTCTAATTCTAACTCACTCGCAACTATCTCTCTTATTCCTAATTGAGCTTTTACACATTCGCTCATTAACGTTTATCGTTACTTCATGCAAGTGATTGCCTTAAGGCATCAAGCACATATCTTTGGAGCCTTCGCTTGCGTTCCTCGCCGAGGGGGTTACACTCCTCGGCATTTTCAGCTTTGTTCTTTTAATAACTCATACTCATATTCCCCACATTCAAACTTAAATCCGTGCCCTTCTCGCTCTTTGCTTTATCGATAGTGACTGGCTTATCTGATTTGATAGTAAGTGCCACTTCAGCTTGGCTTTTTAGTGTTTGGTTGGTTAATGGGGTCGATTTTGACATCGGAATAATGTTATTTGAAAAGCCTTGTTTTGGTTGGTTGTGGTATGACGTTGCAATGGTTTGGGTTTGACTTTCTGTGGTTGTGATACCTAGCTTCGTATTCTTATCTTTCATCTTACTCAGTTTGGTGCTGAGTTTATCCACTTCTTTCCCTGCATCTTCTACTGAGGTTTTCCAACCATCAGGAATGAGTGCATCCGGCAGCATGTTTATCATGGATTTAATCCCATCCCATACCCAACCAATGGCTTGATTCACCGCTTTTAATATCACATCAAAACCAATGAACTTATCAATCAAGTAAGTAATGGCGATAGCTGCGGCACCAATCGCCGCCACCATTAGTCCAATAGGGTTGGCCATGATGACAGCATTTAATGCAATCAGTGCCACTTTAAAAATGGCCACCGTCGCAATAATCCCTTTAAAGTGTTGAGAGGTGAACAAAATAATATTGCCTAAGAACTTAAAGCTCTCATAAAGACCATTAACCGTTTTAATGATTTTCTCAATTAAGTCCGTGCGCCATTTGACGTTCTTAAACTTAGTAGAGAACGCCGTAAATGCTTCGGTAATTCTCTGCATCACTGGTGCAAGAGCGGCGAATTTGATAGAACGAATACTCTCTTGCACTTTTTGCAAAGCATCGTTATACGCTTCAGCCTTGGCAGCATCATCAGCTTTCGCTCCACCGCCTAGTGCATTGAGCTCTTTTCGAGCCGCCCCTAGTCCTTCCGTTCCTTCACGAAGCATGATTAACATTTTACGGCCATCTTGACCAAAGGCCGCATCCGCAAACGCCATTTGCTCTTGAGTGGTTTTTAGTTTTGAAAATGACACCAGTAATTTGTCGTATGCATCTTGGGTATCTTCGGCACTTTGCAGCTCTCGATACAACGGGCTTTTCCCATTTTTCAAAAATGAGCCCATTGCACCTCGACCTGTTTCTTGCAGCACACCAAGGCGTTTTGTAAATCGCACCATGGAAGCACTCAAGGTATCAGAGCTCACCCCTGCATGCTCTGCTTGTGATTGCATGGCTTGCAACTCTGAAATCGGTAGATTCAAGGTGTTTGAGGTTTTGGCCAGCTTATCCATTTCAGAGGCGGTGCTGTTTATCTCATTAAATAGTCCGCCCATGCTCAAACCACCAAGTAACGCCGCCCCTTTGCCAACCGCTGCGGTGCGAAGGTTTGGCAACTTGATGGCTTTACTAAGTTTTTGAATAGGTGCCATGGCGGTTTTCAATCGCTTGTATTTTTTACTCACCTCATCCACACGCTTTGCATGACTCATTTGGCTTTTCGATAAACGCTCAAACTCTTTATCCAGTTTATTAACGTTCACCCCTGCTTTTTGCATCTGCTTGCTTGTACTTTTAAGCGTCGCTTCGTATTTATTTTGTTTCGCAGAGAGCGTGGCCACTTTCTCGGTTTGTTTTGCCAACCGATTCGTCAATGCGGCACTTGGCTCTTTTGTGCTCGCCATTTGGGCTTGAAGTTTATTTAATTTCTCAGTGGCTTCTTCACTTTCAAGCGCGTTCTTATCCAACTCTTTTTGAATTTTTTGATAAGAGGCGATCATCGCCATGGCGCTTGAATCGTCTTTTTGTGCCTCTTGAATGCTTTTTATTTTCTTAGCGTAATGATCTGAATCGCTGCTCATCTCTTTTAATGGCTTGGTGGTTTTGTTCACCATGTCCATGACGACTGACAAATTCATTTTCATAAACAATCCCTTTCTTTGGGTATAAAAAAAGAGAGCTAAGGGCTCTCTTTCTCGGTTCGAACTCGCGCCTCTTCTCGAAATAAAAGTAAATCATCAAGACTGAGTTCATCGATTTCACTGGGTTGCCAATGAAACACTATAGCGAGGTCTGCATAATAGGTTTCTACTCGCTCAATTAGTGTTTCGTATCCACGAAAAAAGAGGCAATTTCCGTCATGATGGGCGCAAAGTTTTCACTCTCCATATTCAAGATGTCACGCTCATTGAGTTTAGAAATACGAGGAAGTAACACGGTGGCTGCATCAAAGTGCATTTCACACACTTGAACCAAATTCAGACCACGTAAATCCCCTGCCGTTGGTTTGCGAAGCTCTAACTCTGCCACTTCTTTTCCATCCACCTCCATGGGTATGGCTAATTTCACTTTGAATAGCTGTTTATTCATAACCGAACTCTTCTCTTAATTCTTTCAATTTGGTTTTACGTCCGCCTTTTTTAGGGTCGATTTTCATGACCATTTCAAACAAGACCAACGCCTCTTTGTTATTGCCTGCTTCCAACAATAAATCACCGGCAAGACGAAACATTTTCACCTTCAATGGGGCATTGGTGGCTAATCGTCCTTCAATCAAATCGGTGACAGCATCACGTAAAAACTGAGCATTAAATGATTGTTTGGTTTTATGGGCTTCATGCGAGTATTTAAACACCACATCTAAAAACGCCGTTTGACCATTCGAGTTCCAACTTAACGGCGTGGTGAGTCCTTTAAATATCGCCTGTTTAAATGCATCATGAACCGATAGCAATAAACCGCAATCCACTTGCCATTGATAGAACCACCAAACCACATCCAATCCATCAAGACTTTCGTGCGACTTAAGCAGCTTATTCACCAACGGAGTGTATTTTTTAACAAGCTCTTTTTTATATGGAATTTTCTCTTGTGAGCCAGCTAAGGTTCGTGAGTATTTCAAATCGGTTTTTAAGATGTGTTGCACTTCATCCCATGATTTATGCTCAAGTACATCACGATCACCAGTTGCAACCATCGCAGGAATATTAGGCGCACTCTCTTGTTCAACTTTCATCGCTTGCGCTTTTCTTGCTTTGGCTTGTCGCTTTAATAATAACGTTAACATTCCAACCCCTTTTCACTTATTGTGGGATTAATTCCGTACCCAAAAACAGCACTTCAAGTTGGCCATCTTTGATATTAAGCTCTAACGATTCACTCACCCACGCATCCATCAAGGTGTAGCTTTTTCCACTGTTGGTATTGAGTGTGATGTTTTCGCCTGTAAAGTTTTTGATGTTGGTTTCATCGGTAGTCTTAGCATGCGCAATGGTTGCTTTGATAAAAGGTGCACCTTCGAACTCTTCACTAAATCCAAGAACGCCTGAATCGCCCATGACCGCTTCACGTTTTACGCCCCCAAAGTTAATGGTTGCCCCTTCTTTAGTCGGTAAGCGTCCCAATGAGCCGGCATCTAAAAAACCACGACTGGTTATTGTTGTACTCATAAATGACTCCCAATCATTCTGTTACTTTCTAAATTGAATTTTACCTGCCGTAATGATCAAGCCATTGACGAACTGCGGACTGTCTAGGTAGTTAATGCGTGTTTTGTTATTTTCATCTAACTCAACAATCAAGGTTTTTTTATACCCTTCAAAATCTTGAACTATTCCTTGATACTCCAAGCTTTTATACAAAGTAAGTAATTCCCCTTTGATAATGCTTGGGGTCACAATCGCTTGTCCTGGAGCAAAGCTCGTTCCCTCTTTGGCTAATTTATGACGACCAAATTTACTTTGAATGAGTGAGCGTTGCTTCTCACGAAAATACATGGCGGTAGCCGGTGTCATCACATCCAGATAACTGTCATCCGCCGTCCCTGCTGCATTTTCTGTATAGGCGGTAACTGGTCGCTCAACTTGCACTTCTTTGGTTGAGGTAACGGTGTAGGTTCCCATCCCTTCATGCAGCAATAAATTGCGCTCACTCCAATCAAATTCACTGGTAGCAATGGAATACACCCCATTCATTTTTAGGGTTTGAAGTGGTCGGCATGGATCATTTGCCAATGAAGGTGCGACTTGACCTGCCCATGCTGCCACCGCTTCTGCATCCGATAATGGCTTATTTGATGAATCCGCTAACTCATTAATCGACATAAAACTTATCAATGGACAATTGGACATTGCGCCATAAGTAATAAGCTCGGCGTGCGTGCCTTTTTTTGGAAGATAAGCAATGCCCGGGATCATTTCTAATGCCTTATAGCGTTCATTTAAAAACGTCCCTAAATCACGTACGGTGGTTTCATCATTGAGTGAGCAAAGAATATGATGATATTGCGTATCCCCAAGAGCTGCCAAAGCGCTTGCCGTATCGGCAGCTTCAACACTCACCGCATACACTGGCATGCTTTCATCTTGCTTTCGAAAATACTTCAGCATGCTTGTGATATCCGACTCACCAAACTGCTCACGTGCAGAATCTTCATTCATACACAACACAACCGTATTGGGTGACACCGCCGCACCAGTCACAGCATTACCAATCACAAGCAGTTTTTGCAGCTCTTCTGCACTATTAGCAAGGCTGTTATCAATTTCAATGTACACACCCGGAACGCGAGCATTGTTCGGCACTTCTGAAAAACTGATACTCATGATGTTTGCTCCTTCTTCGGCTCAATAACAATGGCTGAACCCTCTTTAATTCGGCGTAGCCAATAGGTGTTTCGAGGTTTTGTTTCACCAACCGTTTTTAACGGTACTCGGGTTAATGGATCACGTACTAGCAATCCCTTTTTCGGTTTAATTTTGATAGTGCGCATTTAACTCTCCACGCCTGCTGTAAATTGCTCTGCCACCATGGCAAGCAACTCTCGCTCAAGGGCAGGTGTCCAACCAATAAAGGTTCGTTTTGGCATTTGGTAAAACTGTTTAACTTTGGTTCCGCCTTCCCATCGACTGGTTCGAGAGTTGTAATACCCTTTCGCTCTTGTCGTAAATGAAAGCGTTCTCCCCTCATTGTGATCACGTGCCATGTTGCCAACCACACCAGCAAGCCCCACTTCAAACCCCTTATCATTCACTTGGGTTTTCAATGCTCGGCTAAATCCCATCAACATGTTTTTGTTATCTTTAGCTTTATGAGTTTTGCTATCGAGTGTGATTTTTCTTCGGGCTCGTTTTTGATAACTTCGCCCTTCAATGTCTCGTTGCAGCCGTATTTGAGAGCGAAAGTATTGTCGTGAGCGATTGGCTAATCGCCGATTCAAATCAAACTGTTCAGCTTCGCTTAATAGCAAACCATCAATGATGCTCGTAAGCTGCTCGGGACTACTTAACTGCATGATGGAAAGTCATGTTCATGACCACCAATAAACTCTAATGGCGGTAATTCATCTTCACTTAATGTACGAGTGAAGTTACTGACACACTCATATCGCGTTTCATTTTGTAACCAATTACCTTGTGCGTTTTCATTTAGTGAATAGCTTTCTTGAATATCCACTTTAAGTTTGATGTCGCATTTACCGTTATCCAGTAACTCGGCCGCAAAGGATGGCGGTGCCAAGCCTTTTTCTTCTCGTTGGATATCAAAGTTGTTTAACCATGACACCAGATGCATCATCAATATCTGTGGCTCGATATCGACGCCCACCATATTGACGTTCACGGTGTAGGTAATATCAAAGCCATCCACGAGTTGGCCTTGCGTACAAACTAACTCCCCATCCTCTGCCCATACATCAAAACTATGAGCATTAAGCACATGATGAGAAAATAACTCCGTAATACTTTGCAGCGCTTTCATCACACCACCTCAAAGCGATAGGTTTCTTCGCCATTAAGTAATAAATCCATAGCACGGCGATATTGCACTAAACAGTTATCCGCTTTGGCTTGAATGGCGTCTTGTCGCTCTGCCGCTTCTTTGGTGGCGTTCATGCTCAATTGATTTTCAACTAAGAAGTTCGCCGTCATTGCAAACACCGCTTGTTTATACAAGGTGCTTCCCGTATCAGTTTCACCAAAGCGCTCCACTGACAACGCATCCAAGTTATCAAACTCTGCCATGGTATCGAGCAGCTCTCGATGAATAGTGACTCTGGCCACCGTGGCATGATGTAAAATCCCCGCCTCTGTTTCATTACTCAAAAAATGAAACACAAGCTGAAACTCTGAAATTTTAAGCTCGGGGTATTGCTCTGTTGCAGGCAATACCGCGTCATACACTTCATTTTTATTGCCAACAAATTCCATATTTGCCTCTTAGGTGCAGGCTTCACACTGACTAATAACAACATATCAATAGGTTGATAAAGCAGTGATCGCCTGCATGGGTTGGTGTTCAGTTATGCGCGGTTATACCCACGCGCCATCAATCCACAGTTTCACATGGTCAAACTCAAGCGCGGCCGCTTTTGGTAATTGTTCAACCACATAAGCCATGTTCATTGATTCAAAGTTTTCAATTTGATCAAGACGGTCATTCTTCTTCGCCAATGAGCGGCGAATGGAATCTTTTTGAATGTACAAAGATAGGTTTTTAAAGCTAGTAACCAAGATGGCCGTTGGTGGGAACGATGGCGGGCAAAACGCCGCTAAACCGCCATACGTACCAATCACTTGCATGTCTTCAATGTGCGCTTTTTCTGTTGGGGTATTACCATGCGCGGCATAGAACTTGGCTTTATCATAAGAAAGTAAATCAGAGCCAACCAACGCCACTAAATCCGAGGCATTAGCGCACGCATCATGCAATAAACCCTTCACATTCATTACGGCTAGATCAAGGTTAATAAAGTCCCCTTTGCCTGCCGTTTCATCGCCCTCACCCAAACGAATTTCACCCGTTGTTTTACCTTCAACAAGCATGGCATCAGCGTTATTATCACGAATGGCTTGGAACCATCCTTTACACACATCTTCCCCATTTGGGTTTGCCGTAGGATCAGTATCCGCTTCACAAGATGTGCCATAGAAACCGATGGTTACTTTGTTCATATCAATCTGCTCACGAGTTTGAGAATTGATAAGTTTGTTAAAATTCTTCAGATGAGCAAAGGCATCCAATTGATCGTAACGAATGTGTGAATCAAAGTTCACTTGCTCACACAGGTACGGCATCGGCTCCATGTTATAAACAGCTTTGGTTTTACGCTCATTGCCTGTTTTGGTGTTGGTACGGCTGGCAATCATGCCGGTTACCCCAAGTCCAATCGCTTCACCTTTTTGGTTTGCCACAGGCACAATATTAATCTTGCCAAGAAACCAGTTACTCTCACGAATTTGAGCAACAATCTTTTGTGTGGCATTAGGGGTCACACTGAATTTTTCAGTGACATCCTCAACACCATTTTGTTTTGCGGCGGCTTTTTTATAGCCCTCTATCGCCAGTTTTGTTTTTTCTTGCATAATAAAATCCAGTTAAATAAATAGATTAAGAAGAAGGAAAAGCGAGATAAGCCAACGCTTATAAATACATTTCTTCGCTGTCTTCCCCTGCCAATTGTCGAGGGGTTTCATCCGTGATAGAGCTCAGTTTTGTCACCACATCATCAAGTTTGCTTGATAGGGCTTCGACCTGAGTGGCTAACTCGGTTTGCTCTTCTTGCTCGGGCTCAGTCTCTTGAGGAAGGGTTTCTTTAATCGTTGCAGTTAAGCTTGTCACTTGACCTGTTAACGCCGTTATCTGCGCGGTTTGTGCTTGTAATAGCGCTTTTAGTTCTTCATTCATGTAATCGTTCTCTTCTTCTGGTGGATCGGATGGCTCATCATGCGAGCGAAATAATTGAATAAGTCGAGATAACAATTTTTTGTCATCTTGAGTAGTTGGCTCTTCGGCCTCGATGAGCTCTTTTCCTACAGTAGCCCCTGAGCTCAAATAGACCTTGCCCTTGTTTTTCTCTTTCGAGTTGGCTGATAAATGCATTTCAGTGGTGCCAAGCGATGCTGGCTCATCCGTTAATGCCAAGCCGGTTAAATAACTTTTTCCCGTGTTGGCAAAATTAGGCGTAATCTCACAAGAGGTATGCAGAAGTTGACCTTTCTCAACCGTGCTCAATAACAATGAATTGGGTTTTAAAACACCCCACAATTCATCCCCTCTTTTTTCCACCGATAACACCGAGCCAAACTTTTCACCCCACGCCCAATGCTCTTCATTGATGCGTGCGTTATAGCGTTTTGGGTCATACAGCTCGACAATATCGTCAATCACCTTTTGCTCGATAAACCGACCATCGACGGTTTCACCTGCGGTTAAAATACAAATGGGCTCTGATTGAAACATGCTGCTCTCTCCTGTGATTTCTGATTTTAATTTATCGAAATCCTGCCTCTTTTTGTATTCATCCCAATCCTAGAATGTGCATCTAGAACATGGACTTACTGAGGGATTAATTTGGTTATTGCACACTGTAATAATGAAAATGAGTCCGACTGCACCACTTGAAAAACCACTCTATACCCAAGCGCAAACTCATGCGCTTGGGTATTACTTACGCCAGTACAAAACCGCAGAAATTGCCGAGGCACTGGAACTGGCTCCTCGCACTATCCAACAATGGATCTCAAAATTTAAATGGAAGCAAATGCGTGATGACGCTCCTGTTGAATTGATACTCAGACAACGAATTGCGTATTTGATGTGGGTAGACCAAAAACACGAGTCACAGCTCAAAGAGCTTGAAATGCTACTTGAGCAAAAATACAAACGTGACGCAGCTGAACGACGCAGAAACAAAAGTCAAAAATCAGAAAGTGGCTCAGAGAAAAAACGCGGTAGACCAAGCAACAAAAGCAAAAATGATGTTTCAGGCATCACCGCTGAAATGCTTTCTGAGTATTACGAGAAAAAATACTTCCAATATCAAAAAGACATTCATGCTCATAAGTGTGATGACACCATCAACGAACAACGCTTTTATTTAAAATCGCGTCAAATTGGTTTGAGTGATTATTTCTCGTTTGAAGCGTTTGAAGATGCGGTGTTAACCGGTGACAATCAGGTCTTTATTTCCGCCTCGCGTAAACAGGCTGAGATTTTCAAAAACTACATTCGCAAATTTGCGCTTGAGATTGGGGGTATTGAACTCAAAGGCAAAGACAGCATCATTCTCAGCAATGGCGCTGAGTTGCATTTCATGTCCACAAACATTTTCACAAGCCAAGGCTTTAACGGTCATATGTATTATGACGAAGTGTTTTGGATCCCAAGCTTTCAAAAACTCGATGATTACGCAGGCGGCATGTCCATCCAAGCGCAATATCGAACCACGTATTTATCGACCCCATCTACAACCGCACACGAAGCGTATCCAAAATGGTCTGGAGCCAAAGAGCTTAATATCGATATCAGCCATAAAGCATTAAAAAATGGCTCACTTGGTGGCGATGGTATTTTCCGTCAAATAATCACTGTGGATGATGCGATTGAGCGCGGCGCGACGTTCTTCAACATGGATAAATTACATCGTAAATATCCTGATAAATCCGTGTTTGATAATTTGCTTCGTTGTGTGTTCTTAGATGACTCTTCATCGTTCTTTAGCATTAAAGCGCTACTGGCTTGTAAAACGGATACCAGTCAATGGAGTGATGTGAATTTTGAAGCGCTTCACCCTGTTGGTCGTCGAGAGGTATTGGTTGGTTATGATCCAAGAGGTGGCGGTCAAGGTGAAGGCTCGGATGATGCAGGCTTGGTGGTCGCACTCAAACCCATCATTAAAGGCGGTACTTTCCGAGTTATTGAACGCGTTCGCTTAAAAGGCTCAAGCTATGAAGATCAAGCCACCGCCATTGAAGCCATTTGCAAAAAGTACAACGTGGTCTATTTGGCCATTGATGTTGGCGGTGTGGGCTCGGCCGTTGCTGAATTAGTGAGAAAGTTTTATCCAGGACTCACTACCTTAGATTATTCACCAGAAATGAAACGCATGATGGCCTACAAAGCACGTGAAATTATTAATGCTGGCCGTCTTCAATTTGATGATGAATGGGATGACGTCGTGCATTCATTTTTGATGATAAAACAGCACACCACCAAAATGAGCAACCAAATTACCTTTATCTCAGCACGTAATAAAGTCGGCTCTCACGCTGATTTAGCGTGGGCAACCATGCACGTCTTACATTGGGAGCCTATCGATATTTTACGCGATGACTCAACCACCGTTTCGTTCCTATAAGAGAGGATATTTTGATAACTTTTTCTACCCCTGAAAGCGTAATGACGAGCGATATTCTCAGTTATATGGAAGTCGCTTTAATTGATGGTTTGTATGAGCCACCTATCCCTTTAGATACCTTGGCCAAAGCCGCGCGAGCCAATCCAATGCACGGTTCAGCGTTGTACGTAAAAAGAAACATGGCTTCAAGCTCGGTGAAGTTATCCACGCTACTCAGTAAGCGAGATTTTAAACGCTTCTTGGATGACTTCTTAACCTTTGGTAATGGTTATTTACTTGTGATTAAAAACGCCTTTAAAGAAGTGATTAAATTAAAGCACTTACCTGCTTTATACATGCGGGCACAAGAAACCATCGGTCGCTATACCTATAAGCCAAACGCCTATAACGATGATGGCCGCATTGATTATAAAGACGGTCAGGTTTTTCATTTGAGTGAGTACGATATTTGCCAAGAAATCTACGGCATGCCGCAATACATTGGAGCACTGAGTTCTATCTGGCTCAATGAAGATGCAACCTTGTTTCGTCGTAAGTATTACATTAATGGTGCTCATGCAGGCTACTTGCTTTACATGAACGATCCAAACCTTACCGATAAACAAGAAAAGGAAATTGAAGACAAATTAAGAAAACAAGCAGGCCTTGGTGCCTTTAAGAATTTATTCATTAACGGTAAAGGCAAAGATGGTAAACCGCCAGAACTAACCCCGATTGGACAAGTTGAAGCCAAAGATGCGTTTAAAGATATTAAGGGCATGACTACTAATGATGTGTTGGCCAGTCATCGCATTCCATTGGATTTAATGAGTATTGTTCGTGAAGGTTTTAGTTCTAGCAGTGACTTAAACAAAGTCGATCGCATCTTCTACAAAAACGAGTTAGTGCCGTTACTAGAATCGGTGTGTGAATTGAATGATTTTGTGGGACAAGAAGTTGTGAAAATTAAGGAGTATGAGGGATTAGAATTTGTTGCAGCTTAAAAGAAAACCGAGTTCATGACTCGGTTTCTTTGTGAAGTAACAACTAAAGTTTCTCTAGTAAATCATTATTAAAAATAAATGAAATAATCTTCTGACTCTTTAAAATCAGTATCAGGTGATAACTCTAATAATTTAGTAATATGTTCAGCCTGTAATTCGAAACAACCGTAATCTATCTCAACATTCATTATATCTTCTAGTTTGTCTTTTGATATTTCGATTTCAAACTCAGAACTAAATTCTTCATTTTTCTTATCAAAACCTCTTATTAAATATTTCATTTATTTGTTCTCCTTTTAGGGTCAGATTTTTTGGTTTGCTCGCCAGTTTTATGATCAAACTCTCCAAGATGATTTTGTCCTGTTTTATCATATACTTCTACTTTCCCATGTTGGTAATCCCATTCATATATCCTCCCTTTTTTATCTATCCATCTCTCACGAAGCTTTCCTCCTCCTTGAACTTTAGTTTTTGGTTTTGCAGGCTTCGCTGATGGAAATGCAGGTAGAGGGGGGATTCCTCTAGGCGCAGGAATAAACTTTAAATCCGCCGATGGTTTATTAAAGACCAAATATAAAGGCGGTAACCCTGCATCTACAGGAAACGTAACGATATACTCAACTAATTCGTCTTCTGGGTAAAGTATCGTTCCTAACTCTTGCTTATGCTCTTCTATTGGTCTTACCCATACATCATGAACATCTAAGCCATCATATTCAGGTAACTCTGTACTTGGATCTAGCTTATATTCTTCACCATCAGGAACCCACGTTAGCGTAATACCTTCTTCAAGCTCAATAACAAACTTATCACCATGTCGAACAGCAGCTTTTTTATCTACTCGTCCACCATAAGCATAACCATCACCAGAATGTATTCCTACAACTTGTTCAACACCATTTTCATCTTTGTATAAATTAAAACGAACCGTCACATTTGTCGCGTTTGAAGTATCAAATTGCAAACCACCATCAAGTGTTCCATCTCCTAACTGAGAAGGCCATAGTGCTGTAACGATACCTCCACCTAAACGACCTACACCATTCCCAGATAATACCCAATCACCTATTTTTTTACCTACATTACTACTTAACTTAAATAAGCGTGCAGCACCTTTACTTAAATCATCTAATACATCACTGCTTGCCCCTGCCGTAGTCGATGCAAACATAGCTAGAAATGCCATATCACCAAACTCAGTGGCTTTAGTCTTTGGGTCTATCTTACATACGTTTACTATCGGCGTTCGTTGCGGTATTGCATTATCTTTAATTGCAGGGACTACATTATGACGAAGTTTTGGAGTTGATGATGCTGTGCAGGTGTTATCAAAACTTATAGATTGACCAACACTTTTAATCGTTGCAGCAGGAAGCGTCTCATCTTCTTGCTCACGAGTTAATTTGTCTTCATATTTACTTTGAACGATAGCATTAACATCAAGCAAACAAGCATGTGTATCAAGCCAGTTTGAATTAATATCGTTAAAGTACTCAGACGACATCTTTTGTGGAAGATAAAGTAAATGCTGGCGTGCAATCACTACATTATTAATTTTCCACGGCAGTAAAATAAAGGCATAGTCATGACCCGACACTAATTCATCAGTAAGGGTATCTTTCGTTGAGCAAGTAACTTGAAACGCCCATTTTCCTGAACCTTTTAATTTATATTCATTAACTAGCACATCATCAATAAAATGATAAAAATATCCCTCTGTAGGCCATCCAAGACGTTCGCATACTTGAACCGCAGGCTTAATAGGAACAAAAGACTCAGAATAACTTCCAGAACCTTGTTTAACAGGCTTTACATCATCAAATAAAATTGCATTACCACATGAACAGAAAAATTCACGATAAAGTTTTTTAGGTTCATTAACCTTTATACTTGAAGTAAATAGAGTAAAACCTTCGTCGGTTTGCGTTTTATGCCATGACGATATACTTTCTTCTGCTTTGGTTTTGCCTAAAGAAAAATGACCAATTTGATAAGTATTCAATTCATCTTGAGAGCAAGCTATCTCAATTGAATATTCAAAAGCAGCGATTTTGGATTGTGGCTCTTTGACAGGTTCGTAATGAGGAATATCTGGTTTGGATTCTTTTGCCAATTCTTCATTCCATGGGAAATAAGCGTTTATTATTTTTGTTGTTTTCTTTTCAGTATTATCAGAAAAACACCCTAATTCTTCGTTCCAAACCTTTTCCATATCATCTCTATCGTTACTAAAAACTCCCTTGTAATGATAAATGAAAAGTTCAATGCGTTTTTACTGAAATCCTAGTTGAAATAACTAAAATAATAGACTCATTTTGATATCAACTTTTACGCTTTGGAATAGCGCCACCGCCAAGATACAAGGCAACTGCAGCAAGCACTGGATAACCAAACGCTTCATTTATCATGGTACTAATTGCTCCCCAATCCGCACCGAAAATACAACCGATGATCACAATGGTATGTAAGCCGACATAAGGAAGACAAAAGACCATAACAATGAAGCGTTGAATGAGTTTAAAAGGCTCATACGCTTTTAATAATGCGACTTGTTGATGTGCCTTTTCTTCATCCGTAAATACCAACGCATCACCTGTATTAGCAATTAAATCGAGTCCTTTATTAATGGCTGAATCAGTACCAAAGATTTTGCTAAACAATCCCATCAATTACTCCACTAACTCAAAATGCATTAAGTCATCAAAGCCATTATCTTTGAGCTCATTATCTCTATCCCAATCACCGCCCCAACGAATGACGATACCCATTGATGCACCAACACCAATCACGATGCCTGCAAAATAACTAAAACGCTCACGGTCATCTTCATCATAAGGGAATGGTGTCGCATCAACCGCTTTGCTTGGTACTGAGTTATGTTTGCTATTAGGAAAACGAACTTGAGTATTGCTACTTGGAAGTGCATTTTGTTCGACTTCTGTTCGATGGCCACAAAGAATTGAGCAATCGCATATCTCAAGAACCTTAGTAAACACTTTTTGTAATTGTGGATGGCAGCTCGCTAAACGAGAGGCACTTTGTTTGCTAAATTTATTCATCTTACATCACCTTAAAAGCGGCAAAAGCAATCGCGATTACCGAACCAAAAATTAATCTAACTAACCACGTTCTATCCGATTCGAGCTTGTCTATTCGTTTAGAGTTGGCAACTTGAATCGTTTGGGTTTTCGTTAACGTGATTAACACCTTATTGAGTGTTTTGTTTTGCTCACGCATCAAACTTGCAAGGTTGTTCATTGCGGCATCAATACGTGCAATCTCTTTCTCAGACATGCTTTACTCAGATTATGAATTTGACCCAGTGTATCGCGCGCGTAGGTTGGTTAATATTGCAGGCTTTTCTATATGCCAGATGTAGAAAACCCAGTGATAACACTGGGCTTATTTGATGAATTTGAGAGAATTATGGCCATGGATTATCGAGTTGTATTTGCTCTCTTGCTGCCAGAGCTTGCCCTTCTATGTCTATTGCTTCTTGCTCGCATCCCTGCATCCGCTTTACACGAGCTTCAGCAAAAAGAGGATCACAAACTCGGCTGTATAAATCACGCCTTGTTTCATCCACTTGATTAAAATCACCAATATGTTTATTGCTTTGGTTAGTCACCCATTGATCATCAATCCATTCATCAAAAAGGGTTAATGGCTCACTAAGAGTAAAGCCTTCTTTTATCTCGCCAACCTTTTCGACTTCTTCATATTGAGTGCAATCACTACAATCAAAGATCAACTGACCTCGATGATCTTCTATTTGTAGCCATTCATCATCAACCAATTGAACCACAAATCCTTTATTCGCCTCTGGTGGCTCAATTAAAGAATAGCTTTCAGGTAACTCTTGAGGATAAGAGTGAATACAATGTATTTGCGCTTTTTCATCCCAATAAAAGCGACCGATAAACAACGAAGTGACAACCCAAACACCATCAATAAAGTAACAACGCTCAAGCGCTTTATTGTATTTTGGTAAGGCGATTTCTGTACTTTGAGCAGGCAGCCCCATATGAGCCCGTATTGTCATTGAACCATCATGGGTAAACTCACCGCTCTCATCAAAGTGGTATAAATGAGCGACTCTATCTTTGTTTGAAAAATTCATTATGCTGCCCTCGTTATGTACAGCCATCGAATCGAATTAGGGTTAGTTTCATCACCAGTACCAGTAATTATCCCCGTTGGTGTCCCAGCTGATACTGGTGCTGTTTTCTGAGTTTGTGACCACTGCTGTTGATATGACATATAAAAACCACTACTTCCCCCACTAGCAACATTACCCCCTTTAAATGTTGCTGAATGTTGATGAGGATCCATTTCATCTCCAGAAAATCCTAACGGTTGAACCGACTGCCCTTTAATAGATAAAGGCGTTTCTCCTTCCCCTAAACCTCGAATGTAATTTTTTCGCATATCGGGCATTACACCACTTGGAAAACGCTCCGCTAATTTGGTGAATACAGTTTTATCAAAAGACTGGCCGATATAAGCGATAAATTTAGGCGGCGCTTCTGCTGCTGGGTATGGGATAGGACAACCTACCGGATAAATTAACTCGGCTAATGGAAGCCATAAGTTGTCTAAAACAAACTTTTGTATTCCACGCCAGAGTTGCGGTAATTGAATGAATTTAGGCTCATTTGACTCAGTATCAATATCGTCATCTGTTGCGGTTTTCTCTTTCAGCTTTTTAGGGGTGACTATGGTTTCATCATCATCACTGTTCATTTTATCTATTGTCGTGATTTTTGCGATACCGGCTAATTCTTCAGTGGCATAGGGTGCGCCCATTAACTCAACCGTAATATTTTTAATGCTTGAGCCTGCAAGGTTAAGCTCAAACGATTCAGTAATAATGGTATTACTTCGCTTTAAAGACATAATTTCACCATCGCGGCTATCAACCGCAAAGAGAGTTCCGTCTTCTAGAAAATAACCAATTTCTTTACCATCAAAAGAAGTGTTTCCTGCAAACACCGCTTCAAAATGCAACTGACCAAGCGCAGGAATTGAGCCGCGACTCAACGCTTCACGCGCCACTTCATTTTTTAGTTGCGCTTGGCCTGCACTAGGTACATACCCATCAAGACCAATCCCTATATGCGTGATTTTATAATTGACACCAAGTGCTTCGGCTTCAATTGAGGCGGCAATGCCTGCATCCGTAATTAATAAACTCATTGAGTGACCTCATATTGATAAAGGGTTCGAGTGTGTCTTGCATTAGCGACTTGAGTATGAACATTAATGGCGCTGTTATATATCCACTGAATTTCAGTATGAGGAAGACGCACTTTTTCAAATTCAAACCACGCTTTTTCACACCGCTCATTCGAGGCAAGTGACACATAAATCAAATTGGGATTATTTCGTGTATCACTCACCACTCCTTGCCCACCAGAGCTAATAAGTAATGCTTGATAATCGCTAAGCTTCCAACCAAATAAGCTTTCATTGAAATCCGTTAACAGTGCCAATTGGATTTCATCATTGGTCACTTTAAAGTCGGCGGCCATCCCTAAAATAGTGTTAGTGAGCTCGGTATTATCCGCCTCTTGCCAGTAATCCCCTTGAGGCAATAAATTACGGATAGCATCAGCAAAATCGGCTTCACTGTAATCCACAATTAAGTCAGAGGTGTCCATGTCACCTCCCCTAAAACATGAATTTCACTGTCCGTAATAAATTGCTCTTCGGTTGGCTGTTTAACGATGTAATTACTGGTAATAGGGGCAATGGCAAGCACTATTTCAGTAGGGGTAATGGACACTTGTTTTGGTGGATTCACCGATTCATCACGCTGCCCCATTTTGTCTTTAAATAATTCCTGGAGTGCCACAATTACATCCGCTCTCACCTGCTCATCTTGAACATTTTGAATTTCAACATCGACCGCTTTATGCGTTGGGATAGCCACTAAAGGGTGGCACCCTGCCAACCGCTCTTTATCAATAAACGTTTGTACCGTTGTGATGACTTCTAAAGATAACGTGGGATCATTTTCTCTCGCACCAATGTAGACTTGAACCATGCCACGCTCAGGCGTGTTATCTAACGCCCATGCAAAATCCACATCAGCATGAGCTGAGAGTGCCCAACTTTCATAATCGTCTCGTCGTCCAACTTCTTGACCTTTATTGAAAGCCGTGCAGATACGTTGACGCCAATGCTCTAACTCTTCAATGTCAGCGCCGCCACTAAAGCCAAGACAAAGCACATTATCAGGATCCACTCCACTGATACTTTTTGATAATCGAAGCACCGCGCCATTTGGTAAGTTTCCAGATACGCCAGCAATGAGCGCAATCACTTCCACATCTTCATTACTGTACTGAGCTCGAATGGTTTGGTATTCACTGCCTGTAATATCAATAACGATTGAACCTTTAGGAATAGAAACCACACCACCTAATTGTTCAAATTGAATGAAACCTTTAGCGAACGTAGGAAGAAGTCGTTCAACATCATGACGCTCAGCGTGTAAATACAACCAAGGTTCAGATGCGGTTTCAGGATGCAACTCTCGAAAGAGCTGATCTTGATAGCCATATTGGCCATAACTAACCCCGGCAATGGCGCACGCAATAGCATCAATCGCTGGGTTATGTTGACCTGTTTTCGCAATTAATGTGGCGGTTGCTCTATCAATTAACGCGTTTAGACTACGTTGTGTGCTCATGGTGTCACCTTTAATTTTGCCCCATCATTAAGCGTTAATATGACGTTTCTCGATAACTTACTTGAACCAATTTTCTTGACCTCAACCGTTACCGATTGCACATGCTTTTCATCAGCTAACCAAGCCAACGCCTCTTCATAAAAACGCTTTACTCGGCCAATGGTTTGCTCTGTCATTTTCTCGCGCTTAAGCGTCCAATCACGAGAGCCGATACTTCGAATAAACTCATCATTCCAACAACCGCCACGTTCCCTATTCTCCATACGGGCGCGATCATTTTTGGTCGCTTCAGCATGATTCAACACACTTTGAAGCACTGCATGAGTGAGCCCTTCTTTGGTATTTATCGGGGCTGTGATGGCATTCAAATTAAAATACGTCATGACACTTTGTAAGTCCCTGCTGAGCTGCCTTTATCAATGATCACTTCTGCATTTTGCGTTCTTTCTTTTACCACGGCTTTTGCAACCGCTTTGGCAAACTTACCAGCCATTGCAAATTCACTATCAAGAACAAAACCTTCAGCTTTAAGCTCTTCTTCTAGAAATGCTTGTAAATCTTTATCATTTGAAGCCATCTTTTATCCCGCCTTTACTTTTTTTGATGCCACAGCATGCGGCGCACCTGAAAAAGCACAACCATCACAATCCCTAACAACACCACCTTCAGCCCCATTGAGCTCAATTAGTTGAGCCGTCACAATGGCTTTACCATCGGCCTTTAGCGTGACATCTTTGTTTGCATTGACCTCAACCGCACCAAGCGATGTAATGGAAATGCCATTTTTCGTAAAATGAACCACATTGCCTTTATCATCCATCATGGCCACTTCACCTTCTTCCAATTCCATTTCATAGCGTTCATCTTCGACGCAAAATGAAAAACCTCGGCTCATCACGCCACCAAGAAAAAGAAGGTATGCACGAGAGCCCACTTTAGGGCGACTGACAAAACCATAGTTATGTAACCGTTTAATGCGATCATTGGTTTTGCCCGTAGATGTTTTTATCTGCAACACTTTGGTATTGGCTCCCGTCACGCTACCAATCGCCACCATATTTTTGATGCGACTCATCAACCGGTTAAACATGCGTTTTCTCCTTAAATGGTCTAAAGAACTCCACTTTAGTTTCAGCACTGGTTTCGGTTACGGATAAATCCAACGTTTTGACCAACAGCATTTCACTGAAATCTTGTGTTTTATCGGTGACTCGGATAGTTCGGTTTATGGCTTGTCCAGTTAACTCAACAAACACATCACCAATGGATGTGGATGCACTCAATCCTTTTGCAATCGCTAAATCTCGCTCATATTCCGCACGTGATTGGCAAGCTTCTGCGGTTTGAAGTTGGTCTGAAATAAAAACCGTTCGTCGCTGAGTATTAGCCGGTGCATAAGTCACGACCGCGTTGGCATCGTCCCACTGACCTTGAACTTCAATATGGTAAAATTGTTCAGTGAAATTTTTATCAATCACAAGCTCTTCAATATTTTTACCAACCTCAAGCGCAACCCCATCGAGTGTGGCTTGTGCAGGGTTTTCAATCGTAAGAATGCCATCACGCTCAACAAGAATAAAACCTTGCTCTTTTATGAGCTGAGCAAAATTATCAACCGGCGATTCGCCATTGATTTGAAATTCCGAAATAGGCACTAATGCACTCTTATCAATAGAGCAGTGAACCCCGAGTCCAAATTCTTTTGCGATGGCATGTAATAAGCGGTCAATGGTTTGGCCGTATTGCGCATCCATCGTAATGCGTGAATCAATCATGTTGGCACTTTTAGATCGCCCACTTATCGCCATAGAATGCTCACGACTTGTGGTCGAGTTCGTCGCTCTATCGATCATCCCAGTAAAAATACGTTGGCCATCCAACTTAAATTCAATCGGCAATGGACGCTCTATCACCATAACGGGAATGCGACAGTTAAACTCATGCGCTAGCTGCTCGATGGAATAGCGAAGGTTCGCGCTAAAAAATACGGTTGGCTTATTATCAATCAATAAGGTTAACTTCATTTCATTGCCCTCATGGATAACGTGCCATTCATAAACAATGGATGTTTCAGCGGATTGAGTGCTGATATTAATGCGGTATCGGTATATGTTTGGTGAGCTAAAAATAACGCAGGAATATACCGTCCACGTTCAATAAAACGTTGTGTTTCACTGCCCGTTTTTACTTTGTTGTATTGCGTTTCTATTCCTTCCTTTAAGCCTGTCAGCGCATAAAACAATTCTAGACTTTCCAGTGTTGAGTTCATCGTTACTTCATTAATTCGTTGTGAAATAGCAACGGTGAGCTGTTTCAAATCACTCATCATGATGCTTGGTTGCCCTTTCGCATTCACGGTATCAAACTCATTTTCCTGCTCTAGCGTTGCAACGGTTTTACTCATTTTCACTGCGGCGGTAACCATCTGAACATTGTAGTGAGCACTTGGGGCATTAGGATCAATTGCTGCCAACATATTGCTTTGTGCTGCTCTTGAATTATCTACCGCTTCATTTTCAGAATCAGGTTCAGAGCGTACTGCATCAGCAACACTATCAACGGTTTTACTCAACTGCTCAGCAAACTGCTCAGGAGCATTGGCAATACTTGAAATCGCAACCAAAGCACTATTGAGCTCTTGGTTTAAAGCCGAGAGGGTTTGGCTTGGCACGTTCAACTTGGTGGATATACCAACCAACTGATTAATGGCGTAAGTAAAGTGCTCTTGTAAGCTACTCACTTGAGCGGCATCCATCTCTTCAACATCTTGAACAAAGGTTTTTGTTGAACTCGCTTCAACCTCTGAAGCTTGCTCTTTTGAGCTCACGGTGATGGACGTCGACGAACTTAACTGTGGGACTTTCCCATCACGTAAGAACTTAAGAGATAACTCAACCACACCACGCTTGGTACTGATTTTTTGAGAAAACGTTTCAAAGACAAGCGGCAACTCACCAAGCCATGGATGCTCCAACTCTCCTTTAGGCGATGTGTTAAGACTCGCCAACAAGTTATTGGCTTCAACCAAAGAGGCTTTACCAACAAGCAAGACTTCTAAATCAATGCTGTTTGCAGCACTTCCCATCACTTTAATGCTAGGTAAATCCGCATAAGGAATTTCACTCACATGAAGACGTTGGCCACCATCGATGGACGTCGTTAAGATGTTCAATTCAAGGCCATTCCAACGCCCTTTCTCGTACTCTCTTTCCCACATGAGGTGACACTCTCTCAAGTTAAATAAAAACCAATCGTGTTATGCAAAAATCCTGAATATTTCATCGCAGGGGTCAGCGATTTAGGCTCGCTCGGACTCACCCTCCCCTCCGCACCAAAATTCAACACAACAATAAAACGAAAAATAAACGCAAATTATTTATGCAACTCTATTAAACCCAACTCTTTGTTTGATTTAAACTAATTGCATTTCTAGCTGATCGTTTTAGAGATCCTTTCAGATCGTTTTCTTGCGTTTTTTATAATTCGTCGAATATATCCATCTGGCTTGCATCTTTACACAATTCAGGTTGCAACTCGGCATCCGGTTTTTGGCCTGTTGACTCAATAAAATGCGAAAATAATGTGTGTGCAACGAACACTTTTCCGCAATTTAAGTTCAAGCATTGGCAGTACAATTCACGTGTTTCTGGTGAAATAGCACGTGATGTAGCAATACGTGTTTTGGTTAAGCATTTTGGGCATGTAATTAACATTCTCAGCTCTCCATTTTCTAACGCAACATTGGGGTTAATCGCCCCTCTAAATAATCTGCAGTAAAACTCTTCCAATAACTCAATTCATTTTCGTCATGCGTTTCAATGGGGATGGGATCATTCAGTACCGCTTGCCAATACGCTTGTTTATCTTTGAATTGAATAAAGCGATCATGATAAAAACCATCGGCTTCGTTTTTTAACTCAGATAAGTCCATATCACGACAATCCATTCCCCAACCGCGCGCACCAGCTGCCCACATCAAAAAATCATCCAATTTATCTTTGGCTTCTTTGCCATCAAACGAGATTGAAAAATTATTAGCCGTGGAGACATGCACTTGTCGTGACTTCATTTCTTTTTTCACATTGAGTGCCTGTTTCTCCAATCGAATAATGCGACTTTGCATTTTCTTCAATTTGTCTTCAGGCTCTCCCTTTTTGATTGCCACCGCTTTGGCTTTAATGGTTTGGCTTTTCTGATAGGACAATCGATTTAATGTGCGCTCCAATGGTTTTTTCCATCGTTCTAATCGGTAACCCAATTCTTTAATAATTGCGGTAATGTTATCGGCTTCAAAAGAGGCGATGCATTCCCAAGCCGGTGCGCGCGAGCACTTCGCAATGTTATAGCGATTACCTCGAATTAATCCTTGTTCGGCATTGTCACCTTTGGCCGCATAACCCACTGCTTTAATGATGTAACTGCCTGCGGCTTTTGGCTCTCGAATCCGCTCTAATTTCGCAAAGCCATGCCCCCAAATTTTTTCAAATCGTTTTGCCCACGCACTGAACAAATGCGGTTCCACAGTCCATTTCAATAAAACGTGAACGTGTGGATTTGGTTCCCCATCTTCATTGGCTGGGCACTCGGCTACCCAAATATAATGAAAATCGTCTTTCATGAACGATGGTCCAAAGTCTGTAGGTATTGATTTGAAATGAGGTGGTACTTGTTCGTGAGTCAAATCGCTGTATTTAGCATGCGAGTGTTTATCCGTTTGCACGGTATGATCTGCAAGCCAACCGCGTTGATACATTTTCTTTAAACCATCAAGCAAGCGTGACACTTCTTTGCCAATCGTCGTTTCAATTGTTTTATCAATGGTAAATTCAGCTTTAGGCTTTTGAGATAACAAGCAGTAATCCCCTGCAATCTCACCACTCGCATTCATTAATTTTGGCATCTGGCCATCAATGGCAATCGAAGTATAAGCACCTCCGATATTACAAACGGGTGACTCGGCTCGCTTTACAAACTCCGATGATTTATACGTCACCATATTGCGGCGAAAACGAACGGGGTGATGAGCACCAATTGAGTTCACATCACTTGGGTCAGCTAAACCACCAAAAATCCGTAAACGCTGCTCTTTGTTAAACGTCAACGTTAAGAACGTAGTAAAACCACCATGGCAAGTTGAAATATAAGCCGCACTTTCAAATATTTTAGATACCGACCTGGAGGTGAGTTTTTCAGAAAAACGCTCTCCAGTATTTGCATCTGGTGCATTACTTACTGGTGTTTGCGTTACCACTTGGCCACGATATTGACCACTCCACTCTCGATGCTGAACTTGAAAAGAAACAGGCGCTAATTTTGACTCATCATTATTTCGTTTCCCCTTTTCATGCAAAATGGCAGCAGTACTTTGGCTTGTAGAGCCATATAACACGTCTTGGCTGAAATGCGACTCAGTGGATGCCAACTCAATTGGGTACGGAGTACCACGCCCTAGAACTCGCAGAGTGTTGCGAATATCCCACTTTCTTGAGTCCATTTTTTGTGTCGGACTTTTGCGCCCATTGACAAGCCTATAGTCTTCGGCGATTCTCGCCGCCGCTTCGCGGACGTGTTTAGGTGGTCGATTTAACTTTTCAAAATGCTCTGTGGCAATTTCAACTTCAGTGACATGTTTAGATTTTCGATTTAAGACTCGATCATAAACAGGCAGTTTTTTGAACAATCCTGCTTCTAAAAGCTGCATTTCTTGCTGAGAATAAGGCTGAACCTGAATTTTTGAACCTAAAAAACCCGCTCGAAAGCAGGCATCATTTTTCTTAATTTCATCTTGGGGTCGTATTGACCCCACGACATAGAGTAAATCTTTCTCTTTCATCGGTGCATCAATGCTCTTTTTGATTGAATTTGAAAGGTTCTGGAATAACGAAAGTCTGAACAATAAGTTTTCAATCCATCCACTTTTGGTTTTACGATGGATTTGTTTTTATTGATTTCTTTCTTTAAGCGTTGGATCCAGTGAAGACCTAAACTTTTTGTTTCTTCAGATAAGTACACTCGTTCATCATTCATAACTCAGCAAACTCCTGCGTATCACAAACCATAAAACCACCAGTATGATCACCACGAACAATCACACCTTTAGTAATATGTTCACAATTCAACTGGCCACATGCGTTATCAATAGCGAGCTCTTTTGATTCAAATTCACCGAGCTCTTCTATTCGTATTTCATCCGTCTTTGCATCACGAACAACCCCACCGCCACTATTTAAAACCACAGCAAGAAAATGCAACATAATCACCCCTCCAGATCACCATAGCACTGAGTTCAACATACAAATCAGCCCATCCTTCAAGGTGCTGCTCTGTTGGGGCTTGCCCATGACTTTGCATGTAAGCAATGACCATTTTTGCTAAAAACTTATCCTTGGTCATGCTGCCACCTCTGCGTTATCTCTTGCTTCAATGATTAATTCAGCTAATTTACTTTCTAACTCAACAGCATCTTCAAGCGAATTTTTCCAATTGAGATAAACCGTTTTATGAAGTAATGTTTTTCCCCCTACCGTATCTTCCCAAACAACCACACTAATTCCTGAAGTGTTAGAATAAATATTAAACGTAATTATTAATGATGGTGGTGCGTCCAACGTCATCCCAGCTATAGAACTGATAATCAATTGAATATCACGTGTCGATTCATTTAAGTTTGTTTGACTCATAATTAAATCCTTATGCAAATCCCGGCAATGGTGCACCAGAAGTAATAAAATCCACGCCCATAGAAAGATAAGAAACCGCATTGGGTGTGCGTCCTTCAATATCGTTAATTAGTAAGACTAAGTTTCCTATTGAGGCTTGGGCTTTTTTGATAATGGTTTGTTTGCTTTGGTGAGTAATTCGAGTTTGACCTGCATGATCTAGCGCTTCTTTTGCCAAGTCCCCTGCATACATAGAGTTCTCTAATGCTCGTTTAGCAAAAGTCTCTTCACTTGCATCAATAGGAACATTCGCAGTAACAACACCAAGTCCACGTAATAAACAATTTACGATAGTGTAATCACCTGAAACTTTGGCAACCATGACCATTTCTACACAAGTAAGAACGTGCGGTTGTTCAGGATTAAGTTTATTTCGAAGCATTGTTGGTGACATTTTTAATGACTCAGCAATTGCCGTCATGTTTTCGTTACCACGGAAGGCATAACATGCTTCTTCAAATGCCTTTTGTTTGGATTCGCGAAAATCGCACATTGTTGTTTTATCGGACATATCAGATACTCAACAGGTAGCAAATGAAACGTAAACTAAAACTTGGCTTCTAAAGCATGTTTAGTTAACAAAGCAAGGTTAATAAGATTAAGTTCACGTGAGCCCTCTTTAGGCAATACTGGAAACTTTTTCGCACTAATCTTTCTTTCAATAGTACCGGGCTTAATACCTGATATTTCTGCATATCGCTCTGTCGTAACGTACGGTGCAGCAATAGCGATAATGATTGTTGACTGATCCATGTTTATTGCCTCATTTTTAGTTAATAGAGCTAAGTTAATAAGGGTCATTTCCTTATTGCCACTTTTAGGCATCACCGGAATTTTGCCTTCACGGATATGCTTTAAGACCGTGTTTTTGTTCTTTTTTGTTATTTCAACGTAACGTTCAACAGTGACGTAAGGCGCTGAAATTTCAAGAACATAAGGTTCTTTCATCTATCACCTCTTAGCTTCATTTTGTTCACGGGCAATCACAACTGGCTGGAACCTTAGTTGATTGCCCACTCCTTTCTCCCGCACTTGCTCACAAATGCATTCAAAAGTTATCTATATGTTTGTTTTGAAGTTAAACGTGTGCGATTCTTACGTATATAACCAAATAAACGCATATAACAACGAATAGAGTTTACATTTGACTTCAAAATCATCCTTTCGAGCTAATCTTTGATCGCTTTTGATTTTCAGTCAACAGTTATTTACTCCTATTGTTAATAATTCAACAGGATTAGTCTAAATGTCAGAGATCGATCAACAATTGGAAGAGCTTAAAATGCTCACAAATACATCGACGAATACGGAATTAGCAACTTGTTTAGGTGTGGCAAGAAATACTGTTCAAACATGGCGTATACGTGGAAAAATTCCTGAAAGAATTTTTATCAAAGCCAAACAAATTGCCGATGGTTCAATAAACTCAACATCAAAATATATTGAATTAGATTTTTATGATGTAGAAGTGAGTGCAGGATCTGGCGCATTAGTTGTTCAAGAAAATCAACCTGAAGGCATCGCTTTTAGTCGTAATTTCATCACTAATGAAATTGGTGTGCGACCAAACAATATATTCTTGATGCCCGTTCGTGGCGATAGCATGACTCCAACACTACAGAATCAAGCTGTAATAATGGTAAACCGCATTGAAGAATTCACAGGTGATGGAATTTATGTTTTCCGTTTCGATGGTCAATTGATGGTCAAACGCCTTCAATTCACCAAAGCAGGTTTAAGTATTGTGAGTGACAATGAAACTTACGAGAAATGGGAATTAACAAGAAAAGAAATGACTACCTTTGATTTTGAAATCATCGGTGAAGTTGTGTGGGCTGGGCAGAAGGTATAAGAAAGTGATAATTAAATATACTGTAAATACTACTTCTGGGTGCATTCCGGCGGATGTTACTGGGGAATTACCAATGTTAGCCGTAATCACTGGCAAAAACGGAAGTGGTAAATCTCACCTATTCCAATCTATAGCCAATGGCTCAACAAGTATTACCATACATGACCGACCGATCACAAAAGAGCAGATAAAATATATCGGCTTTGGTCAATTAATACCAAAACTCAGTGCGGCCTTTGATCCTCAAACCTTAAATCAAGTCGCTAATGAACTCTGGGGATACGTTGTTCAAGCTAATCAAACATTAACGAAGAGTATAGCATTTAATAATTCATCTCATAGCCAACGATCAAACCAATTATTTAACGCTATAAAACAAAATCCAAAAATAACCAAAATTATACAACAATATCAACAAAACGCTCGACGAGTGGGTCGTTCTAAAAGGCCTCTGCACAAAGTTGAGTTACTTGAAGCTTTCTTTAAAATTGAAAACTTAGAGCTTAGTAAGCTTTCACAAAGTGAATTTTTAAGTATTGTAAAAAAGAGTAACCTTCCTTTAAATACAGAAAATGAGGATCTGTTTACAGCGGCACTTTCAGAAATATTTATGCGATATCAAATGTTGTGGATCGAAAATCTGAATAACAGATTATACCGCGATGCAGGACAACACAATTTAGTGACATCTACACCATTAACTGAACAAGAATTTATAGACAAATACTCTGAGCCACCTTGGGTTTCTTTAGATAATGCTCTTAATAAACTAGAGCTACCATACACAGTTACTACACCTAAAGACTTACAAGCACATGCTATATTCAATTGTGAATTTATTCATCGCACTCAAAACGGGGTAAAAGTAGATAGCTCTCATCTATCTACTGGTGAAAAAGTACTTCTTTCGCTTATACTGGCAATTTATGTAAACGATAGTATTGATACATTTAAACTATTGATTCTTGATGAACCAGATGCACCACTTCACCCTTCAATGTCTAAAATCATGCTTGAGTTAATTGAAGAAGAAATTGTCCAAAAGCGTGGCATTAGTGTAATTATGTCTACGCATAGCCCAGCAAGTATTGCATGTACTCCTGCTAGATATCTGTTCAAAATGAACGCTACAAATCGAGTGACGGAAAAATGTACACTAGAGGATGCGACAGCCTTACTGACTGAAGGATTTCCTAGTTTTTCAATCTCAGTAGACAATCGCAGACAGGTTTTTGTTGAAAGTTTTAATGATGTTACTAATCATGAATTACTGTTCTCTATTTTATTTAGAGATCGTTCACATCCAATTCAATTGCAGTTTATTGCTCCAAACAATCACAAAAATAATGATACCCCTAATAAGCACCATACAAACTGTGATGATGTTAAATATTTAGTCGAAACACTAAGAGCTAGAGGCGGTAGCACATATGGCCTAATAGATAGAGATACAGATAACCAAGCAAAAAATGGTATTGTGATTCTAGGGTTAGGTAATCGTTACACAATAGAGAATTATATTTTAGAACCTCACTTTATTGGCTTAGCCTTATTAGATAACAGGCTCATTACTCCTGCCGAACTAGGGTTTCCTCAATATCACAATGCTTTAGATATCAAAAATGCTATGCATAGCACTGTAAACTTACAAACTCTTATTGACCATGTTGAAAAACAATTATGGGGCGAAACTCTTGACCAAGTAGAGTGTGAATTAGTTAATGGAAAAGTTGTAAAAATTCACAGACAACAACTGGAAATGCAAGGCCATCCCTTAGAAGAGAAATATAAATCAGTTTGGGGGGATAAATTAATGAAAATAGGCAACCATCGCGATAAAAAAGAAAGATTAAAGCGTTGTTTAATAAACACAGTAATTAATGAGTTACCGGGACTTTTATCAAAAGATATTTTAGATACATATTTAGAATTTAAATAACCAATAAAAAAGCCTCCAAAATGGAGGCTTTTTTATATTAATTGTCGATTTCTACTACATCATCGTAAGCTCTTCGATATTGTTTTAAAAGAGTTAACCAAGTTCGTAAAGAATTCGCTCGTCTTTTAACTGTTTGTCCTTGTAACCCTTTAACACATTCAGCAATAAACTGTTCTGAAGTGGAAGGGTCTAAACCGCCGATATCAGTAACTCCACTCCATTTCATCCAAGCACAACCAAAATCACTAGATTCAACTCTATCAGCTAAAAATTGGTATTGTGCAATACGACTACTCTTATGACAAAGAGCTCTACCCGCTGATGCTATTGTTAAATTATTATTTAATAATCCTAAGCAACGTGCTGCATGAGTATAATATTCGACTTGACGTTCAGAATTAACCCCATCAATAATTTCATGGTGTAATTCATCACCTTCACATCTAATTTTTACAATATCAATAACTCTATCTAAATCATTTGCTTGTGGAACTTTATTTGAATCAATAAAAGTGACCGTGCTACTTTCAAGCTTCTTAATTATTGGTAATAATGCGCTTGAAGTTATTACCACAGGCTCTTTTAATAGCTCTGAAGTTTTAGGCTTCAACGTTAGTTCCAATTTATGCAAATTTACTATATCAAGCAGGTCTTTTAACCTATATGGGTCTAACTCTAAATTCTTTAAATTTTCTTCAAGTAAGTTTGGGGCACTTAATAAAGCTCCCAGTTGTTCAATTGCAATAGTAGCTCTTGCATGATCACTAGTGCCTAATTTCATATCAAAAGAACCATAAACAGCACTTAAGGGATGAACACTTGGTCGTTTTTTAGAATTATTATCTTTCATTAATAACTCTATTATCTCATTAAACGCATCAATTACTTTAGTTACTACATTACTATTAGGGGTTTCGCCTTTACTTTTCTTTGCTATACGAAGATTAAAATCCCATTTTGATTCAGGTGCAATTGACTGTAATTCACCAATATCAATAGAGAATTTTTCTGGTGGCAAATTTACTTCAGCATGAATATTAAAAGGTTCGATAACATTAGCTTTAGAGTTTGCCTCTGAATATACAGACATAACCATCAATCTTTTCGATTCTGCAAAAGCTTGATGAAAAGTGGATTCTTCACGAAGTAATTCATCCAATTTTTTTTGCGATATTGGCATGTAAATCCACTTTGTGCATTCACCACCGTCATAATCACCGCTCCAATATACTAAATAAAGCGAATCTAGCTCATCCTTCACAGAAAAACATTTTGGTCCTAAAAAATCATCATAAATTTCAAAAAACCTTAACTTACCTAAAACCGTATTGTTCGGTAATACGTCCATTATAATGTGACCCCATTTTTAATGTAATTATGGGGTTCTGCACCATCTTGAACCCAAAGAGTTATATGTCCATTAATCGATAATTCTTCTGGTACTACACCTAAATCAGGCGTTAAATTACCAGTTGCAACTTTCCAAGTATCATACTGTTCTGGACAAGGATAATTAACTTTAACTCTCTTAATCTTATCTAATTTTGACCAAAATGAAACCCCATATGAAAGAGGGATCTGTTCTCTTGTATAAGGATAATTAGGTTTTTCATCTCTATGTCTTTGAAAGTCAATCTCTTTAGGTGGAATAGTTCGTACTAATCGGTAGACCACACCTTGTGCAGGAACTACTTTATCCTTACATGGGACATCTTCAGGGAAATCTATTGGCCAACAATATTCGATGTTAATAGTCATAATAATATAGACATTTCTTATATTTTATATACTTGATTTCATTAAAAATAAATCAAAGTATTAATTGTGATTATTTATTTTTTCACACTATACCATGTCATATAAAGAGTTATAATAACCAATAGTTAGTTATAACAAGATATATCACACTTTAGAGCTATTTTATCAAAAATTGGAGACTCACTTGGATAATAACATCGAGACAATTAAAAAAAGTAAATGCTGTTTCGTAACCTTCTTAGTACCGACTTACATTGTTATTTACACATTATTTTCAATTTGGTTACTTATCGATGGGTGGATTAACGGATTTTCATCTATATTTTGGCTTTGGTCTATTACTCCAGAAACATCCACGTTACCACCGCCAGTCTACAACCTATTATTTACAATGCTTGGAGCTTTACTCGGCTGTGCCGTTCTAGGTATTACATCTTTTCACCGCTACAAAGCTATTGATAAGGCTTTCGATATTGACCATCTTTCGGGCTTCATTTTAGCACCAATACTTGCTCTTATAATTGGTTTACTTATATTTGCAATGTTGCAAAGTGGTTTGGTTGTTTTAACTAACCAATCAGTTTCAACAGGAAATACTAATCCAGAAACAACCGCCACTCTAGGTTACTTAGCTATCGGGGGTATAAGCGGGTACAATTGGGATGTATTTGTTAAAAAACTACAAGAACTTTCTGCAAATGTAATGAATACTACACCTCAAGAAAAAAACGCTAACGTAGAAAGTATCAATACTAAAGAAGATGAAAAATAATCCCCTCGCAAGAATCACATCTTTTCTATTTCGTTTTGAATAAAAAAAGGAGCTAATAAGCTCCTTTTTTATTAAATACCAGAACTCACAAAACTTCGCTCATTACCGCAGCACTAAAATATTAAGCTCAACCAATTATAGTGAAAAGAAGATATATTGACCTGTTCGATAATCGCAACTTAAAACATTGAACCTTTACTCACAATTTTGTACTGTTTATATATACAGTTATTTGGTGCTATATATGACAGTTCGTAAATTAGATGACGGAAAAAAGAACCCTTGGCTTTGTGATGTTTACCCTCAAGGACGTAAAGGTAAACGAATTCGAAAACGCTTCGCTACTAAGGGCGAAGCGCTTGCTTATGAAAAATTTATTTTAATTGAATCAAACGATAAACCTTGGCTTGCAGAAAAGTCAGATAATCGACGTCTATCTGCTCTTATTGATATATGGTTTCAATTACATGGTAAGCAACTTAAATCTGGTGCTCATGTTAAACGTCGGTTGGAAATAATTAGTGAACAAATGCTAAACCCCCTAGCAAGAACATTAACCCCTGCTGATTTTGTTCAATATCGCGCAGCTCGAAAAACAATATCAAAGCATAATGGCCGTCATGGTGAAGAACTTTCTTCTAGCTCTCATAATTTCGATCTACTAATACTACAAAGCATGTTTAATTTTTTAATCGAGATTAAAGAATGGCTGCAACCTAACCCTATTCATGGCATTAAGAAAATTAAAAAAAATGAGCATGAATTAGCGTTCTTAACTCACGAGCAAATTGATGAGTTATTTAAAATTATAAATAAAAGCCCTATTGCAGATCAGTTGGCTGCCATTTTCAAAATTTGTTTATCTACAGGTGCTCGCATAATGGAAGCTGTTAATTTGCAAGGTTCTCAAATCTCACCATACAAAATAACTTTTACTCAAACGAAAGGTAAAAAAAATCGAACAGTTCCTATTTCAGAAGAACTATATAGTGAAATTTATAAACCAACATCTGGCCGAATATTTACATGCTGCTATGGCGTAACCCACAAATGGCTTACCACAGCTCTTCCTGATTTACCCAAAGGACAAGCAACACATGTACTAAGACACACTTTTGCTTCTCATTTTATGATGAATGGTGGCAATATCATTGTATTACAGAAAATCCTTGGGCATGTGGATATTAAGCAAACAATGGTTTACGCTCACTTTTCACCAGATCATCTAAATGATGCCATTGAGCTCAACCCTTTGTATCACAGTCAAAAAATGACTACAAAATGACTCAAAAAAATACCTTTATATTGAATTATATGTTTATATATACAGTAACAAGAAAATATAAGTCATTGTAAAATAAGAAATCAATTCAAAATCAAAAGGTTAAAATTCTAATGAAAGTAATCTCATTTAATATAAATGGCCTTCGTGCTCGCCTTCACCAATTACAAGCTATCATTGATAAGCACAACCCTGATGTTATTGGTCTTCAAGAGATCAAAGTTCATAATGAAATGTTCCCAGTCGAAGCAGTAGAAGCGATGGGCTATAAAGTGTACTTCCATGGCCAAAAAGCACATTACGGTGTGGCTATGCTATGTAAACAAGAACCAATTTCTGTGCAATATGGTTTTGATACGGATACAGAAGAACATCAAAAGCGCATGATCATGACTACTCATCAGCGTGAAGACGGCTCAAAAGTAACGATAATGAATGGTTACTTTCCACAAGGTGACAATGTTAAGCACGAAACTAAATTCCCTTATAAACGTCAATTCTACAAAGATTTGATGACTCACTTGCATACACACCATACTAATGATGAAGAGATCATCGTCATGGGCGATATTAATATCAGCCCTATCGATGCAGATATCGGTATCGGTGAACCAAACGCAAAACGTTGGTTAAAAACAGGCAAATGCTCATTCCAACCAGAAGAGCGTGAATGGTTACAAACGTTAAAAGATTGGGGGTTTGAAGACACGTTCCGTAATCTTCACCCTGAAGTAACCGATCAATTCTCGTGGTTTGATTATCGTTCAAAAGGGTTTGTAGATAACCGTGGTTTACGTATCGACGTAATTATGGCGTCACCAACATTAGCAGCAAAATGTACAGAATCTGGCATTGATTACGAATTACGTGGTATTGAAAAGCCATCTGATCACGCACCAATTTGGTCAACATTCAAATAATATGTTTAGCCCTCACCCATTTGTGAGGGCTTTTTTATCCCAATCAATTACTTACTGCGATTGGTATTTAAGGAAATACAATGAAATTATTCATCTTTGATCACTGCCCATTTTGTATGAAAGCAAAAATGGTTGCAGGTATAAAAAAGCTACCCGTTGAATTTGTTTATCTTCAAAATGATGATGTGAATGCTCGTATTGAAAAAGTGGGTGCTAATATGGTGCCTATTTTAGAGAAAAATGATGGTAGCTATATGGCAGAAAGTCTTGATATTGCAAAATATCTGGATGAGCATGATCACCATCCAATCATAGAAAAATCAACACACGAAGAAGAGATCTCTGAGTGGCTAAACGCAGCAAGGCCACTGTTTGCTAAACTTACTTTCTCTCGTTGGACTCAACTTGATTTACCTGAATTCGCTCGACCTGAAGCTATTACTTGGTTTACAGAGAAAAAAGAAGAATTCATTGAGATGAGCTTTGAACAAGCATTAGCAAACAGTAATGAATATATCAATGCATTAAATCCACTATTAGTTAATGCGAGCTTCATTACTCTTCCTTCTGAGAAAGGAAATCAAATCACATGGGATGATATTAACTTTTTCCCATTTATCCGTAATTTAACGGTTGTTAAAGGATTAGATTTTCCACCACACTTAAAAAACTATCTAGAAGAGATCAGTGAATTAACGGGTGTTCACCTGTTCTTTGATGTCGCAGTGTAATAACAATCTATTTATAACAATAAAAAAAGAGCACATTAATGTGCTCTTTTTCTTATCAAAATCATGAAAACCAACGTTGATACCAAAGTATTTCACCATGTTCAATAAAATCAAACACACTCAAAAACAATGCACAAATAAAGACTAACTTTACGACTCTTATCAATATCAACGATAATCCCATTACTACTTCCTCTAACAAATATTCCATTCATATATACACGATATCTACTTAAATGAATATTAATACCAATCGTCGTAAATAACTGGTCATCCTAGTTTATTTAAGTACTCGAAACTGCGTTGGATTTTTGATTATGAATAATCTAATTAGCTTAATGGCCTCATAAACCTGAGCATTCGAGTTTCCAATTGCTTAAATATAAAAATAATAATAAACGTTAAGCACATATAAAACATGCCGGCTGCAATATAGGATTCAAATGGAGCGTAATATCTTGAATTGACTAAGCGTGCAGCACCAGTTAAATCCAGTAAAGTAACAATCCCTGCAATAGCTGAACCATGAAGCATGAAAATCACTTCATTACTATAAGCTGGTAGTGCTCTACGTAATGCACTAGGTAAAATAATTCGTTTATACGTTTGGAATTGATTCATACCATACGCTTTGGCTGCTTCAACTTCTCCTTGTGGCAAACCATTAATAGAACCACGTACAATTTCAGCAGTATAAGCTCCTGTATTTAAAGCAAAAGCAACAAGAGCACAAAATGAAGCATGTTCCCATAATGTATCTTTAACAGGGAAAAATTGATCCATTCCATAATAAATAAGATATAGCTGAATCAATAAAGGAGTGCCACGAAAAAAGTAAATGTATGCCCAAGCTGGTAGCCATAAAACTGGATTATTACTGTTCCTTGCTATCGCTGTTGGTACAGCAATGCACAAACCAATAACCAAAGATACTGAAACTAACCACACCGTTGTCCATAAACCTTCAAGATAAACAGGAAGGCTCTCAATGATAATTGAAAAATCCATATCTACCTCATGTGAATACTAAATTTACGTTCAATAAGCTTTAACGCACCAGTTGAAACTGCTGTGAAAAGTAAGAAAATACAAGCTACAGTCATATAAAAAGTAAATGGCATCTTAGTCGTCCCTGCAGCCATTGAGCTAACACGAACCATATCCTCTAAACCGATAATCGAAACTAAAGCGGTGGTTTTAAGTAGCACTAACCAATTGTTACCAAAACCAGGCAACGCATGACGGATCATTTGCGGAAACAAAATACGACGAAATGCCATCATACCACTCATACCATAGGCTTTTGCTGCTTCCATTTCACCACGGTCTACCGCCATGATTGCACCACGAAAAGTCTCAGCCATATACGCGCCAAAAATAAAACCAATGGTTAGGACACCTGCGATAAAAGGACTAATTTCTATATAATCAGGAAGATAAGAAACCCATTCATGATCTGGGTTTGAGTTTGTCATCCACTCATTTATCCATTCATTACTCGCATACAACCCATTGTTTAATAGCATTTGTCCGCCAAAAAACAGTAGCATCATTAATACTAAATCAGGGATCCCTCGAACAATAGTGGTATAAAGTGTGGCAATGGATCGAGCCCAACGATATGGAGCCATTTTCGCCAAAGCACCAAGTAAGCCAAGAAATACGGCTAAAAGAAGAGATAGGAGCGCAACCTGCAGCGTAACCAATGCTCCATCTAAAATGGAGGATTCATATCCTTGTAAATCTAACATACTACTTCCAAGCTTTCGCTTTAATAACAACGCCAAGACATATCAAAAATGGTTCATTGGCGTTGCTATAACTATTAGAATGAAAGAGGTATATTTCACCCTCTTTCCTTAAGGCTGACTCAACAATTACTCGCCATACACATCATAGTTAAAGTATTTTGCAGCAATTTCTTGATAAATGCCTTTTTCACGTAAAGAATCAATTGCAGCATTTAATTGCTCAGTTAAATCCTTATCTTGTTTACGTGTTGCGATACCAAAACCTTCACCAAACCATTTAGGATCAGTTAGTGATGGCCCAACAAATTCATATTCTTTACCGCCTGGTTTATTAAGAAGACCTTCTTCTAGTGCTGAAGCATCGCCTAAAACCGTATCAATACGACCCGCTTTTAGATCTAAATAGGCTTCGTCAAATGAACCGTAGCGCTTAAGATCAACACCTTTACCAAAGTTATCAGTTAGGTATTTATCATGCGTTGTTGCACGTTGAACTCCTACGGTTACTCCTTTTAAGCCTTCTTTAGTCATGACTAAATCAGTGCCTTTTTTAGCGACAAATTTATTTGGAATTAACGCATATTTTTCTGTGAAATCTATTTTCTTTTTACGCTCTTCTGTAATAGACATTGCGGCAATAATTGCATCATATTTACGAGCAAGCAGTGAAGGAATAATACCATCCCAATCTTGTGCTACAATTTTACAACGAGCCTCCATTTCTTTACATAAAGCATTGGCGATATCAACATCAAAACCTTTAAGTTCACCTGAAGGTTCTGTCCAACTAAATGGAGGATAAGCACCTTCAATACCAAAACGGATTTGTTTCCATTCCTTTGCTTGAGCTGCGCCTGTTAGTGCTGTTGATGCAACAACTGCTGCTAATAACCACTTTTTCATTTCCTTACTCCTGTAACTTTTATTCCGTTTAATTAATTTAATTTTTATCGGTAGTGTTTGCTTTACAATATGTTTAATAAATAGATGAAATAAATTGCTGTAAACGTTCTGATTCTGGATTAGTAAACAGCTTCGCTGGATCTCCCTGCTCTTCAACTAATCCTTGATGTAGAAACATTACATGGTTTGAAACATCGCGAGCAAAGGCCATCTCGTGAGTAACGACCAACATCGTTCGTCCTTCTTCAGCGAGATCTCGCATTACTCCTAAAACCTCGCCAACTAACTCGGGATCTAGAGCTGAGGTAGGCTCATCAAACAACATCACTTCAGGATCAACCGCCAATGCTCGTGCTATTGCAGCTCGCTGTTGCTGACCACCTGATAAATGTCCAGGGTAATAATCTCTGCGCTCATATAACCCAACTTGTTTCAATAGTTGTTCTGCTTTTTCAATTGCTTGTGTTTTTGGCATACCTAATACATGTACTGGAGCTTCAATTACATTTTGCAATACAGTCATGTGAGACCAAAGATTAAACCCTTGAAAAACCATAGCCAAACGTGAGCGAATTCGTTGAACTTGTTTTTCATCAACAGGAACGGATTCACCTAAACGATTATTTTTCATTTCTATCAGTTCACCATTTACCCATATCTCACCTTTACTTGGCGTTTCAAGTAAATTAATACAACGTAGAAAAGTACTCTTACCTGAGCCAGATGAACCAATAATAGAAATCACATCACCTTTATTTGCCTCTAGTGAAATACCTTTTAGTACTTCATTTTGGCCAAAATGTTTGTGTAAATCTTTTATTTCTAGCGCGACTGCATCCTTCATGCGCCATATACTCCTAATTCAGCTACACATTAATCGTTTGCTTTTCACTTTATTCTTAGAATTTAACACTCAAAATTATCACAAGCAACAATTTATTAACCAAAGCGTATTGTAGGAACATAAATTAAACGACGAATGAATTCTTATTCAAATTAGATGGCATCATTCAATATCTTATTCTTTATTTAAGTATTGATATTCACCTTAAAATTAACATTATATATACAAGTAAGTTTAATTTATTATTGTTTTAAAATACAGCCTATAGCACAAATAATACGTTCTACATGTAAACGAATTACTGCTATTATTTATGCTTTATTAAGAATTGTTAACAAATTCAATATTGTTGATACCATTGAAAAAATGCATCAAAAACACTGTAGTGGATTGATATTAAAGATATTTATGACTGATATTTTTATCATTAACATAATAACACCAAAGTGTTAACGGTCTCATTTTGTAGTTTTCTTTCATATACAATTATATAGTGATCGAGATCAATCATTGGCTTAATTTTCGTGTGCTACACTCGGCGAAAATAAAAAGAACAAGCTTCAATACCTACTGTATTGATTCATTATTTACTTTAAATTCCATATGAGGATTCTATGTCTACAGACAAAGAACTGAACGAAAAAAGCTATAGCGAGTTACACCGCCCAGCTTCTGAGTTCAATAGCCGTTCAGATTACTTAGATCATGAACTTCAAATCATGAAACCACGCCGTTTTGGTTTAAACCTACCAGGCCGTGATTTCCGTTTTGAACTAGAAGATCTTGTTCCTGCTCTAGCGGGTACGATTGGTATCATTGCAATGTACTCTGCTGTAATGATGTCTTGGGCTGACGGTCTAACACAAGCATGGCCTCACATTACTTTAGGCAAAGATTTTGCTATCGAAGTTGCTCGTGTTGAAATGCTTATCCCTGCTTTCTTATTCTGTATCTTAGCTTCTGGTTTCTTTAACCCTCGCGCTAACCTTGCAGGTAACCATGGCCCTATGATCCCACTTATCGGTGCGATCGCGTTAGCTGGTGCACACCCTCTTGCTCTTGCCATTTTATTAGGTGTATTCGGCTTACTACTAAGTTACTTTAAAGGTGGTTCAAAACTGGTTAACCTAACTTCTGAAGGGGTTGCCGGTGGTCTACTTGTTTTCTTAGGTTTCAGCGGTGCAATGGGCCAAATTAGCAAAATCCAATCTTGGTCAACAGGCTTAGAAGGCAACTTTGGCTATGTTGGTTTGATTGTATTAGCTGTGAACATTGTTCTGTACGCTTACCTTGCTCGTATCAACAAACGTTGGTTAGCAATCCCTGCTTGTGCATTTGCTGGTCTAGCAGTCGCGCTTGCTCTAGGTGCTGGTTTTGACCTGAAGTTTGAAACTGAAATGGGTCTTCCTAATCTAAACCCAGTTTACTGGTGGGGCTCAACAGAAGAAGGTTGGATGCTTGGTTTACCAAACCTACAACATTTCTTAGCATCTTTACCATTTGCTATCCTAGCGGTTGCAATGTGGTCACCTGATTTCCTTGGCCACCGTATCTTCCAAGAACTTAACTATCCTCGTCGCACTGAAAAAGTACTAATGGATGTTGATGACACAATGACTATGTGTTCAATCCGTCAAATGGTAGGTACAGCGGTTGGTGGTGGTAACATCACGTCTTCTTGGGGTACATACATGATCCCAGCTGCAATTGCTAAACGTCCTATCCCTGGTGGTGCTATCCTTCTAGGTACGATTGTTATGGTTATCGCTATCCTTGGTTTCCCAATGGATGTAGCAGTATGGCCACCAGTTATGTGTATGGCTCTTTTAGTGGGTGTATTCCTACCAATGCTTGAAGCTGGTGTTCAAATGGTTAAAGAGAACAAAGACGCACAATCTGCAGGTATTTGTATCTTTGCTGCTGCTGTTGCAAACCCTGTTTTAGCATGGGCAATGACTATGCTTCTTGATAACAATGGTTTAATCGGTGATAAAGAGCGTCCTAAGAATCTTTCTTTTGTTGACCGTATCGTTATTCCTGGTGGCGTATTAGTAATTTGTTTAATTGCTATGCTTGCTGTTGGTATGCTTGAAGGTCAATATGGTATCAAGGCACTACTATAGTCGCCTCACCTAACGTATAATACTTATGGGGTAACCAAAAATGTTACCCCTTTTTATTAAAAAAATTGAAAATTTATTGATTTAGTTTAAGGTTTGCAAAAAAAGTTTAAGGTAATCTTGAAAAATAGAGTGGTTAGTCGCAATATATATGCTTATAAGCTAGATTTTGTAATCATTTATATTGTTATTAAATTGAGTGTACTATTTTTCCTTCTAACGAAGGTTATGGGTAACTCAAACCCATTTTAATAGTACGTATTTTTTCTACTAAAAAGGTAGGTATATCATGGCAGAGCAATTTGCTAAAGCTTGGACAGGTTTTGCAGACGGTGAGTGGCAAAACGAAGTTAACGTTCGCGATTTCATCCAAAAGAACTATGCACCATATGAAGGTGATGAAGCATTCCTAGTTTCTGAAGGTACTGAAGCAACTAACAAGCTTTGGGCTAAAGTAATGGAAGGCATCAAACAGGAAAACGCAACTCACGCACCTGTTGATTTTGATACTGACGTTATCTCTACCATCACTGCTCACGATGCTGGTTACATCGAAAAAGACCTTGAAACTATCGTAGGTCTACAAACTGATGCTCCTCTAAAACGTGCTATCATCCCTAACGGTGGTGTACGTATGGTTGAAGGTTCTTGTAAAGCATACGATCGTCAACTTGATCCTATGATTTCAAAAATCTACTCTGAATACCGTAAAACACACAATGCTGGTGTTTTCGATATCTACACTCCAGACATCCTAAAATGTCGTAAATCAGGCGTTCTAACTGGTCTTCCAGATGCTTACGGTCGTGGCCGTATCATTGGTGATTACCGTCGCGTAGCACTTTACGGTATTGATTTCCTAATGAAAGACAAGCTTGCTCAATTCACGTCTCTACAAGAGCGTTTTGAGAAAGGCGAAGACCTAACAGCAACTATGCAACTTCGTGAAGAAATTGCTGAGCAACACCGTGCTCTAGGTCAAATCAAAGAAATGGCTGCGAAATACGGTTTCGATATTTCTAATCCTGCAACTACAGCTCAAGAAGCGGTTCAATGGACTTACTTCGGTTACCTAGCTGCTGTTAAATCACAAAATGGTGCTGCAATGTCTCTAGGTCGTACTTCGACTTTCCTAGACATCTACATCCAACGTGATATCGATGCTGGTCTTCTAACTGAAGAACAAGCTCAAGAAATGATCGACCACTTCGTAATGAAGCTACGTATGGTTCGTTTCCTACGTACTCCTGAATACGATGAGCTATTCTCTGGTGACCCAATCTGGGCTACAGAATCTATGGGTGGTATGGGTCTTGACGGTCGTACACTAGTTACACGTACTAACTTCCGTTTCCTAAACAGCCTATACACAATGGGTCCTTCTCCAGAGCCAAACATCACTGTTCTTTGGTCTGAGCAACTACCTGACGGCTTCAAACGTTTCTGTGCGAAAGTATCTATCGATACTTCTTCTATCCAGTACGAAAATGATGACCTAATGCGTCCTGACCTACAATCTGATGACTACGCAATCGCTTGTTGTGTATCTCCAATGGTTGTTGGTAAGCAAATGCAATTCTTTGGTGCTCGTGCTAACCTTGCTAAAACTATGCTTTACGCAATCAACGGCGGTGTTGATGAGAAGCTGAAAATGCAAGTTGGTCCTAAAGAAGCGCCAATGACAGACGAAGTTCTTGATTACGCTAAAGTAATGGATCGTCTAGATCACTTCATGGATTGGTTAGCAACTCAATACGTTACAGCATTGAACTCTATCCACTACATGCACGACAAATACAGCTACGAAGCGTCTCTAATGGCTCTTCATGATCGTGACGTGCGTCGTACAATGGCTTGTGGTATCGCTGGTCTTTCTGTTGCAGCTGACTCACTATCTGCAATCAAGTTCGCTACAGTTAAACCTGTACGTGACGAAGACGGCATCGCTATCGATTTCGAAATCGAAGGTGATTACCCTAAATTTGGTAACAACGACCCACGCGTTGATGATATCGCATGTGAACTAGTTTCTACGTTTATGGGCAAAATCCGTAAACTGAAAATGTACCGTAACGCTATCCCAACTCAATCTATCCTTACTATTACATCTAACGTTGTATACGGTAAGAAAACTGGTAATACTCCAGATGGTCGTCAAGCAGGTGCTCCTTTTGCTCCTGGTGCTAACCCAATGCACGGCCGTGATGAGAAAGGTGCTGTAGCATCTCTAACTTCAGTAGGTAAACTACCGTTTGCTGATGCACAAGATGGTATCTCTTACACATTCTCTATCGTACCTAACGCTCTAGGTAAAGACGATGACAACCGTCGTTCTAACCTTGCTGGCCTAATGGATGGTTACTTCCACCACGAAGCAAACATCGAAGGCGGTCAACACTTGAACGTTAACGTTCTTAACCGTGAAACTCTAGAAGACGCAGTTAAGCACCCAGAGAACTACCCACAACTAACTATCCGTGTATCGGGTTACGCTGTGCGTTTTAACTCTCTAACTACTGAACAACAAAAAGACGTAATCGCACGTACTTTCACTGAATCACTATAATTCAGCGTTAATTAAGTAGAATTAAGCCCTACCATTTTGGTGGGGCTTTTTTATTACCTTAAATTAAAGTTTCTCTCCCCTTTCTCTTCTTCATTACTACTTAATTGACCGCTTTTGTAATAAAATAACCGCATAATTATAGTTCGGAGAAATGTCGTCATGTCTGTAGGTCGTATTCACTCTTTTGAAACATGTGGAACTGTTGATGGTCCTGGTATTCGCTTTATTGTTTTCTTACAAGGCTGCTTAATGCGTTGTATGTATTGCCACAATCGTGATACTTGGGATACACATGATGGTAAAGAAGTGACCGTTGCTGAATTGATTGAAGAAGCAAAAAGCTACCGTCACTTTATGAAAGCTTCAGGAGGCGGTATTACCTGTTCAGGCGGTGAAGCAATGCTACAACCTGAATTTGTACGTGATTTTTTCCGTGCAGCTCAAGCAGAAGGCATCCATACTTGTTTAGATACCAATGGGTATATTCGTAAACACACTGATGTAATTGATGAAGTCTTGGAAGCATCAGATCTTGTTATGCTTGATCTAAAACAGATGAAAGATTATATCCATAAAGAATTCATCGGTGTATCAAATACTCGAGTTCTTGATTTTGCACGTTACCTTCATAAGATTGGTCAAAAAACATGGATCCGTTACGTTATTGTTCCGGGCTATACTGATGATGAAGAATCAGCACACCTTCTAGGTAATTTTATTAAAGATATGGATAACATTGAAAAAATAGAATTACTTCCATATCACAAATTAGGTGCTCATAAATGGGAAGCATTAGGTCATGACTACCCTCTTGAGGGCGTAAACCCTCCATCAAAAGAAACGATGGAAAAAATGGTCGAAATCCTAAGCCAATATCACAACAACGTAAAATATTAATTACGTCGTTCCCTTTTTAAGCAACACAAATGCCCGATCTTCGGGCATTTTTATTGGAAAAAATAATGTATCAATTAAGTTTTTCGCTACAAGAATTCCTATCTGAATATTGGCAAAAAAAACCTGTGATTATCAAAGGTGGATTTGAGAACTTTCAAGATCCTGTTACTCCAGAAGAACTAGCAGGACTTACCTTAGAAAACGATGTCGATTCTCGATTCATTTCTAATGCTAATAACGAATGGAAAGCAGAACACGGCCCTTTATCTGAAGAGCTCTATGAAACACTTGGCGAAACCAATTGGTCTATTATCGTTCAAGCAGCTAACCATTGGCACGAAGGTGCAGCAGCATTGTTTACACCTTTTAAACAAATACCAAATTGGTTATTTGATGACATCATGATCAGCTACTCAGTACCTCATGGCGGTGTTGGTCCACATATTGATCAATATGATGTGTTTATCATTCAAGGTCAGGGAAAGCGCCATTGGCGTGTTGGCGATATCGGAGAATATCAAGAAGAGCATAGACATTCTGCATTGAAACAAATTACTGGATTTGAACCGATTATCGATCAAATTCTCGAGCCCGGTGACATTCTTTATATCCCACCAGGCTTCCCGCATGATGGCTATGCCTTAGAGCCATCTATGAGTTATTCAGCAGGTTTTCGTTCACCAAAAGAACAAGAGTTAATCAGCAATTTTGCTGACTTCATTATTGAAAATGAAAAAGGCGATGTTCATTACCATAATCCAGATCTTCCTGCACAAATTCACGGTAGTGAAATTACAACAAAAAGCTTTGAAGACTTAAAAGCTATGATGTTAAGTGCAATGTCAGATGAGCAAACACTAAAGCAGTTTATGGGAGAGTACTTAAGCAATTCTCGTCATCATTTAAATATCATTCCAGATTCAGAAAAATGGACAACTGAAGAGCTGCTTAGTTACTTACAATCAGGTCAAGTATTAACTAAAGTGGCAGGCGTTCGTTCGTTTTACCATGAAGTGGAATCATGTAAAGAAAACATGACTCTTTTTATTGATGGTGAAAGTTATGTTTTCCCATTAAAAATAAAAAATGACGTGATTCGTTTATGTGAATCTAGTGAGGTTACTTTTCAAGATATTGAAAACCTCTTAATGAATCCTCACTCCGTCGCTAATTTATTGCAACTGGTCAATATCGGTTATTTTTACGCGGAATAGAGACAAAAAAAGCGCGATATAAATTGCCTATCGCGCTTAAGCCTGTCACAGGCTGAATTAAAATACATTTTTTAACCCATCATAAATATTATGATGGGTTTTTATTAGATATCTGCTACCGCCAAACACGATACCGCGTGTACATCATTACCTTTTAATTCAGGCTTTGTTTCTGCACATGCATCTGTTGCTTGAGGACAACGTGTACGGAACACACATCCAGATGGTGGATTAATTGGAGATGGTAAATCCCCTTCTAGCATTTCAATCGTTTTTGCTCTTTCTAGCTTTGGATCAGGAATAGGAACTGCTGACATCAAGGCTTTTGTATAAGGATGCTTAGGATTACTAAATAACGCATCAGATTCACCAAGTTCCACTTCGTTACCTAAATACATCACTAATACACGATCTGAAATATGCTTCACAACCGATAAATCGTGAGCAATAAAGACTAAACTTAAGCCAAGCTCTTTTTGCAACTCTTTAAGTAAGTTTACTACCTGTGCTTGAATCGATACATCTAGAGCAGATACAGGCTCATCACAGATGATCATCTTTGGTTTTAGAATAAGCGCTCGTGCAATACCAATACGTTGACATTGTCCGCCAGAGAATTCATGAGGGTAACGGTTGATTACATTAGGTAATAATCCAACTTTAGCCATCATCTCTTTAACTCTATCCTTCACCTCTTCTTTCGTTAGCTTTGGATAAAATGTTTGTAATGGCTCAGCAATGATATCACCGACTGTCATACGAGGATTCAATGATGCTAAAGGATCTTGGAATATCATTTGTATTTCTTTGCGTTTTTGACGAAGTGGTTCGTCTTCTAATTTGGTTAGGTCTTCACCCAACCAAACTACTTCACCATCTGTCGCCTCAACTAAACCAATAATTGCACGAGCAAATGTTGATTTACCGCAACCAGATTCACCAACAACCCCCAGTGTTTCACCTTCGTATAGGCGAACATTAACACCATCAACGGCTTTTAAGTTTGCAGGTTTAGCCCAAGGCCATACTGATTTTGCTGCAATGCTAAAATGCACTTTAAGATTCTTTACATCTAGAATTAATTTTTTATCTACTGACATTACCACGTCTCCTGATCAGAAAAACAAGCACGTAAACGATCTTGACCAAATGGCAATAAGATCGGAGCTTCTTGCTTACAACGGTCCATAACACGATGACATCGTTCTTGATAAGGACAGCCCGTAGGTAAACGAAGTAAATTAGGCGGATTACCTGGAATAGTCGGTAATATTTCACCTTCTGTATCTAAACGAGGAATCGCTTTTAATAGACCCTCAGCATAAGGATGACTTGGTTCGTAAAATATTTCATTTACTGTACCGTATTCCATAGTACGACCAGCATACATAACAAGCACTTTGTCACAAGAACCAGCGACAACACCAAGATCGTGAGTAATCATGATAATTGCTGTATTAAATTCACTTTTCAGCTCATTCAATAATTCCATAATTTGCGCTTGTACCGTTACGTCTAATGCTGTGGTTGGCTCATCAGCAATAAGGAGCTTCGGACGACAAAGCAGTGCCATTGCAATCATCACACGCTGGCGCATACCACCGGAAAATTCATGTGGATACATAGTGATACGTTTACGAGCTTCTGGAATTTTAACTGCCTCTAACATTCGAACAGACTCTTCAAATGCTTCCGCTTTACCCATGCCTTTATGCAGCATAAGCACTTCCATTAATTGCTCACTTACTTTCATGTATGGGTTAAGTGACGTCATTGGATCTTGGAAGATCATCGCCATCTGTTCAGCACGAATACTATTTAGCTCTTTTTCTGGAAGATTGAGGATTTCTTTTCCTTCGAACTTTGCGCTACCAGTAATAATACCGTTTTTAGCCAATAAACCCATTAAGGCAAATACAGTTTGTGATTTACCTGAACCCGATTCACCAACAATACCTAGCGTCTCACCTTGTTTTAGTGAGAAGTTTAAATCATTTACTGCCGTTACATTACCATCCTGTGTGGTGAATTCTACGCGCAGATCTTTTACATCTAATAAACTCATAATTCTTTCCTGCTTAAATTTGTTTAATAATTAACTGCCCACACAGAGGATTATCTGTCTTTTGGATCCAGCGCATCACGTAAACCATCACCTACATAGTTAAAGCAGAACAAGGTAACGACCATAAATAAAGCTGGGAAAGTTAACTGCCAAATAGCCACTTCCATTGTTTGAGAGCCTTCTTGAAGTAAAGCACCCCAACTTGTCATCGGTTCTTGAACACCTAGACCAAGGAAAGATAGGAAAGATTCAGTTAGGATCATACTTGGGATAAGTAATGTCGAATAAACAGCAACAATACCTAGTACGTTTGGCACGATATGGCGAGTGATGATACCCCACTTACTCACACCACATACGTGTGCTGCTTCAATAAACTCTTTACTACGTAAGCTCAATGTTTGACCACGAACAATACGAGCCATATCAAGCCAAGCAATAGCACCAATAGCCACAAAGATAAGTACGATATTACGCCCAAAAAATGTCACTAATACGATAACCAAAAACATAAAAGGTACGGCGTATAGAATTTCAATAAAACGCATCATGACTCGGTCAACTTTGCCGCCAACAAAGCCTGATGTTGCACCATAAAGCGTACCAATAAGTACGGCAACTAATGCTCCTAAAATACCAACCATCAATGAGATTCGTCCACCGACTAAAGTACGAACAAATAAATCACGACCTAAGCTATCCGTTCCAAATAAGTGTGCCATACTTGGGCCTTGGTGTAGCGCATACCAATCTGTATCATCATAAGCATATTGACTGAACATCGGCAGAAAAATCACAGCCAACGTCATCAAAGTAAGGATAAACAAACTGATCATTGCCGCTTTGTTTCGCATAAATCGGATTCGAGCGTCTTGCCATAAACTGCGACCCTCTATCTCCAAGCTCTCAGAGAATTTTTCGATCGCTTCTAAATTTTCTTTTTTCGTTAACATGCGTCCATTCCCTATTAATAACGAATTTTCGGGTCGATAATTGCTAGTAATACATCAACAATTGCGTTGAATAAGATAAATAGGAAACCAATCAAAATGGTTACCCCCATTACTAACGAATAATCACGGTTAAATGCTGCATTGACAAAAAGCTTACCAATTCCCGGTAGACCAAAAATCGTTTCAATAACAACAGAACCTGTAATAATGCCGACAAATGCTGGCCCCATATAAGAAACAACAGGCAACATCGCAGGCTTTAGTGCATGTTTAATAATAATGTAACGATAACTTAATCCCTTCGCACGAGCGGTTCGAATAAAGTTACTGTTTAATGTTTCAATCATGCTGCCACGAGTAATACGTGCAAAAGTAGCAACATAAAGAAATGACATACCTAGAATGGGTAAGAACATGTATTTAAATGAACCATCATGCCAACCACCAGCAGGAAACCAGCCAAGCTCAATAGAAAAGAGATAAATAAGTGCAGGAGCCAATACAAAGGATGGCATAACCACCCCCACCATGGCGGTGGACATAATCGTATAATCAAGCCATGTATTTTGCCTTAATGCAGCTAAGGTACCGACAGTAACACCAAGTATCACAGTGAAAATAAACGCAAAAAAACCAACTTTAGCTGACACTGGTAATGCCGCTTCAACCAATTCGTTTACTGTATAATCTTGATATTTAAATGAAGGACCGAAATCACCTTGTAAAATATTACCAAGATAAGTCGTATATTGTTCGAATACCGGTTTATCTAAACCGTATTTTGCATTGATATTCGCCATAACTTCCGGTGGAAGTGGACGTTCTGTTGAAAATGGATTGCCAGGGGCGAATCTCATTAAGAAAAAAGAAATGGTGATCAAAACCAACATTGTTGGAATTGCTTCAAGTATCCGTTTGATAATGAATTGAAACATAATTCACTCTTCCAGTCTGTGACAAAAAATATTAAAAGATGGATCTAGTCACTACACGCTATCCTGCGTGTAGTGACATTTTTTATAGTTTTATTTTGCTAATAATTACTTAGCTTTGATATATAGGTCTTTCGAGTAGATTTTTTCTTCCGCATTGCCCGTTGGGAAGCCACCTACTTGTGGGGATAGTAAACGTGATTTAACATATTGATAGATTGGAGCAATTGGCATATCTTTAGCTAGAAGTTTCTCAGCTTCTAAATAGATAGCATTACGCTCTTCTTCAGAAGTTGATGCTAATGCTTTTTCAATTAATGCATCATACTCTGCACTACCATAGTGTTGACCACCAGTCGTGTTCTTACTTACCATTAATGTTAGGAAAGCTGACGCTTCATTATAATCGCCACACCAACCCGCACGAGCGACTTCAAACTGACCTTGATCTTTAGAATCTAGGTATGTTTTCCACTCTTGGTTTTCTAAAACAACTTCTAGACCCAGTGTCTTTTTCCACATTGAACCCGCTGCAACAGCGATCTTCTTATGGTTTTCAGACGTGTTGTATAGCAGTGTAAATTTAAGTGGATTCTCAGGACCAAAGCCCGCTTCTGTTAATAAACGTTTTGCTTCTGCATTACGCTCATCTTGAGTCATTTTGCCATAAGCAGGAAGTTCAGGATTGAAGCCAGCAGTAATTTCAGGTGTTAAGAAATAAGCTGGTTTTTGGCCTTGGCCTAGAATTACATCTGAAACAATAGAACGATCAATAGCGTAAGAGATCGCTTTACGCACACGAACATCATCAAACGGCTTTTTCTTAGTATTAAACGAGTAATAATAAGTACATAAGCTACCTACAACAGAAACTGAATCAGGCTCTTCTTTTTGTAGACGTTTAAAGTGCTCAACTGGAAGTTCATTAGTAAAGTCTAACTCTCCAGATAAGAAGCGGTTCATTTCTGAAACCTGATTTTCGATAGGTAAGAACGTAACCTTAGTTAATTTAGTATCTTTGTTGTCCCAGTAATGCTCATTACGAACAAGCTCTAAACGTTCATTTACAACCCAGTTATTAACAACGAATGCACCATTACCTACAAAGTTGCCAGGTTTAGTCCATTGATCTCCAAATTTTTCAATTGTTGCTTTATGAACAGGCTTCACTGTCGTGTGACCCATCATTTTTACAAAATAAGGAACAGCAGTATCAAGTTGAACTTCTAGAGTATGTGCATCAATCGCTTTAACACCAAGTTCACTCTTATCTTTTTTACCTGCAACAATGTCTTTTGCATTTGCCATCTTAGTATATTCCATATACCAAGAGTATGGTGATGCTGTCATTGGATCGACTGCTCTTTGGAAACTGTATACAAAATCATCAGCAGTTACAGGATCACCATTTGACCATTTAGCATCTTTACGTAAATGGAATACAAATTTTTTGTTATCTGTTGTTTCCCAACTTTCAGCAACACCTGGGATCGTATTACCGTCAGCATCTTGGTTTACAAGACCTTCTAATAGATCGCGGATAACGTGAGATTCAGGAACACCTTGAGATTTATGAGGATCTAAAGTCGCAACCTCAGTACCATTACCACGAACCAACTCTTGTACATCGGCATATACGACTTCAGTTGATTCAGGTTTTTCAGCAGGTTTCGTTTGTTTGACAGGTTGCTCTGCGGTTTTATCTCCACAGCCAGCAAGTGCTAGTGACAGGCCACCAAGCAAAATCGCTTGTGTAATTTTATTCTTATACATGCATTAACTCCAATACATTCAATTTGCATCCATGACATCCTTCGGGCAAAACGACTCGCCAATCATTTAAATCTAAAAAACGTTAAATACGCCTAAAAAAGATTAAATCCTTCGAAGAATTGTGGGCAACATTATCAATCATTGAAGTAATTTGCCACATTTTTGTCACAAAACACCCGATAATTTTTAAAATCATCACAAATAACCGAATAATTAACCAGATTATTTATCCTTTGTGGATTGAACGAATAGAAAGCTTAATAAAGGTAGAATCCCCTACTATTTTGTCTAGTTTCTCATCAATAAACCAAATATTAAACCAACAATTCCATAACAAAAAAATATAATATCGATGACATTTTAAACAAAAAAACCTTAAACACTAAATTCAAAGCGCAAATAAACATCTATTTTTATAAAGCAATAAAAAAATGACATTCTTTAGGGCTATAAAACATTCTTTTTTTGTAATTGCATTTAAAACATGTGAATACCTAAGGTTGATGCCAAACTAAACACTTCTTCTGGCAATTTATAAATTATAAACAAAGATAATATGGATGCTGTTATTTCAGCAGTAATCCAATTTGGATTAATTTATCAAGGATGTTATTTATGTTTAAAAAGAAACTTGGACTGTGCTCTGCTGCAGTTACTCTTGCTCTTTCTGCTCCTACTTTTGCCGCACCTCCGGGGCAAGCGATCATCTCTTGGATGGAAACCGACTTTTCAATTATTGAGATCGACCAAGCAGCCACCTCATACAAAAGTCTGGTAACCGTAAAAGATTTTGCTGAAGTTCCTGTTACATGGGATCGCTGGTCTGGTGAGCCTGCTGAAAAATGGCGTGTGCTATTAAATGGTGTTGTTGTGCATGAAGAAGCGGTTTCTCCAGCAGCTTCACAAAAAGCATCAACAACTCTACAAGTTCGTCAAGGTGGTCAGTATGAAATGACAGTGCAACTTTGTAATGGTTCTGGTGCAGCAGAAGAATGTAGTACAAGTGATCCAAAATCAATTGTTGTAGCAGATACGGATGGTAGTCACTTAGATCCTTTACCAATGAATATTGACCCTGCAAATGGTAATTACACTACACCTGCAGGTATGGTTTCAGGTGCCTATTTTGTTGAATGGGGTGTTTATGGTCGCAAATTTGCTGTTGACCAAATTCCAGCACAAAACCTTACTCACATTCTTTATGGTTTCATTCCAATCTGTGGCCCTAACCCATCATTAGGTGAGATTGAAAATGGAAACAGCCTAGCAGCTCTTAACCGTGCTTGTGCTGGCACTCCTGATTATGAAGTTGTTATTCATGATCCATGGGCAGCAATTCAAATGCCACAACCTCAATCTGGTCACGTTCATAGTACTCCTTATAAAGGGACTTACGGCCAAATGATGGCACTTAAGCAACGTTATCCAGACCTAAAAATTGTTCCATCAATTGGTGGCTGGACATTATCTGACCCTTTCTACAATTTTGTTGATAAATCAAAACGAGACATTTTCGTTGCTTCAGTTAAAAAATTTCTTAAAACATGGAAGTTTTATGATGGTGTAGACATTGATTGGGAATTCCCTGGTGGTGATGGTGCAAGTGCAACCGGTGGTGATCCGGTGAATGACGGCCCTGCTTATGTTGCATTAATGCAAGAGCTAAGAGCAATGCTTGATGAATTAAGTGCTGAAACAGGAAAAACCTATGAGTTAACATCAGCAATTGGTGCTGGTTATGACAAAATTGAAGATGTTGACTACGCTGCTGCATCACAATACATGGACTATATCTTTGCAATGACATACGACTTCTACGGCGGTTGGAATAACGTTGTAGGTCACCAAACTGCACTAAATTGTGGCTCACATATGTCTCAAGGCGAATGTGATGGTACAGGGCTTGATGATAAAGGCGAACCAAGAAAAGGACCAGCATACACAATAACTAACGCGATTGACCTGTTATTAGCTCAAGGTGTTGACGCTAAGAAACTCGTTGTTGGCGCCGCTATGTATGCTCGAGGTTGGACTGGCGTTACACGTGAAAGTATGACAGATCCAACAAACCCTATGACAGGTGTTGGTAATGGTAAAGTAGCAGGTTCATGGGAAGCTGGCGTTATCGATTATAAAGATGTAGTAACTCGCTACGTGAATAAAGCAGGTGTTGAAGTTGGTTATGATGAAATAGCTCAAGCGGCTTACGCTTATGATCCAAGCAATGGTGATCTTGTTACTTACGATAATAAGAAATCAGTATTAGCTAAAGGTGAATATGTTCGTTCATTGGGCTTAGGTGGTCTATTTGCATGGGAAATCGATGCCGATAATGGTGACATTCTAAATGCAATGCAAGAAGGTCTTGCTGGCGACGGTACGGTTACACCTCCTGCAAACAAAAAACCTGTAGCGAATGCAGGGGTAGATGTTTCAGTTATAGCTCCTGCTTCTGTACAACTTGATGGTTCATTATCATCAGACAGCGACGGTTCTATTGTTTCTTATGCATGGACACAAGTTTCTGGGCCAAATGTAACATTAGGTGGCGCAGACTCTGTTAACCCAAGCTTTGCTACAGATACTTTTACTCAATCTGAAACACTTCAATTCACACTAACAGTAACAGACGATAAAGGTGCTACTGCATCTGATTCAGTCGCTGTATCAGTAACCGTTGAAGGAACAGAACCAGTAAATACTCCACCAGTAGCTGTTATTGTTGCTCCAACATCAGTAAACAAAGGTGATGTTGTTACACTTGATGCATCAACATCTACTGATGCAGACAATGATCCATTAACCTACTCATGGGTAATCCCTACAGGTGTTGATGCTACTGTTGTTGGCTCAAAAGTAACCTTTACAGCAGGGTCTTACACCGTTGATACGCCTTTTACTTTCTCTGTAACAGCAAACGATGGTCAAGCATCAGACACTGCAAATGTTACTGTTACTGTCCTTAAAGATGCTGGTGAACCACCAGTAACTTGTGATAACGCATGGGATGCTTCAACAGTCTATACTGGTGGTGACCAAGTTTCTCAAGCAGGTAAGGTATGGGAAGCGAAATGGTGGACAAAAGGTGATGAACCATCAAAATCTGGCGAATGGGGAGTATGGAAAGAAGTAGGTATTTCTACTTGTAACTAATCCTTTTCATTTAAAATAAAAAGGCCAAGTTCATTTAGTTGAACTTGGCCTTTCATTTCAAACCGTACAAGCTAATTAAATAAACTCTATTTACCTAACGCTTCTTTGTAATGACGTCGACAAACAGAAACATACAGCTCATTACCACCGATAGCCACTTGATCGCCATCAGCAATTGCTACACCATGTTCATCCGTACGAATCACCATGTTTGCTTTGCGGCCACAGTGACAAATAGTTTTCAATTCAACCAGTTTATCAGCCCAAGAAAGTAAATACTTACTGCCTTCAAATAACTCACCTAAAAAGTCAGTTCGCAATCCGTAACAAAGCGCTGGAATATTTAATTTATCAACAACTTCAGTGAGCTGATATACTTGTTCTTTCGTTAAAAACTGACATTCATCAATTAAAACACAGTGAAGTTTTTCTGCTTCATGCAGATCTTTAATTGCATCGAACACATTAGTTTCTTTATTAAATAAATGCGCTTCTGCGTGTAAACCAATTCGAGAACTAACTTTACCAACACCATAACGGTCATCAATCGCTGCTGTGAAAATAGCAGGATTCATACCGCGCTCTTGATAGTTAAATGATGATTGAAGAAGTGTTGTTGATTTCCCCGCATTCATTGCAGAGTAATAAAAATACATTTGTGCCACAAATGTGTCCTCTATTAAAGTTTAAAAATTTGGTAATAAAAAAGGCTGGAAATACCAGCCCTTTATATAAAACTGTTTGTATTACTTACGGCGCCACGTTGTTCCTTCAGGGCCATCTTCTAATACAATATTTAATGCAGCAATCGCATCTCGAGCAGCATCTGCTGCTGCCCAATCTTTTGCTGCACGAGCATCATTACGCGCTTTAATTAATGCTTCGATTTCCGCAACATCATCATTGCCGCTTCCACCTTGCAAGAATGCTTCAGGCTCTTGTGATAATAAACCTAATACATCAGCTAGTTCACGCATTAATGCACCTAATTTAGATGCAGTGTCTATATTTTCAGTTTTAAGACGGTTCACTTCGCGAGCCATTTCAAATAATACTGAATACGCTTCTGGTGTATTAAAGTCATCATTCATCGCTGTAGAGAAGCGACCAACAAACTCTTCACCACCAGCAGGAGTCACTGATAGATCAAGACCACGTAGCGATGTGTATAAACGCTCTAATGATGCACGAGCTTGATTTAGATTCTCTTCACTGTAGTTTAATTGACTACGATAGTGACCCGACATTAAGAAATAACGAACCGTTTCTGAATCGTAATGAGCAAGAACGTCGCGAATGGTAAAGAAATTACCTAATGATTTAGACATTTTCTCACGATCAACCATTACCATTCCGCTATGCATCCATGTATTTACATATTGCGTATCATGCGCACAGCAAGATTGTGCAATTTCATTTTCGTGGTGTGGGAACATTAAATCAGAACCACCACCATGAATATCAAAATGATCACCTAAAATAGATGAGTTCATCGCAGAGCATTCAATATGCCAACCTGGACGGCCTGGGCCCCATGGAGATTCCCATGTTGGTTCACCTGGTTTTGACATTTTCCATAAAACAAAATCCATACCGCTACGTTTTACGCTTGCTTCTTCTAATGTAACACGAGAGCCCGCTTGAAGTTGTTCAAGATCTTGACGAGAAAGACGACCATATTCATCGTATTTTTTCACTTCGAACATTACATCGCCATTCGATGCAACATAAGCAAAGCCACGCTCAATTAATCGCTCAACTAATGCAATGATTTCTTTAATGTACTCTGTTGCACGAGGTTCCACATCTGGGCGCTTCATGTTTAACGCATCAAAATCTGCGTGCATGTCAGCAATCAAACGCTCAGTTAATGCATCACATGTTTCACCATTTTCAGCGGCACGTTTAATGATTTTGTCATCAATATCGGTGATGTTACGAACAAAAGTTAAATCGTAACCAAGAAAACGTAAATAACGAGAAATCACATCAAAAGAGACAAATGTACGACCGTGGCCGATATGACACAAATCGTAAATGGTAACCCCACACACATACATACCGACTTTACCTTCGGTAATTGGTTTAAATTCTTCTTTTTGACGTGTAAGTGAGTTATATATTTTCAACATGCTCTTTTTTTACTCATTATTTGTTTAAAGGATATATATAAGCTATTAGACCTATATTAAGTGCTGATAGCAAGAAAATTCCCTGTAGATTCTGATTAATCTTAGGTAAAATCAAATTCTATTTAAATACAATTACAAAGGTAATTCCATGATCATCCTACATACATCATTTGGTGACATCACAGTTAAACTTCATGAAGACAAAGCACCAGCAACTTGTGCTAACTTCCTACAATACTGTAAAGATGGTTTCTACGACAACACTCTTTTCCACCGTGTAATTGATGGTTTTATGGTTCAAGGTGGCGGCATGACTTCAGGTCTTGAAGAAAAAACTGGCCGTGCAACTATCAAAAACGAAGCAAACAATGGCCTAAGTAACAAAGTAGGTACATTAGCAATGGCTCGTACTATGGAACCGCATTCTGCAAGTTCTCAATTCTTCATCAACGTTAACGACAACAAATTCCTAGATTTCAAATCTGAATCTCTAGATGGTTGGGGTTACTGTGTATTTGCTGAAGTTGTTGAAGGCATGGACGTAGTAAACAAAATCAAAGGTGTTGCTACGGGTAACTACGGTTACGTACACCAAGATGTTCCTGTTGAAGAAGTATTCATCACAGGCACAACAATCACAGAATAATTCTGTTTTTTGCCAGCTTTATTCAAAGCTGGCATTTTCTCATTACCAATAAAGAATTTATGACTATCTTATTTATTTCTGATCTTCACTTATCCCCTCTTCGCCCTGACATCACAGACTGTTTTATTGATTTTATGCAGAATGAAGCCATTCATGCTGAAAAACTCTATGTATTAGGTGATTTATTTGAGTTTTGGATTGGTGATGATGATAATTCTCCATTTAATGTTTCAATCAAAAATGAGTTTAAGGCATTAACGGAAAAAGGAGTCGAATGTTACTTTATTCAAGGTAATAGAGATTTCCTGCTTAATAAACGCTTTTGTAAAGAAACAGGAGTTGAACTTTTAGACGATCACACGGTTATCGAACTTGATGGTGAAAAAGTTCTTATTATGCACGGTGATACCTTGTGCATTGATGATATAAAATACCAAGAATTTAGAGCTAAAGTGCACAAGCCATGGCTTCAATGGGTCTTCAACCGAATTCCACTTTTCATTCGCCAGCGTATAGTAAAAAACGTTCAGGATAAGATTAAAGAGAAAAAACAAACTAAAACTCTGTGCATCATGGATGTTACTCAAAGTGAAGTTGAACGTGTAATGCAAGAAGAAGGTGTTCAACGTCTTATTCATGGACATACTCACAGGCCAGATACACATACCTTTATGAGCAATAATAAAGAGATGACTCGCATTGTATTAGGTGACTGGTATAGCCAAGGTTCAATTCTTGAGTATTCAGATAAAATCTACTCACTTCACAAAAAAGAGTTTAAATAATTATTTTTAATCGTTTGCCTTTAAATGTCTCAAACAAGAAACATAGTTTTTTTACTGTAAAGCGTTTATTATGAGCGCAGTTCCGATTCAACACGCTGTAGAGAAAAGTTGTTATGTACACATATGTTGCTCGTCAACCAATCTTAGACCTAAGTAAAAATACGATTGGTTACGAATTATTATTTCGAGACGGTCCAAAAAACACTTTTCCACTTGTTGAAGCAGAAGAAGCAACGAGCCGACTTTTATCCGATCATTTTTTAAGCTCATACTGCAATGCAACAAATGATAAATTAGGCTTTGTTAATTTCCCTCAACAAAGCTTATTAAATCTAGTTCCTACGCTTTTTAATCCAGATAATTTAGTAGTTGAAATACTAGAAGACTGCATTCCAAGTCCTGAATTATTACTAGCAATTAAACGTCTTGCGAAGCTAGGTTACAAACTTGCTCTTGATGATTTTGAGCCAAACCCAGATTGGACCCCTTTTCTACCGTACATTGATATCATCAAGTTTGATATGCGTACAATGCCAATTCTAAAAGCAAAGCTATTCATTCGTCATTGTGAGAAATACAATATTAAGTTTTTAGCTGAGAAAGTAGAAACTTACGAAGAATTTGAGCAGGCAAAAGAAGCTGGCTTTACTTATTTCCAAGGCTATTTTTTCAGTAAACCTGAAATGCTTCAGCAACGAGCAATTCAACCAAATCAACTTGCGATTATTCAGTTATACCAAGAAATCTCTGCACCTAGTGTCGATTTCAATACCGTAGAAAAATACATCACTCAAGATGTTTCACTTTCTTATAAACTGCTGCGATTTGTTAATTCATCTTCTATTATTGACAAGCCAATCACCTCTTTTAAGCAAGCATTAGTCTATTTGGGTGAAACTAAACTTCGTCAATTTGTATCATTAGTAGCAGTTGCTCATGCAACTCAGCACAAACCACAATCTCTATACACGTTATCAATCCACCGTGCTAGATTGTGTGAGTTAATCGTAACTAAAACTGATATTGAATTAGAACCTAGCCAAGCTTTTTTAGTTGGACTGTTTTCTTTACTTGAGCCTTTACTAGATCAACCGCTTGAAACACTGATTCAGCATTTACCTATTTCTATTGAAATAAAACAAGCGCTCACTGAACGTAAAGGATTATTAGGAAAGCTGATATTAGCCATCGAGAGCTATGAAAAAGCAGATTGGAGCGTCGTTGCCGAATGTTGTCGATCTCTAAATATTACAGAAAAAGAATTTACCGCTTGTTATAAAGAATCTGCCAAATGGGTAGATGAGATAGCAAAATAGAGGCGTCTGAATATGTCAAAATCAAATCATTGCCCTTGCGGTACAAAAAAAAATTATTCTGTTTGTTGTGAGCCTATTCATAACAATCATTCATTAGCGATAACTCCTGAACTGTTAATGCGTTCTCGTTACAGTGCTCATGTGAAAGAATTAGTGCAATATATTATTGATACCTACCACCCTTCTTGTAATGCGGAAGAGTTTAGAGAAGGTATTATTGACTCTGTAGAGTTAGATTGGCGTAAACTTAAAGTTATCGCTTCTTCATTATCAAAAGAAAATGCTAATGAGGGTTTTGTGACATTTAAAGCGACCTATTCAGAAGGTGGCCAACTGCATCAATTAAAAGAATGCTCTCGCTTTGTCAAAGAAGATGGAAAATGGTTCTATATTGATGGTGATGTGGAGTAATAATTAAAAAACGAGAGCCTTTTGCTCTCGTTTTTATTTTAAGTACTAATTTCTTAAATTAGAATTTTTTCGATATTAACGCAGCACCTGCAATAATACCTACACCAAGCAACATAATAGCTCCCTTGCCGCTATCAAATCCTGATGAAATCCCCATAAAGGCAACAATTGCGATTGCTACAGGGATGATAAACTTAACTAAAACATACCATAGACCAAACAATGGGAACTTAACTTCACCACCGTTTGTGATCTCATCTTCTAGATCTTCACGTTTCAATCTCCAACCTGCGAAGATACATACCAACATACCGCCGACCGCTAAGAAGATCTTATCTGTTAACAAGTCAAAAATATCAAAAGCACCAGTATCAAATAATGTTGGTCCTACGCCACCTAAAGATAGAGAAGCAAAAATACATAGAACAGCCATTACCGAACTTGCTGTAATCACCGCTTTAACACGTGATAACCCTTTTTCATCAATTAAGTAAGACACAACAACTTCTAATAAAGAAACAGAAGATGTCAGTGCAGCAACACTTAAACCAATAAAGAACATAAGAGCTAAAAGAAGACCGATAATTCCACCCATTTCAGCAAATAGCTGAGGTACCACAACAAATACAAGACCCGGCCCTGCTGTTGGAGCCATACCAAATGCAAACATTGCTGGGAACATTGCTACACCTGCAAGGATTGCGACGCCAGTATCCATTGCAGTAACCATTGCTGTTGTTTGTACTAGATTTTCTTTTTTCTTCAAATAAGAACCGTACGTCATCATACAACCCATACCCAAAGATAATGAGAAAAAGGCTTGGCCTAAAGCAGCCAAAATAACGTTACTATCAATTTTTGAAAAGTCAGGACTAAATAAAAACTCAAGGCCCGCCATTGAACCTGGAAGCATTAACCCTTTTACTGAAACAATAATCAGGATAATGAAAAGCAGTGGCATTAATATTTTACCTGCTTTCTCGATACCGCCAGAAATACCTTTCATTACAATGACGATATTTAAAAACAGATAAAAAGCCATCCACATTAATGGTTGAATTGGATCAGAAATAAATCCACCAAAACTATCGCCAATCGCTTCTGGAGCACTTAATAAACCTGTACCAACTTTAGCGATGTAAGCAATCGCCCACCCACCGACTACAGGGTAGAACCCCATGATCAATAGACCACTTGTTACACCGATAACACCAGCGAAGGTCCAACGGCGATCTGTAGATTTAAAAGCACCTACTGCTGATTTTTGTGTTCGACGACCAATAGCAAACTCAGTCAGCATCACACTAAAACCAATAAAAATGACGAAGAACAGATAGATAGCAACAAATGCACCACCACCATTATCTCCTGCTGTATATGGAAATTTCCAAATATTACCCAAACCAACAGCTGATCCTGCTGCTGCCATGACAAACCCTAATTTTGAACCCCAATTGTCGCGGGGCTTTGTAGAAGCGCTCATACCCACGTCTATCTCCAAACTATCCATGCTGTGTTAATAAATTTACGCCAAAAAAGTTGTGTACATATTTTTGTACATTCTAAAAATTTGGAATGGCGTACCATCAATTGCAAGTAAAACAGTTTAAGAATAAAATTGGAACCCCACAGTTGCATTTTTTTAACATATGACACCTTTTTGTGCCTTATATGTTTACAATTTCATCAATAATTTTTATTTTGTAAATTTTTGCATTCCTATCTACTCTTTTCTTATCACTCCTGATTTAATAGAGATCCTCTTACTTTTTTCACTGATAGAGCGCTAATGGATAAATTTTATCAAGCACTTACAATTGTTAGCTTCGTTTTATATTGGCTTCTTGTAGCCGGCGTAACAATTCGTGTTGTTTTCAAACCAAGACCCGTAGGCGTATCATTAGCTTGGCTTATGATTATTTACATTCTTCCTGTTATTGGGGTCATGGCTTATTTTTTAATTGGTGAGCTTAACTTAGGTCGAACTCGTGGTGAACGTGCACGCGCTATGTTTACGCCTTATGAACAATGGTTCGCACAAATTCATCATTGCCAATATCATCAACCACACTCGATTTCTCATCGTATCTCAGCAATTCATAATTTATGCTCTAACCGTCTCGGTATTCCGGCATTAAGTGGCGATACACTCTCGTTATTAAATACGCCTTCAGAAATCCTTAATGCGATTATTTCTGATATAGAAAAAGCCGAACATGAAATAAATATGGAGTTTTATATTTGGCATCACGGTGGATTGGCAGACAGCGTTGCCAGTGCGTTAATTGGGGCTGCAAAACGAGGCGTAACTGTAAATGTCCTTCTTGATTCTGCTGGTAGTATGGATTTCTTTAAAAGCCACTGGCCTAAATTACTCAAACAATCCGGTGTCAACATTGTAGAAGCACTAAGCGTAAGTCCATTTCGTATGTTCTTTCGACGCTTAGATTTACGCTTACATCGAAAAATTGTTGTGATTGATAACCGTATCGCTTATACCGGCTCAATGAACCTAGTTGATCCGCAATACTTCAAACAAAACTCTGGTGTTGGCCAATGGATTGACGTAATGGTTCGCCTTACAGGGCCTAATGTCGCTATTTTAAATACAATTCATGCGTGGGATTGGGAAGTTGAAACGGGTATTCGCGAGCTGCCTCATTTGCCAGAATGCCCTGCGTCTATTGACCCATTTAATCACACGACCCAAGTAGTCCCTTCTGGTCCTGGTATGCCAGATGACATTATTCAGCAAGTACTTATTACTGCCATTTGCCAAGCAAGAAAATCCATCACCATCACCACACCTTATTTTGTGCCAAGTGAAATTTTATTGCACACCTTAAGAACCACTGCACACCGCGGTGTTGAAGTAAAACTAATATTGCCTAAGAAAAATGACTCATTAATGGTGAACTGGGCATCAAAATCTTTTTTTGAAACCCTCTTAAAAGCCGGAGTTCAAATACATGAATTTAATGGTGGCTTATTACATACAAAATCAGTCGTGATTGATGAAAGCCATTGCATTATTGGAACCGTAAACCTAGATATGCGTAGCTTCTGGCTCAACTTTGAAGTAAGTTTGATCGTCGATGATCCTGAATTTACAAAACAATTATCATGGGTTTTAGATGGCTACCTAGAACAATCAACTCAAGTCTGTTTTGATACATGGCGTCACAGAAGCTGGGGAAATCGCTTTACCGAGCGATTCTTCTCCATGTTCAGCCCGTTACTCTAAAAGCACATAAAAAAAGCCAGTGACTTCTTTACAAAGGTCACTGGCTTTTTAGTGCTTATTTTATTGTGGTATTTAATAAGATGGCTTTACTTAGCGAATTCCGCTTAAAAACTCATGTCTTGTCGCTGGGTTTCTCTTAAAGATCCCACCAAGTGCAGTCGTTGTTGTACTGCTTGTTGCATCCATTACACCACGAGATTTAACGCAATAGTGCGTCGCTTCCATGGTAATCGCTACATCGTCACTACCTAATAAGCTTTGTAAAGCCACAAGTATTTGCTGAGTCATGCGTTCTTGTACTTGTGGACGTTGAGCGAAGAATCGAACAATGCGGTTAATTTTAGATAATCCGATGATCTTTCCACGAGGAATATAAGCAACCGTCGCTTTACCATCAATCGTAACTAAGTGATGCTCACAAGTACTGGTTAGCGTAATATCATTCACACGCACCATTTCATCACAGTTCATCTTATTTTCAATCACTGTAATTTTAGGGAAATTCGCATAATCTAGCCCAGAGAAAATCTCATCCACATACATTTTAGCAATACGGTGCGGCGTTTCTTCTAAACTATCATCACTAAGATCAAGACTTAATAGTGTTAGGATCTCGCGCATATGCTCTTCAATGCGCTCTTTTTTCTCTTCTCGACTAACACCGTTTTCTTTCATTGGCGTCTCAAGACCACGTGCAACAAGGGCATCACGCACTAATATGGCTGATTCACTAAGCGATGACATCGTATACTCCAAAATTCCATAATCAATTGAACTTCGCTAAGGATACCTCCTCTATCAAATAAATACACCCTGATTTTATTAGGTCTATTAGATGTTAAAGGGCAAAATATGGTAATGTTCAGTCATTATTACGATTAATGTAGAGAGTACCCTAATGGATTGCTGCGCAACTCAAGGTTTAATTCCAGTAGAAACCGCTTTAGAAACCTTATTATCTCAAGTTTCTCCGGTATCAAAGACCCATTCTTTAGCCCTTGCTGATGCCATTGGCTTCGTGTTAGCTGAAGATATTCGTTCTCCTATTAATGTTCCTCCATTTGCTAATTCGGCAATGGACGGTTATGCCGTACGAATTGCTGATTTAGAACAATCTTTAACATTACCCGTTGCTGGTAAATCTTTTGCAGGCATTCCTTTTGAAGGTGAATGGCAGCCACAAACCACTGTTCGTATTATGACTGGCGCTAAAATCCCTGAGGGTTGCGATGCGGTTATTATGCAAGAGCTAACCACTGAAACAGATACAGGTATTACCTTCGAATTAAACCTTGCTGATGTAAAACCGCAAGCAAACATCCGTCCGATTGGCGACGATGTTTCTCAAGGCCAAACTGTGCTAGCTAAAGGTCACCGTTTAACACCACGTGATATCCCGTTAATTGCATCATTAGGTATTAATGATATTCCGGTAGTAAATAAGCCAAAAGTCGCTTTCTTTTCTACTGGTGATGAACTTAAGCCCCTTGGTCAACCATTAGAAGATGGTCAAATCTACGACAGTAATCGCTACGGTATTAAAGTATTAATTGAACGTTTTGGTTGCGAAGCGATCGATCTTGGTATTATCCCTGACTGCCCTGAAACACTAAAAGAAGTGTTCTTAAAAGCAGATAAAGAAGCCGATGTGGTAATTACTTCTGGCGGTGTAAGTGTTGGCGAGGCGGATTATACTAAAGACATTCTAGATGAATTAGGTCAAATCGGCTTTTGGAAATTAGCCATTAAACCGGGCAAACCTTTTGCTTTTGGTCAATTACCAAACTCTTACTTCTGCGGTTTACCTGGAAACCCAGTATCGGCAATGTTAACCATGTATGTGCTTGTACAACCAATGCTTGCAAAGCTTGCGGGCCATACAAAGTGGGAAGCGCCAAAATCAATTCCTGCAAAAGCAACATCTACATTTAAAAAACACCCTGGCCGTACTGACTACCAACGTGGCATTTATTCTATTAATGCACAAGGCCAATTTGAGGTATCGACGACCGGTAATCAAGGTTCTGGAGCCTTCAGTTCAATGAGTATTGCCAATTGTTTTGTTGTATTAGAGCGTGAGCGTGGCCGCGTTGAATCTGGTGAAACAGTTAACATCGAACTGTTCAACGCATCACTATACTAAGAGCTTATTCATGAGTGAATTAACTGATAATGAAATGCTTCGCTATAACCGTCAGATCATCTTACGTAATTTTGATTTTGATGGCCAAGAAGCATTAAAAGCAAGCTCCATACTGATCATTGGTGCAGGTGGACTAGGTTGCGCTTCAAGTCAATATTTAGCAGCAGCGGGTGTTGGTACTCTAACACTTGTTGATGATGACACGGTTGAACTTTCAAACCTACAGCGTCAAGTATTGCACTGCAATGAAAGTATCGGTGTAAAGAAAGTCGTGTCAGCTAAAATGGCGTTAAATAGAATTAACCCTAATTGCCACATCAATACCGTAGATAAGCGTTTATCTGATGATGAGTTACGCTCATTAATTGCATCTCATGATCTAGTACTTGATGGTACTGATAATGTTGATACACGTAACCAATTAAACCGCTTATGTCACGAGTCTAAGACGCCATTAGTTTCTGGTGCAGCTATTCGTATGGAAGGCCAAGTAAGTGTATATACGTATCAAGATGATGAACCTTGCTACCAATGCTTGAGCAGTTTATTTGGTCAACAAGCATTGACCTGTGTCGAAGCTGGAGTGATGTCTCCTGTTGTCGGCATTATTGGTTCCGTCCAAGCATTAGAAGCAATAAAAGTATTAACTAACTATGGTCAACCTTTAATCAGCAAACTTCTTATTCTTGATGCCCTATCGATGAATTGGCGAGAAATGAAGTTGGCTAAAATGCCTAATTGCTCTGTTTGTAGCCACTAAAAACACGTTTAATTATTTATTTTTAGGCGATAAACCCATAAGGTTTATCGCCTTTTTTGTATGTAAAAAAATAGAAATTATTCAATAAAAACAATTACAAAAATAAAATATCATCCTCTTAATTCTAAAAATCAGTCCTCAAATTTCTCCCCATGTAATACACATTTAAGAAAAGTGAAATATAACTGTCACATAACTTTCCTAAAGTGACCTCGTCAACTTAATTACGGCATGAATGCCAGACAAAGGAAATGAAAATGAAAAAGTCAGTAATCGGCGCACTAGCAATTATTAGTTCAGTAGTAGCAGCACCAACTTTAGCAAAGGAAACCATTTCTGCTGTTGGTTCAAGCAGTGTAACTCCACTTATGGAAGTGTTTTCTGAAACATACATGAAAGACCATTCAAACGTATTTATCGAAGTTCAAGGCCCGGGCTCTTCTGCTGGTGTTAAAGCGGCAAAAAATGGTTCTGCTGATTTAGGCATGTCTTCTCGTAACTTAAAATCAGATGAGAAAGATCCTGCGCTTAAAGAGCTTATTGTTGCTCACGACGGCATCGCTGTTGTTGTAAACCCAAATAACAAGCTTAAAGGTTTAACATCAGAGCAAGTAACGGCTATCTATAAAGGTGAAGTTAAAAACTGGAAAGAAGTGGGTGGCGCAGACAAGCCTGTTGTTGTAATTACTCGTGATACGGCATCTGGTACTCGTGGCGCATTTGAAGACATCATGAGCCTGAAGAAAAAAGTATCAGGCATGAAAGTATCAGCGATTTCACAACGAGCTCAAGTTGCTAACGGCAACGGTGCTCTAAAAACAATGGTAGCAAGTAACCCATACGCAATTGGTTACATCTCTTTAGGTACTGTTGATAGCTCTGTACACGCACTAGCAATTGATAACGTAGAACCAAGTGTTGCTGACATCAAAAACGGCACTTACAAAGTATCTCGTCCATTCCTTGTTCTATACAAAGAAGGCAAACCATCAGCTGAAGCTCAAAAATTCCTTGATTGGATGACAGCTGAAACCGCTCAAAACCTTGTTGAAAAGAAAGGCTACATCTCAGTTAACTAATTTCTACCCTATTGCCTGACCTGCGAAGGTTGGGCATTTTTCCATTTCGAATTTTTCGACATGTGAGTATTTATTATGACCATCGCAATGAATAATCAAAGCACAGAAAATCAAGTAAAACCATCTAACAATCCACTACGAGAAAAAAAGCGCGTGGATTGGAGAGAACGTATTTTTCACGGTTTATTTTTAAGTTGTGCTGTTATTGGTATTGTTTCACTAGCGACTATCGCTTACTTCATCATTAAAGAAAGTATCCCTGCATTTCAACAAGCTGGCGTAAGCGGAATTGTATTGGGCCAAGATTGGCTGCCGCCAGCATTATATGGTGTATTCACCATGATCGTCGCGTCAATTGTATCGACTTTTGGTGCGGTATTAGTTGGTGTTCCTGTTGGGATTTTAACGGCTATTTTTATTGCAGAAATAGCTCCGAAACAAGTCGCTGATATTATTCGACCTGCCGTTGAACTATTAGCTGGCATCCCATCGGTTGTATACGGCTTCTTTGGCTTAGTTATCATCGTTCCATTAATTCAAGACATATTCCAAGTTCCTGCAGGTAATACCATTCTTGCTGGTATTATCGTTCTTGGTGTAATGATCCTTCCAACGGTAATCACCGTATCAGAAACGTCTATTCGTGCTGTACCGTCAACATACCGAGAAGGTTCACTGGCACTTGGCGCTTCTAAAATATTCACTATTTTCCGAATTCTGCTTCCTGCTGCTCGTTCAGGTATCATGACTGGCGTTATTCTTGGTATCGCTCGTGCGTTAGGCGAAACCATGGCAATCATCATGGTAATGGGTAACGCCCCAGCCATGCCTGAAGGAATTTTAGATTCAGCACGAACATTAACCGCAAACATCGCAATTGAAATGTCATACGCAAGTGGCATTCACGCCAACGCTCTGTACGCGACCGGCGTAGTATTGCTTGTATTTATCATGTCTCTTAATGGCATTCTTCTTTACTTAAACCGTGAAACGGCGAAATAAGATCATGAATAAATTAAAAAAACAGCGTCAAATTAAAGACCAGATTGCTTCAGGCTTCATTTGGTTATCTGCTGCGATTACTGTCGGCTTCCTATTTTGGATCATCTGGTACATCCTTTCGAATGGCATGCAACACGTAAGCTGGTCATTCATTACAGATAACTACACTCGAACAGGTGAAGAACACGGTATCTTCCCTATGATAGTTTCAACGTTATACATGGTACTTGCTTCAATTGCTGTTGCTGCCCCGCTTGGGATCATGACGGCAATTTACCTAACCGAATATGCAAAGGTAGGCAGTAAACTGGTTAAAGTGATTCGCTTTTGTACTGAATCGTTAGCGGGTATTCCATCGATTATCTTTGGTTTATTCGGTATGACTTTCTTTGTTGGTATTCTAGGTCTTGGATTCTCTATCCTATCTGGCGCTCTGACACTGAGTATTTTGATACTACCAGTAATAATTCGTACAACAGAAGAAGCGTTAATGGCTGTGCCTCAAACGTTTCGTGAAGGTTCATACGGACTTGGCGCATCAAAAATTTATACGATTTGGCGCTTAATTTTACCAAGTGCAATGCCAGGTATTTTAACTTCCGTTATTTTAAGTATTGGTCGTGTTATCGGTGAATCTGCGCCTGTATTTTTAACGGCTGGCATGGTTGCACGTATTCCCGATTCATTACTGGATTCAGGTCGTACGCTAACCGTTCACCTTTATAAGCTAACCACTGAATTATTTACTATCGACGAGTGGAACCAAGCTTACGGAACTGCAACCGTACTTATCGTTCTTGTTCTTGTCATTAATATGCTAACCAAGCTATTGGCTCGAAAAATTAATAAAGCATCTTACTAAAATATAACGTTATCAAATTGAATCAGTGGCACGACAATAAGTTGCGGCTGATAAGGAAAATACAATGAACAAATTTAATATTGAAAATTTAGATCTTTTTTACGGACAAAACCAAGCACTTAAAAACATCAACTTACCAATTCCAGCAAAACAAGTAACGGCACTAATCGGCCCTTCTGGCTGTGGTAAATCAACATTGTTACGTTGTTTAAACCGAATGAATGATTTGATTGAAGGCGTAAAAATCACGGGACTTGTTAACCTTGATGGTAACGATATTTACGGAAACATTGATGTAGCAGATCTTCGTATCAAAGTCGGCATGGTATTCCAAAAAGCAAACCCATTCCCAATGAGCATTTATGAAAACGTTGCTTATGGCCTAAAAGCTCAAGGCGTAAAAGATAAGAAAGTGTTAGATGCCGTCGTCGAAAAATCATTACGTGGTGCTGCACTATGGGATGAAGTGAAAGATCGTCTTAAATCTCACGCTTTTGGTCTGTCTGGTGGTCAACAACAGCGTCTTTGTATTGCTCGTACTATTGCAATGGAACCAGATGTTATCCTAATGGACGAACCAACCTCTGCTCTTGACCCAATTGCAACGCATAAAGTGGAAGAGTTAATGGAAACACTCAAAAAAGATTACACCATAGTTATCGTAACCCACTCAATGCAGCAAGCTCGTCGTATTTCAGATAAAACAGCCTTCTTCCTAATGGGTGAACTTGTTGAGCATGATGACACACAAATCATTTTCTCTAATCCAAAAGATGACCGTACACAAGGTTATGTAAACGGTGACTTTGGTTAATTAATTTAAAGAATAATAACAAAGCGATGGAAACTCTTGCCCCTCTAGTTAGGGGCTTTTTTGTTAAAATATGTAATAAACCTGTTATTTTATTAGACTTATTATATCAAATATGAATAATAACCATAACTACATTGAAATTACGGATAATTATATGAAGTTATTGAGTTTTCTATTATTTATTTTCTTTTCTATTTCAGCTCACGCTGACAAGTCAGGGTATTACATAACGACTAACCTAGAAAATTCTTCTGTTACTTTTCTTGGCGTTCAGACCGATCTCGATCAGGGTTATAACATTAAAGGAGGTTATGACTTTCCGATTAGTGACACCTTTTATATGTCTGTTGAATTAGAATACAACAACATGGGAGCCTTCGATTACGATTGGGCTGATGATAACGAATTTGCTAAAAGTCATATTGATGCGCACTTCTTCGGTGCTAATTTAAAATACCGAGCTTATGTTTTTGACTCCGATTTTTTCATCACTAGTATGTTTGGTTACGGTTATTATTATTTAGATATGGATGTTAATTTCTATCTAGAAGATGGCGGAAAAGGCTATATCGCAAATGGCTCTCAAAGCCGCAGTGCTCTAGGCTTATCTTATGGTTTTGAAGCCGGTTACGATTTTACTGAGCATCTTGCCCTAACTGTCGGTCACAATATTGCTAGAGCTATCATGGATGGTATTGGTTACGATTTTGGTACTTCATACATAGGCTTAAGTTATAAATTCTAACTTTCTACCGACATAACAAGTTGTTTGGATCATTTCATTCCGTTTAAAATATGAGTACACTTGTTTTAATTATTACAACAGGTGTACTCCTATGAAAATACAATCTATTTTTGCTGCTAGCTTCTGTCTTCTTTCATCTATTTCAGCACATGCCGCTATTCAATTAACAGTGCCAGACGAAGTTGAACTACTTCTTGTTGATAACCAAGAAGTAAAGCTTGAGAGCTCATTCTTTTCTACTACATCAACACTTGATTTAGAAAATGGTAAACACCAAATTGTTTTTAGATATAACCCTGTATTCAAACAAGGTAAAGATAATATCATTGTATCAAGCGACATCATCGTCTCGACATTTTCTGCAGAAGATAAAGAAATAAGCTTTAAGTTCCCAACCTATAACTCTCCTGAAAAAGCCAAAGCATTTAATCGTAATCTAAATTGGGAGTTAATAGATAAAAATAATAATAATATTCCTTTTGTTCAGTCACAATTGATCTACAACGGAATGCAAGTTGGTCGAAATATTCAATTCGAAGTCGCAAAATTTAATACCACAGAGCACCCTGCAGCCTTTAAAGAAGGTATGCTTACAGTCACTCATAAAGAAATTAAAAATGAGCAAGGCGAAAATACAGCGGAACAAATGCTACATTATTGGTATGAGAAAGCCGATCAAGCTACAAAAGAACGCTTCTTAAAATCAATTACTGATAAGTAAATTTATCCACATCAAAGGAATTGTATGGGTAAAAATGGACTTGGATTTACCTTAATCGAACTCGTTATTGCGATTACTGTTACGGCAGTAATTGCAATTATCGCTATTCCAAAATTTTTTAGCTACACCTCAGAATCCTACATTGCTCAAGCTGAAGGGATTGCTCAAAATTTTGAACAAAGTGTTCGATTAACCCAATATCGCTGGATTGCTAATGGTAATTTACAGTCAGGAAATGATGTTCAAGGTTTTGCTAATGATCAGCTTGATGTAAACCTGAATGGCTTTCCTATTGGCATTAATAAAAATAATCCAATGGCACAGCCAAATAACATTGGTAGAGGTAAGAAAGGGTGTAATGATCTTTGGAATACACTATTAATTGATCCACCTAGTGTCTCTCATAAGAAAAAGACCGACTCTGATTTTCTATCAATACGCTATAGCAGTGAAGACAGTAGTTTTCAGGATGCTTGCTACTACATAAATAAGCATTACCAATACACTGCAGACCCACTCACTTCTGGCATTGTTATTTCATATAACTCAACAACAGGCAAAGTCACTGTAATAACGCATTTATAAAAAGGCTTATCTACAAGGATAACCCTTTCATTTACAGTTAGTATTACACTCTAAATTGTGACACCAATTGATCTAATCGCTCACATTGCTCGGATAATAAAGCACAAGCGCTTTCTGATTGGTTTACCATTTCAACCATTTGACCGCTGTTGTCAGTAATTCGTTGAACGTTATTGTTAACATCTTCGCTCACTTGACTTTGTTGATTAGCAGCCGTTGCAATATGTGTATTCATATCGTTCATAACAATAATGGCATTGGTAATTTGAGCTAATGATTGAGATGCTTGGTTAGCTAACTCTATTGTCTCGACACCACTCTGATTACTCGCATTAATTGCCTGAACCGCTTCTTTTGCACCAAGTTGCAGGCGTTCAATCATTTTTTGAATTTCACCAGTACTATCTTGAGTCTTGCTTGCTAACGCTCTTACTTCATCAGCAACAACAGCAAAACCTCGCCCTTGTTCGCCCGCTCGAGCAGCTTCAATTGCCGCATTAAGTGCTAACAAGTTAGTTTGTTCAGCAATGCCTTTAATCACATCTAAAATAGAAGCAATATTTGCAACGTCAGTATCTAGCGTTTGAATCACTTTTCCTGCTTGATTTATCTCATCCGCTAAGCTCTGAATTGAACCAACCGTTTGTTGAAGAATATTATCAGTAACCTCAGCTTCCGCTGTCGCTCCTTGACTCGCTTCTGCAGCGTCATTCGCATTTTCATTAACAGTAGCACTTGTTACTTGCATTTCATGTACTGCTGCTGCAACTACTTCACTCTCTTGTTGCTGATTCATCGAGAATTGAGCTACGTTTTGAGTTTGAGTTTTAATGCTTTCCATTTCAACACGAACGGCATTAGATGACACAATTACCTCTTGTACTGTGCCGTGAATTTTAGAAATAAATTGATTGAATGCTTGAGCTAGTTTTCCTAGCTCATCAGTAGAATCAACACTAATACGTTTTGATAAATCGCCTTCACCAGAAGCAACATCTGACATTGCACTTTCAAGTGAACGAATTGGTTTTACAATCCAATTAATCGATAGCCAAAGTGCTAACATAGCAACAATAATCGCACTCATCGCACCGACTTGAGAAACCAGTTTCCCAGACTCTATACCTGTTTGACTCTGTTCTCTTAACTTAACTTGTTCAGCCATAATTAAACGACTGATTGATTTTAATTGTTTTCTAATGACTTTAAATTGTTTCTCTAACTCTGCACTGTTTTGCGCATAATAAGCTTGAGCAGTCTCAGGTCGCTCAAATAACGGTTCATAAAGTTGAATCCATCTTTGGGTTGCCGTTACCAAAACAGTCAATTCTGATGCAGTATTCGTAGGCAGAATATGGTTGTCATATAAGTCTTGTACTTTTTTCATTCTAGGAACCGCTTTATACGCATTATCTTTAAATTCAAAAGTATGATGATCAATATCCGCTTGAGACTTTGACAACATAAGGCCTTGAGTTGCAGCGACAACTTGATAAAGATCGCGATAGGCATCTTCTAGGCTATCGTTAACCGGTTCAACTAACTCAACAAGCGTGTGATTCATTTCAGTCTGTTTATTTAAATTCACAATATTCAAAACAGAAATAACACTAAATAATAAAACAATAGCAATAATCGGCATTGCTATTTTGTAACTGATTGATAAACGTCCAATTAGCTTCATAACCTCTCCTAAGGCAAACCAGCACTAATATTTTTTGGATATTATCAAATAAAATTAAAAACAGAATTATAAATAATGTGAATACATGAAAGAGATTTCATTCACATTCATTTTATATGTGCAATTTATTTCCTATTCAAAAAAAGCATCCAATGCCAAAATAGCGGCGCCATAAGCCTGACTTATTTCGTCATTTCTACACAAAGATATATCGTTATTTTTTCCATACTGCTCATATTGGTGACATAATGTATGTAGCTGTATTAATCCCATACTACCTGCAGAACCTTTTAGTTTATGAGCTAATTGATTCACTTGATAACAATCTTGATTTGAAATTGCCGTTTGTAATTCCTCTAAATTTACTTTAGAAGATTCTTTAAACACACCGACAATTTTGCGCATTCGGTCTTCACCTAATACGTTAATATCACCTTGTAACACTTTTTCATTTAGTATCATTTCATTTTCCTCTGTTTCTAATCCAGCTTCGGTATCTAGTTGTAAACTTGGAATAACGACAGGTGCTTTCAAATTTAATTTCCCATCATTTAAGATGCGATTTAATGTATTTACTAATTGATTTTCAACCAGTGGTTTTGCTAAAAAGCCATTAAATCCGGCAGAAAGATAACTCTCTACATCCTCATGAAAAACATGAGCAGAAACCGCTAACATTGGAAGTTCATCTTGATGACCACCTTTTGTTGCATAAATTTCTCTTAAACGTTTTTGTAAGGTTACACCATCAGTATCAGGCAAATTAATGTCTAATAAGAGTAAATCAAATTGATGATTTTCAATGGCTTCTTCAGCTTTTTTGCCCGTATCAACTGCAATAACATGGTGACCTAATCGTTCTAAGAAACCGATAACAACCATCTGATTAACTGGATTATCTTCCACTAAAAGAATATTAACAGGAGTTATGTCTATTGTTGCTTTATCATCACTCAATGACTCAACAGGCTGACCTTCATCAAGCTCAAGTGAGAACCAAAATGTACTACCTTGTCCCTCGATTGATTCGACACCAATCTCGCCATCCATTGCTTCAATTAGACGTTGACTAATGGCTAGGCCTAAGCCTGTTCCACCACTGACTTTCATGCCCTCTTCAGCTTGAGTGAATACATCAAATAAAGTATCTATTTCATGTTCAGCAATCCCAACACCGGTATCAATTACTTCAAATAAAAGCGTCGTATCCAAAATAAGGCTTAACTGAATTGTTACGCTACCTGTATGAGTAAACTTAATTGCATTGCCCACAAAGTTATTTAATACCTGACGAATACGTGAACAATCGCCTATCCACCACTCAGGGGTATCAACTGGAGCATTCACTGATAAAGTAATGCCTTTTTGCTGTGCTCTAGAACTGAATAAATGATGAACATCCGTGATCATTGATTGAACACTAAAGTTCTTCTTACGTATAGATAAATGCCCAGCCTCAATTTTTGAGTAATCAAGAATATCATTTAATAAATCTAATAGATTTTCACCACTACGATTAATAATATCGACATATTGCTTTTGTTGAGCGGTTAAACCGCTACCACGAAGTAGCTCACCGGTACCAAGCACACCATTTAAAGGCGTTCGAATTTCATGGCTCATAGTTGCAAGGAAAGCCGATTTGGCTCTGTTGGCTTGCTCAGCAAGATCCCTTGCTTTATCGTGGTTAATAATCTCGACATTAAGTCGTTCATTACTCGACTTAAGCTCTTGAGTTCGTTGTGCTATTTGTAACTCTAAGCTGTCTTTATATTCTTTAAGTTCTTGAGCTGTATCTCTAGCAATAAGGATTGAACGCCCCATGCGAGCTAACTCATCGTCACCGGTTGTATCCAATTCGATATTTAATTGACCATTAGCTACATTAGTGATCGCTTCTTCATATTGGTTTAATCGTGTAATCACACGTGCATAAACATAACGCCACATAATGTAGATAACGAGACATAAACCAAGCATGGTTATTGATATCAATAGCTGTTGTACGACTTTCAATACAAAGTTAACATCAGCGACCGCTTGTTGAGTTACGTCATTTGCCTGTTCGAGTAATTGTGAAATAGTTAAATTAAGCTCTTGAAATTTATGAACGTTTTCATCACCTAACAACTTTAGCTTTTGATTTATATTAACCAGCTGAATTAATTCATTAAATAAACGCTCACTCTTTGTTAAATCATTAGCTAGACCAAGCATTTGCTTTGTACGACTTGGATCTTCTACCGCTTGTACCCTACGAGTTATAATGGTCATATCACGAGTAAAATCTTGTCGTAATTTCTCTACTTTTTTGATGTTATGACTGTTTCTTGCATCATCTATCGTATTGACCACTTTAAAGGTAAGTAAGCGTAATTCATGCAAACGCTCTGCTAAATCTAAATCCGTTTCCACTAGGGTATCTAATGCTTTATAAACCGCTTCTTTTTCGCCATTTTCAACTAAGTCATATATTTTCACGACATTAGCTATCGTAACGGTATTTGAATTTAATACTTGCGAGCGTGATAACTCCTCCAAACGAAGAGCGGTTTCTGTTAACTTCTGACTCTTCTCTTGAATCGTTCGATGCAGGACTACTTTCTCACCAACGCTTTCACCCATCGTTGCCAAATTATCGACGATGTCTTGAACTTGAAGATCTAAACGAGCTAATAACGCTTTATCAAATGGATAAACACCTAAACCTTTTAAACGGTGATAAAGGCTTTCTATCGACTCAAACAGATCTTTGCCGTATTTTTTTCTATCGTCTTCAGAGTCAACTTGCGAGAGTAATTGAGATGTTGAAATGATCTTTGTACTTAAATCTGAAATGTAACGAGCTTCAATAACAGCTGGTATTGCCGAATCAATTACCGTTCTTTCTGTTTTTTCTACGTATGAAAAACCAAGAACACCAACAACCGATCCAAATGCCATAAGCGCAATCATCACCATAAATGTGATAAGCAGCTTGCGACCGATCCCTGTAGAAGCAAATAACATAATATTGAAACACTTTGGAAAAAGAAGTAATACGGGTATCATATCACCAACCTAAAGCCAGTGCGAAGATACCATGAAGCTTACTTTTCATCTTATATACATTATTTTATTCTCTGTCTTTTTATCGCCTCTTGCTCACGCAAAAACGCCTTGGAAGTTGTGTGCTATCTACCCACATCTAAAAGACTCTTACTGGCTATCCGTTAACTATGGAATGGTAAAAGAAGCTAAAGTTCAACATGTTGAGTTAACCGTCTATGAATCTGGTGGTTACCCTAATGTTGAACGACAGACTCAACAAATCGAACAATGTGTATTAAATGGTTCTGATGCGATCATTTTGGGTACCGTTGATCCTATGGCTTTTCAAGATAACCTTATTACGCTTACAAAAGGGATACCTGTTTTTGCTACTGTAAATCAGTTAATTAGTTCCTATCCTCCTGCCACCCCAGTTCATCATGGTGAAGTCGGTGTTGATTGGTATGAAATGGGCTATAAAACTGGTGAGTTTTTAGCAAAAAGGCATCCAAAGGATTCTGGCATCACTTATATTGGCTGGCTTCCAGGCCCTAAAACTAGAGGTGGGACAAAACCCGTTACTCAAGGTTTTAATGACGCTATTAAAGACAGCGATATTATCGTCAGTGCAACATATTGGGGTGATAACAGTAAAGAATTACAGCGCAACTTAATTCAAGATGCTTTGCAAACAGAAAAATTGGATTATTTGGTTGGGGGTGCTGTCGCAATTGAGGTGGCAATAAGTGAAGTCGCAAGCCGAAAAATGCAAAATCAAGTGGGTTTAGTCTCAACTTACTTAAGTCATGCTGTATATCGCGGTTTATTACGTAATCGCGTGTTATTCTCCCCAACAGATAAAATGGTGTTACAGGGACAACTGAGTATTCAACAAGCGGTAAGTTATCTTAATAAGCACCCGCTACCTTTTCAGTTATCACCAAAAATTGAAGCATTAACGCCACAGCATTTACCAAAAAAAGTTCTTGAAGAGTCACTCTCACCAGCTGAGTATCGCCCTACTTTTTTCGTATCAGCTGAAAAACAATAATTGAAACAACGCTTATATATTGTCATAAAATTGAGGTATAGACGTTGTACCCTCTATAAATTGTACCCTGCTATCAAATAGGAATAAGGAATATCAATGAATAAAACAACAAGGGTCATGCCTGCACATAAACACATTGCATTAGTTGCTCATGATAATTACAAACCAGAATTATTACGTTGGGTAAAAGAAAATAAAGACGCCTTACAAGGTCATTTTCTTTATGCGACGGGAACAACTGGCCGCATTCTAAGTAAAGAAACAGGCTTAGCAATAAAGAGTTTATTGAGCGGTCCTATGGGGGGAGATCAGCAACTTGGAGCCCTTATCTCTGAAGGAAAAATCGATATGATGATTTTCTTTTGGGATCCTCTAAATGCCGTACCACATGATCCTGATGTAAAAGCACTTCTACGCATTGCAACAGTATGGAATGTTCCAGTAGCAATGAACCGTGCAAGTGCCAAATTTATGATTTCTGCTCCGCAAATGGAAGAAGAAGTATCAATAGAGATTCCTGATTATGATGCTTATTTAGCTGAACGAGTTTAGCCTAATAAAAAATAGCCGCTATTTTCTAGCGGCTGTTTTTATTGTCTTTAAATTATTCAATTATCACTGGATAGTCTTTATCCACGATCTCTTGTACAAATGGAGATGGCTTACCATGATAAACAATCCATACTTTTTTCTTTGCACGAGTTAAAGCTACATAGAATAATCGTCGTTCTTCAGCATATGGAAAACTTTCTGCATGAGGAAGTAAAGCCGCATCCAACGACTCTGCTCGCTCTTTCATCGGAAATTGTCCATCCGTCATCTCTACAATAAAGACATAATCCGCTTCTGTTCCTTTGCTGGCATGGCACGTATTATATTCTAAATTCAAGCCTGGATAGAACTTAACCCATTCATCAAAGCTATCAGGTTTATGATTATGATTACGACCAAGAATCACCACTTTTTCACCATCACGAATGTTTTTAGATAATGATAAAAGCTCTTTTTCTATTGATTGATGTTCAATCACTTTTACTGCTTTTCTTTTTTTCTTGATAAAACTATTTAGCTCTTTTTTGAGCTGCATAGGGTTCTCTTGAACAAAGCGGTTTGCAACGGCCCCTATTTGGTCATTAAAGCGGTAAGTTGTCGATAAATGAGCAATTTGCGTTGATTGAAAACGATTTTCAAACCCTGTAGTTAACGAAACATCTGCACCAGCAAAACGGTATATTGCCTGCCAATCATCACCAACAGCAAATAACGTAGCCTTAGTCTGCTGTTTATTTTCAGTGTGACAAATGGCTTCAATTAAATCTAAACGTTGCGGTGAGATATCTTGATACTCATCAACCATTACAAATGACCAAGGCAGTTCATACTTGTTATCAGCAATATATGCTTTAGCCTTAGTTATCATTGATTCATAATCAATAGCGTCTTCGTGTTTCAGCGTTCTTTCATACGCCTTAAAGAATGGCCAAACAATATTCAATTCACTTTTTAAACGCTGCACATCGGGATGAAATTCAATCTTTTCAACAATGCTTTTCTTATCTAATTGCAAGCTATTTAATTGGCAAATTTGTTTATAAAGCCACTCTTGTAACTTTTCATTGTGCGATTCTTCTCTTAAGTCAACATCACCACGTAAATAAGCAATTGGCCATTTCTTAAGGTGCTTCTTCCAACGGTTCATCGCTGTGGCATTTTTCCATTCGGAATCCAAAACATGAACGAACCACTCTTTACGTGCTTTCACATCAGTAACTAAGCATGATAACTTTGGCTGTTGGTATTCAACATGACGAATAATATCTAAGCCCAATTGATGAAAAGTAGCGACTTTAACTCGTTGGCCTATTTCAAAACCGAGTTTATCAATAATTCGCCCTGACATTTCTTGTGCAGCTTGACGACCAAAAGCCAATAATAAAATTTCATCGGCTTGAGCTTGTCCACTTTGAATTAAATAATTTACACGGGCAACCAATACACTCGTTTTACCTGAACCAGCCCCCGCTAAAACTAAGGTGTGGTCTTCATTTAATAGCAAAGCACTTTGCTGAGATTCATTTAGCGGCTGTGATTCACACTCAGAAAAGAACGTTTTCCATTCTACTTTTTGCTCTTCTAACCAATTATCATTCAAGACTTTTAATTGTTCTTCTGGCTCAGTAAGCCAATCAATAACAGGAGCAATGCAGTCCGGTTGAAGCTGTTCAGCTAAAGGAATGGAAATCTTCGTCTGCTCGAAAAGATCATATAACTTTTCGACCATCATTAAGGCTTCTGTTTGCTTTAAAAAGCGCTTATTTGCACTAAAATTTTCTATTAATTCAATCATCTGTGGTTGCAGCTGATTTAACATCAATACTTTTGATTCTTTCCAATCAGCATAAGCATTTAACACTGCATTAATTATGGCATCACATTCTTCCCATGGAAGTCCAGATACTCGCCATGCTACTTGTTCATTGCGATTATAAAAACAAAGCGCTCCCCAAATAAGGCCTCTTTCAAAAGTCACTTTTCCGCTCCATTTATCAAAAGGAACAGATACTTGATATTTATGTGAGGTAAACAACAGCTGCTCTTGCTCTAATTCAAGTTGATAAAAGTCACCTTGAACTAACCACTGAGCGAAAGGGGTTGCTTTGATCTGCATGATTCAATACTACCTAATTAATATGACACTATGAGAGTGTTTCATTTCACGAATTTGCTGAAGAGGTCATAGGATATCAGGTTCTTTTTTTGTTGTCTCAGATCAGTATTAAGACAATGATTCAGATTTAGACTCTTTCTTCTCTGTATGACTTTGTTATGATAGGTTTTTTCCCTAAGCAGAAAGTAATATCGTGACTTATCGCCAGATTTTTCGCCAATATTGGGCCAATAAAACCATCAATTATAGTATCAGGGTATTGCTCGCTCTTGTCGGTGCTGTTATCCCCTGTTGGTACCTTGAGCAAAATACAGCGATTACTCCACTCATTCTTGGGATTATTGCGGCCGCATTAGCTGAAACTGACGATAAACTATCAGGAAGACTCAAAGCCTTATTCTTCACTTTCATCTGTTTTGCCATTGCCGCTTTCTCCATTGAGATTCTCTTTCATACACCAATTTTATTTGCGATTGGCTTATTTTGCTCAACCATTGCATTTATTATGCTTGGAGCTCTAGGGCCTCGCTATGCTAGCATTGCTTTTGGCTCACTGCTTATCGCTATTTATACCATGCTAGGTGCTGCCGAAAGTCCAAACCTTTGGTATCAGCCAACCCTTTTACTAGGGGGTGCAGCTTGGTATTACACTATCTCGTTAACATGGCAAATATTTTGGCCATTGCAGCCAGTTCAACAAAACCTAGCAACTGTATTTGAAACCATGGCTACGTACTTAAATAGTAAAAGTGAATTATTCCATCCTGTAACCAATCTAGTCCCACAACCTTACCGCCTTCAAGAAGCCAAAAATAACGCTCAAATGGTGACAGCACTTAATAATAGTAAAGCATCGTTATTAACAAGAGCGAAACGTGGCCATGTGGTAGGTGCTAGCGATAAGTTTTTAAAAATATATTTTATTGCACAAGACATTCATGAACGTGTAAGTTCTAGTCATTATCGCTATCAAGATTTAGCCAATACGTTTAATCGCAGTGATATTTTATTCCGCTTTAAGCATTTACTGCATAGCCAATCATTAGCATGTAAAGAAGTTGCTCGTTGCTTATCTCTCGGTTTACCTTACCAACATGATAACGCTTCTATTTTTGCTTTAGATGAATTACAACAATCACTTATTGCATTAAAAGAGCAACAAAAACCAGAATGGCGATTATCTCTTATTCAATTGGATTACCTGTTTAATAACTTAGCAACGGTTGAGCGTCAATTTGCTAATATTAGTAATCCAGAAAGAGCATTAGAAACAGAAGAAGACACTGTTTTAGCAGATCAAGGAGCTCACACTCCTAAGGCCATGTGGCAACGATTAAGAGCAAACCTAACTCCCGATTCTGTATTGTTCCGTCATGCTGTTCGTATGGCGTTAGCCTTAACTGTTGGGTATGGCATTATTCAAGCTTTTAATCTTGAACGTGGATATTGGATCCTTTTAACCACCCTATTTGTCTGCCAACCAAACTACAGTGCAACAAAAGAAAAACTTGTTGCTCGAGTTGCTGGGACTCTAATTGGCTTATTAGCAGGCACCACCCTACTGGTTCTATTCCCATCTTTAGATAGCCAACTCGTATTAATGGTTATTTCTGGCGTATTGTTCTTTGCCTTTCGTCTTGCTAACTATGGATTTGCGACTGCCTTTATTACAATGCTTGTTTTGTTCTGCTTTAACCAATTGGGTGAAGGCTACGCAGTTATTCTACCAAGATTAGGGGATACTCTCGTTGGCTGTGCTCTTGCGGTATTAGCGGTAACTTATATCCTTCCCGATTGGCAAGCAAAACGTCTAGATAAGGTTATGTCTGATACGGTGCATGCTCATCAAGATTATTTATCAAATATCATTTCTCAATATCGAGCAGGAAAAAAAGATTCTCTTCAGTATCGTTTATCACGCCGTGAAGCTCATAATAGTGAGGCAGCACTTAGCTCGGCGATCAGTAACATGTTGATTGAACCCGGTAAATATCAAACAGCTGTCGATGAATCCTTCCGCTTTTTATGTCTGTGTCATGCGATGTTAAGCTATATCTCTGCACTTGGGGCTCATCGCATGCGTTTAAAAGATGAAGAAACACATCAATTAGTTGCTGAATCACATCGTATTATTCATGCGCATTTAAATCAGATTCAATGCCAATTAAATAATACTGATTGCAACGATAAGCTAAATACCGTTAAAGAAGAGAGTATAGAAAAACGCCTTTCAGAATGGCGTGATGAAGATGAAAATTCGATTAGAATGGTATTACAACAATTGCATTTAATTCACCAAATATTGCCTGAAATGCACACTTTATCTGCTTCATTAAGTGAGCAAATTCATAAAATGAAAACAAATGCTAAAGTTTGAAGTCGATCTGTTATTCCGGTCGAATAATTGATGTTTCTCAATTATTTTTAACGCAAGACGCCTACACTATTATTAAAGGGAGTTCATATTTGGACTCCTTAATTACCAATAATAATTGGAGGCGCCATTATGAAAAGTATATTTATTGCTGCTTTTGTTGGAATATCAAGCCCTGATCTTATCAAACGCCTAGCGTCCGTTACTCATGAAGAAGGTGGTAAATGGCTAGTGAGTAAAATCCATTATCTAGATACACATATTTCTGCCGTAATTAAAATTGAAGTCCCTTCCGAACACAAACAAGCAGTCCAAGATTATTTTTTATCTCAAGATGATCTAATGGTGACCTTTAGTGATGTTATTGATACCACTGTTCAAGATACACACAGTAAATTAAAAGTCGACTCTGAAGATAGAGCAGGTATTGTTAACGATATTAGCAATATTCTTCAAAATGAAGGTATTGAGCTAATCGATATGGACAGCCACCGTATTGGTGTTCCAGCTAGCGGTACGAGTGTATTTACTGCAACTCTTAGTCTCAAACTTCCGGCCGCCGCAAACATTAATGATCTTGCGGCTGAAATTGAATCCTTAAGCGAAGACATGGTCGTCACTGTTATTTAATTTACTATATCGCAAACGTAAAAAAGCCCGTTCATTTCTGAACGGGCTTTCTTGTTTGGAGCGACACACGAGGTTCGAACTCGTGACCTCAACCTTGGCAAGGTTGCGCTCTACCAGCTGAGCTAGTGTCGCATTTGCTGCTCTTTCGAGTCAGACTTTAAAGATGGTGCCCCGGGCCGGACTTGAACCGGCACAGCGCGAACGCCGAGGGATTTTAAATCCCTTGTGTCTACCAATTCCACCACCAGGGCACGCAATTTCTTGCGATGCCGATTACTGAAAAGTAAAACACCATCTGTAATTATCGCTAATGCAATAATTTTTAATTTGGAGCGACACACGAGGTTCGAACTCGTGACCTCAACCTTGGCAAGGTTGCGCTCTACCAGCTGAGCTAGTGTCGCATTTGCTGCTCTTTCGAGTCAGACTTTAATAGATGGTGCCCCGGGCCGGACTTGAACCGGCACAGCGCGAACGCCGAGGGATTTTAAATCCCTTGTGTCTACCAATTCCACCACCAGGGCACGCAATTTCTTGCGATGCCGATTACTGAAAAGTAAAACACCATCTGTAATTACCGCTATTGCAGTAATTTTTAATTTGTAGAAAAAAGCTAACGCTTTTCACTTTAAAATTTGGAGCGACACACGAGGTTCGAACTCGTGACCTCAACCTTGGCAAGGTTGCGCTCTACCAGCTGAGCTAGTGTCGCATCGTATAAAGAAATGGAGGCGCCTCCCGGAATCGAACCGAGGTCCACGGATTTGCAATCCGCTGCATAGCCACTCTGCCAAGGCGCCATTCTTTTACGGGGCTTAATGTAACCGATTTAAAAAAAGAGTCAAATAAAAAATAGCATTTAACTCTCCGTTTGTAGACTTTATCGCCAAAATGCCGATAAATCAGCTAACATGTTGAAAAAACGGTCTATTTTGGTCGCCATACTTTAATTTCAGATTGTGGCTTACCTTGCTCTTTACGATCATTTTTACGCTTAGGTGCCGATTTGCTAAAACGCCCTTCTTTGGCTTTTTCACGACGATTTTCTTTAAACGTATTATTTGAATGATGATTTCTTCCTGAACTCGCTTTTTTCAATACACGAACCTTACCATCAATTTCTTTTACTTTGCGAGACGCTTCTTCTGTCTTACTTGATGTACCAATCATTCCGTTTAGCTGATCCATCTCAGCTTGACTTAAATAACGCCATTCTCCAGAAGCAAGCTTACCTAGATCAATATTCATAATACGAACACGTTTTAATTTGAATACTTCATAATCTAAGTACTCACACATTCTACGAATTTGACGATTCAATCCTTGAGTTAACGTAATTCGAAAAACAAAGCGAGATTCTTGCTTAATCTTACATGGCAAAGTTACCGTATCTAGGATCGGCACACCCGCGGACATTTTTTGTAAAAACTCATCAGTAATAGGCTTATCAACACGAACCACATATTCTTTTTCATGAGCGTTACCCGCTCGCAGGATCTTATTTACAATATCGCCATCATTGGTTAAGAATATTAAACCATCCGACGGTTTATCCAATCGACCAATAGGAAAAATACGCTGCTCATGATTAATGTAATCAACAATATTACCTTCAACATGTCGTTCTGTAGTACAAGTAATTCCAACAGGCTTATTAAAAGCAATATAAATGCGATCCTGTTTCTCTTTTAACGGCTTCCCATCAACCAAAACTTCATCGCCATCAGCTACTTTCGTTCCCATCTCAGGGATCTTGCCATTAATCGTAATACGTTGTTGATCGATAAGTTTATCGGCTTCTCTTCGTGAGCAATATCCCGTATCACTAATAAATTTATTCAGACGGGTTAATTTAGGTTCTGGTGATGTCATGATGTACCTCAAAAAAGTGAACAGCCGCAGTGTATCAGAAACGAATAAATATCCAATAAAAAAGCACCCTAAACCAATGCTTAGAGTGCTTTACTACAACGTAAATAAATAATTATTTCGTTTCAATATCAGTGTCAGTTGTCTTTACCTGCTCACTAGTCTCATTTGCTGTTGTCTCTATTGCAGCAGACTCAACTTTAGGATCAGAACTTTCTACTGCTGCAATTTCGGCATTGTCAGTGTTAGTCTCTGCAACTTTTTCTTTCACAGGAGCTTGTGTCTGAGTTGCTTCAAGAGCTTGAGACGTCTGCTGTTCAGCGTCAGGTTGTATCTCATTAATCTCTTTATTTACGGTTGCCTTTTCTGCGTCTTCTTTTGCTTTATATGTTGCAATTACGCTGTTCAAGTTATTTATTAAATTATCATTTCGTTCTAATTGTTGCGTTAATACTAGAACTTGTTTTTGAACATTTGCTCGTGCATCTGTTTGCTTCTCAATCGTACCGTTTAATGTTTCGATTTCTGAATTTAACTCTTTAATCTTCTTCTCTAAATCAGCTGTATTATTTATAGCATGCATTTGTTGTACAGCAGATAAGATCTCTGTTGTTTGCATACGTAATGGCTGATCACGGTAATCATCACCATTTATTGCTTGTGAAATCGACAACAATTTATTTTCAAACTCTAAAACCGATTGTTCAAATTGACCATTCTTTACTGCTTTTAATAGTTTAACTTCAGCAGCCATATTTTTTAGGTGATCTAATTGAAAACGAGTTTTAGCAACTACATCGGCAATTAAATCTTGATCTCTATTATTTGCTTGAACCGCTTTTTTCGTTTTATCCAGTTCTGCTTTTGTTTGTCCATAACTAATAGGTGCAATGGCTTTAAAACCTTTTTGCGTCAATTGAGAAAATTCTTTTTCTAATGGCTTAACATGAATTGTTAATGAGGTATCAATCTCAATCACTTTTGCTTTTGTTAGAAACTCAGCTTGTTCAGTTTGAGCTTCAGCAATGTCTTCTTCAATTACAGTTACAAACAAAGCTTTATATTGATTGTATAGGCTAGAGAAGTCTTGCGGATAATATTTTGCAACATCTATAGATTGCATATAGTTCATTTGCGCAATGGCATCAGACAAAACTGTATCAGCTTTATTCTTATACGTTTTTAATTTATCTAACTGTAAATTAGCACTCTTAATTAATGCGATATATTTTGCGGAATAAGAACCTGAAGAGAACATCGAATACTCTTCATTTATTAATGCAGGCTCTTGCTCTACTTCAAGATAAATTTCTTTTGCTTCATTCCATTCATCCATCATTAGGCTATATGAATCTTCTGAGTAAATTTTAAACTCAGCGGCTGAATCAAATACCGTTTTATCAAGATTATATTGTTTCTGTAGCGCCTCAAATGTTGAAACTACAGGCGTATTTATTTCTGATGTTTGTTCTACTGATGTTGTCTCTTCGTTTGTACTTTGACAACCAACCACGCTCATCAATGCTGAAGCAACCACTGCTATTTTGAAATATTGTTTCATCCTAAATCCACATCTTTATTATTAGACACTTGTCTTATTTATTGGAAGGGCGATATTACTATAACATTTCAATTTAATCAGCATTACGTATGTAAAAAAACAAAACATAAAAATCAGGCATAAAAAAACCGCTCATAGTATGAGCGGCCAAATCAAAAAATTAACTATATCAAGTAAAATTAGTCACCTGCGAACATGTAACCTTCACCGTGAACAGTAACAAAGATTTGTGGGTTTTTAGGATCCACTTCCATCTTTGCTCTCATACGTCTAATTAATACGTCAATTGTTCTATCGTTTGGTGCATCAACACGATGGCTGATCATATTTAAAATACGTTCACGAGATAAAACGGTATTAGGATAAGAAGACAACGCAACTAACAATTCATATTCGGCTTTAGTTAACTTAACTGGTTCACCGTTATTTGATAATGCTCTACGTTGAATATCAAATGTCCATTCACCAAAACGAACAACGTTAGACTCATCTAACTCAACTGGCTCGTTTGCAAGTGACATACGCCAAAATAGATTTTTAACGCGTACAAGTAATTCACGTAACTCAACTGGTTTCGTTACGTAATCGTCAGCACCCATCTCTAGGCCAACGATTCGATCAATACTATCTGTACGTCCTGTTACTAAAATAATACCAATATTGGATTGGCTACGTAATTCACGCGCCAACAATAAACCGTCCTCTCCTGGTAGGTTTATATCAAGCATAATTAAATCAACTTTTTGTTCAGCTAAAATAGAACGCATTTCTGCACCTGTTTCAGCCTCGCTCACTTGATATCCCTCGGCTTCAAAGTAGCCTACAAGTTTAGAGCGAGTTACCACTTCGTCTTCAACAACTAAAATGTGATAGCTCATAATCTTCTCTTTATTTTTGGTTATTTGGATAGTTCTTATCTTATTCTATTCATAATCTGTAATAATGCCAATTCTCAATTGATATTTCTGTATTTTATTTGATTCAAAACAATTATTAATAAAAATTGAGCTTTAACCTTTACAAACATCTTTATACACCCTGTTAATGATAGGTGCTATTCCTTTTCATACTTATCCAGTACAATTTAGGAATAATTTTTTTGGAGCATAAGATAAATGAACGAACTTACTGCGTTTAATGAGCAACGCGCTGAAATATACTGGTGGCTATCTAGCCTACTATCAGCAGAATTAACGACAGAACAACTTGAGCAATATGGCAGTTTTGAAGTACGTACTTTTCTATCTAATTTAGCTGAAACACCTGAGCTAAGTGATTCAGTCAATGCATTAATTGAAAAACTAAATGCAGTACAAGGTCGTGAAGATGCACAGCTTGAGCTTTCTGCTGATTTTTGTGATGCGTTTTTAGGTTCAGATAAAAGTAGCGCTCTTCCTTACGCATCTATGTATCTTGATAAATCAGGTTTACTTAACGCAAAACCGGCTCAAGATATGCGTGAATGGCTGACTAAATACAATATTGCACAAAAAGCTGAATTTAATGAGCCAGCTGACCACATTGCCATTGAATTAGATTTTTTAGGTAATTTAATTGTGATGACAAATCAGCAAACTTCTGAAGATGAATTTGAAGCTTATATGAATGCTCAACTCACCTTTATTAATGAGCAACTGTTAAGCTGGACACCTCGATTTAATGAAATTTGCATCGAAAGAGATAAATTTGGTTTCTATGCTGCAGTAACAGGCTTACTTGTTACATTCCTAAAGCTAGATGTGAAATTTCTTGCTGGCGAATAATATAAGATAATTGCTTTTATTATTTATGTTAAATAATATGTGATATAAATCAAAAGCAATATCAAAATTTATTAAATCAGTAATTGTTTGCACTATGCTTTAAAGATAAAATGTGATCGCAAACGATAAAATTTGTATTGAAATGAAAACCGCATTTTACGCGGTTTTTTTCATTTTTAACCAGGGCCTATTTATCTTCCATCAGTTCTTCTAGTTTAGAGCTACACCTTTTTTTGTTGGAAAATAAATAGCCCCTTATTACCTATTATAAGGTTTATATATGGCTACTATTAAAGATGTGGCGAAGCTGGCAGCAGTTTCAACAACCACCGTTTCTCACGTTATAAATAAAACTCGCTTTGTTGCTGAAGCAACACAAAAACGTGTTTGGGAAGCAGTTGAAGAATTAAACTATGCTCCAAGTGCGGTAGCACGTAGCTTAAAATGTAATACAACACGTACTATTGGTATGTTAGTAACACAATCATTTAACCCATTTTTTGCAGAAGTTATGCACGGTGTTGAAAACTATTGTTACAAGCAAGGTTACACACTATTTATGTGTAATACCGAAGGCGATCTAGAAAAACAAAAACACTATTTGAGAATGTTGGCAGAAAAACGAGTAGATGGCCTACTTGTAATGTGTTCAGATTTAAATGAACAATTACTGACATTGCTTGAAAAAAACACCGAACTTCCAATGGTTATTATGGACTGGGGTCCTGATAGCCCACGGACAGACAAAATCATTGATAATTCAGAAGAAGGCGGTTATTTAGCAACTAAGCACCTTATTGAAAATGGCCACACTCATATTGCATGCATTACAGGCCAAGCAGATAAAGTAACATGTAAAGAACGCGTTCGTGGTTTTGAAAGGGCGCATGCTGATGCCAATTTATCGTTTAACCCCGAGTGGATTCTAGAAGGTGACTTTGAGTGCGCATCTGCATCTAAAGCGGTTGATAAAATTCTTTCTATTGAAGAAAGTAAACGCCCTACTGCACTATTCTGTTTTAACGACATTATGGCATTAGCTGCAATTAGTAAGATTCAACAATCAGGTTTACGTGTACCTGAAGATATTTCTGTTATTGGCTATGATAATATTGAATTGTCTGCATATTTCTCACCACCATTAACAACGATCCATCAACCTAAACGCCGTGTAGGTAAAACAGCAGTTGAGATTTTGTTAGAACGAATTAAAGATAAAGATCATGAAAGACGTGTATTCGAAATGCAACCAGAGGTTGTTACACGTAGCAGTGTTTTAAACCGTCTTAAATAATCTTGCTCATAATTTGAGATTCAAAAAAAAGTCATACTTTATAAGTGTGGCTTTTTTTATCACTGCCTATTCTTTGCTTAATTCTCAATAATAAAAAACCTATAAACACTAGCTATCGTTCTCTGAATTTTTATAAATATCAAGATTAAAAGTATTAAATAAGAGAAAAGTTGAACCGGCTTAACAAATTTAGATGAAATATTTTGGAACAGAGATCACATTTATTGATTTTCTGTCCCAACATTTCTTATTGATTGCTATATCATCAAACATGTCACGAACAGGGCAAACTACATGAAAATGTAGGACGCAAAGCTTCCGGCCTAAGTATTTATATAAGGTAGCGGGGTTGCCGACGGCAAGTGGTCGATTCTATCCCTTGTTAATTTTTACGTTAAAATAACAATACTTAGCTTTCAACTTGCTACTATTTCCTCGGGCTCAGTTGTTTAGTGACATAGACTTACTAACCGAGAATTATTGCAATGGATAAACCAGTATTAAAAGACTCACTTCGTCTACTATCTTCACTAGGAAAGATCACTTCTCGCTCTATGTTTGGGGGATTTGGAATCTTCATTGACGACACCATGTTTGCTCTTGTAGTTCAAGATAAGCTTCATTTAAGAGCAAGTGACGAAACAATTAATTTATTTAAAGAACAAGGCTTTGAACCATACGTTTATAAAAAACGTGGATTCCCAGTTGTGACAAAATATTTTGCTATATCTCCTGAATGTTGGAATGAACCAGATTCAATTTTGATTCAAGCGGTTGTTGCTTTAGATGTAGCGAAAAAAGATAAAGAAAAACAAAAATCGGCAGGTCCTTCTCGTATTAAAGATTTACCTAATTTACGACTTGCAACAGAAAGAATGCTGAAGAAAGCTGGAATTACAACAGTTGAAGAACTGAAAAACACTGGCTCTGTTAACGCTTATAAAGCAATACAACAAACACATTCAAGTTCAGTAAGTGATGAATTATTATGGTCTTTAGAAGGGGCTATAAAAGGAATGCACTGGTCTGTAATTTCTGCCGAAACACGTAATGAATTAAGAAAACAGTTATAGTTAATCACGTTTTTTGACTCGTTTACTTTATTATGTTGTATTCTAATAACAATGGAATACAACATAATCTGCAGCATTTAAATCTAATCTACTGACTCTTCATCTACCTGCATCATAAAATCAGTAACCCAACCAATTAACAATATCATCAACCAAGAAATCATAATTGAGTTTGGTACTTCAAATTTTGGTGAAATAATTAACGTAGAAAACCCAATAACGGGTAAAAGCCAAGATAACATCGGTAGCCAATTTCTATATTTTGATCTTCCCACACTTTGCAAACACACAATCAATCCAGTAATCGACAATGCTACCAAGGCTGCATGTTGTAAACCTCCAATCCATAAAGGAATAACAAGAACTAATGGCCACCACGCATTTCGATTAACAGGTTTCCAGCTTCTTGCCGCAATCCAAACTAATATGACACTTACAATTTGAGTCAATGTAGCCCATGCACTTCCAGTTAACTTTCCTTCATATTGTAAAGCCATAATTCCAGCTTGCATCGCAACAACGACGGCAGCAATAAATACGATTAAATGTATACTTTTACGATGCGAGAAAATAACCATTAATAATGGAAATAATGTCCAAACCGAAATAGACAATGGCATTGGTTGATGTTGTAGCGTAAAACCAAATAAAGATAAACCGCTTAACAGAACCCAAGTTGCAACCCCTCCCTGAGGTATTAACCATAAAATAGGTATAGCTAAAGCTAATAATGGTAGCTCTCCCCCACTAATACCAAATGCTAAAACACCAACAATAACTAAAACAAAACTTAATATGATCGATAACACTGCTAGAAACATCGCTTTCCCTCCATGGATCAGAGTTGTTCACTTTGTTATTATTTCAGTGTAGCGTTATTAATCATCTTTATCACTGACCCACTTCACTTTTTTATTAAGGGTTTGTTTATGAACGAATTCACGCAGAGCATTTATTTGAACTTAACCCAAGTTCCATTCGGACGAATTATCAGCTATGGGCAACTAGCTAAACTAGCTGGTTATCCAAATCATTCAAGACATGTAGGTAAAACACTATCTCGTCTTCCTGAAGATACTTCTTTACCATGGTTTAGAGTTGTGAGTTCACAGGGGAAAATTTCATTATCAGGAGATAATTTTATTCGTCAGCGTAAGGCGTTAGAAAAGGAAGGATTAACAATAAGGGATGATGGAAAAATTCTAAATTTCAAGCAAGTAATAATGCAATAATGGCACTATTACTTGCTTAAATAGATCGATTACTGACGAACACCTTTCAGTAGTAGATCTTGGTTTAGTGTTGCAGCTTCATCAGTAATAACTGCGTAATTAGTGTCAGTAGTAAAACGTAGTTTACCATCAACTTTAATTGTTGCACGTACTGCATAGCGATGATTAGCTATAATATCTGCCGTATTGAACTCTAAATCGTAAGCGAATGGAGATGAGTTTTCACCTACTTCAAACGTTTGTTCTGTAATTGTTTTTGATGGTGCGTCAGCTAAAGAAATATCAGCTAAAGTAACAGTTACAACCGCATTTGCAGGTAATGCAATACGCTCACGGTAACCTACTGTACCAGTTACTGATTGTGTCGTTGCCGCTTCAACTACTGGTGCTACTTCTGTTTCAACAACATCAACTTGTTCAACGACTTCTTGTTGAGGTGCTACTGTTGTTTCTTTTTCTGATTTATCAGATGAATTGCAACCGACCATTGTTAATCCTGTAACGACTGATAAAGCTACTAATAATGACTTTTTCATTTTATTCTCTCTAATTTAATTGCCATTCAAAACCACGCTGAATATAGACTGATTATTTATATCTGTCTCTCTATTCTCGATATCTTTGACACAAAACTGACTCAATAAGCTTATTATTACAGTGATTTGATATAAACTTATCTTTAATTAACATTATATTTAACTTATTGAACTCAATCTGAATATCTTTAAAATAGAGTTATTATTTGAGAGTGATCATACAGGCCAAAAAATGAACCAACCACTTAACGAATTACTTAACTTGCTACAGCTAGAGCAATTAGAGCAAGGTCTTTTCCGAGGACAAAGCGAACATTTAGGTCTACCACAAGTTTATGGTGGTCAAGTTATTGGGCAAGCACTTTCAGCAGCTCGCTATACGGTTGATAATGATAGAACTGTTCATTCATTTCATAGCTACTTTCTTTACCCTGGTGATCCTGAAAAAGCCATTATCTATGATGTTGAAAACTTACGCGATGGCAGAAGCTTCAGTACCCGCCGTGTAAAAGCGATTCAAAATGGTCGCCCTATTTTCTATTTGACGGCCTCTTATCATGGTGATGAACCAGGCTTTGAGCACCAATCACACATGCCTGAAATTGCAGGTCCTGAAAACTTTGCATCAGAAACACAATTAGCAGAAGCGATCAAACACGTTTTACCACCAGCGGTACAAAAAATATTCTGTGGCGAAAAACCAATCGAAGTTCGTCCAGTAAATATTGTTAATCCGCTTGCTCCTAAAAAAGCGGCACCTACACAACATTTATGGATCAAAGCCAACGGTGAGTTACCAGATAATCAATTAATTCATCAATACTTATTAGCTTATGCGTCTGATTGGGGCTTTTTACCAACCGCACTTCATCCACATGAAGTAAGTTTATTAACACCGAATTTCCAAGTAGCTACGATTGATCACTCAATGTGGTTCCATCGTCCATTTAAAATGGATGAATGGTTGCTTTATTCAATTGAAAGCACAAATGCAAGTGGCTCACGTGGGCTAGTGAGAGGGGAAATATTCAATCAAAAAGGTCAACTTGTTGCTTCTGCAATGCAAGAAGGCGTGATGAGAATGAAGAAAAAATAAACATTCGTATTTTTTCTATCGGTCAGGCAATCGTTGCCTGACCTATTTTTTAAATACAAAATTATAACGGTAATTCAGTCGTGTATTTCAACGGTTCCATAGCAAATGTGCTGGTTACATTTGATATGTCATCAATACTATTAACCAACTTCTTATAAAACCCATCAAAAGCTTTCATATCTTCAGCAAGTACTTTCATCATATAGTCGTATTCTCCTGCCATTCGATAAAATTCCATGACTTCAGGAAAATCTGATACCGTATCAACAAATCGGTTATACCATTCTTGTGAGTGATTAGACGTTTTAATCAACACAAACGCATTAAAGCTCAAGCCTAACTTTTCAGGATTAAGTAATGCCACTTTCTTTTCAATAATGCCTTCTTCTTCAAGTCTTTTTAATCGTTTCCAACACGGCGTTGTGGTTAAATTCACGGCATCAGCTAACTCTTGTAACGAAACAGTGCAATCTTTTTGCAATAATGAAAGTAAAGTTGTATCGACCTTATCTAGCTCATGCTTCCCCATAAAAACCTCAACGTAGAAAATTTTTCTATTTTATTACCTATAAGCAGTAAATATAGCAAAGTTTTTCTCATCAAACAGCGATAAATTATTCACATAGTCACTTTTAAAGGAAAATCATTATGTGTACCGATCATAATTGGATAAATAACGCTATTCGTAAAATTGAAGCAGATTACCAACGCTCTGCTGATACGCATCTTATTAAACTTGATTTACCTATGCTTGAAGGTATCGATGTATACCTAAAAGATGAAAGTACACATCCAACAGGTTCCCTTAAACACCGTTTAGCACGATCTCTATTTCTTTATGCTATTTCTAACGGTTGGATTGGTCCAAACACGCCAATCATTGAATCATCGTCTGGTAGCACAGCCGTATCAGAAGCTTATTTTGCTCGCTTATTAGGCTTGCCATTCATTGCCGTTGTTCCTCGAAAAACAGCAGCAAAGAAAATTGAGATGATTAAGTTTTATGGCGGCCAAGCGCACTTTGTAGAACGTTCTGATGAGATCTACGCTGAATCTCGCCGTCTGGCAGAAGAATTGAATGGTCATTACATGGATCAATTTACCTATGCTGAACGTGCCACTGATTGGCGTGGTAACAACAACATTGCGGATAGTATTTTCCGTCAAATGAAATTAGAAGACCATCCAGAGCCAACATGGGTTGTCATGAACCCGGGCACAGGTGGTACTTCAGCAACGATCGGGCGCTTTATTCGTTATCAAAAATACAATACAAAGCTGTGTGTTGTTGACCCTGAAAATTCCGTTTTTCATGATTTCTATAAAACAGGCAATAAAGAACTGACATTAGATACTGGTAGTAAGATTGAAGGCATTGGGCGTCCTCGTGTTGAACCAAGTTTTATTCCTGGGGTTATTGATGAAATGCGTACTATCCCAGATGTTGCTAGTGTTGCAACTGCTCGTTGGTTAGAAGGTATTCTTGGACGTAAAGCTGGCGCATCTACAGGTACTAACCTATTTGGTGCATTACAATTAGCTTGTGAAATGCAACAACGTGGAGAGAAAGGTTCTATCGTCACTCTGCTATGTGACAGTGGTGAGCGATATCTTGATACCTACTATAACGATGAATGGGTTGCTAATAATATTGGTGATTTAACACCAATTCTTTCTCTATTGGCTAATTTTGAGAAAACAGGTCAACTGTAAAACAAATTTATAATAATAACGTCAGTTTGGCTTAATACCATTTATTGGTATTAACCGCAAAGCCATCGATTCTCGGTGGCTTTTTTATTACAATACCAACAAATAACTCTACTGAGATTTCTAATTATTATGTCGACTGCAATCGTTGTATTTAGTGGCGGACAAGATTCCACCACCTGTTTAATTCAAGCATTAACTCAATATGATCATGTTCATTGTATTACTTTTGATTATGGCCAACGTCATAATCAAGAAATTGAAGTAGCGAAAAAAGTCGCGATTGAACTTGGTGCAGCTTCTCATAAAATCATGGATGTAGGCTTATTAAATGAATTAGCCGTGAGTTCACTTACTCGTGACAACATTCCTGTTTCTCATGAACTTCAAGAAAATGGCTTGCCAAACTCTTTCGTCCCAGGTCGTAATATTCTCTTTTTAACGCTTGCTGGTATCTATGCGTATCAATTAGGCGCAGAAGCGGTCATTACAGGTGTCTGTGAGACAGATTTCTCAGGTTATCCAGATTGTCGCGATGAGTTCGTAAAATCCATTAACCAATCTCTTGTTCTTGGTATGGATCGTCAGCTAGAAATTAAAACACCACTCATGTGGTTAAATAAAGCCGAGACATGGGCTCTTGCTGATAAATATGGCAAATTAGATTATGTTCGTAATCATACTCTAACCTGTTATAACGGTGTGATTGGCGATGGTTGTGGTGATTGCCCATCGTGTGATTTACGAAAAAATGGCCTAGATGCTTACCTAGAAAATAAAGAATCAGTAATGGCTGATTTAGAATCTAAACTCTAAACATTTTTATCCCTTGAAAAACAATAAGGCCACCACTGTTAAGTGATGGCCTTTTTATTTACTTAAAAACCAGTATTAATGGGATATTCGCCCTTTAATATCATGATCTAATTCTTTATTTAGTAGATCTTCAACATAACCTGGAGAATGCGTTCCACCCGAGATTAAGCGATACATTGCAGGAATAACAAATAAGGTTACTAAGGTCGCAAATGCCATACCAAAGAAGATAACCGTACCAACCGCGACTCGGCTTTCATAACCAGCACCGGTTGATACAATTAATGGAATCGCACCTGCAAGTGTTGTAAATGCGGTCATTAGAATAGGTCGTAAACGTCGAGCGGAAGCATCAACAATCGCCTGTTCAAGCTCAACGCCTTTATCTCGTAGTTGGTTAGCGAACTCAACGATTAAAATACCGTTTTTAGTCACCATACCAATCAACATGATCATACCGATCTGACTATAAATATTCAGACCTTGATTCATTAGCAACAAACCTAAGAAACCACCAAATACTCCCATTGGCACCGTAAACATAACAACCAACGGGTTAATAAAGCTTTCAAACTGTGCCGCCAGTACCAAATAAGCCACTAATAGAGCTAAGCCAAAAACAACAAGAATACTGGATTGATTCTCTTTAAAATCTTTAGATTCGCCAGTATAACCAACCGAAATATCGCTTGGTAATATCTCAATCGCTTTCGCATCCAGATAATTTAATGCATCGCCTAAAGTTGCACCATCCTTCAAGTTAGCACTTAAGGTAATCGATTTTTGCTTATTGATATGTGATAAACGAATCGCTGATGCAACTTCATTAATCTTCGTGACCGTATCAAGTGTCACTAAATCACCCGATGATGTTCGCATATAAATCTGACTTAAATCAGCCGCATTATTAAAACTGTTTTCATCGCCGCGAAGATAAACATCATATTCTTCCCCACGTTCAACAAATGTGGTTTCACTTTTACCACCGAGCATGATTTCAAGCGTATCTGAAATATCAGAGATCTTAATACCTAATTCAGCGGCACGATGACGATCAACAGATACCACTAATTCAGGTGTTTTTTCCGAATAGTTAATATCAGCACCTTCCATCAATGGGCTATTATTGGCCTCTGTTTTTAGTATCTCGCCCCATTTTTGTAGTTCACTATAATCTGAGCCACCCAATACAAATTGAACAGGTTCACTTGAACCACCTCGGAAACCAGGCATCATTGGGAATACACGCACATCAGGTATATCCGCAAGCGCTTTTCGAATTACACCCAACCCTTGTTGAGCCGTTAAGTCACGATCTTCCCAATCTTCTAAGATCATAATAACAAAACCCGTTTGATCTCCTGCGTTACCGCCAAATGCTGGCGATTGAATACTGAATGATTTCAAAAAGCCTTTACCCAATAACGGCATCAAACGCTCTTCAACAATATCCATATTCGAACTCATGCGGTTGTAGCTGGTTGCATCTGCCCCTCGAACAAAAGCAAACAATACGCCACGGTCTTCCTGTGGTGTTAATTGAGATGGTACGTACTGCATCAAGCCATAACTACCACCAATACACGCAAGGATAATAACAGGAGCCAGTAAACGCCATGCTACCGCTTTCGATACCGCCTTACGGTAACTACGCTCTAATGCTGAGAAAACTTTATCGATAAATAGGTTGAAACGGTTCGGTTTCACATTTGCTTTTAAAATCTTACTGCCTAAAACAGGAGTCAATGTTAACGCGATCAATGAAGAGAACAGAACTGACATAGCAAGCAATACTGAAAATTCAGTAAACAGCAAACCAACCATTCCATCCATAAATGAAATTGGTAAGAACACCATAACAAGCACTAAGGTCGTCGCAATAACGGCAAAACCTACTTCTCTCGCCCCTTTATAAGCAGCAAGTAATGGTGACTCTCCTTTTTCTAAATGATGGAAAATATTTTCAACCACTACGATGGCATCATCCACCACCAAGCCAATGGATAAAATCAACGCCATCAAGGTGATTAAGTTAATAGAGAAACCAAAATAGTAAGCTGCAATAAATGATGATATTAACGAAACAGGTACCGTTACCGCAGGGATCAAAGTTGCACGAGCCTGTCCAATAAAGATATACAGAACCAGAATAACCAATCCACCAGTGATAAATAGTGTGCTATATACCTCTGCAATTGAACGCTCAATAAATACCGTTGAGTCATAATCAATGGCTAAACGAGTCCCTTTTGGTAAAAATTGCTGGATCTTAGCAACTTCTTCATGAACTAAATTCGCAACATCCAATGGGTTAGCATCTGATTGAGGAACTATCCCCATACTAACGTTTACTACGCCATCACTTTTAAATGTTGAGTTTTCATTTTCTGCACCGATAAATACATCAGCAACATCTTTTAAATAAATAGGTGTTCCATCACTGGCCGTTTTCACCACCAAGTAATTAAAGTCTTCCGCCTTATTATATAAACGCTCAGTTCTAACCGACATGACAATGGCATCATTTCTAACTTCACCACCAGGGCTTTCAATATTTTCAGAACGAAGTGCCGCCGTAATGTCTGATGCCGTTACGCCACGTCCGGCCATTAAATCCGGTTGTAGCTTCACATACATCACTTTATAAAGGCCACCAGAGACATCAACAGAACTCACACCAGTAATTAAGCTAAAACGGTCAACCAATACACGCTCGATGTAATCAGTTAACTCAGTTCTGTCCATTACACTTGAGCTTAAATTAATATAAAGAGAGGCTTCACCACTGCCGTTATTTTTAAATACAATGGGATCATCCGCTTCATCAGGTAAGCTACGTTGTGCACGTGCAACTGCATCACGAATATCACTCACGCCTGTATTTAAGTCATACCCTAAATCAAAAGTGATCATGATACGAGACATACTATTTCGCGTAGTAGACTCGATTTCATCAATCCCACTGATACCAGAAAGTTGGTCTTCTAATACCGTTGTAATTTGGCTTTCAATAATGGTTGCAGAGGCCCCTTCATAACGAGTACTAATCGAAACAACTGGGCTTTCAATATCAGGCATTTCACGAACAGCCAATTTACTGAACGACACCGCACCAAAGACACACAACAGCAAACTTAACACAATGGCAACGACAGGCCTTTTTACTGAAACATCAGATAACCACATGATTACTGTACCTCAGTTTTATTTTGTTCAAGTTGTTTAACCGTCACACCATCACGCATGTTCACTAAACCTTGAACTACAATTTCATCACCTACATTTAAACCACTAGCGATGACAACACGGTTTTCAACACGAGCGCCTAAAGTAACTTCGGTGCGAATTGCTTTGTTATCTTCACCTATTACATAGACATAACGCTTAGTACCTGAATACTCTAAAGCTTGAACTGGAATAATTGGTGCATTGATAGCTGGAAAATCTAACGTTGCTGCCATCAACATTCCCGGCTTCATTTTTAGATCTTTATTAGGGAATTCAATACGAACTCGTAAGTTCAACGTCTCTGCATTAATTCGCGAATCAACACCTATTAATTTTCCTGAAAATACCGAGTTTTCCCACGCTTGACTCGTTGCTTCTACATTCATCCCCACAGAAAGCATTGATAGGTAACGTTCAGGTACCTGCAAGTCAAGCTGCATAACAGATAAATTATCTAAGGTTAGCAGCTCTGTACCGGCACTCACCATTTTGCCTCGGCTAAAATCAATAAAGCCAACCGTACCAGCAAAAGGAGCTGAAATATGAAGATCAGATAAATCTGCATTTGCTGCATCTAAACGAGCTTGAGCAATATCAACACTGGCTTTTTGCCCATCAATCTCTGTTTGCGTAATGGCATTCTTTTTCGCTAAACGCTGAAATTCAGTTAATTTACGTTTTTCGTCATTTAAATAAGCACGAGCCTCTTTAATCGCTGCAATCGCCTTATCATCATTAAGCTGGACAACTAACTGCCCTTTTCTTACGTTTTGATTTGCTTTAACCGCAATACGCTCAATCTTTCCTGCAACCTCAGGAGAGATCACAACAGACTCAGAAGCTTTTAGTTTTCCGATTAATGACAATGATTGAGATATTTCATGAGTTGCCACTTCTTCAGAAAGAACAGCAACCGACTGATTTCCTCTTGTTTTCTTAGCATAAGAAGGAGTTGATAAAGTGCATGCTAATAAAACGACTAGAGCGATAGACTTAGTTTTATTCATATTGATACTTATAATCTAAATGATGGAATTAATTTCTGGTCATAGTTTACCAAGGGAAACACCTTTTGTTCGTCAATGAATGTAAAGATGACGAAATAAACTGTAAAAACAACCGCTTCTATATGACTGATATTGAGTTATTTTGTTTCGATATGGCGAATTTTACTCCTTTTTGACGAAAAACCCATCATTCAAACCAAAAATCAAAGAAAAGTGCTTTACAGAAAAACGAAGTTTGCTATTATTCGCTCCGCACTTGGCAAGGTCGTTGGGAAAACTCTCGCTAAGTATAAAAATTCTCGTTGGAGGGGTTCCCGAGTGGC
>NZ_WOBR01000045.1 GCF_009727955.1 Aliivibrio fischeri | reverse complement strand
TTTCGTGATTATTTCTGTTGTCTGTTCAGTCATTGATTTACATCTGCCATGTTGATTTTCGTTTTTCAGAATGATCGAGCGGCTCATTAATGCAGGCATGAGAAATCGCCCAAAATGCATCGGCATGTCCGGTTAATTCGCTGCGCTCTGCTTTGAAGGTCATGCTGTTACCGCTATTGGTGGTCGCTCGCTTGATGGCCATGAATGCCATGGCGATGTCTTTGTGTTCAGCATCAAATTGAATGCGGTTGGCTTCGACCACATCAATCATCTTCATCACCAACCGGTT
>NZ_WOBR01000044.1 GCF_009727955.1 Aliivibrio fischeri | reverse complement strand
GCTCAATTAAGCCAAGACATCAACACCACTGCAAGTCAGCTACAAGCGACCATTGAAGAGTTGCACAATATCAACCAAAGCGTGGCTTCAGCATCGACTGAACTTGCTGCTGTAATGAATGAAGCTGAGCTTAACTCTCAAAAAGAACTGTGTGAAATTGAACAAGTTGCTTCTGCGGTAAACGAACTATCTAGTACGGCTAACAACGTAAGTGATAATGCATTAGCTGCCGATAAAACTGCTCAAAACACCAGTGATTTAGCTAAAGCTGGTTTAGATGTGTTTACTCAAAGTACTGATGCAAGTGAAAAAATGGCCGTTGCATTAACAGATGC
>NZ_WOBR01000043.1 GCF_009727955.1 Aliivibrio fischeri | reverse complement strand
CAGAAGATGATAATCAGGTTTCTGAAGAATCAGTAGATCCAAAGAAAGCAGCCGTCGCTGCCGCTATTGCTCGTGCAAAAGCACGCAAAGCTGCACAAGCTGAAGAGAAAACTGAAACGCCTGTAACATCAGAAGATGATAATCAGGTTTCTGAAGAATCAGTAGATCCAAAGAAAGCAGCCGTCGCTGCCGCTATTGCTCGTGCAAAAGCACGCAAAGCTGCACAAGCTGAAGAGAAAACTGAAACGCC
>NZ_WOBR01000042.1 GCF_009727955.1 Aliivibrio fischeri | reverse complement strand
AGCAGAAATAAAAAACTCAACTACGCTTTAGTTGACTGCTCATCCGAATATATTAAAAGGAAAATCCAATGGCGCTTGATATTAAACCTGGTCAAACTCACATTAAATCTAAAGCAATGGTAGCTTGGGCTGCTGGCGAACCTCTTAAAATGGAAGAAGTGGATGTTCAACTGCCTAAAGCGGGTGAAGTATTAGTTCGCATCGTTGCTACTGGTGTGTGTCACACTGACCTATTCACTCTATCTGGTGATGATCCAGAAGGTATCTTCCCTTCAATCTTAGGTCACGAAGGTGGTGGTATTGTTGAAATGGTTGGTGAAGGCGTAACGGGTCTTGAAGTTGGTGACCACGTTATCCCTCTTTACACTGCTGAATGTGGTGAGTGTAAATTCTGTAAATCTGGCAAAACTAACCTTTGCCAAGCGGTTCGTGAAACTCAAGGTCAAGGCCTAATGCCTGATGGTACTAGCCGTTTCTCTATTAACGGTGAAACTATCTTCCATTACATGGGTTGCTCTACGTTCTCTGAATACACTGTACTGCCTGAAATCTCTTTAGCGAAAGTATCTAAAGATGCCCCTCTTGAAGAAGTTTGTCTTCTAGGTTGTGGCGTAACTACGGGTATGGGAGCGGTGCTTAACACGGCTAAAGTTGAAAAAGGCGACACAGTTGCTGTATTCGGTCTAGGTGGTATCGGTCTTTCAGCTATCATCGGCGCAAAAATGGCCGGTGCAAGCCGCATCATCGGTGTTGACTTGAACGAAAGCAAATACGAACTGGCTAAAAAATTAGGTGCAACTGATTGCATCAACCCAATGAACTACGACAAGCCAATTCAAGAAGTGATTGTTGAAATGACTGACGGTGGTGTTGATTACTCTTTCGAGTGTATCGGTAACGTTAACGTTATGCGTTCGGCTCTTGAGTGTTGTCACAAAGGTTGGGGTGAATCAATCATCATCGGTGTTGCTGGTGCGGGCCAAGAGATCTCAACTCGTCCGTTCCAACTTGTGACAGGTCGTGTATGGCGTGGCTCTGCATTCGGTGGCGTTAAAGGCCGTACTGAGCTTCCAGGTATCGTTGACCGTTACATGCAAGGTGAGTTCGCTCTTGATGACTTCATCACTCACACTATGGGTCTTGCGGATGTAAATGCGGCGTTCGATCTAATGCACGAAGGTAAATCTATCCGTACTGTTCTGCATATGGATAAATA
>NZ_WOBR01000041.1 GCF_009727955.1 Aliivibrio fischeri | reverse complement strand
GGGTCACCACGCGTACCACCATTTGGTATGATTGCAGCCAGTTCAACAGGGAAGCGATGGCCGGTAATCACCTCTTGTGCAGTGACGTTCTTAATTTTCTCATACTCATCCTTGGTCGCTATGTCGCCAACGGGTATGAGTTGAATTCCTTTCTCATTGCCGTTTGGAATGTTGATGAACATTGAGCGGAAGTTACCCACGCCACGGCTTGAAGCCATCTTCTGCTTTAGGTCGTCTTCATCTTCTTTACTTAAGTTAGGGTCGGTCGCGTAGAAGATAAAGCCCATGTGCAAACC
>NZ_WOBR01000040.1 GCF_009727955.1 Aliivibrio fischeri | reverse complement strand
TTCGTAAGAATCTCGTTGGGATATCGCCAAGCGGTAAGGCAGCGGCTTTTGATGCCGCCATTCCCTGGTTCAAATCCAGGTATCCCAGCCACTTTAAAACGTAATTGATTTATTTCGATTATGACAACGTGTTATTGAATCACCAATCTTCAATTTCACTACAATATTTGTGCGGACGTGGCGGAATTGGTAGACGCACCAGATTTAGGTTCTGGCGCCGCGAGGTGTGAGAGTTCAAGTCTCTCCGTCCGCACCATTATTTAGATTCG
>NZ_WOBR01000004.1:435723-1418672 GCF_009727955.1 Aliivibrio fischeri | reverse complement strand
GTTGAGTTTTTTATTTCTGCTTTCTCGTTTTGTTGGTGCCATTATAAGTATTTCGCATCAATTGATAATACGCTAGAATGGTAAATAATTTTTACGAATACGTAATAATAGTAGTGGAGAATCACCAATGATTGATTGGGAAGGGGTAACGGAATTCGTTGCTGTTGCTGAAGCGCAAAGCTTTACTGGAGCCGCTAGGGCTCTTGATACTTCTGTTGCTCAAATTAGCCGTAAAGTCGCGGCCTTAGAGGATCGTCTTTCAATTAAACTATTGATAAGAACAACTCGAAAAGTTTCTGTAACGGAGGCTGGGCAAACTTATTATCAACATTGTCGTCATTTAGTTGAAGGGTTAAAACAAGCCGATAGAGCCATTACAGAGCTAAACGCAACTCCACAAGGGCGCTTAAAAATTACGTCTTCAGTGACATATGGTGAGCAATTGATTGCACCATTACTGAGTGACTTTATGTTGATGTACCCACAGCTTGAACTTGAACTTGTATTATCAAATCAGACATTAGATTTGGTTGAGCAAGATTTTGATTTAGCGATTCGGTTAGGTCGCTTAACCGATTCAACCATGATGGCAAAGCGTTTATCGAGTAGACAAGTTCGAGTGTGTGCTTCTCCTAGTTATATAGAGAAACATGGTGAACCTCATACATTATCTGAGTTATCTCAACATAACTGTTTGATTGGTAGCTTACCTATTTGGCGCTTTATTGAAAATAAAAAAGAAAAAAGTGTAAGAGTAAAAGGCTCGATTCATTGTAATAGTGGAGCCGCGCTAACCAATGCTGCATTAAAAGGGTTAGGTATTGTTCAGCTACCTGATTTTTATGTTCAAGAATCAATGGATAAAGGTGAATTAGTCGAGATCCTTGTTCCTTATCGTGAGCCAAAAGAAGGGATCTGGGCTGTGTACCCAAATAATCGACACCTTTCAACTAAGGTTCGTTTATTGGTGGAGTTTTTAGCACAAGAGTTAGCTGAATAAATGCGTGTTGAAAAAGAAAGCAGAGATGCAAGTTTCTATATGCAACGAGCAATGGAACTGGCTGCTATTGCAGAAGAAGAGGGTGAAGTTCCTGTCGGTGCCGTGATTGTCTTAGATGGTGAAATCATCGGAGAGGGGTGGAATCGCTCAATTGGTGCTCATGATGCAACAGCACATGCAGAGATGATGGCAATTAAACAAGCGGGAAGTAAAATTGAAAACTATCGCTTAGTTGATGCGACATTATACGTTACGTTAGAGCCATGCCCTATGTGTGCAGGCGCGATTGTACATAGTCGTATTAAACGCGTTATTTTTGGTGCATCAGATATGAAAACAGGGGCATCAGGAAGTGTGATAAACCTGTTTACTTCGGCAACGGCGTTTCATTTTGTTGAATGTGAATCAGGTGTGATGGAAGAAGCGTGTCGTTCTCAGTTGCAGGCGTTTTTTAAAAGAAGACGTAAAGAAAAGAAAGAAGAGAAAAAAGCGAGAAGAGAAGCTGAGGAAAATAACGTTAAATAATATTTAATGCCAATTCTCTTAATGATCATTTAATTCGTTATATTAATATAAAAAGGCAAGCCATTACTGGTTTGCCTTTTTTCTTTTGTATGTTTATCGACAAGAGAAGGATTCGCCTGTATCGAATAATGCTTGAGCATATGATCGTTGACGTTGTAAGACTTTTTTATGGTTATTCAGTAGTTTTCTACGACGTTGTGTACTGCTTCTTAGCGTACTTTTACTTTTTGGTTTTCTTCTACCAGAGAGCATAAACTCCCCCTAATTAAACGAATAAAAAGCGCGTTTATTGTATTTGTAAAACGCGCATAAAAATAAATGATGTGAAATGCAGATTAAGCCTCTATTGTTACCGTATTATGACGATGAATCTGCGATAAGATTCACCATTATAAAATTACTTTTTAACCTCAATGGCTTGGCTAACACTGGCTTCTGCTGATGACAAAGGAACATCTATGACTTGTAGATCTTCAACTGTTAGTTCTTCTTGTTTTAACTTGTTCGCTTGTTCTTGTTCGTAACCAATAATACTTTGATAATAACGTCTAATATTTTCAACGTAATTTTGCGCTTCATCACCACGTGCGAAACCATAGCGTAAGTATCGGTAATAACGATGTTGACGAAGCAGTGGTAAATTGTCTTTTACATCAGTCCATGAGTCAGGATCACCACCTAAACGCTGTGTTAGACGTCTTGCATCCATCATATGACCAAAACCGATGTTATATGAAGCCAATGCGAACCAAATTTTTTCATGTTCAGTGATAGAGTCAGGAACTCGTTTAACAATTCGACGTAAATATTCAGCACCACCACGAATACTTTGTTCTGGATTTAAGCGATTTTGAACCCCTACTGATTGCGCGGTTGGTAGTGTTAACATCATCATGCCACGAACGCCTGTTGGTGATTTTGCCAATGGGTTCCAATGAGACTCTTGATAAGAAAGTGCCGCAAGGAATCGCCAATCAAAGTCTCCCGCGTATTTTTTAAATAGAGGTTCCCACTTTGGTAGTTTACTTTCTAATGCGCGGATAAAGGCGCGAGTATCTACATAATCAAAAGATTCTACATGGCCAAAATATTTTTCTTCAAGAAGGGCAAGTTTACCGCTTTCTTTCAACTCACCAAAAAATTCAATTAATAGCGCCTGTAAGCTGTCATCTTCGGTTTGTTGTAAGAACCATGCAACGGGTTGATCTTCTGTAACTTCAAAAGCAACAGCCAGATCTGGATGAATACGTTGAGTGAGTGATAACTCTACCGAATCAGCTAAGGTATAATGAATTTCACCTGTTGCTACTTTTTTCAGAAGCTCACTTACATCAGTATCTGCAGCAGTATTCCAATCAAGATTTGGGTATTTTTCTTTTAATTTTATAAGTGTACCTTCAAAGCTTGAATCTTTAACAATGGTAAGATTTTCATCAAGCTGAGTTAGGTTTTTAATGTTGCGTGGTCGCCAACTTCCTTTCTTATAAACAACCTGTTGACTGACATAATAATAGACAGGCCCTGGGCGGAACTTTTCTAAGCGTTCAGGTGTTATTGTCATGTTGGCAGCAATGATATCAACTTCATTACGCTCTAACGCAGGAAATAAGCCTGAATAAGTATAGGCAGGAGTGATCTCAAGTTTCACTTCTAACTTTTCTGCAAAGGCTTTAGCAAGATCATAATCTAACCCAGTAGGGCCATTAGAACCAATGTAATAAGAGAGTTGGTTGTTTAATGTACTGACTCGTAAAATGCCACGTTCTCTAATTTGTTCTAGCTTGGTTTTCGGCTCTGATTCTACTTGGCAACCTGTTAAGGTGATAAGGAGGGTAGAAATAACCAAACAAGATTGTATAAATCGGTGATGTCGAATGCGGCTCAAGTCAGGATGCTCTTTTTAAAATTTAAGGCGTAGTTATATCAAATGGTAAATAAAGAGGCAAAAGTGCGGTAACAAATTACAACAATAATTAGATATTGAGACAGATTAAATGCATCGTGTGGTTATTTCTTGTTCTCTTTTAGGTAAATAACGGTTCGTTACCCTTTTTTTTAAAAAAAATACGCAAACGGTTGCTTTTGGTGTTACTTCACAAAAAAAAATCCTTTATAATGCGCTCGCAATAGCAGAGGTAACATCGGCATAGTCACTATGAGCCATGAGTATTTAATTGAGTTATATACATCATAATCTTATGAAACTATTCCAATATTACCTTTAATTCATTGCCAAAGAGACCTAGTACATGAGAATTTTGCGTGGTTCACCTGCTCTATCTGAATTTCGTGTTAACAAGCTGCTTGAGCTTTGTCGCGAGCTGAGTTTACCTGTTACTGGTATTTATGCTGAGTTTGCCCATTTTGCTGATGTAACAGCAGATCTTGATGCGTCTGAAGTACAGAAATTAGAAAAATTACTAACTTACGGTCCAACCATTGAAGAACATGAGCCAGAAGGCTTATTGCTTCTTACCACTCCTCGTCCAGGAACGATCTCTCCTTGGTCTTCAAAATCTACTGATATTGCTCATAACTGTGGTTTAGATAAAATTGCACGTTTAGAGCGTGGAACGGCATTTTATATTGAAAGCTCTGAAGAATTATCAGAACTTCAATTAGTTGAATTAAAAGCGATTCTTCATGACCGCATGATGGAAGTGGTTTTCACTGACTTCGAATCAGCATCAGCGTTATTTGCTGTATCTGAACCAGCACCATATACCGAAGTTGATCTATTAACCGGTGGGCGTAAAGCGCTTGAAGACGCAAACGTTACCCTAGGTCTTGCTTTGGCAGAAGATGAGATTGATTATCTGCTTGAAAGCTTCACTGAAAAACTAGAACGTAACCCAACAGATATCGAACTTATGATGTTTGCACAAGCGAACTCAGAGCATTGTCGCCATAAAATCTTTAACGCTGATTGGACTATTGATGGCGTTAAGCAAGAAAAGTCACTGTTTAAAATGATCAAAAATACGTTTGAAGTTACTCCTGATAACGTACTTTCTGCATACAAAGATAATGCAGCAGTGATGACTGGCTCTACTGTAGGTCGTTTCTTCCCAGATCCTAAAACTCGTCAGTACAGCTATCATCAAGAGAAAACACACATCTTGATGAAAGTTGAAACGCACAACCACCCAACCGCTATTTCTCCATGGCCGGGCGCATCTACAGGTTCTGGTGGTGAAATCCGTGATGAAGGCGCAACAGGTATTGGTGGTAAGCCAAAAGCTGGTTTAGTAGCGTTTTCTGTTTCGAACCTTAAGATCCCGAACTTCGTTCAACCTTGGGAAACTGACTTTGGTAAGCCAAGCCGTATCGTTACAGCTTTAGATATCATGCTTGAAGGTCCTCTTGGTGGTGCAGCATTTAACAATGAATTTGGTCGTCCAAACCTACTAGGCTACTTCCGTACTTACGAAGAGAAAGTAAATTCTCACGCAGGTGAAGAAGTACGTGGTTATCACAAGCCAATCATGCTAGCTGGTGGTCTTGGTAACATCCGTGATGAACATGTTCAGAAGAAAGAGATCCCAGTAGGCGCAAGTCTAATCGTTCTTGGTGGTCCAGCGATGAACATCGGCCTTGGTGGTGGTGCGGCATCTTCTATGGACTCAGGTTCTTCTTCTGAAGATCTCGATTTCGCTTCGGTACAACGTGAAAACCCAGAAATGGAACGTCGTTGTCAGGAAGTTATCGATCGTTGTTGGCAGCTAGGTGATGCGAACCCTATCGCATTCATTCACGATGTGGGCGCTGGCGGTATCTCAAATGCACTTCCTGAGTTAGTAGACGATGGCGAGCGTGGTGGTATCTTCAATCTACGTGACGTACCAAACGATGAGCCGGGCATGAGCCCTCTTGAGATTTGGTGTAACGAATCTCAAGAGCGTTACGTTATGGCTGTTGCTGACAAAGACATGGCAACGTTCGATGCGATTTGTAAGCGTGAGCGTGCACCGTACGCAGTGGTTGGTAAAGCAACTGAAGAGCGTGAACTTAAACTAGAAGATTCACACTTCGACAACACGCCAATCGATATGCCAATGGACATCCTATTAGGTAAAACACCTAAGATGCACCGTGACGCGAAAACGCTAAAAGTAAACAATCCTGCGATTGACCGTTCTGGTATTGAAATGAACGAAGCAGTTGACCGTGTTCTTCGCCTACCAACAGTCGCTGAGAAAACATTCCTTATTACCATCGGTGACCGCTCGGTAACTGGCCTTGTTGCTCGTGATCAAATGGTTGGCCCATGGCAGGTTCCGGTTGCAAACTGCGCAGTAACGGCAGCAAGTTACGACTCTTACCACGGCGAGGCAATGTCTCTTGGTGAGCGTACACCAGTGGCACTACTAGACTTCGGTGCATCGGCTCGTCTAGCGGTTGGTGAAGCAATCACAAACATTGCAGCGACCAACATCGGTGATATCAAACACATTAAACTGTCGGCTAACTGGATGTCTCCAGCAGGCCACCCAGGTGAAGATGCAGGTCTTTACGAAGCGGTTAAAGCGGTTGGTGAAGAACTATGTCCAGCACTGGGTCTAACTATCCCAGTGGGTAAAGACTCAATGTCTATGAAGACTAAATGGGAAGAGAACGGCGAGCAGAAAGAAGTAACTTCTCCGCTATCTCTTGTTATCACTGCATTTGCTCGTGTTGAAGATGTTCGTAAGACGATCACGCCTCAGCTTCGCACTGACAAAGGTGATACATCACTAGTTCTTATCGACCTAGGTAATGGCAAAAACCGTCTAGGTGCAACGGCACTAGCGCAAGTTTACAAGCAGCTTGGTGATAAACCAGCAGACGTAGACAACGCGGCACAGCTAAAAGGTTTCTACGAAGGCGTTCAAGCACTGGTTGCTAATGACCAAGTTGTGGCTTACCACGATAAAGGCGACGGTGGTTTATTCGTAACACTAGCTGAAATGGCGTTCGCAGGTCACTGTGGTGTTAATGCAAACATTGAAGCACTTTTATCTGCATCAGAGAACAGCGAAGACACACTAGCAGCACTATTCAACGAAGAACTAGGTGCGGTAATCCAAGTTCGTAACGACGACCTAGACGCGGTTCTTTCAACTCTTGCAGCAAACGGTCTAGAAGCGTGTTCACACGTAATCGGTTCTGTTGAAAATTCAAATGAGCTAGTGATTAAGTCTGGTGAAACGGTTGTTATTGAACGTAACCGTACTGAACTACGTACTATCTGGGCTGAGACAACGCACAAGATGCAAGGTCTACGTGATAACCCAGTGTGTGCAGACCAAGAACACGAAGCGAAGAAAGACAACTCAGATCCAGGTCTGAACGTGAAACTAAGCTTTGACGTAAACGAAGATATTGCAGCGCCATTTATCAACACAGGTGCCAAGCCTAAGATGGCGATTCTACGTGAGCAGGGTGTTAACTCCCACGTTGAAATGGCAGCAGCATTCGACCGTGCAGGATTCGAAGCGACTGATATTCACATGAGCGACATCCTTACTGGTCAAGCTGTACTTGATGAGTACAACGGCCTTGTAGCATGTGGTGGCTTCTCTTACGGTGACGTACTGGGCGCTGGTGAAGGTTGGGCTAAGTCGGTTCTGTTTAACGATTCGACTCGTGAGCAATTTGAAAACTTCTTCAAGCGTGAAGATACCTTCTCTCTAGGTGTGTGTAACGGTTGTCAGATGCTGTCTAACCTGCGTGAACTCATTCCTGGTGCTGAGTACTGGCCACGTTTCGTTCGTAACGAATCTGAGCGTTTTGAGGCTCGTTTCAGCCTAGTAGAAGTTCAGAAATCTGATTCTGTATTCTTCAACGGAATGGAAGGTTCTCGTATGCCTATCGCCGTTTCTCATGGTGAAGGGCGCGTAGAAGTACGTGACAACGATCATCTAAACGCGATTGAAAATTCAGGCACGGTTGCTCTACGTTACGTTGATAATAACGGTAACCCAACGCAGCAATACCCGAATAACCCGAATGGTTCACCAAACGCTATTACAGGTTTAACAACTACAGATGGCCGCGTGACTATCATGATGCCTCACCCTGAGCGTGTATTCCGTACAGTTGCTAACTCTTGGTCTCCAGAAGGTTGGGGCGAGAATGGTGCTTGGATGCGTATGTTCCAAAATGCACGTAAGAATATTGGCTGATTTAGCGCATAATTAAGGTGCATTTATAAAATGCACTCTTGATGTTTAAGTTAATAATCAGTTGGTTATCACTAATGTGTAAAAATGTGATAATAATCTTAATATTGAATTGAGACTCTGTTCTATAATAAACAAAAGGGTTGGGTAAAGACGGCTCTTTTCAAATAAAACCGTTGAAGTTTAGGCTTCAGCGGTTTTTTTGTTAGAATGCTTTTTTAATTTTATCTGTTGGAATAAGCAATGAAAAAAACGCATGTGACTATCGGGTTAAGTAATCCAAAAAGTCCGACAAATGTTGGTGCAGTAATGCGTGCTGCTGGTTGTTATCAAGTTGATGATGTTCGCTATACTGGTGAGCGATATGATCGTGCAGCTAAATTTCAAACGGATACGAAAAAAGTTGCCAACAAAATTCCATTAACAAGCGTAAATTGTTTATTAGACGATTTACCAGAAGACATGAAGGTCGTTTGTGTTGAATTAGCTGAAGGGGCAGTCTCTCTTCCTCAGTTTCAACATCCAGATAAAGCAATTTATGTGTTTGGTCCTGAAGATGGCTCGATAACTCAGCAAGTAGCGGATCGTGCAGACCATGTGGTTTATGTTCCTACAGTAGGATGTATGAACCTAGCTGCGACAGTGAATGTCCTTTTATATGATCGATTAGCAAAATCGGAAGATATTGTACAAGGTGATGAATTAATTCGAAGCAGCCGCGATAATCGTAATCATTTAGTAATTAAGAATAAAAATAAGGGTTCTGGAACTTTTTGATATACGACCTATGCTTTTAATGAATACTAATCATAAAAGTCGAGGGAATTATGACAAAAAGTCTGATCAAAATAATTGCAATATCAACGGTTGTAATGTCGTTATCTGGGTGTGTGGGTAGTAATGCACTAACAGGTATGTTGATGAAATTTAACGTTCAAGTGGTAGATAATCGTTACGCTCGTGCCGGAGTTAACTTTTTACTTTCTCCTGTTTATGCTCTTACCCTTGCTGGCGACTACATTGTTTTTAACTCGTTGGAGTTTTGGACTGGTAAAAACGTGCTTAGTGGTTCGCCACACATTTTTGATAGTAAAGTTGATACCATGATGAATATTAATGATGGCCTTGATGATTCATTAAAAACGGCACCAATTGATCCTATTTCATCAAATAGAGTAATTGAGTCTGGTGAAATGAAAGCAATCGATGAAAATACGATTCAAATGGACATTACATATAATAATGGTGATAAAGCGATACTCATGGGAGTAAGAGATGGAGATAACATTACTTACTACATGGATGGCTATGTTGTTTCTCAAACCAGTATCCAAGCATTAGAAGAACTAGCTGCTTCTCAAAGCTAATTTTTGTTCTAAATGGAAAATGACTGGTTTTTATACCAGTCATTTTTTTAGTTGTGCTTTTTTACTACTTATATTTTCAATTATCTGACAGTATTGATCTCATCTTTTTGGTGCATTTTTATCGAAATGTGTTCTAATAGCGGGCATTAAAGGGAATGCTGTGATGATGCAGCAGTTATAGATGGAATTTTTTTAATGATCTATCCCTTAACTATCGAATTCTAGGAAATAAAAATGGCAAAATTTGATTACCGTATTGTAGAAAAACGTAACGCTTGGGCTGCTGAAATTACACGCCAAGTAACTTCTCGCAGAACGGTTGTATCTAAACGTCAACTTGGTTTTGAAACTGAAGCTGAAGCTGTTGAATGGGCTGAAAAAGAGCTTGTTGAATTTGCTAAAAACCAAGCTGTACGTAACGAGCGTAAATCAGAGCAACGTTCTGAGCGTGAAGAAATGATCGCACGTAAGAAAGAAAAAGCGGCAGCTCAAAAAGCAGCATATGAAGCAGCTCGTGATGAAGAAGAAGACGAGTACGACTTCGACGAAGAGTAATCTTCACAATAGAATTAAATAAAAAAGGCGCTAATTAAAGCGCCTTTTTTGTATTTAAAGTATTCACCTTTATTATTGCTATCATCAGCTGTTCTATTTTATGGGTTATATAAGATGATAAATAAAGAAGCATTATTAGATTCAATTATTGATGAGTTACGCAAGATCCATCAATTAGCGTTGGATGCTACTCAAAGAGCGATTGATCAAGCAACAGATAAAGAAGCGATAGCTCGAAGTAAGTATGAGACGTTTGGCTTAGAAGCTTCTTATCTGGCACATGGACAAGCGGTTAGGGTTTCCGAATGTGAAGCTGATATTTTAGCTTATCGAAAATTACCAAGGCTGACTTATACAGAAGACAGCAGTATTAACCAAGGTGCTTTGGTTACGCTAGTGAATCAAGATGATGTTGAGAGTATTTTTTTTATTGGTCCGTCAGCGGGTGGGGTGAAAGTTGGTCATCAAGACTTAGTGTTTTCATTGATTACACCATCAGCACCATTAGGGAAAGCGATGATAGGGCAGCAGCTTGGGGATGAATTTGAATTGAATTTAGCAGGGAAAAAACAGCAATACGAAATTATTGATGTTCAGTGATTTTTTTGGATCAAAAAAGAGAGGCGAACCTCTCTTTTAAAATTTGATTTTAGCTAGGTGATTAAACGCTAGGAACGGCGATTTGACCATTAGTTAGCTGATCAGTATCAGCCTCAATGATTTCATCAATGTAAGTTTCTACAGTTTGACCAACCATTTCGTCATCTTCAGTAAAGTAAGCAAGATGGAAAACAGCATCCCCTTCATTAACTAAAGGTAGAGTTTGTTGACCAATAACGATGCCACCTTTATGAGCTCGCAGTTCAATTTCACTATGACCCAATGGTGCGCTGATGTAAGCCAGTACTTGACCTTTTTCAACTTGCTCACCTAAAGTCACAACAGTACGTAAAATACCGTCGCTTTCTGCACGTAACCAACTTGTTGATTTAGCTATAACTGCTTCTGGTAAGCGTTTTCTGCTCGCCTTTAGCATGCCAATCGCTTGCATTACACGTTGTACACCCACATAACCAGCATTGATCGCAATTGGCTCAAAGCGTAATGCTTCACCTGCTTCATAGGTTAATACAGGGATATTGCATTTTTCAGCTTCACTACGAAGAGAACCATCACGAAGAGGTGAATCAACAATCACTGGTGTACCGAATGCATGTGCAATACGTAACGTTTCTGGATTGCTTAAGTCAGCTCTAAGTTGAGGAAGGTTCGTTCTGTGAATCGCACCTGTATGTAAATCAACAATATAATCACAACGTTGTGCAATCTGAGTGAAAAAGGTATTTGCCATGCGAGATGCCAAAGACCCTTTTTCAGAACCAGGGAAACAACGGTTTAAGTCACGGCGATCAGGAAGATAGCGTGATTTATGAATGAAACCAAAGACGTTAACAATAGGCACAGCAATCAGTGTGCCTTTTAGTTTCTTCGGATCAATGTTATTGATTAATTGACGTACAATTTCAACACCATTAAGTTCATCACCATGAATGGCAGCATTTACCATCAGGATTGGGCCAGCATGCTGGCCGTTAATGATCTCAACAGGGATCGATAAAGGTGAATGCGTATAAAGCTTAGCGGCTTCAATCTCAATTACCTTTCTTTCACCAGGTGCAACCGAGTGCGTTAATAATTCAAACGCTTGATTTTTTTTAGCCTTTGCCACGAGTTTTAGTCCTTTTAGTCGCTGCAGTTTTCTCAATAAAATCAATAATTAGGCCAGCAACGTCTTTACCTGTTGCTTTTTCAATGCCTTCTAAGCCCGGAGATGAGTTCACTTCCATAACCAGTGGACCACGCTCAGAGCGAAGTAAATCTACACCTGCAACATTTAAGCCCATGATATTTGCAGCAGCTACTGCTGTCTTACGCTCTTCAGGAGTTAATTTAACAAGTGATGCAGAGCCACCACGGTGTAAGTTAGAGCGGAACTCGCCTTCTGCACCTTGACGTTTCATTGCTGCAATCACTTTGCCACCAATAACGAAACAACGGATATCTGCACCGCCAGCTTCTTTGATGAACTCTTGAACCATGATATTTGCTTTTAAGCCCATGAATGCTTCAACAACACTTTCTGCTGCTTTACGTGTTTCTGCAAGAACAACACCAATACCTTGAGTGCCTTCTAAGAGCTTGATCACAACTGGCGCACCGCCAACCATGTCTAATAGATCTTTAACGTCATCTGGTTTACTTGCAAAGCCAGTAATTGGCATACCGATGCCTTTACGTGACAGTAATTGCATTGAGCGTAATTTGTCACGAGAACGAGTAATTGCAACAGATTCATTTACTGGGTATACACCCATCATTTCAAATTGACGTAATACCGCTGTACCGTAGAAAGTAACAGAAGCACCAATACGTGGAATGATCGCATCGTAATCAACCAACTCTTCACCTTTGAAGTGAATTTGAGGTTTTTCTGAATTGATATTCATATAACAACGTAATGCATCAATCACTTTTACTTCATGTCCACGACTCTCAGCAGCTTCAATTAAACGGCTAGTAGAGTAAAGAGATTGGTTACGCGATAAAATACCGATTTTCATTATACAGTTTCCTCAAAATCAACAAGGTAAGATGACGATGGATCTACAACAATGCGATCTTGCATTGAGGTTCTTCCAAGTAACATACGAAACACCATTGTTTCTCGGTTACTTAATGTAATTTCAATTGGCCACTCTTGGCCTGCGAGTCGGATCATTGTTTTGATGACGTAGCGCATCTCTTCTTGACCGCTTGAGCTTTTTACTTTTCGTTGGTCTACGATTGGTGCTTCACAAATTTGCACAAAATCGTTATTACGCTTTTCTGGGTGAATCCAGAAGCGGACCCAGTCTTCACCATCCTTTGTGAAGGGCTCTACTTTAAAAGCATGCAAACAAGAAGTTTTGGCGCCAGTATCAACTTTTGCCTTAATTAATTTAATACCAAGTTCTGGAAGGCTTAGTGATTCGCGCCATCCGACAATGATTTTATCTGTCATTAATTTGTCTCAAATAGAAAAAATCCACACTAAGTATAGTTAATACTTGGCGGATATCTAACCCATTTGGCTACCATCTAATTGTCTGAGTGTGTTACTCAGTAGTCTGGAGTTTGGTGGAGTAAGTAGAGAGGTGTTATAGGATGTGTACACCGTGACTCAATGACGGCGAATTTATCAGTAGTTTTTAATTTCGTCAAATAAAATATTGATTATAATTTTGACGCTTTTGGATTACTTTTTCTAATGCTTATTTATTGTGAATAGAATAAGTCGTTCTATTTGTTCTGATTAAAAAAAAAGCAGTTCAGTAAGGCAAGTTATAAAGAAAAATGAATAACTATAATTCCTTATATTCATTACAGAATAGTGAAAATAGCTTTAAATCGCGATCAATAAGAAATAAATCAATTACTTTGATAATTATTTCTGGTTTTTAATGAAATCTGAGGTAATATAATCGCATTGTACTAGTTGAATGATACGTTTTAATGAGCAGTAATAGAGAAAGTTTTAGTTCACGATTAGGTTTTATATTGGCAGCAGCAGGGGCTGCGGTTGGCCTTGGTAACATCTGGGGCTTCCCTACTCAAGCGGCAAGTAATGGTGGTGGTGCCTTCTTACTTGTTTATTTAATTATGATCTTAGTCGTTGCTTTTCCTATGTTGGTTGTCGAAATGGCCATTGGTCGCCATGGACAAGCAAATCCGGTAGATAGTATGCGTTCGTTGACTTCTAATCCGCTAGGTAAGAGGTTTGGTGCATTTGTTGGTTGGATTGGATTAAGCGTACCTAGCGCTGTACTGATGTTTTATAGCATTGTTGGTGGGTGGTTAATTTGTTTTCTACTAGGCGCTATGGCAAATGTCGTTGGATTAAATGATGTTGCTGAATGGTTTAAAGGGTTTAGTATTGAGCGCAATTTACTAGGTACGATACTTTTTTATGTATTAACTATTCTAATCGTACAAGGTGGAATTAAAGACGGTATTGAGAAATGGTCAACTCGCTTGATGCCTGCATTATTCATATTATTTGGCTTATTATTTGTTTATATCATGATGCAGCAAGGTGCTGTAGAAGGATTAAAGCATTATCTTATACCTGATTTTGAAAAGGTAATGGATAAGAAATTGATTTTAGCCGCAATGGGACAGGGCTTTTTCTCTCTGACTATTGGTGGGTGTTCAATGCTGATTTATGGTTCTTATTTAAGTAAGAAAGAGAACCTACCAAAGATGGCCATGAACGTAGCATTAGTGGATACCGCTGTTGCTTTTATTGCGGGTCTTGTTGTTATGCCTGCAATGTTTGTTGCTATGCAAAAAGGCGTTCAAATTTATGCAGAGGATGGTTCATTATTAAGCTCTGATACTTTGGTATTTACTGTTTTACCTATGATGTTTGATAGCTTAGGTTTGTTTGGTGATTTATTTGCGATTGTTTTCTTTGCACTGTTAACTATTGCAGCCTTAACGTCATCGATTTCTATGCTTGAGTGTTCAGTATCATTGGTTAGCGAGCGATTTGAAACAAAGAGAACACCAACAAGCTGGGTGTTAGGCTCATTAATTGCAGCATTCAGCGTTGTTATTGTCTTTAATTTTGGTGAGTTATTTGGTTTAGTTGCTATGATTGCAACCCAGTATTTACAGCCAATTGCAGCATTATTGTTCTGTGTGTTTGGTGGTTGGGTATGGAGCCGTCATTCTAAAATTAAAGAACTTGAGCAGGGTTATCCTGAGTTCCAGCAAGGTTTCTTTGGTAAAGTTTGGCCTCTGTATGTGAAATTTGTGTGTCCTATTTTGGTTATCACGGTTTTATGGGCGTCATTCTAGTTAGTTATAAATACTCAACATTCAAACTGTCTCGTCCTAAAATATAAAAAAAGCCAGCATTATGTTAATTATGCTGGCTTTTTACTTTTGATTGGATTTGTTTTATCTAAATTGTTTTGCTTCTTTTAGGTAGTCAAACCCTGCATCAGCTAGCTTTTTAATGAGAGCGTCTTTATCTAATTCATAGAATTTTACGTAGCTATCTAAATCACCAAATTCATCTCTGATTTTCATATTAACCATACTCATCAGCATGACAGGATCCATTGAAGCCATTTTTTCAGGTGTCATTATTTATCCTCAAAATCTGAAATTAATAAGTTAGCAGCAGCAAAGGCAGCACGCTCACGAGCTTCTTTAGGTAGTGATTCATCTGCAGCGATATCGTTTAGTGTTTTTACTGCACACGTGATGGCTTGTGGGATATAGCCTTGATCACCACTACCAATTAACGAATACAACTCACGAACTTTGTCACAACAATCATAAACTTTCATAATTTTTCTCATATAAATGATAACTATACTGAGTTTACACGTTGAAAAAGGGAAAACATAGATCAAAAAAAGCTGAAAAACCTAGGGGGAAGTTTTTCAGCTTTAGAGCAAAGATAAGTCTGTATTTTATTGCATGAAACCAGCGTTTCTCATTCGAGTTGCTACGGTTACTTTCTGCTCTGTAGTTAATGGCATTAGTGGCAAACGAGGATCTCCAGCATTGATGTCGTGAAGCTCCATTGCAACCTTACCTGCGGCGACACCGCCGAAATCAACTAATACACGGATAAGCTCAATAACATTTGTCATCTTATTGAATACCGCTTCTTGATCGCCACGATTAAATGCTTCGATAATTGAATTAAAGTGTGGAGCGGCGTAGTTATAAGTACTACCTACTGCACTTTTTGCACCAACAGCAAGTGCGCCAGGTAGATGCTCATCAACACCAAATGGAACATCAAATTTACCATCGCAAGCTCGGAGGCAGCGTTGGTATTCGTATAAATCACCACTGTTAAATTTAAGGCCTGATAAATTAGGAATACGTTTATCAGCTTGAATTAAAAACTCTTCCATATTTAAATTCACACCAGACATACCAGAGTGGTAGTAGTAGAAGCCTTTTGATGGTGCAGCTGCTGCAATGGTTGCACAATATTCAACTAAATCTGCAACGCTACCTGGTTTAAAGAAACATGGACCAATTGCAGATGTAGCTAAAATATCTAGTGTATCTGCATGGCGTGTAAGTTCTAGCGTATCAACAATGCTTAATGCACCTGTATGTACAATGATATCTAATTGATTATTAGAAGCGCTTACCCAACGCTCAGCAATGGCTTTACGTTCCTCAACACTACAGTGAATGCCTTCTCCAGTTGTCCCACATACATAAATGCCTTTTACGCCATCTTTGATTAAATGCTTGGCGATTTTATCAATCTCTTCAAAGTTTACGTTGTTTGAAGAATCAAATGGAGTATGTGGAGCAGCAATTAAACCGGTTAACTTTTTCATTTAAGCCTCGTTAGTTTATTTTTAATGAAGTTATTCTTCATTTAAATATCAATATTGGAGTTAAACTAATCTTATGGAGTAAAGTTTCATTTAGCAACATGAAAATCACAGCGTAATGTCGTAAATGTGATCTGTGAGAGTAAATTTAGCGCTAATTATTTTTATATGTGTCGTATTTATTCTTTTTTAGTGCAAATAATGCGAATAATAATTATGGAGTTACACTTCACAAAATGAGAGTAGCGTGACAAAATGGAATTCATAACGTGTTTTATTCAAGGGTTACTTTCTGATGTCCAACCATAATATTCAAATAAAAGCGGGCAACATCATCGATACGATAGGCAGTCTTTATAATAGTTTGACTCCATCTTCAAAGCGTATCGCTGATTATGTTATGTCTAATGCGACTCAAGTGAGTAAACACTCGATTGCTGAACTATCACAGATTGTAAATGCGGGTGATGCAACCATTATTCGTTTTTGTCGAACTCTTGGTTTTAAGGGTTATCAAGATTTTAAAATGGAATTGGCGATTGAAGTTTCTAACCTTCAAGGTCGAGAGAAAGAGATTTTTGATACCGATGTTACTGCTGAAGATAATGCGGAAGTGATAGGGCATAAGCTTCAATCAACCATTGAAAGTGTCCTTGCTGAAACCATGAATTTGCTTAACTTCCAGTCTTTAGAGTCGGTAGCTGAAGCATTAAAAGATGCAAAAGCGATTTACTTTTTTGGTGTTGGTTCATCAGGTTTAACCGCTGAAAGTGCAAAACATAAATTCATGCGAATTGGTTTAAATGTGGATGCATTTACCAATAACCATTTTATGTATATTAAATCATCGTTAATGCAACCTGGGGATTTTGCTGTAGGGCTTAGCCACTCTGGTAATTCAGTTGAAACGACGAAAGCATTACGTTTAGCAAAAGAGAATGGAGCGACGACGATTGCCATTACGCATAACCCTCGCTCGGATATTACCAAGTATTCTGATTATGTTTTAGTGAACGGTAACAGGCAGGGACAACTTCAAGGTGACTCGATTGGTACTAAAATATCGCAGTTGTTCGTATTGGATCTAATTTATACCTTATTAGTTAAACGTGATATTAGTGGTGCAAAAGCTAATAAGCTGAAGACTACAGAAGCGCTTTCTAATCAATCGTAATTCTTTGACTGTATAAAATTATAAGGCCGTGAATATACACATATTCACGGCCTACTTTTTATTTCTGATAAACCAATTTCCCCATTTGAATCGTTGTTGTAATGTCATTATTACTGTCAATAAGAGCAATGTTTGCTTTGTAGTTTTCTTTTAATTGACCGTATTCATTGTCTATTTTCAACGCTTGGGCTGGGTATAAGCTTGCCATTCTTAATGCTTCTTCTTTTGATAAACCTACATGATTAATTAAGTTACGTACCCCATCAATCATGGTAATGGCTGCACCTGCAATGGTGCCGTCTTTATAGTGACATTTTCCATCGGTCACATAAGCAGGCGTTCCTGCCATATCAAACTCTGTTAAATCTGTTCCTGCTGGAGTGACTGCATCGGTTACCAAAAAGAGTTTTTCTTTTAGCTGTTGGTGAGCAATTCTAACTGATGGGTAAGAGGCATGAATGCCATCAACAATAATACCTGCATGGGGTTTTTGATCGAAAATATAACCAACCACACCGGGTTCTCTTGAACCTAGAGGTGTCATTGCATTATATAAATGCGTAGCCATAGTGAAACCAGTACGAGTGTTGACTTGCTCATAAGTGGCGTTGGTATGTCCAATTGAAACCGTGATCCCGGCTGCTGTTAAGCAATCTAGGACGTCTTGTTTGATACGTTCTGGAGCAAGAGTAATGACCTTTATCTGCTCACGATGTTGCGCAAGCAGCTGAGCTGTATTTAGATCTAGTTCACGAATGTATTGAGCTTGATGAGCGCCTTTTTTCTCAATATTGATGAAAGGTCCTTCAAGATGAAGTCCTAATACACCTTCTTGCTCTGCATTCTCAAAAGTGGTCATCATTGATAATGTATTTTGAAGGTCGATTTCAGTACTGGTAATTAAGGTTGGTAAGTATTGAGTTGTTCCGTATTTTACGTTGGTTTTATTCATTGTCTCTAAGGTTGAAAGCGTTATATCGGTATTGAGTAACACGCCACCACAACCATTCAATTGAATATCAATAAAACCTGCGGTTGCTAATGCACCTTCTCCATCAATGCGATCTAGAGTTAAAGAATCAGCTTCTTTCATTGAAATTATGGATGAAATTGAGTCGTTATTGATAATAATAGCCTGTTTTTCTTCTATTTTTTGACCATTAAATACATCAACATTGGTAATCATATACTGATTATTTTGAGCATTTGTATTGTTCATTTTTCTGCCTTATCCATCAAATATTCACTCCTATTGGAGTTACACTCCGAGTTTTATACAGTCAAAAATACAGTAATGTCGAAATGCAATCAATTAAAATCCTTATAAATAGGGCGATTTGTATCTTTCAATTTTGTTGGTTTTATTTTTAAAGAGATCTAGATCTCCATTTTTACATCTTTGGATTGAAGTATTACTCCGTTGGTGTAATTTGGAGTAATACTATTATGTTGCTATTAAGTTTGGAGTTCAGCTTTATGGGAAGCAATATCGACAAGACATTAAATGCATTATCTCAAGGTTTCGTTTCATCGTGTCAGCCTGTTGATGATGGTCCAATGGATAAACCTGAAATTGTTGCTGCGATGGCAATGGCAAGTGTTGAAGGGGGCGCCATTGGTTTACGAATTGAAGGCATTGATAATTTAAAAGCGATAAGACCACACGTATCGGTTCCTATTATTGGCATTATTAAGCGTGATCTTGATGACTCAGAGGTTCGAATTACACCTTATATTGAGGACGTAATCGCATTAAAAGAAGCTGGGGCAGATATCATTGCCATTGATGCAACTCACCGACCTCGACCGGTACCCGTCGAAGAATTAGTAAAGAAAATTCAAAGCTTAGGTTGCTTAGTCATGGCGGACTCTTCGACTTATGAAGAGGGAATGTTTTGCCATGGACTCGGTGTTGAAATTATAGGCACGACATTATCTGGATATACCACACCAATCACTCCAAAAGAACCGGATTTTCAGTTCATTCAGAAATTGGCAAATCAAGGGTGTTTTGTTATGGCTGAAGGACGTTTTAATTCACCACAACTGGCTAGAGAGGCAATAGAAGCTGGGGCATCTTGCGTCACTGTTGGCTCTGCGATTACGCGTATTGAACATATTTGTGGTTGGTTTAAATCTGAAGTTGAGCTTGGTAAGAAAAACATGATTAAGGACATCGCATGAAGCCTTGTCTAGCGGTTGATATTGGTGGAACTAAAATTGCGGCAGCAATCATTGACTCAGGAAAGGTGCTACGTCGTCAGCAAATAGCTACACCATCTTCTAGCCAACCAGAAGAGATGGATAAAGCGTTAGATAAACTATTAACGCCATTTTTAGATGATATTTCAACGGTTGCAGTAGCATCAACTGGGATCATTAATGATGGAGTATTAACAGCATTAAATCCGTTAAATCTGGGTGGTTTAAATAACTATCCACTAAGAACCGTGATTGAAAAAATAACGAAAAAGCCAACAACAGTCATTAATGATGCGCAAGCTGCGGCATGGGCTGAGTATCAAACACTTGAGTTAAACCTGGTAAACATGGCTTTTATTACCGTATCTACTGGCGTTGGTGCAGGTGTTGTTATTAATGATGAGCTGCTTATTGGTGCGAATGGTATTGCTGGTCACGCAGGACATACGCTTGCGGATCCCAATGGGCCAATATGTGGTTGTGGTCGTCGAGGTTGTGTCGAAAGTATTGCTTCAGGTACCGCGATAGGTCAAGCCGGAAAAGCATTTTTTGGTGATGACTGTTCGGGAGAAATCGTTTTTAAGCATTTTTCGCAAAATGATCCTAATGCTACAGATATCATAAACGGTTCAGCTAAGGCGATAGCCAACTTAATTGCTGATTTAAAAATGGTATTAGACATTGAATTGGTCGCTTTAGGGGGCAGTGTTGGTCTTGCACCTCATTATTTAGAACTTGTACAGCATTATCTAGCACAACAACCTTCACCATATCAAACCAAGGTTCAGCATGCCCGTTGCGGCGCTGATGCAGGATTGATTGGTGTCGCTCATTGGGCTAACACAATACGTTAAAAAAGAACTTCTAAGAAATAGTAATTTAACCCTACAAAAATTATACAAGGTATATTCCGATGGAAGCACAATCATTTGGTACATTAAATTACATTGCTCTCTTTGTCTATCTAGGGGCAATTATGGCAGTGGGTGTTTATTTTGCACGTCGTCAAAAATCAGCTGATGATTACTTTAAAGCTGGAGGAAGGATCCCCGGTTGGGCTGCTGGTTTCAGTGTATTTGCAACAACGTTAAGCTCGATTACCTTTATGTCTATTCCGGCAAAAGCGTATACAAGTGACTGGACTTTCTTAATTGGTCAGTATGTCGCTATTGCTATTCTTCCTATCGTTTTTTGGTTCTATATTCCCTTTTTTAGAAAGCTAAATCTGACTTCTGTATATGAATACCTAGAAAGACGTTTTGATGTAAGAATGCGCTTATTTGGCAGTATTTCTTTCATGCTTTTCCATATTGGTCGTATTGCTATTGTTACCTATTTAACGGCATTGGCGTTAATGCCATTTATTGATATTAGCCCGTTAATGATTGTGTTCTTAATTGGTGTTCTTTGTATTATTTATACCTTCCTTGGTGGTATTGAAGGGGTAATTTGGACCGACGTAATTCAAGGTGTGATGCTTTCTGTTGCTGCCATTCTTATCTTTGTTGTTATCTGCTTTAATGTGGATGGCGGTCTTGTTGAAGTGTTTAGCATGTCAAATCAAGCGGATAAATATTTCCCTGCAGAGCAATTTAGCTGGAGCTGGACGGACAGTACGATTCCGGTATTAATGATTGGTTTCTTCTTTGCCTCTCTACAACAATTCACAGCAAGCCAAGATGTGGTTCAACGTTATATCGTTACCGACAATATTGATGAAACTAAAAAAGCACTGATCACGAATGCAAAATTAGTGGCTTGTGTTCCTATTTTCTTCTTCGCTGTAGGTTCTGCATTATTTGCTTACTACACTCAAAATCCAGAGTTGCTTCCTGAGAACTTTAACACGGGCGGTATTTTACCTTTCTACGTTATTTCTCAAATGCCTGTAGGAGTTGCAGGTCTGATTATCGCGGCTATTTTTGCTGCGTCACAATCAAGTATTTCAAGTAGTTTAAATAGTATTGCAGCATGTTTTACTTCTGATATTTATGAAAAAGTGAGCAAGAACCCAACTTCAGAGCAGAAGCTAAGAATTGGTCGAACACTAACGGTTGTTGCTGGTCTTTTAGGTGTCGTCGCTTCTACATACTTAATTATGTCTAACGAAAGTGAAATTTGGGATGCGTTCAACAGCTTACTTGGCTTAATGGGTGGCCCAATGACAGGACTATTTATGCTTGGTATATTCGTTCGCCGTGCAAATGCAAACAGCGCGTTACTAGGTGTAGTTGCAAGTATTGCTACTGTGCTTTGGGTACGTTCAGCTACGGATTTAAACTTCTTCTTCTACGGTGTTATCGGTACTTTGATGGTGGTTATCGTGGGTTATCTAACTGCACCAATGTTTAAGAATAATTTAAACAGTGATGAAATTGATGAGCTAAGTGCAACAAAAGAAAAGCGTTCAACCACAGCTGAAAAAGCGTAATTGATAATTGAGTTTGAGCCTTTGTATTTATAAGGCTCTTTTAAGGACAGTTTTATGATTTATGGTCATATTGAGCACCAAAAAACAAACCAGTATTTACCACGTGTTATTCAGCAGTGTTTGGCGTATTTAAATGAAACTGATTTGGAAGCGTTACCAACAGGAAAACACATTATTGATGGTGAGAACATTTTTGCTAATGTCATGGAGTTTGAAACGGGTGAGGCAAGCAGCAAACAAGCTGAAGTGCATAAAGAGTACATTGATGTGCAATGCTTGATTCGTGGTGAAGAGCGTATCCAATATTCATTAGAAGATGAGGTTAACCCAATAGCTAAATCCTATGATGAAGAAAATGATTTTTACTTAGTTGAAAGTATGAATCAATGTAATGACGTGATTATGTACCCTAAAATGTTTGCCGTGTTCTTACCTGAAGAACCGCATAAACCGGGGTGTGTTGTATCTCAATCAGGATTGATTAAGAAGATAGTGATTAAAGTTCACCGTAGTTTGTTAGCTTAATTAATTGAAAATAAAAGCCCTGATACGTACTTAGTTATGGCATAAGTAGTATCAGGGCTTTGTCTTATTTAGAAAGGTTTATATTGATGCTTGCTTATCGCAATTCGCTTAGCGTCATTATTTTGCGTCTAGCATGCCTCGATCAACGATAAATTCGATGATTTTATCTAAACCAACACCTTCTTTAAGGTTTGCAAATACGTATGGACGAGTTGGACGCATACGCGCTGTGTCTGATTCCATTACTTCAAGAGACGCTCCAACATATGGTGCTAAGTCGATTTTGTTGATGATCAATAAATCAGATTTTGTGATACCAGGGCCACCTTTACGTGGGATCTTTTCGCCTTCAGCAACATCAATCACATAGATAGTTAAATCAGCTAGTTCAGGGCTGAAGGTTGCACTTAGGTTGTCGCCGCCACTTTCTACAAATACCACATCAAGGTTTTTATGGCGTTGTGCTAACTCTTCAACGGCCGCTAAGTTCATTGATGCATCTTCACGAATTGCAGTGTGAGGACAGCCACCGGTTTCTACACCAATGATGCGATCGGCTGCTAGCGCTTCAGCTTGAGTTAAGATCTTTGCATCTTCTTGAGTGTAAATATCATTAGTAACTACGGCGATTTGGTACGTATCACGTAATGTTTTACACAGAACTTCTAATAATGCTGTTTTTCCTGAACCAACAGGGCCGCCAACACCAATACGTAAAGGTTGTTTGTAATCTTGCATTTTATTTTCTCACGATCTAAATAGTCGAGTGTATTGGCTCTCGTGTCGAGAGCTTGCCAATACTTGCGCTGGGGTGAAGCTACCTATCAAGTGTTCAGGCCAGAGCTGTGATTTTTCTACTGCTTGCGGGATAACATCAGCCATTTCTAATAGCAGTTGTTGTCCGGCACTTTGTCCTAATGGAACCAATTTAATACCAACGATAACGGCATTTTCTAACCATCCCCACGCATACGCTGCGGCGAGTTTGGTTGGTGTTAAGTTCCAATGATTGGCCGCAAGTGCAAAAGCGGCAACTTGAGTTTGTTTTACCATTGGTAGGGTGGTTTGATTTAATTCGATCCCTAATTTTGGCAATAACATAGAGAAGGCGAGTCCTCTTTGTCTTTCTTCAAGACGTAACTCTTTGGTTTCTCGATTGGCGATAATAAAATCACACCAATCTTGAGCTTGTTGCCATTCTTCTTGCTGCAATAACTGAGTTAATTTGGCTAAAACAGGCAGCTCTAGAGTGGCTAAGCTGTCCATTAATTGATTGCTCAACCAATGCTTTAGCTCAGTAACATTCGTTACCCAGCCTTTTTCAATCGCCCATTCTAATCCTTGCGAATAAGTGAATGAGCCAACGGGTAATGACGGACTAATTAATTGATAGAGCCGTAAATCCTCTAACACAATGACCGCCCTTAGTGGTGATGACCATCGTGTGAACCCGCACTTGAACCACCGTAAGCACCCGGTTCAGGTTGGTATTTCGCTTGTTCAACTTTTACGTTTAATCCTAAACGTTGCACCATGTCATCAAGTACGTGATCGTGTAGGTAACGACACCAACCAGCTTCAACTTGTAGAGGAACATGACGATTACCTAAGTGATAACACGCTTTTGCAAGTAGCAATAAGTCATCGCTATAAACCGTTGAAACCGTCTCTTCTGCCGCGGTGATCATAGCTTGGATGCCGTCGTCACTTTCAACGATATCGTGCTCTTTTAATACGGTTCCACGAGGTAAAAACAGACCCGCTTCAGAGCCATCACTTAGCATCACTTTTAAACGACTTTTGGTGCGCTCTTGCATCGTTAGGCAAATGGTTAGCTCAGCTGTGTTGTGTGTATGTTCTTCATCGTGATGATGTTCATCATGATGGTGATGTACAAGATGAGTAAATTTAATCATGATTGTTCACTCTAAAAAGTGCCCCGCCGGCAAATAGGTAAAAAACCAGCGAGGCGAGGGGGTTAGAATAAGAAGTAACGTTGTGCCATTGGTAACTCTGTAGCGGGTTCGCATACAAGAGGAACGCCATCGGCTTTTACTTCATAGGTTTGGCTGTCTAATTCAATGTTTGGTGTATAGCTGTTATGAATCATCGATTTTTTCGAGATATTACGACATCCTTTAACTTCACCAATTTGACTTTGTAGATTCAATTTCTCAGGAACACCAGCCTCGATGCTTGCTTGAGATAAGAAGATCATTGATGATTTGTACATTGCTTTACCGTAACACGCATACATTGGACGGTAATGTACTGGTTGTGGTGTAGGAATTGCCGCATTAATGTCACCCATTGGGGCGTAAGCGACTAAGCCACTTTTCATAACAAGCGCCGGTTTAACACCAAAAAATGCAGGGTTCCACACGACTAAATCGGCTAATTTCCCGACTTCAACAGAGCCAACTTCGTGCGAGATACCATGAGCAATCGCTGGGTTGATGGTATATTTAGCCACGTAACGTTTAATTCGTTCGTTGTCGTTATGCTCGTTATCACCTTCTAAAATGCCACGTTGAAGTTTCATTTTATTTGCACATTGCCAAGTACGAATGATCACTTCACCAACACGGCCCATGGCTTGTGAGTCCGATGACATCACAGAAATTGCGCCCATATCATGAAGAATATCTTCAGCGGCAATGGTTTCACGACGAATACGAGATTCAGCAAAAGCAACATCTTCTGGAATAGAAGGATCTAAGTGATGGCAGACCATCAACATATCCAAATGTTCATCAACGGTATTGATGGTATATGGCATGGTTGGATTGGTTGATGCTGGTAAAATGTTGGGTTCACCAACTGATTTAATTACATCTGGAGCGTGACCGCCGCCAGCGCCTTCGGTGTGGAATACGTGAATAACACGATCACCAATGGCTTTAACCGTTTCTTCGTAAAAACCACCTTCATTCAAGGTATCTGAGTGAATGGCAATTTGAATGTCCATTTCGTCAGCCACGTTTAAGCAGTTATGAATAGCAGCAGGTGTTGCGCCCCAGTCTTCATGGATTTTTAACCCCATTGCACCAGCTTCAATTTGTTCACGTAGCGCTTCAGGTTTACTTACGCAGCCTTTACCAAATAGACCAACGTTAATCGGTAAATCATCGACCGCTTCTAGCATGCGGTGCATATTCCAAATACCCGGTGTTACCGTGGTTGCATTGGTACCAGCAACTGGGCCTGTACCGCCACCAATAAAGGTTGTGACACCCGATGTTAACCCTTCTTCTGCTTGTTGAGGGCAGATAAAATGAATATGAGTATCTACGCCGCCAGCAGTAATAATTTTGCCTTCACCAGCTACCACTTCGGTTGCAGGGCCAACAACGATATCGACATTCGGTTGAACATCGGGATTACCCGCTTTACCAATACCAAAGATACGACCATCTTTAATGCCGATATCCGCTTTAACAATACCCCAGTGATCGAGAATTAAAGCATTGGTAATAACGACATCAACGCATTCACTATTAACCACTTGGCTTTGACCCATGCCATCACGGATCACTTTACCGCCGCCGAATTTCACTTCTTCGCCATAGGTAGTAAAATCTTTTTCTACTTCTAAAAACAGTTCAGTATCTGCTAGACGAAGGCGATCGCCTGTTGTAGGTCCAAACATATTGGCATAAGCAGTACGAGATATATGTGCCATTATTTCACCTCTTTATCGTCAATGGTTGCAGTGATAGTAATGTGTTCATCGACATTACCCATTACCGCTCCTTGGAAACCGTAAATTTCACGTTTACCTGCAAATTCAACTAATTCAATAGTGCGTCGTTGGCCTGGTTCAAAACGAATAGCCATGCCCGCGGGGATATTTAAACGGAAACCTTTGGTTGGTTCTCGGTCGAAATGAAGCGCTTCATTCACTTCATAAAAATGATAATGAGAGCCAACTTGAATAGGGCGGTCACCATAATTAGCGACAGAAAGAGTTTGTGTTGTTCGGCCTACGTTCAATTCGATTTGACCAAGGTCATCATTCACTCTTAATTCTCCAGGGAACATGATTTACTCCTTAAACAATTGGCTCATGAATTGAGACAAGCTTGGTGCCGTCAGGGAAAGTACATTCAACTTGAACGTCTGGGATCATTTCTGGCACGCCTTCCATTACATCATCAGCAGTCAAAATAGTACGACCGAAGTTCATAAGGTCAGCCACTGTGCGTCCATCACGTGCTCCTTCCATTATTTCAAAACAGATTAAAGCCACGGCTTCTGGATAATTCAGTTTTAGTCCACGGGCTTTACGTCTTTCCGCTATCATGCCGGCAGAGGCAAGCAGCAGTTTGTCTTTTTCTCTTGGTGTTAATTCCATAGCTATTCCAACTTAATTATGTAGCCCAGATTCGTGGGACTTCGGGTAATTTGCCTAACCAATGCTGGCGAGTGTGCTGCCATAAGGTGCTAAAGCACGCCATCATAGGTTCTGTTTGGTGACCTAAATAACGAATAACCAATAAGCCATCAATCTCAGTAATCCCACAAATAGGGTTGCTACTGCCAAATAACTCAGGTTGTTCATGGAAATTTTCATCAATCAGTGTTCTTAATTTTTCTTCTAGTGCTTCTGACGCTGGGTAAATATAAAGATTGCCAAGCATGGGATAGTGCCTCATGCCTGCTGCGTGTTTTATCTCATCAATCGAGTCAATGTACATAGACTCAGAAAGCAGTAGTTGATCATCTACTTTGATATTGGTTCTACCGGTAACAAACCCATTTTCAAATATTTCATTAAGTACCGGACGGCCAAAGCAATTCATTTCCCATCCAATAAAATGGGCGTCTTTATGAAGTTCAACTTGTGTTTTTAATTGAGCCTGACTATCAGGAAAGAAAATATTCTCTTGAGGTAACCACTCTAAAAAACCATCTCTTTCCACAGTGAGGTTTTGTGTTTGTGACGATATAGCGCCAGAGCTACGATAAAACTTAGTCGCGCCGGGTGTGGTTAAGAGTGAATGAGCATGTGGTGCAACCTGAATATTGATATTTAATTGATCCCCACCAACGACGCCACCAGGAGGGTGAAGTAGGTAGGTATGGGCAACACCGGTTTCAGGATAAAAAGGCCGTTGCACCATTAAAGGACCAACTTGCTCACGATGAACCAACTTGGTATTTGCCCCTCTTTTTTCATAGAAAAGGGAAATATCAGCTAACCAACCGGAAGATGATGTATTTATTTTTGGCATAACTAACCCTGCCGATATAGCATATTTCTTGAAGAAGAAAGAATGAAAACAAATAGCGTACGCCTCCAGCTTAAAACTAGAGAAATAAGTATTCTGAATAAATTTTTAGTGCCTAAATCTAGGCAGCGTCGAGTGAAACACTCTGGTTTAAATTAAAGAGAATTTATTTTGTGTAAACATGAATATGAATAAATAAACTATCTTTAGAAAAGACTTTTTGAACGATTTACCCTGCGGATATTAATCCTATAATTTGTACTTGGCAATAGATAAATAACGAAAAAAGGCACTTTTTTAACTCGTTTTTTTTATTCAAAATAAAAAGAAAATTTGTTCTTTTATTTGATAGAAATAACAGAAGACTTCTTCTTAATTTACAGTAACTATTTTTTTACAAATGGAATTGAGTAAGTGTTTTTCGTGTGAAATAACTAAGAGCCCCACATTTCTTTTTTCTTGCAAAATTAATAATTGCTTCCAAATGGTTTGTTGAGTTATTGAATCAAGTTGAGCGGTGATTTCATCACATAATAAATACTGAGTACTAGGTGTAAGAGCACGAAGTAAAGCTAAGCGTTGCAACTGTCCACCGGATAATTCTGTAGGAAAACGAGTTAACCATTGTTTATCAATCTCAAACTGTTGTAGAAGGTATTCGAAGTCATGTTCTCTAAAACTTTCTTGTAATGATTTAAGTATGTGCCATTTAGGATTAAAAGCCAGTTCAGGATGCTGACCAACCCATTGAACTGGGTTAGGTGTTTTTTTTCCATAAACAGGAACGTTAAGTTCTCCCGTTTTTGGTTTGATAAATCCGGCTAATACCATAGCAAGAGTAGATTTACCTGAGCCACTAACTCCATTTAATCCAAGTATTTCTCCTTTATGGAGGTTGATATTGGGTAGTGAGAGTGTTTTCTCTTGATATTCAACAGTCGCATTAGTTAAAGAAATCATATTAATTCCAGTTCTTTGGTAGGGCATGCCACAATGCTTGGCTATATGCGTCACTTTCACCATTGATAATATGGCTTGGCGTAGTGTGTTCAATAGATGCGGTATTTTCATCATTATTATTGTTTTTTAGAACCAAGATATGATCCGCAATATCAATGATATGAGATAAATCATGACTAACGATAATGACGGTTTTTCCATCTTTATGAGCAAGGTGCTGGTAATGTTGAAAGAGGGGAGCGCTGTATTCGTCATTAATCCCGCAACTTGGTTCATCTGCAATTAAAATATCTGGTTGCTGAATAAAAGCTAACGCGGAAAGCACTCGCTTTGCCATTCCACCAGATAATTGGTGTGGGTAGAGTTCTGCCACGGAATAAGGCAGCTGTGCATGAGCTAATGCGTTATGAACTTTTTCTTTATTATTACGCGTAAACCATGATTTTTTTGGAATGAATTGTGATAGTTGTCGGCCTATTTTGGTCGTAGGGTTTAATGCATTACGACTTTGAGCAGCTAAAGCTAACCGTGTCCCTGGTGTTATATTAATTTTTCCGGATAGTTCAAATCCAGAGGGTAATGCATGCATGATGGCATTAATTAATGTGCTTTTTCCACTGCCACTTGACCCTATAATACCGAGTATTTCACCTTGTTTTAAAGATAATGATAGCTTGGAAAACAAAGGTGTTGTCTTTGTTTTTAATCTTATCTCTATGTCTTTTAATTCAAGCATTATGCTGCTTTGATTTTTCATAAGATTTTCCAATTGATATTAATAGCAATGAGCTTATTACTAGCATAATCCCCGGAAATAGAGCGAGCCACCATTGGCCACTGAGTAAATATTGACTCGCTTCTGATAGCATGCCTCCCATTGATGGTGTTGAAGGTTCTATACCAAAACCTAAAAAAGTGAGGCCAGCACCGTGAACCAAGGCTTGGGGGTATAGCATAAGCATACCTATTAGCATTTGAGGTAAAATATGCGGAGTAATATGTACGGCATAAGTGTGTATTTTTGAATAGCCAAATGATAACGAATGTAGGACATATGGTTTTTTTCTAAGTTGTTCAATTTCAATTTTTAATAGGCGTGTTAGCTTTGGCCAGTGACTTAATGTAATTGCTATAACTAATCCTTCAAAACCCCCACCAACTAACACAGATAATACGATCATCACTAGGATATGCGGGAGTGAACTCCATACATCGACCATAAGATTGATTAAGTTATTGAAGGTATTGTTAATGTTTCCAATTAGCGCGAAACACAATGAAAGTAATGCACATAAAATAGAAGAGAGTCCCCCCATAGCAAGGCTAAATAATAATGCTTTTAGTGTGCGGCTAAATACATCTCGACCGAGCCAATCGGTGCCGAACCATTCATGTACATTAGGGGCGATATTTCGATTGAATAAATCAATGGATTCGCCATTATTTTGCCAAGTAATCGAAATTAAAATTAAGAAGCAAAATAATAATAAAGGAAGGTGCTTTTTAAGCATGTGATATCTCCTTTAAAATTAAAACGATGTTGATAAAGAGAGTCGTTTACTCAATAGTGATGCTGTTGCATTACCAACAAAAACAAACACAGCACAGCATAAGGTAATACCGAACAATAATGGCGTATCACCACTTAACCCTGCTTGCACTAAGGTTTGACCTATACCAGGAAAGTTAAACACCGTTTCAATAATGACAGAACCACTAAATAACTCAGAGAATCCCGCGAGTTGAATAACAATTGCCGGTATTAAGGTGTTTCTTAATAGATGAAAACGAACAACCGATAATGTTGATAACCCATGAATTCGTGCGTATTGCACATGTTGGCTCTGGATAACATCAATCACTTTCTCTTTGGTATGTAAAATGATGGGAGCAATCAAACCAATAATTAACGTGGTTAATGGCAAAATGAAATAAGGTATTTTGTCATAGAAAGAGGTTGTTTCAGGTGATACCCCAATAGGTGATATTCCTCCTATTGGCAACCAGACCAGTTTAATTGCAAAGATTGTAATTAAAATCAAGCCAATCCAAAAACTTGGAATAGCGTTAATCATTAATGCTAATTGAGTGATGATCTTACTTAATATAGTGTTGGGTTTTAATCCAAGAAACAACCCAATGCTGTAACCAAAAATTAAGGCAAGCAGACTCGCACTACTCATTAAAATAATAGAGTACCGACTGCGCTGCCAAATGATTTGGCTAACTTCTTCTTGGCGATGGTAAGAGTACCCTAGATCTCCAGAGAATAAGGCGTGGCCAAATGTCATTATTTGCTCAAGAATGGATTGATTTAATCCGAGTCGCGCTATTAACTGCGTTTTTTGTTCGCCAAATACTGCAAGCACATTACCATTAAAATATTGAGCAATAGGATCGATAGGGAGAAACGCAATCAATACACTAATAATGAATAGAGCCAAGCAAAGTTGCAGTAGTAAACGTGTGATACTAAAGCAAACAATGCGAGGATGATGAGTATTTATTGACACTGCCAACGCCACTCTTCGATATTTGCGGTTAATGGCCAACCGTGATCATGAGGCTCTGTAATAGGTTGCGCTAAATCTAAACATTTGTCAGCCATATATAGATGGTTAATATTAACTAACCATGTCCAAGGGCGATCTTGTTGTATTTGTTTTTGAGCTTGTTGCCAAAAAGGAATAGATTCATCCCAAGTGTCAGCTTTTAATGCATTATCAATAGCTAAATCGACTTGTGGGTTACTGTAACCACCAGAGTTGTAGAAATCAGTATGAGCGAAATCAGAGTGATAAACATAATTCACTTCACTGGCTGAATGACTGCCAAACCCCATAAGAACAGGCGTGGTTGTCATTTGAAGGGCAATAGCGTTCCACTCAAGTCCTTTAACCGTCACTTTTATGCCAATTTTATCTGCCATAGAGCTAATAGCTAAAGCCAGTTGCTCTCTTACGCTGTCTCCAGCTTTATAAAGAAGAGTAAAGGAGGCCTCATAACCTTGTTTATCGATAATGCCGTTATTATTAGTATCACTCCATCCTGCTTGTTTTAGCAGTGTTTCTATATGAGCTAAATTTATTGGCGTTGGAATTATAGAGGTTGTATCTAATCCCCACGGCATATTATCAGCAATTGAGTAGGCTGGCGTTGCATAACCATCCAGTAGTTTTTCAACGATTAACTGCTTATCGATAAGACATTCGAATGCTTCACGTATTGCTGGATCAGAGCTTACAAACGTCATATCTGATCCTTCATGATAATTCATCGGCCAAACAATACCACGGTTATCTAGCGTTGGTACTGACCATAGCTTGTAATCACCAATGCTTTGATTAGCGTAACGTTGTGGGATGACGCTTAAGTGAAGTTGATGTGTTTTTAATTGAATAAAGCGAGAATCTTCGTTTCCAAACACGGCAATGATGTTATTAAACTTAGGTTTTTTAGCATAATAATAAGGATTTAAGCTCATACTAACGTATTGGCCTTTTTCCCATTTATTGAGAATGTAAGGGCCTGAGCCCATAGGCTGGGAACCGTACTTTATCGCACTGTCACTACGTAGTTGGTAATATTTTTTTGGAACGATACCAATAGAAGATAAACGATCTAAGAAGGTAATATCACAACGCTTTAAATGAAAAGCAACAGAGGTTGGCGTTAATGGTTCGGCCATTTCTAATGCGCTTAAATCGTGGGTACTGCCTTGAGCTAAGATTTGGTTGTAGGTAAATGCAACATCTTCAGCTGTAAGGGGGGCACCGTTACTAAAAAGCACATCATCTCGAAGGGTGATAATCCAAGTTAATTTGTTGTTAGTTAGACGCCATTCCGTTGCTAAATCGCCAACAAAATTTAAGTCTTTATCTCTTTTTAATAGAGTCGATTGGAATAGTGGATTACCGTATTTTCCCCAACCAAGAATAGGATCAAACCCTGTTGTTGGTTCACTACCAAGAGCAACTTTTAAGGTTTCTGGGTATTTAGAGGGGGATGCAGTCGCTAGCGTAACAAAGCTTGTCATCGTTAGTAAGGTACAAATAAATAGAGAAAGAATACGTGTTTTTTTTCTATTCATTTTATTCAGTAATGTATTCACAACTTTTTTCCAATATAAAAGAAGTAGTGCAGGTAAATGAGAGAATGCATTTACGAACTGCATTAGAAATTAAGTGGCGATCTAAACTCATCATTCGAATATAACGATTGTGATTCGGTTATATTTGAGGCAGTACAAAGCACCTTAATAAAAAGGTAATTACTCATTAGCAATTAAAGCACTAAATACGTATAGATTGATGATAAATAATATCAGATCGAGTGTGATGGTATTAACAAGTAGAGAGTTAAACACATCGGTATATAAAAAATTGCAAGCCGTAGAACAACGGTAAAAATAGAGAGCAATTTTGTTGCAGCGGATTTTATCAGTAGATTTCAAGTAATCAAGAAATAAATCAATGAAAGTAAAATTATTTCATTGATATAAAAAAGGCTAAGTAAATATACTTAGCCTTTGGTATTTAATGCTATGTGAAATTAGCTTAATTGCGCTTTAATGTGCTCAACAATGTTTGCCATTTCAACTGCTTCTTTCGTGTTTGCACGACGGTTCTTATACTCGAAGTTACCTTCATCCATGCTACGATCGCCAATAACGATAGTGTGTGGAATACCGATAAGTTCGATGTCTTTAAACATAACACCTGGACGCTCTTTACGGTCATCGAATAGAACTTCGATACCCATTGCTGTTAATTCAGCATACAGTTTTTCAGCAGCTTCTTTAACACGCTCAGATTTGTGCATGTTCATAGGAACGATAGCAACAGTAAATGGTGCAATCGCTTCTGGCCATACAATACCGTATTCGTCGTTGTTTTGTTCGATAGCTGATGCAACAACACGTGATACACCGATACCGTAACAACCCATTTCTAGAATTACGTTCTTACCGTTTGCATCTAGAACGCCACAGTTCATTGCTTCTGAGTAAGCTGTACCTAATTGGAAGATGTGACCAACCTCGATACCACGTTTCAGTTGTAGTGTACCTTTACCACATGGGCTTGGGTCACCTTCAACAACGTTACGTAAATCTTCAACTTGACCAAGTTGTACATCACGTTCCCAGTTAACACCAAAGAAGTGTTTACCATCAATGTTTGCACCAGTACCAAAATCACTCATTACAGCAACTGAACGGTCAACAATGAATGGAAGTTCTAGGCCAACAGGGCCAAGAGAACCAGCACCAGCACCGATTAGGTCACGAAGTTGTGCTTCGTCAGCCATTTCTAGTGGAGAAGCAACTTGTGGAAGGTTTTCAGCTTTAACTTCGTTAAGCTCGTGATCACCACGGATGATAAGTGCGATGATATCTGCATCAACTTCATCTGATGCTTTAACAAACAGTGTTTTTACTGTTTTTTCAATTGCGATACCGTGTTGTTCAACCAATTCTGCGATAGTTTTCGCATTTGGAGTATCAACCGTTGTCATCTCTTGAGTAGGAGCAGCACGTTCTGTTGTTGGTGCTACGGCTTCTGCTTTTTCGATGTTTGCTGCGTAATCAGATTCTGTTGAGAATGCGATTAAATCTTCGCCGCTTTCAGCAAGTACGTGGAACTCTTGAGAACCACTACCACCAATTGCGCCTGAGTCAGCTAGTACTGGACGGTACTCAAGACCCATACGGTCGAATGCTTTACAGTATGCATCGTGCATTGCATCGTAAGACTTTTGTAGGCCTTCTTTGTCGATGTCAAAGCTGTATGCATCCATCATGCAGAATTCACGAGCACGCATTACGCCAAAACGTGGACGACGTTCGTCACGGAATTTAGTTTGAATTTGGTACAGGTTTAGCGGAAGTTGTTTGTAAGAGCTAACTTCGTTACGAACAAGGCTAGTGATAACTTCTTCAGCTGTTGGACTAAGTACAAACGGACGAACATGACGGTCAGTAAAACGAAGTAGCTCAGGACCCATTTTTTCAGAGCGGCCTGTTTCTTCCCAAAGTTCAAATGGTTGAACTACGGGCATCAATGTTTCGATTGCACCTGCATTGTCGATCTCTTGACGAACGATGTTTTCGACTTTACGCAGTACACGTAGACCAGTAGGTAGCCAAGTATATAAACCTGAAGCCAGTCTACGAATCATACCTGCACGTAGCATAAGCTGGTGGCTTACTACTTCTGCGTCGTTTGGAGTCTCCTTCAGTGTTGAAAGAAGGTATTTGCTAGTGCGCATGTTTTCATCCATTTGTTAGTTATGAATATTGGAATAGCTCGATTTAAACAGTTAAACCGAGAGTTCAACCTTAGTATAGAGTCTGTTCTCGTAAGAATGGGCTCAAATCTAAAATTAAGCCCTATATAATATCAGCCCTAAAGCGATCTCAAAAGCGATCAATTGCAGTAACTGTAATAGAATTGCTTTCAACAAGGAATTTTACGTTTAAATCAAACAAATTTACGGCGTATTCTTTGTTATCGACTTTTCCTTTTTTATAAGCAGGACGAGGATCTTGTCCTAGCACCTCTTTGATCACCGCCTCTATCTCTTTTCTTTGTGGGTGAGAACTCAGTGATTTTTGTGCCTCTATGGATAAAAATACATCCAACACATCGGGTTCTTTATCGGCAAAACCGCCAAGAGCATCGGGAATTGAATCTGAATAAGGGATATAGGGTTTGATATCAATAATCGGCGTGTTATCAACTAAATCGACACTGCCTAATTCTAAATAGGTTTGATTACCTTCTTGAATAACCTCTTTTAATTCTACAGCAGACATACCAATGCCATTTGGACGAAATGTGGCACGAGAAGCGAATACACCAATACGTTCATTCCCACCTAATCGTGGTGGACGAACTGTTGGTCTCCAGCCTGCTTTAAGGTTTTGATCAAATAGAAAAAGTAGCCATAGGTGAGAGAATTGTTCGATGCCACGAATGGCTTCAGGTGAATTAGCCTCACCGACGAGTTTAATTCTTGATGTGGCACTCGGAGCCAAACGAGGTTGACGAGGCACCGCAAATTTTTCTTTGTAAGGAGATTGAATAAAACCAATAGGGTCGATGTGATAAGTCATGAGGCCATTTTTCATTATTAATATCTACAGGCATTAAAAAGGTTGACGCTCTCACGTCAACCTTTTGTGGAATTACTTGTTAAAATGAAGGAGATTACCAACCTTTAACTACGCCACCTTTGAATGTTTTAAGAGCAGCTTGGTAAACATCTTCAGATTGGTACGCTTTAACAAATGTTTTTACGTTTTCTGAGTTTACGTTGTCTGTACGGCCAACGATTAGGTTCACGTATGGAGACTCTTTATCTTCTACAAAAATACCGTCTTTTTCTGGTACTAGGTTGATGCTACTTGCGTAAGTTGTGTTGATTACAGATAACGCAACATCATCAAGAGAGCGAGGTAATTGAGCCGCATCTAATTCAACAATAGTGATGTTTTTAGGGTTAGCTGTAATATCACGAACCGTTGCTGCAAGACCTGCATCCTCACGAAGAGTAATTAACCCTTGTTGTTGAAGAAGAAGTAGAGAACGACCTAGGTTTGTAGGATCGTTTGGTACGGCGATACGAGCGCCATCTTCAATTTGGTCAACTGATGTTACTTGTTTAGAGTAGCCAGCAATTGGGTATACAAAAGAGTTACCTGCAATTTCAATTTTGTAACCACGATCAGCAACTTGTTGATCTAGGTATGGTTTGTGTTGGAATGCGTTTAGGTCAATAGAACCATCATCCAATGCTGCGTTTGGTGTTACATAATCGGTAAAAGTAACAAGCTCAACATCAAGACCATATCGTTCTTTTGCTACTTTAGCTGCAACTTCAGCAACTTGTGCTTCTGCACCCGCCATTACACCTACTTTAATTGAATTTGTTTTTGCTTCTTCTTGTCCACAACCCGTAAGGATAAGTGTTGATGCTAGGCCAGCAACAGCAGCCAGTTTTTTCAGATTCAATTTCATTATTTACTCCTTAAAAATGAATTCCATATTAAATAAAATTAACGGTGATCGACTTTTTTAACTAAAGCATCACCAACAGATTGAATGATTTGAACCAAAACAATCAGCATTACAACGGTCACAGCCATGATAGTTAAATCATAACGGTGGAAACCATATCGAATTGCAACATCACCTAAACCACCGCCGCCAACAGTACCTGCCATCGCAGAGTAGCTTACCAGCGTGACTAGTGTGATAGTGACTGAATTTAAAATAGTTGGTAGTGCTTCAGGAAGCAGTACTTTTGTAATAATTTGCAGTGGTGTTGCGCCCATTGATTGTGCCGCCTCAACCAGACCACTTGGTACTTCGATTAGCGCACCTTCAATCAAACGAGCAACAAATGGAATTGCCCCTATTGTCAGCGGAACAATAGCTGCTGTTGTGCCAATAAAGCTACCAACAATCAGTTTTGTTACCGGAATAATTGCAACCATTAACACCAAGAAAGGTACAGAACGTCCTACGTTTACAATCGCACCAAGTACGCTATTAAATGCTGTGTTTTCCATTAAACCACCTTTTTTAGTGATATGAAGAACGACACCAAGAGGAATGCCAATAGCAAAGCCAACGATACCTGCAACCGCAACCATATAAAGGGTTTCGCCAGTTGCGTTTAATAATAACTTGCTGTTTAAATCAAGCCATGCAGAAATTACATCAAACGACATAACCTAACACCTCTACTTTTACATGATGATTACGTAAGAACTCAATTGCTTTTTGAGTTGATTCTTGATTACCAAATACTTCAGCAAGCATTAAACCAAATTTAACACCACCGGCGTAATCAATATCAGAGCTTAAGATACTAATATCAATATCAAATTCACGAGAGATTTGACTGATAACAGGAGCATCGACCGTTGATCCTGTAAACTCTAAACGAATAAGAGGGTAGCTACCTTCAACATAAGTGTCTGTTAAACGAGCTTTGAAATCTTCAGGGATTGATAGATCTAATGTCGCACGAATAAATTCTTGAGCTAGTGCTGTTTTTGGATGCGCAAAAATATCGCTAACAGCCCCTTTCTCAACCAATTCACCACCACCGATAATTGCTACTTCATGACAGATGTTTTTTACCACTTCCATTTCATGGGTAATGATAAGAATAGTAATGCTTAATTTACGGTTTAGATCTTTAATCAGTTCTAGAATTGATTTTGTTGTTGCAGGATCAAGGGCGCTAGTTGCTTCATCACACAGTAACACTTTTGGATCCGTTGAAAGTGCACGAGCGATAGCAACACGTTGTTTCTGACCACCACTAAGGTTTGCAGGATAAGTATGGTGTTTATCTGCTAAGCCAACTAAATCTAATAATTCAGTTACTTTCTTTTGAATTTCTTGTTTTGATTTACCAGCAAGTTCTAAAGGTAAAGCAACGTTATCAAATACAGTTCGTGATGCTAAAAGATTAAAGTGCTGGAAGATCATCCCAATATTACGACGAGCTTTACTTAACTCACTAGAAGAGAGTTTCGTTAAATCTACGCCGTCGACAATCACTTCACCATCAGTTGGTCTTTCTAGCATGTTTACACAGCGTATCAGTGTGCTTTTCCCTGCACCCGATGAGCCAATCACACCAAAGATGGTGCCTTGAGCAATATGAAGATTAATATCTTTAAGAGCATTAATTTCCTTTGCTCCTTGATAAAAAATCTTATTAACACGGTTTATTTCAATCATGATTCGCCTTGAACTGCATTTCGTAAAAAGATAGTTAACAAAGGTTACAAAACCTGAGCAATCTCTCATTTTTTATGTTTTACTGATGCTATTTCGGATACTGATTTAAGTCAATAGATATTTTTACGTCTAGACGTCTAAACGCACAAATAAGATGTCAATAAGTAAAAAGCATGAGATAATTTTTGATATTAACCGATTTGATTCATAGAGGGTGTCACCTTGTCCAAACCAGCGGTATTTATTGATAGAGATGGCGTGATCAATGTTGATCATGGCTATGTTCATAAACGTGATGATTTTGAATACATTGATGGTGTATTTGAGGCTACGAAGAAACTCAAAGAAATGGGTTACCTATTAGTATTGGTAACTAACCAATCAGGTATCGCTCGCGGTATGTTCACTGAAGATCAATTTGAAATCCTTACTGAGTGGATGGATTGGAACTTTGCTGATAATGGCGTCGACTTCGATGGTATTTATTATTGTCCTCATCACCCAGAAGCGACTGTTGAAAAATACAAAGAAGCATGTGACTGCCGTAAACCAAATCCGGGTATGTTGGTTTCTGCACAACGTTTCTTAGATATCGACATGGAAAATTCAATCATGATCGGTGATAAGAAAGAAGACATGATGGCGGCACAAGCTGCTGGAGTGGGAACTCGTATTTTAGTTCGAACTGGTAAGCCTGTGACGGAAGAAGGTGAAACATTAGCAACAGCAGTTCTTGATAGTGTTGCGGATGTACCAAAGTTCTTGTCTGCTTAGATAGATTCGTTAAAGATAATATAAATGAAACGTCTATAGAGTAAATCTGTGGGCGTTTTTTTATGTGTTAACAATGAATATGTTAGCGAGCTTTTTCTTTCCGTCTTATTTATAAGATAAAAAAAGTGTATCTTTATTAAACAAATTTGCCTAGAGTTGAACATATAGATGGATTTTAAGTGATCTGATTAAGGATTACAGATGAAGGTGGTAGTTATGAATAAGCTTGATAAAGGTAAGAGTTTGCTTTTAGATAAAGAGCAACCAAAAGCATTATGCCATCAAAAAGCTCCCGTAGATGAAACGGTTAATTCGTGGGATCTACTTACGGATGAACAACAACAAGATATACTTTCTCACTTAAGTGAAATTCCTTTTCAGTAACAACCTCGTTTGAAAATTCTCTTTGTATCTGTAGATAATTTAATCCAATGAGGTTTAATTTGTGACACTTTCATAACAATTGTGTCAAAAACTCGCCTTTTACTTCCTTATCCTAGCTCTATTCTGCAAACTGTTAACTCAATTACATTATCAATGGTTGCCTTTGTAGTTACTTAACTATTGAACTAACTTAATAAAATTATTATAAAAATAAATACAGTTAAGACCAGAAATATAGCCTAACTCGTATTACGACAACGGAGTTTGTCGAAGGACACGGAGTACTGTCACGGATGATATCTTACCTACTTAGGCGACTTTTATTAGTTGTCCCTACCTTTATCGGTATTACTTTACTTATTTTTGCGCTTACTCGATTTGTTCCCGGTGGGCCAGTAGAGCGTATGTTGCTAAGTCTACAAATGCAAGGTGCGTCAGAAACGGGCGGCACAAGCAGTGTTACCGATGGAAATAACGCCTTATCTGAAGAGCAGATTGAAGAATTGAATGCCTTTTATGGCTTAGATAAGCCTGTGTTTGAAGCGTATTATGATTGGTTAACCAAGTTGGTTGTTTTAGATTTGGGTGAGTCCACCCGTTATTATGAACCGGTTTGGGACATGATAGCCGAACGTTTACCTGTTTCTCTCTTTTATGGAGGGATGACGTTTCTGCTCAGTTATCTCATATCCATTCCGCTTGGTTATTTGAAGGCATTAAAGCACGGCTCTATCTTAGATTCTACCTCATCAATTGCCATCTTTGTTGGTTTTGCTTTACCCGGTTATGTTATTGGGGTCTTTTTGATTAGCTTGTTTAGTTATCAATTAGAGTGGTTTCCAATGGGCGGCTTTATTAGTGATGACTTTGATGATTTCGGTGCATTTGAACAAATCAAAGATATCATGTGGCATGCCATCCTTCCTCTATTTTGTTATTTGATTGGCGACTTTGCACTACTTACCATGACAATGAAAAATAATTTAATGGAGAACTTAGCGTCTGATTATGTTCGTACTGCCATTGCAAAAGGATTGCCATTTAGAAAAGCGGTGCGTAAACACGCATTGCGTAATAGCTTAATTCCTGTTGCGAGTCATTTTGGTAATTCGCTGATGTTCTTTATGACGGGCTCATTCTTAATTGAGGTTATTTTCAATATTGATGGTATTGGATTGCTTGGATACGAAGCCATTATGGAGCGTGATTACCCTGTGGTGATGGGGTTGTTTGCTATTAACGCCATGATGTTAATGATAGGCAATATTTTGTCTGATGTGTGTGTTGCTGTGGTGGATCCACGCGTGAAGTTTGGAGCCTAGTTATGACATTATTATTCAATTTAAGTCCATTAACGCAAAAGAAAATTCAACGCTTTAAGGGGATTAAAAGAGGTTATTGGTCGTTCTTAATTTTATCCGTTCTATTGGTCCTTTCTATTTTTGCAGAAGTGTTTGTAAATAGTCGTGCTTTATTGGTGAGTTATCAAGGTGAGTGGCATTTTCCAACTTATGGCGATGTGAAACCTGGAAATACCTTTGGTCTCGATTACGTACATGAAACTAATTATCGAGATTTGAAAGTTCAATTTGAACAAGAGGGGAAAGGGAATTTCGTTATCATGCCCGTTGTACCTTGGAACCCTTATGAGCAAGATTTTTCAGGGGACTTTCCTCCAACGGCACCGAGTATAGACAATCAACATTATTTAGGGACGGATACCATAGGTCGAGATATTGTATCTCGTTTGGTTTATGGTTTTCGGATTGCCATGGGCTTTGCTTTAATTACCTTAGCAATATCTTACGCCATTGGTGTCTCTGTTGGTTGTGCTATGGGATTCTTTGGCGGAAAGTTTGATTTGTTTTTCCAACGCTTTATTGAAATTTGGTCTATGGTACCTTTCTTATATGTCATCATGATCTTAGTCTCCATCATGAAACCCAGTTTTATGCTCTTTACCTTAATCAATGTCATGTTTGGCTGGATGGGGATGACATGGTATATGCGAACCATGACGTACAAAGAGAAAGCGCGGGAATATGTTATGGCCGCTAAAGCATTAGGTGCATCAAATACACGAATTTTATTCCATCATATCTTACCAAACACCATGGTAATGATTGTTACCTTAGCGCCATTTACCATTGTCGCAAATATCACAGCTCTTACTGCTTTGGATTATTTAGGATTAGGTTTAATGCCTCCGACACCAAGTTGGGGAGAACTATTGCAACAAGGTAAATCCAATTTAGATTCACCATGGATAGCGAGCTCTGTTGTTACTGCTATTGTCACCGTATTAATTATGGTGACGTTTATTGGGGAAGGGATCCGTGAAGCGTTCGACCCGAAAAAACACACAAGATATGTTTAATACCTATCGAAGATAAATAATAAGAAAGGAATCGATAATGAAGAAAGGACTGACAACATTAGCGGTATCTATCGCTACCTTATTGAGCTTTCAAGCATTCTCTGCTGACTTACCCAAAAATCTGCAATGGGAAACGAATGATTCAGCACCGACATTTTCATCACCAAAAGCGACCTTTGGAGGTACTTTTCGTACCTATACGTTGAGTTTTCCTCAAACGTTTCGAACGGTAGGGCCGGACTCTAATGGCACTTTTCGCTCGTGGATATTACAAGCCAATTTACCGCCCTTAATTAAACACCCAAACACCAATGAATGGTTACCCGGATTAGCGCAATCTTGGGCGTTTGGTGATGATAATAAAACCGTTTATTTTAAGTTAAACCCTAAAGCGACATGGAGTGATGGAAAACCCGTTACGGCAGACGACTATCAGTTCATGCTCAAATTAATGCGTTCAAAAGACATTGTTGCTCCTTGGTATAACGACTTTTTTACTAATGAAATTGCAGATGTCATTTCTTTTGATAAACATACGATCGCCATTGTTTCAGCTAAAGCTCGTAACCGGGATGAATTAATTGAATACACAAACTTAATGCCGCGTCCGGCGCATTTTTACGGTAAGCCGAAAATCGATAAAAATAACGACGGTATTGATGATAAGTTTGTTCGTAAATACAACTTCAAACCAGAGCCAGTGACTGGACCTTATTACATCGATAAGATTAAAAAAGGAAAAAACATTGCGTTTAAACACGTAGGTGAGGATTGGTGGGGTTATGAAAATAAATACAATCAACACCGTTTTAATGTCGAAAAAATTAACATTAAAGTGATCCGTGATGCGGACATTGCCCTTAAACATTTTGAAAAAGGCAATTTAGATTCGTTTGATTTAGTGCGACCTGATTTGTGGCATGAGAAATCGGATGGTAAAAACTATCAAAGTGGCTACATACAAAAAGCATGGGTGTATAACCAAGCCGCGGTTGGAGCCGGAGGGCTTTGGTTGAATACGGCAAAACCAATGCTAGATGATATTAATGTTCGTAAAGGTATTATGTATGCAACGGACTTTGACATGATGATAGCTAAAGTCTTACGTAATGATTATTCACGTAAGCCAAATGGCATGGGCTTTGGTCATCCGGGTTACGATAATACCGACATAAAAGCACCTAAGTTTGATGTTAAAAAAGCCATTGAGTATTTTGAAAAGGCAGGGTTTGGCAAAGTAGGCTCTGATGGTATCCGTATCAATGATAAAGGGGAGCGTTTAAGTTTTGCTGTTACCTATTCACAGCAGTCATTTACCCCTCGAGTTGCTGTATTAAAGGAACAGGCAAAATTAGCGGGTTTAGACTTTGAACTGAATCTGATTGATGGTTCTAGTATGTTTAAATACGTACTTGAGAAAAAACACGATATTTCCTTCCATAATATGGGAACAGGAGACATTCCTGCCTATTGGGAGTATTTCCATTCAGATAATGCCAATAAACCGCAAACTAATCATTTCACCAACTTCACCTCTCCTGAACTCGATGGGTTGATCGACTCATTTAAAAATGAATTCGACATTGAAAAAAAACGTGCGCTTTCTCGTGAGATCCAACAAGTGATTGCTGATGCTAACGTTATTGTGCCGGGTTATATGGTGCCTTACGCTCGTGCTGGTTTTTGGCGTTGGATGAAGTTACCAGAGCAAATGGCCACTAAGCAGACTGGTTATTTATTTCATGGTTGGGGTTTTGCCCAAACTTTCAGTACATTCTGGATTGATGAAGAGATAAAGAAAGAAACAAAAGCAGCAATGAAATCGGGTAAAACGTTTGAACCCGTTACGATTATCGATGATACCTATAAATTATAAGGGCATAAGTACGTATTGATAATCAGTAATAAAGACTAGGAGAGGGATCTCCTAGTTCAAAATAATAATAAGAATAGTGAAGAAGCATATGGATAGAAATATTGTTTTATCGGTGGAAAATTTAGTTACAGAATTTCAAACGGATGATGGAACTGTAAGGGTGCTTGATGGCGTCAGTTTTCAAGTTCCAAAAGGAAAAACCATTGGCATTGTAGGTGAATCAGGATGTGGAAAAAGTGTTACCTCAATGTCGATTATGGGATTGTTGCCTAAACCTTATGGCAATGTCGTCAGTGGGCGGATCTTGTATGGAGATACGGATTTAATTCAACTGAGCCCTGATAAATTATATGAAATGCGCGGTAATCGTATTTCGATGATTTTTCAAGATCCAATGACAGCGCTTAATCCTGTACATACCATAGGAAAGCAGATCAACGAAGTATTAGAACTTCATAGAACTGATCTTAATAAAAAACAACGTCTTACTTATTCTTTAGAAATGCTTGAAAAAGTAGGAATCCCATCGCCTGAATCACGTCTTCATGAATACCCTCATAATTTATCTGGTGGTATGCGTCAACGAGTCATGATTGCCATTGCCTTGGCTTGTGAGCCCGATATTTTGATTTGTGATGAGCCAACAACGGCATTGGATGTCACGATTCAAGCACAAATTTTAGAGTTAATGAAAAAGCTTCAAGATGACACGGGTATGTCGATCATTTTTATTACTCACGATCTTGGTGTTGTCGCTGAAATTTGTGATGAAGTGGTCGTGATGTATGCAGGGCGTGTCGCCGAACAAGCGGGGATCTTTGAATTATTTGATAATCCTAAGCATCCCTATACACAAGGCTTGATGGCATCAATGCCGAGCTTACATTTAAAACCCAAAACTGAGTTGGATACCATTTCTGGAACCGTTCCTTCTTTAAATGAAATGCCAAGTGGCTGTCGTTTTTCTACTCGTTGTAAATATAAGCAAAACAAGTGTGATGTAGAAGTACCAGTAATGAATCAAGTCGGTGTGTTACATCAAGTGAGTTGTCATTTTAGTGAAGCATTAATCAGTAATGAGGAGGCAAAATGAGTGAATTATTACGAGTTGATGATCTGAAATTACACTTTTATTCAGGAAAAGGGATTTTTAATAAAGGTTACGTCGTTCATGCCGTTGATGGGGTGTCATTAAGTGTAAATAAGGGCGAAACCTTAGGTTTAGTTGGCGAATCTGGCTGTGGTAAAAGCACGCTAGGCCGTAGTTTACTTAAATTATTTGAACCAACAACTGGGCGTATTTTTTTTGAGGGAGAGGACATTACCCATTTAGGTAATAAAGAGATGCGCTCATTGCGCCAAGAAATGCAGATTATTTTTCAAGATCCAACAGAATCATTAAACCCTCGCCATACCATCGAAATGATCTTAGAAGAACCTTTTGTTATTCATGATGTAGGAACAAAAGAAGAGCGAAAGCAATGGGTCGAAGAGTTATTAATAAAAGTAGGATTGCCACCAAGTGCCGCTACTCGATATCCTCATGAGTTTTCAGGTGGGCAAAAACAGCGTATCGGTATCGCCAGAGCTATTGCATTAAAACCTAAATTAATCGTGTGTGATGAATCGGTTTCTGCATTAGATGTCTCTGTTCAAGCGCAAATCGTTAATTTATTACTCGATTTACAAAAAGAGATGAATCTGGCGTTGATTTTTATTGCTCATGATTTATCAGTAGTAAAGCACATTTCAGATAAAGTTGCGGTGATGTATTTAGGTAAAATTGTTGAATATGGTGATTCAGAGGCTCTTTATCATTCACCTAAACATCCTTATACCAAGGCATTATTATCCGCTATTCCCGTGTCACATCCCAAGTTTAGAGGGAAGGAGAGGATTATATTAAAAGGCGATGTACCCTCACCAATTAATCCCCCAAAGGGATGTCGTTTTTCAACTCGTTGCCCAAAAGCAGAGGAACTGTGTTTTCATGATGAGCCCAAAAGACAATTGCTTGATAATAATGCGCATGAAGTGGCTTGCCATTTATATAAATAAATATCTTTTTTGAAACATCTTAATGTCTCTGTTTTATCCTATAGTTACAAGGTTAGAATTAACATAGGCTTAAAAGAATGAAGAGATTATTGGTGTTGGCTATTTTTGGTGTGATTGGTGGTTGTTCTTCAACAACGGTTCCAGATATGGGGGCAGCGAAACCTGTGCATTATGAATGTGAAGCTGGAAGAAATTTTGATATTACGTTCAATAATGATGATGCGTTGTTAACACTACCAAAAGAGGAATACGTATTAAAGCGTGCGGTATCTGCATCAGGAATGAAGTATGTATTAAATGATGGTATGCCCGATGTTAGCTCTGCAATTGTATTTCATGGTAAAGGCGATGAAGCCATTTTAGAGCTTGGTCGAGTTGTTTTGAAAAATTGCACCGTTTCAAAATAGTAATAGCTACGAAAGGTCATATATCCTAAATATTATTTAGGAAGATAGCCGCTAAAATGCCCATGCATTCATTTGTATGGGCATTATTGTATTTAGAAATCAACTTAAGAGCCGTAGGTGACAATATAACGAGTTGGTTTGTGGTTCATTGCCAATACAATATTGAGAACAACAGCACCTAATACAGAAACAAGAAGTAACCATGGAGTGATAAAGAAAAATGAAGCCGTTAAAATACAGCAGTCAATGGCCATTTGAACTTTTCCTACAGAGATCCCGAACTTCTCTTGAATAAACAGACATAATACATTGAAACCACCTAAGCTTGAGCGGTGTCTAAATAATATCAACATACCTAAACCCATCAATAATCCACCAGCAACTGCACAGTAAATATCATTGATATGATCCACTGAAATCATCATATTTAAATGATCAGTCATGATAGAAACAAGCGCCCCAGAAATTAAACTGGTTAATGCAAAACGTTTTCCAAAGCGTTGCCAAGCAAGTGCATAAAAAGGCAAGTTACATAAAAAGTAAAGAATACCAAAGCTGATGCCACTCATTTGGCTAATTAATAAGGCTAGTCCTGTTGTTCCGCCAGTCAGTAAATGTGCGGCTTGTAAAAAGAAAATCCCTTGTGATACTAAAAAAGTGCCTGTCAAAATAGCGATCACATCTTCTTTATGTGAATGTTTTATTTTTTCCACAGTGTGCAATACCTTGCGACGAACATAATAATGCTCGCTAGGATAGAGTGAATCGGAATTTATGCAATTAGCTAGGCGTAAATAAATAGAGGATTTGTAGTAAAGCCTTTACAGAGTGTAAAGCAGAAAAATTGACATATATAACAATATTAAAATGTCATACCTCTGTTTTCGTTCATGCAATTATTTGAATAACTAGTTATTTATATTGATGATTATGAATATATTTCATGTTGATAATGAGTAATCCGCAACAAAAATAACAAATTAATATGCAATTTAGGGTATCTGATCCAGATCAAATTATGTAGAATACATTGCAGTTAAGACTGGTGACGTAAACGTTTGCGTCATTGGGCTATTTTTGGGTTTTATATTTATCTGAGTCAGGAGATACAGATGCTTAAGCGTGATATGAACATTGCCGATTACGATGCAGACTTATTTGCAGCAATCCAGGAAGAAACAGTACGTCAAGAAGAGCATATCGAGCTGATTGCTTCTGAAAACTACACTAGCCCACGAGTAATGGAAGCTCAAGGTTCGCAACTAACGAACAAATATGCTGAAGGTTACCCTGGCAAACGTTACTACGGTGGTTGTGAGTACGTAGATAAAGTTGAAACACTTGCTATTGAACGTGCATGTGAGTTGTTTGGTGCAGAGTACGCAAACGTACAGCCTCACTCTGGTTCACAAGCAAATAACGCTGTTTACATGGCACTGCTAAATGCCGGTGATACTGTATTAGGTATGAGCCTTGCTCACGGTGGTCACTTAACTCACGGTTCTCCAGTAAACTTCTCTGGTAAACTTTACAACATCATTCCTTATGGTATTGATGAAAATGGTCAAATTGACTATGAAGAAATGGAAGCATTAGCAGTAGAACATAAACCTAAGATGATCATCGGTGGTTTCTCTGCTTACTCTCAAGTATGTGATTGGGCACGTATGCGTGAAATCGCAGACAAAGTAGGCGCTTACTTCTTCGTAGATATGGCTCACGTAGCAGGTCTTATTGCTGCAGGTGTTTACCCTAACCCTGTGCCACATGCTCACGTTGTAACAACAACAACACACAAAACACTTGCTGGCCCTCGTGGTGGTCTTATTCTTTCTAATGAAGGTGAAGACCTTTACAAGAAACTGAATTCAGCAGTATTCCCTGGTGGCCAAGGTGGTCCTTTAATGCACGTTATTGCTGGTAAAGCGGTGGCATTTAAAGAAGCACTAGAGCCTGAGTTCAAAGAATACCAAGCGCGCGTTGTTGCTAACGCAAAAGCAATGGTGGCTGAATTCTTAGCTCGTGGTTATAACATTGTTTCTGGTTCAACAGAGAACCATCTGTTCCTAGTTGATTTAATTGATAAAGATATTACGGGTAAAGAAGCGGACGCTGCACTTGGTTCAGCTAACATCACTGTAAACAAGAACTCAGTACCTAATGACCCTCGTAGTCCATTTGTTACTTCTGGTATTCGTATTGGTTCACCTTCAATTACGCGTCGTGGTTTCACTGAAGAAGATGCAAAAAACCTTGCTGGCTGGATGTGTGACATTCTAGATAACATGGGTGATGAGTCTGTGATTGAAGCGACAAAAGCAAAAGTATTAGAAATCTGTAAGCGTCTACCAGTTTACGCTTAATTTTTTACTTTATTAAAATGTTAAAGGCTAGCCTGTAATGGGCTAGCCTTTTTTATTGATAGTTTTAACTATTTATTTTTTATACGATTATTTTGTGTTTAATCAGTTATTAGTATGGTTTTTTACGTTAACAAGTGTGAAATAAAGTACAGATAAATAATGATAAACATGCAAAGTATTTTCTGTTTCATGATTTTAATTCTATTTCTGTATTATTTTTGAGAATAACTGAAAATAGTTGTGGTATGTTTCGATCTTAGTGAACTGAACGTTTAGTTTCAGCACTTCTAAAAGGTTGAATCATGAATAAAAAACTATTATTAGCGTCATTGATACCAATGCTGCTAGCTGGCTGTAATCAAGAAGAAATAAATATAGGAAGTGGCTCTGATAGTGGGGCTACAACGCCACCTACTCCCCCAGTAATTCCTACGACTTATATCAGTACATTAATGGCATCAGGAAAAACCATTACAGGTGATGTCTATTGTAATGGAAAGTCTTTAAATTCAGACACTGGAACTTTTACAGTAAAAGAAGGATCGGCATTTGATTGTTCTTTAGGTGGACTGACTCTAGGTGAATTCATTGCGCCAAGCCCGAAAGCTAAGGCTGTAGATGTGGCAAATACTACACTAGAAGCCTCTTTTGACCTTCAAGATGTAAAAGGAGGAAATGCAACGAGAGTTTTGCAGTCTATTTCTACATGTGAGCAACAAGATAGTATTTGTTTAGATGACTTTGATTCTATTGACATTCAAGAGATCTATTCAGATTTGGACAATAAGGATTCTGTTGATGCATTTTTGAAGTCAAAAGAAGAAGAAGCGACCGATGAAGTGGGTAAAGCACCTAGTTCACACGTTGATGCTGAAATTGTTCCTGAAGTAACACCTGGTACAAGTAATGATTTAAATAGTGATTTTGTTTCTGCTAGTGCAGAAGATAGCTATGCCTATAAACCAAGTGCTGAAGCGAAAGTCTTAACTAAGAGCCAGTTAACGGATAGTACAGGTACACCATTAGCTGGAGTTAATTTCTTCTCTGCTAATGCGGTAGGTATTACGGACGAAAATGGTGAATTCGAATACTTGTGGGGCGACAAGCTTACCTTTGGTATTGATACCTTTGAATTTGGTAGTGTTGCTGGTAACCAAGTTAGTTATAAGATCACAGACGTTAGTGATAATGCAGTTGTTAAAGCGAATATCCAATCGTTAATTACACGATATGCAGATAATAACAATAACGGGTTACTTATCACTGAAAAAGTTCAAGAGACATTTTCTCTTTATCCAAATGTAATTAATGAACTGATTAATTTGAGTTTACCTAATGGTGGAAAAATTGAAGGGACGAATTTTTCATTACCTGATGAATTTGATGCACAGTTCCAAAATGGGCTAACTGCTGCTATTGATGCTGAGTTACAACAGCAACGAGCATCATTTTATTTTTCAGATTTTCCACATGTTTTTTCATTGGATAATGGCACTTATGTGACCGATTCTTTGACGAAAATATTCAATGGAGTAACGAGCTTTCATGTCTTCAATGACAACGGCAGCTTTTATGGTGCTACGGGTTATACTCGAGGAATGCGAGCGTTAAATTTATCTAACCGAGCATTTCCTATTATGATGCCTCGTGCGGATATCAATAAGGATATTCCTTTTGGAGAGCAGCAAGCATGGACTCGTGAAGGTCGTCCTTATATTGCAATTCATCCAACTATTGAGATGCCACCGATCCCTCTAGTTTCTAAAGATAACGCTACTTTTGGTTTTCCTTTTGTTACCGCTGGCGAAATTGGTTCTGGTAAAGTGGTATTTATGGGTAATAGCATGTACCCAAGCATTATTTCATGTCCAGATAATTACTGGGCTAATGATGCACTAAGAATTGATCCTGCATTACAATCATGTACATCATCGTTTGATTTAGCTAACGATCCTCGTAATGATAATGGCAGTATGAAGACTTTCTTTAATAACCTTTTTACGTGGTTAAATAATGATAAGTCAATCAAAGGTATTAACGTTGCAACAAATATCGACGTTGCTACAGCCTTACGTTCAGGTACTTCTCACGGCAACGCATATGACTTCTTTGTAAACCCATCTTTTGGTTTTTCATCTGTTGAAAAATTAACTAAGGATGGTTTCTCTGGACGTTTGTCTGCAAGTGAAACGCCATTATTAATCCTTCAGGCTTATCCTCCTAAGCCTCAAGGTGACGGCATGAGTCACCGCTTTATCGCTGATTTAGAGAGCCCAAATCTAAGCCAAGATGATGTTACTGCTTTAATTACTTATATTAATGAAGGTGGTAGTGTTTTATTTATGGATGCGATTGATAAGGTGACTAACCCTGAACCAATTGGACGTTTAGCTGACTCAGCGGGTGTTTCATTGGGAGGAAGTAACGTTACCCCAACATCACAAGCATTTTGTGGTTCGTCATATTACTGCCAAGCGCCATCTCCAAACCTTCATGTGAAGAGCCAATATGAGATGGTGGTTCTTGAGCGTTTCCAAGATGTGGATGGACAGCAGCCTTATACCGTGAATCAAGATGGTTCGGTAGAATGGACTAAAGATGAAACTAAGATCAAGTTTGAAATTCCAACGTATGAAATTATCAAACGCGATGATAAAGGTGATCCTTTATTAGACAAAGATGGCAATCCTGTAATGGAGACTAAGTTCGCTCGTATTTTCGTTAAGAATGGTGAAGAGAGAGCCGCAGCTATATCTGAATTACAAGAAGCATTTAAAGGAACGCCTTTATGTTCTCACTCTTATGAGTATGAGTTTAACTGTATAGAAACTCGTCAGGGTGATGGTATACAAGTTCGTGGCGCATATTGGCGTGCGGATTTCGATCGTTATCAAATGAACCAAGATGTTGTAGAAAGCATGGTTAAAGCTGCAAACCTTGGCGATAACTTCAATGCCCTAATGGAGCATGAAATGTATTACCGCACTAAAGGTAAGCAGGGTGCTCGTTTATCTACCGTTGAGCTAAATCAGACGTACGATAATCTTTCAATTTGGATGTGGAATGATAACCCATACGCTTATGATCCTAATGTTCAAGATGAATTAGGGTTTAAAACTGCGGTTAACTTCTTAAATTGTTATACAGATAATCAACATCAGACTGATGTTCCAGAAGCTGCGTGTCCAGTTGATCTAAAAGCGACATTAATTGCAAATGGTATGATTCATGGTGAAGGTGAATTAGCAGGACAAATGAATCCTAGCTATCCATTAAACTACATGGAAAAACCGTTAACTCGCATTATGTTAGGTCGATCTTTTTGGGATCATGAAATAACGGTTGATACGACTAAGTACCCAGGCCGAACTGTTGGCGCTACAGCATCTGAAGTTGCTAATATCGAAACAGCAGGCAAGGCGGTAAGTTATTCAGCAGGAAATAACCAATCAACGGGTTTATGGGCTCCTCAATTAAGTGAGGTGACGGTTCGTGATGGTGTGGCTGCAATGATTACCGTTATGATGGCGGATGATTTAACTGGTAAGCCACAACATGAGACAAGTTTAAATCGTCCTCCTAGAATGCAGATGAGTTTTGCTCATGATGGCCGTTCAACAACATTTAAAGTTCCTTACGGTGGTTTAATTTATATTAAACCTACAGAAACATTAAGTGGTGTTTCAACTGTCGCTGAATTTAATTTGGACGGTGTTGAAAAAGCGGCATGGTGGAAAAAAGATCCAGCGAGTAATCTTGGTGAGTGGGTAAATACACCAGATTCTTCAACTGCGCCAATCGCAGAAGTTGATACAGGCTCATTTATTTACACCACAGCTATTAATAATGTTAAGACAGCTGATCTAAATGAATTCAGTAAAAATATGAACCGCTTTGCTGATGCAGCAAGTGATTTTTACGGCCGTGATGAAGAGAGTGCAGATGGTAAACATCGTCGCTTTACTTACCCAGAGCTAAAAGAGTTCCGTCATCGTTTTGTGAATGATGTGCAGATTTCGATTGGTGCGGCCCATTCAGGTTATCCTGTGATGAGTAGTTCATTTAACGTGAAAGCAACGACACCACCAACAAATGCAATTGATGATTGGTTGGTATGGCACGAAGTTGGGCATAACCTTGCTTCTGCACCATTCTCAGCACCGGGTAGTACAGAAGTAACAAATAACCTTCTAGCTCTGTATATGCAAGAATTGGAAGGCCGTAATGCTAATCCAGAAATGGATCGTATTAGAACGAGTATTCAAAAAGCGCCTAACTGGTTGAATGCTTCAGATAACTTTTCCGAAGGAAAATACCATGCATGGAGTCATGGTGATGCAGGTCTTCGTTTAGTTATGTTTGGTCAACTGAAGATTTGGGCTGAAAATCATTTCGAAATTGATCGTTGGTATGTTGATAGTGAAACTAAACCTGCTATCTACAATCAAGACCAAGGTTGGAATATGATTAAGCTGATGCACCGTAAGGCTCGTGGTGATCAACAAGGTGATGAGGGTATCAACTACTGTAGCTCTCGTGACACAGGCTTAAGTGCTGGTGATCTAATGATGGTGTGTAGTTCTTATGTATCTGGTTATGATTTAAGTGAGTTTTTCCAAACATGGAATGTTGGTGAAACATCAGTGACTAATGCCGATGGTACTAAAGTTTACTCTGGTGGTATTAGCTCTACTGGTTTAAGTAAGCTTGCTGAATTGAAGTTGAGTAAACCGAAGAAAGATCCATTATCTATTAATGCATTACCTAAGTAATAGAAGGTAATGATAAAAAAGCCCCCGAACCATCACGGCTCGGGGGCTTTTTATTGTCAGCTATTTAATAAAATAGAAACTGATTAAATTGGGTATTACTTGTTAATGTTAATTAACGCGCCAGATTTACATTGGAAAGTGTAGTAGCGGCTAGTTTCGTTAAATTTACCTAGGCCTTCACCCACACAGTAATCAACATTAATATCACGCATAATATCCAGTGTTTTTTCATTATTCAGCATGAATTTAGAACCATCACTACATACGATACGAACACGGCCATCATCACTTACAGAGTAAACTTTTACTTCTGTATTACACAGTTCAAAAGAGGCGTCTTGATAGTTATCTTGTTGTTTTGGTGCACTGCTACAACCGGCTAAAACAAGCGTAAATAGGCACGCTAAACTGATTTTTTTCATTGTGATAATTCCTTTAAACTAGACTATCTATTAAATATATCGTTTATATCCAATGAAAGCGAATTTCTGCTTAACAAATATTCATTAAACTCGAATTGTATTAATTTGAATACTTAACTCAGACATTGTTTGTTCAATATTGTGCATTTCACTCTCAAGATGCTGAATTAATTCATTTGTTCCATTAGCCAGCGAGGCAAGTTCATCAATATCAGCATTAACAGAATTTGCTGTTTCAGACTGCTCTAAGGTTGCAGCAGAAATGCTGGTATTAAAACTGTCTATTTCTGTTACTGCAGAGTGCAGTGAATCGATAAAATCCGAAGAATTAATCACACTTTCTTGAGTATTGCTGCTTAATGTTTTGCTTTCTTCCATTAAAATAAAAGATTGTTTTGCGCTGTTTCCAATAGCATCAAGTAATTGTCGAATATCATTTGTTGCTTCTTGACTGCGCTGAGCTAATTTTCTTACCTCATCAGCAACGACGGCAAAGCCTCTACCTTGATCACCAGCACGAGCTGCTTCAATAGCTGCATTTAATGCAAGTAAATTCGTTTGTTCGGATACAGACGTTATCGTATCTAAGATCTCTGATACATTAAGAGTTTCTTTTTCTAAATTTTGAACATGCTCATGCGTGTTAATAATACTGTGGTGTAAATCGTTTACAACACGAGTCGTGATTTGGGTGTGCTCTTTACAGTCAGTAGCATTGGTTGTGGCTTGAGTCGTTGTTTCGTGAGCATTATTGGTTACTCCTGCAATCTCTGAACTGGTTTGTGCCATTTCAGTCATCGCTGTTGCAATACTGTCACAGTGACTTAATGTTGTTTGGCTTGATTGAGTTGCTCGCTTTAAATGATGGCTTAATTCATTTAATTCATCTTGTGTTTTGGATGCCACACTATGAGCAGCTCTTAGTGGTAAGGAGATACTTTCAATTAAAGAATTGATGTCTTTTGCTATATGATCAAATTCGTTTTCATTATTATCTTCAAGAGTCAGCGTGAGATCCTTTGTCGCAGACATTTCATTAATGCGCTGACTAAATGATGTCATACGGTTACTGATAGAGCGTGTTGTTAATAAACTAACCACAGCTATAGGGAGTATCAAACATACGGCAATAGCAATGTAAATATTACGAGTTAGTTTAGCTGCGTCCATATTATGTTTTGCAGCATCATTTAACTCTGTTGAGATGCTGTCTGTTATTTTTTTGATTAACCCAATTCGTTGAGTAGCTAAAGGGAACCAGTCACTTGCTTTAGGTCCACTAATATCATTTAAGTTATCTTTTTGAGATAAATATGATGATTGAATATCAGAAACTTGCTTCCATGTTTTTGATTCAATGGTGGTGTTTAATGTTTTTGTAAAGCGGTTAGATAACACGGATTGAGCTTGTCGAATCGCTAGGGATTCTGTTGAAATATAACTATTTATATCGGCAAATTTATCTAAGCTTGAGCTTTTTCCAGCAAATGCCCCATTAAGCGCCCCTCGAACTTTCCCCGCTTCCTCTTTTACTTGTAATAGTGCAGAGAGACCAAGCATTTCATTACGAATAAATTGGTCATCAATATTACCAATGATGATTGATATTGAATCCAGAGAAAGTTGATTGAGTGTTGAATAATATATGAACGGGGAGTCTTGGATGGAGAGACTATCAACTTGCGAGCGGACAGCTGATTTATGATTGAGTTGCTGAATGATATCTGAAAGAAGCGCGTTGATTAACTGTTTGTCTAGGTAGAGAGGAGTAAAGCTTCGTAGGACTTGTTCTGCTTGATCTGATTTCTGTCGTTGCGAGAGCAGCTTATCTTTTCCCGATCGTCCTTTTGATGCGACAAAACCGGCGGTTAATCCGCGCTCAACTGCAAAGTTATGCGCAACATTATCTAAAGCATTAAAAAGGGTCACGGCTTCTAAAGAGTAGTTGGCATCATAAACATTTTCATTTTCTTGCAGTAACAATTGAAATAAGAATGTTGAGATAATCAATGTCGGTAGAAGTGATATGATTAATAATCGATATTTTATACTTTTAAAGACAGATAAAATCATAGTTAACCTTTTAATTAATGTGGGTATATACATTTATCGGTTGCATTAATTGATACTTTAATAATTAAAACTGGGTTTTTCTTTTGGTTTAAACAGGAACTTAATGAAGGGACATAGGCAGGCATCTGCTTTTCTTGTACACTAATTGAAAAAAATTAGGAGGCAAGTAATGCATTGTCCATTTTGTAGCGCAACAGATACTAAGGTTATTGACTCTCGACTTGTGTCTGATGGGCATCAGGTTCGTCGTCGTCGTCAGTGTTTAGCATGCAGTGAGCGATTCACTACATTTGAATCCGCTGAATTAGTGATGCCAAAAGTGATTAAATCAAATGGTAACCGTGAACCTTTTGATGAAGATAAATTATCCGGTGGCCTATATCGTTCATTGGAAAAAAGACCAGTTAGCGCTGACTTAGTTGAACTCGCATTAAATACGATAAAATCACAGCTTCGTGCTACTGGTGAACGTGAAGTTCCATCAGATATGATTGGCAACCTTGTTATGGACCAATTAAAAGAGCTCGATAAAGTGGCTTATATTCGTTTTGCCTCTGTTTACCGAAGCTTTGAAGATATTAAAGAGTTCGGTGAAGAAATTGCAAAATTAGAGAAATAACATGACATTTACTACCCAAGATCATCTGATGATGCAAAAAGCTATTTTATTAGCTAAGCAAGGCATTTATACCACAGCACCCAACCCTAATGTGGGATGTGTATTGGTTAAAGATGGGAAGATTGTTGGGGAAGGGGCGCACTTAAAAGCGGGTGAGCCTCATGCTGAAGTTCATGCTTTAAGACAAGCTGGAATCAAAGCTCAAGGAGCAACGGCTTACGTTACTCTAGAACCTTGTTCTCATTACGGACGAACCCCCCCTTGTGCTGAAGGGCTTATTAAGGCCGGTGTAAAGAAAGTCATTTGCGCTATGGTTGATCCAAACCCACAGGTAGCAGGTCGCGGTCTTACTATGTTAAATGACGCTGGGATAGAAACGGCATCAGGTCTGCTTGAAGCTGATGCTAGAGCCTTAAACCCTCATTTTTTAACTCGAATGGAAACCGGAAAGCCATTTGTACAGTTAAAGATGGCCGCGAGTCTTGATGGTAAAACCGCATTAAAAAATGGAGTGAGTCAATGGATCACTTCAAAAGAAGCAAGACAAGATGTTCAACGTTATCGTGCACAATCTGGTGCAATACTCTCAACAGCGAAAACCGTGATTGATGATAACGCCTCATTAAATGTGCGTTGGAGCGATCTTCCTCTCTCAATTCAAAAAAATTATCAAGAAACAACTATTCGACAGCCAATGCGTTTTATTTTAGATCGTCAGCATGCATTAACATCGGATTTAAAACTGTTTCAAGCCTCTGGTGAAATCGCCACTATCTCACCTCAAGAAACACACTCAATCGTAGCTAAAGAAAAGCATCTACAATGTAGGCTTTCTGATGATGGTCAATTGGATCTTAAAGAAGTAGTAAATAAAATTTCTCGTGATTTTAATGTAAACCATATTTGGGTTGAGGCTGGTGCTACATTAGCTGCAAGTATGATTAAAGAAAATTTAGTTGATGAATTGATTATTTATCTTGCTCCAAAATTGATGGGGGCTGATGGCCGTAGCATCATTAACTTAATTGGATTGGAAACGATGTCTGAGACAATTGACTTGGATATAAAAGATATTCGTATGGTCGGTAAAGATATTCGAATTACCGCAACAATAGCAAGGTAACCCATGTTTACAGGAATTATTGAGTCAGTAGGTACACTGCAAGCGATTACACCAAAAGGTGAAGATATTAGCGTAACGGTTAATGTTGGACAGCTAGATATGAGTGATGTAAAGCTTGGAGATAGTATCGCAACTAATGGTGTTTGCTTAACGGTTGTTGCGATGACAGAGCAAACTTACACTGCTGATTTATCTTTAGAAACATTAAAGCGTACCGGTTTTGTTAATTATAAAGCTGGCGATAAAGTAAATCTTGAAAAAGCGATGCTGCCAACAACCCGATTTGGTGGGCACATTGTTTCTGGCCACGTCGATGCCGTAGGTGAAATAATTGAACGTCACCAAACCGGCCGTGCAATTGAGTTTTGGATACAATTACCTCAAACACTCGCTAAGTATGTTGTAGAAAAAGGCTCTATTACTGTGGATGGCATTAGCTTAACGGTTAATGATATTCGAAAAAATGCATTTAAATTGACCATTGTTCCGCACACGGCAGCAGAGACAACGATGGATAATTTTTCTGTTGGGCAAAAAGTTAACTTAGAAGTTGATGTGATCGCTCGATATTTAGAAAGACTTGTGATCGGACAGAAAGAAGAGCAACCAGAGTCTTCTGTTACGATGGATCTTTTGGCAAAATCAGGCTTCTTAAATTAAGCCTCACCACTTAACCTAATTAATATAAAAGGTATTTCACATGGCAATTAGCTCAGCAAAAGACATTATTGAAGATATTCGTTTAGGTAAGATGGTTATTCTTATGGATGACGAAGATCGTGAGAATGAAGGTGATTTAATTATTGCCGCTGAGAAAATCACTCCTGAAGCCATTAACTTTATGGCAACTCATGGACGTGGTTTAATCTGTTTAACGATGACAAAAGATCGTTGTGAAAAACTAGGTCTACCTCCTATGGTGCAAGACAATAATGCACAATTTACAACGAACTTTACGGTATCAATTGAAGCGGCAGAAGGCGTAACAACTGGTATTTCAGCAGCAGACCGTTCACGTACAGTCGAAGCGGCAGTAGCTAAAAATGCCGTTGCTGCAGATTTAGTTCAACCGGGTCATATATTCCCACTTGCAGCGCAAGAAGGTGGCGTATTAACTCGTGCGGGTCATACAGAGGCGGGTTGTGATCTAGCTCGTTTAGCTGGTTATGAGCCTGCGGGCGTGATTGTTGAAATCTTAAATGATGATGGAACAATGGCTCGTCGCCCTGATTTGGAAATTTTTGCTGAAAAACATGGCATTAAATTAGGTACGATTGCTGATTTAATTGAATACCGAAATAACAATGAAACCACAATTGAACGTGTAGCTGAGTGTAAATTACCTACTGAATTTGGTGAGTTTGATTTAGTTACGTACCGCGATACGATTGATAATCAGCTTCACTATGCATTGAAGAAAGAAAATACATCAAGTGAAGCACCGTTAGTACGTGTTCATTTACAAGATACGTTCACTGATATTTTGCATTCAGATCGTTGTGCAGAACGCAGCTGGACACTGCCAACGGCAATGCAACGTATTGCCAATGAAGGTGGCGTATTAGTGATTCTTGGTAATGAAGAATCAACAGATAGTATCGTACATAAAGTGAAAGTTCTTGAACGTCAAGACAGTGGTGAAGCACCAACCATGGCGAAGAAACAAGGTACTTCTCGCCGTGTGGGTGTCGGCTCTCAAATCTTAGCTGATATTGGTATTTCAGACATGCGCTTACTTTCATCAACATCGAAACGTTATCATGCCTTATCTGGCTTTGGTTTGAACGTTGTTGAATACGTAACGAAATAAAAGTAAAAATATATGGCCCTATTCGATGAGTAGGGCCTAAATAATTAGATATTTGTCACAAAGCTGTGATAGAATCCGGCGATTCTCACTATGAATGCGTAGTTGATAAATAGAAACCAGTTTAATTGGAATAAAACAGATACAGGAAGGCTCATGAACGTAATCGAAGGCGGCGTTGCTGCTCCTAATGCGAAAATTGCAATTGTTATTTCTCGCTTTAATAGCTTTATTAATGAAAGTCTACTTTCAGGTGCTATCGACACTCTAAAGCGTTTTGGTCAAGTATCTGAAGAAAACATCACCGTTGTTCGCTGCCCAGGTGCCGTAGAATTACCGTTAGTTGCTCAACGAGTAGCTAAAACAGCAAAGTATGATGCTATCGTTTCATTGGGTTCTGTTATCCGTGGTGGCACACCACATTTTGACTATGTATGTAGTGAATGTAATAAAGGTCTAGCACAAGTATCTCTGGAATATAGCATTCCAGTAGCATTTGGTGTTTTGACTGTTGATACTATCGATCAAGCAATCGAGCGCGCCGGTACCAAGGCTGGTAATAAAGGGGCAGAGGCTGCACTAAGCGCACTCGAAATGATTAATGTTCTGTCTCAAATCGAATCCTAATGGGGGTTAGTGTGAAACCAGCCGCACGTCGTAATGCACGTCAATTTGCTCTTCAAGCAATCTATTCATGGCAACTAAGCAAAGAAAATGTTGCAGATATCGAAGAGCAGTTTTTAACTGCTGAAAAATATGATGAAGAAGAGCATCATGCAAATGAGCCTAAGCTACAAACTCCAGAGACAGATGTAGCGTATTTCCGCGATCTTTTCTCAGGCGTAGCTCTAAATCATATGAAATTAGATGGGAAAATGCGCCCATACTTATCTCGTCCGCTTCAAGATCTTGACCAAATGGAACTTGCGTTACTACGTATGTCTATTTATGAGATGATGAATCGTGATGATGTACCATACAAAGTTGTTATCAATGAAGCGATTGAACTTGCAAAAGTATTCGCAGCAGAAGATAGCCACAAGTTTGTAAATGGTGTATTAGATAAAGCGGCTCCAACTTTACGTAAAAAATAAGTTGGTCGTAGCATACTAATTAAATCGTAAAGGTCAGCCTCGTTGCTGGCCTTTTTTATAACTAAAAAACAGTATTAATCGAATATGTGCAGTGAATTTAATTTAATCGATCGATTTTTTGTTCAAGAAAATGTTTCGCGTGATGATGTTGATTTAGGCATTGGGGATGATTGCGCATTAGTAACAGTACCTGAGGGCTATCAAGTAGCCATAACCACAGATACTTTAGCCGCTGGAACGCATTTTTTGGTTGATGCAGACCCGGTAAGTGTTGGTCATAAAGCACTGGCATCTAATTTGAGTGATTTAGCTGCTATGGGAGCAAAACCAACTTGGGTGTCTTTAGCATTAACCTTACCTCAACCTGATGAAAAGTGGCTAGAAGGGTTTTGTAAAGGATTCTTTGATTTAGCTAAACAATACCAAGTTGAGCTCATTGGTGGAGATACAACAAAAGGGCCTTTAAGTATTACGATTACGGTACAAGGAATTATACCTAAAGGAGCGGCGTTAACTCGAAGTGCTGCACAAATAGGTGATGATATCTATGTTACTGGAAATTTAGGAGATAGTGCCGCAGGTCTTGAAGTGATTTTAAATTCACAAAAAAATGCGAAGGGTGAGTTAGAAAAAGAGTTAGAAAAACGTCATTATTATTCAACACCACAAGTTGAGCTTGCGCAAGATATTCGTCATCTATGTCACGCAGCATTAGATATTTCTGATGGTGTTATTTCAGATTTAGGTCATATATTAAAGCAATCAAATGTGAGTGCTGAACTTAATGTTAATAACTTACCTATTTCAAGTGAACTTGTTACGTATTATCGCCAAGATAAAGAAAAATGTCAGAAACTTGCATTAACTAGTGGTGAAGAATATGAACTTTGTTTTACGGCACCTAAAAAAAATAGTAAAGCAATCAAACAAATAGCTACTATTTTAAATAAAAAAATTAGTATAATTGGTGAGATAATTGATAAGCCATTTAACAGTTTACCAGATAGTGTACAATTGTTTGATAATAATAAACTATTAGATTGGCAATTATTAGGTTACGACCACTTTAGGAGAGAAAAATGACAAATCCTCTAGCCTTAATTAGTCTTAAAAACCCGTGGCATTTATTAGCTACTGGGTTTGGGAGTGGCCTTTCTCCAATAATACCTGGAACAATGGGTACATTGGCCGCAATTCCACTGTATTTATTACTTGCTCAGTTGCCATTTGCTTTGTTTGTCATAGCTGTGGCTGCCTCTGCTCTTATTGGTATTAAGATTTGCGACATTACTTCAGCTGACATGAAGGTTCATGATCATGGATCAATTGTTTGGGATGAGTTTGTTGGCTTATGGATCACTATGAGTATTGTTCCATATTTAAATTTAGAAGTAACTGATTGGAAATGGTTACTAACTGGTTTTATTTTGTTTCGATTTTTTGACATGGTAAAACCTTGGCCAATTGGATGGTTAGATAATAAAGTTCATGGCGGCTTTGGTATCATGCTTGATGATATTGTTGCTGGATTTATGGCTCTAATTAGCCTTTGGCTAGTTGGAAAGTATTCTGGTTGGTTGTAATGCGTAACGGTAGATTGTTACTAAGTTCCTTATTTTTGACGCTTGTTTCATTTTTTTGTGCATCTAAGTTGGCTTTAGCCGATCCTGTTTTAGTTGGTTATTGGGGTTATAATGAATACCTTGATTTGTACCCTGAAGAGAAAGCACTAACCAATACTCTAAAAGAAACCGTTAGAGGTGAGCCCGTACCTCTATCTATTAAGCAAACAAAACCAATCAAAATATCTTTTGTTTACCCTGGTGAGCAATCATCTGATTATTGGCAACGTAATATTGTTGCTCTTGAATCACGTCTGAAAGCGTTAAATATCCAATATGAACTAACTCCTGTTTCAACACGTCTAAATGTTGATTTTAAAGAACAAAGTCGTTCTTTGCATAAAGCGATAGAGCAAAAATCAGATTATTTAATTTTTACTCTTAACACCACTCGTCATCGTAAATTTATTGAGCATGTATTGCAGAACCCAGAAACAAAGATTATTTTGCAAAATATCACAACACCAGTAAAAGCATGGCATGGTAGTCAACCATTGCTTTATGTGGGATTTGACCATGTTATTGGTACTAAATTATTAGCAAACTATTTTCAACATCGTTTTCCAGAGCATGCTAATTATGGAATGTTATATTATTCATATGGCTATTTGAGTACAGCAAGAGGTGATGTATTTGTTCAATCTATGGATAGTAATAAATATACACTGACCTCTTCTTTTTATACTGAAGCGACTGAAAAAAGCGCTTATGCTGCAACACAAGATATATTAAAAGATAATCCTGATATTGATTTTATTTACTCTTCATCTACAGATATTGCTTTAGGTGCAATTGATGCTATTAAAGAAAGTAAGAATACTAATACCATCATTAATGGTTGGGGTGGCGGTTCATTAGAGTTAAAAGCCATAGAAGATGGAGATCTTGATGTTACTGTTATGCGTATGACTGATGATACAGGTATAGCAATGGCAGAAGCTATCAAACTAGATTTAGAGAAAAAACCTGTGGCTACTGTTTACTCTGGAGAGTTTGAACTTGTTACATCTGATACGACTGAAGAAACACTTAATATGCTGAAACAGCGTGCATTTCGTTATTCTGGTGTAGAACACTAATAATGAATAAAGGTAAAGCCTCGTTAGCGGATCTTATTTTTCGCTCAATTTTTATTATATTCTCTATATTAACAGTAGGTATAACCATACATACCTATCAGTTAAGTGTGAATACGATTAATGAAGAAGTTAAACGAAATCTACAGCAAACGTCAGGCATAATTAATAACTTCTTTGAACATAGATTGTCTATTCTTCAAATTCGACAAGATACGGATGCAGAGAGTCTTGCTATCTATGACCAGTATGTGGAAAGTGATTATAAAAAGAAATTAAATATTTATTTTTCTAATATTGAAGCTAAATCTCCTTATAATTCACCAGATTTTAGATTTATAGAAGTTAATAATAAGTTGTACTGGGATGATGGAAATAGTTCATTTTTAAGCCTAAATGAAAACTGTTTGAAAATTATCATCAAAAAGAATCTTAATATTAACACTTGGTATTATATTAAGATGGAAGAACCTTTATCGGAATCTGATTTCTTAATTAGAAAAACACCAATAGTTAATAATGATTCAGGTAGGATTGTTGCTTTTATATATAATGCAGTCATGTTGAATAACAACATCTCATTTTTGAATAAACTTAAAAAACTAACGAACAGTCAAGATGTTTTTATTATTAATGATAATAAGATAATTGCGTCAAGTGTAAGTTCTAATACTGAAATTTATCAAGAAGTTACCTCTATCCTAGAAGGGACAAGAAAGAGAATACCAAGTAAAATATTGAACTTTACACCAATAAATATTAAATCAATATCTGGTGAACTTTCAATTTTATCTTTGAAAAATAAGGATAATATTGAATTGTTAGAACAACGATTCATTTATAGTGTTGTTCTTTCATTTTTTGTTCTTATTGCTATTGCTGTATTAATACGAGGTCTATTCGAGCATAAAATATTATTATCGTTAAATTCTCTATTAAAATACACTAATAAAGTATCAAAAAATGAAACTCGTTCCGAATACCAAGGTTGTGGTATTTTGGAGTTTGATCAGATTGGTGAAAAATTAGAGCAGACATTTTCTGAATTAATTGAAGCGAAAGAAGAAAGTTATAGAGCTCAAAGAGCAGCTGAAAAATTGGCTCAAGTAAAATCTGATTTTTTAGCAAGAATGAGTCATGAAATCAGAACACCTTTAAATGGGATTTTAGGCATATCTAGTCTATTAAAGAGTAGTAACTTAAATAGAGAACAGCAAAAACAAGTCAATATTCTCCATCAAGGAGGGGAGCATCTTCTCGCTGTATTGAATGATATTTTAGATTTTTCGCAAATAGAGCAAGAGAAACTAAAAATAAATAGCGCACCTTTTAAACTGAGTGATGTATTAGAAAATATTAATGCAATCTATTTTCCTCTTTGTAAAAATAAAAATGTATTTTTTTCAATTGAAAACCATGTTAGTTCAGACGTATTCATAAATTCTGATCAAGTAAGATTAACGCAGATACTTTTTAATCTGTTAAGTAACGCCGTTAAATTTACAGAGAAAGGTAAAGTAAAACTAACTTTATCACTTAATAAGCATAATTCAGATTACTACTTACAATTTTCGGTTGATGATACAGGGGTTGGGATCTGTTCTGAAGAGCAAGCAAGAATGTTTGAACCATTTGAACAGTCAGGATTTTCTGAATCGAGAAAATTTGGAGGAAGTGGATTAGGGCTGGCTATTGTTAAGCAATTGCTTGATTTGCTCAAAGGTAAAATAACTATAAATAGCACGATAGGTGTCGGCTCTACATTTAGCGTTCTTATTCCTGTCTTAATTTGTGAGGATAAAGCGGGTGTTTTAGATGTTAAAGCTGAAAATGAAATAACGTCATTACCAACAGGATTAAAGGTTTTATTAATTGAGGATAATAAATCCAATGCTTACATTGCGAAAGCTTATTGTCAAAAGTATGGGTTAAACGTGACCTGGCGAAATGATGCTGCTCAAGGCATTGCTGAGCTGTCTAAATCTGAGTTTGATTTGATCTTAATGGATAACCAAATGCCGGGAATGAGCGGTATTAAAGCAACCAAATATATTCGTAATCATTTGAAAATAATGACGCCTATTTATGCGTATACTGCTGATGCATTAGAGGAATCCAATCAAGAATTTTTCTCAGCAGGGGCTAATTATATTATTACTAAGCCAATAAAAGAAAAGTCGATATTGGATGCATTGGTTTTTTATAAATCAGAGCTCGGTTTGCCACCTTTTGACTCGTAACTAGCTTCGTTTAATTCGAACGACTCTCATTACTTCAATATCAAAGCCTGCTATTTTTTCACTACTTGGGTAATAGGTGAGATTAACCTTTGCGCCTTTGAGAGATTGGTAGGCTTTTGTTCTATTAAATTTAAATGGAACATTACATCCATCAATCATAATAGTATGCTGTATCCAATCTCCTATATCTCTTTGTGTATGAGAGGTGACTTTAACATCAACACTATGGGTTAGTTGCTGATGTTTATTTAGCATTTTGTCTACGTTAGATTTCATCATTCGGCTCACTCGTTAATTCTATCCAATGATGGGATATATCCTAATTTCAGTCAATATAACAAGGAAAGCTATATGTCTAAAAAAGTGTATTGTGTTGCTCAGTTTTTGCCAAAAGAGGGGAAATTAAATGAACTGTTTAAGGTATTACAAAGCTTAGAACCAAACACAATAAGAGAAGATGGTTGTCTTCAATATATCGTTACTCGTCATATTCAAACACCATTTGCCGAAGGCGAAAGCTACCCTATTGCTTTTAATGAAATTTGGGCTGATAACGAAGTATTTGAAGCGCATTGTCAGCGTGATGAAATTAAACAATTTTTCGAGCAGCAATGTATAGCAGATGATGGATTAGTCGATAAATGGAATGTGTGTATTTATACGGATGAGCCAATTGATTTTGATGCTCCTAAGATTCCATAAAATAAAAATGCCACCAAACGGTGGCATTGCTTAGGAAACTAAGATGGACATGAAATTAGAGATCAAGATAATCTCTAATTTGTTGCTCAATGCCATTTGCATCAAGTTTTAGTTCGGTATGCATTTCTTCTTGCGTACCTTGAGCTATAAATTCATCTGGCAAGCCTAATTGAAGAACTGGTTTAACAAGACGGTTTTTCATTAAAAATTCAATGACACCTGAACCTGCACCACCTGAAATCGCATTTTCTTCAATAGTCACTAAAACATCGTGATTGGTTACTAATTCGCAGATCAGTGCTTCGTCGAGAGGTTTAGCAAAACGCATGTCTGCAACGGTTGCATCTAACTTTTCTGCCGCTTCTAAGCTATTTGCTAAGAAGGTACCAAAGTTTAAGATAGCAACTCGCTCTCCTTTTTCCGTCACTTTAGTTTCACGGAGTAAGCGACCTTTACCAATTTCAAGTGCTTGCATTTCATTATTTACTTGAATACCTGTTGCACTCCCTCGAGGGTAACGAACAGCACTTGGTCCAGTGTGTTTATGGCCTGTGTAAAGCATTTGGCGGCATTCGTTTTCATCACTTGGTGTCATTATGACCATATTCGGAATACAGCGCATAAAACTGATATCAAAAGCACCTTGGTGTGTTTGTCCATCTGCGCCGACTAAACCTGCACGGTCAATAGCAAACATTACGGGTAAATCCATAATCGCAACATCATGAATTAATTGATCGTAACCACGCTGTAAAAACGTTGAGTAGATAGCAACTATCGGGTTATAGCCCGCAATCGCCATTCCGCTAGCTAGAGTAACTGCGTGTTGTTCTGCAATGGCTGCATCAAAATATTGGCTAGGGTATTCTTTAGAGAAACGAACCATACCAGAGCCTTCTCGCATTGCTGGTGTAATAGCCATAAGCTTGCTGTCTTCTTTAGCCATATCGCAAAGGAAGTCACCAAAAACAGCAGAGAAGGTTGGTTTGCCACCAGACGATTTTGGTAATGAAGTATTGCTTGGATCAAACTTAGGTACGCCATGGTAGCTGATTGGATCTTTTTCAGCAGGCTCATAGCCTTTACCTTTTTTCGTCATGATATGTAAAAATTGCGGCCCCTTTAGGTTACGCATATTTTTAAGCGTTCTAACCAGCTCATTAACATCATGGCCATCTACAGGACCAATGTAATTAAAGCCTAACTCTTCAAACATGGTACCAGGTACAACCATGCCTTTTAAATGTTCTTCTGTGCGCTTTAATAGTTCTTTAATCGTAGGCGTACCAGAAAGAACTTTTTTGCCACCTTCACGAATAGATGTGTATAAACTACCAGACAAGACACGTGCTAGTTGATTATTTAATGCGCCTACGTTTTCAGAAATTGACATTTCATTATCATTTAAAACAACCAGCATATCAGGATGAATATCACCAGCATGGTTTAGTGCTTCAAATGCCATACCAGCAGTTATAGCTCCATCACCAATAACACTGACTATTTTACGATTCTCTTGCTCTTTTTCAGCACAGATAGCTAAGCCTAAAGCGGCACTAATCGATGTTGATGAATGACCTACCGAGAGAACATCGTATTCACTTTCACCGCGCCATGGGAATGGATGTAATCCATCTTTTTGACGGATGGTTGAAAGTTGTTCACGACGACCAGTCAGTATTTTGTGTGGGTAAGCCTGATGGCCAACATCCCAAATAAGTTGATCAAATGGAGTGTTATACACGTAATGCAAAGCAACAGTTAACTCTACGACACCAAGACCAGATGCTAAGTGGCCACTCGTTTTACTTACTGAATTTAATAAGTAAGTACGCAGCTCATCGCACAAAGCAGGAAGGCTTTCTTTAGGTAAAGAACGTAATTCATCTGGAGTATTTGCCAAAGCCAGAATTGGGTATTTTGAAATATCTAATGACATAGTAGTTAGCGCTTATCTGTTTTAGTTTTTACGCTCAATGACGTATTGGGCGAACGCTTGCATTGCATCCGTGTTATAAGGGATGTCGTTTAATGCTTCAATTGCTGTTTGATACAGTTGTTCTGCTTTATGTTTAGCGCCTTCAAGGCCAAGTAAAGCAGGATAGGTACTTTTATCTAATTCTAGATCAGAACCCTGTGGTTTTCCGAGAGTTTCAGTATCACTAATAATATCTAAGATATCATCTTGTACTTGAAAGGCGAGACCAATAGCGTCGGCATAAACTTCTAACTGAGGAAGAATAGCTTTGCCTTTCTCACCTGCACAAAGTGCACCAAGTTGAATTGCACACTTAATCAGGGCGCCGGTTTTATTTGCATGGATGCGTTCAAGTGAAACAAGGTCCACTTTTTTGCCTTCGGCTTCTAAATCTAACGATTGTCCCATGCACATACCTGATGCGCCTGATGCTTTTGATAATACACGGATCATATCGATGCGTGATGTTTCGGCATCGTCACTTAATTGACCATTGGCTAATATTTCAAAAGCAAGAGTTTGTAATGCATCACCAGCTAGAATGGCAGTAGCTTCATCAAATTTAATATGACAAGTCGCATGACCACGACGAAGATCATCATTATCCATTGCTGGTAAGTCATCATGGATCAATGAATAAGAGTGGACACATTCAATAGCTGCGGCTGCACTATCGGCAAATTCAGCTTTAATGCCAAGCATTTGTGCTGTGATATAAACTAAATATGGTCGAGCTCGTTTGCCACCTAACAAAAGCGAATATTTCATTGCTTCTGTTAATGGTTGTTGCTGTATTTCGATTTTTTCAATCCATTGATTCAATTGTTCAATGTTTCTATTTTGAAAAAAAGTCAGTTGTTGTTTTAGTGAATCAGTCATCTTGTCCATCAAAAGGCGTTAGTTCTGCGTTATCGTCTGCTTGAAGAAGAATTTCAACTCGTTGCTCTGCTTGAGTTAATTTTTCTTGTCCTGCTCTTGCTAAAGAAATACCTCGTTCAAACTTCTTCAATGCATCTTCGAGTGGCAAGTCACCACTTTCAAGTTGATTGACGACAGAATCTAGTTCTTCTATTGCCGCTTCAAACGATAAATTTTCAGGTTTTTTTACAGCCATAATGATTCACTCTTAAAAAGATCCAAGAAAGGTAACTCAGAGAGAGGTGAGGGTCAATTGAACAGGTGAGAAAGTCACGTATAAAAGTAAAATTTAGTGATTAAGGGCTACTTTTCAATCGATATTTTAATGGAGTGAATCTTTTTATACAAAAAAATTAAACCATCCAAGGCTTTGGTCGATAAGAAATAAGCGGCAAAAAAGCGATATGATTTTATGGCTTAAATTTTGCTTAGCACATTGTAAGTAAACACAAGCAGCATATAGGGGAGCGCTCTGTGGATTTAGCAACGTTAATAGGCCTAGTTGGTAGTTTTGCATTTATTATCATGGCAATGGTACTGGCTGGTGGTTTAGCCATTTTTATGGACACAACATCGGTTTTAATCGTAGTTGGTGGTTCAATTTTTGTTGTTTTGATGAAATTTACCGTGGGCCAATTTTTTGGCGCGGGTAAAATTGCCGGTAAAGCCTTTATTTTTAAAACAGATGAACCTGTTGATCTTATTGTAACTATTGTTGAAATGGCTGATGCGGCTCGTAAAGGTGGTTTCTTAGCATTAGAAGAAAAAGAGATCAGTAACTCTTTTATGCAAAAAGGTATTGATTTACTGGTTGATGGTCATGATGCTGAAGTTGTAAAAGCAACTTTACAGAAAGACATTGCATTAACGAATGAGCGTCATGAACGTGGTGTTGGTGTATTTACCGCTTTTGGCGATGTAGCTCCTGCGATGGGTATGATTGGTACCTTAGTAGGCTTGGTTGGTATGTTATCAAACATGGACGATCCTAAATCTATCGGTCCTGCGATGGCGGTTGCTCTATTAACAACATTATACGGTTCTGTTATTTCAAACATGGTGGCATTCCCTATTGCTCATAAACTTGAATTACGTAAAGAACAAGAAAAATTGAATCGCCGTTTAATTCTTGATGGCATTTTAGCGATTCAAGATGGTCAAAACCCTCGCGTTATTGATAGTTATTTACGTAACTACTTAAACGAGAAAAAACGTGTTGTCGATACTGGCGAAGAATAAGACTGGGAGTCACTAATGGAAGATGAAAACGACTGCAAATGTCCTCCTGGTGCCCCCTTATGGATGGCAACATTTGCTGATTTAGCAACATTATTAATGTGTTTTTTCGTTCTATTACTTTCGTTCTCAGAAATGGATGTATTGAAGTTTAAGCAGATTGCAGGTTCGATGAAGTTTGCTTTTGGCGTGCAAAATGTTTTAGAAGTAAAAGACATACCAAAAGGCACTAGCGTTATTGCTCAAGAATTCCGCCCGGGACGACCAGAGCCAACGCCTATCGAAGTTATCATGCAACAGACAATTGATATTCCGCAGAAAACATTAGATTTTCATGATGGAGAATCGGATCGTGCTGGTGGTACTAAACGAGAAGCGGGTAAGCAGACTGGTGGTGAGTCACCATCTAACTCGACACAAACGAGTGCTCAAAGTAATTCAGAATCTGAAAGTCAAACTCAAAGTCAACAAGAGTTAGAAGATACGATTAAAAAAGCACTCGAGCGTGAGATAAGTGAAGGGGCGATTGAAGTTGAGAATTTAGGTCAACAGTTAGTGATCCGAATTCGAGAAAAAGGCGCGTTTCCTGCGGGCTCTGCATTTTTACAGCCGAAGTTCCGTCCACTTATTCGTCAAATTGCTGAATTAGTTAAAGATGTTCCAGGTATCATTCGCGTATCAGGTCATACTGATAATCAGCCTTTAGATTCAGAGCTTTACCGTTCTAATTGGGATTTATCTGCTCAACGAGCGGTATCCGTTGCTCTTGAGATGGAAAGAGTTAAAGGTTTTGAAAGTGACCGCCTACGAGTTCGTGGTATGGCGTCAACAGAACCATTGGTTTCAAATAAAACCGCTGAAGGCCGAGCTCGAAATCGTCGTGTTGAAATCAGTATCATGCAAGGTAAACCTCATGAGAGTGATGAAGTACCTAGTGCTCAACCGTAATTAGAGTTAAAGAGCTCAGAGTTAATTAAGATAATAATGAAAGGCGAGTTGAATTAGCAACTCGCCTTTTTTTTCGGTATAATCTTGCGCCTTAGATTCGGTCCTGAACCAACCTTATCTATCCTTTTGATTGTTTTCCTACATCAGTGAAGTCTATATATGAAGTTTATCGTTAAGCCACACCCAGAAGTTTTTGTTAAAAGTGATTCAGTACGTAAGCGTTTTATTCGTATTCTAGAATCTAACCTACGCAGTATTATTCAGCGTGAAACCAAAGGTGTTGAAGTCATCAACCGTCGTGATCATATCGAAGTGACAGGACTGAGTGATGAATACCGTGATGTAACATTGTCGGTACTAACGCAAACTCCAGGTATTCACCATGTACTTGAAGTTAAGCAGTCAGGCTTTACAGACATGCATGATATTTTTGAGCAATGTCTTGAAATGAATCGTGAGATTATCGAAGGCAAAACATTCTGTGTGCGTGTTAAACGTCGTGGTAATCATGACTTTACCTCTATTGAACTAGAGCGTTACGTTGGTGGCGGTTTAAACCAATCAGTAGAAAGTGCAAGTGTTCGTTTAAAGAACCCTGAAGTAACGGTAAAATTTGAAGTCGCAAATGATAAATTAAACCTGATCATTGCTCGTCATAAAGGCTTAGGCGGTTTTCCACTTGGTACTCAAGAAGATGTTCTAAGTTTGATTTCTGGTGGTTTTGATTCTGGTGTATCAAGCTACTTACACATTAAACGTGGTTCAAAAGTTCATTACTTATTCTTTAATTTAGGTGGCCCAGCTCACGAGATTGGCGTGAAACAAGTATCGCACTTCTTGTGGAAAAAATACGGTTCATCAGCAAAAGTTAAATTTATCTCTGTTGATTTTGATCCAGTTGTCGCTGAGATCTTAGAGAAAGTCGATGATGGCCAAATGGGTGTTATCTTAAAACGTATGTTTATGCGTGCTGGCGGCATGGTTGCTGAGAAATTTGGCATTGAAGGTTTAGTTACAGGTGAAGCATTAGGTCAAGTATCTAGTCAAACACTAACTAACTTACGCCATATTGATAATGTAACTGATTCATTAATTCTACGTCCTCTAATTAACTGGGATAAAGAAGACATTATTGATTTAGCTCGTGAGATTGGTACTGAAGATTTCGCGAAAACAATGCCTGAATACTGTGGTGTAATTTCTAAGAAACCAACAGTAAAAGCGGTGAAAGAAAAATTAGAGAAAGAAGAAGCGAAATTTGATTTCTCTGTTCTTGAGCAAGCTGTTTATAACGCACGAGTTATGGACATTCGTGATATTGAAAAAGAAAGCCAAGAACAAGCACCAGAAGTTGAAATGGTATCTGAGCTAGGATCTGATGTTGTGGTTCTTGATATCCGTAGTGCTGAAGAAGAAGATGAAAAGCCATTAGAACTTGATGGTGTTGAGGTAACTCACATTCCTTTCTTCAAATTGGCAACCAAGTTTGGTGATCTAGACCAATCTAAAGAGTACTTATTATACTGTGAACGCGGTGTGATGAGCCGTCTTCAAGCTTTATTATTAATTGAGAATGGTTACAAGAACGTAAAAGTTTACCGTCCATAGTCAGTTAACCATTTTTATTTAAAAAGGGCGTTGATCATTCAACGCCCTTTTTTTGTTTATAACCGATTGGAATTAAACTTGATGATAATTAAGATTAGGAAGTGTTACTAAATCAGCTGCTAATTTAGCTGTAAGCTCTTTTCCTGCAAGCGTTGTTACTATTTCCATTGCAAACTCAAGTGCCGAACCTGGACCTTGGCTTGTGATTAAATGATTTAACACATCAGTAAATACACGCTTAATACGGCGATTTTTCTCTGGAATGGTTTCCATAAAGCTTGGGTAGCAAGTCATTAATGCATCTGGATATAAATTATGATGTTGTAAAACAATGGCTGGTGCAGCACAAATAGCAGCTACCCATTTCTCATCGTATTTTTGTTGTTTTAACATCTCAATGAGTAGGGTACTGTCTCTGAAATTTTCAGAGCCTTTTAATCCACCAGGTAGAACAATACAATCAAACTCTTCATCAGCAACTTCAACGAGTTTTACATCAGCGGTTAACATCACTCTTTGTGCGGCCTTCATGGTTAATGAGCCGTCAAAAGCCGTACTTGCAACGGTCACATCAAATTTTGCACGCTCTAGAATATCAATTACCGTAATAGCTTCTAACTCTTCAGTGCCGGGTGCGATACATACGAGAATTTTTTTAGTCATAATGTGTTCTCTTCAAATTGTTTAATTTGATTATATAACGATTGATTGATAGGTGCTGAAATACCGTGAAATTTAGCACGCTTTAATAAATAGCCAGTAATGAAATCAATCTCAGTTTTTCGTTGATAAAAACAGTCACGATTCATTGAAGAATAATTGGCAGATGTTGCTTTTATAACTTGAGTTACCGTTGAAAGTAATTCATTTTGTGCCCATTCAATATTTTCTTTTTGCAGAACTTGATGTACTTCGGAGCAAATGTTCATTACATATTGATGGATATCGGGTTGTACTAATTGTCCATTCTTACATTGATGAATCGCTGTTAATGGGTTAATTGCACAGTTGATAGCGAGTTTTTTCCATAATGCGATATTAATTTCTGGGTTCCAATCGACACTTGCTAAGCTATGATGCAATACATCTTGAATAAACTGACACTGTTTACCTAGTGAGTTAAATGGCCCTACAGAGGTATTTCCATAACCTGTATGGATTACGCTAGTGCTATTTTCTTTTAATGCACCATGAGTCGTCGTTGCTTGTAAAATAGGGTGGTGATTAATGTGTTCTTTTAAGCTATCAATTGCTCCCATTCCATTATGCATAAACAGCAGTATGGTTTCTTTTGATAATAATGGAAGTAAAGGGAGTAAGGCACTTTCGACTTGCCAAGCTTTAACCGTAATTAATAGCAAATCACAATCAATCAAGGCTTGCTTATCATTACACTTAAATTGGTGTGATGAGTTTTCGTTAGCTGATAATGAAAATGATTGTTCAGAAGGTATTGAATTTCTTGTCCATAAACAGACATTGTGTCCTGCTTTTTGCAGATAGCATGCCCATAAAGAGCCGACTGCACCAGGACCAAGAATGGTGATATTCACAGATGAATCCATTAAGAAGAAATAATGAAAGCAGTGTAATTGGTTTACTACAAAAAACAAAGGCGCTCATAGTGAGCGCCTTAGTCAAATAGATATTCTAAATTAGATTAGAAGTTATATTTTAGAGTGTAGATGATAGCATCGTCTAGATCGCCTTGACCTAGTTTATTATCAGCATAACGGTATTGAATACCTGTAGTGATGTGTTTAGTTGCATTCCACCAGAACGCTACAGCACCGTTGAAAGAAATATCATCTGTTTCACCAGATAGAGCTGTATAAGCGCTATCACGAGCAAATTCCATTTCATTCCAGTTACTGATAGAGAAAGATTGCTCGCCAAGGTTAAAGTTATAACCTGTAACCCAACCAGCCATACCACCGTTCATATCAGAGAAACCGTTTGTATTAGTGTAGTGAGCACCAATGAACGGGTTAAAGAACCATTGCTCACCTGAAAAGTTGTAAGAAACACCAGCAACAGTGTTACGAACATGCCAGCCTAGGTTTTCTGTTGAATAAGTTTGACCGTAAAGGCGTAATTCACCAAGACCAGTTTTGTAAGTAATAGAACCTTTGCTTGAAGCAGCCATGCTGTCTTTTTGACCTTCTAGATCAAGGAAACCGTATAGTTCACCCCAATCAAAGCCTGCACCACCTTCAAATTCAAGGTATGCAAAATCATCTTTACCACCATCATTAGAGCTGTTAGACCAATCAAGGTAGTTGATGTTCATGTTACCCCAAGTGTATAGATTTTCAGCTTGAGCAGGAATAGCAACAGTTGTAGCAAGAACAGATAGAGCTAAAAGTGATTTACGCATAATGGTATCTCTATAGTTATGTATTACAAAAAATGATAGAAGGACGATATGTATCGTTCTCGAATGACGCAAATAATATAGAGAAAGTTCACTTTTTTAAATGCAATTTATGTAATAGCAATGTTATATGTAGATCTCGATCGTGTTTATAAATTGAGCTAAGAAAATTAAGTGATCAATATCACTTACTTGACAAAACTCTGACGTAAAAGTGTGAACAAAAACAAAAAAGCCTCCGATAAACGGAGGCTTTGGTAGCACAGTTGTTACGTATAAGAACTTTAAGAGCTTTGATGCTTATCAAGAAGAGCTTTGAAATGCCCTTTAAGCATAAGCAGCATAATTAGACTAGGAATAACCATTACGGCGGTTAATACAAAGAATAAAGGCCAGCTATTTAAGTAGTCAGCCAACTCACCACTGAAAGAGGCTAATGTTGTTCTGCCTAAGTTACCTAATGAAGCTAGTAACGCATATTGAGTCGCAGAGAAAGCTTCACCAGTAAGTATGGTTAAGAAGGATACAAAGGCAACGGTTGAAAACGCAGTTGTGAAGTTATCAACAATAATAGTCGCTAGGAATAAGTGCTCATTAGGGCCGACATTAGCGATAAGTGCAAACATTAAATTACTTGCAGCCATAGCGATCCCACCAATCATTAGACCTTTTACTACACCAAAACGAACGTTGATTAAGCTGCCTAATAGGGTGAAAAATACGGTTGCTCCCCAGCCGATCAGTTTAGAGTAATAGCCAATTTGTTCGTTACTAAACCCGATTTCTTTATAGAAAGTGATCGACATTCTTCCCAGAAAAGCTTCACCAATTTTAAATAAGAAAACGAATAATAGTAGAGTACAAGCTGTTTTTACGCCGTTTCGATTAAAGAAGTCATAAAATGGTTCAATTACTGTTACGGTAAACCAAGCGGCAATTTTAGAGCCAACCAATTTATTATGACGCTCTTCGGCTTCGTGTTGCAGTTCATCACGTTTGGTTTTTGGTTCGCCGACTAATAGAGTGAATACCATTAATAAGCCAACAATTCCCGCCATGCCATAGTAAACGCCATTCCATCCGATGCTATCTGCATTAATAAAAGCTAAATAACCAGGTAATGAATAGCCAGTCCACCAACCAATCACGGCCATTGCTGATGCCTGAGGCATTTTAGTGGATTCTGATTTTGGGAAGGTATCAATACGGAATGCATCAATGGCTACATCTTGTGTCGCTGATGCAGTCGCAATAGCAAGTGCAAACATTGATGTTAGCATTAAATTTTTTGAAGGGTCTAATCCTGCAATTTGCAACGTACAAAATAGAACAATAGCTTGGCAAACAAAGATCCAACTACGGCGTTGGCCTAGTTTATTTCCAATAAAAGGGAGCTTTACACGGTCAACAAGTGGTGCCCACATAAAGTTAATCGCATATACCGCGAATACTGAACCGAAATAACCAATAGCAGCACGAGTTAATCCAGCATCTTTTAACCAACCCGACATGTTCGAGCCAATAAGTACCCAAGGAAAGCCACTAGAACAACCTAGCATGAAAACCCAAAGTAAACGTTTATCCATGTAGCTTTTTACGGCTGTTTTCCATTGCATGGAATGAGACATGAAACGCTCCTTGTTATTTGTTCTTATTGAAATAGATAGAAAAAGCAGCCCGAAAGCTGCTTTAGAGTAGTGCTATATTAACTAAATTATTTAATTAATGTTGCTTTAGTTATGATAATTGGCTCAACTGGAATATCACGCATACCATTTGGTAGTGCTTTGGTTTTCTTAGTTGCCATTTTTTGAATCACATCAAAACCTTGTGTTACTTTACCAAACACAGCATAGCCCGGTGGACGCTGACTTGCGTTTAAGAAGTCATTGTCATTTAGGTTAATGTAAAATTGACGAGTAGCAGAGTCAGGATTATTAGTGCGTGCCATCGCAATCGTCGCAGTGTCATTACCTAAACCGTTATAACCCTCATTCTTAATTGGGCCATAGCTTGGTTTCTTCATCATATTTTTGTCAAAACCACCACCTTGAGCCATGAAGCCTGGGATTACTCGGTGAAATTGAGTTCCAACATAACTGCCATCTTCAACATAACGGATGAAGTTTGCCACAGAAATAGGGGCTTTCTCTGAATTTAGTTCAACAGTAAAGTTACCTAATGTGGTTTCAAATTTTACCGATTCTGCTAGAGCCATTTGACTCGTGCTAAGAGCTGCAATAATTAATGCGGCTTTTGAAATCATTTTAATCATTAAAAGTTACCTTTAATGTATGTTTGTAATTCTTCATCAACAGCGATTTTATCTAATACTGCATTTAATAAGTCATTAAGAACTTGTTCAATATCTTGATTATCAGCACTCATAGAGCCTGTTTTTTCAGATACGCCATTGTAGGTTTTAACAAACTTACCTTTTGGTGTTTCTGCTGTAATTTGAAGCTTAACCTGAGTTTTGATTTCATTACTCATTAGAGAATGCTGAACACTTACTAACGCTTCGATAATGTCTAAACGTAACGTGTTGTCACTATCTACAGTAATCACAAAACCCTGAGTTTTTAATTGTGTCGATAATGCATCTTCTAGAGTGACACGTAAGTTTTGTTTTGCGTGAATTGGTTGTACATTTTGGCGACCATTATCAATTACTGCAACATATTGTGCAGTACGTAAATCACTGCTATCTAATGTTAATTTAATACCATCAACGATTTGGTGAGCATTTGATGATGCTTTAGGTTGAATATCCAATTGTGGATCTGATGGTGCACTACAAGCAGCTAAAAAAAGTGCAGAAAGGGCAATGATGACCTTTTTCATGGTGTAATCCTTTTTTATTTTGATTTTTCGGCTTTAACAGCTTCTAAAATAACGAATTTTGAATTGCTAGCAACTGTGGTGACATTTTCTTCACCAAATAAGCGACATAACTTACCATCATAATCAAGATGACGGTTTCCAATAACTAATAATTTACCATCTTTGCACAAGATGTGCTTAGCATCACAGAACATTTGCCATGCAATATGATCGGTAATAGCCTGGCCTTGATGGAATGGAGGGTTGCAAAGTACAAGGTAACTACTGTGCTTTTTAAAACCATCGAGACAGTTATTGGCGATAAATTGGAATTGACGTTCTTTGCCTAAGTTTACTTCTAAATTACGGCGTGCAGATTCAACAGCCATAAAGCTTTCGTCAACACAAGTAATACGAGCTTCAGGGTTTAGTTGACCAGCTTTTACACTGAGTACACCATTACCACAACCAAGATCGATAATGTGTCGTAATTCAGGATCTGAAGGAATATGCTCAAGCATGAAGCGAGCACCTTGATCCAATTTTTCCCCTGAATATACATTAGGGTAGTTAAGAAGATCGATGTCTTCATTATCAACACTCCAACAAACAGCTTCTGCGATGGTTTTTGGATTCGTTGCGTTTGCATTTGAAAATACTAAGCGGTGCTTCTTCCAAGCAAGAGATGTTTTAGTTTCACCAAGGTACTCTTCAAACAGCTCAAGTGTTGAATTATGAATTTCTTTAGCTTTATTAACCGCAATAATAGGACAATCAGCGTTCATAGATTGGCGCAGTTGCTGTAACTGCCATGTTAACATTCGATTGTTTTTTGGGATTTGCATTAATACTAAATCGAAACCTTGTGGCATCTCTTCAGTTGATGTGATGAGCTGTACACGGTTACATTGGTTTCGTTGTAGGTTTTTTAATGTACCACGTTGTGAAACAAACGAATCGGTCATCATTGTTACGTTATGTTTGTCTGAGAACCAGCATGATAATGCACCAAAATTATCATTTAAGATAAGAATGTTTTTGCCATCTTCTAGGTTTAGCTCTTCTTCTACATATTTAATGATGTATTCATCACCAGCATCCCATGCTTGCAGTAGTTCTTGAGCACGTTTAGGGTAGCGTTGTAAATTTAGGTTTCGGTCAAGTAGACACAGTTCTGTTTTCATAATGATTTGATCTTCAAATAGGGAAGGCTTCTAGCTATTGTCGCAAATGGCGTATAAAGTGGAAACAGAAGAATTCAAATAAAGAAAGGAATTATATGATTCAGCATCAAATCGAACAAAAATTACGCGAAGCGTTAGCACCTTCTTATATTAAAGTTCTAAATGAAAGCTATATGCATAATGTACCTGAAGGTTCAGAGAGCCATTTTAAGGTAATTGTAGTGACTGATGAATTCGAAGGTAAACGTTTAATTACTCGTCACCGAACTATTAATAGCATCTTAGCTGAAGAATTGTCTGACCATATTCATGCTTTAGCTATTCATACGTATACAGAAGCAGAATGGCAAGCTCTAGATACAGAGCAAGTTCCTCTTAGTCCCAACTGTATGGGCGGTGGAAAAGGTTAAAAATGAAACGCTAATGTTTATTTTTTAACATAAAATAAATATAAAGTGAGGCTGTTTGTTAAAAAATGACCAATATTTAATGTCATTGCTACTTATGGGGTATTTTTTGATTTTGAACAAGAATTGTGCAGTAGGTCTAAAATGCTCAACCTATTTCAATGATTTCTGACAATGAATAGTAAAAAATAGCAGGAATCGAGTCATTGAACGTGGCATCTACACCATAAAAAATGATAGAATCCTCCGCCTTAAAACAGCTTTTTTCGTATTTATGTAAAAAGCATATTACTAGGATGTTAATAGTGTTGCGCGATTTGTGTCGTCAATACTGGACACATGCAGTGTCGTGTCTTATATAGAATCTTTTTTCCCATAAAATTAGTGCAAGTGCGTATGATTACAATAAAAAAGGGTTTGGATCTTCCTATAGCAGGTGTTCCTACTCAGGTGATTAATGATGGTAAATCCATCACTAAAGTCGCCTTGCTTGGCGAAGAGTACGTTGGTATGCGTCCTACGATGCATGTCCGCGTGGAAGATGTAGTAAAGAAAGGTCAGGTTCTTTTTGCTGATAAAAAGAATCCAGGCGTAGTATTTACTGCTCCAGTAAGTGGTAAGGTTGTTGAAATTAACCGTGGTGCGAAGCGCGTACTTCAATCTGTAGTAATTGCAGTTGAAGGCGAAGAGCAGGTTACTTTTAATAGCTATGCAGCAAATGAACTAGTGTCGCTTGATCGTGAAACGATTAAAACACAACTGGTTGATTCAGGTGCATGGACTGCATTACGTACTCGTCCGTTCAGCAAGGTTCCAGCGATTGATTCTGAAACAAAGGCTATCTTTGTTACTGCTATGGATACTAATCCACTAGCGGCTGATGCAGAAGTGATCATTAACCAACAAGAAGAAGCTTTTGTTGCAGGCTTAGACCTATTATCTGTATTAACAGGTGATAAAGTTTATGTATGTAAGAAAGGAGGTAGCTTACCTCGTTCTTCTCAAAAAAATGTTGAAGAACATGTATTTGATGGCCCTCATCCAGCAGGTTTAGCCGGTACTCACATGCATTACTTGTATCCAGTAGATACAAATCATGTAGCGTGGAGCATTGGTTACCAAGATGTGATTGCATTCGGTCAACTGTTCTTAACGGGTGAAATCTACTCTGAAAGAATCGTATCTTTAGCTGGCCCTGCAGTAAATAATCCTCGCTTAGTTCGTACTATTACTGGTGCAAGCTTAGTTGATTTAACTGACAGTGAAGTAATGCCTGGTGAAGTTCGTGTGATTTCTGGTTCTGTACTTAACGGTACACAAGCATCAGGTCCTCACGCTTACCTTGGTCGTTACCATCAGCAAGTTTCTGTTCTTCGCGAAGGTCGTGAGAAAGAATTGTTTGGTTGGGCTGTTCCTGGCAAAAACAAATTCTCAGTAACTCGTTCATTCTTGAGTCACTTATTCTCAGGTCAACTGTTTAACATGACGACAACTACTAACGGTAGTGATCGTGCAATGGTGCCAATCGGTAACTACGAACGCGTATTACCATTAGACATGGAAGCAACCATGTTATTGCGTGACCTTTGTGCTGGTGATGTTGACAGTGCACAACGCCTAGGTGCATTAGAGTTAGATGAAGAAGATCTAGGTCTATGTACATATGTGTGCCCTGGTAAATATGAGTATGGTCCAATGCTTCGTGAGATCTTGGATACCATCGAGAAGGAAGGGTAATTGATGAGCCTTTTAAATTTATTTGAAAAAGTTGAACATCATTTTGAGCCAGGCGGTAAATATGAGAAGTGGTTTGCTTTATACGAAGCAACAGCAACACTTTTCTATACTCCAGGTACAGTAACAAAAGGTGGTTCACATGTTCGTGATAGCGTTGACTTAAAACGTATCATGATCATGGTATGGTTTGCGGTATTCCCAGCAATGTTCTGGGGTATGTACAACGCAGGTAACCAAGCAATTGTTGCTCTTGAACACATGTATTCAGGCGCTGAACTTGCAGCTGTTATTTCTGGCAACTGGCACTACTGGTTGACTGAAATGCTAGGTGGCACAGTAAGTGCTGATGCAGGTTGGGGCAGTAGCATGCTACTGGGTGCAACGTACTTCTTACCAATCTACGCAACAGTGTTCCTTGTTGGTGGTTTCTGGGAAGTATTGTTCTGTATGGTGCGTAAGCATGAAGTTAACGAAGGTTTCTTTGTAACTTCTATCCTTTTCGCATTGATCGTTCCACCAACACTTCCACTATGGCAAGCAGCGTTAGGTATTACTTTCGGTGTTGTTGTAGCGAAAGAAATCTTTGGTGGTACTGGTCGTAACTTCCTAAACCCTGCGCTAGCGGGTCGTGCATTCCTATTCTTTGCATACCCAGCTCAAATTTCAGGTGATACAGTTTGGACTGCTGCTGATGGCTTCTCTGGTGCTACAGCACTTAGCCAATGGGCACAAGGCGGTCAAGGTGGTCTAGTAAATACAATTACTGGCGACACAATCACTTGGATGGACGCATTCATTGGTAATATCCCAGGTTCAATTGGTGAGGTTTCGACTCTTGCTCTGATCCTTGGTGGTCTAATGATCGTTTACATGCGTATTGCTTCATGGCGTATCATTGCTGGTGTAATGATCGGTATGGTTGCAGTGTCTACACTGTTTAACCTAATCGGTTCTGACACAAATGCAATGTTCAGCATGCCTTGGCACTGGCACCTAGTTCTTGGTGGTTTCGCGTTTGGTATGATCTTTATGGCAACAGACCCAGTATCGGCTTCATTTACTAATAAAGGTAAGTGGTGGTACGGTATTTTAATTGGTGGTATGGCTGTAATGATCCGTGTAGTTAACCCTGCATACCCTGAAGGTATGATGTTAGCTATTCTATTTGCAAACTTGTTTGCTCCATTGTTTGATAACCTTGTAGTTGAAGGTAACGTGAAACGGAGACTAAAACGCTATGGCAAGTAATAACGATAGCATTAAAAAGACTCTCGGTGTTGTTATTGGTTTGAGCCTAGTGTGTTCAATCATCGTATCAACGGCGGCAGTTGGTCTGCGTGATAAGCAAAAAGCAAACGCAGTTCTAGATAAGCAAAGCAAAATTGTTGAAGTTGCAGGTGTTACAGGTTCAGGTACTGTTCCTGAGCTATTCGCTGCAAATATCGAACCTCGTCTTGTTGATTTTGCAACAGGTGAGTTCGTTGATGGTGATGCGGCTACTTACGATCAACGTAAAGCAGCTAAAGATCCAAAACAATCAATTAAGCTAACAGCTGAGCAAGATAAAGCAAAAATCATTCGTCGTGCAAACTTGGGTGTTGTTTACCTAGTTAAAGATGGCGACAAAGTGACTAAAATTATCCTACCTGTTCACGGTACTGGGTTATGGTCAATGATGTATGCGTTTGTTGCAGTTGAGACTGATGGTAACACTATTGCGGGTATCACTTACTACGACCAAGCGGAAACTCCGGGACTTGGTGGTGAAGTTGAAAACCCAACGTGGCGTGCACAATTCGTAGGTAAGAAACTGTTTGATGAAAATCATAAACCTGCAATTAAGATTGTTAAAGGCGGTGCTCCAGCTGGTTCTGAGTACGGTGTAGATGGTCTTTCTGGTGCAACGCTAACAGGTAACGGTGTTCAACACACGTTTGACTTCTGGTTAGGTAATGACGGCTTCGGTCCATTCCTTGCTAAAGTTCGTGATGGAGGTCTGAACTAATGGCTAGCGCAAAAGATATTAAAAAGAGCATTTTAGCGCCGGTGTTGGATAACAACCCTATCGCGCTACAAGTTCTTGGTGTTTGTTCAGCTCTAGCTGTAACAACTAAGCTTGAAACGGCTTTCGTTATGACTTTAGCGGTAATGTTTGTTACTGCTTTATCTAACTTATTCGTTTCGCTAATTCGTAACCACATGCCAAACAGCGTTCGTATCATCGTTCAGATGGCGATCATCGCTTCTTTGGTTATCGTTGTTGACCAAGTATTGAAAGCATATCTATATGATATTTCTAAACAGCTTTCAGTATTCGTAAGCTTGATCATTACAAACTGTATCGTAATGGGTCGTGCGGAAGCGTTCGCAATGAAATCTGCTCCATTCCCATCATTTATTGATGGTATTGGTAACGGTCTTGGTTATGGTTTTGTACTGATGACAGTAGCATTTTTCCGTGAACTTCTTGGTTCTGGTAAGCTATTTGGTGTTGAAGTTCTTCCACTTGTTTCTAACGGTGGTTGGTACCAACCAAATGGTCTAATGCTTCTAGCACCATCAGCATTCTTCTTAATTGGTTTTATGATCTGGGCTATCCGTATCCTTAAACCAGAACAAGTAGAAGCGAAGGAGTAAGGTCGAAATGGAACATTATATTAGTTTACTTGTTAAATCGATCTTCATCGAAAACATGGCGCTTTCATTTTTCCTAGGTATGTGTACGTTCTTAGCGGTATCTAAGAAAGTAAAAACATCGTTTGGTCTTGGTGTTGCTGTAGTTGTTGTATTAACAATTGCTGTACCTGTGAACAACCTTGTTTATACGTACCTACTAAAAGAAAATGCGTTAGTTGCGGGTGTTGATTTAACATTCCTTAGCTTTATTACTTTTATCGGTGTAATTGCAGCACTAGTACAAATTCTAGAAATGATCTTAGATCGCTTCTTCCCACCTTTGTACAATGCTCTAGGTATCTTCCTTCCGTTAATCACAGTTAACTGTGCTATTTTCGGTGGTGTATCTTTCATGGTTCAACGTGACTATAACTTTGCTGAATCTGTAGTATACGGTTTCGGTTCAGGTATTGGTTGGATGTTGGCTATCGTAGCACTTGCTGGTATTCGTGAAAAAATGAAGTACTCTGATGTACCTCCTGGTCTTCGTGGCCTTGGTATTACTTTCATTACAGTAGGTTTAATGGCGTTAGGCTTTATGTCTTTCTCTGGTGTTCAACTGTAGGGTAAGCACCCAATAATAAGGAATAACAAATGCAAAGCATTATTCTTGGTGTAGCGATGTTTACCATTATTGTATTGGCTTTAGTATTAGTGATCTTATTCGCTAAATCTAAGTTAGTACCATCAGGTGACATTACTATCTCTGTAAACGGCGATGCTGATAAAGCAATCATTACACAACCAGGTGGTAAATTACTTAGTGCTCTTGGTAGCGCTGGTATTTTCGTATCATCTGCATGTGGTGGTGGTGGCTCTTGTGGTCAGTGTCGTGTGAAAGTGAAATCTGGTGGTGGTGATATTCTACCTACAGAACTTGATCACATTTCAAAAGGTGAGGCTCGTGAAGGTGAGCGCCTAGCATGTCAAGTTTCAATGAAAACTGACATGGAAATTGAACTTCCTGAAGAAATCTTTGGTGTTAAAAAGTGGGAATGTACTGTTATCTCTAATGATAACGAAGCTACTTTCATTAAAGAATTAGCACTTGCTATTCCAGAAGGTGAAGAAGTTCCATTCCGTGCTGGTGGTTATATTCAGATTGAAGCTGAACCACACCATATTAAATATTCAGATTTTGATATTCCTGAAGAATATCGTGGTGATTGGGATAAGTTTAACTTATTCCGTTACGAGTCAATCGTTAATGAGCATTCAATCCGTGCTTACTCTATGGCTTCATACCCAGAAGAGAAAGGCATTATTAAATTGAACGTTCGTATCGCGACTCCGCCGCCAAATAATCCTGATGTTCCACCTGGTGTAATGTCTTCTTATATTTGGTCACTAAAAGCTGGTGATAAATGTACTATTTCAGGTCCATTTGGTGAGTTCTTCGCTAAAGATACTGATAATGAAATGGTATTCATTGGTGGTGGTGCAGGTATGGCGCCAATGCGTTCTCATATCTTTGACCAATTATTACGTCTTAAATCTAAGCGTAAGATGTCTTACTGGTATGGTGCACGTTCTAAGCGTGAAATGTTCTATGTTGAAGATTTCGACGGCCTAGCGGCTGATAACGAAAACTTCGTATGGCACTGTGCACTTTCTGATCCAATGCCAGAAGATAACTGGGATGGTTACACAGGCTTTATCCACAATGTTCTTTATGAAAACTACTTACGTGATCATGAAGCACCTGAAGATTGTGAATACTACATGTGTGGTCCACCAATGATGAACGCTGCTGTTATCGGTATGCTAAAAGATCTTGGTGTTGAAGATGAAAACATCTTACTAGATGACTTCGGTGGTTAATCTATTGAAGTAAGAAATATTGGCTGACTCAGTATTGAGTCAGCCTTTTTTCGTATTTATGGTCCGTATTTAACCTGACAAAGTACAGGGTTATAGGTTTAGTAAACAAACTTAAATTTATATTCCTGTGTATTGTTTGTATTTAAAGGAGTTGGCAGTGTTTGTCAGTTTTACTCAGTTAATTCATAAAGCAAAACTTATTTTATTATCTTGTTTTGCCCTTATTTTACTTGCTGGTTGTGGTGATCAGCGTGAGCAAGTGTATCTGAATGGCCCTACGATGGGGACAAGCTATAATATTAAATATATAAGCAAAGATGGACTGCCTAAATCTGAAGACGTTCATGCGGAGATAGATAAGCGATTAGAGCTTGTTAATGACCAAATGTCGACTTACAGAAAAGATTCAGAGCTGAGTCGATTTAACCAAAGTAAAGAACTGACTCCATTTACCGTATCAAAAGATACAGCAACAGTTATTAAAGAAGCTATTCGATTAAATAAAGTGACTTTAGGTGCGCTTGATGTAACGGTTGGTCCTCTCGTTAATCTATGGGGATTTGGCCCAGAAGCTCGACCAGAAGTCGTTCCTACTGATGAAGAATTAAATGCACGACGTAAAATTGTGGGTATTCAGCATTTAACTGCTACAGAAACCACGGTTACAAAAGATATTCCTGAGTTATATGTTGATTTATCAACGATTGCAAAAGGTTGGGGTGTTGACGTTGTTGCGAATTATCTAGAAGATCTTGGTATCACTGATTACATGGTTGAAGTTGGTGGTGAGATGCGAGTGAAAGGCAAAAATAAAGAAAATGTTGCTTGGCGTATCGCAATTGAAAAACCATCAGTTGATGAGCGTGCAATTCAAGAGATTATTGAACCGGGTCATCATGCAGTAGCGACATCTGGTGATTACCGTATATACTTTGAAAAAGAGGGTATTCGTTATTCTCATATTATTAATCCAATTACAGGTTACCCTATTTCAAATAAGGTAGTCTCTGTAACTGTTCTTGATAAATCATCAATGACAGCTGATGGGCTTGCTACAGGCTTAATGCTTCTTGGTGAAGAGCAAGGTATAGAAGTTGCTAATAAACACAATATTCCTGTTTTCATGATTGTGAAAACAAAAGATGGCTTTAAAGAAATTGCTTCTGAAGCCTTTAAGCCTTTTTTGAAGTAAGTGAGTAGATAATGAGTACATTTCTGATTACATTTTTTGTTTTTTTAGCGGTGATAGCTGCAATGGCTATCGGATACATCATTCAGCGTAAAGTTGTGAAAGGTAGCTGTGGTGGGCTTGGTGCTGTAGGTATTGATAAAGTTTGTAATTGCCCTGAGCCATGTGATGCTCGTAAAAAACGCGAAGCAAAAGCCGCTCTTCGAGCAGAAAAGTTGGCTGCATGGGAAAAAGACCGTATTGCATAGTTAAGATTTTATTATTTTACTTTAAAACAGCACCTTTCATTGGTGCTGTTTTTATTTGAATAATGCATAGTTCAAAGCTATTATTAACTGTGTTTTTATACAGTTAATTTTTATGAGTATTGATCATCAACCGTCATCATTAAAGACTGCAAATAGAAGTCAGAAAATCATCCATATAGATATGGACTGTTTTTATGCGGCTGTAGAAATGAGAGATAATCCCAATTTACGTAATGTGCCTTTGGCTGTAGGTGGGCATGAACGTCAACGAGGGGTCTTAAGTACTTGTAATTATGAAGCGAGAAAGTTTGGTATTCGCTCAGCTATGCCAACAGGGAAAGCATTAAAATTATGCCCAAACCTCGTTGTGGTGCCTGGACGAATGCAGGTTTATAAAGAAGTATCTCACCATATTCATCGTATATTTCGACGATATACCGATAAAATTGAACCTCTCTCGTTAGATGAAGCCTATTTGGATGTAAGTGATTGCTCACTATTACATGGTTCAGCAACATTAATTGCAGAACAAATTAGAAAAGATATTTTTAATGAACTTCAACTTACCGCTTCTGCAGGAATCGCTCCGCTCAAATTTTTAGCTAAAATAGCGTCAGATCTTAATAAACCCAATGGGCAGTATGTCATTACTCCTGATTCTATGATGAATGAAATTAAAGCATTGCCTTTAGAGAAAATTCCAGGAGTAGGTAAAGTGAGTTTGGAACGTCTTCATCAATTTGGTCTGTATACTTGCGAAGATATACAAAAGAGTGATCAACGAGATTTATTACTGAAATTTGGCAAAATGGGGGCATCATTATGGAAAAGATCGCATGGTATTGATGAAAGAGAGGTTGTTACTGAAAGAAATCGAAAGTCTGTGGGAGTAGAGCGCACATTTACGCATAATATCAGTAGTTTTAATGAGTGTTGGGATGTTATCGAAAATAGGTTATTTCCTGAATTAGAAAAAAGACTATTAAAAGCGAATGGTTCAACTTTTATTGCTAAGCAGGGGATCAAAATTAAGTTTGCTGATTTTCAACAAACGACAATTGAACATGTACATCATAACTTAACGCTTCCATTTTTTAAGGAGTTGTTAGAGGAGGTATTAGAAAGGCAAAAGGGTAGAGAGATTCGTTTAATTGGATTAAGCGTTATGCTTAAAGAGAAAGAGTATTTTCAGCAATTACAACTTATTTAATGATGAAAAATATAATTACACATCTCAATATTAAGATTTAAGTATAAATTCCATGTGAATTTATTGATTTTTGCTTAAAGTTAAATCAATTGGTTCTTATTTACACTGTTTCTGTAGAGGTTAAAAAAACGACGATATATAATTCCCTTTCGAGTTTTCGAAATAATTATTATATAAAAACGGTTGTTTATGAAGTTTACTAAATGTGCATTAGCGTTAAGTTTGGCATTACCAAGTATCGCTAATTCAGCTCCACTTCTTTCTTTAGATACATTATCAAATCAAGAAAAAATTCAACAAACTAACGCATGGTTAGAGATCGATACCCAAGCTTTCCAAAATAATATTGATACTTTAAGAGCATCATTAGAACAGGGCACTAAAGTGTGCGCCATCATGAAAGCGGATGCTTATGGTAATGGTATTGAAGGTTTAATGGCCTCAGTGATTGAGCGCAATGTTGAATGTATTGGTATCACAAGTAATGAAGAAGCTCGTATTGTGCGTGCTAAAGGTTTTGTCGGCGAACTAATGCGCGTTCGTGCGGCATCACCGAATGAAATTGAATCTGGTTTACAATATAAAATTGAAGAGTTAATTGGTTCAAGTGAACAAGCTAATATTATTGCGAAACTAGCAAAACAGAACAACACGATTATTCCTGTGCATCTGGCTTTGAATGCTGGTGGTATGGGACGTAATGGTTTGGATTTATCACAACCTCAGGGTAAGAAAGAAGCATTAAATATTGCCTTTAATGGACATGTGAACATTGTTGGCATTATGACTCACTTCCCAAATGAATCTGTCGATGAAATCCGCACTAAATTAAACCTTTTTAAACAAGAGAGCCAATGGTTAATTGATGAAGCACAATTAAACCGTGATGATATTACACTGCATGTGGCAAATTCATATACCACAATCAATCTACCTGAAGCGCACTTAGATATGGTTCGTCCTGGTGGTCTTCTTTATGGTGATATGCCAAATAATCCTGAATACAAACGTATCGTTCAATTCAAAACATCTGTGGCTTCTTTAAACTATTTACCAAAAGGGAGCACCATTGGTTATAGCAGTACTTATGTGCTAGGGCGCGATTCTATTTTAGCTAATTTACCATTAGGTTATTCTGATGGTTATGTTCGCTCTATTGGTAATAATGGCTATGTACTAATTAATGGGCAAAAAGCGAATGTTGTTGGTGTAACATCAATGAATACCACAATGGTGGATGTCACTGATATTAAAAATGTGCAGCCGGGAGATGAGGTTGTATTATTTGGTAAGCAAAATGAATTCACTATTGAAGCAAAAGAAATGGAAGCATTCAGTAGTCGTAGCATGCCAGAACTTTACGTTATTTGGGGTGCAACAAACCCTAAAATCTACAAATAGATATTGATTTATATTAAGTTAACTAAGTGTGTTTAGATACTTAGTTGAATAAGTATTACATGGTAAAAAAACGGTCAGCGTATGCTGACCGTTTGTATTTAGCTAGATAGTGTTATTTTTTAGGAATATTTTCTAAAATAGCCACCATTTGTTCCCAGTATAATGCAACAGTGTCAATCTTCACTTTCTCATCTGGAGAGTGAGGGAATTTGATTGTTGGACCAAATGAGATCATATCCATTTCTGGGTAAGGTTTCTTAAATAAACCACACTCAAGGCCAGCATGAATCACCATGATATTAGGTTTATTGCCATAAATACCTTCATACACATCACGGAAAACGTGCATGATCTCTGAATCTGCATCCGGTTTCCAACCAGGGTAAGTACCAGAGAATGTGACTTGTGCTCCAGCTAACTCAGCAATAGATGAAAGCATACCTTCAACCATACTACGACCTGAATCCATTAATGAACGGATAAGACATAGAATAGTAATGCTGTTTTCGTCAGTTGTGATTACACCAACATTTAAAGATGTCTCAACCACACCTTCGATATCATCACTCATGCGAATAACGCCGTTTGGACATGCATTTAATGTTGCGATGAAGCGAGATTGAGTACCCTTTGTTAATACTTGTTCTGCAGAAACCGTTTCGTTAAAACTAATGATATCTGTTTCTACTTTTCCTAGTTCATCTTTTAATAGATTTGTATAGAAAGTGAATAACTCGGCTAACTTAGCTTCATTTTCTGCAGGAACGGCAATAGTCGCAAAAGCTTCGCGTGGAATTGCATTACGTAGACTCCCGCCACGGAATTCAACAAGGCGTAAATCAAGCTCTTTTGCATGACCAGCTAAGAAGCGGCCTAGTAGTTTGTTTGCGTTTCCACGGCCTGTATGAATGTCACAACCTGAGTGACCACCCTTTAAGCCTTTAAGTGTAATTTGTCGAGTGATGTAACCTGAAGGAAGTGCTTCACGTTCAATGTCTAATTTGATAGCACCATCGGCACCACCAGCACACCCCATGTAAACTTCACCTTCTTGCTCTGAATCGGTGTTTAATAAGATATCACCTTCTAACCATCCCGCTTCTAAGCCAAAAGCACCAGTCATACCCGCTTCTTCATCGATAGTTAGTAATACTTCTAGAGGACCGTGCTTTAGCTCTTTTGAAGCTAGAACAGCAAGACAAGATGCCATGCCCATGCCGTTATCAGCACCAAGCGTCGTTCCTTTGGCCGTTACCCATTCGCCATCAATATATGGTTGAATTGGATCTTTAGTGAAGTCGTGGTCTGTATCTTCATTTTTTTGTGGAACCATATCGATATGGGCTTGTAAAACGACACCTTTACGATCTTCCATCCCTGGTGTTGCAGGTTTTTTGATAAAAACATTACCTGTAGGATCTCGGCGTACGTCTAGACCTTCAGTGGTTGCCCATTCAATAATGTACTGAGCCAATGCTTCTTCATGTTTAGAAGGATGAGGAATAGAACAGATTTTGTCGAAAAATTGCCATAGAGGTTGAGGGGTAAGTTGACTTATTTCAGACACAAGAATCTCCTTTATGAAAGCGGTTTTTACTTATTAATGCTCTAAGTATTTGAGTCATTATTTGTTAATACAATTCAGTATACCTCTGAATTTAGATAATTACTCTGTTTGATATTCTAAATGAAAAAAACAATTTATATAGGGGGAACTGTGGTCTATAAAATGAACGAACTTCGCAAACAGTTTCGTAATAAAATTACATAATACGTATAGGTAATAATCTATTTTCTGTTTTTTATGTGAGGTTCGTCATGTTTTTGTTGTAATTTAATTTCTTGGTGGTATAGTTACTTCATCTGCTGATAAAGCAAATAGAAATGCTCATAGGATGAGTCCGATTTATCGCCTCCAAGGAACCGAGATCAATTTTAATGTTAAAAACTATCAATTGATAAGGTGATGTTATGTCTTTTTTAAGTTCTTCAAAATTCTGGAACCAACGCTCAGTATACACAAGTCAATTTGTGTACCCAATGTGCTTTGGTTACTAATAAAACTTCGGTTTTATGCGTTAAAGTAATACCCCTATAATTGGAATTCTATTCTACCCTTATGGGCAGTTAATTCTCCGCCATTCAAAATTATTTTGGATGGCGTTTTTTTTATCTAAAAAATATTATTCACTTCCATACTCTTTTTATTTTACATTCTAACTAATTGAATCATTGGATTAATTTCATGTTCGTAAGATTAGTGCATTCACTTTATTTACTGTTTGCTTATTAAAAGGGCAACTATCGCTAGAAATTAGCATAATTCCACTTTATAATTCTCAGCCAATCGATTACGCAAACGTTTAGATTGCATAAATTCACTAGGAAATTACTCTAATGCTTGAGAAATTATTTCAACTAAAAGCCAATGGTACGAATGTTCGTACTGAAGTTATTGCAGGTATAACCACATTTTTGACCATGGCTTATGTTATTTTCGTTAACCCAGCTATTTTGGCTGATGCGGGAATGGATAAAGGAGCAGTATTTGTAGCAACGTGTATTGCTGCAGCAATTGGCTGTTTCATTATGGGATTTGTCGCAAACTTCCCAATAGCTCAAGCTCCAGGTATGGGATTAAATGCTTTTTTTACTTATACCGTTGTTTTAGGTATGGGTCATACGTGGCAAGTTGCTCTTGCTGCGGTATTTATGTCTGGTGTTTTATTTATTCTTCTTAGTTTATTTAAAATTAGAGAATTAATTATTAACTCAATCCCTCTTTCTTTAAGAACGGGTATTTCTGCTGGTATTGGTTTATTTTTGGCATTTATTGCGCTAAAAAATTCAGGGATTGTTGTTGATAACCCAGCAACATTGGTTTCAATGGGTCACATTAACAGTTTTCCTGCTGTTATGGGGGCGCTAGCTTTCTTTTTAACAATCGCTTTAGTGCATCGTGGTTATAAAGCTGCTGTTATGATTGCTATTTTGGCTGTAACTGCACTTTCGCTGCTTTTTGGTGAAGTTCAATATGCTGGTGTTATGTCAATGCCACCAAGTATCGCACCTACCTTTTTACAATTAGATTTTTCTAGTGCGTTTGAACTAAGCATGTTAACTGTTGTGTTTGCTTTCTTGTTTGTTGATTTATTTGATACAGCCGGCACTTTAGTTGGTGTATCACAAAAAGCTGGGATCATGGACAAAGACGGCAATATCCCTCGATTAAATAAAGCGTTACTTGCTGATTCAACAGCGACATCTGTTGGTGCTTTATTGGGTACTTCAAATACGACATCGTATATTGAAAGTGTTGCAGGGGTAGCTGCGGGTGGTCGAACAGGTTTGACCGCTGTTGTTGTTGGTATTCTGTTCTTACTTGCATTGTTTTTTGCTCCATTAGCAGGAATGGTTCCAGCTTATGCAACCGCTGGCGCATTGTTCTATGTCGCGATTTTGATGATGTCTGGTCTTGTTAGTATTGATTGGCGAGATCTTACTGAAGCAGCCCCAGTTGTTGTGGTATGCTTATTAATGCCGTTAACCTTTTCTATTGCTGATGGTATTTCATTAGGCTTTATTTCTTACGCTGCAATTAAGTTGCTTAGTGGTAAAGGTCGTGAAGTTCACATCAGTGTTTGGGTTCTAGCTGCATTATTCACGCTGAAATTTATTTTTACGGCATAGTCGTTGATGACTGTGTCACTTAGAGGTTTTGTCAATTATGGCTAATAAATTTGTAATCACTTGGGACAACATGCAGATGTATACTCGTCAGCTTGCTGAACAGTTACTTCCTGCAGATCAATGGAAAGGTATTTTGGCTGTGAGCCGTGGTGGTTTAGTTCCTGCTGCAATCTTAGCTCGTGAGCTAAATATTCGTCATGTTGATACAGTATGTATCTCAAGCTATGACCATGATCATCAGCGTGATATGACGGTTGTTAAAGCTATGGAAGGTGACGGTGAAGGTTTCATCATCATTGATGATCTAGTCGATAGCGGAGATACTGCGGTTAAATTACGTGAAATGTACCCTAAAGGTAAACTAGTTACGGTATGTGCTAAACCTGCAGGTGTTCATTTAGTCGACGCTTATGTTGTAGATATCCCACAAGATACATGGATTGAACAACCTTGGGATATGGCGGTAACTTACGTAGATCCTATTGCTAAAAAATAATTAGCAAAAATTATTTTAATAAGATGACTCTTTTATAGGGTCATTTTTTTTATTTAAAACTTAATTTTATTCGCTTCTTCATATTCCTTATTCTTCTTTCAGTATATAGTGAGAATATGAATATGTTGTTGATTGGTGGTAGATATGCCTCAACCAGAGAGTGAAAATCTTTCAGTTAAATTGTTTAAAAATCATAAACAAGCATTAGAAACGTCTGGCTTGGTTCCTTATCTTCCTAGTAGTTTGGCGCAATTGGAACACAGTGGGCGTACTTGGTATCGTGAATTACGCCGACCGCAATGGATATGGCAAGGTGTTGATGCAATAGAACTTGAATCAATATTAGCTCGTATTGCAAATAGTAAAAAACATCGTTCACGTGATGAATGGTTAGATACTGTAAGCGGGTATCATTCTGGAAACTGGGCCTATGAATGGATCCATGCGGGAATGGAGCATCAAAAAAATGCTTCGGAACTTGAGGGTGATGAGGCTGCAGAAGCGTATTTTAAAGCAAGCTTGTATTTTAGTGTGGCAGGTTATCCTCATATAAAAGGAGATAACTTAGCGATTCAATCACAAGTGTTAGCTAGTCAAGCCTATGATATGGCTGCAAAACAAACTTCTCACCGTGTTGAAAAAATACTTGTGCCATATCAGGGAAGAAAAATAACCTGCTATTTGCATTTACCAAATACAGAAAAACCATTGCCTGTCGTTATAGTGAGTGGTGGTATGGATTCATTACAAACGGATATGTGGCGTTTGTATCGTGACTTTCTTGCACCTAATAATATGGCGATGTTGACATTAGATATGCCATCAATAGGCCATAGTTCTCACTGGCCATTAAGTGAAGATTCAAGTTGTTTGCATCAAGCTGTATTGAATTATCTTCCGAATATTCCGTGGGTAGATCGTTTTCATGCTGCTGTTATGGGATTTCGATTTGGCGGTAATGTCGCATTGCGCCTTTCGTTTTTAGAGCCAAGTCGATTAAAAGCTTGTGTTGCATTAGGCGCACCTGTGCATCAAATTCTAACCAATTCAACAAGATTGAAAACCATGCCTAAAATGTATCTTGATGTGTTAGCTTCAAGGTTGGCTAAGCAAGTTGTTGATATAAATAGTCTTACAAATCAAATGCAAGCATGGTCGCTAAAAAATCAAGGTTTCTTGTCTGGCGGGCGAAAAACATCAGTTTCCGTTTTAGCCATTGGTCTGAAGGATGATCCTGTTTCACCTAAGTCAGATAATAAATTAGCGGCTCTCTTTAGCAAATATGGTAAAGGGGTTGAGCTAAATAGTAAGACATTACATAGTGGCTATGAAGAAGCATTAAAGCAGATGATTGAATGGATCAAAGAGGAAATGAAGCAATAGTTTCTCTTTTTATTAATAGAATTAAAGTGAAATGTTATTAAATGCTATTTTAAGCTTGTACTGTTCTGATTTGCTTGCTAAAAGTAGTGTCAGTTTTACCAACAACGTTACGATGATTATTGTCGTAAAATTTACATCATTTATTTAAGTAAAATAGGTAGTAGGGAATTGAATACACAATCTCAAACCATAGTAGTTAAGCTTGGTACAAGTGTACTCACCGGTGGCACATTAAAATTAGATAGAGCACACATGGTTGAATTAGTTCGCCAATGTGTTCAGCTAAAAAAAGCTGGCCATCAAGTTATTGTTGTTACGTCAGGCGCAATTGCTGCTGGCCGTGAGCATCTTAACTACCCCGAACTACCCAAAACCATGGCTAACAAGCAGTTATTAGCTGCTGTTGGTCAAAGTTGCTTAATTCAAGCATGGCAAAGTTTGTTTGGTATTTATGGTGTCGATGTAGGTCAAATGCTATTAACTCGAGCTGATTTAGATGATCGCGAGCGTTATTTAAATGCACGAGATATGCTTCAGGCGCTATTAAAAAATAACATCGTTCCTATCGTTAATGAAAATGATGCGGTAGCAACCAATGAAATTAAAGTCGGTGACAACGATAACCTTTCTGCATTAGTCGGTATTTTAGCGGGCGCAGATAAATTATTATTGTTAACAGACCAATCGGGTCTATTTACTGCTGATCCACGTAAAGATCCAAAAGCAGAACTGATCAAAGAAGTTCATACTATCGATGAAACATTACGCAAGATAGCTGGCGGAAGTGGTACAACTCTTGGTACTGGTGGTATGGCGACGAAGCTGCAAGCTGCTGATGTGGCGCGCCGAGCTGGTATTGAAGTAATTATTGCTGCTGGTAGTGCTGAGAATGTCATTACTGATGTGGTTAATTCTAAACCTCAAGGTACGAAGTTCTTACCTGTTGAGTGTGCTCTAGAGAGTCGTAAACGTTGGATTTTAGCGGGACCTCCATCAAAAGGCAGCATTGTTATTGATGAAGGCGCAGTTAATGCCGTACAGCAAAAAGGCAGTAGTTTATTAAGTAAAGGGATCACTGAAGTATCAGGCCATTTCGTTCGTGGTGGCGTAGCGAAAATTGTGAATACAAAAGGTGAATTGATCGCTCGTGGTATTTCACGTTATTCAAGTGACGACTTATCTAAGATTTTAGGAAAACACAGTCAGGATATTTACGCAGTATTAGGCTACGAATATGGCCCTGTAGCTATCCATCGTGATGATTTAGTACTGATTTAGTAAAAGGATATATTGTGAATTTAACAACTATGGGTCAAGCAGCTAAAGCCGCTGCATTTGACTTAGCTGTTGCCCCGACAGCGCAAAAGAATAAAGCACTTGCAATTATTGCTGATGAATTAGAAGCAAATAAAGATGCGATATTGGCAGCCAATGAAAAAGACATTAAAGCGGCTGTAGAAGCGGGCATTTCTGAAGCGATGCAAGATCGCTTATTACTGACTGAAGAGCGTTTGGTTGGTATTGCTAATGATGTACGTAATGTTATTAGTTTAAACGACCCTGTTGGCAGTGAGATCGACAGTAAAGTCCTTGAAAATGGCATGTCATTATCACGCCGCCGTGTACCTATCGGGGTTATCGGTGTGATTTATGAAGCTCGACCAAATGTAACCATTGATATTGCTTCTTTGTGTTTGAAAACAGGAAACGCAAGCATTTTACGTGGTGGGAAAGAGACGTTTTTCTCTAATATGGAGTTGGTAAAAGTTATTCAAGTTGCTTTGGAAAAAGCAGGATTACCAGCAGCATCTGTTCAATATATCGAAAAGCCAGATCGTGAATTAGTGTCTCAACTTCTGACTATGGATGATTATGTAGATATGATCATTCCACGTGGTGGTGCTGGTTTACATAAAATGTGTAAAGAAAACAGCTCTATTCCTGTGATTATTGGTGGCTTTGGTATTAGCCATGCGTTTGTTGATGAAAGTGCTGATTTAGAAAGAGCGTTAGTTGTAGTTGATAATTCAAAAGCACAACGTCCATCCGCATGTAATGCATTAGATACATTACTGGTTCATGAAGCCGTTGCACCACAATTCTTAACGTTACTTGCTAATAATATGGCTGGTCGTGTTGAGTTAGTGGCTGAGCCTAAAGCTTATGCTTTATTAAAAGAGTGTGATGGCATCTCGCTACGTGAAGCGCAAGATGGTGATTTTGATACCGAATGGTTAAGTTACACATTAGGTGTGAAAGTGGTTGCTGATGTTAATGAAGCTGCTGCACATATGCAAAAGCATAACGCGAGTCATTCTGATACCATTCTAACGAATAATATTGAATCAGCTGAAAAATTTATTAATACGGCTGGCTCTGCTGCGGTATACGTAAATGCATCAACACGCTTTACTGATGGCGCTCAGTTTGGTTTAGGTGCAGAAGTTGCGGTATCTACACAGAAACTTCACGCACGTGGTCCAATGGGCTTAGAAGAGCTAACAAGCTATAAATGGGTAGGTAAAGCAGATTATCTAATCCGTTCTTAGTCTCAACGTTAAAGTATCTATAAACAAAAAAGGTTGACGCCAAAACGTCAACCTTTTTTATTATTCAGACCCTAGACCTTACTTAACTTCTTCGCCTTTAGCTTGAAGATCGGCATGGTAAGAAGAGCGAACAAAAGGACCACATGCAGCGTGAGTAAACCCAAGTTCTAATGCGATTTCTTTTAACTCATCAAACTCAGCAGGTGGAACGTAACGTTCTACTGGTAAGTGGTGACGACTTGGTGCTAAGTATTGACCCAGAGTAAGCATGGTCACACCATGAGCTCGTAAGTCTTTTAATACTTCAACAATCTCTTCTTTTGTTTCACCTAAGCCCATCATTAGGCCCGATTTAGTCGGAACGTTCGGGTGCTGATCTTTGAATTTTTTAAGTAGATCTAAAGACCATTGGTAATTCGCTCCTGGGCGTACTTTACGGTAAAGACGAGGTGCGGTTTCTAAGTTATGGTTAAATACATTTGGCGGGTTATCGATCATCGCTTCAAGAGCGCGATCCATACGGCCACGGAAATCTGGAACCAATGTTTCAATGCGGATTTCAGGATTTAATGCACGGATTTCACGGTTACAATCTGCAAAATGCTGAGCACCGCCATCACGTAAATCATCACGGTCAACCGAAGTAATTACCACATACTTCAATTTCATATCTTGAATTGTTTTAGCCAGTTTTTTTGGTTCTTCAGCTTCTGGTGCAACAGGACGGCCATGGGCAACATCACAGAAAGGACAACGGCGGGTACAGATAGCACCTAAGATCATGAAGGTTGCAGTACCGTGGTTAAAACATTCTGCTAGGTTAGGGCAAGAGGCTTCTTCACATACAGAGTGAAGGTTATTCTTACGCATTGCTGATTTGATATCGTCGATACGTTTACTGCTAGCAGGAAGTTTGATTTTCATCCATTCAGGCTTACGTAGTACTTCTTTTTGCTCTGTAGGCATGTTTTTAACTGGAATTAATGCCATTTTATCGGCATCGCGGTATTTTACACCTTTTTCCATTTGGATTGGCTTACTCATGATTGCTGCTTTCCGTTAAATACTCGATATCAGTGTAATCAAGTAGTGTTGTTAATTCTTTAATCAGTAAAGGATGAACATCTTCGACGTGTTCTGCTTTATTCTCTACTGTCATGTTATCTTTAACTAAGTCATGAAGTTGGATCATTTCCATACCAGCATAACCACAAGGGTTTATACGTAGGAAAGGAGATAAATCCATATTAATGTTAAGTGCTAATCCATGAAATGAACATCCTTTACGGATGCGTAATCCTAATGAGCAGATTTTCTTGTTATCAACATACACTCCCGGAGCATCAGGACGTGCTGCTGACTCAACATTAAAATGACTTAATGTATTGATTACGGTATTTTCAATATGCGTTACTAATTCACGTACACCAATGTTTTTACGTCGCAAATTAATTAATACATAAGCAACTAATTGACCCGGACCGTGATAAGTCACTTGTCCACCTCTATCGCTTTTTACAATAGGGATATCACCAGCAGCAAGAACGTGTTCTTCTTTACCTGCTTGTCCTTGTGTAAATACAGGGTTATGTTCCACTAGCCATACTTCATCACATGTATTTTCATCACGTTCATCGGTAAAAGTATGCATTGCTTTCCATACCGGTTCGTAATCTTGTCGACCAAGATTTTTAACCACTAGACGTTTGTTCAATTAGATCACACTAGGTTGAAAATTTGCCTAATGATAGCAAGGATAGAAGGGAAGGAATAGATAAGAAATGTAGGGGTATATCAAAAGATCAAAAAGGTAGGCAATATTATCAGCTAATATTGCCTATCATTTTATTACAGAACCATACGAACGATTTCGATTTCCGCTAGTTCTTTATAAAGAGTTTCTACTTGCTCAATAGAGGTCGCTGTAATGCTTACTGATACTGAGTGGTAGTTACCTTTGCCACTTGGCTTTACTGCTGGTGTGTAATCGCCAGGAGCATGGCGTTGGATCACTTCAAGAACAAGCTCAGGAAGCTCTTCATGAGCAAGGCCAACGGCTTTGTACGTAAATTTACATGGGAATTCTAGAAGATCTTTTAGCTTTGGTTGCTCTTGCATAACCGTCTCCAATCGAGAGTGGATAATATATGTTGAGAATATTACTGTGACCTAGGTCAGATAACAAGTGTTAATCCAGTAAATTAAAAAAGGCAACCGAAGCTGCCTTTTATGTATTCCAAGCTTAGCTGAATATTAGCTTAACCAGCCTTTAAACATTAGAACAATGTAATCGATAAGACGGCTAAAGATACCACCTTCTTCCACATCATTTAGAGCAAGTAGTGGATATTCAGCAATGTCTTCACCATCGATTTGGTAGTAAAGCTTACCAACAACATCACCTTTGTAGATAGGTGCTTCAAGCGTTTTTTCTAATACAAAGCTTGCTGTCATTTTCTTAGCTTGACCACGCGGTAAAGTTACATACGTGTCTTCTGCAACACCTAAAGCAACTTCATCGGTGCTACCCATCCATACTTTTTCAGTTACGAATGTTTCATTTGCTTTATGCGGTGAAACTGTTTCAAAGAAACGGAAACCGTAGTTAAGTAATTTTTTACTTTCTGCTTTACGAGCGTTACCTGATTTAGTTCCCATAACAACAGCAACTAAACGCATTTTCCCTTCAGTTGCTGAACTTACTAGGTTGAAGCCAGCACCGTTTGTATGGCCTGTTTTAATGCCATCAACGTTCATGCTTTTATCCCACAATAGACCATTTCGGTTGTATTGAGTGATACCATTGTAAGTAAATGATTTTTCAGAATATACGCGATATTCTTCAGGCACATCACGGATTAAGGCTTGACCAATCAATGCCATATCGTAAGGCGTTGAGTATAAGTCATCACGATCAAGACCATGAACGTTAGCAAAGTGTGTGTTTTTCAGATTTAATGTTTTTGCCCACGCGTTCATTAGGTCAACAAATGCATCTTCAGATCCCGCAACATGCTCAGCCATTGCTACACAAGCATCGTTACCAGATTGAATGATAATACCTTTATTAAGTTCACGAACTTTTACAGTACTACCCACTTCAATGAACATTTTTGATGAACCAGGGAAGTTTTTAGCCCAAGCATTTTTACTGATAACTACATCGTCATCCATTGAAATGTTGCCACTTTCAATTTCTTGACCGATAACATAACTTGTCATCATTTTAGTTAAGCTTGCTGGGTTCATACGAACGTTCATATCTTTTTCAGCCAATACTTTGCCTGAATGATAATCCATTAATACGTAGCCTTTAGCTGCGATTTGCGGTGCATTTGGAATAACCGCAGGTGCTGCTACAGCAACGGTTGAGCCTAAAATAAAGCTCGATAAGATAAGTCGTTTTAACTGTTTCGCTGAATTTTTCATAATAATAACTTTGCACTGTGAGGTAGTGAAACTGCGTACATAATAGCAGATTTGAATATCATAACCAGATGTGTAATTAAATAACTGATTTTATATGAAAAGAAAGATAATAAAAATTCATCTGCTCTTTTTATGAGACATTCCTATCTTGTTGTTATATAAAGACAATAAGATTCCACATTAGTTCATTAACATTTACATCAATAAGAGATGCTGGATATTTACTTACAATATTTACTAAAGATTGACATTTCTGTTGATATTGTCATCTTTGAAATCATTACTTCTTCAGTTCTTGGATGATAAACGCTGAAGTATATTGTCCATTTTTTGCTTCGATTAATGTTTTATCTGCTTTGTCTCTATCAATAAAAGGCCCTAAACGAACACGGTAAACATTACCTGATTTTATAATGTTTGTTGGGGCATTAAATTGTGCTTCTAGTTTCTTTGCTATTTTATCCGCACTTTGTTCATTTTTAACGGCGACCATTTGAATATGATATTGATTAGGGTCTATTGCATGCCATTCTTGTGGATTTGTCGGTTTATCTACAGAAATATATTCGATTTTTACATTTGCTGTTCCGGTTTTAAGTACATCAAGTTTGGCGGCAGCTGCAAAACTTAAGTCTATAATTCGACCTTCATGAAAAGGTCCACGATCATTAACTCGAACAATGGCTGTTTTTCCGTTGTCTTTGTTGGTTACTTTTACGTAACTTGGGAGCGGAAGTGTTTTATGAGCTGCACTCATTGAATACATATCATACACTTCGCCATTTGATGTTTTATGGCCATGAAATTTTTTACCATACCAAGAACTTATCCCTTCTTGAGTAAACCCTTTGGGTTCTTTTACTATCGGGTAATCTTTGCCTAATAAGGTGTAATCTTTGTTGCCATATAAACTTTTTGGCTCATAACGAGGGTGAGCATCTTCAATATGTTCAACTGAAATTGGCATATCAGGTGCAATGTCATTATCAATTTGATAACGACCAGCATTAGGTTCATCAGTTGATTTTTTTGGTGGTTCAGAAGCACAACCCGCTAATATAAGAGAAACTGCAAGTAGAATAACACGCATTAATTTGCCTTTGAGTGAACTTTTCTATGTGTATGGATTGACATTAAAATACCAAAACCAGCCATGAGGGTAACCATGGAAGTACCACCATAACTAACTAAGGGAAGAGGAACGCCTACAACAGGAAGAATGCCACTTACCATGCCTATGTTTACAAAAATATAAACAAAGAAGCTTAGTACAACACTTCCTCCCATCATGCGTCCAAAAGCCGTCTGTGCTTGACTCGCCAAAAATAAGCCGCGACCAATGATAAATAGATAGAGCGTTAATAAAGCAATAACACCAATAAGTCCCCATTCTTCTGCAATCACGGCAAAAATGAAATCGGTATGTCGCTCAGGTATGAATTCGAGTTGAGACTGGGTCCCGTGTAACCATCCTTTTCCTAATAGGCCACCAGAACCAATCGCTATCTTAGATTGAATAATATGATAACCAGCACCAAGTGGATCGGATTCAGGGTTAAATAGCGTTTGAACACGAACTTTTTGATAAGGTCGCATTAAGAAAAACCATAAAATAGGGATAAAAGCGCCAACGGCAACGGCTGCTGCTGTGATTATTTTCCAACTGATACCAGCTAGAAAAATAACGAAGATACCCGATGCAGCAATCAATATTGAGGTTCCTAGATCTGGTTGCTTGGCAATCATGATGGTTGGAACAAAGACCATTAACAGAGCGAAAAAGAGAGTTCTAACCGTTGGTGGTAAGGGTTTATTGCCAATATAACGAGCCACCATTAATGGCACGGCTAATTTGATAAGCTCTGATGGTTGAAATCGAACAAAGCCAAAATTCAACCATCGTTGAGCACCTTTTGAGGCTTCACCAAATAGGAGTACTCCTAACAATAGAAAGATCCCTATAGTAAAAACATAGGGAGCTGCAGCTTCATAGGCTCTTGGCGATATTTGCGCAAGAAAAAACATGACTCCTAAAGAAAGCAACATTCTCATTGCTTGCTTGTCCATCATCAATAAACTTTGACCACTAGCACTGTACATAATCACTAAGGCGCATGCCATTAGTAGTAAAATACCCAACAGTAGCGGTAAATCTAAATGAATACGATGAAAAAAGTCGCGATTCTTTCCTGATGCAATATCAACTCTCATTACTTCTTAGTTGCCTCTTCCGTTTTCGGTAATAATACATAATCGAAGACGTGACGAGCTATTGGACCACCTTGGCTAGAGCCACCACCACCATTCTCTAATACTAGAGAAATAATAACTTTTGGATCTTTTGCTGGTGCAAAACCGGTAAATAAGGCGTGGTCACGTAAGTGCTCTGCAATTTCATCTGCATTATATTCTTCATCTTCTTTTAGACCGAATACTTGCGATGTACCTGATTTACCAGCACTTACATAAGGCGTGCCTGCAAAAGCTCTTCTTGCTGTACCTTTACGTCCATTATTTACTAGAATCATGCCATCAATAGCTAATTGCCAGTAACTGTCTTTTACCCCTTCAATTGGTGGGTAAGGTTCTGGTTCATAAGGCACTTCTTTATTATTTTCAATGATGCTTTTTAATAAATGCGGTGCTTGAACTTTACCATGATTGGTTAATACAGCGGTTGCTTTTGCAAGCTGCATTGGCGTTGCTGTCCAGTAGCCTTGACCAATACCTACAGGGATAGTATCCCCTTGGTACCATGGGGTACGGAAACGGGCAACTTTCCACTCACGAGTAGGCATGTTCGCCTTACTTTCTTCACGAATATCAATACCGGTATAATCACCAAAACCAAATTTCATCATCCAACTTGATAGTCTATCAATGCCCATATCATAGGCGATTTGATAGAAGAAGGTATCAACAGACTCTTCAATAGATTGTTTTAAGTTAACTGTACCGTGACCCCAACGTTTCCAGTCTCTAAATGGTTTAGTCTTAGAGTTAGGTATGCGCCAATAACCAGGATCATCACGGGTTGTTTCTGTGGTAACAATTTTCTCTTTTAATGCAGAAACTGCGATAAATGGTTTTACAGTTGATGCTGGTGGATAGATACCTAATGTGCTTCTGTTAACTAATGGGCGATCAGGATCGTTTAATAGGGCACTGTAATTTTTACTTGAAATGCCATGTACAAATAAGTTCGGATCGTAGCTTGGACTTGAAACCATAGCTAAAACAGCGCTGGTTTTTGGATCAAGAACAATGGCAGAACCTCTGCGTCCATCGAGTTGTTTCTCAACAAACTTTTGAAGTTTGATATCTAGGTTTAATACGATATCTTTACCCGGGATTGGTGGCACATACTTCAGTGTACGAATGACTCGACCTCGGCTATTTACTTCAACTTCTTGATAGCCTGCGGTTCCATGAAGAATATCTTCATAAAAGCGTTCAATACCTAATTTACCAATATCACGAGTTGCTTGATAATTTGCGTCTTTTTCTTCACGTGCTAAACGAGCTAAATCACGGTCGTTAATTTTAGCTACATAACCAAGAACATGCGTGAGGGTTTTCCCATAAGGATAAAAACGTTTTAAGTAAGCTTTTATCTCAACCCCTTGGAATTTGTGTTGATTAACAGAAAATATCGCTACTTGCTCTTGTGTTAATTGAGTAAGAAGAGGGACGGATTTAAAACGACGAGTACGGCGACGTTCTTTTTGAAAGTCATCAATATTATCTTGTGTGATTGGTAAGATAGTTTGTAACTCAGTGAATAACTGAGGAAGATTAGATACCTTATCTGGTGTCACTTCTAAATTAAAAACAGGGCGGTTTTCCGCTAATGGATTTCCGTTTCTATCAAAGATTAATCCTCGGTTTGGTGCGATAGGGACTATCTTAATACGGTTATCATTTGAGCGTGTTTTATAATCTTGAAATTCATTGATTTGAATGTTGTACAAGTTAGTCAAAAGCAGACCAATAAGTACAATGATCCCTGAAAACGAGATAATTGCACGTGATGCAAATAATCTCGTTTCAGCGTGATAGTCACGGATCTGTGTGCGTTTGCGCTTAATCAACTCTTATTCTCTATGGTAAGGATGATTTGCCGTAATACTCCATGCTCGATATAGGCTTTCAGCCATGACAACTCGAACCAGAGGGTGAGGGAGGGTTAGTGGTGATAAAGACCAGCTTTGATCGGCTGCTGCCTTACATGCAGGAGCTAAACCTTCAGGGCCACCTATTAAAATAGATACATCACGAGCGTCTAATTTCCAAGCTTCTAGTTGTTCAGCCAACTGCTCTGTATCCCAACGTTTTCCTGGAATATCAAGTGTTACGATACGATTGCCTTTAGGAACAGCAGCAAGCATTGCTTCACCTTCTTTTTGAAGGATTCGAGCTATGTCGGCATTTTTACCTCGTTTTCCTGCTGTAATTTCTACAAGCTCAAGAGGCATATCTTTAGGGAAGCGTCGGCTGTATTCTTTATAGCCTTCTTCAACCCATTTAGGCATTTTAGTTCCAACAGCGATTAACTGAATTTTCATGGAGTTAGCTCCACAGTTTTTCTAGTTGGTATAACTCACGGTGCTCTTCTTGTAGAATATGAACCATAACGTTCCCCATATCTACAACAACCCATTCGCCTTCTGCTTCACCATCAATCCCATAAGGCATTAAGCCTGCTTCTTTTGCTTTATCTGAGACATTTGATGCAATAGAGCTTACATGACGTTTCGATGTTCCTGTACATACGATCATAAAATCGGTAATGCTTGATTTACCACGAACATCAAGAGTTGTTATATTTTCAGCTTTCATATCATCAACATTGTTGAATAGAAAATCATGGAGTTCTTTATCTTGCAAAGTAATCACCTAGAAATGGATTATTTATAATGAAGTATATCAGTGAACGCCGCTTAATGAGAGACGTTCGATGTCACCGAAATGTGAATATTGCACATATCTAGCGTTAGTTGACTAAGTTGTGGCCAGCTATCGCTGTCGTAGTCTGTTTTTGTTGCTATCTCAATTTGAGCAAGCAAACGAATTAATTGCTTTATCTGAGTGATAGATAAGCGCTGTAGAGCTGCTTGGTATAGTGCTCGACGGTTTTGCCATACTTTATAGCGGTCAAAAACAGTGAACATCGCATCACCTTGAGAGATGGCATATTGGAATGTCTGTAATAACAACAATTCTTTTTGCAGTGTACGTAAAAGGATGATGACTTCTGTCCCTTCACTTTCAAGTTGACGCAATATTCGTTGTGCACGCTTAGCTTGGCCTGATAATAACGTATCGACTAATTGAAATGGCGTAAAATGATTGTTTCTATTTAAGGCTTCTTCTATTCGAATTAACGTTAGCAAGCCATCGGGATATAAAAGGGCTAATTTATCTAGGCTTTGAGCAAGTGCTAATAAATTACCTTCGTGCCATTGAGCAAGCATTTGAATTGCTTCTGTATCTGGCTTTAGCTTTAATTTTTTACAACGTTGTTGGATAAAACGTGGTAACTGCTGATTGTCAGGTGTATTACATGGAATAAATAAACCAAGTTGCGTTAAAGCTTTAAACCATTGGGTGTTTTCTTGAGCTTTATTAACTCTTGGACCTTGTAACAATAAAATTATATCGTCATGCAGTGTTGGTACGAGTTCTTTAAGTTTGTTTGTGTGCGCGGTAGTTATCCCAGTATCAGGAATAGTAAGCTCTATTATTTGTCTGGATGAAAAAAGACTTAACGCTTGAGTACAATCAAACACGTTATTCCAATCTAACTGCTTATCCAGTGTAAATTGGTGCTTTTCTTCAAAACCTTGTGCAAATGCCGCTTGGCGAATTGCGTCAAGGCTTTCTTGTTTTAACAGAGGCTCATTACCAAACAGTAAATAGCATTGACGTAGCCCACGCTCTAAACTTTGAGCTAATTGTTCTGGAAATACACGCATGATTATTGAGTTGTTTCAGCTGTAGTGCTCATTGACTTAATGACTTCTTTAGTTGTCACTTTACTTTCAGTTTCATCATCGTGCGTAATTACATCAGTTGTCACAACTGGCGTATCATCTGCTTTTAAACGTGCCATTTGACGTAAAATCTGTTCAGCCGCTTGAGTTCGCATTTCATCTTCAATCATATCTCGTTCAACCGATTTTGCTAAGGCTGTTAGTGGGTTATCAAGATAATTACGGTTTACCGTTGTTGTATATGTTTTTAAATCATGTCCCGGAATTAAAACGCTATAGCGAACATTGTAAGTAAGTTCTTTTTCAGCTGCACGGCTGTTTTGATAAAGAGATAACGTGCGCTCATTTAGACTTTCACTGATTAAATCTAAACTTGGAGTCACTGTTGTTGGTGCCACCTGACGAATACCATTCATGCGAAGTTGCTTTTGAACATCACGAGTTAGTGAACTGTATTGGTCAAAACTTGTTAATGATATTTCATGAACTTCATCTGGTAATAAATAATCACCACGTAGGTGAAACCCACAGGCTGAAGTCATTAATGAAAGAGTCAGAACGATTACCGTTCGAAGAGAAAATAGAGATAAAAGTCGTTTCACCGAGTAACTCCCTCAAGTGGTGATAAAAATGCTTATTTAACCACTTTATCGGCTCTCTTATGGATTGCATAAGACAAAATGGTTAAATAAGCACAAGCGGATAGCCGCTTATGCTTTAGTAGAAAAGTAATAAGAAAAATGGTTCAAATTACTTTTCTTATCGTTTCTTAGTTCGCTACGATGTTTAATAGCTTACCTGGTACGTAGATAACTTTACGAATTGTTAAGCCATCTAAGAACTTCATTGCGTTTTCGTCTTTTAGACCCAGTTCACGTACCTGCTCTTCTGTTGCATCTGCAGCAACAACCAGTTTTGCACGAAGTTTACCGTTGATCATTACTACGATTGTTTTTTCATCTTCAACTAGTGCATTCTCATCGAATGTTGGCCATGTTGCAGAATCTAAATCTGATTCACCTAGTGCTTCCCACATTGCAAAACTTGCGTGTGGTGTCATTGGGTAAAGCATAGCAACAACCGCTTTTAGTGCTTCATCAAGAAGAGCACGATCTTGTGCTGATTCTTGAGGTGCTTTGTTTAGCTTGTTCATCAACTCCATAATAGCAGCGATTGCTGTATTGAATGTTTGACGACGGCCAATATCATCACTTACTTTTGCGATTGTTTTGTGAACGTCACGACGAAGTGCTTTTTGATCACCTGTTAGTGATGATGTATCTAGCGCTTCAGTTGTGCCTTTGTTTGTGTGCTCGTGAACCAGTTTCCATACACGTTTAAGGAAACGGTTTGCACCCTCAACGCCAGACTCTTGCCATTCAAGTGTCATGTCTGCTGGTGAAGCAAACATCATGAATAGACGAACGGTATCAGCACCGTATTTGTCTACCATTTCTTGTGGGTCGATACCGTTGTTTTTAGACTTGGACATTTTGATCATGCCTGAGTGTTCAACTTCACGACCTTGGTCATCAACGGCTTTCTCGATACGACCTTTACCATCACGCTCGATAGTAACATCCGTAGGAGCTACCCATTCTTTACCGCCTTTGTCGTTGGTGTAGTAGAATGCATCCGCAAGTACCATACCTTGACATAAAAGCTGCTTGAATGGTTCGTCAGAAGTAACATAACCTGCATCACGTAGAAGCTTATGGAAGAAGCGAGAATACAATAGGTGCATACAAGCGTGCTCGATACCACCAATGTATTGGTCTACTGGTAACCAGTAGTTTGCTTTTTCTGGATCTAGGATGTCGTCAGCTTGTGGTGAACAGTAGCGAGCGTAGTACCAAGATGATTCCATAAAGGTATCGAACGTATCAGTTTCACGTAGAGCTGGCTCGCCGTTAAATGTAGTTTTAGCCCACTCTTTGTCTGCTTTAATTGGACTAGTAACGCCATCCATTACTACGTCTTCAGGAAGAATTACTGGTAATTGGTCTGCAGGTACTGGGTGAACTTCACCATCTTCAGTTGTTACCATTGGGATTGGAGCACCCCAGTAACGTTGACGAGATACACCCCAGTCACGTAGACGGAAGTTTACTGTTTTCTTACCTTTGCCTTCCGCTTCAAGTTTAGCTGCGATAGCATCGAATGCTTCTTGGAAAGCAAGACCGTCGAATTCACCCGAATCGAATAGAACGCCTTTTTCGGTGTAAGCTGCTTCAGATACATCTAAATCAGAGCCATCTTCTGGTTTGATTACAGGGATAATATCTAGGCCGTATTTAGTTGCAAATTCAAAGTCACGTTGATCGTGAGCAGGAACCGCCATTACCGCACCTGTGCCGTAATCCATTAATACGAAGTTGGCAACAAATACTGGTACTTCACGACCATTTAATGGATGAATAGCACGTAGACCTGTGTCCATGCCTTTCTTTTCCATCGTTGCTAATTCTGCTTCAGCAACTTTAGTGTTACGGCACTCTTCAACAAAAGCAGCTAACTCAGGGTTATTTTGAGATGCTTTTTCTGCAAGAGGGTGACCAGCAGCAATACCAACGTAAGTTACGCCCATTAGCGTATCAGGACGTGTAGTATATACTTCTAATGGTGCTTCTTCGCCGTTTACAGTAAATGAAAGTTCAACACCTTCAGAGCGGCCAATCCAGTTACGTTGCATGGTTTTAACCATTTCAGGCCAACCATCAAGGTTATCTAGATCATCAAGAAGTTCTTGTGCGTATTCAGTAATTTTAATGAACCACTGTGGAATTTTCTTTTGTTCAACAGGGGTATCACAACGCCAACAACAACCGTCTTCAACTTGTTCGTTAGCCAGAACCGTTTGGTCATTAGGACACCAGTTTACAGAAGAGGTTTTCTTGTAAACTAGACCTTTGTTGTACAGTTTTGTGAAGAACTCTTGTTCCCAACGGTAGTACTCAGGAGTACATGTTGCAAATTCACGGTTCCAGTCGTAACCAAAGCCTAATAGCTTAAGTTGGTTCTTCATGTACTCGATATTTTCATAAGTCCAAGGCGCTGGAGCTGTTTTATTTTTAACAGCCGCATTTTCAGCAGGAAGACCAAACGCATCCCAACCAATAGGTTGCATTACGTTTTTACCTTGTAGACGTTGGTAACGAGAAACTACATCACCGATAGTGTAGTTACGAACGTGACCCATGTGTAGACGACCACTTGGGTATGGGAACATTGAGAGACAGTAGAATTTTTCTTTGTTTGCGTCTTCAGTTACAACAAACGTTTTGTTGTCGTCCCAATGTTTTTGGATCTTTTGTTCAAGATCCTGTGGATTATATTGTTCTTGCATCGATTTACCCAGTTATGTCAGTGGATCACAAAAAATGTGAGATCGGTTTGATCAGATAATACTTGATCGGCATAGAATAACTAATGGAGCGCTTATACTCAAGCGACCTGATAACCTTTAACTCACTCTTCGCTATATAAATCCAGCGAAATCTTGGAGGTGACTTATGTCTAAGCAAAAAACAGGTTATAACGCTGTCTTTGAGCGGGTAATGAATGTATTAGAAAGAAGTCCTGAAGAATTTGAACATTGGGCTAAATCTTCAGAGGAAGTGGTGGATGCGGCTTCTGATATGACCAAAGATGAGCTTGCGCTCATTTCCACTTACGTTAAACGTGACATTAAAGAATTTGCTCAAAGTTATGAAGAGAGTAAAAGCACATTCCCCGATTCGCCTTTCTACCGATTAATTGCGGATTCGATCTGGCATGGTTTATTGGAAATAACCGATAGAACGCAAGTTGAATGGAAAGAGGTTTTTGATGATTTGGAGCATCAAGGGGTATATCAGACAGGAGAGGTTATCGGTTTAGGTATTTTAGTCTGTGAAAAGTGCGGACATCGTGAGCAATTTAACCACGCTCAAATCATAGAGCCGTGTACTCACTGTCAACATGATGAATTTACAAGAGTTTCTTTAAAACCTTAGTTTAAAAAGGCTATTGGTTAAAAGGTCTGTATATCAAAATAAAAAGAGATACAGACCGTATGAAATTACATATTGTCTTTTCGTTTACGCCAAGCAATAAGTAAAGATAAACCAACTAGGAAATATAGAGGTATCGATCCCCAGTAGCGATAAGGTGTCGTCCCCGTGGTTGGAATGACTTCTCCACGTAATACTGCAGTAGTGAATTGTGGTATTTGTTTTGTTATATGTCCTTTATGGTCAGTAATTGCTGTAACCCCGTTATTGGTTGAGCGAATTACTGGTTTTCCTATTTCTAACGCTCGCATTTGAGCCATTTCCATGTGTTGTAATGGACCAATAGAAGTACCAAACCATGCATCATTAGACAGGGTTAAAATATAATCGGTTTGTGGTGTGATATTTTCTCTCACTTGTTCGCCATAAACGATCTCATAGCACAATGCAGGGGCTAAATGAGTACCACTCGCTTCCATATTTGGTTGAATATAATCACCTCGGCTAAATGATGACATAGGTAGATTAAATAGTGGTGCAATTGGACGTAATAAGTTTTCAAAAGGAACGAATTCACCAAATGGAAGTAAATGGTGTTTGCTGTATCTTGGTTGTTGTCCGTAATCGTAGCCATTAGTGCCGTTAACGCCTAATGAAATGATATTATTGTAGAAATTACCGGTAGGGCTTTGACCCACAATTCCAGTGATGACTGTGCTGTTATTCATTGATGCAGCACTATCTAAGTTGCGAAGAAAACTAGGGATTTCTACTTCTAATGCTGGAATAGCGGCTTCAGGCCATACAATGACATCGGCATCCCAGTTTTTACGCGTTAAATCCATATATTTCATGATCGTTGGCCAACGCTCACTCGGTAGCCATTTAATCGCTTGATTAATATTCCCCTGAATTAACGCCACTTTAGTTGCTTTATCAGGTTGGGGCGCAACCCAATCAAAAGGTTTTACAGCAAAAGATGTCGCTAAAATTACTGCGGGAATAAGCAATAAAGCCCATTTCTTTTCAAGGAAACTGTACGCAATAGTACCAACAGATAGAAGGATCATTATAGTAATGCCTTCAACACCAAATATTGGTCCCCAAGCAGACAATGGGCTATCGATTTGGCTGTAACCTAGCCATAACCATGGAAAGCCAGTAAATACCCAACCACGAAGCCAATCGGTGATAATCCAAAGAGCAGGTGCGGCAAGTAAGTACTTTGTGATGTTGTGATTGCTAAAAAAGCGCTGTAAAAGAAATGAGAATAGCATTGGATATAATGACAGATAACTGATGAGTCCTATCATTAAAAATAAACTGGCAGCAACAGGCATTCCACCAAAATTATCGATACTGACATGAACCCAACTCACGCCTGCACCAAAGTAACCTAAACCCCAAACAAAACCTAACCAAGTGGCTTTTTTTGTTGTTTGCTTATGCATTAATAATAAAAGGGTTAAAGGCGCAATAAAAGCAAAAGGCCATAAGGAGTAGGGAGCAAAAGCGAGGGTTGCACTTGCACCTGATAGTAGAGCAACAAGAAGACGAATAAGGTAATGAGAAAGTAAAGGCATCGGCTATAACTCAAATAGATGGTAAGTAGCGAAAAAGAGTTAGTCTGTATAATCTAGATAAAGTTCAGCCACTGAAATATCAGTGGCTGATTTTGTTATTCTTCTTCAAGATCTTTGTTTTCAGATTCTTTATCAGGAATCGTCACTTGAAGTTGAATAATTCGACGGTTATCCGCAGCTGTAACTTTGAATGTAAATCCTGAGATTTCAATCGTTTCACCACTTTCAGGTAAATGACCAAACCCAGTTAATACAAGACCACCTACAGTATCAATTTCTTCGTCGCTGAAGTTGGTTGAGAACGCTTCATTAAAGTCTTCGATTTCAGTTAATGCTTTCACAGAGAATGTGTGTTTGCTTAACTGACGAATGTCTTTTTCTTCTTCGTCATCAAATTCATCTTCAATGTCACCAACGATTTCTTCTAAGATATCTTCAATGGTAACTAGACCAGAAACTCCACCAAACTCATCGACAACGATGGCCATGTGGTAACGCTCTTCTCTAAACTCTTTTAAAAGTTTATCAACACGTTTGCTTTCTGGAACTACAACAGCAGGTCTAATGACTTGCTCTATTTCAAAGGCTTCACAGTCAGAGCCTAAGTATCTTAGTAAGTCCTTCGCAAGGAGTATACCTTCAACATGGTCTTTATCTTCACTGATCACTGGGTAGCGTGAGTGAGACGCTTCAATGATGGTTGCTATCAGTGATTCAAGGTCTTGAGTTTTCTCGACCGTAACCATTTGAGAGCGAGGTAACATAATGTCCCTTACTCTCATTTCTGCTATTTCCATAACACCTTCAAGCATATCTCGAGTGTCATGGTCGATAACTTCATTCTCTTCAGAGTCTCTAAATACATCAACCAACTCTTGGCGATCTTTAGGCTCTCCTTGGAATAATTGTGAAAGGCGTCCTAAGAAGGACTTTCTACTCGGACCTTCTGTATTCTGTGAATTTTCGTCGTTCATGGCTTCTTTTAAAGTAAATGCTATCAATGTGGATAGCGCACATTAGTAACTACGGGTTATTCCGTTGTTATTTCTCAGCAATATATGGGTCTTCAAATCCCATACCTTGCATTAATTCTGTTTCGAGTGATTCCATCTCTTCAGCTTCATCATCTTCGATATGGTCATAACCTAGCAGATGAAGACTGCCATGTACAACCATATGAGCCCAATGTGCTAATAATGGCTTATTTTGCTCAACAGCTTCTTTCTCAACAACTTGGCGACAGATGATTAAATCACCAAGTAAATCGAGTTCAATACCAGGAGGTGCTTCAAACGGAAATGAAAGTACATTAGTTGGCTTATCTTTACCACGATACTCGTGATTTAATTGATGACTTTCTTTTTCGTCTACAATACGAATGGTTAATTCAGCTTGTGGTTGAAATTGTGGAATAACCGCATTTAACCATGTCATCAGATCTTTTTCTGATGGTAAGCCGTTTTCATTTTCACATGCAATTTGTAGATCGAGTTCAATACTCATTGTTCACCTGATTTTGTTACTGATTATTTTCTGCTTCAGCCATACGAGCATCACGCTCCTGCTTTCTGCGTATTTCCTCTAGTTTACGCTCTTTTTGATCTTTTGCTTCCCATTTTTCATAAGCGTTCACAATTCGAGCTACGACAGGGTGACGAACAACGTCATCAGCAATAAAGAAGTTAAAGCTGATTTCTTCAACTTCAGAAAGCACTTCAATAGCATGACGCAAACCTGATTTAGCACCACGAGGTAAGTCAATTTGAGTTACATCGCCAGTGATGACTGCTCGTGAGTTAAACCCAATACGAGTTAAGAACATTTTCATTTGTTCTACTGTGGTATTTTGGCTTTCATCAAGAATGATAAAAGCATCGTTAAGCGTTCTACCACGCATATAAGCAAGTGGGGCTACTTCAATCACGTTGCGTTCAATCAGTTTCTCAACACGCTCAAAGCCAAGCATTTCAAATAGCGCATCATAAAGAGGACGTAAATACGGGTCAACCTTTTGGCTAAGGTCGCCTGGTAAAAAGCCTAATTTTTCACCCGCTTCAACAGCTGGACGAGTAAGTAGGATACGACGAACTTCTTGGCGCTCTAAAGCATCAACCGCTGCAGCAACCGCAAGGTAGGTCTTTCCTGTACCTGCTGGGCCAATACCAAAGGTAATATCGTGAGTTACCATGTTGGTTACGTATTGCGCTTGGTTTTCAGTTCTTGGCTTTATTAACCCTTTTTTGGTTTTAATAAAGACTTCTTTTCCATAAGGAATAGTTGAAATGTCTTCTTTTGCCTGTTCTAAAACACCGGATTCTTTTACCGCTAAATGGATTTGTTCTGGTTCAATATCCGGGTATTGATTTTTTACAGGAGCAGTATCGACGTATAGATCTTTGAGAATATCAATAGTAGCTGAAACGGTATGAGGTTTACCAACCACAGTAAATAGGTTGCCTCTATAGTTAATCTCTACACCTAAACGACGTTCAAGGTGCTTGATGTTGTCATCAAAAGGCCCACAAAGGCTAGATAAACGATGGTTGTCTGCTGGCTCTAAGGTCAACTCTAATTTGGTTGTTTTAATGCTCAATGTCGCCTCGCATAAAGTAACTAGTAAGATATCTATATCGTATTTATTGGGTAAATAAGGTATTTTCTCAAGACTATAAAAGAAAAAAGATGACTGAGTAACCTCAATCATCTTTATTTGTCTTTGATTTTATTAAAGAGATCACACTATGGCGTAAAAGTACCCACACCTAGATCATCTTCACGACGTGTTTTTTCCATCATTTCAGCTGGAGTCATAACAACACGTAAACCCATGTCTTTTTCTGTACGAACTAGTTCACCACGAAGTGAGTTCGCAAATACATCTGTGATTTTAACATCAACAAATTGACCAATAAGATCCGCTGAACCTTCAAAGTTTACAACACGGTTGTTTTCAGTACGAGCTCGAAGCTCCATCAGGTTTTTCTTCGATGGGCCTTCAACTAATACACGTTGCTCTGTGTCTAGCATTAAACGAGAGTAGCGCATTGCTTGGCTGTTTACTTGCTGTTGCAGTTCAGCTAAACGATCTTTCTTCTCTTGCTCAGGGATATCACATGGATAATCAGCAGCAGGTGTTCCTGGACGCGCAGAGAAGATGAAACTAAAGCTCATGTCGAAATCAACATCTTTAATCAGTTTCATTGTATCTTGGAAGTCTTTCGCCGTTTCACCTGGGAAGCCAACAATAAAGTCAGAACTGATTTGAATATCAGGACGAGCCTTACGTAATTTACGAATGATTGATTTGTATTCAATCGCTGTGTGAGGGCGCTTCATCATGGTTAAAATACGATCAGAACCACTTTGAACAGGTAAGTGTAAGAAACTTACTAGCTCTGGCGTATCTTCGTATACAGCGATGATGTCATCACCAAACTCTAATGGGTGGCTTGTTGTAAAGCGTAAACGGTCGATACCATCGATAGATGCAACCATACGTAATAATTCAGCAAATGTGCAGATATCACCGTCGTGCATTGGACCACGGTACGCGTTAACGTTTTGGCCTAATAGGTTTACTTCACGAACGCCTTGTTCTGCAAGTTGTGCGATTTCAAATAATACGTCATCAAGAGGACGGCTTACTTCTTCACCACGAGTGTATGGAACAACACAGTAAGTACAGTACTTAGAACACCCTTCCATAATAGAAACGAACGCTGTTGCACCTTCTGCTTTTGGTTCAGGAAGGTTATCGAACTTTTCGATCTCTGGGAATGAAATATCCATTACTGGTTTTTCATTTGATTGAGATTGACGGATCATTTCAGGTAAACGGTGTAAAGTTTGTGGACCAAAGATTACGTCAACGTATGGAGCGCGTTGGCGAATATGATCACCTTCTTGAGTTGCAACACAACCACCAACACCGATCACTAGATCTGGTTTTTTATCTTTTAGGTTTTTCCAGCGGCCTAATTGGTGAAACACTTTCTCTTGTGCTTTTTCACGAATAGAGCAGGTATTTAATAGTAGAACGTCAGCTTCTGTTGGTTCTTCTGTTAATTCATAACCATTTGCGGCACCTAAAAGGTCGGCCATTTTAGATGAATCGTATTCGTTCATCTGACAGCCCCAGGTTTTGATCAGCAGTTTCTTAGTCATGTAACTTTTCACTCGTTTTGTATTACTAAAATTCGGTACAGTTTTGAGAGACAAGCTCGATCAAAACGGATAGGGCGCGTATTGTACTGCTTTCCAAGGGCTGTGACTAGGTGTAGTAGACCATGAAAATTATAAGGACATGCAGTGAGTGATTTCGATTACTGATAAATCAGGCTAGAATAAGGGAAAATAATTGATTCAATAAGGTCGATGGATGATAAAAGAATATGATTATGCCGTAGTCGGTGGTGGCATGGTTGGTGCTGCAACTGCGGTTGGTTTGGCTAAATTAGGTCACTCAGTTGTTTTGCTTGAAGCAAGAGAACCTGCGGTTTACGACGAAGCACAACCTATGGATATTCGAGTTTCGGCTATTTCACAATCATCAGTCGACTTATTAGATTCTTTAGGGGCTTGGAAATTTATAAGCGAGACAAGAGTTTGTCCCTATAAGCGATTAGAAACGTGGGAACATCCTGAATGTAGGACGCGTTTTCATTCAGATGCTCTTAATATGGAACAACTTGGCTTTATTGTTGAAAACCGATTAATCCAATTAGGTCTTTGGAATGAATTTTCTCAGTACAGTAACTTAAATGTACTTACTCCAATAAACATTAATACAATCACTTTTCATCAAGAATACAATGAATTAACTCTAAGTGATAATTCCGTATTAAAAGCAAAATGGGTGATTGGAGCTGATGGCGCTAACTCTTATGTTCGTCAACAAGCAAAAATAGGAATAACCGCTTGGGATTATCGTCAACATTGTATGTTGATTAATATTGAAACCGAGCAAGCACAGCAAGACATTACATGGCAATGGTTTACACCGTCAGGGCCAAGATCATTTTTACCATTATCTGGAAATAAAGGTTCATTAGTTTGGTATGACTCGCCTACACGCATTAAACAATTAACGGCAATGAGCAATACTCAATTAGAAGAACAAATCAAGCGACACTTTCCTGCAGAACTTGGTGGTTTTAAAGTTGAACGTTTTGGAGCTTTTCCTCTTACACGCAGGCATGCTCAACAATATGTAAACCATCGGTGTGTGTTACTTGGTGATGCGGCACATACCATTAATCCGCTAGCAGGGCAGGGGGTTAATTTAGGTTTTAAAGATGTGAATGTCTTTTTAGAAGAAGTCGAAAAAAATGGCGTAGAGAGTGATAAAGCGCCATCAAGATATGAAAGCAGAAGACGAACAGATAATTTACTAATGCAAACCAGTATGGACGTTTTTTATACCTTATTTAGCAATACACTGCCTCCGGTTAAATTATTACGTAATATTGGATTAAGAGCTGCAGAATCAGCTGGTCCATTAAAGATCCAAGCACTGAAGTATGCGTTAGGGTTATAGAAAATATTAGGGACAAGTAGGAAAGAACTGGAAACGCAGAAGGTGATCATTAATTGGTCACCTTTTTTGTATCTGATTAACTAATTATCCTGATTGGTATGAATAGATGAAAATAGAATCTTACAGACGAAAAAAAAAGCCCATCAAATTAATGATGAGCTTTTTAAAAGTGGCTGGGATACCTGGATTTGAACCAGGGAATGGCGGCATCAAAAGCCGCTGCCTTACCGCTTGGCGATATCCCAACGAGATTCTTACGAACCTAAATAATGGTGCGGTCGGAGAGACTTGAACTCTCACACCTCGCGGCGCCAGAACCTAAATCTGGTGCGTCTACCAATTCCGCCACGACCGCACAAATTTTATAGTGAAATTAGAGATTGGTGATCCAATAACACGTTTCCATAATCGAAATGAATCAATTATGTTTTAAAGTGGCTGGGATACCTGGATTTGAACCAGGGAATGGCGGCATCAAAAGCCGCTGCCTTACCGCTTGGCGATATCCCAACGAGATTCTTACGAATCTAAATAATGGTGCGGACGGAGAGACTTGAACTCTCACACCTTGCGGCGCCAGAACCTAAATCTGGTGCGTCTACCAATTCCGCCACGTCCGCATTCTACTATTTTAACGTTAATACGTTAAGTAGAAATTTTATTTTAATCGACAATTGGATAATCAATTAAAAATTGTATGGTGGCTACTACGGGATTTGAACCTGTGACCCCATCATTATGAGTGATGTGCTCTAACCAGCTGAGCTAAGTAGCCAAATTGTCTTGCATTTCTTGCTTGTCTCTCTTTCGCCTTAGCGGTGAGGACGGAGCGCATTATGCGTATCTAAGGCTTATGCGTCAACACTTTTTTGAAAAAAACAGTAATTCTTTGTTTGTTCGAACGGAATTTAATCAAACCGTGCTTTTTATATGCAAATATGAGCATAAATGAATAAAACTCAGTATATAAGAGATAAAAAGGGGGGAAGAAAAATAACAGAGGACTGGTTGAAAAGTAATCTTAAGTGGTTGAATTATTAGCAAGTAATAAAAAGGCCAGCAAATTTGCTGGCCTTATTTAATTATACGTTGAAGCGGAAATGAACAACATCACCATCTTTAACGATATATTCTTTACCTTCTAGGCGCCATTTACCTGCTTCTTTAGCTCCACTCTCACCGTTGAACTCGATGAAGTTGTCGTAACCAATAACTTCAGCACGGATAAAGCCTTTTTCAAAGTCAGTATGGATCTTACCAGCTGCTTGTGGTGCTGTAGCTCCTACAGGGATAGTCCATGCACGAACTTCTTTAACACCAGCAGTGAAGTAAGTTTGAAGAGTAAGCAGTTCATAACCAGAGCGGATTACGCGGTTTAGACCTGGTTCTTCGATACCCATATCAGCAAGGAATTCTTCACGATCTTCATCGTCAAGTTCAGAAAGCTCAGATTCAATAGCAGCACAAACAGGAACAACTACGTTGTTTTCTTTTTCTGCGTATTCACGAACCATATCTAGGAATGGGTTATCTTCGAAGCCATCTTCGCTTACGTTCGCAATGTACATTGTTGGTTTTAACGTTAGGAAGTTTAGGTAACCAATAGCTGCCGCTTCTTCTTTAGTTAGCTCAACAGTGCGAGCCATACCACCTTCAGTTAATACTGGAAGCAGTTTCTCAAGTACAGAAATTTCAAACTTCGCGTCTTTGTCTCCGCCTTTTGCTTTTTTCGCATTACGTTGCATTGCACGTTCACACGAATCTAAATCAGCAAGAGCAAGTTCAAGGTTGATGATTTCAATATCTTCAATTGGTGAAATCTTACCAGCAACGTGAATGATGTTTTCATTTTCAAAACAACGAACAACATGACCAATTGCATCTGTTTCACGGATGTTTGCTAGGAATTTGTTACCTAGACCTTCACCTTTAGATGCGCCTGCCACTAAACCAGCGATATCAACGAATTCCATTGTAGTAGGAAGAATACGTTCTGGTTTTACGATTTTTGCTAATGCATCTAAACGTAGATCAGGAACAGGAACCACACCTGTGTTTGGTTCAATTGTACAGAAAGGGAAGTTTGCTGCTTCGATTCCTGCTTTTGTTAGTGCGTTAAATAGTGTTGATTTACCAACGTTTGGAAGACCAACGATTCCGCATTTAAAACCCATGATGTAAACCTTATCTGTGTTATTCAGCTTTGAATGTGTGTAAACGATTTTGTGCTTTGCTTAATCCATCTTTGAGAAGGATATCAAGGCAGCGTGTAGATTCATCTACTGCAGCATCGATTAATTCTTGCTCTTTAGCTGGCGCTTTACCTAAAACAAAACCGGCAACTTTATCTTTATGGCCAGGATGACCAATGCCAATACGAAGTCGGTAAAACTCTTTCGTATTCGCTAATTTACTAATGGTGTCACGTAAACCGTTATGGCCACCGTGCCCACCACCTTTTTTAAATTTAGCAACACCAGGAGGGAGATCCAGTTCATCATGAGCAACAAGAATTTCTTCTGGTTTGATCTGATAGAACTTTGCCATCGCAGCGATAGCTTTACCTGATAGATTCATGAAAGTGGTTGGGATCAACAATCGAAGATCGTCACCATTACTTTGGATCCTACCAGTTAAGCCGAAGAATTTAGCTTCTTCTCGCATAGAAACATTATGAACTCGAGCGAGTTCTTCAACAACCCATGCACCAGCATTATGGCGAGTTCTTTTATACTCAAGACCAGGGTTTGCTAGTCCAACGAGAAGTTTGATCTGATTACTCAAAGAATTATCTCTCTTATCTTGGATACTAATATGATTAATGAACTTGTTTAGAGCGTATGAGAGCTAAATACAATTAATGATATTAGTATGCACCATTAAAAAGGCGCGCCATATTACCACAAGAATTCCAAATACAAAAACGCCCCGCAAAGGCAGGGCGTTTGAATAGATTTCTGTTTGATTAGTGATCAAACATTGCAGAGATAGACTCTTCATTGCTGATACGACGAATCGCTTCAGCTAGCATGCGAGAAAGGCTAAGTTCAGTTACTTTACCTGTTGCTGCCATTTCTTTAGAAAGAGTAATTGAGTCAGTTACGATAACTTGGTCAAGAACTGAATTTGCAATGTTTTGTGGTGCACTACCAGAGAATACTGCGTGAGTTGCGTATGCAAATACACGTTTTGCGCCACGCTCTTTAAGCGCTTCAGCAGCTTTACATAATGTACCACCAGTATCGATCATGTCATCAACGATTACACAATCACGACCGTCAACATCACCAATTAGGTTCATTACTTCAGAAACGTTAGCACGTGGACGACGCTTATCAACGATAGCGATATCTACATCACCTAATGCTTTTGCTGTTGCACGAGCACGAACAACACCGCCTAGATCAGGAGAAACAACTACAGGGTTTTCCAAACCACGAGTACGCATGTCATCAAGCAGTACTGGAGTACCGAAGATGTTGTCTACTGGTACGTCGAAGAAACCTTGAATTTGTTCAGCGTGAAGGTCGATAGTTAAAACGCGGTCAACACCAACGTTTGAAAGCATATCAGCAATAACTTTTGCAGTGATTGGTACACGAGCAGAACGTACACGACGATCTTGACGAGCGTAACCAAAGTATGGAATTACCGCAGTAATACGGCCAGCAGAAGCACGACGAAGTGCATCAATCATCACTACTAATTCCATAATGTTGTCATTAGTAGGAGCACAAGTCGATTGAATGATGAAAACATCACTACCACGTACATTCTCGTTAATTTGAACGGCTACTTCGCCGTCAGAAAAACGATCTACAGTAGCGTCACCAAGTGAAATATATAGTCGATCAGCGATACGTTGGGCTAGTTCAGGAGTTGCATTACCAGCAAATAGCTTCATGTCAGGCACGGTGGAAACCTCAGGGTTGCGTCCAAATTGTGAGAATTTTATATTTTGCATAATGATTTATACTCTTCCAATGTTCGGTTGAGTGGCGAAGTATTCATACCTCGGGCGATAAATCCGGTTGCATTATCGGGGATTAAAGAATAAACCTCTTGTGCTTCTTTTTCGCTGTTAAATTCAGCAAAAACACAAGCGCCTGTTCCTGTTAATCTCGATGGCGCATATTCTAACAGCCATGAAAGTTGGTAATCAACCTCTGGATACACACTTCTGACAATTTTTTCGCAATCGTTTACGTATGTAGCCTCTAAAAGTGCGTTAAGTGGCTGTTTTGGTGTATTTCTAACCAAGTCAGGATGAGTGAAAACATCGACGGTTGCGATACTGACTTCTGGTTTGATTAAAACGTACCATAACTCTTTAGGGGTGGCTGGTTGCAGTTTTTCACCAATACCTTCTGCAAAAGCGGCAAATCCATGCACAAAAATAGGCACATCAGCCCCTAGTTTTACTCCTAGTGCTGCTAAAGTATCGTTACTTAAATTGAGCTGCCATAAAAAATTAAGAGCGACGAGTACGGTTGCGGCATTAGATGAACCACCACCGATGCCTCCCCCCATAGGTAAAATCTTTTCTATTTCGATATGAGCACCCAATTCACATTGACTGTGCTGCTGTAATAGCGTTGCTGCTTTCCATATCAGGTTATCTTCTGTTTTTACTCCTGGAATGTCTGGAGAAAGGGTTATTTGACCTGATTGATTGGCTGTAATGGTGAGGTAATCACATAAATCAATAAATTGAAATAAAGTTTGAAGCTCATGATAGCCATTATCTTGTTGGCCATTGATATAAAGAAACAGGTTTAATTTGGCTGGAGATGGCCAGCGTGTTGTTTTGGTGATCATTGAGAAATTATCCAATTTGAAGCAATGATTTTAATGGTGGTGTCTTGTTGCGTAAGTTTCATTGAATTAGGAAGAAGTAAGTTATCTTTTTCGATATAACTGTTGTAGCGTAAATGCCAATTGGTTTGACCGATTTGTTTTGATAAGTGTTCTACAGTATTAAGCTCATTGAGTTGGAAATTATCTGCGGCGGTTGGTAATCCTTTAATCCAATCCTGTAAGTACCCGATAGGCATGCTAATGCCACTTAAGCTATACATTAATCTCCCCGGATCTCGGCCTTCAAATTTTTGTCCATCGCCAGTTTCGATTGTTGTCATTTGCTCTGTCATTGTTAGTTTCATTACGGTTTGGCCAAGAAATGAAGTGAGCAATAATTGACTTTGTTCTGGTTTCTGAATCCACTGGAAATTTAAACTATGGCGTTGGTTTGGTGCTTGATATCCAATTTTTCCTGTTACTTTATATTGTGTTATTTGTTCGAGCTTTGCTTGATGCTTGTCCCAATCTGTCGATTGTTGAGGAGTTAAAGGGGTCGTTGAACAGGCGTTAAGAAAAAGCGTGAATATGAGAATAGTAAAAGGGGAACATACAAAGCGAGGAAACATTCTTGATAATCTCATCTTTAAATCTGAAGTAATGCAGCAATTGTAGCAAATTAATGGCGAATTTGGAGCCAAATAGTATTTGAATATCACTAATTTCTTACACAAAAGCCCTGATGCCTTTTAAAATTGGGTCGCATCAAGTAAAATCCGCCCTTGTTATTTTTATTATTGGTCCGTTTGCCGAATGTCATTGCTTGTTATTGGAATTAATCATACGTCAGCCTCTGTTGATTTACGTGAGAAAGTTGCATTTTCTCCGGAAAAATTGACAAAAGCGTTAGATGAATTAAAAAACAGCGATGCAATTCAAAGTGGCGTAATCTTATCGACCTGTAATCGAACGGAAATCTATTGCGAAGTTAAACACGGTATTAGCAGCGGTTATGTGATTAATTGGCTTGCTGAATTTCATCATGTCGCACTAGAAACCTTAATGCCCAGTATTTATATCCATGAAGAGCAAGCAGCAGTAAAACATCTTATGCGTGTTTCTTGTGGTTTGGATTCGTTGGTTTTAGGTGAACCACAAATTTTAGGGCAAGTAAAAAAAGCCTTTGCTGATGCACGAGAGCATAATGCGGTTGAAGGAACAATTGAAAAATTATTTCAACAAGACTTCTCGGTAGCAAAACGAGTTCGTACTGAAACCAATATTGGTGGCAATGCCGTTTCTGTTGCTTATGCTGCATGTACATTAGCTCGTCAAATTTTTGAATCTTTATCTGACTCGACCGTACTTTTAGTTGGGGCGGGTGAAACTATTGAGCTTGTCGCAAAACATTTAGATGATTCTGGCTGTAAAAAATTAATAGTCGCTAACCGAACACGCGAACGTGCGATGGGGTTAGCTGAACAATTTAATGCTGAAGTCATCAGTCTTCCTGAGATCCCTGAGCATCTTCCTAAAGCCGACATCATTATTAGTTCTACTGCAAGTCCTTTGCCTATTATTGGCAAGGGGATGGTTGAAAGTGCGTTGAAATTACGTAAACACCAACCAATGTTGTTCGTTGATATTGCTGTTCCTCGAGATATTGAGGGTGAGGTCGCAGAATTAAATGATGCGTATTTATATTCAGTTGATGATCTTCAATCTATTATTGATCACAATATAGAACAACGAAAAATAGAAGCGATACAAGCTGAAGCAATTGTCAGTGAAGAGAGCGCAGAATTCATGACGTGGATTCGTTCTCGTCAAGCGGTAAATAGTATCCGTCAGTATCGTGAAAATTCAGAAGCGATGCGAATTGAGCTATTGCAAAAAAGTATGCAAGCACTTGCTTCAGGGCAAAATCCAGAAAAAGTATTGGCTGAACTCAGTAATAAGTTAACCAATAAACTCATTCATGCACCAACATTGGCGATGCAGCAAGCTGCAAAAAACGGTGAAACTGAAAAGTTAACAGTAATCCGAACCACTATTGGTCTAGACAACTAAGCGTAGCGTTCGCTACCAACAAAAAGAACAAATATTATTATGAAAGCATCCATTCGAGTAAAATTAGAGACGCTGGTTGAGCGTTATGAAGAAGTTCAGCATTTATTAGGCGATCCTGATGTTATCGGAGACCAAAATAAGTTTCGTGCTTTATCTCGTGAATACTCACAGCTAGAAGAAGTGACACAATGCTTCCAAGCTTATGAGCAAGCTCAAGAAGATCTTGTTGCAGCCCAAGAAATGGCGCAAGAAGATGATGAAGAAATGCGAGAGATGGCACAAGAAGAAATTAAAGATGCTAAAGAAGCTATTGAACGTTTAACGGATGAGCTTCAAGTTCTTCTTCTTCCAAAAGATCCAAATGATGAGCGTAATTGTTTCTTAGAAATTCGTGCTGGTGCAGGTGGTGATGAAGCGGGCATTTTTGCTGGTAACTTATTCCGTATGTATTCACGTTTTGCTGAGAAAAAAGGCTGGCGTGTTGAAGTAATGAGCTCAAACGAAGCAGAACACGGTGGTTATAAGGAAATGATCGCAAAAGTGAGCGGTGAAGGTGCATACGGTGTACTTAAATTTGAATCAGGCGGTCACCGTGTGCAACGTGTACCAGAAACTGAATCTCAAGGTCGTGTACACACATCGGCATGTACGGTTGCTGTAATGGCAGAAATCCCAGAAGCGGATCTTCCTGAAATTAAAGCGGCAGATTTAAAAATTGATACTTTCCGTGCATCTGGCGCGGGCGGCCAGCACGTTAACACCACGGATTCTGCAATCCGTATTACTCACTTACCAACCGGTACGGTTGTTGAGTGTCAGGATGAACGTTCACAGCATAAAAACAAAGCAAAAGCGATGTCTGTTCTTGCTGCTCGTATTATTCAAGCAGAAGAAGCGCGCCGTGCTGCTGCTGTTTCAGATACGCGTCGCAACCTATTAGGTTCTGGTGATCGTTCAGACCGAATCCGTACTTATAACTACCCACAAGGTCGTGTATCGGATCACCGCATTAACTTAACGGTTTACCGTTTAAATGAAGTGATGGAAGGTGATTTAGGCTGTCTAATTGAGCCAGTTGTTCTTGAGTACCAAGCTGACCAATTAGCTGCATTGGCTGAACAAAACTAATGAGTTTGTCTATTGAAGCGTTATTAAAGCGCTCAATTCAATCTCTGATACTTGAGGGGAGTGATTCTCCTCAAGTTGATGCTGCTGTTCTTCTTTGTCATGTGTTAGATAAGCCAAGAAGTTATCTATTAACTTGGCCTGAGAAAATAGTATCAGATGAAGAGCTGGGTAATTTTAATGCGTTACTAGAGCGTCGTCTTACTGGTGAACCGATTGCTTATATTGTGGGGTATCGTGAATTTTGGTCATTACCACTTAAGGTATCGCCAACAACATTAATCCCAAGACCTGATACCGAACGTCTGGTTGAAGTGGCATTAGATCATTTAACACCTAATGCGCAATCCATTTTGGATTTAGGAACAGGAACAGGAGCCATTGCGTTGGCCATTGCTTCTGAAATGCCTACTCTTAATGTGATAGGTGTCGATTATCAAGACGATGCGGTTGAGTTAGCAAAAGGGAATGCGAAAATAAATCACATTAATAATGTTGAATTTAGACAAGGCAGTTGGTTTGAACCTATTTCTTTGAGTGATAAGTTCGACATTATTGTAAGTAATCCCCCTTATATTGATGGTAATGATCCTCATTTATCTGAAGGGGATGTTCGTTTTGAACCGCAAACCGCTTTGGTTGCAGAGCAAAATGGTTTTTCAGATTTAATTCACATTATGCAACACGGCCGAGAGTATTTATTAAATGGCGGTTGGTTAATGATGGAGCATGGTTTTGAACAAGGTGAACAATTACGTCACTTTTTTGAAGAGCATGGTTATATTAATGTGAAAACAGAGCAAGATTATGCTGGCAATGACCGAGTTACTTTAGGTCAATGGGTAGTCGATAACTAGAATAAAGGATAATTCATGTATACCGCAGTTAAACACATACACTTATTATTAGTCGCTTGTAGCGTATTGTTTTTTGTCGTTCGTTATTGTTTGATGATGGCAAATTCTGACATTCGTAATAATGGCTTCTTTAAGCGTGTTCCTCACGTTGTTGATTCAGCAATGCTACTTAGTGGTATTTGGCTTATTTTTATTACTGGATTCATTCCATTTACGTCATCTGCACCTTGGTTAACAGAAAAAATCACCTGTATTATGGTTTACCTTGCTTTAGGCGTGGTTACTTTAAATAATGGTAAAAACAAAGTCTTTAAGACCTTTGCATTTTTAGGTGCAATGGGTTGGTTAATGGTTGCTGCTAAAATTGCGGTAACAAAAGTACCAACGTTCTTGGGGTAATTATGTTCCAACTGTGTGATGAAAATTTAGATGAACGCACTTTAGCTGAAGGAGCATTAGAGCTTAATTTAGCGATAAACCCTGATACTGAAATACATTGGGCTAAACATAAATTACAGCAGATGTGCCAAGAAGCTGAGCAAGTGCTTGTTCATGAGCCAAATGATGAACTACGCTTAGAGCGTCTTATTCAATTGTTTTATGTTGAATGGGGTTATTGCGGAGACGTGAATACTTATTTTAATTCTGAGAATGCATTTATTGAACATGTACTCAAAGAAAAAAAAGGCATTCCTGTCACCTTAGGTGCTGTGTTTTTGTATTTATGCCGATACATGGGTTTTCCAGTTAGTGCGATTAATTTCCCTACACAACTCGTATTGCAAATAGAATGGCCGCATAAGAATCCACAATATTTTAATCCGTTTGATGGGCAATATTTAAGTCAGCACTTGATGACGGCATGGTTAATAGGCTACGGTGGCCCATTAGCTACAATTCAGCCATCACATTTGGAAAAGGTGGATAATTCCACTCTACTTGGTCGATTACTTGCTGTTATTAAAACCGCTTGTATTCGCGAAAAGAATTTTTCATTTGCACTAAAATGCAGTGATTTAGCACTGACCATGGTGCCAGATGATCCGTTTGAAATTCGTGATAGAGGATTAATCTATCAACAATTGCATTGTAATGATGCTGCGAAAAATGATTTAGAATATTTTATTGAACAGTGCCCAAATGACCCATCGGTTTTGCTGATGAAAGAGCAAGTTCAATTACTACTTGAACAACACCCTACCGTTCTCCATTAAGAGTGAAGATAATGCAAAATCAAAAAACAGTAAAAATTGGCAATATTGATGTAGCGAATGATAAGCCGTTTACCTTATTTGCCGGTATGAACGTATTAGAATCTCGTGATCTTGCAATGCAAATCTGTGAGAAATACGTAGAAGTAACAGATAGATTAGGTATCCCATACGTATTTAAAGCGTCTTTTGATAAAGCAAACCGTTCATCTGTTCATTCATACCGTGGTCCTGGTATGGAAGAAGGTTTGAAAATTTTCCAAGAGCTAAAAGATACGTTCGGTGTGAAAATCATTACTGATATTCATACAGAAGCTCAAGCTCAACCTGTTGCAGATGTGGTGGATGTGATTCAATTACCTGCATTTTTAGCGCGTCAGACTGACCTTGTTGAAGCGATGGCAAAAACAGGTGCTGTAATTAATGTGAAAAAACCACAGTTCATGAGCCCAGACCAAGTGGGTAATATCATTGATAAGTTCTCTGAGTGTGGTAATGAAAATATCATTCTTTGTGAACGTGGTTCTTGCATGGGCTATGACAATCTAGTTGTTGATATGCTTGGTTTTGGTGTAATGAAAAAAGCATCAAACGGCAGTCCAATTATCTTTGATGTGACGCATTCACTACAGAATCGCGATCCAAGTGGTAAAGCATCTGGTGGCCGTCGTTCACAAACTGTTGAGCTAGCAAAAGCTGGTCTAGCAACAGGTATTGCTGGTCTATTTATTGAAGCGCATCCAAATCCAGATAAAGCATTATGTGATGGTCCTTCTGCATTGCCATTAGATCAATTAGAACCTTTCTTGAAGCAAATGAAATCACTAGATGATTTAATTAAAGGCTTTGAGCACATCGATATTAAATAATCGAGTTCTAAAGAATAAATAAAAAAGCCCAAGAGAGAATACTTTCTTGGGCTTTTTTATTATATGAATGGTAAAAAATTATTCGTTTGGTTTAAACCAATCTAATTTATGATGAAGCGTTGTTACGGTACCTACTACGATTAGCGATGGACTGATTGCTTTTTTTGCTAATTGTGCAAGTTCTGAAATATTACCTGTAAACACTTTTTGTTTCTTTGTTGTGCCTCGTTCGATAATGGCACACGGTGTATCTGCAGCTAATCCATGTTTTATTAGCTGTTCAGATATATGGGGAGATTGTTTTAACCCCATATAAAATACTAAAGTGTTATTTGAACGAACTAACGCATCCCATTCAATTTCAGCGCCATTTTTTTGTACATGAGCCGTGATAAATTGAACACTCTGTGCATGATCTCGATGAGTTAATGGGATACCTGCGTATGAGGTTGCACCCGCTGCGGCCGTGATCCCTGGTATAACTTCAAAGTGAACCCCATTTTCAGCTAACGTTTCAAGCTCTTCACCGCCACGTCCAAAGATAAATGAATCGCCACCTTTAAGGCGAACCACATGTTTACCTTCTTGTGCTTTATCAACTAAGATTTGATTGATTTTATCTTGGGGAACAAAGTGGAAATCCAATTTTTTTCCAACATAAATCATCTCAGCATTTTCATTTGCAAGTGCTAAGATCTCTTTTGATACTAGACGATCATAAACGACGACATCCGCTTCTTTAATTAGGCGATAACCTTTCATGGTTAATAGTTCGGGATCACCAGGACCTGCGCCAACAAGAGAAACAAGTCCGTTTTGTTTTTTCGGCTCAGATTGAGCTTGAATACTTGGCATAATGGAATTCCAGAATAAGGTGTAATCACCTTAGTATGTAAGAGTCGATAAAAAAAATCACCCTTAATCAATTATTAAGAGTGATTTTAATCGCATGAGTTATAACTAATCTAAACGGAAAGAGATGCTTAAGCGTCTAGTGATGGTGCTGTTTTTACATGTGTTAGGTACAGAGGAATACATGTAAATAGAAGACCACCAACAATGTTACCTAAAATAGTTGGGATTAAGTTGTAGCTTAACCACGTAGTGATACCAAAGTCTGCACCAAGCATCATACCTAGTGGGAATAGGAACATATTTACCACAGCATGCTCAAATACAAGTGCGAAGAAGATAAAGATAGGTAACCACATTGCTGCAATTTTTCCAGCAACAGAGCGAGCTGTCATATTACCAATGACACCTAGACATACCATTAGGTTACATAAAATACCGCGTACAAAACAGGTGATCCAACCATCCATACCTAGATTTTCAAAACCAACAGTACGTGCAGTAGCAACTGCCATGAATTTTTGACCAACTGCGTTTGGCTCTACGCTGAAATTCATTGTTAATGATAGTGCGATAAGAGCGGCGACAATTAAAGAACCAATTAGGTTACCAAGACCAACAAGACCCCAACAACGGAAAACACGCCCCCAAGAAACACCTTTACGATTTTCAAATTTAGCAAGAGGAGCAAGACCAAATACACCAGTAACAAGGTCATAGCCCATTAAACTTAAAATACAAAAACCAACAGGGAAGACAAGAGCACCAACAATACCAACACCCGTTTGAACAATAGTCGTGATTGCAACAACAACAGCTAGAGAGAGAATAATACCGGCCATTGTTCCACGTAAAATAAGATCACGAGAGCTAGTTTTAATCTTTGCTTCGCCAACATCGATCATAGTTTGGACGAATTCAGAGGGTTTGTTATAAGACATAGAAGTCCCTTACTAAAAGTTAAAATTAAAATTGGATAGGAAAGGGCTCTAGTCGCTGTTTTATGAGCAATAAATAGGTGACTAAAACCCTTGAACTATCAAATCTTCTTATGCAGAGATTTCGATATGTCCGTTAGTTACACGAACCTTGTATGTCTTTACGTTAAAACGTTCATCTTCCATACATGCTCCAGTCACTAAATTAAAGTGCTGTTTCTTTAATGGACTTGCTACCCAAAGTTCACCTTGATGCTCGCCAGTTAAACCTCGAGAAAGTACGTTTGAATGAGCAAATGGGTCACGATTACTAATAGCGAATATTTCGTCATTTTCTCTTGGACGAAATACAGCAACTTGTTCACCATTTACAAGAGCGCAAACACCAGTGCCTGGGATGATGTCATCGAGTTGGCAGATTTTTTGAAATTTAGCAGCCATGATTATTTCTCCACTGTTGCATCAGTTAGAGCGACATGCAGAATATCGCCTTTCGCATTTGGGTTTTTCTCTGTGTATGTTGCAGGGCGGTGTTGTTCACGACCATCTGAAACAAAAATCACATTGTCATCACGCTCATCACTATTGATGAAATGAGCAAAACGTTTTAATTGAGATTCATCATTGATGGTATCTGTCCATTCACATGAGAATTCATTAACCAGTTTTGCAACATCTAGTTCTAACTGATCATTGATACCCAGTTTGTTATCAACAATAACTTCACGTAAATAATCAACGCCACCTTCAAGGTTTTCCATCCACACTGAAGTACGTTGCAGTGGTGCAGCCGTACGAATGTAGAACATCATGAAACGGTCGATGTATTTAATTAATGTCTCTTGGTCTAGGTCGGTAGCCAGTAAATCTGCATGACGGGGCTTCATACCACCGTTACCACATACGTACATATTCCAGCCAGCATCGGTAGCAATAATACCTAAATCTTTACCTTGAGCTTCTGCACATTCACGAGTACAGCCAGATACACCAAACTTCATTTTATGAGGGGTACGAATGCCTTTATAACGATTCTCAATCATTACACCAAGACCAACAGAGTCTTGGACACCGTAGCGACACCACGTTGAGCCAACACACGTTTTAGCCATACGAAGGGCTTTTGCATACGCTTGACCAGTTTCGTATCCAGCGGCAATCAGTTTTTTCCAGATAGCTGGCAAATCGTCTTTTTGAGCACCAAATAAACCAATACGTTGAGCACCAGTGATTTTTGTATACAGATTATATTCTGCTGCCACATCAGCAAGAACGCTTAGAGCTTGAGGCGTTACTTCACCACCTGCCATACGAGGGATAACAGAATAAGTGCCATCTTTTTGCATGTTGCCTAAGAAGTTATCATTAGTATCATGCAGCTTAACCAACTCAGGTTTTAGAATGTGCTCGCCCCAGCATGATGCTAAGATGGAACCAACGGCTGGTTTACACACTTCACAACCGTATCCTTTCCCGTACTTCTCTAATAGCTCATCAAAAGTTTTGATCTCTTCAATACGGATAAGGTGGAACAGTTCTTGGCGAGAGTAAGCAAAGTGTTCACAGATATCATTTTTTACTTCAATACCTGATTTTGCTAGCTCTGCATTAAGAACAGACGTTACTAGAGGGATACAACCCCCACAGCCAGTACCCGCTCCAGTAGCCGCCTTAATTTCTGCCATTGTGTGATTGCCATCGGCAACCGCTTGAGCAATCTTCCCTTTTGTTACATCAAAACATGAACAAATTACGGCACTTTCAGGTAATGAATCAGCACCTAAAGAGGGTTTTTCAGCACCAGCGTGTGCGGGTAAGATCAAAAGGTCTGGGTGTTCAGGTAAATCGATATCATTCAGTTTTAGTTGAAGTAAATCACCATAATCCGATGTATCACCTACCATTACAGCACCGAGTAGCTTTTTGCCATCTTCAGAAACAATAATGCGTTTATAGATTTCTTCTTCTTCGTTTTGATAAACGTAGCTTTTACAGCCAGGAGTACGGCCATTAGCATCACCAATTGAGCCAACTTTAACGCCTAGAAGTTTTAATTTTGCGCTCATATCAGCGCCTTCAAACTCACTTTCGTTACCAACTAAATGATCAACGGCAACCGTTGCCATTTTGTAACCTGGTGCAACAAGACCATAGAAAGTTTGATTCCAAGATGCACATTCGCCAATTGCGTAAATGTTTTTATCTGTTGTTTGGCAGTTGTTGTTGATTTCGATACCGCCACGAGGAGCAATACCTAAGCCCATTTGGCGAGCCAGTTTATCTTGAGGGCGAATACCTGCAGAGAAAACAATGAAATCGGTTTCAAGCTCTGTACCATCAGCAAAGCGCATTACGTTGCGCGCTTCTGTGCCTTCAGGTGCAATTTCTAGTGTATTTTTGCTGGTATGAACTTGGACGCCCATACGTTCAATTTTATTACGAAGTTGCAGGCCACCTTGTTGATCAAGTTGCTCAGCCATTAATACAGGAGCAAATTCAACAACGTGAGTGGTTACACCTAATGCTTTAAGTGCGCCAGCGGCTTCAAGACCAAGAAGACCGCCACCAATAACAACGCCACTTTTACTTTTCTTAGCGGTTGCTTCAATTGATTTTAGATCTTCAATGGTACGGTAAACAAAGCAGTCTTTGCTTTCATTACCTTTAATTGGTGGGACAAATGGGTAAGAACCCGTTGCAAGGATTAACTTATCGTATTGAATTTCACGGCCTGTGCTTGAGTAGACAATGCGGTTTTCACGGTTCACGTTAATTGCACGTTCACCTAATAATACATTGATGCCGTGTTTTTCGTAGAAGCCTTCTTTAACAAGAGAAAGCTCATCAGCAGTATGATGAGAGAAGTAGGACGAAAGGTGAACACGATCGTATGCGATTCGAGGTTCTTCACAAAACACGGTGATGTCCATGTTTTGAACGTCAGTTTTATCGACTAAATCTTCGATATAGCGATGACCAACCATGCCATTACCGATGATGACTAACTTCATCTTGTTCATAAGAAATCCTATTATTTTTGATATATAGATATGATGAATTATGAACGAATATGTAGATATGATGTGGATCAATTACGAAATAAAACTACTCGAAAGGGGTAGTTCTAAGGTGGTAATATCACTTTTTGTTATTAAATCAAGTGGTTGTATGTAGCACGTGAGTAATGTGTGTAGTTTTTTTACAATATCTAACAGAATTATTTTCTTTTTTGTTGGTTTTATTCTGACTTTCTGAAAAAAAAAGACAGAATGTGAATTCACGTTCTGTCTTTAATTTGGGGATATGTTTAATGAATTTACAGTTTAAATCGGTCGATTTCTTGTTTTAATTCATTTGACAGTTCAGAGAGTTCAGACGCCTGAATGACAGATTGTTTTGTTTCTTCTGTTAGTTCGTTTGAAACATCACGAACCGCTTCAGTATTACGTGTGATTTCTTCCGTCACCGATGATTGCTCTTCCGCCGCAGCTGCAATTTGAGCCGCCATATCACTTATTTGAGTCACTGAGTTGGTGATTTGCAATAAGCTTGCTGAAGCAGATTGTGCATCTTCTACACTTGTATTTGCAAGGTTCTGACTGTCTTCCATGATACCAACTGCTTTTTGAGTTGTTCCTTGCAGCGTTTCTATCATTTGCTGAATTTCTTGGGTAGAAGCATGAGTTCGTTGGCTTAGAATTCTGACTTCATCAGCAACTACTGCAAAACCACGACCTTGCTCACCCGCTCGAGCTGCTTCAATAGCCGCATTTAATGCAAGCAAGTTGGTTTGTTCAGCAATGTTTTGGATTGTTGAAAGAATCGTATTGATGTTCTGAGCATTATGGTGAAGTTCTTCAATGACGCCAGTTGCTGTTTCGACTTCTTTTGCAAGGTTGTCGATAGAGTGTTGGCTTTGGCTCACTTGCTCTGCACCATGATTTGATGCTGTCACGGTTTCTTCAGCTGTTTGAGCTGTATTATCAGCATTACCTGCAATTTCTTGTGTCGCTGCTGCCATTTCATTAATCGCAGTTGCCACCATATTGATTTCATCCATTTGATGCTGGATACGAACATTACGTTCTTCCGCTCCCTCTGCCGTAGAGTTCGCTTGGTTTGCTAGTGTTACTGAAATATCACGTAAACGACATACCATTGAATGCATGTTACCAACAAAGGTATTAAAGTTAATGGCAAGTTGACCTACTTCGTCATCGCTATGAGGTTCTAGACGTTGAGTTAAATCGCCTTCACCAGATGATATTTCTGCTAGTGCGTCTGATACTCGGATTAAATCTCTAAATAATAGATTAACTAATGTAGTTACACCAATAGCAACAATAACCGTTAACACAATGCTTAATAAAATGATTTCACGAAGTAGGGCACTGTGAGCCGCTTCTTCTGTTTCTTTAGTCATTTCAACAGCAAACGTCCAATTAGTATTTGGTACTTTAGCAAAATAAACCAGTTTTTCGCTGCCGTTAATATTAGCAACTTCAATACGGTTTGCGCTGATTGAATCTTGAATACTTTGGGCACTCATATCGCTGAAATAGCGATTCACTTCTTTTTTAATTAGCGCTTTATTTGGGTGAGCCAGGAATGTACCGTCGCTATCAATTAGCATCGTAATGGTATCTTTGCCTGCATCTAAACTGATCACATCATTGATTAACTGATCAATAAGAACATCTGCACCAACAACACCTAAAAATTGTCCATTTTTATAAACAGGTTCGGCGATAGTCACAAGTAGAGACTGAGTGATAGCATCTTGGTAAGAGGACGTGATGATCTGCTTATTTTCGCGTTGAGCCTCTTGATACCAAGGTCGTTGACGAGGATCGTAATCTGCACGATTTCTCTCAGGGTGAGAGCGGTACATTTCGCCTTGTGGTGTTCCAAAGAAAATATCATCAAATCCGCCAGCTTTACGGCTTATTTGTAAAAATGAAACAATATCTTCTTCTTGGCTGTAATCATTAAAGGCATGTGCAATTTCTGCTTTTAATGATATCCAGTTTGATATACCGGTTGTTGCAGCAGATGTTACGCTTTCTGCTCGTGAATAGACACCATTGCGTGTCTGCTCAAACAGTTGGTTAGAAGCCAACCAAGTAAGAGCTGAAGCAGTAATGATGACAGCAAGTAAACTGGCCCCGATTAACTTATGTTTTAATTTCATGATTTTGCCTAATCTTATTAAAAGTAATCCATTAATATTAAATAGCTTTGATTTATCTGTTTTATTATAATCTTCAGTTATGTTATCGGGGTGAACTGAAATAACTTTACTCATTTATAGGTAATTTTAATGGTGAATATTTCAAGTTTTAGTTTTTTATATAAAAAATGAGAACAAACATAGTTTGATAAGTAAGCACTAACCTGAAAGGTAAACGATTGCGCGCTCAGCGTATGTTAAATCCTTGTGCTATTTATCTTTTTTTACATAATGATCAGTAATTTTTAGTGATCTAATAGACATATTTATGAGATCAATGTGAGTGTATGACGTAATTCTTTTAAACTTGGTCAGGTTATTTGGCCAGTAAGAAAGAAAATTCTTAATTTGGCCATAATTTATCCCCCTTTGAATAATGGTGAAACATGATGGAACGTCTTTCTCTAAAAGCGGCGATTGCTGCTGCATTAGTAACAACACTAGCTGGTTGTGCAACAACCTCTGAGCCTGCTTGGCAAGAAGATACAACGTATAAAATCACAGTACTGCACACGAATGATAACCATGGTCGTTTTTGGCAGAATAAATACGGTGAGTATGGAATGGCTGCTCGTAAAACGTTGATCGATGATATTCGAGCGGAAGTTCAAGCAGAAGGTGGCAGCGTACTTCTTTTATCTGGTGGTGACATTAATACAGGTGTTCCTGAATCGGATTTACAAGATGCAGAACCTGATTTCAAGGGTATGAACAAAATTGGTTATGATGCAATTGCACTGGGTAACCATGAATTTGATAATCCATTAGATGTACTACAAAAGCAAATTGATTGGGCTGAGTTTCCAATGTTGTCTGCCAATATCTACGATAAGAAAACTGGCGAGCGTATGTATCAAGCATACGAAATCTTTGAAAAGCAAGGGATCAAAATCGCTGTTGTTGGCTTAACGACAGAAGATACAGCAAAAATTGGTAATCCTGAGTATATCGGTAGTCTTGAATTCCGTGACCCTAAATTGGAAGCAAAGAAAGTTATTGCTGAATTAAATGAAACTGAAAAGCCAGATCTTATTTTTGCTGTAACTCATATGGGTCACTATGAAAATGGCGAGCGTGGTATTAATGCACCGGGCGATGTTGCATTAGCGCGTTCTTTGGATATGGGCGAGTTAGATATGATTGTGGGTGGTCACTCACAAGAGCCTGTATGTATGGAAGGACCTAACTTAATTAAGAAAAACTTTAAGCCGGGTGATGAGTGTAAACCAGATCAGCAAAATGGTACTTGGATTGTTCAAGCTCACGAATGGGGTAAATACGTAGGTAAGGCTGATTTTGAATTCCGTAATGGTGAATTAGAAATGGTTAGCTACGATCTTATTCCTGTGAACTTAAAGAAAAAAGTGAAAATTGATGGTAAAAAACAACGCGTATTTATTGAAGATGAAATTGAACAAGATGCAGAATTACTTGCATTCTTGAAGCCATTCCAAGATAAAGGCCAAGGTCAATTAAATGTTAAGATTGCTTCAACTAATGGCAAATTAGAAGGTGATCGTAATGTTGTTCGTTTTGAACAAACTAACTTAGGTCGCTTGATTGCTACATCACATATGGTTCGTGCAAAAGCTGATTTTGCAGTAATGAACTCTGGTGGTGTACGTGATTCAATTGAAGCGGGTGATGTAACTTATAAAGATGTATTAACGGTTCAACCATTTGGCAATATCGTAACTTACGCGGATATGACAGGTAAAGAAGTGTTAGATTACCTGAATGTTGTTGCGACTAAACCTGTTGATTCTGGTGCCTATGCACAATTTGCTGGCATTAAAATGACTGTTGAAAATGGGAAAGTATCAAATGTCTTTATTGGTGGTAAACAACTACGTTTAGATAAGACATACCGTTTTACAGTACCAAGTTATAATGCTGCTGGCGGTGATGGCTATCCAAAAATCTCAGATCACCCAGGTTATGTAAATACTGGTTTCGTTGATGCTGAAGTGTTGAAAGATTTCCTAGAAACAAACAGCCCAATCGACGTAAACAAATTTGCTCCACGTGGTGAAATTGTTTACAAATAACAGTAAGTTTACTGGTTAATAAAAAGCCTCCAGATATTTGGAGGCTTTTTTTATGCACTGCGTTTTTGATGCTTTTCTCTGTTCTCTAATTTCTTTTCAGCGCTTTTCCTTAATAGGATATATACCGCTCCAGAACCACCATGTTGTGCTTTGGCTGAATGTACGCACATTATCTCTTTTATTTGTGGGAGCCACTGAGCAACATGACTTTTAACTAATGCGGGAGGGTTGGATTTTGCACCTTTACCATGAACGATCACAGCAAAGCGTACATCCATTTTCTGGCATTGTTTTAAAAAGTGAAGCACTTCATCTCTAGCTTGTTTTAATGTGCGTTTATGTAAGTCTAAACGTGCTTGAATTTCATATTTACCGAGACGAACTTTTCGATATACACCATCTTGAACGCCATCACGTTTAAACTCAATGATATCGTCAGGTTGTAATAGTGGTGCATTATCTAAAGACAGAAAATCTGGATCAGTTTCTGATAATGCTTGTGCTGCCTCTTTACGTGCTAATTGAGATTCTGTTGCTTTATGGGGAGAGGTTAGTGGTGTTACTATATCTTGTTTAATGGGTTTTACATCTCCCATCATCTCTTGGAATAGTGAAAATTCATCTGTATGAGGCATAAATAATCCTTAGAGCGATCATATATTTATTTGGATTATAGTGATGTAATTGATGAATTCTAAGCAAATTTTGATGATTTATTTATGAATTCGATTAATTTGATGAATAAATAGCCGAACAAATTGAAAAATGAAAAAAACACTTGTCAAAAAAATCCTGAGCAGTATTATAGCCCTCGTTGACACGGACATGGTCTTTGTTAAACATCTCGGTGAATAGCGCAGCTTGGTAGCGCATCTGGTTTGGGACCAGAGGGTCGGGGGTTCGAATCCCTCTTCACCGACCACTTTTAAGAAAGCCGCATCAGAAATGATGCGGCTTTTTTGCATTTGTCGATCCTGTATTCATTCAAGTAACTATTTATTCTTATTTACTGCGATTGATATAAAAACGGCATTGATATCAATCAACACCGTTTATTATTTCCCTAGTCCCTAGTTATGCGTATTAAATAGCGCTAATTTTCCATTTTCTTTAAACGCTACTACTTGGTACTTATCTTTCTGCTCACCATATTCCATACCTGGAGAGCCCATTGGCATACCTGGAACTGCTAATCCTTTATAATCACGAGGATCAGCAAGAAATTCTTTAATATCCGATGCTGGAATATGACCTTCAAATACATAACCATCAATGACAGCGGTATGACAAGAAGTAAGACGAGGATCAACACCTAGTTTTTTCTTAATCGCACTCATGTCTTCATGCTTTTCAGTTTTAACGTCATAACCGTTATCTTTCATGTGCTGCTCCCACTCTGTACAACAACCGCAGTAAGGGGATTTGTAAGAAGTAACTTCGGTTGCTGCAAATGCAGATGAGCTCATTAACATAAGAGAAGTGAAAGCTATTTTTTTTACGTTTTTCATGGTGATATTCCACTATTTACTTTGAATTAGGTGAAAGCCAGAACCAATAAATAATGGCGGCTATTAAAGAAAGACCAATTACATTAATCATGAGTTCCACCCGTTACTTTTGTTGAGATTGGGGAGTAAAAAGTCGCAACCGGTTTGCATTGGTGACGACCGTTATAGATGAAAGTGCCATTGCTGCTCCTGCAACTACTGGACTTAGTAGCATTCCAGTAAATGGGAATAAAATGCCTGCCGCAACAGGGATCCCAATGGTATTGTATATAAATGCACCAAATAGATTTTGTTTCATATTTTTCATGGTTGCTTTAGATAGTTTAATTGCATTAACAGCGGTTAATAGGGAATGATTCATTAACGTTAAGTGTGCGCTTTCAATTGCTACATCGCTACCATTGCCCATTGCGATTCCAACTTCAGCTTGTGCTAGTGCTGGAGCATCATTAATACCATCGCCAATCATAGCCACTTTTTTGCCTTGTTTTTGCAGTTCTTGGATTGCTTGAGCTTTACCATCAGGCAATACATCTGCAATGATTTGATTGATCCCTAGTTCCTTTGCTACGTGCTTAGCAGTTTCTTTACGATCACCAGTTAACATGACGACATCAATGCCAAGTTGGTTAAATTGCTTGATGGCTGCTTTGGAATCTAAGCGAATAGCATCACTGACCTGAATAACACCGATACACTCTTGCTCATTAGCCACATATAAAGGTGTTGCTGATGGTGAAATAGAAATATCAGGAGTTGGTATGTTGTTCTTAGCAAGGTAACGGCGGTTACCAATAAAGATGACATTACCATTTACTTTAGCTGATGCGCCTAGGCCCAGTTCGGCAGCAAAGTTTGTACTTGTAAAAGGTACCCACTGGTTGTCATTTAAATAATTCACAACCGCTAAAGCCAGTGGATGCTCCGAATGAATTTCTACTGCTGCTGCGAGTGAAATTACTTCTTTTTCATCGTATTGGTTGACGGCGGTTATTTTACTTACCCTTGGTTTTCCTTCCGTTAATGTTCCTGTTTTATCAACAACAACCGTATCGATGGTGCTTGCTGTTTGAAGTACGTCTGCATCTTTAATTAACGCTCCAAATTCAGCTGCTTTACCAATCCCAACCGTTACTGACATCGGCGTTGCTAATCCAAGAGCGCAAGGGCAAGCAATAATTAGAACCGTAGTGGCGACAACTAACATGTAACTTGATGTCGGTTCTGGACCAAAGTTATACCAAATAAGCGCTGATAGAATCGCGATAATCATAACGGTCGGAACAAAGATCGACGATATTTTGTCTGCTAATTTAGCTAATTTAGGTTTACTGCTTTGTGCATTTCGTACCATGGTAATAATACGAGCGAGCATGGTGTGCTCACCAACTTTCGTCGCTTTAAAGGTAAAGCTTCCTTGTTGATTGATGGTACCGGCATGTACGGCATTACCTAAGGATTTTAAGCTCGGTATTGGCTCTCCAGTTAACATAGCTTCATCAAGATAGCTCTCACCACTTAAGATTGTTCCATCAACGGGAATTTTTTCACCGGGTTTAATTTTAATTACCATTCCTTCAATAACTTGAGCGACAGGCAAGGTAACCTCTTGGCCATCAATAATAACGGTGGCCGTTTGTGGTTGTAAGTTGATCAGCTTTTCAATGGCATTTGACGTGCGGTTTCTGGCTTTAGTTTCAATGAGATTACCTAGTGTAATTAAGCCTAAGATCATTGCTGTTGCTTCAAAATACACATGACGAGCTTGCTCTGGGAAAAACTCAGGAAAAAGAACCAGTGCCATTGAATATAGCCAAGCAGAGCCTGTACCCAGTGCAACTAAAGTATCCATCGTTGCTCTGTGGTGAGTAAAGGCTTTCCATGCGTTCACAAAAAAGTGTCGGCCAGCCGTCAGTAATAATCCTAAACATATAAACCCAATTACTCCCCAAGCGAGTTGGTCGTGAGTATTTGATATTTGCATATTGCCACCGAAAACACCCCATAACATAAGCGGAGCGCCGATGCTTAGTGATAGGATAGTATTTCTTTTATGCTCAGCGGTTGTTTTTAGAAATTGCTCTTTTTGTCGTTCTCTGCGCTGCTCTTCACTTACGCTTAGCTCTGCTCCATACCCGCCATCTTCAATGTCTTTGATTAATGTTGGTACATCAATATCGCCATGAACGAGCGCGGTACGTTCAGCAAGATTCACCGTTACTGAGCGTACGTTTTTATTTTGTGCAATGATCTTTTCAACAGAAGATACGCAGCTCGCACACGTCATTCCAGACAATATTAATTGTGTCATTTTTTCAGATGAATGGCTGATATTGTCTGTTTTTGAGTTATCAAATAGAGGCGTTTGTTGTTCTTGATTATCAGATGCAGGTGATACGGAACTTGCATGAAAACCAATAGACTCTATGAGGTCGATAATGTGTTGTTGCGAGTACGTGGTTTCTAATTTCAATAGTGTTGTTGAAATAGACGTAATACTGGAATGCGATAAACCACTTAACGCTTCTTTGGTTTTATTTACGCATTTACCACAATTTAATCCAGACAAATAAAGCGTGATATGTTGCGCTTTAGGGATGGAATAACCCAGATCCGTGATTAATTTAACGATCTCTTGATAAGAAAGGCTAGTAGTTAGCTGCGTATCCGTTTTAGTTACCGAGTATTGCTGTACTTGCGGATTGTCTGCAAAGGCTTTTTCTATTTTTGCAATACACCGACCGCAATTTAACCCCGCTAAAGGCAGATTGAATTCTTGACTCATAATAACCTCGATAACCTATCTTGATATTGAGTATCATAAACCTTACAGTTAATGGAAGGTCAATAGATTAAATGAGATAAAATAAATGAATATCAGTGAAGTGGCGAAATTAACCGGATTAACAGCAAAAGCAATTCGTTTTTATGAAGGGAAAGGAATAATCAAAGAAGCAAGTCGTGGTGCAAATGGGTATCGTCAATACTCACAACATCAAGTGGATGAGTTGTTACTTATCCGTCGCTCAAGGTTAGTTGGATTTAGCTTAGATGAATGTCAAGAGCTGTTAAATTTATCGAATAATCCAAATAGACGAAGTGCGGATGTTAAGCACAAGACATTAGAAAAAGTTGCAGAAATAGAGGCTAAGATAGAAGAGTTAGAGAGAATGAAGAAAACATTATTAGAACTAGCAGATACGTGTCCTGGTGACGATAGTAATGACTGTCCAATCATTCGAGGGTTAACCTGTTGCCATGAGAAAAAATAACAACAGGTTAAATAATAACTACTTAGATAATAATCGCTTATGTCTTAGTAAAGTAGAGAATAGAGTTGGCGGCGGAATTTACCTGCAATAGGGTTACCTTGACCCAGAGCGGATAGAATATCCATCATCGCTTTTTTTACTTGACCATCTTGAGCATTAAGATCTTTAACTAATATCGTCATTAGAATCTCTAACGCCTCTTCTTGGCGATTCACTTGGCTGTATTGAATAGCAAGCTCTAATGCGACTTCTGTATTAGTTGGATCTGCGTTGTGTTTTTCTTCTAATGCTTGGATTTCAGGTGTATTACCTGCTTGCTTATGCAGTTCAAGCTTAGCAACTAATTCTTTATATTTACTGTCTTGATCTTGCATTAAAATTTCAGACAAGACGCTTTCAGCTTGCTCATAAGCTTGTGTTTCAATATAGCATTGAGCGATATGAAGCTTGATCTGCCCATTGCCACCAAAATGATCTAATAAAGCAAGCAACATAGGAAGTGCCGCTTGGTATTCACCTTCTTCAACTAATTTAAACGCTTGACCTAATTGAAGCTCTTCTTGACTAGGTAAGTGTTTGCTTAACATATCTTGGATGGCTTCAATTGTTTGAGGACCACCCATACCATCTACGGCTTGACCATTTTTAAATAAAGCAATAGTAGGTAATGTTTGCACACCAAATTGTTGAGCAAGGCCTTGTTGTTCTTGGCAATTAAGTAGGGCAAGGGTAACAGCATCACCGTATTGTTGGGCAAGCTGTTGAAGTGCAGGTATTACAGAAAGGCTTTCTTGGCTCATTGGCGCCCAGAAGTGAATCAACACAGGGGTTTGCACTGAGCTTTCTATAATTTGCTGGAAATTTTGTTCGTTCAATTCAACGCTATGTTCTGCTTGCATATCTTGTCCTAAAATCAGAATTATCTCTTTTAGTAGATATATGGCGTTAGTGGGCTATTTTCAAGGAGACAAAAAACAAGAAAGCCACGATATTAATATATTGTGGCTTTTTGTTTGCAAGCAAAGGTTACTATTAGATCAGTATGAATACCGCAACCGCTACACTCACACAGATCCAGTTAATTTTTCCTAGTGTCATACTTCCCTCGAAAACACTAATCGACCAGATAGTATTAAATATACGATTGCTTTATGACACTAATATTACATTTTTATCTTTTTCTCGTATTTATTAAAAATTACACAGTGGTGGCGGTATAAAGTTACATTAATCACTCTTATTTAAGATCTTATCGAGGATTTTTGTTGGTAAAATACGTTTAAGAAATGCAAATAAATACGTTGGAAAGGTAACCCGATACCTTACTTTTGGTTTTGTGGAATTTAAGGCGTGTAGTAATGGGGAAATGACGGCGGTTGATGGTAAAACAAACACACTACCTGATTTTTCTTTTTCGAGTCTTTGTTGCTGGATAAGGTATTTTTCCTTGTGAGGGCTATTTTCTACATCTATCCATTTATTAAATGCTTTCAATGCGTTAGAACGAAATTCGGTTTCTATTGGCCCAGGTTCAATTAAGCAGACTTTAATGTTTGTATCTGATAGTTCTAGACGTAACGTATCTGTCCAACCTTCAATAGCAAATTTTGATGCGTTATAAGCTCCACGGTATTTCATGGCAACAATACCTAAAACAGAGCTGTTTTGAATGATACGTCCTTGATTTTGTTCTCTCATTATAGGGAGTAATTCTGTTACTAACTGATGCCAACCAAAGAAATTAGCTTCGAACTGTTCTTTTAAGGCATCACGAGGTAGATCTTCGAGTGCGCCTGCCTGTCCATAAGCCCCATTATTAAATAAAGCGTATAATTTTCCATCAGTTAGTGTTTTTATTTTTTGCACTGCATCACTGACGCTCTTAGGGTCATTATAATCGAGTTGTAAGCAAGTGAGTCCTTCCTTCTGAAGTCGAATAACATCTTCTTCTTTTCTACATGAGGCGATAACATCAAAGCCGTGTTGCTGTAATTGGTGAGCTGCGGTATATCCGATACCTGTAGAGCAGCCAGTTATAAATATAGAACGCTTCATAAATCCCTATAAATGTTTATTAGCAAACCAAATAAGTATATAGACCTTATTTTCGTTGACATAAGTACAATAGAAAACAGTATAAAGTAGGGGTTATAGAATTGATAATTTGAGTGTGAGATTTTGCGTATAAAATAAAAAAGCCAATAATACTATTGGCTTTTTTTGGAGTATGACGAAGGATTACATCGCTGCTTTTTTCGCTTCATTTATCCAAGAGTCAAATAAATTACGGTTTGCTTTTATCCAACCATTGACATGAGATTCAATATCAGCAGTGCTGTTTTTACCTTTACTCATCATCATGTTTTGCGCACTTACATCGTTGATGTTTAGCTTAATTATTTCAAATAACTTTGCAGCGGCTGGGTTTTGTGCAGCAAATTCTTTATTCGCAATAATGCGCATAGAGTTCATTTCAAAACCGTAGTTTTTGCCATTTGATAACGTGGTATCTACATTTTTACGTTCACCCGGTAATGCAGAGAAAGGTACTTCTAACCAGACAACGTCTTTATTTGGTACAAGAACGCCACTTACCCAGTAAGGTGTCCATGTATAGTAGATAATTGGCTCGCCATTTTTATAACGTGAAATCGTATCAGCAATAATTGCTGCGTAGTTACCTTGGTTATGCGTGACGGTATCTTCAAGTTGATAAGCTTCAATTTGATGTTCTATTACCATTTCACAACCCCAACCAGGATTACAGCCTGTCAGGTCTGCTTTGCCATCACCGTTGGCATCAAACAACTTGGCTATTTTTGGATCTTTTAATTGACCAATGTTTGTGATGCCATATTTCTCTGCGGTTTTTTTATCAATTAAGTAACCCTGAGCAGCACCGCTTACGTATTGACCTTGACGGTAGAATTTCTCATCTCCACCAGACATAGTGTATTTATCGGCATGAAGAGGGAACCATCCAACAGCAAGAAATGTGGCATCGCCTTTGGCAATTGATGTGTAAGCAACGTTGTAATCCACTTCTTTTGTTGGTTGTACATCATAACCTAGTTCTTCAAGGGCGCGATTTACAATCGAGGTTTGAAATGTTTCTTCAGCAACTGTTGATTGAAGAGCTTGAACGCTAACTCCTTCTCCTGGAAGCTTTTCAGCCCAAACATTAGTAGATAAAGCTAATGTCGACACGATACTGGCTGTTAGTGCTTTCTTCCATGAATTAATCATTCTTATTTCTCCTTAAGTTTCAGTTCTTGTTTTGGTTCTTTTTTTTGAGCAAATATTTTTAATAAGATGGCGACAGGTCCCATTTGATACCAACGTAATTTGGTATTACCTGCGTTTACGCCTAATACTTGAGTGATTCTATCGAGTAAAATGGCAAGGATAACAATACCCAGACCGCCAACAGCAGCCAGTCCCATATCTAACCTTCCAATGCCTCGTAATACCATTTGTCCTAAACCACCGACAGCAATCATAGATGCGATAACAACCATGGACAGAGATAGCATTAAGGTTTGGTTTACACCAGCCATGATAGTTGGCAGCGCGAGAGGTAATTGGATTCGATAAAGCATCTGTTTTTTATTCGCACCAAAAGAGTGTCCAGCTTCAATAAGGTCGGTAGGTACTTGCTGAATACCGAGTATGGTTAAACGAACAACCGGAGGTAGAGCAAAAATGATGGTTACCACTACACCTGGAACATTACCAATACCAAATAGCATAACTATTGGAACTAAATAAACGAATGCAGGGGTGGTTTGCATTGCATCTAAGATAGGTCTAATAAATTTGGCCGCAGTGCGACTTCTTGCTAACCAGATCCCCATAGGGAGTCCGATAAGTAAACAGAAAAACACGGAGGTCATAACCAGAGCAAGGGTTGTCATCGCTTGTGACCAAGCACCGATAAGTCCTATAAATAACAGTGAAATTGCAGTGGATACGCCAAGCTTTAGATTTGAAAATTGCCACGCAAGTAAAAATAAAATAAGCAACATGAATGGCGCAGGTGTTGATACAAGAGCAGTTTCAAAAGAGCTTAAAATAAAGTCGATAGGAACACGTATTGCTTGAAATAGGGGGCGACCATGCTCCACTAACCAATTTAATCCAGATTCAACCCATGTATCTACAGGAAGAACCGCTTCTTCAAATGGATTTAAAATATCAAAAGACTTGGCTTCAACTGTTTCTGTTGTTAACCAATCGTTTGAAGATGCCGATTCGCTTGCTTGACCCCAAGGATCGTTTGATTGAGTTTCAGTTTGTGACCATGGATCATTTGTTGTTTGATTTGCTGACATGACTTATCCCTTATCTAACGTTTGTAGAAGTCGTGATTTAGTCACAACACCAAAGTAATTACCGTTTTTGTCAACGACAGGAACGGAATAAGGAACGTCAGCAACAATACCTAAAATATCATTAATTGGCTGTTCAGGTGTAAGAGTGACGCCATTTGCCAATTGAGCACTTATTAATGAATTATGGTCATTATGAGCTTCGCGAAGAGAGTCGACAGAGACGATGCCAGAGTAGTGGTTGCTTTTATCGACAATAATCCCATACTCGCGATCATTATCAATTAAGATTTGAAGAGCTGAAGCTGGACCATCATGTTCTGATTTTTTAAAAACAGCGGCAGGTTTTTTTCGTGCAATATCCTTAGCCGTTAAAACGCTAGCCACATTTACACCTCTGAAAAATGCTTCAACATAGTCATTGGCTGGATTATTAAGGATATCATCTGGAGTGCCTACTTGAACCACTTCACCATTTTGCATAATAGCAATGCGATCACCGATCCTCATCGCTTCATCAAGATCATGAGAGATAAAAACTATCGTGCGTTTATCATCATTTTGTAAGCGAATGAGTTCGTCTTGCATTTCGGTTCTGATTAAAGGATCAAGAGCAGAAAATGCTTCATCCATTAATAAAATATCTGGATCACAAGCTAATGCTCTAGCAAGACCAACTCGTTGTTTCATACCACCAGATAGTTCATCAGGATAAGATTCAGAATAGGCACCAAGCCCAACTCTATCTAGCGCTTCTAGCGCACTTGCTTTTCTTTTTTCCGTATCAACTCCTGCTAGTTCTAAACCAAAAGCTGCATTTTCTATGACGGTCATGTGTGGCATTAGAGCGAAGTTTTGAAAAACCATGGAGATGTTGTTGCGGCGAACTTGGCGAAGTTCTTCTTCTGAAATGTGGGCGATGTCTTTTCCTCTGAGAAACACATTCCCTTTTGTTGGTTCGATAAGTCGATTGAGAAGACGAACTAATGTGGATTTTCCAGAACCAGAAAGTCCCATTATTACGAAAATTTCGCCTTCTTGAATACTAAGAGAAACATCATTAACTCCAATTGTTAATCCCGTTTTCTCAAACACTTGATCTTTATTTGCGCCTTTATCAATCATTGAAAATGCACGGTCAGTGTCTTCTCCAAATACTTTGTACAGTCCCTTAACTTCCAGTATGGGATTCATGTTTTAGATCCTTTATTAAAATATTGGTTAGTACTATAAGTAAAATGCGGTTGATAATCAATAGTTGCCATATTGTAAAATAATTTATCAAATTCATTTTATTGATAAATGAGTCGCATAAATGCGAATTATTTCATTGTAAGTCATTGATTCTTAGTGGCTTGGAAGTGTTATTAATAAGCAGTAGCATATTTTCAATAACGTATTGAATATTTTGGTTAGATTGAATGTAAATGAACTTAACAGAAGTATTTTGATAATTAATTTGAGTACGAATTAAATTAATTGAGTGGGAATTGGAATTGATTATCGAATGATTATTTTTATCCTCACTTCGGATAAACAATGACATTGTCTATTCGAAGTGAATGATAGGTTAAAGCGGAAAGGAGCGAGGTTATTGTAGAAGTTGTTTTAATGCTGATTCTATCCGCGAATAGCGAAATTTGAATCCTTCATCAACTAAACGTTTCGGTCTGATACGTTGACTATCCAAAAGTAATACTGCGGATTCACCCAAAATTGTTTTAATTAATAATTTTGGTGTGAATAAAAAATGTGGACGCTGCAGCGTTCCTGCTAAGGCTTGGCTAAATACACGGTTGGTTACAGGGTGGGGCGCCGTGATGTTATAAATACCATGACTTTGCTCTTCAAAAACTAGGTGTAAGATAGCAGAAACCATATCATCGATGTGTATCCATGACATATATTGTTTACCGTTACCAATTGGTCCGCCTAGACCCAGTTTATACGGGAGTAACATTTTTCCTAGTGCTCCACCAGATTGAGATAACACAATGCCAGTACGCAGTATGCAAACTCGAGTATTGTCGTTTTTAGCTTGGAGTGCTTTGCTTTCCCATTCTCGACATACTTGATGAGTAAAATCGGGTAGGGATACCTGCATGCTTTCGTCTATGTTCTTATTATCATGATTGCCGTAATAGCCGATAGCTGATCCAGAAATAAAACAACTAGGTGGGGTTGAAGAGGCAAGACAAAGTTCAGAAAGCTGTTGAGTTAGCTCACATCTACTTTGAGTGATTTTTTTCTTTTGTTTTTTTGTCCATTTTTTATCGGCAATGGGTTCCCCTGCTAGATTAATAATAATATCAATATCATTAAAATTTGAAAAAGCTGACAGGTCAGAAACAAACTCTACATGTGGTAAAGCAAGATGATTTAAAGAAAGTTGGGCTTTTTTTATATTTCGAGTAAGAAGGATTAAGTGATGCCCTTTTAGGTGGTCAAGTAATTGTTTTCCTATTAATCCTGTACTACCTGTTATGAGTATTTTCATCTCGTCTCCTGCAAGATATTTTCGTTATCTGTCTAACTAAGTATAAATTGACTTCAATGATTGGCAACTTTGCTTACATTTCCTTTATACTTTGTGTTCGCATTATATCGATATTTAAGGACCTTTCGTGAAACTATTTTTTGCTTCGGATCTGCATGGATCTTTACCTGCAACCCAGCGTGTTATTGATACGTTTCTAGCTTCAAAAGCAGATCACCTCATTTTACTTGGGGATTTAATTAATTTTGGTCCACGAAACCCATTACCTGAAGGTCACAACCCACTTGCGGTTGCCGAATTATTAAATCAATATGCAGATTCTATCATTGCAGTAAGAGGGAATTGTGACAGTGAAGTTGATCAGATGCTGCTTTCATTTCCTATCATGTCTGATTATCACATTGTGTTATTACCAACGGGTCAAAAATTATTTTTAACTCATGGCCATATTTATAATGCTGATAAGCGACCACCATTGAAAAAAGGCGATATTATCGCTCATGGTCATACGCATATTACGGTTGCTGAGTGGGTTGGTGAGCAAATTATTTTTAATCCAGGTTCAACAACGTTCCCACGTATTGAAGGGGAAAAAGCAAGCTATGGATTACTTGATGGACAGACGTTAAGCGTATGTGATTTTGAAGGTAATATTTTGCGTTCGATTGATATTCAATAATTATATTTTTTAGATATAAAAAAAGAAGCGTAATAATCGCTTCTTTTTTATTAGTTTGAAATCATCGTTAATGTGAGAATAAAATGCCAGAGCCGTAATTTAAGCTCGTTAGCAATAATGTTTTATCATTAACAACATCAACTCGCTTACTTTGTTGAGCATCCATTCTGAAAACTCGCATAATCAGCTTTTTCTGAGAACCTGAAAAGTTTTTATTGTCACTGGCTGTAACATCTTTAAATTCAGTAGGGTCAATAAGTAAATAATCGCCACTGTAATCCCAGTTACCAGTCTCCATTACATTGATCGTTAATGGGTGGACTTCATCAGCTAATCCACTGTAAATCGTTAATGTAGATGATTTTGAATAGGTTTTATTTGGTAAATAAACCACGTTAGATTTAATATCAGCGCGCTTAAGTGGGCCCATATCCTCATAGTCAGTGTCTATTCGAACAGTGCTCATACTTTGCCATTCTTTAGATATTAATAGCTGTTCTACTTTACTGTCGCTTTTCCAATAAAACCATGAGCTTCCTATTATAGAAATAGTTAGCAGGATTAAGGGTAATAAACGTTTGAATAGAGGTAACTGCTCTTTGTTTATCCACATACCTTATCCACCCCTTTTTGATCAATTAGCAAGCGCACACTGATACTTTGATCACTGTGTTCTTCGTTATGTATATAATTTAATGTAATTTGATTTGGTTGACCGCTCGTGGCAATAACTTCAATTGGTTTTAATGAATCAGTATGCTTTGAATTATAAAAATTTGTACATTGTTCAATAAGAGGTTTCCACTGCTCGATGCTAGGGTGGTTAACCGGAACAAAAACAGGCGTATTATCATAATTAGCAACTTGGACAAAGGCATCTGATTTTGGCGTATGATTGACATAAGCAATAATAGGCAAAACAAAAGCAATAATAAGCATTATTGTACCTAAAAGAGATAGATGTGCTTGTGGTGCTGAATTAGCCGTAGATGATTGATTTATTGTTGCGTTTTGTTGCGGTGCCACAGATTGTGCTTCTTGAGCATCATCTTGATATACTGAAGCGGTATTTAGAGAATCGCTTAACGGAGTATTTTCTAAATTGTGTTCAGTTTCAGCTTCTATTTTCTGGTCTGGATCGACTTGAGCAACGGCTGTTGAAATAAATTGATAACCACGTTTCGGTACTGTTTTAACATAAACAGGTAACTTGGTTGGATCTTGGAGCATCTTCCTTAATGTAGAGATAGCTTGAGTTAAACTTGAATCATCAACTTCAAAGCCTTGGTCTCTCCAAACATACTCATGTAGTTCGTGACGGCTAACAACCTTCCCTGGTTCTTGAATCAGCAGGCTTAAAACTCGACTTTCATTACCACCCAAGCGAATAATCTCATCATCATTTAGAGTATCAATAAGACTATTGTCGTTTGGATCGAAGAGAAACCGGTCGCCAATAATAATTTTGTTATTTTCTGTATTCATCGGTTATTAACTCAGTAGTGGCAGTTCTTAGATATGATAAAGAGTATCACTTTTAGAATGTCTATATTATGTCAAAATTTATCATTAATCATTTTTGTTCTATAAAAAAAGCAAAAAAACAGCAAAAAATCTGCCTGTTTTACATATCTTTACCTTGAATTGTTGTTTTATGACCCTATTTCAATATGTAAGTGTAAATAATGTTACCTCTTATATATTGGAGTTTTTAGATGAGTGAGCAAACTGCTAATAAAGAAACACGTGGATTTCAATCAGAAGTAAAACAGTTACTTCATTTAATGATTCACTCTTTATATTCAAATAAAGAGATCTTTTTGCGTGAACTAATCTCAAATGCTTCTGATGCATCAGATAAGTTACGTTTTAAAGCGCTATCAAATGGCGACTTATATGAAGGTAATGCCGATCTTGGTGTTAAATTATCTTTTAACGAGGCTGCAAATACATTAACCATTTCAGATAATGGTATTGGTATGAGCCGTGAAGATGTGATTGAGCATTTAGGTACGATTGCAAAATCGGGAACCGCTGACTTCTTCTCTAAATTATCTGAAGACCAAAGTAAAGACTCTCAACTTATCGGGCAGTTTGGTGTTGGTTTTTACTCTGCATTTATTGTCGCTGATGCGGTTACGGTTCGTACACGTGCTGCTGGTTCTGAAAAAGATCAAGGTGTTCAATGGCACTCAGAGGGTGAGGGCGATTACACCATTGAAGACATTACAAAAGAAAGCCGTGGTACGGATATCATTCTTCATATGCGTGAAGAAGGTAAAGAATTTCTAAATGAGTGGCGTTTAAAAGAAGTGATTGGTAAATACTCTGATCACATCGGTATCCCTGTCTCTATCTGGACTGTTGAAAAAGACGAAGAAGGAAAAGATAAAGAAGGTAAATGGGAACAAGTAAATAAAGCTCAAGCTCTTTGGACTCGTAGTAAATCAGATATTGAAGATGCTGAATACCAAGAGTTCTATAAGCATGTTTCTCATGATTTTGCTGACCCATTAACTTGGAGTCACAACAAAGTAGAAGGTAAAAATGATTACACAAGCCTTCTATATATTCCGGCAAAAGCACCATTTGATATGATGAACCGTGATCATAAAAGTGGTCTAAAATTATATGTTCAACGTGTCTTTATTATGGATGATGCTGAGCAATTTATGCCAACGTACCTACGTTTTGTTAAGGGATTAATTGACTCAAATGATTTACCTTTAAACGTATCGCGTGAGATTCTTCAAGATAATAAAGTGACTCAATCATTACGCAGTGCATGTACAAAACGTGTGCTTGGTATGCTTGAGAAAATGGCGAAAAAAGACGATGAAAAGTACCTGACTTTCTGGAAACAATTTGGCCAAGTTTTAAAAGAAGGCTTAGCTGAAGATTTCGCTAATAAAGAAAAAATCGCTGGGTTATTACGCTTTGCAACTACAGAAAAAGACAGTTCAGAGCAAGCTTTAGGTCTTGCTGGTTATGTTGAGCGTATGAAAGAAGAACAAGACAAGATCTTCTATCTAACTGCTGACAGCTATGCTGCTGCGAAAAACAGCCCACACCTAGAGCAATTTAAAGCAAAAGGTATTGAAGTTATTCTAATGTATGACCGTATCGATGAGTGGTTAATGAGCTACTTAACCGAATTTGACGGCAAGCAATTCCAATCAATTACAAAAGCGGGCTTAGATTTAAGCAAGTTTGAAGATGAAGCGGAAAAAGAAAAGCACAAAGAAACTGAAGAAGAGTTCAAGTCAGTTGTTGAGCGTACGAAGTCATACTTAGGTGATCGAGTTAAAGAAGTTCGCACCACGTTCAAATTAGCAACAACACCGGCGGTTGTAGTTACTGATGATTTTGAAATGGGTACTCAGATGGCAAAACTGTTGGAAGCTGCAGGTCAAGCTGCGCCTGAAGTGAAGTACATTTTTGAAATTAACCCAGATCATGCTTTAGTAAAACAAATGGCAGATGAAGCTGATGAAGAAGCATTTGGCCGTTGGGTTGAGATGTTACTTGGCCAAGCGATGCTTGCTGAACGAGGCTCTTTAGAAGATCCGTCGCAGTTCTTAAGTGCAATGAATCAACTGCTAGCTAAATAATTATTATTTGTGCTAAATAAGATGAGACCTTAGTAAAGATAACACTAAGGTCTCATTGTCTTTTATGGTGAAAATACACACAATTTAAGAGTCAGTTTTTGCTTTTTTAATTGCAAACTTGATAGCTTTCACAGTTACGTGTATCTTCACGGCTTATTTTTTAGAAATAAAACTTATACCTAAGTTTATAAATATAGGTTAGGTAACTTTTATTTGTAAGGTTTGGTATAAATTCCAAGATTATTTTTTAAGGGGAAAACAATGCGTATCATCCTTTTAGGTGCACCAGGTGCGGGTAAAGGTACTCAAGCTCAGTTCATCATGGATAAATATGGTATTCCACAAATCTCTACAGGTGACATGCTACGTGCTGCAATCAAAGCAGGTACTGAGCTTGGTAAGCAAGCTAAATCTGTAATTGATGCTGGTCAACTTGTATCTGATGAGATCATTCTTGGTCTTGTTAAAGAGCGTATTGCTCAAGAAGATTGCGCTAAAGGTTTCCTACTAGATGGTTTCCCTCGTACAATTCCTCAAGCTGATGGCCTAAAAGAGAACGGTGTATCTATCGATTACGTTCTTGAGTTTGACGTTGCTGATGAAGTAATCGTTGAGCGCATGTCTGGTCGTCGTGCTCACCTTCCTTCTGGTCGTACTTACCACGTAGTGTACAACCCACCAAAAGAAGAAGGTAAAGATGACGAAACTGGCGAACCTCTTGTTATCCGTGAAGATGATAAGCCAGAAACAGTTCTTGCTCGCCTAGGTATCTACCATGAGCAAACTGCACCACTTATTGCTTACTACAACAAAGAAGCAGAAGCAGGTAACACTAAGTACCTTAAATTTGATGGTACTAAGCTAGTTGCTGAAGTAAGTGCTGAAATCGAAAAAGCACTAGCGTAATCTTACGTAGTCAGTAATTTATTGCTATATTGAAGCGGCCTTAATAGGTCGCTTTTTTTATGGAAAATAAGTAGGTAATGACAGTGAGTAATAAAAAGACAGGGGTGTTGCTGGTTAATCTTGGTACACCAACAGCACCAACAGCTGCTGCTGTAAAACAATTTTTATCAGAATTTTTACATGATAAGCGAGTGGTGGATATGAATAGGTTCATATGGTGCCCGTTGCTTCATGGTGTCATTCTTCCTATACGTGCACCAAAAGTTGCTAAGTTATATGAGAGCGTATGGATGGAGGAAGGCTCTCCATTATTAGTGTATTCACAACGACAAGTAAAAGCGTTAGAAGCGCGTCTTTCTATGCCTGTCGCGTTAGGGATGACCTATGGTGAACCAAGAATTAAATCAGGTATTGAGTCATTAGAAGAACAAGGTTGTGAAGAGATTATTATTTTGCCTTTGTATCCACAATACTCTCGTACTACGACAGCTGCTGTGTTTGATCAAATTGCAAAACAATATAAAACGACAGCTGTATTACCAAATTTCACCATGATCCATAATTATCATGATCATCCTTTGTACATTAAAGCTCTTGCGCATTCTGTTCGTCAGTCATGGGAAGTGAATGGAAAGGGGGATTATGTTCTTTGCTCATATCATGGTATTCCACAACGCTTTGTTGATAATGGCGATATTTATGCAACGCACTGCGAAAGGACAACAGAATTATTAGCGCAAGAGCTAGGGTTAACTTCTGAACAAATTGGTATGAGTTACCAATCTCGTTTCGGACGTGAAGAGTGGTTACAACCTTATACTTCTGAAACATTAAAAACGCTTGCGCCAAAAGGCATTAAATCATTAGATATTATCAGTCCTGCATTTTCGTCTGATTGTTTGGAAACATTAGAAGAGCTATCTGAAGAGTGTAAAGAGATTTTCATGGAGTCAGGTGGTCAAAAATACACCTTTATCCCATGTTTAAATGATGATGAATTACACATTGAAATGATGGCTGATATTGTTAGTAGCAAAATTTTTAATAAATAACGGTTATTTTAAGAAAAAAATCGTTAATTAGGGTTGAAAAGTACTACTTATTCCCCAATTTCTCATTAAAGATTATCAACAAGTGTAGTGAGCCTCGACATAGAAACGTCAGATCGCTACAATATCGCGTCTTATTTTGCCACTTGGCTAAATGACGTATTTTGATTGCTAAAATACGTATTTGCTTTTGATATAAAAGTAAATAAAAGGAAGGTACCCTGAGGTATCACGAATCATAGGGGTTGCGGTCTATTTTATAGTCCCGTAACACAAGGATGCGACACGTTTTGTTTTGTCGCAAACTCAGAGAACCTGAGTCGATTTTGAGGTTTATATAAACATGCAAGTTACCGTTGAAACTAAAGAAGGCCTAGAGCGCGTTCTAACTATCACTGTTCCAGCAGCAAACATTGAAGATGCAGTATCTGCAGAGCTTCGTAATATCGCTAAAAATCGTCGCTTCGATGGCTTCCGTAAAGGTAAAGTGCCAATGAAGATGGTTGCGAAAATGTATGGTCAAGCGGTACGCAATGACGTGATGGGTGAAGTTATGCAACGTCACTTCATCGAAGCTATCGTAAAAGAAAAAATCAACCCAGCTGGCGCTCCAACATTTACACCTGTTGAATTCGCTGAAGGTAAAGATCTAGTTTTCTCTGCTTCTTTTGAAGTTTACCCAGAAGTTGCTCTTCAAGGTCTAGACAAAGTTGTTGTTGAAAAACCACAAGTTGAAGTTAAAGATGAAGACGTAGCAGAAATGCTAGAAACTCTACGTAAGCAACAATCTACTTGGGCTGACGCTGATATCGCTGCTGAAGACGGTACTCGCGCTACAATCAACTTTGTTGGTTCTATCGACGGTGAAGAATTTGAAGGCGGTAAAGCTGATAACTTCCCTCTAGAAATGGGCCAAGGTCGTATGATCCCTGGTTTTGAAGATGGCATCAAAGGTAAGAAAGCTGGTGACGAACTAACTATCGATGTTAACTTCCCAGAAGAATACCACGCAGAAAACCTAAAAGGTAAAGCTGCACAGTTCGCTATCAAAGTAGTTAAAGTTGAAGCTCGCGAGCTTCCTGAGCTAAACGACGAGTTCGTTGCTAAGTTCGGCGCTGAAGGTGGTGTTGAAGGTCTTAAAGCTGAAGTTCGTAAGAACATGGAGCGTGAACTAGCTCAAGCTGTTAAGAACAAGATCAAAGAGCAAGCAATCAACGGTCTAGTTGAGCAAAACAACATTGACGTACCTTCTGCTCTAATCGATCAAGAAGTTCAAGTTTTACGTCAACAAGCAGTTCAACGTTTCGGTGGCAACGCTGACACAGCTCCTGAGCTTCCACGTGAACTATTTGAAGAGCAAGCTAAACGTCGCGTAGTTGTTGGTCTTCTTCTTGGTGAAGTTATCAAGTCTGAAGAACTAAAAGCTGATGATGAGAAAGTAAAAGCGCTTATCAACGAAATGGCTTCTGCATACGAAGATCCAACAGAAGTTGTTGCTTACTACGAAGGCAACGAGCAAATGATGAACAACATGCGTAATGTTGCTCTAGAAGAACAAGCGGTTGAAGCTATCCTAGCTAAAGCACAAGTTTCTGAAAAAGCATTTGGCTTTAACGAACTAATGAATCAACAACCTGCTTAATTTCTAAATTAATTAAGTAGTTAGTTGACTTAGTTTCACAAGATCTGCTAATAATGGTCCGAATGAAGCGTCATTCGGACCATTTATTTTATAAGGGATACGGTTATGAGCTATCAAGAAAACAATGCAATGCCTTCTATTATGGATGCACTTGTTCCTATGGTTGTTGAGCAAACTTCACGTGGTGAGCGTTCGTATGATATTTATTCCCGTCTGTTAAAAGAGCGTGTTATCTTTTTAACAGGTCAAGTTGAAGATCACATGGCTAACCTAGTTGTAGCACAGTTGCTTTTCCTTGAGTCTGAGAACCCTGATAAGGATATCTTCCTATACATTAACTCTCCAGGTGGTTCTGTTACTGCGGGTATGTCTATTTACGACACAATGCAGTTTATCAAACCAAACGTGAGCACAGTATGTATGGGTCAAGCATGTTCTATGGGTGCCTTCTTACTTGCAGGTGGTGCTCCTGGTAAGCGTTATGTATTACCAAATTCACGTGTGATGATTCACCAACCACTAGGTGGTTTCCAAGGCCAAGCGTCTGATATTCAAATTCATGCTCAAGAAATCTTAACGATTAAGAAGAAATTGAATACGTTGCTTGCAGAACACACAGGTCAGCCTTTGGAAGTGATTGAACAAGATACAGATCGTGATAATTTCATGTCAGCAGATGATGCTGTGAAATACGGTCTTGTAGATGCTGTGTTAAATAAGCGTGACTAATTCATAAAAAAGCAGTAACGTTTACAGCAAAGAAGGTAAGTTAGTATAAACTTACAGCATAAAGGCAACGTTTAAGAGGTTAGCAAATGACAGACAAGCGTAAAGACGAAAATAGTGGAAAGTTACTATATTGCTCTTTTTGCGGAAAAAGCCAGCATGAAGTTCGTAAACTAATTGCAGGCCCATCTGTTTATGTTTGTGATGAGTGCGTTGATTTATGTAACGACATTATTCGCGAAGAGCTAAAAGATAATACTCTGTCTCCTAAAGAGAGTAGTGAAGAGTTACCAACACCACGTAATATTCGTGAGCACTTAGATGACTATGTAATTGGTCAAGAGCATGCGAAAAAAGTACTGGCAGTTGCGGTATACAACCACTACAAGCGTTTGCGTAATGGCGATACAACAAAAGATGGGGTAGAGCTTGGTAAAAGTAATATCCTTCTGATTGGCCCAACGGGTAGTGGTAAAACATTACTTGCTGAGACTTTAGCTCGTTTCTTGGATGTACCGTTTACTATGGCGGATGCAACCACATTAACTGAAGCGGGTTATGTTGGTGAAGATGTTGAAAACATCATTCAAAAGCTATTACAAAAATGCGATTACGATCCTGCTAAAGCAGAACGTGGCATTGTATATATCGATGAAATTGACAAGATTTCTCGTAAGTCTGAAAACCCATCAATTACACGTGATGTGTCTGGTGAAGGTGTTCAGCAAGCGCTATTGAAATTGATTGAAGGCACAATTGCTTCAGTTCCACCTCAAGGTGGTCGTAAGCATCCACAGCAAGAATTCCTACAAGTAGATACATCTAAGATTCTATTTATTTGTGGTGGTGCTTTTGCTGGCTTAGATAAAGTAATTGAGCAGCGAGTTGCAACAGGTACAGGTATTGGTTTTGGTGCTGATGTTCGTTCTAAAGAGAATGAAGCAACCATTGGTGATTTATTTAAACAAATTGAACCAGAAGATTTAGTTAAATTTGGTTTAATTCCTGAGTTTATTGGTCGCTTGCCTGTAACTACAACATTGACTGAATTAGATGAAGAAGCGTTGGTTCAAATTTTAAGCCAACCTAAAAATGCATTAACAAAACAATATGGTGCATTATTTGATTTAGAAGGTGCAGAGCTTGAATTCCGTGAAGATGCTTTAAAAGCAATTGCTAAAAAAGCAATGGATCGTAAAACAGGTGCTCGTGGACTTCGTTCAATTCTAGAAGCAGTATTACTCGAAACTATGTATGAATTACCTTCAAAAGAAGGCGTTTCTAAGGTAGTAATCGATGAGTCTGTGATTAATGGTGAATCAGAACCACTATTAATTTTTGAAAACACAGAAACAAAAGCAATTTCTGCTGAATAGCAAAAGACAAGTTAGTTGAATAAAAAGGAGGCATTGGCCTCCTTTTTTATTTTTTAATGAAAATTATATTGAATCTTAGCGACTTGCCCCCATATTATTCCTAATAGATACTGACGGAAAGAGAGAAGAATATGAACCTGGAGCGTTCCGAGCGCATCGAGATACCAGTTCTACCATTACGCGATGTTGTGGTATATCCCCACATGGTTATTCCATTATTCGTAGGCCGTGAAAAATCCATCCGTTGCTTAGAAGCAGCAATGGAACAAAATAAGCAAGTTTTACTTGTGGCACAAAAAGAAGCAGCAAAAGAAGAGCCACAATTAGATGACTTGCACGGCGTTGGTACAATTGCGACGATTTTACAGTTATTAAAACTACCAGACGGCACAGTGAAAGTGTTAGTTGAAGGTCAGCAAAGAGCAAAAATTCACCAGTTTCTTGAGGCTGATTTCTTTACAGCCGATGCTGAATTCTTGCTGACTCCAGTTATTGATGATGCAGAGCAAGAAGTGATTATGCGCTCTGCTATTAATCAATTTGAAGGTTTCATCAAGTTAAATAAAAAAATTCCACCAGAAGTATTAACTTCGCTTAATGGAATTGAAGACGCCGCACGTTTAGCTGATACCATCGCTGCTCATATGCCTCTTAAATTGGTAGATAAGCAAGAAGTATTAGAGCTGACTGATGTGATTGCTCGCTTAGAGTATTTAATGGGCATGATGGAATCGGAGATCGATTTACTTCAAATCGAAAAACGTATTCGTGGCCGCGTTAAAAAGCAAATGGAAAAAAGCCAACGTGAGTACTATTTGAATGAGCAAATGAAAGCCATTCAGAAAGAACTGGGCGATTTGGATGATGCTCCTGATGAATTTGAAGCACTACAAAAGAAAATTGTAGATGCAAAAATGCCAAAAGAAGCACAAGAAAAAGCAGAGCAAGAACTGCAAAAGCTAAAAATGATGTCTCCAATGTCAGCGGAAGCAACAGTGGTTCGTAGCTACATTGATTGCATGGTTGGTGTTCCTTGGTATAAGCGCTCTAAAGTTAAGAAAGATTTAGCAAAGGCTGAAGAGATCTTAAATTCAGATCACTACGGCTTAGAGCGAGTAAAAGAACGCATTTTAGAATATTTAGCGGTTCAAAGCCGAGTAAGTAAGCTAAAAGGTCCTATCCTTTGTTTAGTTGGACCTCCTGGTGTAGGTAAAACCTCATTAGGCCAATCTATTGCGAAAGCAACAGGACGTAAATACACTCGTATGGCTCTTGGTGGTGTACGTGATGAAGCTGAGATCCGAGGTCACCGTCGTACTTATATTGGTTCATTACCAGGTAAACTAATCCAAAAGCTGTCTAAAGTTGAAGTGAAAAACCCACTTTTCCTTTTGGATGAGATCGACAAAATGTCATCAGACATGCGTGGTGATCCAGCTTCAGCATTATTAGAAGTGCTTGACCCTGAACAAAACAGCGCATTCAGTGATCACTATTTAGAAGTGGATTATGATTTGTCAGATGTGATGTTTGTTGCAACATCGAACTCAATGAATATTCCTGGCCCATTATTGGATCGTATGGAGGTTATTCGTTTATCTGGTTATACAGAAGATGAAAAGCTAAACATTGCTAAAAATCATTTACTGACGAAACAGATTAAGCGTAATGGCTTAAAAGAAAACGAAATTGAGATTGATGATTCAGCAATTATTGGAATTATCCGTTACTACACGCGTGAAGCGGGTGTTCGTAGTTTAGAGCGTGAAATCTCTAAATTATGTCGTAAAGCAGTTAAGCAGATCCTATTGGATAAATCGATTAAGAAAGTAACGATTAATCAAGAAAACTTGAAAGATTTCTTAGGTGTTCAGCGCTGCGATTATGGTAAAGCTGATGATGAAAACCGTATTGGTCAAGTTGTTGGTTTAGCTTGGACAGAAGTGGGTGGTGACTTACTAACGATTGAAGCTGAATCAATGATAGGTAAAGGTAAACTTACTTATACTGGTTCGCTTGGCGATGTTATGAAAGAATCAATTCAAGCGGCAATGACCGTTGTTCGTACTCGTGCTGAAAAACTAGGTATTAATCCTGACTTCTATGAAAAACGTGATATTCATGTTCACGTACCTGAAGGTGCAACACCAAAAGACGGTCCAAGTGCAGGTATTGGCATGTGTACTGCTCTTGTTTCAAGTTTAACGGGTAATCCCGTTCGCTCTGATGTTGCTATGACGGGTGAAATCACATTACGTGGCGAAGTTCTACCTATTGGCGGTTTAAAAGAAAAACTGTTAGCTGCACACCGTGGTGGAATTAAAACCGTGATCATTCCAAAAGAGAATGAGCGTGATTTAGAAGACATTCCAGCGAATGTAATTGCTGATCTATCTGTTCATCCAGTTAAGTGGATTGACGAAGTTTTGACATTGGCTTTACAAAGCGACCCATCAGGTTTTAGTGTTGAACAATCTAAAAAGTGATGTGTAGCAAAAAACGTTGATATAACAGGGCTGACAAGTCGAAATGACTTGTCACTCTATATTGATATCGTTAAGTTAGACTCTATTGCTGTGAAGATAAATTCACACAACAAATATTATTATATGGACTCGTTCATTAAACTGTTGAATGAAAATTTTAAAGGGGAATACCGTGAATAAATCTCAATTAGTTGATCAAATTGCTGAAAGTGCAGATATCTCAAAAGCAGCAGCAGGCCGTGCTTTAGATGCACTAGTTGAAACAGTAACTGAGACACTAAAAAGTGGCGATCAAGTAACTCTTGTTGGTTTTGGGTCATTTGTAGTTCGTGAGCGTGCAGCTCGCACAGGTCGTAACCCAAAAACTGGTGAAGCGATTGAGATTTCAGCTGCAAAAGTTCCTGCTTTTAAAGCGGGTAAAGCATTAAAAGATGCGTGTAACTAATCGAAAACTAGATAAAACTCTACACAAGCTAGCGTAACGCTAGTAGACTAGAGATATGAGTCATAGGCGCATCCAATGATGCGCTTTTTTATTGTTAAATTTTTCTTTTGTTGAACTATTTTAAATTTTCACTATCAATAGAAATTGAAATGTTTTCTTAGGAATAAAATCATTCCATTCGGTGATTAGGAGTTAATACACATTATGATGGATCGAATTCGCGAAGGTTCAACAGGCCTTGCAGTTAAGATCATTCTCGGTCTAATTATTTTCTCATTTGTATTTGCAGGTGTAGGTAGTTATTTAGTCGGTGGTGGCCAGCCTTTAGCAGCGAAAGTTGGTGAGCGCGAAATTACTCGTAATGAGTTTGAGCAAGTTTATCAAAATGAACGTAACCGTATGCAATCACAGTTAGGCGAGTATTTTGCTACGTTACTGGGTGATCCTGCATATGTAGAGCAATTCCGTAAGTCAGTTTTAGACCGTATGGTTAATGATGCACTGCTTGATAACCAAGCTCAAGATTTAGGCTTGCGTATTAGCGATGATCAAATTCGTCAAACTATCCTTTCAATGCCTCAATTCCAAAAAGATGGCAAGTTTGATGAAGAAATCTATAACATTTCTTTACGCCGCGCAGGTTTTAGCTCTGATAGTTTTGCTGCTTATTTACGTCAAGACCTAGCAAGAAACCAACTAGTCATGGCGTTGGAATCAACAGAATTTACGCTATCAAATGAAGTTCAAGCACAAGCTGCTTTAGAAACTCAGCAACGCGAAATTCGTACGATTACATTAAATACTGCTGATTTTGCTAAAAATGCAAAAGTAACAGATGAAGACATCACAGAATACTACAATGCAAATAAACAACAATTTGTTCGACCTGAACAAGTGAAAGTGTCATACGTAGAGTTATCTGGTAATTCACTAAAAGAGCAGGCACCAATTACAGATAAAGAAATTGAAGAATACTATCAAGCAAACTTAGACAAATATTCTACACAAGAGAAGCGTGAAGTTAGCCATATTTTAATTAAAGGCGACGAAGCCGATGCACAGAAAGTGCTAGATAGAATTAACAATGGTGAAGATTTTGCCACTGTAGCTAAAGATGCTTCACAAGATATTCCTACAGCTAAAGAAGGTGGTTCATTAGGTTGGATTGAACGTGGTGTTATTGACCCTGAGTTTGAAGATGCCGCTTTCCAATTAGCAAAAGTAGGTGATCATTCTGGTATCGTTAAATCAGCGTTTGGTTATCATATTATTCAATTGAATGGTATCGAAGAGCCAACGACAAAACCGCTTACTGAAGTAAGTGCTGATATTAAGTCGTTCTTAGTTGATGAGCATGCAGCAGATGCGTTTTACAGTCTACAAACTGAATTAGCTGAAAAAGCGTTTGAATCACCTGACTCATTAGATGATGCAGCAGAAGCAGTTGATGCGAAGATTGTAACATCTGATTTCTTCTCTCAAGCTGATGCTCCTAAAGCGCTTGCGGATTCAGCTGTACTTCAAGCTATTTATAGCCCAGAAGTTAAAGAAGACGGTTTAAACTCTGATGTTATCGAAATTGCACCTGAACATGTTATCGTTGTTCGTGTTGAAGATGTTCGTGATGAAATGGTTTTACCTCTTGATGAAGTAAAAGATGCAGTAATCGCTCGCTTATCTCAAGCACAAGGCGAACAGAAAGCTCTAGAACTTGCTCAAAACGTAATTTCAGGTCTTAATCAAGGTGACAATAGCGTTATCACAAATAATGGCTTAGCGTTTGATGAGGCTCGTATGATCAGCCGTAATGATGAGTTAGCAAATGATGTATACCGCTTAGAGAAACCTGTTGATGGTAAACCAACGTATGCACAAGTTATGGATCGCCAAGGGAACCATGTCATTGTTGCTCTTGATAGTGTATTAGAATTAAGTGATTCAAATATGTCATCACAAATAGCTACTGGTTTATTGCGTTCTCAAACTCAGCAAGATTTAACGGCAACGTTAGATACGCTAAAGGCAAGTACAGAAATAAGCTATCCGTTACTTGAACAATAGAGCATTTCTTTGTAACTGATAAATATAAAAGACGGGCCCCTATAAGGGGCCCGTCGTGTTTTTAGAGATAGAAACTATTTCCATATAGGTTTTTAGTAAACGTTTTAATATGCTTTTTCCGATGTTTGAGTAGGTTGTTGTTTTTCTGATGTATCAATCATCAATATATTCATTCTAAAAAGGATACATAATGAAACGTATATTAAATCTACTGAGCACATTAATGTTAACGCTAGCGCTCTTTTCTGGTTCAGTAATCGCGGCAGAAACAGCAAAAGCTGAAAAACATGAAGGTATCGAAATAACGGTTAATATCAATCAGGCTGGAGCTGAAGAGTTAAAAACACTATTAGTTGGTGTTGGAGAATCAAAAGCTCAAGCGATAATTGATTATCGTAACGCTAACGGCAAGTTTGTAAAAGCTGATGATTTAACGAAAGTTAAAGGTATTGGGGATAAACTGGTTGAGAAAAACCGAGATAGAATTACATTGTAGAGTTATATTAAGTTATACCAATTTGGCTAATCAGTTTATTGGTACAATAAAAAGGCAGCCATGAAAGCTGCCTTTTTTGTGTTAAATCGTATTCTGAATATTTGATATTTAGGTTGGAATTACTTATTAATGGGCTTTTTCAGCGCCGTGCATCCAACGAATAAGCGTACCTGAAATTATCAGAAGAAGAACACCTGAAACCGTTGCCGTGATAGCAATACCAGCGAAAATATCCAGAGCACCTAAGCTTTCAACGTGTGAGCCTACTAAACCAGCAATGTAGTTAGAGATAGCATTGAAACCAAACCAAGTCCCCATCATTAATGAAGCTAGACGTAATGGTGCTAATTTAGTAACCAATGAAAGACCAATTGGCGATAAACAAAGTTCACCTAAAGTATGGAAGAAATACGCGCCAACTAACCAAAGCATTGAGGTTTTAATTGTTAAATCACCGCCTTGTTCTAGTACTGCACCAACCATACATACGAAACCCATAGCCAAGAAGAATAAGGCCATAGCAAATTTAACTGGTGAGCTTGGCTCTTTTGGACCGAGTTTAACCCATATACCTGCAATGATAGGAGCAAGAACAATAATAAAGAATGGATTTAACGATTGGAACCAGGCTGCTGGAACTTCAAAAGAACCAATCATTCTATCTGTGTATTGTTGTGAATATACATTCATTAGACCACCAGCTTGTTCAAAACCTGCCCAGAAAACAATAACGAATAAGCCCATGATCATGACCACTTTTAGTCGATCAATTTCTTCTTTAGTTAACGCTGTGCTTGATTTACCAGCTGCTTTTGCATTCTCTTTTGCAATATGTGCAGCAGGTCTAACACCGATGTCACCTAAGAAGCGCTGAGCAAAAAGACTTTGAATGATCAAACTGATGATCATACCGATACCAGCTGCAACGAAACCAGCTTTCCATCCCCATACTCCAGTTACAGAGCCTGATACAACACCAGCAAGTAAAGAACCTAAGTTAATACCCATGTAGAAGATAGTAAATGCACCATCACGGCGATGATCACCATCTTCATATAAATCACCAACCATTGTTGAAACATTTGGTTTAAATAAACCATTACCAGCGATTAGAAAACCAAGACCGGTATAAAATAAGGCTTCGACAGAGAATGGAAGAAAATCGTGTGGTAAAGCCAAAGTAAATTGACCAATTACCATTAAAAAACCACCGATTAATAATGCTTTACGTTGGCCTAAGTAATTATCAGCTAACCATCCGCCAATGAGAGGGGTGATGTACATAAGGGCGGTATAAGTACCATATAGGCTTAATGCATCTTTTACTGTCCAACCCATACCACCATTAATGGTTCTATCTGTGAGATACAGAACCAAGATAGCGCGCATTGCGTAATAGGAGAAGCGTTCCCAAAGCTCTGTTCCAAAAAGTAAGAACAACCCTTGAGGGTGTCCCATAAGTAATTTGTTGTTATTTGACATAATGTTCTCTTTTATAATGGAATATTATTCTTCTTATACAGCATAAATTTATACGCTTTGAATGTCCTTACTGCAATGTCGTACATTTTTATGTGATTTGCTTAACATTTTAACTCCTTGAAATGTTTAGAAACACTTTAAATTAGTAACATTACCATACTCTTTTTTTATCTTAATTTACAGTTTTAAATTCTATTTTGATTTTCATTGTTGGTTTTTTGTTTTGATTTGGTGTTGGTGTTTAGATTTTAGATGTAATTTTGGTGGTTTATCGATATTTAACATTTGTTGTGCGTGTAACTATTGATTTTTACTAGGAAATCATTTTTTTGAATGATTTGACATGCTATGATCTTCCGTTGGTTTGGTTAGGTATTGAGTTATGAAAGAGTGGTATTTACTTTATTGCAAACGCGGTGAGCAAGAGAGAGCAAAACTGCATTTAGAAAATCAAATGGTAGAGTGCTTTTATCCTGAGATCGTTGTAGAGAAAATTGTTCGAGGAAAAAGAAAACAAGTAAAAGAACCACTATTTCCATGCTATATGTTTATCTATTTTGACTTTGAAATAGGTCCATCGTTTACTTCTATTCGCTCTACTCGTGGAGTGAGTGATTTTATTCGATTTGGAGCTCAGCCAAAGGTTCTGCAAGGTGACTTGATTTACTCATTAAAAGCGCTCGATGAAAATAACAATAAAGAAAAATTAGAGTGTTTACCTGAAGCAGGGCAAAAAGTGGCGATAAAAGAAGGTCCGTATAGCGGTATTGAAGCGATTTATAAAGAAGCTGATGGTGAAAAACGCTCCATCCTCTTAATAACGTTAATTAATAAAAAAGTAGAAATTAAAATACCGAACTCAGATATAGAATATTAATACATAAAAAAAGCGCCTATAAGGCGCTTTTTTATTACACTAAAATTTAACTATATGCTTCGTTATGAACAGCTTGAACAGCACGTCCTGACGGGTCTACACAGTTCTGGAAAGATTCATCCCATTCAATCGCTTTTGCTGATGAACATGCAACTGACGGACCACCGGGAACACATTTCGCTGCATCTTCTAGAGGGAATAACTCTTCAAAGATTTCTCGATAAACATACGCTTCTTTGGTCGTTGGCGTGTTATATGGGAAGCGGAATTTTGCTGATTCCATTTGTTGGTCTGTTACTTTTGCCTCTGCAGTTTCTCGTAATGTGTCAATCCAGCTATATCCAACACCATCAGAGAATTGTTCTTTCTGTCTCCATGCGATAGCTTCAGGTAAATAATGCTCAAAACATTCACGTAAGATGTGTTTTTCCATCTTCCCATTGCCACACATCTTATCTTGTGGGTTTAAACGCATAGCCACATCAATAAATTCTTTATCTAAGAATGGAACACGGCCTTCTACCCCCCAAGCTGCAAGTGATTTATTCGCTCGAGCACAATCAAACATGTTTAAAGCAAGTAGTTTACGAACGGTCTCTTCATGGAACTCTTTTTTGTTTGGTGCTTTATGGAAGTAGAGGTAGCCACCAAAAATTTCATCTGCACCTTCACCAGAAAGTACCATCTTGATGCCCATCGCTTTGATTTTACGACCCATTAAGAACATTGGTGTTGATGCTCGAATCGTGGTTACATCATAGGTTTCAATATGATAAATAACATCACGAATCGCATCCAACCCTTCTTGAATGGTGTAAGTCATTTCATGGTGAACAGTACCCAGTTTATCTGCAACTTCACGAGCGGCTTTTAGATCTGGCGCACCTTCTAAGCCAACAGCAAAAGAGTGCAGTTGAGGCCACCATGCTTCCGACTTTTCATCGTCTTCAATACGCATCGCCGCGAAACGTTTAGCTACGGCAGACGTAATGGATGAATCTAATCCACCAGAAAGAAGTACACCATAAGGAACATCTGTCATTAATTGGCGTTTTACAGCATCTTCAAGTGCCTGCGTTAAGTCTTCTTTACTTGTTGAGTTATCTTTAACTGCATCATAATCCATCCAATCACGTAAATAATAACGTGTTGGTTCTGCATCTTTTGATGAGTAGAAATGGCCAGGAGGAAACTCACTGATTGATTTACATACAGGAACTAATGCTTTCATTTCTGAAGCAACATAATAGTTACCATGTTCATCATAACCGTGATACATAGGGATAATACCAATATGGTCACGACCAATTAAATATTCATCCTTTTCTTCATCGTAAAGAATGAAGGCAAAAATACCATTTAAATCTTCGAGTAGATCAGCTCCTTTTTCACGATATAACGCTAAAATAACTTCACAATCTGAATCAGTTTGGAATGTGTAATTATCTGCGTATTTTTCGCGAAGCTCTTTGTGGTTATAAATTTCACCATTAACAGCAAGAATGTGCTTTTTATCTTCGCTATAAAGAGGTTGTGCGCCACTGTTTAAGCCAACGATAGCTAAACGTTCATGCGCTAAAATTGCTTTGTCAGATGAATAGATACCTGACCAGTCTGGACCTCGATGGCGTAACTTTTTAGACATTTCTAAAGCGGTAGTTCTTAGTGGCGTTGGATCGCTTTTAATATCTAGAATTCCGAAAATTGAGCACATAAATAAGTTCCTTCTACTCTTCTTAATTTTTATCTTAAATTATTGTCCTGAATACAATTTGCCATTACCGCTAAAAAAATCAACCCAGAAATACAAATAAATTCACAAATACGACCCATGATTAGATATTTTTTAACAAAATGAATATTTACTTATTGAATCATTACTTAGCGCTGCTTTTTTGAACTAAAAGTTATAATTATTGAAGATAAAAGAAATAAAAAAAGAGAGCACAACAAACGATGCTGTGCTCTCTTCATTATTTGAATGAAATAAATTAACGGTAAATTAATGTGTTATGTAATCTTTATGATGATTAAATTGTGGATCCAGCTGTTCACTTACATGGCGGGCAAAACCACTGCCTGCTTCGTGGTAAATATTAAATGCAGCATCAACACCCTGTTCAATTAATCCATCAATTTGGTCATTATATGCTGCGATTGCAGCGGTTTGTCCTTGATAGTTTCTGGTTTGTAGTTGCTCAAGTGCAAATTGATTACCTTGGTGATTTGGCATCGCTAATAAAACTAACTTTACGTGCGACGTTGAAAGAATACGTTCCCAAAAATCAGGGTCGGTTGCATCACCAGAAATCACATTTCTTCCTAGCTCTTGGTGCTGTTTTGCTGATTCTTCACGCAATTCTATACCTAAAATAATATCACCATATTTTTCTTTTAGTTCATCATAGGCGCCACTACCAATGCGACCCATGCCTAAAATCAGAATTTGAGCTCGTCCTGGATTAATTAACTTATCCATTGGATTTAATCGTTCAGCAGTATGTTCTTTTAGCCAATGACGAGAACGTTGGTAAATGCTATGTCCAAAATTATTTAATGGTGCAGAGATAATGAATGAGATGGAGACGGCGATTGCAATGGCAACTAAGGTATCTGCTGGTAACCATCCCATTTTAAAGGCGAGGCCGCCAACAATAAGCCCAAATTCGCTGTAATTAAATAGAGTTAGGGAGGCAAGCAATGAGGTTCGCACTCGGAACTTAAATTTATTAATAATAATGAAGTACAAGAAACCTTTAACAGGCAGCAATAGAATAAGGATCAGAGCGAGTCCAAGACCTGAAATAGTTGGTGCAGCAGACAAGCCTATATTTAAAAAGAAGCAAATGAGGAGAACTTCTTTTAAATTAAAAAGTGATTTAGATAATTCTGAGGCTTTTGCATGTCCAGCTAATAGCATTCCTAAGATAAGAGCACCTAGATCCGGTTTCATACCTACTAATTCAAAAGTACCAGCACCAGCAACTAACGCTAAGAAAATACCGTAAAGGACCAGCATTTCACCGTGGCCAGCCCAATCGAGTAGTTTAAAAAATAATGGTCTAAACAAAGGTAATGCAAAAAGAGCGAGCGCGGTAATTTCTGGAATTTTCCCCGTTGATGCGGTTAAAAATACAACCGCAAAGATATCTTGCATAACAAGAATACCAATGGCTAAGGTGCCGTAGGTTGCATTCATTTCACCTTTTTCTTGTAATGCCTTTACTGCGAATACTGTACTTGAAAAAGAGAGTGCAAAACCAAAGAGTACCAGTTGAGCGGTTTCTATATTGGCAAGCATGTTAATGCCAAGAAGTTTAAGCCCTAATAATGCAAAGGTAAAAAACAGTGTTGAAAAGACATTATGAAGTGTAGCGCCTAACCAAATTTCTTTAGCAAGTAAGGTTTTAATATCTAATTTTAAGCCAATGGAGAAAAGTAATAGGGTGACACCGAGATCGGCAAATGTCTCAAGAGCGTCATTAGATTGAAAACCAAGGGCGTGTAAACCAAATCCAGCTAATAAAAAACCGACAAGGGGCGGTAGATTAATTTTTAAAGCAATAAATCCCATTACAAACGCTGCAATGATAAAAAGTAACTCCATATACTCATGTTCCTGATGGTAATCGAAAAAAAGGGCTGCTAATAGCAACCCTTAGAATAATAACACGCGAATAGAGACTCGTGATTATTCATCGAGTAATTTTTGTAACAAGACCCCATTAAGCATCGCACGTTTTACCATAGAGAATGCTCCGATCGTTGGTTGGTCGTATAACTCAGAAGCAACAATGGGTAGATCTTTATGGAAAGTAGTTAATGATTGGTTCTTAATACAGTTGCGGATTGCAGCAAATAGGATTTTATCTGCATGAGTAATTGCACCTGCGATAACGATCTTTTGAGGATTAAATAAGTTTATTGTCATCGCAATAGCCTTACCTAATTGATTACCTACACGCAATATTGTTTGAGTCGCTAGCTCATCGCCATGGTTTGCTGCATGACAAATATCAGTCATGGTAATTTTTGGTAGTTGAGAAAGGCTTGATGGATAGCCTTGCTTTAGTAAGGACTCAACATGTGCAATGATTGCAGGGTCTGCTGCAACAGTTTCTAGGCAACCAAAATTACCACATTGGCATTTATCACCAATAGGATCAATTTGGATATGACCAATTTCACCTACATTTCGGTTATGACCTAAAAATACTTTGCCATTAACAATAATACCAGCCCCCGTACCACGGTGAACACTGACTAAGATCGAGTCATAACAATCTTGTGAAGCACCAAAGTAATGTTCAGCAAGTGCAAGCCCACGAACATCGTTACCTACAAAACATTCAGTATTAAAGTTATCTTTGATGAAATCCGCTAGAAGTAGCTTGTTTACATCGGTATTTGGCATGTATTCAACGACACCTGTTTCAGGGTTAACTAAACCAGGAAGAGTAATGCCGATAGCAATTAATTGCTTAATTGTATCTTGGTTTTTTGAAATAAAGCCTTCCAATAGTAATTTCAGTCCATCGAGTAGATGTTCTTGGTTGCTATAATGGAATTCTTGGTACTCGCTAGCCAGTTCTTTAGTCGAAAGGTCAAACAAACTTAGTTGAATGTAATCTCGTCCTAGACGTACTGCTATAGAGTGGAAAGGGGAGGTTTCAGTGGTCAAGGAGATAGCTCTTCGACCACCAGTAGATGCTTGTTGCGCGACTTCTTTTATTAAGCCGCGCTCTAATAGTTGACGGGTGATTTTGGTAACACTTGCAGGAGCCAGTTGGCTTACATCTGCAATTTGAATTCGAGAAATCGGACCTTTTTGGTCGATTAAACGATAAACAGCCGCACTGTTTAATTGTTTTACTAGATCTACATTACCAATTTGTCCGCCAGTCATATTAACTTTGCTCGTATTGTCCGTTCACAACAGTCGCTTTTACATTGAAGTCACGATCAAAAATAGCAAGGTTAGCAACCATGTTCTTTTTGATGCGGCCAAGTTTATTATCTAAGCCCATAGCTTGAGCTGGATATAAAGTCGCCATGCGTAGTGCTTCGTCTAAAGCGATTCCAACGTGCTCAACTGTATTCTGAACTGCTTCAATCATAGTCAGAGCTGAGCCACCTAATGTGCCATTTTCATCAACACATTTGCCATCCTTGTAATATACTTTCTTACCCACAAAAATAAAGTATTCCATGTCAGCACCTGCAGGAGCTGTGGCATCGGTCACTAATACTAGTTTTTCTTTCTTTATTTTGTGTGCAATACGGATGTTTGCATAGTCAACATGGAAACCATCAGCAATGATGCCAGCATAAACTTCTGGAGTATCATAAATTGCACCAACAACACCAGGTTCACGACCTACCATAGGCGTCATTGCATTAAATAAGTGAGTTGCGAAAGTGATACCTGATTCAAAGCCTTGACGAGCTTCAGCATAAGTTGCATTTGTGTGACCAATTGATACAACGATACCTGCTTTATGAAGGCGTTCGATGTGCTCAGGATCATTTTGCTCTGGCGCTAGTGTTACTTTTGCGATTAGGTCTGCGTTATCACACATAAGTTGGATCATGTCTGAGTCTGATGTACGGATATGATCAACGCTATGAATACCTTTTTTCATTACGTTTAGGTATGGACCTTCTAAGTGCAAACCTAAAGATTGGTTTTGATATTTGCTGTGGTATTCACGAGCAGCTTCGATTGCCGCACGCATATCTTCATCAGAAGAGGTGATTAACGTTGGTAAAAAGCTAGTACAGCCTGATTTTAGATTTGCTTCATGCATGATTTGCATGGTTTCTGCTGTAATTTCATCATTAAGCATTACACCGCCACAACCATTAAGCTGAAGATCGATAAAGCCTGGGCTTAGAATCGCTCCATCTAAGTCTTTTAGCTCAATACCAGCTGGTAGTTCTGATGTTGGGCAAACAGCTTCAATCTCTGTTCCATTAATAATTACTGAATGGTCAGTAAGAACATCGTTACCTGTATAAACTTTACAGTTAGTTAGCGCATACATAGCTTGAATCCTTTGGTTATAATTTAGAGTACGAAAAAATATAAACTTTTTTCGTTGAAATTTTTAAGCAGGTGAAAATAGAACTGCTTACTGAGCGGTACACTCAGAATACCTAAATGTTACGTTCAGTAATGACAAAATTTGGTCATAATATGCACCAAATTTTATTCCTGATGTTTTATTCTTTCGAATGATAAAATAAGTTTTATGATCTCGCTAGCAAAATACCCTAAATATTCCTTCCGCAGGTGATAATGATCACAATACGTTAGCTTTTAATTTGCGGGGCGAAATTAATCCCTTACACTGACCCTGTTTATAACGAGTAACGAAATAAGTTTTGTGAAGAACAGGTTAAGTTATTCAAAAAAAATCTAAAATCCTTATAGGGGGAAACTAAAGGTGAATATTTTAGGATATTTTCAAAAAGTAGGTAAGGCACTGATGGTACCAGTTGCTACATTACCTGCAGCAGCAATTTTAATGGGTATTGGTTACTGGATTGACCCGGTAGCTTGGGGTGGCAACAGTGCACTTGCGGCGTTTTTAATCAAAGCTGGTGCGGCTATCATCGACAACATGTCAGTACTGTTCGCAGTAGGTGTTGCTTATGGTATGTCTAAAGATAAAGATGGTGCAGCTGCACTTTCTGGTTTTGTTGGTTTCCTAGTTGTTACTACTCTTCTTTCACCAGGAGCAGTTGCTCAAATTCAGGGTATTGATCCTGCTGCAGTTCCAGCTGCATTTGGTAAAATCAATAACCAATTTGTTGGTATCCTAGTTGGTATCGTATCTGCTGAAATCTACAACCGTTTCTCTTCTGTAGAACTGCATAAAGCACTTGCATTCTTCTCAGGTAAGCGTCTTGTACCTATCCTAACATCTTTCGCAGGTATCTTAATTGCGTTTGTACTTATGTACATCTGGCCTGCAATTTACGGTGGCCTAGTACACTTTGGTGAATCAATCCAAGGTATGGGTTCTGTTGGTGCTGGTATCTACGCATTCTTCAACCGTCTACTAATCCCAGTTGGTCTTCACCACGCACTTAACTCTGTGTTCTGGTTTGACGTAGCGGGTATTAACGATATTCCTAACTTCCTAGGTGGCGCTAAGTCTATCGCTGAAGGTACTGCAACTGTAGGTGTTACAGGTATGTACCAAGCTGGTTTCTTCCCAATCATGATGTTTGGTCTACCAGGTGCAGCACTAGCTATCTACCACACTGCTAAAGTTGAGAACAAAGAAAAAGTTGCATCTATCATGATCGCTGCTGGTTTCGCATCATTCTTCACTGGTGTAACAGAACCTCTAGAATTCTCATTCATGTTCCTTGCTCCTGCACTATACGTAGTTCACGCAGCACTAACAGGTATCTCTGTATTCATCGCAGCATCTATGCAATGGATTGCAGGTTTCGGTTTCTCAGCTGGTCTTGTAGATATGGTACTTTCTACTCGTAACCCTCTAGCTGTTAACTGGTACATGCTAATTATCCAAGGTATCGTATTCTTCGCAATCTACTACTTCGTATTCCGCGCTGTAATCGTTAAGTTCAACCTTAAGACTCCAGGCCGTGAAGACGACGAAGACGAAGAAGGTTCAACAGTTGGTGGTTCTAAAGAAACTGGTGAGCTAGCTAAACAATACCTTAAAGCTCTAGGTGGTCATGAAAACCTAGAAAACATCGATGCTTGTATCACTCGTCTACGTCTAACTCTTAAAGACACTAGCGTAATCAGCGAGAAGCAACTTAAAGCTCTAGGTGCAATGGGTGTGGTTAAACTTGGTTCAAACAACGTTCAAGTTATCCTTGGTCCTCTTGCTGAAATCGTAGCTGGCGAAATGAAAAAAATCCCAGCTTCTGAAGACCTAACAGCAGTTGCACTACCATAATTATTGAGTAATTAACTCAAAATCAACAAGCCGCTCTCTTTAGAGCGGCTTTTTTTATATAAATAACCAAACTATTTGATTCTATATATTGAGTATCTGCCCATAATTGTGGATCATAGGGAGATATGAACAATCTGTTCTTTCTGACAATACTAATACCAATGAGGTGCTTTAGATGAGTGAAACTGAAACTCGTCCTACCAACTTTATCCGTCAAATTATTGATGAAGATTTAAAGTCTGGTAAACATTCCAGTGTCCATACTCGTTTCCCGCCAGAGCCAAATGGCTATCTGCATATCGGACACGCAAAATCTATCTGTTTGAATTTTGGTATTGCTCAAGATTATCAGGGTCAATGTAATCTTCGTTTTGACGATACAAACCCTGAAAAAGAAGACATCGAATACGTTGAGTCTATTAAGAATGACGTTAACTGGTTAGGTTTTCAGTGGAGTGGAGATATTCAATATTCTTCAAACTACTTTGATAAGCTATATGGTTATGCTGTTGAATTAATTGAAAAAGGATTAGCGTATGTTGATGAGCTAACTCCTGAGCAAATGCGTGAATACCGTGGTTCTCTAAAAGAGCCTGGTAAAAACAGCCCGTACCGTGATCGTAGCGTAGAAGAAAACCTGGCGCTATTTGAACAAATGCGTGATGGTAAATTTAAAGAAGGTACAATTTGCTTACGAGCTAAAATTGATATGGCTTCTTCATTCATCGTACTTCGTGATCCTGTTATTTATCGTGTACGTTTTGCTACTCACCATCAAACGGGTGATAAGTGGTGCATTTATCCAATGTACGACTTCACACACTGTATTTCTGATGCGTTAGAAGGCATTACGCACTCTATTTGTACGCTTGAATTCCAAGATAACCGTCGCTTATACGACTGGGTACTAGAGAACATCACAATTGATTGCCAACCGCGTCAATATGAATTTAGCCGTCTAAATCTTGAATATACGGTAATGTCTAAGCGTAAGCTGAACCAACTAGTGACTGAGAAATTAGTTAATGGTTGGGATGATCCACGTATGCCTACGGTTTCTGGTTTACGTCGTCGTGGCTTTACTTCTGCATCAATTCGCGAGTTCTGTAAGCGTATCGGTGTAACGAAACAAGAAAACATGATTGAATTCAGCTCTCTTGAGTCTTGTATTCGTGATGATTTAAACGAATCAGCACCTCGTGCAATGGCTGTTCTTGAGCCAGTGAAACTTGTGATTGAAAACTACGAAGAAGGTAAGGTTGAGACGCTAAATATTGCTAATCATCCAAATAAACCTGAAATGGGCACTCGTGAAGTACCATTTACTCGTGAAGTTTATATTGAACAAGACGATTTCCGCGAAGAAGCGAACAAAAAATACAAGCGTTTAGTGCTAGGTAAAGAAGTTCGTTTACGTGGTGCTTACGTTATTCAAGCTAACCGCATTGAAAAAGACGAAGCAGGTAATATCACAACGATTTTCTGTAGTTACGATGAAGATACGTTAGGTAAAAACCCTGCAGATGGTCGTAAAGTTAAAGGTGTTATTCACTGGGTTTCTGCTGATAAAGCATTACCAGCTGAAATTCGCTTATACGATCGTTTATTCACTGTACCAAACCCAGGTGCTGCGGATGATTTTGCTGCAACAATTAATCCTGAGTCTTTAGTGGTTAAAAATGGTTTTGTTGAACCTAGTTTAGCAACAGCAGAAGCAGAAGTTGGTTATCAGTTTGAGCGTACAGGTTACTTCTGTGCAGATAACAAAGACTCAAGTGCTGATGCATTAGTCTTTAACCGTACAGTAGGTTTACGTGATACTTGGGCTGGTTAATTAACAGTTACTAGCTAATAAAAATAAAAAACCAGCATGAAAATGCTGGTTTTTTTATATGAGCTTGTCGCAAAAACGATTAATTAGGCGTTATGTGCGTCATCATTTTCAGCACAATCACCCGTTATGCAGTGACCGTATAGGTATAAACTGTGATTCGTTAGACGGACATTGTACTTTTCTGCAACTTGTTTTTGACGTTGCTCAATTGTCTCATCTGAAAACTCAATTACTTTTCCACAATCTAAGCAAACTAAGTGATCATGGTGATGTTGAGTTGCTAATTCAAAAACTGATTTACCGCCTTCAAAATGGTGGCGAGTGACGATACCAGCATCATCAAATTGGTTTAATACACGGTAAACAGTTGCAAGTCCGATTTCTTCACCGATATCAATCAGCTTTTTATACAAATCTTCAGCGCTAATGTGTTGGCACTCTGGTTCTTGTAGCACTTCTAAAATTTTAAGGCGCGGAAGGGTTACTTTTAAACCGGCTTTTTTTAGAGCTTGGTTATTATCTGACATCGACTTTTCCTGTTTTGGCTTTCTGCATCGATTTCCTGTGCAGTTTTAATCACTTAATTATAGGGAACATTCAATTCAGTTGAAACCTTATATGCAAGATCTCTTACAAAAAAATAGATGTTGATCTTTTGTTAACAAAGAAACTATTATGAGGTCTGACCAGAATTAAAGAGATTAAATATGTATCGTTACTTTACCCCAAAAATTGTAAAAAGGGCATTAAATATTTGGCCTCCGTTTTGGGGCGCTGGGATCTCCATCGAAAATATTTCATCTGACTTTCAAGAAGTAAGTGTTATTTTGAAAGACCGTTTTTGGAATCGAAATGCCAATAGAACTCAGTATGGTGGAAGTATCTTTTCTATGACCGATCCTGTATTCTCTCTCATGTTAATGGGGATATTAAGAGATGAATATTATGTATGGGATAAACAATCTGAAATAGATTTCATTTCACCAGGAACCACAGATTTACACGCTCGGTTTGTGATATCCGATGAAGAATTAGCTGAAATTAAACAAGCAACAAAAGAGGGGGAAAAACATTTTCCGCAATTTGAAGTATATATTTATGATAAAAAAGGAAAGGTAGTTGCTAGGGTAAATAGAACACTATATGTAAGGAAGAAGCCTGAGTTTAGATAATGCTCCCTACGCTAAATGAGTGATAGGCAGAGAGCATTATAGGAATTAGAATATTAGTCTTCTAATTCTGCTAGGCACATCTCTTCGTGGATTTGGTTTACCCACTTAGTTACACGCTCTTCAGTTAGTTCTGGTTGGCGGTCTTCATCAATACATAGACCAACAAAGTTATCATCATCTACTAATGCCTTAGACGCTTCAAACTCATAACCTTCAGTTGGCCAGTAACCAATAATTGTACCGCCTTTTGCTTCTACGATATCACGGATATTACCCATCGCATCGCAGAAGTATTCAGCGTAATCTTCTTGGTCACCACAACCAAAAATAGCAACTAGCTTTGTTGAAAAATCAATTTCTTCTAGTTCAGGGAAGAAATCATCCCAATCACATTGAGCTTCACCGTAGTACCATGTAGGGATACCTAATAGAAGTAGATCGAAATTATCGATGTCTTCTTTGCTGCTTTTAGCAATATCTTGTACATGAACTAGCTTTTTACCAAGCTGCTTTTGAATCATCTTGCCAACAGCTTCAGTGTTACCTGTATCGCTGCCAAAGAAGAGTCCTACACTTGCCATATGATGAATACCTGTATTGTCTATATTAAATAAAAATAAATGGTGTTAGATCAGTCAATTTAATTGAGTCCAGAACCTTCCCAGCTCAGCTGGATGAGTCCTTTAGCAATAAAGCCTGCACAACCTAAAAAGAGAACAAGCCATACAATTTTACGGCCGAAAGGGGGAACATTTGCTTGCTTTAATACATCTTTAATAGCCATGCCGATAAAAAAGAATATCGAGGCAAACAATAAATCTAAACCAATAGATTCAATGAGATCAAAATGTTCATAAAGCATGAATCACCCTTATCTTAAGTAAGCGACCTATATCTGATCGAATAATTTTGCAAAACTATATCATAGCTTTGTCTTTGTTGGTATGGATTATCGATTTGTCACTTTTCCAATGAAGCGTTTTATGACTCGATAAATTGTTTCTGGCTTTTCTGCATGTAACCAATGCCCAGTTCCGTTAACAATGTGCGCTTTGGCATTTGGGAATTGGCTTATAATATTCGCTTGATGCTCAGCTAAAATATAGTCTGAGTTTTGTCCCTTAATAAAGATAACATCACCTTCAAAAGCGGGAATATTATCCCAGCCAATAATCTGTGCGTAATTATCAAATAAAGCATTTACATTAAAGCGAAGAGCAAGGTGATCTTGTTCTTTATACAGCGATTTACTTAAAAATTGTCTAACACCAGGATCGGCAATAGAGGTGGCAAGTAAGTCGTCTGCTTCTTTACGTGTTACTGGTTTATTATTAAGTATCTTGTGCAAACCTGAGAATACAGCATCATGTTTTCTCTCAGGGTAAGCAATAGGAGCCATGTCTAAAATGGATAGAGATTGAATCAATTGTGGTGATTGACTCGCTAGCGCCATTGCTACTTTTCCGCCCATAGAATGGCCAACAATATGCGCTGAAGTGATAGATAAATGATCGAACAAATTAACAAGATCGTTTGCAAGCTCATGATAATTATGGATATCAGAGTGAAATGAACGACCGTGATTTCGAAGATCAACACTGATCACTCGATATTCCGTTTCGAATTGTCGAGCAAGAAGGCCTAAGTTGTCTAAGCTTCCAAATAATCCATGAATTAGGATCAAAGGATCCCCATTTCCTTGTTCTTTATAGTTAAGTAACATCATTTTTCTATCGTTGTGTTAGGTTTGTCGTAGAGTATCACGATTTTACAGGGTATAATCGTGCCTTCATAAATAGATTATAGAATACGAACCATATAATGAAGACAATTGAAGTAGACGAAGAACTATACCGCTTTATTGCGAGCCAAACTCAACACATCGGTGAAAGTGCCTCTGATATTTTACGTCGTCTCTTAATGCAGTCATCACCTTCAGACCTTGCTGTTTCTGCTCCTGTTGAAGTACAGAAAAAAGGCATTGTAGTCAGTAAAGATGCTGGTAAAGAGGCATCGGTAGATCGCGTTAAAGCGGTGCGTACCTTATTAATCTCTGATGAATTTTCAGCATTAGATAAAGCGATCGATCGCTTTTTAACTGTATTATCTGAATTATATAAAATTGACTCAAAAGCTTTCTCAGAAGCAACGGAAGTAAAAGGCCGTACTCGAGTTTATTTTGCTGACAATCAAGAGACATTAATCGCGAGCGGTAAAACGACAAAGCCTCGTGAAATTGTAGGTACTCCATTCTGGGTAATCACAAATACAAATACTAATCGCAAGCGCCACATGGTTGAATTATTAATGGAGCGAATGGGCTTCCAACATGATTTAACAGAAAAAGTGTGTGCGGCGATCTAATTTTTTGAGTCATAACTCAAATCATAATTTGTCACAAGGAATCGTCAAATGGCTATACATCCTCGTGCTGGGCAGAAAGCTCAGCAAGAAGATTTACACAATATCCCATCATTAGTTGCTAACTATTTCTTATTAGAGCCGAACCCAACAAATGTTGATCAGCAAGTGCAATTTGGTACTTCTGGCCACCGTGGTACGGCAGATAAAGCGACGTTTAACCAACATCATATTTGGGCGATAGCTCAAGCTGTGGCTGACGTACGTAAAGAAAATGGCGTAACGGGTCCATTATTTTTAGGTAAAGATACCCACGCGCTATCTGAACCTGCATTCACATCTGCTATTGAAGTACTTGTTGCTAATGGCGTTGAAGTGATCATTCAAGAAAATAATGGCTACACACCAACTCCTGGTATCTCGCATGCAATCTTAACGCACAATGTTAAGTGTGAAGATAAAGCGGATGGCATTGTGATAACTCCTTCTCATAACCCACCTCAAGATGGCGGTATTAAATATAATCCTGTTCATGGTGGTCCTGCCGAGGGTGAGCTGACGACAGCAATTGAAAATCGTGCAAATCAATTAATTGCGAATGAATTAAAAGATGTTAAACGTGTATCAATTACTGAAGCGATGTCATCTGATTTAGTAAAGCAAATGGATTTAGTGCAGCCTTATATTGATGACTTAAAAAATGTTATTAATATTGAAGCGATTCAAAAAGCAAATCTAAAATTAGGTGTGGATCCATTGGGTGGCTCTGGTATTGAGTACTGGCGTCAAATTGGTCAAGCTTTTGATCTTGATTTAACCTTGGTGAGTGAAGCGATTGATCCTTCATTCCAGTTTATGTCACTAGATAAAGATGGTGTAGTTCGAATGGACTGCTCGTCTCCTTATGCAATGGCTGGTCTATTATCATTAAAAGATGAATATGACCTAGCGTTTGGTAATGATCCTGATTATGACCGTCATGGCATCGTAACGCCATCGGGCTTAATGAATCCAAATCACTACTTAGCGGTATGTATTGATTATCTATACCGTCATCGTCCAGAGTGGAAACCTGAAGTTGCTGTTGGTAAAACATTAGTATCTTCTGCAATTATCGATAAAGTAGTTGCTGATCTTGGCCGTGATTTGTGTGAAGTGCCTGTAGGCTTTAAGTGGTTTGTAGATGGCTTATATGCAGGCTCTTTAGGCTTTGGTGGTGAAGAAAGTGCAGGCGCTTCTTTCTTACGTTTTGATGGTACGCCTTGGTCAACTGATAAAGATGGTATTCTTTTATGTCTTCTTGCGGCTGAAATCACAGCTGTTACCGGTATGAATCCACAAGAATACTACAACAAACTGGCTGCTCAGCATGGCGAATCTAGCTACAATCGTATTCAAGCGGTTGCTAACAAAGCGCAAAAAGCAGTGCTAAGTAAGTTATCACCAGAAATGGTTTCAGCAACAATGCTTGCTGGTGATGAGATCACTGCTCGTTTAACGCATGCTCCTGGTAACGGAGCTGCAATTGGTGGATTAAAAGTAACAACTGAAAATGGTTGGTTTGCTGCTCGTCCATCTGGCACTGAAGAGATCTATAAGATTTACTGTGAAAGTTTTAAAGGTGCTGATCATTTAGCACTGATTGAACAAGAAGCTCAAGAAATTGTAAGTAACGTGTTTAAAGAAGCCGGTTTATAATTTTTTAAGTAATACAAATTAAGCAGCGCATGTCGCTGCTTTTTTTTGATAAGAAGGCCATAACATGAATAATTTTCAGTTAGAACAATTATTAAACTCAGAGTTAAAACCTCAATTAATTAAAGATTATTGTCCAAATGGTCTTCAAATTGAAGGTTCAAATGAGATAAAAAAGATCGTAACAGGGGTTACTGCATCTCAAGCTTTAATTGATACCGCTATTGAAGAAAATGCAGATGCATTACTTGTGCATCATGGCTATTTTTGGAAAGGGGAAGCTGAGCCAATCACTGGAATGAAAGGTAAGCGTATTCGTTCATTAATTCAACATGATATTAATCTATTTGCTTATCATTTGCCTTTAGACATTCATCCAACGTTGGGTAATAACGCTGAGCTAGCTCGTTTATTTTCGCTCTCAAATGTGGAAGGGTTAGAAGCCACACCACAATCGATCGCTATGAAGGGAGAGCTGACTGAAACACTATCAGGCGAAGAATTTGCACAGCGTATTCAGCAAGTATTAAATCGTGAACCATTGCATATTAAACCAACACAAGACAAGCCGATTAAAACGGTTGCTTGGTGTTCTGGTGGTGGCCAAGATTATATAGAATTGGCGGCTCAACAGGGGATGGATGCGTTTATTTCGGGTGAGATTTCGGAACGTACGACTTACATTGCTCGTGAACTAGGGATTCACTATTTTGCTGCAGGTCATCATGCAACAGAGCGTTATGGTGTTAAAGCGCTAGGTGAGTGGTTAGAAAAAGAGCATGGGTTTGATGTTAAGTTTATTGATATCGATAACCCAGTATAGTCAATTTGAGTTATCAATGCGGTGATATAAAAAAAGGTTGATGTATTTACATCAACCTTTTTGTTCATAGGTCTAACTATTTAAAGCGACATTATTCACGCTCATGAAGCGGTTTAAACTCGCGTAGTTCTTCACCTGTATAAAGTTGGCGAGGACGACCGATACGATTTGTTGGGTCACTGTGCATTTCGCTCCAGTGTGCAATCCAGCCAACAGTACGAGACATTGCAAAGATAACCGTAAACATAGATACAGGAATACCAATTGCTTTTAGGATAATACCTGAGTAGAAATCTACGTTTGGATACAATTTCTTAGATACAAAATATTCATCAGAAAGTGCAATACGTTCAAGCTCCATTGCGACATCAAGTAGTGGATCTTTAATGTTTAGTTCTTTTAGAACATCGTGACATGCTTCACGCATTACGGTTGCACGAGGGTCATAGTTCTTATAAACACGGTGACCGAAGCCCATTAGGCGGAATGGGTCATCCTTATCTTTTGCTTTTGCAACGTATTCATCAATGTTGTCTACAGAGCCGATTTCTTCAAGCATACGTAAACATGCTTCGTTAGCACCACCATGAGCAGGTCCCCATAGAGAAGCAATACCAGCAGCGATACAAGCAAATGGATTCGCACCTGATGAACCAGCTAAGCGAACGGTTGATGTTGATGCATTTTGCTCGTGATCGGCATGCAGCGTAAAGATTTTATCCATTGCTCGTGCAACAACAGGGTTTACTTCGTATTCTTCACACGGATTAGCGAACATCATGTGTAAGAAGTTTTCTGCGTAAGTCAGATCATTACGAGGATAGATGAACGGTTGTCCAATTGAGTATTTGTAAGACATTGCTGAAAGAGTTGGCATTTTTGATAGTAATCTAAATGCAGCAATTTCGCGGTGTTCATCGTTATTGATATCTAAAGAATCGTGATAGAAAGCAGCCAGTGCTCCTACAACACCACACATTACGGCCATAGGGTGAGCATCACGGCGGAAGCCATGGAAGAAGCTTGAAATTTGCTCATGTACCATTGTGTGGCGAGTTACGATGTCCTTGAATGTTTCATATTCTTCTCTGTTTGGCGCTTCGCCATTTAGAAGGATATAACAGACTTCAAGGTAATCTGCATTGTTAGCTAACTGATCAATAGGGAAACCACGGTGCAATAGAACACCTTTATCACCATCGATATAGGTAATTTGAGACTCACAAGATGCAGTGGCAAGAAAACCAGGGTCGAAAGTAAAGTAACCATTCGCTCCTAATTTACGCACATCGATCACTTCTGGACCAATCGTTCCATCCATGATTGGCATGTCTATAGGCGATTGACCTTCAATATGAAGTGTTGCCTTTTTATCTGCCATAACATTCTCCTTTTGTTATATTTTTATTCTATCCCGGATATGAGAGTGACAACTTTGTACCCATTACACGGGCTAAAGTCAATTTTTGTGCGCTTATGTGTGCACTTGTTTATATTTTTAATGAAAAAAAAGTTAATTTTCTGTGGTGTGATGTAAGTTTTGTTTATGGGTTTGTAATAAGATGTTTCACATCGTATACTGCGGCTGAGTTTCTGGTCTGTTTCCTTATATTATATGGGGTTAACGTGATTTTCATCTACTTATAAATAGAGTGCGGTTTATATATTTAGCTCAATAAAGAGATGTTGCTCACATCAAAAGTTGCGTAAATGTTAAATCTAGGCGGTTTTTGATAGATCGGAGGTATCTATAACAATAAAATGCTCAATGGAGCTGAGTGAGCCCCTTGTGAAAGTTAAAAAGTCAAGACCTGTCAACCTAGATCTACAAACGATCCGTTTTCCTATAACGGCTATCGCCTCAATCTTGCATCGCGTGAGTGGTGTAATTACTTTTGTTTCTGTCGGAATATTGCTTTGGTTGCTCAACCTATCGCTTTCTTCACCTATTGGATTCGCACAAGCCGCTGATTATGTCGATGGCTTTTTTGTGACTTTCATTATGTGGGGAATTCTGACTGCTCTTGCTTACCATATTGTCGTAGGTATTCGTCATTTACTGATGGATATGGGCTATTTTGAAGAGCTCGAGTCAGGCACTCAAAGTGCTAAAGTTGCGTTTGCAATTACAGCCGTGTTGTCACTTTTAGCAGGAGTATTGGTATGGTAGCTAATGTTTCGTCATTTGGTCGTAACGGTGTACACGATTTTATTCTAATTCGTGCCAGTGCGATCATTCTTACTCTATACACATTATACATTGTTGGCTTTTGTGCCTTTGGGCCAGAGTTAACGTATTTGTCATGGACTAACTTCTTTGGTGGACTGTTTACGAAAGCGTTTACCATGTTAGCGCTATTGTCCATTCTAATTCATGCATGGATTGGTTTATGGCAAGTGCTTACCGATTATATCAAACCAGTTATGTTGCGTGCTCTGCTTCAGCTTGGGTTGGTCTCTGTTCTGTTTGTCTATTTCTTCTCTGGTTTAATGATAGTGTGGGGTGTGTAGTGAGTAGTATTCCTGTTAGAGAATTTGATGCCGTTGTAATCGGTGCTGGTGGTGCGGGTATGAGAGCCGCGCTGCAAATTTCAGAACAAGGCCTTTCTTGTGCTTTGTTATCAAAAGTTTTTCCAACTCGTTCTCACACTGTATCTGCCCAAGGTGGTATTACCGTTGCTCTTGGTAATGCGCATGAAGATCATTGGGAACAACATATGTATGATACGGTGAAAGGTTCTGATTATATCGGTGACCAAGATGCGATCGAATACATGTGTAAAAATGGTCCAGAGTCGGTTATCGAACTAGAGAAAATGGGCTTGCCATTCTCACGTTTTGATAATGGTACGATTTATCAACGTCCATTTGGCGGTCAATCTAAGAACTTTGGCGGCGAACAAGCTGCTCGTACTGCTGCTGCGGCAGACCGTACTGGGCATGCGCTTCTTCATACGCTTTACCAACAAAATATTAAGCATAAAACGACGATTTTTTCTGAGTGGTATGCGCTTGATTTAGTAAAAAATGAAGAGGGTGCAATTTTAGGGTGTACTGCGCTTTGTATGGAAACCGGTGAAGTTTGTTACTTTAAATCCAAAGCAACAATTCTGGCTACTGGTGGTGCTGGACGTATTTACGCTTCAACAACCAATGCACATATTAATACTGGTGATGGTGTTGGTATGGCGATTCGAGCTGGTGTTCCAATGCAAGACATTGAAATGTGGCAGTTCCACCCAACAGGTATCGCTGGTGCTGGTGTTCTTGTAACTGAAGGGTGTCGTGGTGAAGGTGGTTATCTTTTAAATAAAGATGGTGAACGCTTCATGGAACGTTACGCACCAAATGCTAAAGATTTGGCAGGTCGTGATGTTGTAGCTCGTTCAATGATGGTTGAAATTCGTGAGGGTCGTGGTTGCGATGGTCCTTGGGGTCCACACATTAAACTGAAACTGGATCATTTAGGTAAAGAAACACTAGAGTCACGTTTACCTGGTGTGTGTGAGTTATCTCGTACCTTTGCTCATGTTGACCCAGTAAAAGAGCCTATTCCAGTTATTCCTACTTGTCACTACATGATGGGTGGCGTACCAACTCAGGTTTCAGGTCAAGCTATTAAGCAAGATGAAAGTGGCGCCGATGTTGAAGTTCAAGGCCTGTTTGCTTGTGGTGAAATTGCGTCAGTTTCAGTACATGGTGCTAACCGTTTAGGTGGTAACTCTTTGCTTGATTTAGTGGTGTTTGGCCGTGCAACAGGGCTTCATTTAGGTGAAACTCTGAAGAAGCAAGCAGAAGCAAAACCAGCAACTGAAGAAGACATTCAACGTTCATTAGAGCGTTATAATCGTTGGGAAAATAGTACGGGTGGTGAAGACCCAGCTCAAATCCGTAAAGACTTACAACAGTGTATGCAAAATAATTTCTCGGTATTCCGTGAAGGTGATGCAATGGCAAAAGGTCTTGAAGAACTAAAAGTGATTCGTGAGCGTCTAAACAATGCGTATCTATCTGATAAATCGACTGAGTTTAATACTCAGCGTATTGAATGTTTAGAGCTAGAGAACTTGATGGAAACGGCATTTGCAACCGCAGTAGCAGCAAATTACCGTACAGAAAGTCGTGGAGCACACGCACGCTTCGATTTCCCTGAGCGTGATGATGCTAATTGGTTATGCCATTCAATTTACAACCCTGAGACAGAGTCAATGTCTAAGCGTAATGTAAATATGGAACCTGTTCACCGTGAAGCTTTCCCTCCGAAAGCTCGTACATATTAAGAGGGCAGAAGAATGAAATTGAATTTTTCGATCTACCGCTATAATCCAGATGTAGATAATGCACCTCACATGAAAGCATACACACTAGATGTTGAAGAAGGTTCGGATATGATGGTGCTCGATGCACTTATCTTATTAAAAGAACAAGACCCAACATTAGCTTTCCGCCGTTCATGTCGTGAGGGTGTGTGTGGTTCTGATGGTCTTAACATGAATGGTAAAAATGGACTTGCATGCATTACGCCATTATCTGAATTAGCAGATAAAAGTGAGATTGTTATTCGTCCATTGCCCGGTTTACCTGTTGTTCGTGATTTAATTGTCGATATGGCACAATTCTATGAAAATTATGAAAAGGTAAAACCGTTCTTAATTAGTGATGGAGCAACGCCACCTTCAAGAGAAAACCTACAATCTCCAGAAGAGCGTGAGCATCTAGATGGTTTGTATGAATGCATCATGTGTGCATGTTGTACTACCTCGTGCCCATCATTTTGGTGGAATCCTGATAAATTCATCGGACCAGCAGGGTTGCTTGCAGCTTATCGTTGGTTAATTGATAGTCGAGATACTGCAACAAATGAACGTTTATCTAATTTAGATGATGCATTCAGTGTTTTTCGTTGCCATGGTATCATGAATTGTGTAAGTGTATGTCCTAAAGGGTTAAACCCAACAAAAGCAATTGGCCATATAAAGACAATGCTATTGAAAAAAGCGGTATAATTTACTTTTCCTCAACCTATGTTGATAGGTTGAGGCTTATTATAAGCCCGGCACAAAGACCGGGATAGACGTGAAACTACTGGATTAAGGGAAAATAATGCAGAATAGCGTGATGAAGGCATGGCTCGAGTCTTCACATTTAGCTGGCGCTAATGCAACGTACGTAGAAGAACTCTACGAACTCTATCTCAGTGACCCGGAAATCGTTAGTGACGAATGGCGAGAAGTTTTTGATGCGCTGCCAGTAAATCAAGCTGGCACAGCAGAGCAAGCTCATACTCCTGTTCGTGATTATTTCCGTCGTCTTGCGAAAGAAACCAAGCAATTTAGCGCTCAAGTTAACGATCCAGACGTAGATGCTAAGCAAGTTAAGGTATTGCAACTTATCAATGCATACCGTTTCCGTGGGCATCAAAATGCAAATCTCGATCCATTAGGTTTGCAAATTCATGAATATGTTGCTGAATTAGAACCAGCATTTCATAACTTAACCGATGAAGATTTCTCAGAAACGTTCAACGTTGGCTCTTTTGCTTCAGGGCAAGAGACAATGAAACTTTCTGATTTGTATGATGCATTACGCAGTACTTATTGCGGTTCTGTTGGTGCAGAATATATGCATATTACTAATACAGAAGAAAAACGTTGGATCCAACAACGTCTAGAATCTGTAGCAGGTAAGCCATCTTTTACTTCTCAAGAAAAACTTACATTCCTAGAGGAACTCACGGCTGCTGAAGGCCTTGAACGTTATCTTGGTGCTAAGTTCCCTGGAGCGAAACGTTTCTCACTGGAAGGTGGCGATGCCATGGTTCCTATGGTGAAAGAGTTAATTCGTCATGCGGGTTCATGTGGTGGTAGAGAAGTTGTCATTGGCATGGCTCACCGTGGCCGTTTAAATATGCTAATTAACGTACTTGGTAAAAAGCCACAAGATTTATTCGATGAATTTGCTGGTAAGCATGGCGATTCATGGGGTACAGGTGATGTTAAGTACCACCAAGGTTTCTCTTCTGACTTCGCAACGCCGGGTGGAGATGTGCATTTAGCATTGGCTTTCAACCCATCTCACTTAGAAATTGTAAACCCAGTAGTTATTGGTTCGGTTCGTGCTCGCCAAGATCGTTTAAACGATAAAGCGGGTGATAAAGTAATCCCTATCACTATTCATGGTGACTCTGCTATTGCAGGGCAAGGCGTGGTCGCTGAGACATTTAATATGTCACAAGCTCGTGCGTTCTATGTGGGTGGTACGATTCGAATCGTTGTGAATAACCAAGTTGGTTTTACTACATCAAATCCGAAAGATACTCGTTCAACTCAATATTGTACTGATATTGCAAAAATGGTTCAGGCTCCAATATTCCATGTGAATGCAGATGATCCTGAAGCCGTTGCTTTTGTAACACGAATTGCATTGGATTACAGAAATGAATTCAAACGTGATGTAGTGATTGATTTAGTGTGTTATCGCCGCCATGGTCATAATGAAGCTGATGAGCCAAATGCAACGCAACCATTGATGTATCAAAAAATCAAAAAACACCCAACGCCACGTAAATTGTATGCGGACACATTAATTGAGCGCCAAGATCTTGAGTTAGAGACGGCCACTCAACTTATTAATGAGTACCGAGATGCACTTGATCATGGTGAAGTTGTGGTGAAAGAGTGGCGTCCAATGAAACTACATAATGTAGATTGGTCACCATTTATTGGTCATGATTGGAATATGGAATGGGACAACGAATTCAATAAAGAGCGCTTAGTTGAGCTTGGCCAGCGAATTTGCCAATACCCAGAAAGCCATAAATTACACAGCCGAGTAAATAAGTTATACAACGATCGTATGTCAATGATTGCTGGAGAAAAAGCAATTGATTGGGGTATGGCTGAAACATTAGCTTATGCGACGCTTGTTGATGAAGGTAAGCGCATTCGTATTACTGGCCAAGATTCTGGTCGTGGTACTTTCTTCCATCGTCACGCAGTATTACATAATCAATCTGATGCAAGTACATACGTACCGCTATCAAATGTTCATGATAAACAAGGTCCATTTGAAGTTCATGATTCTGTTCTATCAGAAGCTGCTGTATTAGCGTTTGAGTATGGTTATGCAACAGCAGAGCCGAGTGGCTTAACGATTTGGGAAGCGCAATTTGGTGATTTTGCTAACTGTGCCCAAGTTGTTGTGGATCAGTTCATTTCTTCAGGTGAGCAAAAGTGGGGTCGTATGTGTGGTCTAACTATGCTGCTACCACATGGTTATGAAGGTCAAGGTCCTGAGCACTCTTCTGCACGTTTAGAGCGTTATTTACAGCTTTGTGCTGAACAGAATATGCAAGTGGTTGTGCCATCAACACCGGCGCAAGTTTATCACATGTTACGTCGTCAAGTGGTTCGCCCTATGCGTCGTCCATTAGTGGTAATGTCACCTAAATCTTTACTACGTCATCCATTATGTACATCAACACTTGAAGAGCTTGCTGAGGGTAACTTCCAGTCAGCAATTCCAGAGATTGATGCGTTAGATCCTAAACAAGTCAAACGAGTTGTTTTCTGTTCTGGTAAGGTTTATTTCGATCTTCTGGAACAACGTCGAACGAATGAACAGAATGACATTGCAATTGTTCGTATTGAACAACTGTACCCATTCCCTAAAGAAGACGTAGAAGCAGCAATAGCTGAATATACAAATGTTGTTGATTATGTTTGGTGTCAAGAAGAACCTCAAAACCAAGGTGCTTGGTATTCAAGCCAACATAACTTCCGCTCAGCATTACCTGATGGTGCGATTCTACATTACGCAGGACGCCCAGCATCTGCTTCGCCAGCAGTAGGTTATATGTCGGTGCACGTGAAACAACAAAAAGCGTTAGTAGAAGACGCTCTGACCCTAGATAAGAACTAGAAAGTATAGGAAAACGGATATGACAATCGAAATTCTGGTTCCAGATTTACCTGAATCTGTAGCAGACGCTACTGTAGCAACATGGCATAAACAACCTGGTGATGCAGTTGAGCGTGATGAAATACTTGTAGACATTGAAACGGATAAAGTAGTTCTTGAAGTACCAGCTCCTGAAGCGGGTGTACTAGAAGCTATTTTAGAAGATGAAGGTGCAACGGTTCTTTCTAAGCAACTTCTTGCGCGTATTAAGCCAGGTGTTGTTGTTGGTGAGCCAACGACTGATGTAACAACGGCAACAGAATCATCTCCTGATAAACGTCATACAGCGTCTTTATCAGAAGAAAGCAATGATGCATTAAGCCCTGCGGTTCGTCGCCTATTAGGTGAACACGATATTGCTCCATCTGATGTTAAAGGCACCGGTGTTGGTGGTCGCATTACACGTGAAGATGTTGATGCACATATTGCTGCATTAAAAGCAGCACCAAAAGCAGAAAAAGCAGCAAATAAGCCAGCGGAAGCATTAGCTCATCGTAGCGAAAAACGTGTACCGATGACTCGTCTTCGTAAAACAGTAGCCAACCGTCTACTTGAAGCGAAGAACAGCACTGCGATGTTAACTACGTTTAATGAAGTAAACATGAAACCTATCATGGATCTTCGTAAGCAATATAAAGATCAATTTGAAGAGCGTCATGGCACACGTTTAGGCTTTATGTCTTTCTATGTGAAAGCGGTAACAGAAGCATTGAAGCGTTACCCAGAAGTGAATGCGTCAATTGATGGTGATGATATCGTTTATCATAACTACTTTGATATTAGTATGGCCGTTTCAACTCCTCGTGGGTTAGTTACTCCTGTATTGAAAGATTGCGATACGCTTGGATTTGCTGATATTGAAAAAGGCATTAAAGAGCTAGCAATTAAAGGTCGTGACGGTAAATTAGCAGTAGAAGATTTAATGGGCGGAAACTTTACCATTACTAATGGTGGCGTATTTGGTTCATTAATGTCGACTCCTATTATTAATCCACCTCAAGCTGCAATTTTAGGTATGCATAAAATCCAAGATCGTCCGATGGCGGTTGACGGCAAGGTAGAAATTTTACCAATGATGTACTTAGCATTGTCTTACGATCACCGTTTAATTGATGGTCGTGAATCAGTAGGTTTCTTAGTAACTATTAAAGAGTTACTTGAAGATCCTGCTCGTTTATTGCTAGATGTTTAAATATAACGTTTAGTAACAAACAAAGGCTGCCATGCTCACGGCAGCCTCTTATTCAACTTCATTATTGGATAAAAAATAGAAAGAGACCTTAGAGCCTCTTAGGACATTAAAAATTCCCATAAAAGGGAATAACATAAAATGGATAGAACATAATGAACTTACATGAATATCAAGCAAAGCAGCTCTTTGCAGAATTTGGCCTTCCTGTACCCGAGGGTTATGCTTGCGATACACCTCAAGAAGCTTTTGAAGCTGCAGGCCGTATTAGCACGGCGAAAAAAGTAGTTAAGTGTCAAGTACACGCTGGTGGCCGTGGTAAAGCGGGCGGTGTTGAACTGCATGACACAAAAGAAGGTGTTAAAGAATTTGCACAAAAATGGCTAGGTAAAAATCTAGTTACTTTCCAAACTGATGCCAACGGCCAACCTGTATCAAAAATTTTAGTTGAAGAAGCATCAAATATTGCCAATGAATTGTACTTAGGTGCAGTTGTTGATCGTGCATCACAGCGTATTGTCTTTATGGCATCGACTGAAGGTGGCGTTGATATTGAAAAAATTGCTGAAGAGACCCCTGAACTGATTCATAAAGCGGCGATCGATCCTCTTGTTGGCCCTCAAGCATATCAAGGTCGTGAACTTGCATTCAAATTGGGTTTAGAAGGCGATCAAATTAAGCAATTCGTTAAAATCTTCATGGGCCTAGGTAACATGTTTGCTCAGTACGACTTAGCGCTTCTTGAAATCAACCCATTAGTGGTTACTGCTGAAGGTAGCCTTCTATGTCTTGACGGCAAAATCAACATTGATTCAAATGCGATGTACCGTCAACCTAAGCTTCGTGAAATGCACGATCCATCTCAAGAAGATGAGCGTGAAGCGCATGCTGCTCAGTGGGAATTAAACTACGTAGCACTTGATGGCAGCATTGGCTGTATGGTTAACGGCGCGGGTCTTGCGATGGGTACGATGGATATCGTAAATCTACACGGTGGCCAACCCGCTAACTTCCTTGATGTAGGTGGTGGTGCAACAAAAGAGCGTGTAACTGAAGCGTTCAAAATTATTTTATCAGACAGTAATGTTAAAGCGGTTCTAGTAAACATCTTTGGTGGTATTGTTCGTTGTGATCTAATTGCAGATGGCATCATTGGTGCTGTTGAAGAAGTGGGTGTTGAAGTTCCTGTTGTTGTTCGCCTTGAAGGTAACAACGCACCACTAGGTTCACAAAAACTGGCTGAAAGTGGCCTAAATATCATTGCGGCTACTTCATTAACTGAAGCGGCTGAAAAAGTTGTTGCTGCAGCGGAGGGCAAATAATGTCTGTACTAATTAATAAAGATACAAAAGTTATCTGCCAAGGTTTTACTGGTGGTCAAGGTACGTTCCACTCAGAGCAAGCCATTGATTACGGAACACAAATGGTTGGTGGTGTATCACCAGGCAAAGGTGGTCAAGTTCATCTAGGGCTTCCTGTTTTTAATACGGTTCGTGATGCAGTTGAAGCAACTGGTGCAACTGCGTCGGTTATCTATGTACCTGCACCTTTCTGTAAAGATGCCATCCTTGAAGCAATCGATGCTGGCATTAAGCTGATTGTTACTATTACTGAAGGGATTCCAACGCTTGATCTTCTAGATGTAAAAGTTCGTCTAGACGCAGAAGGTGTAGTTATGATCGGTCCTAACTGTCCGGGTGTTATTACGCCTGACGAATGTAAGATTGGTATCATGCCGGGTCACATCCATAAGAAAGGTAAAGTAGGTATTGTTTCTCGCTCTGGTACATTAACGTATGAAGCGGTTAAGCAGACAACAGACGAAGGCTTTGGCCAATCAACGTGTGTTGGTATTGGTGGTGATCCAATTCCGGGTTCAAACTTTATTGATATTCTAAAACTGTTCCAAGAAGATCCAGAAACAGAAGCTATCGTCATGATTGGTGAGATCGGTGGTACAGCAGAAGAAGAAGCGGCTGCATATATTAAAGCAAATGTAACTAAACCTGTGGTTTCTTATATTGCAGGTGTTACTGCGCCTCCTGGTAAACGTATGGGTCATGCTGGTGCCATTATCTCTGGTGGTAAAGGTACGGCAGAAGATAAATTTGCAGCACTAGAAGAAGCGGGAGTTAAGACTGTAAAAAGTCTTGCAGACATTGGTAAAGCACTAAGAGAAGTGACTGGTTGGTAATAAGTTAAACCAATACATGAATAACTCAAAAGCCATTTATAGAAATATGAATGGCTTTTTTAATATGTGACATTATGAAATGTTTGGTTACATTTGGTGTGATGAAAAAGAGTACAGGATTTATATAACTATTTGATAAGATTCGGCGCTTTTTCTTTCTATGACTCTTATTTATATTACTCAAAGAATGAATAGCATGACGATTAATGGTTATTTTTATTTGAGACCTTTTATGCAATTTAATACAAAATCTAAGTATTTTATTATCTATTTGATTTTTTCTGCAGCAATGTTTGGCTCCATCATTATGGGTGCATACAATGTAAGATTTACATTAGAAACCAATAATGTAACACGTTTAGAAAACCTACTAACCAACGCAAAAAATACCATTGCAACATTAGAAGAAAAAGCCGCTTCAGGAGAGTTGACAGAAATTGAAGCGAAGCGTCTCGCAAGTGAATTAATGCAAAGTTATGCATATTCAGATAATGAATATATTTGGATGACAGATGAAAAGTTAAACTTTTTAGCTGCGCCATTAGACCCTCAAATTATAGGTAAGCATTTCTCTGATATCGTAAGTAAAGAAGCTGAAACACATATCATTAATAACTTAACTGTAGCAGGGCAAGTTATTACTTATTCATGGTTTACTACTCGTGAAAATGTCACAACAGAAGTGAAATCAATAGCAGTAAAAACAAAATTCTGGAATTGGTATTTAGGTAGTGGTGTTCAAGAGAAGAAAGTAAACGATACGTTTAAAGCATTCTTGTTTGAAGGGCTAACTATTGGTGTCGTTGTTAATCTATTCATTGGATTAGTAATGTTTTTTGCAGTAAGAAAATACAACAAAACCTTAGGAAATGAGCCTGATGTCATTCTTAATGTTATTGACCGTATTTCACGCGGTGACCTAAGTCACTTACCTGAAAAATCTATTGAAAATGTTGGTATTTATGGCCGAATTCTTGATATGGCCTCAAATATCAAAGAGTTAGTTAATGATATAACGGTATTAACAAAAGAATTAAGTGATTCATCTCATCATCTATCTTCTTCATCGCAAACAATGAATGTTAATGTGAAAACACAAACAGAACAGTTGGAACAAGCTGCTGTTGCAACAGATCAAATTGTTGTTAGTGTTAATGAAGTAACGAAAAGTGCTGTTCAAGCGACAGATTCAGCTTTGACCGTAAATAGTACATCAGCAGATTGCATTAGCACTATCGGTGATATGAATAATGATATGCAACAACTGGCTGGAAATATTAAAGGTGTGGCTGGAGTTATCGGTAATTTACAAGTTGAAACCGAAAATATTGGTAGTATTTTAGATGTAATTAGAGGTATTGCTGATCAAACAAACTTACTGGCATTAAATGCTGCGATTGAAGCTGCACGTGCCGGTGAAAGTGGTCGTGGTTTTGCTGTCGTCGCGGATGAAGTTCGTTTACTTGCGAGTCGGACTCAAGATAGCACAGCTCAAATATCTGAAATGATTGCAGGTTTACAAGATGAAGCTGTTAAATCAGTGAACTTAATGCAAAGTAATTCAGATGAAGCACATACAATAGCTGAAAAGACGGTAGTTGCTCAAAATACGGTGAATTCTATTTTTGAATCGGTTTCTGTAATACAAACTATGAACAGTCAAATATCAGCATCGACAGAAGAACAGTTAGTGGCAACGACGAACGTAAATCAGCTTATAACTGATATTAATATGTTTGCAAAAGATAATTTAACGGATGTAGAGTCAACAGCACAACAAGCTGAAAAACTCGGTTCTATGGCCGATGATTTAACAAGTATTGTGAATCGATTTAAATTGTAAAAATAAAAAGAGCAAGGCGATTTCGTCTTGCTCTTTTTGTATTGATTTCAATCAGAATGAACCGTTGGTCAAATTTTTATGTAGGTTGGTATATGTTAACCTTTTACTTTTTTTAACTGACTGATCATAAATATCGCAGCACCAGAAACAACGACTGACGGACCGGCAGGGGTATCATAGTGCCAAGATAAGGCCAGTCCAGCCATCACTGCTATGCAACCGAATATAGACGCGAATATAACCATTTGTTCAGGTGAACGAGAAAATCGACGAGCGGTAGCGGCAGGAATAATCAATAAAGAAGTAATAATTAACGCCCCCACAAACTTCATCGCAATCGCAATAACTAATCCAACCATTAACATTAAGACTAAACGCATTAATTCAACGTTAACCCCCTCAACTTGAGCTAACTCTTCACTGATTGTTGAAGAGAGTAATGGTTTCCAAACAATAAAAATCAAACCTAATATAATGATGACGCCTGAATAGATATATAAAAGGTCATCATAAGTTACGGCTAAAAGGTCACCAAACAAATATGACATTAAATCCACACGAACATTATCTAAAAAGCTAACAGCAACTAAACCCAGAGAAAGTGAACTATGAGCTAAAATGCCCAATAGGGTATCAGTAGCGACAAGACGTTGTTTTTGTAATGTCACCAGTAATAGAGCAATAGCAATACAACAAATAACCAGAGCTAAATTTAGATTGATATCAAATAAGAAACCTAAAGAGAGGCCGAGTAAAGAGGCATGAGCTAATGTATCACCAAAATAAGCCATTTTACGCCAAACAACGAATGAACCTAATGGACCTGCCAATAAAGCAATGCCTAACCCAGCGAGTAGAGCAGGAAGTAAAAACTCAATCATTGGTGTGCCTTTTTATTTTTGCTGCAGCAGGAACCATCACTTGGTTCTCCAGAAAGATCATGATTGTGATGATGTTCATGATGATAAAACGCAAGTTGTTGATCACGTTGTTGTCCAAATAAGGCAATATACTTCGGGTGTTTTGAAATAGATTCTGGAGCCCCAGAACAACAAATATGGTGTTGAAGACAAATAACTTCATCCGTTTTAGCCATCACTAAATGTAAGTCGTGCGACACCATAAATACGGCACAGTTGAAACGATGACGGATGGATTCAATCAATGCATATAAACTGATTTGTCCTTGTACATCGACACCTTGTGCTGGTTCATCTAAAACGAGTAAATCAGGGCGCTGTAATAATGCGCGCGCTAATAACACACGTTGTGATTCTCCGCCAGAGAGTTTATGCATATTGGAATTTAAAAGATGCTCTGCTTCCACTAACTTTAAAGCACTAAGATGCTCTTGTTGGCTGTACCTCCCTGCTAGTTTTAAAAAACCATGAACTGATAATGGAAGTGAATCATTTAAATGCAATTTTTGCGGAACATAGCCAATACGGAGTTTTTTTTCTTTTTTTATTGTCCCACTTGTTGGTTTTTGTAATCCAAGAATGGTTTTTACTAATGTCGATTTCCCGGCACCATTTGGACCAATCAAAGTGATGATCTTATTTGATTCAATAGAAAGAGAGACATTATCGATGACATGACGGCCATCAAAGACAACACAAACATCTTGTAAAGTGAGTAAAGTAGTCATTTTTAAATAAGAGTCGTTTGCAATTAGTAAGTGTTATAATGTAACATTTTAAAAATCCAATCGCTATCACATTTTTTAAGAGACGAAAATGACGAAAAGAATTCAATTCATATTGCTGTGTGTTTGTACTTTTTGGGGAGTAAATGCACAAGCAATGAACGTACTATCTTCAGTAAAGCCGATTAATCTCATTGTACAAGAGTTAACAACAGGTGTAGCGACATCGTCATATTTAGTTCCAAGCGGCGCATCGCCTCATGATTACGCATTACGTCCATCGGATATGAAAAAAATTAAGGACGCCGATACCATAGTTTGGTACGGAAATGATCTTGAACCTTTTCTTAGTAAAGTATTAGAAAATAAAAGCAACGTCATTACAGTAAGTCAGTTTCCTTCTGTTGAGTTTTATCATTTTGATCACCATGATGAAGAAGAACATGCTCATGATGGTGGCCATCATCATAATACAGACCCACATTTTTGGTTAGGTCCAAAAGAAACTTTAGGCGTCGCAAAAGAGATAACCAAGCAACTGATTAAAATTGATCCATTGAATAAAGATCAATATGAGTCTAACCTTGCACAGTTTGAAAGAAAGTTAACACAGGTAGTGAAAACGATTTCAACTCAATTAGCCCCAGTAAAAAGCAAAGGTTACTTTGTTTTTCATGATGCATATGGCTATTTTGAGCGTTATTTTGACATGAATAACTTAGGGCACTTTACGGTGAGTCCGGATAGAAAACCGGGTGCAAAAACATTGATAAAAATAAAAAAATCACTTGTTTCTCAACAAGCAGTATGTGTTTTTTCTGAACCTCAATTTGAACCTGCTATCGTGACAACGATAACTCGCGGTACAGACGTTCACAAAGGAGAATTAGATCCTTTAGCCATACAGCAAGATGAAGTTCCGGGTGCTTATTTTAATTTTTTATTAACCATCAGTAACGAGCTAGAAAGTTGTCTAAATCAATGAAGTATAAAGAAGTATTAGCAGCTCGAATTAATTCACTATCGAAAAGGCATAAGCTTGTTTTAATGTCTTTGTCTCTTTTTACGGTAGTCGTTTTTATTTGGGAGCCGACACACAGTATTAGTCAAAGTATTTCGGACCAATCTCGAAGCACAGTGACATTGTCGAGTGAAAATTTACAAGCATTAGCAGATCAGAACAGTGAACCGGTCGAAACAATTTTTGATCCTAATGATCCTGAGTTTAATGCACCTAAAGATGAATTAGATAAGCATATTACTGCAGAAGATATAGTGCATTCTCATACGGTTGATGCTGGTGAGACTCTAGGTGCTATTTTTAATCAATACGCATTATCTATCTCGGATATGTACGCATTACTTGATGTAAATAAATCAGCTGCAAATATGCGTGTTGGTGTCGATCTTGAGTGGCAGCAAGATGAAAATGGTAAATTAACTGAGTTAAAAATCCATCGAAACATCAAAGATACAGATGTGTATGCTTGGAATGGTGAAAAATATACCTTCACTCAAATTGAAGAAAAGGGTGAGATAAAACCAGTCTTTCTTTCAGGTAGAGTGACAAGTAATTTTTATAACTCAGCACGTTCGGCAGGGCTAACTCCTGGTCAAATTCAAACGCTTGCTAAACAGTTACAGTGGAAATTTGATTTTGGTAAAGAAGCTCGTAAAGGCGACCGATTTGCGGTTGAAATTGATAAAGAGTTTATCGATGGAAAAGCGGTTTCGTCTGGTGATGTAAAAGCCGTGCTATACAAAAATGCAGGCCGTGACATTACATTAATTAAACATACTGATGGACATTTTTATGATGTTCAAGGACGTAGTTTGAACAGAGCTTTAGAGCGTTATCCAACTCATCAACGCTTTAGAATCAGTTCGTCATTTAACCCGTATCGTAAGCACCCTGTAACAGGAAGAATTTCACCTCATAATGGCACCGACTTTGCTGCACCAGTAGGTACGTCTGTGTATGCAACGGGTGATGGCGTGGTTGTAAGAGCATTACACCATCCATTGGCTGGTAATTATATTATTATTAAACATGGTCGTGAGTATATGACACGTTACCTTCATTTAAGTAAGATCTTAGTGAAGAAAGGACAAAAAGTGTCAATGGGAGATAAGATAGCGCTAAGTGGTAATACTGGCCGTTCAACTGGGCCGCACTTACACTATGAGCTAATTAAAAATGGTCGAGCGGTTAATGCTATGAAGGTACCTTTACCTCAGGCATCTCCAGTGAAAAGTGATGAACGCGCACGCTTTAAGCAGCAAGCTAAGTTAACGATTGAAGCTCTGCAAGAGCAGGTTTAACTGTTCAGATAAACTTACTTATATAAAGCCCTGCATATATTAATATGACAGGGCTTTTTTATATCCTTTGCCTATGCATTGATTGCTATATAGTCGGAGTTTTTCTATCATGTTTATATTCCGTTCTCTTTTCATTCTAAGGCAAGTAGATGCTTTTCTTCAGAATACTTACTGTAAGTATTTTTCTCTTCTTCTCTACTTTCACTTTATCGCAATCTGAAAGCTCAATTTTTTATCCTATGCCAATTCATACTGATGGTCAGTACATAACCGCTCAGCAACTATTTATGAGAGAAGACGGTGCTGTGTGGATGTATGACATCTATGGGCAACTTCATCTATTTGATGGCGAAAATATTTTTACTATAGGTGAGAAGAGCGATAGAACCTTGCCAAGGAAAATAGCGTATTTTAATGGAGAGTTTTGGTTTATTAAAAAAGGAAGTATTTACGCTTGGTCTAAAAAAACAGGAATGAACGAAGTCTATAAGATGCCAAAAGGGACTAGCATCATAGAAATGAATCAGCAGGATGGTATGTTCTGGGGGAACGATACCGATAGCTTTTTTGTTTATGATCCAAAGAAAAAGCGTTATTACTCATCTAATATCAATGAAGTAAATACCAGTGCTATTTTAGATGAAATTACGATAACTGGTGCAATACATGTTGATAATCGCTGGCTCGTTTCTACATCAGAGGGGGTTTTCGAATTTGATATAGCAACAGAAAGCTATACTCCTCTTTATCTTGGACAATATATAGATGCCATTTTTTACTCTAAATATACTGATAGGATATTTTTAGGGACTCATGGCAGTATTTGGTCATCGGAACTTCATGATCATGAATTAATTATTAATAAAAAAATATTAATAAATTCATCATTACTTTCATTTTCAGAAACGGAAAGCTACTTTTGGTTTGGAACGAGTAATGGCTTATATAAATGGAATATTTTAAATAACAAAATAGATCATTTTACGGCAGTTGTTCGTGATGACTACTCTTTAGAAGGTAATAAGGTTTACTCCGTCATAGCAGATCATAATAATGGTCTTTGGGTCGCTACTGATAATGGTGTGAGTTATTATTCGGACAGCAACCGATTATTTTCGCGTTTACGCTATAAAGACGTAAATGGATTATTGAATATAAGTGAGATTAATGCGATTACTCAAACATCAGAAAATGATGCGTGGTTAGGCACATCTTCAGGTTTATTATTGATAAATACGGATAACTTATATCAACCTACCGTTACTATAAGTAAACATTCGATCAATGATCTTACTCATGGTGAGCAGTTTGTATGGGCGGCAACGGATAAAGGTATTCTGCAAGTCGATCCACAGTTAAAAAATACCTATATACCTAAAGGTCTTAAACCCGTTGAAGATGAAAGTATCGATCATTTACTATTAAGTAATGACGGGATGTTATGGTTTTCCAGTTCTTATGGGTTATATAAGTACGATATTCATCAAGATAAATTAGTTAACTTAGGTTTTTCTTGGGCTTTGGATCAAAAACACTCAATACAAATAACACACATCTATCAAAATAAGAATAGTCAAATATCCATAGGGACAAATGTCGGTTTATATCGCTATGAGAATGGGGCATTAACCTTTGATTATGCCTATGTTCATGCTGGCAGCATTTTAGATATGGTAGATACTGAATATGGAAACTCATGGATTGTCAGTAACTATGGTTTGCAGATCAGTAATAGTAACGGGATAAGAACGGATATCTCATTACCAACAGAATACACCACACCACATTGTGTATTATCCAGTGATAACGGTGTTTGGCTATCATCAAGTAAAGGGCTCTCTTTATATACTCACCGCGGACGAATCGTAAAGCATTTTGGAACTCAAAGTGGGCTTATTAATAATGAGTTACTTCCTGATCTTTGTTCAATATCCCCAAATGGCGTAATGCTATTTGCAAGTAAAGATGGTGTTATCGTTGCTCATGAACAGGAGTTAATTGAATACCATCGTCCAAAACCTCACGTAGTATTAGGTCAAATTAAAATTGATTCTGAAATTGTGAATTATGGAGGAGAGAAAAAGTTAACCAAGCAAGTTCCTTATGGGGCGAATATATCGTTTTTGTTTGGTGTGCTTCCTGAGTTCAATAACAAGTCGCTTTCTTTTCAATTGTTGGGCTCTAATGATGAAGCATGGCAAGATTTTGATGGTAGCTTATTAATCTTTGATTCGTTGCAATCTGGTAAATATGAATTGCGTATAAAACCGCGAAATAATGGTCAACGAAGAAGTCTTGTGACTGAGGTTGAGTTTTATGTTGAGGTCCCGTGGTTTTTTGCTCCTTGGTTTATCTTCTTTTTATTTAGTTTAGTGAGTGCAATCTTAATGGGCATTTACTATTGGCGCTCTAAAGAAATTAAGAAAAGTAATGAGAAGCTGAAAAAAAGTGTTGAAATTAAAACGAAGCAATTAAGCAATCAAGGTAAAGCATTAATATCAAGTAATCGACAATTACAAAAGCTTCTTACTGTTCGTCAGCATGTTATTTCTGAAATGGCAGAACAAGCTAGGCAGCCAATTAAAGACATTCAAGCGAATTTACAAAAGAAAGGGTTACTTACAAACCTTGCTCTGGCGAATCAATGTGAACACAGTTTGCAGTTATTAGAGCAACTAACTCATATTGAACCTTTTGTTACGTTGCAAAAGAATAAAAGAACCAATCAAGTTTTAGCTCCTTTACTTAGTGCGGCATTAAAAAGCTGGAAAGATGAATACCATACAAAAGGGGTTGATCTTGTACTTGAAGACAATTCACAAGGTGTTTCTATCTTTGTTCAACCACTATTGATTGACGCCATTTTTAATAATGTATTATTTAGCTTATTAAAACGAAGTCAATCAGGAGAGGTGGTAATGATACGTATTCAGTGTGATGGCACACGAGTAGCTGCTTACTTTTTGAGCGAAGGTGCAGAGATATCCGTCACTGAGTTAGATGAATTAGGAAGAGTGGATTTATCACAAACGATTGAAGTGATTAATCAAGCATTAGGCCTCCCTGCAGTTAAATTACTAACTGTTCAAAATGGTGGGCACTTTGAAATAGTTAAGAACATGTCCGGTTCTAATGAATTGCAATTTTCGTGGCCGATTGCTATCGATGAATTTATTACGCCTCAAGTACCAGAGGTTCATTCTAAAGATAAAGACAGTGATGAGCAGAAATTACATCAAGAATGGTTATTAAAAGTCTACCAACTTATTGAAGATAATTACTCTATCGCATCTTTTGGTACGAGTGCGGCAGCAAAAGCATTGTATATCTCGGAACGAAATCTACAACGAAAATTTAAGCAATTAACCCAGCGTTCCTTTATGGAGTACTTAATTGATACACGATTAGAAAAAGCATGTGAACTGCTTATCTCTGGTCAGAAAGTTGCCGACGCAGCTTTTGAATCTGGTTTTAATGACCCTTCTTATTTTAGTAAGCGTTTTAAGCGTCACTATGGTTTGTCACCAACACAGTTTGTGACTGAGAATGAAGAATAGTACGTAACTGAAACGATATAAGATATTTAAAAGAAAATAAGTGATGTATACGATCAAACTTGGTCGATAAATATAGGTAACGTGTTGAATGTTTGGGGTTCAATATGAGGTATTTAATCGGATGGGTATTTTCATAAAGAAAAAAAAGATCGTGACGTAGCCGGGGGGACTACGTCACGGGCGCCAAAGACGCCTTCGCTTGCTGCCGAAGTAACAAGATACTTCTTGTTACTTCTATTAGAATAAAAGTTGAGAGGTCTCCCTCTCGATGTAATTAACTATAATCGCCCCTTCTTTTTTTACATATCAAAATAACGACAATCTATTGGTACAAAAACGACATTCATATAATTTTATACTTATCTGTTTGTTTTTAAATGATATTTTTTTGTTTGTCGTTTTTGTTATGTTTTTAATTATTTTAACGTTATTTATTTATGGTATTAAATTGACGTAATTGACGTGGTTTTGGAAGCAATGTCATATATCTTATTTTACGATTAACAAAAGGGTATTTGATGTTTTTTGTCAATTTACTGAAAAAAATTGATTTAGCGCAAGAAAAAAGTAACTGTTAGTTATAAAATGAAACGAAATAATAATGATTCTCACTATCGTGGAGCTTGAGATGAACCTAGCGCAATTAGAGAGCGGCAAAAAAGCTGTAGTAACAGACATGTCTTTGTTACCAACCGACACAAGAAAAAAGTTAATGGTAATGGGCATGTTGCCTCATACTGAAATTGCGATTCTACGAAAAGCTCCAATGGGAGACCCATTACAGATTAGTGTTAGAGGCACTTCTCTGGCTATCCGAAAGAATCTAGCTGAACAAATTACAGTTAAGGAATTATAAAATGCAGTATCAAGTATTAACTGTAGGTAACCCAAATAGCGGTAAAACAACGCTATTTAATGGATTAACTGGTGCAAAGCAACAAGTAGGTAACTGGGCTGGTGTTACGGTTGAAAAGAAAACCGGTAAATATACTTGTTCTGGTGATGAGTTTTTACTCACTGACTTACCTGGTATCTATGCATTAGATAGTGGTAATGACGTAAACAGTCTGGATGAAACTATTGCATCACGAGCAGTGTTAACTCATGCCGCAGATGTGATTATTAATGTTGTTGATGCTTCATGTTTAGAACGTAGCTTATATATGACGCTACAACTTCGTGAGTTGGGTCGCCCAATGATCGTTGTTCTAAACAAAATGGACGTACTTAAACGTCAACGTCAAGTTTTAGACGTGAAAGGCTTAGAAAAAGTACTGGGTTGTCCGGTATTGTCTTTATCTGCAAATGACAAAACTCAAGTTCATAAATTTAAAGAAAAGCTACATAAGTCTATTGCTCAAGGCATTAAAATGATGCCACTTGAACTTACATATGGTGATGACGTTGAATCTGCAATTAAAGAAGCATCAGAACTATTTTCAAGTGAATATGCATCAAGTCGTTCTCTTGCGATTCGAGCACTAGAAAATGATGCGTTAGTGCTTAATACATTAGAAGCAGATAAGCGAAATCAAGTTGCTAACATTGCTAATGTACTAAATACAAATGTTGAAGCAGATTTCCATATTGCTGATTGCCGATACACTTTTTTACATCAATTATGTCAGCAATTGCGTCGTCAAGAAGGCCGATTAAGCCATAGTGTGAGTGAGAAAATTGACCAAGTTATTTTAAATAAATGGGTTGGTGTTCCTTTCTTCTTTTTTGTCATGTACTTAATGTTTATGTTCTCGATTAACATTGGTAGTGCATTTATTGATTTCTTCGATATCGGTGTTGGTGCTCTTCTTGTTGATGGTGGTCATTACTTACTAGATGGACATTTACCTGTTTGGTTAGTGACGTTAATTGCAGATGGTGTCGGTGGTGGTATCCAAACCGTAGCGACCTTCATTCCTGTTATTGCATGTCTATATTTGTTCCTTTCTTTACTAGAAAGCTCTGGTTATATGGCTCGTGCTGCATTTGTACTTGATAAAGTGATGCAAAAGATTGGATTACCAGGTAAAGCGTTTGTACCACTTGTACTTGGCTTTGGTTGTAACGTTCCAGCTATCATGGCTACTCGTACTCTAGAACAAGAGCGTGAGCGTAAATTGGCAGCATCAATGGCTCCATTTATGTCATGTGGTGCTCGTTTACCTGTGTATGCATTGTTTGCTGCAGCTTTCTTCCCAGAGAACGGTCAAAACGTTGTATTTGGTTTGTACTTTTTTGGTATTTTAGCTGCTGTCTTTACTGGTCTGTTACTGAAACATACGATTTATCCAGGGCGTAGTGATTCGTTTATCATGGAAATTCCAGATTACGAATTCCCAACAATGCGTAATATCATGATCAAAACATGGCAGAAACTAAAACGTTTTGTACTTGGTGCGGGTAAAACAATTGTTGTTGTTGTAACACTACTAAGCTTCTTCAACTCTTTAGGTATGGATGGCTCATTTGGTAACGAAGACAGTGAAAATTCAGTGTTATCAAAAGCCGCTCAAGTAGTTACACCTGTTCTTGCTCCTATTGGTATTAAAGAAGATAACTGGCCAGCAACAGTAGGCATCATCACTGGTATCTTTGCTAAAGAAGCGGTTGTTGGTACGTTAAATAGCTTGTATGCAGATCCTGCAAGCGATGATGCTGAATTTGACTTAATGGCAAGCTTAAATGAAGCGGTAATGTCTATCCCAGATAATCTATCAGGCTTAAGTTATTCAGATCCATTAGGTGTTGAAGTTGGTGATTTAACAGATATTCAAGCGGTAGCAGAAGAACAGGGTGTTGAAAACTCTATCTTCGGTAATCTACAAGCTCACTTTGTAACAAGTGCAAGTGCAATGGCATACTTAATCTTCATTCTGCTTTACACTCCATGTGTAGCCGCAATGGGGGCATATATGCGTGAATTTGGTCGTAAATACTCGTACTTTATTGCTGGATGGACAATGCTACTTGCTTATGTTTCTGCAACACTGTACTACCAAATTGCTCACTTCTCAGCAGCACCGATGACAAGTGCTATGTGGATAGCCATTTCACTTATTATTATGTTAGTGACTTACCTAGTACTAAAACGTAAAGGTCAAGAAGCTCAAGAACAGCAGGCAGCATTAGTATGATTTTAACCGAACTTAAGCAGTATATTGACGAACAAGGCCGTGTAGAGCGTATTGCATTAGCAAAGAAATTCAGCATGAGTGAAGATGGTGTTGATGCAATGCTTGAGCTTTGGGTAAAAAAAGGAAAACTAACTCGTGAACTCGCCGGATGTGAGAAAACACAATGTTGCCAAGAGGCAGAACGTGTGTGGTATCGCCCAGTGTATCAAAATGAGCTAATGACCACTTATATACGATAGTCGCTAAAGTTAGATTAAAGTGATAAATAAAAACGAGAGCCAATTGGTTCTCGTTTTTTTTATGGTTAAAAGGGGCAAGGGACTAGTAATTAGGGACGAGAGAAGATCAAAAGAGAGGTTATTGCTTCACTTACAATATCCGAGGGTTATTCTTAGTCCCTAGTCCCTAGTCCCTAGTCCCTAGTCCCTAGTCCCTGATTCATAACCACAAAAAAAGACACGCAATTTGCATCGCGTGTCTTCCTATTTTCATTAACTACACTCTATTACTAGAGCATTAAATTAGTTAATTACTTTTTCTTCAGCTTGTGCAGCTTGATCCGCTTGGATAGCTGTTAGTGCTACTGTGTATACGATATCGTCAACTAAAGCACCACGAGACAAGTCATTTACTGGCTTGCGCATGCCTTGAAGCATTGGACCGATAGATACTAGGTCAGCAGAACGTTGAACCGCTTTGTACGTTGTGTTACCAGTATTTAGGTCTGGGAATACAAATACAGTTGCTTTACCAGCTACAGGAGAGTTAGGTGCTTTAGAAGCAGCTACGTTTTCCATGATTGCAGCATCGTACTGTAGAGGACCGTCGATCATTAGATCAGGACGTTTCTCTTGAGCGATCTTAGTTGCTTCACGTACTTTATCAACGTCTGCACCCTTACCAGATTCACCAGTAGAGTAAGAGATCATTGCAACACGTGGGTCGATACCAAATGCCGCTGCAGAATCAGCAGATTGGATAGCGATTTCAGCAAGTTGTTCAGCTGTTGGATCTGGGTTGATCGCACAGTCACCGTATACAAGAACTTGATCAGGCAGAAGCATGAAGAAGATTGAAGATACGATAGAAGCATCTGGAGCTGTTTTGATGATTTGGAATGGAGGAACGATAGTGTTTGCTGTGGTATGAACCGCACCAGAAACAAGACCGTCAACTTCACCCGCTTCAAGCATCATAGTACCAAGGAATACTGAATCTTGTAGTTTTTCACGAGCCACAACTTCAGTCATGCCTTTCGCGCCACGTAGCTCAACTAAACGAGCAACGTAGTTTTCACGTACAGAATCAGAATCGATGATCTCAACGCCAGCACCAAGTTCAACACCTTGTTGCGCTGCAACACGACGGATTTCTTCAGGGTTACCTAAAAGAACACAAGTCGCGATACCACGCTCAGCACAGATAGCCGCAGCTTTAACTGTACGAGGCTCATCACCTTCAGGAAGAACGATACGTTTAGCCGCTTTACGAGCAAATTCAGTTAACTGGTAACGGAATGCTGGTGGGCTTAGACGACGGATACCTTCAGTACCTTCAGATAGAGAGTCAATCCAAGGGCCATCAATGTGGCTAGCAACGTGCTCATTAACAAACTCAATACGCTCTTTATCATCTGCAGGAACTTCAAGGCTGAAGCTTTGTAGATTTAGAGAAGTCTGCCAAGTGTTACCTTGCGCAGTGAAGATTGGAAGACCAGACTCTAGAGCAGGCTTACAAAGTTCAGCAATTGATTGAGGGATTTCGTAACCGCCAGTCAGTAAGATTGCGCCGATTTCTACGCCGTTCATTGCAGCAAGACATGCAGCAACGATAACGTCAGGACGGTCAGCAGAAGTTACTAATAGAGAACCTGGTTTGAAGTGCTCAATCATATGCGGTAGAGAACGTGCACAGAAAGTGATGCTCTTAATACGACGAGTCGCAATTTCACCTTCGTTGATGATTTCAGCATTTAAGTGCTTAGCCATGTCGATAGCACGAGTAGCAATTAGGTCTACTTTCCAAGGCACACAACCAAGAACACGAATAGGACTAGAGTTGAAGATTTGCATTACTTCAAGGTTAGTCTTAGTCGTTGCATCTGCATCATCAAAGATTTCAGATAGGTCAGGGCGAGTACGACCAGCTTCATCAACAGGAGCGTTTAGCTTGTTAATGATAACGCCAGCGATTTGTTTGTTCTTAGTGCCACCAAAGTTAGAACATGCTACTTCGATACGCTCTTTAAGTTGAGAAGGGTTATCTGTACCAGGAGTTGCTACAAACACAATCTCAGCACCCAGAGTTTTTGCGATTTCACCATTTAATTGGTTAGCAAATGGGTGTTTACGAGTAGGAACTAAACCTTCGATAAGCGTCACATCAGTGTCTTGACTGATAGACTTGTAACGCGCAACGATTTCTTCTAGAAGAACGTCAGACTGTTCGTTACGTAGCAGTTCTTCTGCACGAGAGATTGTAGTTGGTTCTGCTGCTTTGATATCGCTGCTGCTAGTCACGATTGAAGTAGTTAGATCAGGTTGATCACCACCGTGACGAGGCTGAGAGATTGGTTTGTAAAAAGAAACGCTTACGCCTTTACGTTCCATTGAACGTAATACACCCAAACTTGCGCTAGTTAGACCAACACCAGCACTGATTGGAACAAGCATAATAGTACGAGACATGGAAAATTCCTCTACACTATTGGGGCAAGAGACCTTATTGAAAAAATAAAGCCATAGAAAGAAAAAAGGCTAACCTAATGGCTAGCCTTTTAGGAGATATTACAGACCAGCTAGTTTAGCTGTGTCTTCTGCGATAACTAGCTCTTCGTTAGTAGAGATAACCATTGCAGGAATACGGCTGTTAGCAGTAGTGATAGTACCTTCACCACCGAAACGTGCTTTAAGGTTTGCTTCGCCATCAACTTCGATACCGAAGATACCTAGACGGTTAAGAACCATTTCACGGATTGGAGCAGAGTTTTCACCGATGCCGCCTGTGAAAGTGATTGCGTCTAAACGACCTTCTAGAGTTGCTGTGTAACCTGCAACGTATTTAGCTAGACGGTGACAGAATACGTCCATCGCACGTGTTGCTTCTTCTTTCTCACCGTAGTTGTCTTCAACGAAACGACAGTCAGAAGTTACTTGAGTTAGACCTTGTAGGCCAGACTCTTTAGTTAGCATGTTGTTGATTTGTTCAACAGAGTAACCTAGAGCGTCATGTAGGTGGAAAACGATAGCAGGATCGATATCACCACAACGAGTACCCATTACTAGACCTTCAAGAGGAGTAAGACCCATAGAAGTATCTACAGATTCACCGTTTTTAATTGCACATACAGATGCGCCGTTACCTAGGTGACAGTTAATGATGTTAACTTCTTCAACAGGTTTGTTTAGTAGGCCAGCAACTTCACGAGTGATGAACAGGTGAGAAGTACCGTGCATGCCGTAACGACGGATGCCGTGCTCTTTGTATAGGTTGTATGGAAGAGCGTATAGGTAAGACTCTTCAGGCATAGTTTGGTGGAACGCTGTGTCAAATACAGCAACGTTTTGAAGGCCTGGGAAGTTAGCTTTAGCTGCTTCGATACCGATGATGTGAGCTGGGTTATGAAGAGGTGCAAAAGTTGCAGCGTCTTGAATACCTTTAAGTACTTCGTCAGTGATAAGAGCTGACTTAGTGAATTGCTCACCACCGTGTACGATACGGTGACCGATAGCGCCAAGGTTAGCTTTAAGCTCTGGCTTAGATGCAAGGATAGTTTCTACCATAAATGATAGAGCTTCTACGTGTGCAGCGCCTGCACCTAGTTGAGCTTCGTGCTTGCCATCAAGTTTCCACTTCATACGAGCTTCAGGAAGACCAAGACACTCAGCAAGACCAGTTAAGTGCTCTGCACCAGATTCTGCGTCAACAACCGCAAATTTAAGAGAAGAACTACCGCAGTTTAAAACTAAAACCAGCTTAGACATGTATAAATACCTATTTATTCATCAGTAATTAAAGTTATGTCGTAATGACATATCACGACAAATGTAGTCGATTAATTGAAAACAACCACATTTATCCAAAAAAATTAGCTATCCTTAGTAAGAGCATTACAGCAGTCCTTGCCGATTTATCTACTTTTAGCTTATAGTAGAACTACAGCAAAAGATAAATCAGCGCATAGGATAACGATTGTGCGCTAAGATAACAAAAATATTTTAAGATAATATTAATTCTAATCAAGTTTATTCTGTATTTTTTTGAATGATTCAACTTTTGTTTAGAAGTCCAAGGGGGCAATATGAGTGAAAACGGTTTTTTATTCCGATTTCGAGATGGTCAAACCTATATGGATACTTGGCCTGAGCGAAAAGAGTTAGCTCCGATGTTCCCTGAGCAACGAGTGATTAAAGCAACTAAGTTCGCTGTTAAAGTTATGCCAGCGGTTGCGGTTATCAGCGTATTAACGCAAATGGTTTTTAATAATACTGCTGGGTTGCCACAAGCGATCATCATTGCATTGTTTGCGATTAGTATGCCATTACAGGGTTTTTGGTGGTTAGGTAATAGAGCGAATACAAAATTACCGCCAGCACTTGCGAGTTGGTATCGTGAGTTGTATCAAAAAATTATTGAATCAGGGGCTGCATTAGAGCCAATGAAGAGTCAGCCACGTTATAAAGAACTGGCGAATATTTTGAATAAAGCGTTTAAACAGTTAGACAAAACAGCTTTAGAACGTTGGTTTTAATATTTTCTTACACAAAGTATAGATAATAAAAAAAGGAGCTAAAATTAGCTCCTTTTTTGATCTTTAGCTATCAACAATCTGAATAAGTGAGTATTCAGATTGTTGAAATAGGAATTACATACGCTCTAGCGTTTCAATACCTAATAGCTCTAAGCCTTGCTTAATTGTTTTCGCTGTTAATGCAGCTAGCTTCAGGCGGCTTTGTTTAACAGCTTCATCTTCGTTGTTAAGAATAGGGCACGCTTCGTAGAAGCTAGAGAATTGACCTGCAAGTTCAAATAGGTAAGCACACATTAGATGAGGTTGACCTTCACTTGCTACCGCTTGAACCGCTTCTTCAAATTGCATTAACTTAGCAACTAGCGCTTTTTCTTTCTCATCAGTGATCTTCACTTCACCCGTTAACTCGTCCATAGACAAGCCAGCTTTGCTGAAGATAGAAGCCACACGAGTGTATGCATATTGCATGTAAGGTGCAGTGTTACCTTCGAATGCAAGCATGTTGTCCCAATCGAAGATGTAGTCCGTAGTACGGTGCTTAGAAAGATCTGAGTACTTAACTGCAGCCATTGCAACTGTTGTAGCAATTTTTGCTTTTTCTTCAGCAGATAGATCTTTGTTTTTCTCTTCGATCAGTTTTGTTGCACGTTCTTCGGCTTCATCAAGAAGATCAGCTAGACGAACGGTACCGCCTGCACGAGTTTTAAATGGACGACCATCTTTACCTAGCATCATACCAAACGCATGGTGTTCTAGAGATACGCTCTCAGGAACATAACCCGCTTTACGAACGATAGTCCAAGCTTGCATTAAGTGCTGGTGTTGACGTGAGTCGATAAAGTAAAGAACACGGTCTGCATTCAGTTCTTCGTAACGGTATTTAGCACAAGCAATATCCGTTGTAGTGTACAGGAAGCCACCGTCACGTTTTTGAACGATAACACCCATAGGCTCGCCGTCTTTGTTTTTGTATTCGTCTAGGAATACAACTTGCGCGCCTTCACTTTCAACCGCTAAACCTTGTTTTTGAAGGTCAGCAACAATTGGAGCAAGCATGCTGTTGTACATGCTTTCGCCCATTACGTTATCACGAGTAAGTGATACGTTTAGACGGTCATAGTTGCGTTGGTTTTGAACCATAGTAACGTCAACAAGCTTCTTCCACATTTCTGCGCAGAACTCATTGCCGCCTTGAAGTTTAACAACATAACCACGCGCTGTTACTGCAAACTCTTCGTCTTCGTCATACAGTTTTTTAGATTCACGGTAGAAACCTTCAAGATCAGACAGTTCCATAGAAACTTCGCCTTTCTCTTTTTGGATACGCTCAAGGTTTGCGATAAGCATACCGAACTGAGTACCCCAGTCACCGATGTGGTTAGCACGAGTAACGTTATGACCTAAAAACTCAAGAGTACGAACAACAGCATCACCAATGATGGTTGAACGTAAGTGACCAACGTGCATTTCTTTAGCAACGTTTGGTGCAGAGTAGTCTGCAACGATGTTTTGTTGTTCTTCTTTAGCAACACCTAAGCGTTCGTCAGCTAATGCTGCTTCTGCTTGTTTTGCTAGGAATTCTTCTGATAAGAAAATATTGATAAAGCCAGGGCCTGCAATTTCAGTTTTGCTAGCGATGCCATCAAGATCCAAAACATCCAGTACTTTCTGAGCAAATTCTCGTGGGTTTGTACCTAGTCGCTTAGCTACGCCCATTACGCCGTTAGCTTGGTAGTCACCAAATTGTGCTTTTGCAGATTGACGTACTGCGGCAGGGCTGCCTGCTGGCGCACCGGCTGCTTCTAACGCTTGAGAAACTTTGTCGTTAATAAGTGATTGAATATTCAAAGAGGTTATCCTTCATATCGCTGTTAAACAGGAATGCTATTGCATGGAAAGCAAAATAATCGCTAATAATAGCAATAAAACAGGGGATATTTAATAGTTTCTGTTATTTTTTATTGCAACTTAGAGGCTATTTCTCGAAAGGTTCTAAACATCAAGTAAAGAGGTTGATACAATTCGGTTTCTCTTTTTTACCGTTAGGTTGCCTTCATGTCATCACTATTATTAAAACAGCAACAATTAGAGCCTCAACAACTGATTAATGCATTACCTTCATTTATGAAGAAGATCCAAGCATTACTCGATGTATTAGAGATCGATTTAACTCAATATCAAGCGGATCACATTGCACTAAGAATTAATGATCGAGACGTAGCAGAAGCGGCTCATCAAGCGTGGCTACAACAAGCAGAGGAATGGTCAAATAATGAAATTAACGGCCGTCCTATTATTGCTTTAGGTTTTAATCAAGCGTTAACTATCAATGATTGGTCTATTGAATGTTTAGAGTTGCCATATCCTGGTGATAAAAGTTATCCGCAGCAAGGGTGGGAACATGTAGAATGGGTTATCCCATGTGATGTGGATTCTCAAGAAGCGTTTTTGGAATATGTATTTAAAACGTTCCCATCTCTAAAAGATAAGTGGGATAACTTGGCGTCTTTGGGCGTTAAAGTAAAACAAAGCTGCCCATCAGGTGATGCAGAGCGTATTGCAAATTACACCGTAGCATTCAAATACCAAGGAGTGTGTATAAAGCTTCATCCTCACAGTTTAAAAGCAGTTATTGAGAGTGAACAAGCATAAGATAAGCAGGCTTTAAAAACATAAAAGGCATCCAATCTGGAGTTTAGATGCCTTTTTTGATTATGGGATGGTAGTGAATGAGTTAACTTAGTGGTTTACATAATTCAGCAACTACTTTTAAGCGACGCTCCGGCTCGGCAACAAATGGATTAGTTTCATCCCAAGCATAGCCCGCTAAAATAGCGCAGATCATTTGTTTAATTTTAGGATTTGGATTTTCATGGAAGATAACATCTTGGAATGTCCCTTCATACCATCCTTCCACGTAACAACGGAATGCATTCACTCCTTTCATTAACTTATCTGAGTAATCTTGCTGCCAATTAACGTCTTCTTGATTAAATTGCTTAATTAATAAATCGGCAGCTAACTCTGCTGATTTCATTGCAATCGTCACACCAGAAGAGAACACAGGATCTAAAAACTCACCAGCATTGCCCAGTAAAGCAAAGTTTCTATCGAACAGCTTACTGACATTTGCTGAATATCCCATGATTTCACCGCATGGGTTTGGGTATTCAGCTTGGTTTAATAGGTGCTTTAGGTGGCTTTCTTCTTCAGCAAGTTGCTTTAATGCCGTTACTTTATCTTCTGAATACGCATCAAAGAACTCAGGCACTCCAACTACACCAAAAGAGCAAGTTCCATTACTGAATGGAATTAACCAATACCACACTTGTGCATTTGTTGGATGAACAGAAACTAAGATTTTATTTCTGTCGTAGCCTTCGTCAGTAATATTGTCTTTGATGTGTGTGAAAATAGCACGACGTGGTGGCAGGCATGAAGGTTCTTCGAGTTCCAATAGTTTTGGCAGAACACGACCAAAGCCACTCGCATCAAGAATGAAATCTGTTTGAATTTGGTAAGCTGTTCCGTTTTCATCCAGTACAGATAACAGAGGTTTTTCTGCATTTACATCAACGTTGGTTATCTCATGTTGATAGCGAATTTCAACGCCTTGCTCTGTTGCACAATCTGCTAAAACTTTATCAAAGTTGCCACGTTGTACTTGGAATGTGGTTCCTGCGCCGTCAGTAAATTTATCGGTAAAATCAAAAGAAGTAAAAGTGTCATTACAATGAAAAGCGGCGCCATTTTTGAATTGAAAACAAGCATCCTCAACCGCTTTTAGCATGCCTGCATTTTTAATGGATTCCATGCACGCAGGTAAAAGGCTTTCACCGATAGAAAAGCGAGGAAAAGTCGATTTCTCAAGAATAATGCAGTCAATATTGTGTTTGTTTAATAGTGCAGCAGCAATAGAGCCTGATGGCCCAGCACCAATAATAGCCACTTGAGTTGTTTGTGGTGATTGCACAAGCGCTCCTTTTAAGACAAAAGCACCACTTTACGTATGAAACCTAAAGTGGTGAGAATATTTATTATATTTATAGATAATATTTGTTTAAAAACACAGTTACTTAGCGCGCAGCTCAAGTAGAGTATGTCCTAAACCAATATTGTCGGTTTGCTCCGCAACAGCAAAACCAGCCTCTTCAATAATCTCTAAGAAATCACTGCAACGGTAGAAACGGCTATTACCATTTGCCAAACAAGTAAAATAAAGCGATGTCGCATTTAAGCTATATGAAGCGGCGTCGTATTTTTGCGCATCCCAAAATAGCTCTAAAATATACACTTTCGCATCAGTAGACATAGCGGCACGAACGCGTTTTAAAATGCTTAAGATTTCCATTGGTGAGAAACAATCTAAGAATTGGCTCATCCACCATACGTCTGCACCTTGAGGTAATGGTAGAGTCTTATCAAGCATGTTCGTTGGGTGACCATTAATACGGTCAGCAAAACCTTGTTCTTTGGCATTTTTTAACGCCATTTCAATTTGTTGTGGAAGGTCAATGATTGTCACTTCAACATCGTTATCGTAATTACAGCATTGCAGTGCCCATTTACCTGTATTACCGCCGATATCAAACAGACGTTTTGGTTTTTGGCTTAATACTTTTTCTAATAATATAGGGAATGAACGGTCAGAATAGAAATGATCAAACTTAAACCAGCTCTCTTTAGCTTTTTCTGGTAATCGAGATAAACCTTCATAAATCGTAGGCCAGTCGCCTAACTCTTTTAAGCCTGCTGGTGTGCCTTCTTGAATTGCCTCAGTAAGGTGCATCATAGCGGCATAACAAACATCAGCCGTAAAATCTAAGTTAGCGTTCGTCATTCCATCATGTAATAAGAAGTGACCAAGATTCGCAAGAACATAGTTTGGTTTATTCCAAGTAACAATGTGCGCACTTAATGCCATATCAAGTAAAACTTTTACACCATACTCAGAAACACCCGTTTCTTGTGCTAATTGTTCAGCATCTAAACCTTGATCTTGAGCTTTGTCTAAAGCCGCTAGAATACCAAGATCTCTAAGTGTTCGAGCTGTATGGAAAACAATAGGAGCAAAAGAAAGTTTTTGGGCTTCTGTTTTTGCTTCTAATGCATTAAATGGGTCATTTTTATATTGAGTCACAGAGATTAACCATAGTTGAAGATGATAAAATGATCATATCAGTGGTATTGAGTGAAACTTTGTTCAAAAGCAAGAAACCACTGATATATAAGAGAGAATGATATTAATCGATTATATTTGATACGGTATTACCGTTAAATTCGACTTTAAAAGTATTAAATCTATTTTTCCAATATAACCATTGTTCGCTATTTAAATTAGGCGTTTTGTGTTCTGGTGGGAAGCCGATCGCATATTTCACGCCTTCTTTTGTCATGCCTTTCTTAACCACACCTTCTTTTATTCCTTGTTGGTCAAGTGCACTCAATTTTTTTACTTTTGCAGTATTACACTCAGTACCAAAATAGTTACTTAAGTATTTTGCAAAATCAGGAGATGATTTGTGTTTATCTAAAATATATTCTCTACCACTACTATCAATTTTAAATGTAAGGCGTTTAGAGCTAACGTTGACAATATCGACTTGGGTACAAAGAGGAATTAATCCATCCTGTTGAAAATTAACAGAATAAAGTTTTGAGCGCGCATCATCAGGGTGAAGGTTAACAAGAGTATAAACGGGTTTATTGGTAAGGAATAAATCTTCACCAGTATTTTTATCAGTAAGAGTCATGACACTAGCGCAACCCGATAAAATTATTAAACCGGAAGTCGCTAATAATGGTTTTAAAAATGACATGGTAGTCCCTTAAATTTCGCTATATATATTTATTTACCGTATGACTCGCATTATTGTATTTGCGCCAAGTCACTGAATTCATATATCCTATACGAGTAGGCTAACAAATTGTAATATTTTTACGACTAGATGGATATCATGACATACGCAAATTTTAATATTATCGATTGGCACGCAATTTCTGCAGGTTTGGATAGCAAAAATGCGTGGTTAGAATGGAGTGAAAATAATTTCACTTGGCCTGAAAATGAAAAAGCGCCTGTCGATAAAATACCGGCAATGGCTCGAAGAAGAATGAGCTCGTTAAGTAAATTAGCTGTGCAAACCGCACTAACATTAGCGGAAGAAAATGATATTGATTATTTAGTTTTTTCTAGTCGACATGGTGAATTAACTCGAACAGTGGCTCTTTTAGAAGATATTTTGAATGGAGATGATGCTTCTCCAATGGCTTTTTCTCAATCTGTTCATAATACTGCCGCAGGTCTATTTACCATTACTGCCAAGAAAGCCATTCCTGTTACTTCTATCGCCGCTGGAGAAAACACCTTCCATTCTGCGGTTGTTGAAGCCGCTGCGTACTTAGTTGAAAAACCAAATGACAAAGTACTCATTATTGATTTTGACGAACCTTTACCTTCTCATTACTACGAGTTTGAAAAACAAAACTATCAAGGCTATGCATTTGGCTTAATAATGAGCGCAGGGGATGTTTTTTCTCTTCAATGGAACAATAAACCTACAATTAAACCTTCTGGATTGCCTCATGGGTTGCAATGTATAGCTAACTTAGTAGGATCACACTCTCAATGGATAACCGAGAGTTTTTCAAAACAATGGATATGGAATCGAAAATAGTCTTATGACTTTACTTCAACGCACTGATAAATACTGGCGAATTCTAGCCACCGGTTTCTGTTTCTCTTTATTTGGGGTCGGTGCACTTTGTTTGACATTTATTGTTTTTCCATTGCTTACGTTTACAGCAAAAGATAAAAAACAACGCGAAGTTCGAGTGCAATCAATTATCCAACGTAGTTTTTTTATCTTTTGTAAAACAATGCACTATAGTCGTGCGATTAAATACCAATTTGATGGTGCAGAGCTTCTTCAAAGTGACAGAAATTGCTTAATTGTCGCTAATCATCCAAGCTTAATAGATTATGTTTTAATTGCTTCACAATTGAAGCAATGTGATTGCATCGTAAAAGCAGCCTTATGGCATAATCCGTTTACACAAGGGATTGTCAGAGCTGCGGGGTATATTCCAAACCAAGAACCAGAAGCGTTTTTAGAAGAATGCTCTGAAAAATTAAACTCAGGTAATGTATTGTTGGTTTTTCCAGAAGGAACACGAACAACGCCGGGTAAAAAATCAAAACTTCAACGAGGCGCAGCGCAAATTGCGGTTCGTAGTCAAAGTGATATTCGTATTATTCATATCACAGTAACACCCAGTTTTTTAACTAAAGAAGCAAAGTGGTATCAAGTTCCTGATGTTCGTCCTTTTTTCCATTTACAAGTGAAAGAGAGAGTCGCCATCACTCCATTTATCGAAGACGCTGACGCTTCATCTTCAGCGGCTCGAAATGTAAATCGATTTTTAGATACAGCTTTGTATCCACAAAATGAAGTCAACACATCAAAAGAAAATAAGTAGGTCATTGATGGAAGTATTACACAACGAAATTAAACAATTAATTATTGACGCTCTTAACCTAGAAGATATCTCTGTTGATGATATTGAAACGGATGCACCGCTATTTGGTGACGGCTTGGGCTTAGATTCTATCGATGCTCTAGAGCTAGGTTTAGCAATTAAGAAAAAGTACAACTTAGTGTTAGATGCTGACGATACTCAAACTCGCGAACATTTTGCGTCAGTAGCAAACCTAGCCGCTTACATTAATGCAAACAAAGCGTAAGAGAGTAAATAATGACAGACGTAAATAAAGAGCAAGTATTAGAGCAAGTAACTTCTGCGTTAGTTGAACTGTTTGAAATTGATGAGGCAGATATTACTCCAGAAGCTCAGCTATATACTGACCTTGATTTAGATAGCATTGATGCTGTCGATCTTGTTGTTCATTTGCAGAAAGTGACAGGTAAAAAAATCAAACCTGAAGAGTTCAAAGAAGTTCGTACGGTTGATGATGTAGTAAATTCAGTTGCTGCACTGTTAAAAGGCGAATAATGCGTTGGCTGACAGCGCTGTCAGCCATTGCGCTTTTAGCATATCCGCTAGCGGTCTATTACGGTCTCCATTTTGGTGGAATAAAAACGGTAGCAGGCGTACTAGCGGTATTGTTTTTAGTGCGGATGGTCGGTGGTAAACAAGTACCGATAAAAGAACTCAAATACATCGCTATTATTAGTGGTGGAGCAGGGATAATTCTTGCTTCTCTTGGTTGGATCTTTAAAGCTGAAGGTTGGTTTACTTTCTATCCTGTAATAGTCAATGTCGTTATGTTCGTTATGTTTTTTTGGAGTTTATTTCAATCCCAAAGCATGATTGAACGTTTTGCTCGTCTACAAGAACCCGATTTACCTGAAAGTGGCGTTAAGTACACCAGAACCGTAACTAAAATTTGGTGTGTATTTTTTATTATTAATGGCTCTATCTCTTTTTCTACCTGTTTCATGGATATGAAGATGTGGATGCTATACAACGGATTTATTAGCTACTTGCTTATTGGAACATTATTCATAAGCGAATGGTTAGTGCGCCAATGGATAAGAAAAAAAGAAGTATGAAAACAGTCTCTCTTTCGCAGTTAGTATTACAAGATAAAACAGACCATATGGTGTGTTTTGATGAGCAGCACTCATATATTTCTTATTCTCAATTTCAAAAAGACGTACAGCAAGCATGTGCGTTTTTTCAGCAAAAGCCTCAAGATAAGTGGGCATTGTGTTTTGATGATAGCTATTATTTTGCGGTTACTTTTCTTGCATTAGCCCATGCGGGTAAGCATCTGATCCTTCCAGGTAATCATCAACCAGCAGCATTGGCCGAATTATCTCAGCATTTTGATGCTCTAATTCATGATGACATTATCAAGGTGATGCCATGCAGTGAGCATGTTGCCTATCATGATATAAAAAGTGATCAGTTAGCTGAATTATCACCGCTTATTCTTAGTGATATTGCGCTTACTCTTTTTACTTCAGGTTCAACAGACACTCCGAAACCTATAAATAAAACCCTTCAATTATTGGATAACGAAATTCAACAATTAGACAGTTTATGGGGTGAAAAACTCGGACAAAGCGAAATTTACAGCACGGTATCACACCAACATATCTATGGTTTATTGTTTAGAGTGCTATGGCCATTAATGGCTGAGCGTGCTTTTAGTCGCCATAACTTTATTTACCCAGAGCAAATCTTATCTCATCGACCTGATGATAAAAAAACGCTTATTTGTAGCCCTGCATTGCTTAAGCGCTTAGTTGATCATGAAGGACACAATACTTATCAGATGGTTTTTTCATCTGGTGGGCCGCTTGCTATTGAAGGGGCTGAGCAAAGTGAGAAAAAACTCTCACTGCGTCCATTTGAAGTTTATGGTAGTACAGAAACTGGCGGTATTGGTTATCGTCAGCAGTTTGAACCAAGTTCTTTGTGGTGTTTCTTTCCTTCTCATCAAGCTCGTTTAAACATTGAGCATTGCTTAGAATTGCTTTCTCCCTTTATTGATGAAAAAGAGTGGTACGCGACCAGCGATTATTGTGACTTGCTTGATAATGGCCAGTTTGTGCTAAAAGGCCGAGTTGATCGTGTTATTAAAATTGAAGAAAAGCGGTTGTCTTTAACGGAAGTTGAAAAACGATTAATGCAGTTAGAGTGGATTAATGAAGCCGCAGTTATCCCGATGGAAGAAGAAAAACGTACTATATTAGGTGCAGTGATTGTTCTATCAGAAGCGGGAACTAAACTTATGAATCAAGGCTCTAAGGGTAAGTTCTGGTTAACATTGCGTTCAGAACTACGAGAATGGTTAGAGCCTGTTGGTATTCCTCGTCGTTTTCGAAATGTGAGTGAAATTCCACTAAATAGCCAAGGTAAACGTCAAATGCACGATTTAAAACAGCTGTTTAGTGACGCGAATAATTAAGAAAGATTAGATTATGAAAAAACGTAAGCCAAGTATTCTTACAACAAAAGACATCTCAGTAAATGAAGCGCAGCCAAGTGTGCTTATTTGTATGCGTGTTGACGATGATATCTTAGATTTTACCGGACATTTTCCAAATCATCCTTTGCTACCCGGTGTTACTCAAGTTGATTGGGCTATTCATTACGCTAAACAGTATCTTAATGTGCATTCAAACTTTAAAGGGATGGAAGTGCTTAAGTTTCAAGAGCCTATTTTACCTAATATGGAAGTGGAACTTGAGCTTAAATGGGATATCGAGAAGAGTAAGTTGTATTTTACTTACCGTTCAAACAAAGGCGATACAGTAAGCAATCACGCCTCTGGCCGTATTGTGTTAGGAGCGTAATCATGACTAACTTTCGTCCTTGTTTTTTAATTCCTTGTTATAACCATGGTAAAACCATTCCTGCCGTTGTTGACTCATTAATGTCGTATGGCTATCCAATGATCATCGTTGATGATGGCAGTGAGAATGAAACAAAGCGTATTTTAGAAGAAGTAACTCAAAATAATGCGTCGATTACCTTAATCACACTGACCGAAAACCAAGGTAAAGGTGGTGCTGTGATTGCTGGTATCGAAAAAGCCTATCAGCAAAGTTACAGTCACGCGATTCAAATTGATGCTGATGGTCAACATGATCTTGAAGCCTTGCCTAAATTAATTGCTGAATCTCAAGAATACCCAACGGCTCTGATTTCTGGGCAACCTATTTACGATGAGAGTGTGCCTAAATCTCGCTTGTATGGTCGCTATGTTACGCATATTTGGGTGTGGATTGAGACGCTTTCTTTTGCCATTAAAGACAGCATGTGTGGTTTCCGTTCCTATCCTATTGGCCCAACGATTAATGTACTAGAGCGAGCTGTTATCGGTCGACGTATGGATTTTGATACAGAAATCATGGTTCGTATGTACTGGAATGAAACCGATATTCGCTTTATCAATACTCGTGTTATTTATCCAGAAGATGGTATTTCTCATTTCGATGCGTTATGGGATAACGTGAAAATCAGTTGGATGCACACCAAATTATTTTTTGGCATGCTACCTCGCATTCCTTCATTACTAAAACGTAAACCTGTTCAAGAAGATCATTGGTCGTCTCATGCTGAGCGCGGTACGATTTTAGGTATTCAATTTTTGCTTTGGATCTATTCAACGTTTGGTCGCAAGGTTTTTTCACTATTACTCAAACCAGTCATGGCTTATTACTACCTACGTGGTGGTTCAGTTAAAGACGCTTCTGATGACTTCATTCAACAAGTAAACGCTTATGCTCGAATTAAAGGCATTCAATTACCTGAAAAGTTAACCACTTATCGTCATTTAGTTTCTTTTGGTGAAACCATGTTAGATAAGTTAGCGGCATGGCGTGGGGATTTCTCAGATAAGAACCTTACCGTGCATGGAATTGAACACTATGAAACGTTAGCTCAGCGTGAAAAAGGCATTGTATTACTGGGTTCTCATTTAGGAAATCTAGAACTATGTCGTGCGCTTAGCCGTCGTCATACTCATCTTAAGATTAATGCGTTAGTTTTTACTGAGCATGCAGAGCGTTTTAATACGGTAATGAAAACCGTTAATCCACAATCAGAAGTGAATGTTATTCAGGTGTCTAAAATAGGGCCTGATACAGCGATTTTATTACAGCAAAAAATTGATGATGGTGAATGGATTGTGATCGTTGGGGATAGAACCTCGGTTACAAAAGAAAATCGAGTTATTTGGGCTGATTTTCTTGGTAAACCTGCGCCATTCCCTCAAGGGCCATTTATGTTGGCCTCTATTTTAAAGCAACCAGTATATTTAATGTTTGGACTTCGTGATGACACACAAAAAGATCCGCTGTTTGATGTGTATTTAGAACCGTTTTCTGAACAAATCATATTACCTCGTGGTAAGCGAGAAGAGGCTTTGCAAGAAGTCGTACAAAATTATGCTCAACGTCTGGAGCATTTCACATTAAAAGCACCATCACAATGGTATAACTTTTTTAATTTTTGGCAGTTAACTGGAAAGAAAGATGACAACTAATTCAATTACATTTGGTAAAGGACGTCTGACAATTGAAGACGTTGTTGATATCGCAAATGGTGCAAATGCACAACTTAATAACTCTGATGAATTCACTGCCAAAATTGACCGTGGTGTTGAGTTTTTAGAACGTTTATTAAAAGAAGAAGGCGTGATCTATGGTGTAACAACGGGTTATGGTGACTCTTGTACTGTAGCAATCCCAATGGATTTAGTGGATGAATTACCGCTACATTTAACTCGTTTCCACGGTTGTGGTTTAGGTGAAAACTTAGATGAACAACAAGCTCGTGCCGTATTAGCGACTCGTTTATGCTCTTTATCACAAGGGGTATCGGGCGTTACTCACGATCTGCTTAACCAAATCGTCACTCTAATTAATCACGGCGTATCTCCACGTATTCCTCAAGAGGGTTCAGTGGGTGCCAGTGGTGATTTAACGCCATTATCTTATCTTGCGGCTGCACTTATTGGTGAGCGTGAAGTGATCTATAAAGGCGAAATCCGTGCAACTGCAGATGTATTTAAAGAGCTAAACATCACACCAATCAAGCTTAAGCCAAAAGAAGGTTTGGCTTTAATGAATGGTACATCAGTGATGACAGCATTAGCGTGTTTAGCGTATAAGCGTGCTGAGTATTTAGCTCAAATGGCAACTAAGATCACCGCAATGGTATCGGTAGGTATGCAAGGTAATGACTTCCACTTTGATGAAGCGTTATTTGCGGTTAAACCACATCCAGGTCAACAACAAATTGCTGCTTGGTTACGTTCTGATCTACATAATGAAACACCACCAAGAAACAGCGATCGTCTGCAAGACCGCTACTCACTTCGTTGTGCACCACATGTGATTGGTGTACTTCAAGATAGCCTACCGTTTTTACGTCAAATGATTGAAAATGAATTAAATAGTGCGAACGATAACCCAATTATCGATGGTGATAATGAGCGTGTTCTTCATGGTGGTCATTTCTATGGTGGTCATATTGCAATGGCAATGGACATGCTAAAAACCGCAGTAGCGAACATTGCTGATTTATTAGACCGCCAAATGGCACAGCTAATGGATTACAAATTCAATAACGGTTTACCATTTAACCTGACGGGTTCTACAGGGGCTCGTAAACCAATTAACCATGGCTTTAAAGCGGTACAAATTGGTATCTCAGCATGGACAGCAGAAGCGCTTAAAGGCACGATGCCAGCAAGTGTGTTCTCACGTTCAACAGAGTGCCATAACCAAGATAAAGTGAGCATGGGTACGATTGCCTCTCGTGATTGCTTACGTGTTTTACAGTTAACAGAGCAAGTGACATCAGCTTCATTATTAGCGGCAACTCAAGCGTTAGTGTTGCGTGAAAAACAAGGTGAGCTTGATGATACCCAGTTAAGTACAGAGCTTAAAGCCATGCGTGATGCAGTATTAACTGAATTTGCTTTTGTTGATGAAGACCGACCATTAGAGAACGATTTACGTAACTTTATGGCGAAGATTCAGCAGCAGCACTGGACTCTATATTAAGGTTAAATGTTGTGACTAATACAAATGAAGCTAAGCCAGTGAATGTATTAAGCGCAGAAGTGATGATCACAACCGCCTTTCAGGATGCGGATCCGATGGGCGTTGTGTATCACGGTAATTATTTCCGATTTTTTGAAAAAGCACGCCATGAAATGCTTGAAAAAATCGGTTATAGCTATCGAGATATGATGGCGTCAGGCTATGTCTGGCCCATCATTGATACTCGTGTAAAGTACGTTAAATCCATTCCTTATGATCATAAGATCCGAGTAGTGGCGACACTAACTGAATGGGAAAACCGCATGCGTGTTGATTATGTTATCTATGATGCTGAAACCAACGTGCGTATGACTAAAGCTCACACAATGCAAGTGGCCGTAAGTATAGAAACAGAAGAGATGTGTTTTGTCTCTCCTCGTGTATTTACCAATAAAGTAGAGGCTTATCATAATGCTTAATATTAAACGTTATTGGTCATTATTGATGGCATCGTTTGTTATGCTTTTTAGCGTAAATAGCTTTGCATTTAGTGTCGATGACTTGCAGCAGCAACTCGCAAAATCGACTCTTGTTCGTGGTGATTTTAAACAAGTAAGAACCATGCAGATGTTTGCGCAGCCTTTATCGACATCAGGTACTTTTTTGTTAGACCATGAAAAGGGGTTATTGTGGCAACAAACAACGCCTTTTCCGATTGCGCTGACCCTAACGCAAAATAAACTTCGCCAATCTATTAATGGTGAATCTCAAGTCATGACGGATTCAGATAATCCAATGGCGTTTTATTTTACTCGTCTATTTCTATCTCTATTTAAAGGCGATACGGAATCCATTAAAGAAAATTTCACTCTGCAATTAACGGGTGAAAAAGACGCTTGGACATTAATACTCACTCCAACTAAAACCCCAATTGACAGTGTATTTAAAACTATAAAAATTGAGGGGAATGAATATTTAAATCGAGTGGTATTAAGTGAAGTGCGAGGCGATGTCACTGAAATGATATTTACTAATCAGTCGACACAACCTGCGACCTTAACAGAAGAAGAGTTACGTGTTTTCGAATTCTAATTGGATAAAACCACGAGTTTTAGCTCTGGTTTGGGCATTGGTTCTATTAGGAGTCGCAGGGGTATTTGGTTATCAATGTACAACCAAAGGCGCACTGCCAATAGAAACCAATATCTTGGCGTTATTACCTGATAATCAACAAGATAAGGTTGCTCAGCAAGCGTTTGATAATATTGCTAACACCATGAGTGATAAAGTGGTGTTTGTGGTTAGCCAAACCCAAGGTGACAGTAAAAAACTGATTGAAGCCGTTGATCAGTTTAATGAAGAACTGGTTGCGTTACCTATGTTTGATTCGGTAACGGCAACGATAAGTCCTGAGCAACAACAAGCGTGGGGGAAATTTTATTTTCCTGCTCGTGCTCAGTTACTGACAGAACAACAAGCTCAGCAATTAAAACAAGCACCAGAACAGCAAGTTCAAAAGGTATTACACGCACTATACAATCCATTTTCAGGTGTAACTGGTGGAGAGTTAGAGAACGATCCTTTCTTGTTATTTCGAGATTATTTATCGGGATTAACTCAAAGCTCAGGTAATGTTCAAGTTGAGAATGGTTATCTGATTGCCAAACACGATGATAAAGAATACATAGTGATCACCGCCGATCTATCAGGATCATCATACCAACTCTCTTTGCAGCAGCAATTACCTCAATTAGCGTCACTTGAGAATAAAGTATCAAAGACATTCTCGGTTGATATTCAACATACTGGCGTGATCTTTTATGCCGCTCACGGGACAGAAAGCGCCAAAGGGGAGATCAGCACTATTGGTCTTGGGTCTCTTATTGGGATCATTGTTCTTGTCTTTTTAGTTTATCGTAGCACTTTGCCTTTAGCACTGGCTTTACTTTCCATTTCAACGGGACTTGCTTGTGCTTATGTATTGACGATCGCTTTATTTGGGACGATTCACCTGTTTAGTTTGGTTTTTGGTGCCAGCTTAATTGGGGTTTCTATTGATTATGCATTTCACTTTTTAACCGATCGACTTCATGCGGGTAAAAAATGGAATTCAGTGGTGGGTATTCAGCAACTTTTTCCTGCCATTACCTTGGGATTAATTACCAGTTTAATTGGTTATTTAGGAATGCTGATTGCGCCTTTCCCTGGGTTACAGCAACTGTCCTTATTTTCCGCTATTGGTTTAACAGCAGCCTATTTTACCGTGGTATGTTGGTATCCAGTACTGGCAAGTAAACCAAATCAATATAACCAAGTACCGATGCAGCGAGCGTTGAGTCAATGGCTCTTGGTATGGCAGCAGCCTCTTATTCGATTAGTATTACCATTAAGTTTATTGATTGCTGCAAGCTTTGGCGTCTACATGGCGAAATACGATGATGATATTCGTCAGCTTCAAGCGTTACCACACGCACTACAACAGCAAGAAAGAGAAATAAAAGCGATTACAGGTGTCGGTGGCTCTCAACAACTATTACTTGTACGAGACAGTTCTGAAGAAGAGTTACTGCAAAAGTTAGAAACCATATCGACTAAATTGGATAAACGTGGTGATTTCGGTGGCTATCAATCAATTAGTCGTTATGTGCCGTCACAAAAAAGACAACAAGAAAATTACCAATTAATTAAACATCTGTATCAGCAACAATCTGAGTATTATCAAAGTGTAATACAACAAAAAACAGCATTGGATTTTTCACAGAAATATCAGCCTTTGACTATAGATGGCTTCTTAGCATCACCAATATCAGATACGGTTGGTTTTTTATGGTTAGGTAAAATCGATGGTGTATTTGCTTCGGTGATCACTTTTAATCAAGAAGTGAACAGTACTGAGTTACAAGCATTTGCAGCGGATAATCACATTACTTACTTAAATAAAGCAGAAGAGATCTCTCGTTTATTTGCCGATTATCGACATCGTATTACCGAGCTATTGCTGTTTGCTTATGCTGTTATTTTCTTACTGTTGTTACCTCGTTATAAAATGAAACAGGCGTTTTTAATTGTATTGCCACCATTTATAGCGGGTTGTGCCGGTTTAGCCGTAACCGTTTTAACTGGCGTGCCGTTGAATTTGTTTAATCTACTGGCCTTGATGTTGATTTTAGGGATAGGGATAGATTACACCTTGTTTTTCGCAGAGCAGAATAAGCAAAGTGATGATTCACACAAAGAAAGTACACTACTAGCGATTTCTTTATCTGCGTTAACGACGATTTTGTCATTTGGTTTATTAGCCTTGAGTGAAACCCAAGCGATTCATAGCTTCGGTATTACGGTACTAACAGGGATTATCGTTGCTTGGTTATTGGCTCCGTTAAGCCAACAAAATAAAGAGAGTAAAGGGCACATCAATACGTCTTCGGAGAAAAAAGATGCATCATAAGGCCATAAAAGTCCACCATCTTATAGCGCTTGTTCTATCCTTTCTTTTGATGGGATGTGCAGCTAAGCCAATAAAGCAACCGAATCAAGTTGAAGTGTCACAAGGACAATTTGTTACTTTACCTCAACCAGAAGAGTATGGCAGTGACTTATCATTAAGCCAATTGATCTCAGTTGAGTGGCAGGGAAATAAAAATCAACTTCCTGTTCAACTGCAACTGACAGGTAATGACTTGGTATTAGCTGGTTTTGCTTCATGGGGCTCTCGTTTATTAAGCTTAGATTATGATGGTGAAACATTGGATACTTACGTAATGGCAGGGTTAAGTGACACGCTACCACCGCCAGAACAAGTGCTATTTAATGTCATGATTACCTTGTGGCCACTTGAAGCATGGCAAGGAAGTTTAACTAGCATTGGCTGGCAACTAAACGAAAATGGCAATCATAGAACATTAGTGAATGAATTAGGAAAAACGATCCTTGATGCTCGTTATGATTCCATTACAGACAAACTAAGTGGTGAAATTGTGTTAACAAGTCCAGACTTTGGTTACGTCATAAAAATTAAAACGTTCTCGCATTCAAATACAACAACTCAAAATAATAACGGATAAATTAAATGAGTGACTTTCCTTTATATATACATGCGTGTGGCTCACATTCAGCCATGGGTAAAGAGGTTGATGAAATCCATCAAGTATTGAGTGGAAATAAAGCACCATCAATGCATAAAGAGACCGGTTGGCTCAATGATGGTAAAGCAACAGTAGTTGGTAAGGCATTAGGTGAATTGCCTTTAGTTCCTGAGCATTTGTCTCATTGGGATACAAGAAATAATCAGCTAGTTCTGTCAGCTTTACAGCAAATCGAACCCCAAATTAAAGCCGTAAAAGAGAAATACGGTTCAGATCGTATTGCTGTTATTGTTGGCACAAGTACCTCAGGGATCTCTGATGGTGAAGTCGCTTTAAAAGAGAAGATGGAGCAAGGTGAATTTCCTTCTGGTTATAGCTATAAACAGCAAGAGCTAGGAAACCCTGCAGATTTTATTGCTCAATACCTTAATATCGATGGACCAACGTATGCTATTTCAACCGCTTGCTCCTCAAGTGGTCGTATTTTCTTATCAGCAAAGCGTTTACTAAAAGCAGGGTTTGTTGATGCAGTAATTATCGGTGGAACAGACAGTTTATGCCGTTTAACGCTTAATGGATTCAATAGTCTAGAAGCATTATCAAATGAGTATTGTTTGCCGTTTAGTCCTAATCGAAAAGGGATAAACATTGGTGAAGCGAGTGCGTATATGTTGTTAAGTGCAGAGCAAAAAGACTCTGATGATCCAATTGCTCTACTAGGAGCAGGAGACAGTTCGGATGCTCACCATATTTCAGCGCCACACCCAGAAGGGAAAGGAGCGATTGAAGCGATGAACAAAGCGCTTAATGATGCAGGCTTAACGCCAGAAGATATTGGTTATATCAATGCTCACGGAACTGCTACGCCGTTGAATGATGCGATGGAATCTAAAGCGGTTCATGCTGTATTTGGTGACTCTGTACCTGTGAGTTCAACAAAGCCGTTAACGGGTCATACATTAGGTGCTGCAGGCATTATTGAGGCGAGCATTTGTTGGCATATTTTAAAATATAATTTACCACTACCTAAGCAAATTAATGACGGACACAAAGATGATGCACTCGCTGATATTCAGTTAGTGGTCGATCAGGCGTTAACCAAAAGAGCCGTTATTAGTAATTCATTTGCCTTTGGTGGTAACAACATCAGTTTAATTTTTGGATGTATTTGATGAGTAGTATTCCTCCTTTAATCGACCTTTTGCCCCATGATACTCCATTAGCTCTGGTTGATGAATTGATTGAGGTGGGAGAGTTATCCATTCATTGTCAGGTGACAATCAGTGAGAATAATGTATTTTTTAACCATGAAACTAAAACAATTCCTGCTTGGGTAGGTATTGAGTTCATGGCACAAAGTATTGCGGGTTGGTCTGGCTACCATGCATGGAAAAAAGGCAATAAGTCACCAATAGGCTTTTTGCTTGGCAGCCGTAAATATCAAGCGCAGTGCAGTGAATTTCAACAAGGCGACACACTCGACATTTTTGTAGAGCAAGTGTTAGAGAATAATGGCATGGCCGTATTCAGTTGTTATATTGAGCACAAAGGACAACAACTGGCATCAAGTCAATTGAATGTATTTGTGCCAACAGAAGAAAAATTAGAAGAGCTCTTAACGCCAAAGCAGTAAAGCAGTAGAGGACATCATGAAAAGACAAGTATTAGTGACAGGCGCCAGTAAGGGCATCGGTCGCGCAATTTCAGAACAATTAGCAAAAGATGGCTTTTATGTTGTTGTTCACTATATGAGTGATAAAGCCGGTGCCGAAGCGACACTCGCAACCATTGAAGGAAATGGTGGTGAAGGGCGCTTAATTCAGTTTGATATTAGTGACCGTGCACAATGTAAAGAAACTCTTGAGAGTGATATTGAAACTCATGGTGCATATTATGGCGTGGTAAGTAATGCTGGAATTACTCGTGACACCGCTTTCCCTGCGATGACAGAAGAAGAGTGGGATGGCGTAATTCACACCAATTTAGACAGTTTTTATAACGTACTTCACCCTTGTGTTATGCCAATGGTTCAGAAGCGAAAAGGCGGTCGAATTGTGACGCTTGCATCAGTATCTGGCATCATGGGTAACCGTGGTCAAACGAATTACAGCGCTGCAAAAGCAGGCGTCATTGGTGCAACCAAATCTCTTGCTTTAGAGCTAGCAAAACGAAAAATCACAGTAAACTGTGTTGCACCTGGCTTAATTGATACTGGTATGGTTGATGAGCATGTAAAAGAACATGCATTACCACAAGTACCACTTCGTAGAATGGGTGAGCCAGAAGAAGTAGCAGGTTTAGTAAGTTACTTAATGTCAGATGTTGCGGGTTATGTTACTCGCCAAGTAATTTCAATCAATGGTGGTTTAGTATGAGTCGTCGCGTAGTTGTAACCGGTATGTCAGGTGTTACCGCTTTAGGTAGCGATTGGAACACCGTAGGCGAAAACCTACGTAAATGTGAAAATGCCACTCAGTACATGCCAAGCTTTGAAGTCTATGATGGCCTTAATACTAAGCTAGCAGCACCGATTGATGACTTCACATTACCAAAACATTATACCCGCAAGAAAATTCGCTCTATGGGGCGCGTTTCTTTGCTATCTACCGTTGCTTCAGAGCAAGCCTTAGAGCAAAGTGGTTTAATCGGTAATGACATCTTAACCAATGGACAAACAGGTATTGCCTTTGGTTCTTCAACAGGATCTACCGATGCCGTTGGTGCCTTTGGTGTGATGCTTAATGAGAAATCAACTCGTGCTATTACGGCAACAACCTATGTGCAAATGATGCCGCATACCGCTGCTGTTAACGTAGGTTTATTCTTTGGTTTACGTGGCCGAGTTATTCCGACAAGCAGCGCATGTACATCAGGCAGCCAAGCCATTGGTTACGCTTATGAAGCGATCAAACACGGTTATCAAACCGCAATGGTTGCAGGTGGTGCTGAAGAGTTATGCCCAACAGAATCAGCGGTATTTGATACCTTATTTGCAACAAGCTTAAAAAATGATGCGCCAAAAACATCCCCAAGCCCATATGATCAAGATCGTGATGGTCTTGTTATTGGTGAAGGCGCAGGTGCTTTAGTTCTTGAAGAATATGAGCACGCTAAAGCTCGTGGCGCAACAATTTACGCTGAGTTAGTTGGTTTTGCGAGTAACTGTGATGCTGCCCATGTAACGCAACCTCAAATGGAAACCATGCAACTGTGTATGGAAATGTCATTAAAAGATGCCAATTTAGCACCAGAGAAAATTGGTTATGTCTCGGCACACGGTACAGCGACAGAACGTGGTGATATTGCCGAAAGTACAGCAACAGAAAACGTATTTGGATCATCGATGCCAATCAGTTCATTGAAGTCTTATTTCGGTCATACATTGGGTGCATGTGGTGCGATTGAAGCGTGGTTATCTATTGAGATGATGCGTAATAACTGGTTTAGCCCAACATTGAATTTAAACCATGTAGATGAGCGTTGCGGTAAGCTAGATTACATTACAGGCACAGGCCGTGAGATTGAATGTGATTACATCATGAGTAACAACTTTGCTTTTGGTGGTATTAACACATCACTTATCTTTAAGCGTTGGACTGAAGAGTAGCGCTACCTAAATAATAAATAATAAAAAACCGGTGAAGAAATTCACCGGTTTTTTTGTGTCTTTAAAAAGCAAAGCTAAATTAGTTTACCCAGTCACGTAGTGTGAAAGTTAGCTCGTGCTCTTGGCCTTTAAGGATAAGACCTTCTTTAGTTAGTGTAATGTCACTCCAAGTAGATAGAGTGCTAGACACAGCTTGTTCTGTTGTCATCACATCACCCATACACATTTTCATTGTCATTCCCATTTTCTCAATGCGGAATTGACCTTCTTCATTTAGCTCAGCTTGGCCAAAGAAGTTGTTACAGCCTGCATTACCATTTGCTGTCATCTTTTCGCCGATTTCAAGACGTGGCGCTTCCATTTTTTCTGGAGTAGCGATGTCTTTACCATCAACTTGAGTTAACTGCCAGTTGTGGTGTTGAAGCATGTCTGCAGAGATTTGTGCGTCAGTGTTGTTATCACCATTGCTCGCACAAGCAGCCATTAAAACAGGAAGAGATACAGCAACTAATAATTTTTTCATTTTAACTCCTAGAGAGATTTATTAGGAACTACCTAATATTCAATTCATTTTAGTATAGAAATTTAAAAATGCCTAATGTCAAATGTACGTAAAAAACGGTGTTCAATTAGTTTGTGTTTTAAAAATAAGACTGTGATATGAACAGGGGTCGAATGATATTTTAGGTGAATAAATTGGAGGGGGGAAAGTAAAAAAACAAAGTACCAGATAGATTAAAGCCCCGATACTGGTAATATCAGGGCTTTAAAGGGTTTGTTATTTCAATTGGTAAGAAAGAAATAGCAATAATGCAAAAGAGTAAAACAGACTCGAATTAGATGCGGATGAAGTCCATGTGCTCAACTTTAGGCTTAAACGCGTGACGTTGAACGTCTTGCGGTTTAACCTTAACAGTAGCGCCATTGATTACTAGCTCGATTGCTTCGTAAAACTCAGGCTTATCCATTTGGTTGATAACATCAGAGTGGATTAGTTCGATTGATACTGGAGCTTCGTTGCCACCGTAAACGATTGCAGGGAATTTACCAGCGTGACGAAGGCGGCGGCTCGCACCCTTACCTTGTTCAGTACGTACTACTGCTTCAAATTTCATAGTCTTTACTCTCAAATAGTAAAATAAATAAATGCCATTAAGCTTAGCGACCTAACTTAACAGACTTTTCGTTTCGAAAAACGAGCGCGGATAATAGCATTCACTTGGTTAACTCACAACCTATTTTAGTGAATTTACTAAGAGAATTTGCTAATCTAGCTTTTAAAAGCTGATACCATCAAATCAAATGGAGTTGATATGAAAAAAATAGCGATATTAGGTCTATTTTCTTGTTCTTTAATGGCCAATGACTTTTCAAGTGAAATTGAACAACGACAAGATAACTTTCAGCACTTAGACGCAACTGCCGATCAATTGGATGAAGCGTTTGATAATGAAGTCGTTGAATGGGACAAAATTATACCATTAGCTAAGAGTGCATACTTAACGGTACAAGAGCAAAAAACACTGTTTCCAGAAGGCAGTGCAGATAACAGCCGAGCAAGAACAAAAATTTGGCAACAAAAGCCAGAGTTTGAAGAGAAGTTCACCGTACTTGCAGAGCAGTTTCAATTATTAGATAAAGCGGCGAAAAATAAAAATGAACAAGCAGCAAGAGAAGCGCTAAGTGGTGCTTATTCTCAATGCCGCTCATGTCATATGAGTTATCGTTCTCTATGGTAATCGTGTTTTAAAAACGTTTACTCTTCAAATATTTTGTCGCGAATGGACCAAAACTTACCTTGCTTACGAGCAATCACAAAGCTAGGTGGACGAAAACGGTGTTGGTTGTTCGCGATTTTTGTTGCCGCTGTTTCTTCAAACGGACGATGTCTATCAACAAGGTGCGGACGAACAAAACTCTTTAAGAATAGCTCTTTCTGTTTTTTGGTCGCTAATTGCCACACTTCATGAATTTCAGAATCATCATCCCCAAAATAGGTGACTTTTATTTGTGGTTTATTAAATTGATTTTTTCCTGCGGTTAATGTCAGGTCGATACAATTTAAGATCCGTGCATCTTTTAGTTTCAGGGCTTCTTTCAGCTTCTTATCTGGATCAACTAAAATGGCATCGCATTCATGACATACACGAGCTGCTATATCATTATCAGCGCCGCATTCATTACAATATTTGGCTCTAAAACGATAACCACATTCTTCACGTGTGCCTTCGTCATCTTCAAAATAACCTTGGCAGCGACGGCCAAAATGCTCAAGTAAAAAGCCGTTACTGTCTAACTTGCCCCAGAAATTATTATTGAAGCCGCAAGCTGGGCAGGGGATAGTAATGATTTCACTATTGCTATCAGGTTTCGGGTCGCCAACTTCTGGCTGATATAAATCATAACAGTTACCTGCATAATCTAAGACCGTACACTCGGTTTTACCTTCAGCAAGACGAAGCCCACGACCAACAATTTGTTGATATAAACTCACCGATTCTGTTGGGCGTAAAATTGCGATTAAATCAACATGAGGCGCATCAAAGCCCGTGGTTAATACCGACACATTCACTAAAAATTTCGTTTCTTGGTTTTTAAACCGTTGAATGATGGCATCACGATCTGCTAATTTAGTATCACCAATAACCAATTCAGACTCGGTTGGTGGCAATAAAGAAAGGATCTCTTGAGCATGGCGAACGGTAGCAGCAAAGATCATCACGCCTTTTCTGTCTTTAGCGTATTCCACAATTTGCTGAACGATTTGTGGCGTCGCACGTTTTGATTCTTCAATCACCAAATCCAATTCTGACTCTTTGTACTTACCAGTAGAAGCCGGTTTTAACTGTGAGAAGTCATAACTTAATACTGGTGCATCCAAGAGTTTTGCAGGGGTTAAGAACCCTTCATCTAATAGATATTGAATAGGGAGTTCAAAAATACAATCACGGAAAAAGCGAGGCGTATCGGTTTTTACCTGTCCACGAGTGTGATACTGATAAATCCAACCAATTCCTAAACGGTAAGGGGTGGCAGTAAGGCCAAGTACTTTTATACCTGAGTTTTGGGTTTGTAAGTGCTCAATAACTTTACGATAGCTGGTGTCTTTGTTATCTGGCACACGGTGACATTCATCAATAACCAGTAAAGAAAATTGATCTTTAAATTCATCAAGATTACGAACCACAGATTGAACAGAGGCGAACACCACTTGCTTATCGGTCTCTTTTCTTCCTAAGCCAGCAGAGAAAATAGCCCCCTCTAGGCCATAGCCTTCATATTTCGCATGGTTTTGTTCAACAAGCTCTTTAACGTGAGCAAGTACCAACACACGACCTTTTGCAATTCGCGCTAGTTCTGCAATTACTAAGCTTTTTCCTGCACCCGTAGGCAACACAAGAACCGCAGGTGTCGTGTGTTTTCGGAAATAATGGATAACAGCTTTTACAGAATCTTGTTGATAAGGTCGTAACGTATACATGGATATATAAACAGTGGTTAAGGCAAAAAGGCATCATATCAGAATATATAAGATTACTCTTTGTTTTCTTGCTAAGATGTATACCAATCCAAACAAATAACGGCTCATTCTTGCTTGTTAAAATGAATTATAACTGCGTTATAAATTTTATAATTAGACCCGCTAGTTATTGCAATTTATGCCTTGTTTTAATCCATTTTTCCTGCGCAATTATCTGAGCGTTACTTATTCGGATTGGTATTCAGCACGTCAATTTAAGGATGAAGATGACAATGAGGCGATTATTTTCGGTGTTATTACTCAGCTCAATCTTATTGGGGTGCAGTAATTTTAAAAACCTATCTCATGAAATGAAAGCCATTGATACGATTACGCATCAATACACACTTATCTTAGATCAGCCTACTTCAGATTCTGCTGTGGTTATCGAACAAATTAAAGATATCAATAAAAGTGAAGTGGATGGCTATGACGGCATAATAGATAGCGACAGTATTAAATTACAGCTGTCGAACGATGTTCATTATCTGCTTGTCTTTGAAGATAAAAATCAAGATCTAACTCTCCAAGCTGATGAAGCATTCAGCGTGATTAATCTTCGTGATCATAAAGACAAATCAACAATAGAAACTACCTTAAGTATTAATGAAAAAGCGCTTCCTAAAGCCTTTGTTGATCGTCCATTATCCTCATTATTAAAAATAGAATTAGACCTTGTTGATATCGGTACGGTAGTGAACCTGACGGATCCGCCTTTTGAGAAAGATAATGCCGAACTTGGTATGTGGCAGCCTCTAACCTTCCTTCTAGAAAATAATGCAGGGCTTTATTTCTTATCCGAATATGACCCAAATAAAATCCCGATCTTATTTGTTCATGGTATCAATTCAACGGCGTTAGATTTTGCGCCATTAATCGAAAAAATAGACAAATCCAAATACCAAATATGGGTCTTTAATTACCCTTCAGGTTTATCGTTGTCTTTAAACTCCAAAGGGTTAAATAACCTATTACATACAGTGACCACTGAATACAAGGTCAAACAAATGCATGTTGTTGCCCATAGTATGGGCGGGTTAATTGTCGCTAATAGTATGCGCCAATGTCGTATTGGTCAGTTATGTCACTTTATAAACAGCATTACGACCATTTCTTCACCGTTTGGTGGGGTAGGGTCAGCCAAGCAAGGTGTTGAATATTCACCGGTTGTAATGCCTGCATGGGTTGATTTAAATCCAGACGGTAAATTTATTGCTGATTTATTTACGGATAACGATAAAATTCACACGCCTCATTTCTTAGCGTTTGGCTATAACTCGGGTGACTTGTTTAATACCGACAGTAATGATGGTGTGATTGATTTATCAAGTCAGTTATCACGTCAAGCTCAACTGCATGCAGAGCAAATTCGGGGTTATGATGAAAACCACCTCAGTATTTTAGATAACGATGATTTGTTTGATGACTTATCTGATTTTTGGCTTAAAACAGAACAATAATGAATTATTGGTTGTTCAATATTAACAAAGGAAGTTTATTCAATGTCAGTGCTTAAACGCATTCATATCGCTCTATTTTTTGTCGCTATTCTTTCAGGTTGTGGTTCGCTTCCTAATGAAATTGAACACACGAACGAATCGGTATCAACACCATTAAGCAGTTCGCTTTCTGAGTTAAGTACTTCTTTCCAACCAACTCTCTCAACACCAGAAACCAGTGCTGTGTTGCTGCAAGATTCTGGTTGGGATGCATTAGCGCAACGTTTAGCATTAATTGAGACAGCAGAGCACAGCATTGATATTCAATATTATATTTGGAACTCAGATGCCTCGGGACATTACCTTGCCAGTCGCTTATTAGCCGCAGCAGATCGCGGTGTTAAAGTGCGTGTCATGTTGGATGACATCAATCTCAATGAACGTGAAGATCTACTTGTGGCGTTAAACGCACATCCTCAGGTTGAGATCCGAGTATTTAACCCCATTCCCACTCGACGAGGCGTCACAAAGTGGGTGAACTTCTTAGGGGATTTTTCTCGTTTAAATCGTCGTATGCACAATAAATCATTCACCGTTGATGGCGTGTTCTCTATTGTTGGTGGACGTAATATTGGTGATGAGTATTTTGATCTTTCTAACGAGATTAACTTTCGTGACCGTGATGTGTTAGTTCGTGGTTCAGTCGTTCCTGATATACAAACCAGTTTTATCGAGTATTGGGACAGCCGTTGGTCTTACTCTGTGGATTTATTAACAGAAGAAGCCTCGCAAGAACCACTCTTACAAAAACAACCAGTGTTAGATGAGATTGATGCACCTGTTTATAAAAACTACCCAGTTTTACCAGAGGGGAATAAAACAGCGCATCAATACTTAACTAATCTAATGGATAAAATGACTTGGGTTAATGCTAAGTTCGTATTTGATCGCCCTGTCCCGCTTGATACAGACAATACAGATGAACCAAAAGAGACCGCAAAAGCTCTCGGAAAATTAGCCAGTGAATCGAAGAAAGAGATCTTATTAGAATCGGCTTACCTTATTTTTGATGATAACCAACTTAAAGGGTGGCAAGCGCTGATTAATACAGGCGTTGAGATAAAAGCACTTACCAACTCAATGGCATCGAACGATTTAACCACTAACCACTCAGGTTACGCAGGTCGCCGTCAAGATATGCTTGAGCACGGCATTCAGCTTTATGAATTAAAGCCAGAAACCGCTTTGTGTGAAGAGTCGACCAAAGACGTTTCTAAATGTGCACCAACATTACCTTATGGACTTCACGCCAAGTCAGCCGTTTTTGATGACAAAATCGCAAGTATCGGCTCTTTTAACTTCAATTTGCGTTCAACGTACTTGAATACAGAATCGATTTTAATCATTGAAAATCAAAAAATCGCAGAACAACTCACTCAAGATATTGAACACGCCATGGATGAAGAAAACAGTTGGCACCTAAAACTGCAAGAGGGTGATGTTCGTTGGTATTCCGGTGATAAAAGCTGGGAAGATGAACCAGAAACTGGCCGCTGGGAGCGATTTCAATCTGGATTCTTACAGTTACTACCAATAGAAAAGTATTTGTGATTCAACGTTGAATAGGAACCTTGTGGTAATTTTGCGTTATTACCACAATCCCTAAAACGCTGTGTGTACTCATAAATCGAATTAGAATGACATTCGTCCACCCACAGTCCAACTATAATTGGTCTCGGTCATTCCATAATAAGTACCATGAGGGTTGAAAGCAGATACTTTTGCGTATGGATAGATATGCCATATAGGACGCATTGTACCCATTGAAAGTTCCAATTCACTTGCTTGCCCTTGGTTAAAATCAAGCATGTCTGATTTATCTTCAGCATAATGGTATTCAAATCGAGTTGTCAGATAAGTATGCTGAAAATACTTTGCACCAGCAAAATAGGTTGAGTATTTATTTGCATCATCAACGGTTATCCACGTAAAACCATTACGAACAAACTCACTGGTGACACCAAGTTTTGCTGAATACCCATCAAAGAATCGAGTTGCAGAGAGATCAATCAGGTGCGTCTTGGTTTTAACGCCATCAATACCAACAAGCTCTTCTAGAACCCAATCATCTCTTAGACCGTATTCGTAGTAAGAGGCTAGCTTCCAGTTTGAATTAATAAATGTATGATAACCAAGACCGATACCTGTCCAATTATCACTGTCCCCACCAATATATAAATAGGTATTTTTTGTTACAGCAGCAGTAACGCCAATTTCTACGACATCCTTTTCAATTGATAAATCAATTCCAGCAATAGCTGAAGTACAGAGCATCATTGCGCTGCAAGTCATTGAAATGGTTTTCATGTTATAACCTAGAAAGGTGCTCCTAGTACGTAACTAGGAGCGAGGGAACATTAGTTTAAGCGAGAGCGAATAGAGTCGCGGATAGTGTTACGGTCTATCTCTGGGCTTGAATTTTCCATAAATGGTCTTAAACCACCTTGAACGGTATCACCACCAATCACGATTGATTGACCATCGAAAAAGACAATGAAATCACCTTCGTATTTTCCTTGGCGACCAATCTCTACCTCATATACATTGCCATCTTGATCTTTAACTACCATAGCCTGACTATGCCAGTTCACTTCGGTGATGGTAAAGATATTGCCATTTGCATCAGTGATAGTGCTTCCTGAAATTGTATAACCAGCTTCAGGACCATTATCGATTGGTGGCATTTCTGGACCACCCCATACAGGAGGTAACCTGTCTGGAGTGCTTGTTCCTGTATCTATTCCCCAATCAGGTGTGTTATCAATATCAGGAACAGATGGTACCGGAAGCCCGAATTCTGGGTCAGCTAGTCCCCAATCTGGAGCATCACCAACATCTAAGCCCCATTCTGGAGAGTTATCAATATCAGGAATAACAGGGGTTTGCGGGTTTGTTTGCCCTGAACCACTAGAGTCGCTTGAAGAAGAACAACCAGACAACAATAAAGCACCTGATACTACAACGGCTAAAAGAGATTTATTCATAATGTATCACCTAAAGTCTTATCAAAATTTACTGACTCTTAAATTGGTCAGTGCAGAAAATATCACCCTTTCCATTGGTGCAATGACAGAGACTTTCTTGGTACATCAACAACCTAGTACCACTGGACAAAAATCAAAACCACGCTGTTTGCAATCCATGCGAGTTATTTGTTGAGAGAGATTATGGTAATTAGAGGAGGGAATTTCTAATGACAATTGCTTCTCTTGATTATAAGTAATACTTATTATTTAGGTGTTTATTTTGATTATTAATAAGTTAAGGTGAGGGAGATGCTCATTTTTAACGATAAAAATATAAAATGAAATACTTATGATGCGAATAATAAGATTGAAATGGTTAAAGAAAAGCATCGAGAAACTGTACAATACGTGAGTTGCGAGATAGCATCCTGAGAAACTCATTCACATAAAACCGTAAAGTAGCCCTATATGTCTAAAGATTTTAGTGTCACCACAGAATACGTTCTCGACAAGACCTTCTTTGCAGAATGTTATGATCAAACTAGTCAGCCGATTACCTTTCCGAAAGCCTATTTAAAAGGAATACTCTTTTTTCTTTTTGGTCTGGCGTTATTAAAACTTGAGTTATTACCTAATGGTTACATTGGTTGGTTCTTTATTGCGTTAAGTATTATTGAGGCGTTCAGTATTTATTTTAAGAGAACGTGGTGGCTATGGCGACAATCCATCAGCTCGCTATCTGGCAGTAAAGTGATGTTTAACGTTGACGCAAACGGTGTGAGTTATAAAAGCCTTAAAAACACCAAAAACTCCCGCACCATCTCTTGGAGTGACATCGACCAAGTTGAACAAAGTGATTTAGGGCTTATCTTTCATATTGGTAAACAGCGCCAATACGTCAGTAAATCGTGCTTAAATGAGGAAGAAATCGCCTTTATTTTAGAGCTGCATGCACAATCAAAAGTTGAGTAATCTAAGCCGCATTTTATTGCGGCTTTTTAGTGCCTATCTAATTTTAAACTTTATAGCGAGACCACGAACGTATTAAGGAAGTAGCTGATTAAAGATCGACTTTAGTTGTAATACTTGTGTATCGTTTAAGTCTTCAAATAACTTTCCCATATCAGAAAAAAATGCAGGGGCAGCATCAGACATAAATTCAATGCCATCGTTAGTTAATGAAATTATTACTGACCTTTTATCTACGGAATGATGTCTTCTCGCTACCAGACCTTTTGCATCTAGGCGTTCAATTCTATTAGACAGAGCACCAGATGATGGTAATAACGTACGTTCTTTCAGTTCTTTTGCTGTCAGCTCATACGGATTTCCAGAGCGAAATAGTGTAGCAAGAACATCGAATTCTGAAACGTTAACGCCATGATTCTTACAGAAATTATTTCTAGCCTCAGATACTAGTGACCCGAATCGAACAAAAAACGTCGCAAGTTCAACCGTGTCTTTATTTAGACTCTTATCTGCTAATAGCCATTGCTCTGTCACTTTTTCGATGCTGATATTCAAGCTAATCCCTACGTCTTATGATTTTGTTAATTTCTATTTTTGTTTCGATACTTCAAAACACGTAACTTTATACCATAAAAGACGATCTTCCTCACCTCACCAATGATGCGAAAAATCATATAAGCCAAAGATATAACCTCAATCAGTAGAAAGGTACTTATTTTAAGTCCAAACCTAATTATTTTTATTAATATTGATAGCATTCCAGTCTAACTCCTTGATTTAGTTTCTTTTGTATTCGGAGAACGGTCCATTATGCATAAGGTGATGAGTAACCATCCAACTTGATTTAACTTTACTAAGTAATTATGTTTAAGTAAAGTATGTTTACGTAAACATAAAAAGAGATGTGATATGAAAATATTTTTGGCAATGCTAGCTCCTCTTCTTTGGGGGACAACTTACGCAATTGTGTCTTCGGAGTTCGTTGGTTGGTCGCCGTTTGCTTTATCAGTCTGGAGAGCATTACCTGCGGGATTACTACTCCTATTGCTTAAACCTACATTCCCTAAGCTTTCAGAGTTACCAGCTTTACTATTAATCGGATTTTTAAATATCGCTCTATTTTTTGGTTTGTTATTTGCTGCAGCTATGCAGATCCCTAGCACATTGGTCGGCGTTGGTATGGTGGCATTGCCAGTTGTTGGGTTAGCTATCATGGGAATATTCCATCAGGTTAAGCCTTCGATTATCCAACTGATATCAGCATTGGTTCTAATTAGCTGTTCTGCTTATCTGTTTATTACCAGCTCGGTTCCAGTAAGTCTTACTGCTGTGCTTCTTCTAGTTGGCGCTATGACCGCTCTTATTGGGGGAAGTGTTGTTGCAAAACATGTGATGAAAAAAATACATTGGTGGAAGCTGTTAACTTGGAAGTTGATATTTGGCGGACTTATATTGATTCCGATGGCTTATTGGGAAATGTCATTCAGTGGGAAATCCTTTGTTACTGCAATTCCTACTAATGCTGAGCAGTGGGCTGCTATGATTTGGTTAACTGTAGGGTTAACTTCTGTGGCTTATGGTGCTTATATCTACACAATACCAATGATTTCTACTAATGAACTGAGTTTTTTTGGGACGTTGAACCCTATCCTTGCTATGGTTCTTGGCGCTACCTTGATGGGGGAATCGTTCAGCACAATCCAAGTTTCTATTATGGGCATAATGGTAGTCAGTAACCTTATTGCACAACTTATCGAGTATCGGAAAAAATTACCAACAGAGCAGGTGATTATCGATTACTAACTTACGGATATTTTAAAGAATCATTTTAGGATTTTATTTAACCGTCCTGAATTATGAGTCAAAAGTTGGTTTTGATGCGAATAGCTGGGTTATTCGCATCACAAAATGATGTGAATACTTTTTAGTAGTGGGATGGGCTTGATAATTCACTCAAGCCCATAATCGAATGGAGATACATTACTTTATTTATCTGCAACGATTTCATCCATTAAACGATCAATTTGGATTACGACTTGTTCGCTTGAATCTTCCATTGCATTAATTGATGTAATCATACCGGCCATATTACCAGTTTGAGCTTTACTCATGGCTTTACGTCCATTGTCGTGAACAGCCTTGTGAGGCTCTTCCAGTAGAGCATAGCTTTTTAGATGATTATAAGCTTTGCCACTTCCTTTGTAGTACCACTGACCCAATCGACATTCAGAGTGAGTATTAACGGTTTCGTCGAATGAGTGTTTTTGCAGTAAGCGATAAACATTGTTTTTCCAAATCGCATGGTCAAGTTTCACCGTATCAAGGAAGGCTCTTGTTGAAGCGACATAAATGATCTCTTTCATGTGCTCTGATTTATCAACGACCTCATTTACGATAGTTCCAATTTGTGCCGAAGAGGCCGATACTTCTTCTGCACACTTTTGGTTTTCATCGATAGATATTTTAATGGCATCCACTTGAGTTAATACTTGGTTCACTAGCGAATCAATCTGTTCGCTAGCGTCACTGGCTTTGCTTGCTAGGGTTCTTACTTCATCAGCAACAACAGCAAACCCTCGGCCTGCATCACCTGCACGAGCCGCTTCAATCGCTGCATTGAGAGCAAGTAAGTTTGTTTGGTCAGAAATTTCTTGGATAGTAGAGACAAGATGAGAGATGGAGTTAGCCGTTTCATCTAATATTTGAACAGAGTGAATGCTTTGGGTTGTTTGAGAGCTTATTTCTACGGCTCTATTGTCAAGTCGAGTGAGGGCTTGATGGGTTTGTTTAAAGACTTCGCTAAGTTGTTCTAGGTTTTCATTCTCTTGCGCCATCGATTGAGCGCTTTCAACCATCGCAGTTCGAATGGTTTGAAGCATATCACCACCTTTTAAACTGCTCGAAATCAAACCGTCGCTACTTTGATAATCTTGCTGTACTGAGATGACTTGCTGTTTAGCTTCTTGGAGCTGATCTTCTAATTTCTGAATATCTGTTTGGTATTTATTTTTAAGGTCAGATAACTCTTTTTTTAGAGCTTCATTTTCCGCTTTGACTCGATTTAATCTAAACATAAGCTAAGAAATTAATTAAATGATTTCCCGAGTCTACCTAGAATGGTTGATTTTTGTCATACCAAAGGTAATAGATATTAGTTAATTAAGTAAAATATTTGAGGTAGCTACCCTTAAGTATAAGTGTGACCCTTGATTAAGTAATGAGTCATTTGTGTGCTATATGACACATGCAATTAAAGCCGTCGTTTTAAGTTCTCTAGATTATTGATGCGAATAATAGGCTTAATCACATCACTTTATGATTTGAATAGGTGGGCTATTCGCATCATAAAATGATTTGAATAAGTAAGCTATTCGCATCATACTGTGATTAGATTAAGCGAAATTAAATCAGAGGAAGGCGTTATGTGGATATGGCAGCAAGATAAATGGCCTCACTTTTATTGGAATGAACAAGTTATTGAACCGTTATTAAGGTCGGTAAGATTCAATCAAGGGATCTTGCTAGGGAAGATGACGAGTCAAGACCAAGAAAAAACCATGCTTGATACATTACTCGCCAATATTGTCCACTCAAGCGCAATTGAAGGTGAAACGTTAAATGCGTTTTCGGTGCGTTCTTCTTTAGCGAATAAATTAGGGTTAAGTGAAGAAAGACCTTTTCCAACCACTGAGCAGACCGATGGCCTTGCCGAGATCATGCTTGATGCGGTAGAAAATTTAGATACTCCTTTAACTCTTGATCGTATTTTACATTGGCATGATCGCTTATTTCCTCAAGGTTACACCATGTTTAACCCTGTGGTGGGTGGGCAATTGCGTGGTGATGAACCTATGCAAGTGGTATCTGGTCGCATTGACCGTCCTGTGGTTCATTTTGAAGCGCCAAGCCGAGATATTCTTGATGGTGAATTGAGTCAGTTTATTGATTGGTTCAACACATCAAAAAGCGATGCTTCGTTAGATCCTCTATTAAGAGCGGCAATAACGCATTTGTGGTTTGTGACGCTTCATCCGCTTGATGATGGTAATGGAAGAATCACTCGTCTACTTACGGATCTCGCATTAGCGCAAGCAGAACAACAATCGGTTCGATTCTATGCGATGTCAGTTGGTATCTTGGCGAATCGCAAAAGCTATTATGAGATTTTAGAGCAAACCCAAAAAGGGGAGTTAGATATTACCGCTTGGCTACAATGGTTTTTTGAAACTCTTGATAGCACATTTGCAGAAGTCTTTAACGAAATAGACAGAACGATTTTTAAAACCAACTTTTGGCGCAAGGTTGATCAAACCAAGCTGACAGAAGAGCAAGTAAAAGTGCTTAACCGAATGTTAGATGGGGATTTTGAAGATGGAATTAACACCTCTCAATACCATAAAGTAGCAAAGGTAAGTAAGCCTACTGCAACTCGGCATTTAGCAACCTTAGTTGAGCTTGGTTGCTTGGTTAAAGCAGGAGCGGGTGGTCGTAGTACTCGTTATGTTTTGGGGGAGTAGGAAGTTTGCTTGTGATGTATTATCAATTGTTCTGAATTATTTCTGACTCAAAGTTGTTAGTAAAGTATATTTTAAGATAAACAAAACGATGCATTTGAAGCTTAAATGTTAGACTCAATATAAAACCCCCACAAACAGAGTTTGCGGGGGAATGATATGAAAATCTATGCTATTCAAATATCTCAGTCGATAAGTATCAACTTAATAGGATAGCTTTAGAATTACTCTTCAATAGAGAGAGAGTTGTTAAAGATCGTTTTAATGTCTGCGTCTGTTATGTTGTGGCTAACGAAAATTTTAAGCTCTTTTTTATACTTATCTTCGTCGTCATTACGGTGCTCTAATACAAACTCTTTAATAGGAAGCAGGTTTTTTCTTAACTCTACTCTATCTTCTAAGATATTTTCACTATTAAAAAAGTCTACAGCAAAGTCACGATTATGGGTAACTAAGTCGAGGATTGAACGAACTAGTTGTTTTTCATATAACTCTAATGTCATTTAATACCTCCTAATTTCTTGATTATCTTACGGAGCTCAGTTTGCAAATTTGGTACGTTTGTATTGTTTATATTAGCATCTCGTGGCAAAACTGTAGTGTGCTTTTTTTTCCTTAATACAGGTTTTACTTTTTTACGGCCATCTATAGTCCACATAGGTTCATCTTTAAGCTCTAGTTCAATAACAATACCTAAGCCATCTTCGTCAATTTTCAAAGTTTCGGCCCCTCCTCCAGGTTCACTCCATAGAGCGACCTGTCTGCTAGGTGGATGCCCAAGACCTGTAGCTCTCTGTGTCATACCAAGTGCAGTTACAGATAAAACAGATGAACCAGGATCATCGGATAATACAGCTGAATATTTCCCTGGCCAACGGAAGTCCAGTTGGGGGCCATCAAGCAATAAACTAACAACTAAGTTTGGGCCAACAGATCTAACAGCCTGAGCTACAGGTTCTTGACGTGCTAAGTCTTCACATATTAAAGGGCACAATTTAACACCATTAGTAGTATGTAAGGTAACTAAATGACGTCTGTCAATCGAAATATTTTCCCACCATTTTCTGCTGAGGTCTAGAGAAGAAGCTAAGTTGTAGTTGCGTACTTGATTTTCATCCAAAAACCAACGGTGGTGTTTAGACTGTTCAATAGTATCAATACCTAACTCACCCACAAATGATAATTTAGCTTTGTTTGTGCTGACAGAACCATCGCTCCCAAAAGTGCCTGACAAAATTGAAGGAGCATTCCCGTCAAATAAATTATGAATAAGAGTCATATATTTATTAAACGTTTTATCACTAAGGGCACATTCTGGAAAAACGATGAGATCTATAGTGCCGCAACGATGAAGCGTAGCCAAAATTGCTTGTAAAAATTTTGAAGGTTCGTATTTATCCTCAGGAAGATAATCGAATGAGCCAAAGTAACCGTCCATTTTGATTTGACTTGTTGCTGGTTTAAAAGCATCACTTTCTATTGTAAACGGCCAAGGTAAAAACAAAATATTATATGACTTTTTATTGTAGCCCTGCTTTATATGCTTGTTAGCAACAACTTCAGGTAGTACTGAAGGTTTGATACATGTGAGCGAGTGAGTCAAGTTATTAAGTGTCAAACCTGTTTGGGGGACGCTAGTTTTATATGTTACGAAGCCCAGTTTGCAATCATTATCTGCTAGGTTTTTTCGTTGACCTATGCCAAAACTTTGTCTCATCAATAATAATAATTGAAGTCTGTTTTCAAGCTTATAATTACATATATCCACATCAGAAAAGAGCTCATCAACGGCTAAAAGAAGGTGTATTGCACATGTTGCGAATGTCGATGTATTCATTAAATCATATATATCAGTATCAAAGTTCTGGGAACTAAAAACCTCCCCAAGAGCATATTTTAGATTAATATACGATGATATAGATGAGGTATTTTGTTTGCCACTTTGAACCGATATAAGAGCTAACCATTCAGTTGTAATAAATTGTACTGTTATATTATCTTGCTGATAATCCCAAGTGAAATGGGGTTGAGGAGACACCATTAATCGGTATTTATCAGTGTACTCTAATAATGAGTATATGATCATAAATACATTTGGGGGCCAACTTAAGATCTTATTTAAGTCTTCTTTAGTACCAACTCCCCACGCTTCTGAAAGGGTGATATTTTCATGAGCGGAAAGATCACACTCTGGAAAATAGTTTTTGATAAATTGTCCGAGTTTCATGACAACCATACAGTAAAATAATTAGGAGTATGATTGTACCATTTCATTTGATTATTACGATAAATTATTAATATTTATCTTAAAATGGAAGTATGTATCGCATTTGGTATTAATCTCTTTGACGATGCGGATAGTTCCTATCGGTGAAAAGGCAATCTGTATATTTAATGAATTGTCCGCATTGCAGGTTATAATTAAATCATTTATGCAGTATTAATATCATTAACATATTTTTTGTCGATAACGAACTAAAATGATATAGTGAACACCCACAAAAAAGGGATCTAGCCTAAACCAGATCCCCCAACATCAAGCCGCATTCACTGCGGCTTTTTACTTTCTATCTAAACCAATTCTTACGGCTCTTCAGAAATCGGTTTTGGCTTGTAGTGCTCTGAGTTCAAACCAAAGTATTCAGGTAAACTTGTACCTACCGAGATAGAAGACCAAGTACCTGTCACGATACCGATGAACATCGCAATCGCAAAGCCCTCTAGTGGACCGCCACCTAATAACCATAAAGAACCAACAGTGATTAGGGTAGTACCTGATGTCACCATAGTACGAGAGAAGGTTGCCGCAACCGCTTCGTTATTGATCTCTTGGATAGATAACTCAGGCTTGGCAATTAACAGCTCACGAATTCTATCTGCAATGATGATAGAGTCATTTAACGAGTAACCTAAAATCGCCAAAATAGCGGCTAGGGTGGTTAAGTTAAACTCCATTTGAGTCGCAGCAAAGAAACCAAGTATAAACACGATATCGTGGGTTAGGGCAAACAAAGAGCCAGAAGCCAAACGCCATTCAAAACGGTAGCTTAAGTACGCTAAGATAACCAATACTGACACCAATAACGCCATGCCACCTTGCTCAGTTAGCTCTTGGCCTACTTGTGGACCAACGATACTGGTATTTAATACTTGAACATCGGTATGCAGAGGAGCAAGTACCTCAGTCAGTGGTGGAAGCTCAGTACCATGTGGTGGAATCGCATAACGTAGAACCCAACGACCCGGCTCACCAGAGGCAATAACAGCAACATCTTGTTTAAAGCCTGCATCCAATAATGGTGCAATTTCACTGTTGGTGATTTTGCTATCCATTTGAACTTCACTCACGATACCGCCAGTAAAATCTAAGCCCCAGTTAAGGCCTTTGGTTGCGATCATGGTTAATGCGAAAATCATTAAACATACCGAAACCACACTCGTCATGTGACGCCATTTTGTTGCATTTTTCATATTTATAAACATAACTTAAATCCTAACATCATGACGAGAATCACGACCCCAAACTAAATTGATAATGGCACGTGAAGCGAAGATGCCGGTGAACATACTGGTTAATAGACCTAAGCCCAGTGTTAATGCAAAGCCTTGGATAGGGCCGTTACCTATGGTGTATAGAACCACGGCGGTAATCATGGTGGTGAAGTTGGCATCGAAAATGGTACCAAATGCACTACTAAAGCCTCTATCAATGGCTTGAGCCAATGTTCGACCTTCTTTCTGTTTATCTTTAATACGTTCAAATATCAGTACGTTGGTATCAACTGCCATACCTACAGTCAGTACAAGACCTGCAATACCCGGAAGGGTAAGAACCGCACCCGGAATAAGAGCAAGCAGACCAAATAGCATTACCATGTTGCCAATAAGTGCAATGTTGGCAACCCAGCCTAAGCGACGGTACCACACCGCCATAAATAGCAGCGTTAAACCAAGACCAAGACCTAAAGCCGCAAAACCGTTTTGGATGTTTTCAGCACCTAGCGTTGGACCAATAGTACGTTCTTCCACGATGGTTACAGGCGCAGTTAATGAACCAGCACGTAGAAGTAGAGCAAGTTCTTGAGATTCTTGAAGCGAGCCAGAACCTGTGATTCTAAAGCGGCTGCCTAGCTGACTTTGAATTGTCGCAACACTGATGATTTGGTTACTTTGCTCTGTGTTACCTGCGCTATCACGGCTGTATTCGTTGTATGAGGTTGCCATTGGCTTGCCCACATTGTGACGAGAGAACTCAGACATGATTTTGCCGCCTGAACTATCAAGAACAATGTTTACTTCTGCCATGCCCATTTCACCAAGACTCGCACGTGCATCAACAATGTGATCACCTGTTAGTACTGGTTTTCTACCTACACGAACTGGTTGGCCGTTTTGGTCAGGAATAACCATTGTGCTGCCAGTGCCTTGTTCTTTTACTGCGTAGAAAGCAAGACTTGCTGTCGCACCGATAACGTTTTTCGCTGCTGCTGGATCTTGAACACCTGGAAGCTCGATACGAATGCGGTTTTCACCTTGACGCTGAACCAGTGCTTCGGTAATACCTAACTCTTCAATACGGCTACGCATGGTTTGAAGGTTTTGCTGTACTGTTAGATTACGTACGGCAATTTTTTCATCTTCTTTTAGCGTTAATTTAAGATCAAAACCGTCATCATTGGTGATTTGCCAAGTAGGGTAGTTTTTATGAATGAATTGACGAGCTGCGTGGCTTGCTTCTTCAGAAGGCAAGTGAACCACGAGCGTATCGCTGTCTACTTTTTGTAAGCGAACTGAGCGAATGCGTTCTTCACGTAGCTCTTGTTTTAGCGAGTCAGCTAATTCGTTACGTTGTGCTTGGTAAACTTGGTTTACGTCCACATCCAGTAAGAATTGCACGCCGCCACGTAAATCAAGGCCGAGTTTGATTGGTTCAAAGCCCATGTTTTGCAGCCAAGCTGGTGCAGCAGGTGCAAGAGACAATGCTAGTGTGGTGCCTTTTTGGCTTTCATCAATCACTGAACCTAGAATATCTTTAGCAGCAACTTGTTGTGCTTCATCTTTCAAAATAACGATGGTTTTATCGCCTTTTTGTTCGATGCGTTTTACGTTAATGCCTTGCTCGGTTAGGGTGTTTTGTAGTGATACAACCGATGGAATGTGTCCATCTTTGTTGGTGATTTGCACAGCGGCATCTTCACCATACCAAGTCGGGATCGCACTCAATAATAGAATAACAAGGGTCGTAATAAGTACGATGTATTTCCATTTAGAATAATGGTTCAGTCGTTGTATTGGTTGTTTTCTTTGCATAATAATTTCACCTCACATACGACAATGCGTATGCGAAAAAGTCACAAATCTAGCTAGATCAAATGCTTATATAGATTGGTATAAGTACAGAAATAACTAAGTGATAAATCGATGGATTTTGAGTGTGAAATTAAGCTGCAGGAAACAGTCGATGACTGTAGAGGAGGTTACTTTCTTTCCAAGCAGAGACTCGAGAAACCGATGAATAGCTGTATAACGCCCAATCAACACTTGGTTTTGGTTTTTCTTGATAACCAATGGTTAATTGTTCAGAAGGGATCGCTGGGATCTCTAATGCTAATTCATAAACAGGGAAAACTTCTTCTGGCTCATGGCGTGCTAGGTTTGCCATACGAGATGAGTTACCTACACCAAGATTAACATTATGGCCTTGAGAAGAATTTTGAGAATGGGAAGAGAGTGTATTGCTTGGAGTGTCAGCGACATTGCAAGTTAAGAAGTCAACTTGATGTGTCAATGACGGGTCTAAAGTAAGGTTCACTTGAATGGTAGAATGTTGCTCGATAGTGAAATCGGCAATCACGGTGTCACTGTTTTGCTGATATGAAGATGCCTGAGCAAGCGAACTTACCCCTAAGCATAAACAGATGATCAGTAATCGAAACAGTTGTACCACGAAAAATCCAGTGATGTGTAATAGACCATCGCATCGTATTCGATGAATGGCCTTACTGGCAAGTGAAATTAACGGATAAATAAAAATTGATGTAATTTTTGTTGTTTATTTCGCTTTATTTTCTTGATGCATTTTTGGATTCAAAGCGTTCAAGTACATGATCAATAAAGGCTCTTAAGCGTTTTGGTAGCAATTTATTTTGAGGAAATACCAAGCTAATAGCCACCCGTGGTAAATCCCAATCAGGCAAAATTCGTACTAACTCACCATTGTTAATGTGCTCACGGCAGATGAATTCAGGTAATGAAGCAATACCTAATCCACTCAAGCAGGCGGATTTACAAGCGGTAACGGTATTGACTTTTAAGCGGTAGGGTAAGTTAACTCGAATCGCTTTATCGACCTGATTAAAGTAAAGATTAGGCACTTTTACTGCATTAACTACTTTAATTTGATGGTGAGGGGCTTGGAGATCTTCAGGGGTTTGAATATAGCCATAGTTATTTAAATACTCAGGGCTAGCGGCAATAATACGCTCTGAAAAATCAATGGTTCTTGCCACTAAAGAAGAGTCGTTGATTTCCCCAATTTGTACGTATAAGTCGATACCATCACCAATAATATCCACTTCACGGTTGGTCATTTCAAGGTTAATCGAGACTTCTGGGTAACGTTTTAAAAAGCTATTGATGTAATCAGACATGACGTTATGTCCAATTTCTACTGGCATGGCTAGATTTAGATGACCACGAATGAGGTTTTGGTTTGCGGTGAGTTCTAACTCGGTTTGTTGCATGATATCGAGAACTTTTACGCTGGCTTGATAAAAGATTTCCCCTTCTTGAGTCAGGCCTAATTTTCGTGTTGAACGAGTGATGAGCTTCACACCTAGGTGCTCTTCAAGCTCTGCTAATTTTCGGCTTACTGTTGATTTTGTCATTCCGAGATTCGTTGCAGCTTGAGTAAAGCTACCTGAATCAACAACTTGGTTTAATAGTGTGATGTTATTTAAATCCATCATAAGGGCGTAACCTAATCATTAGTAAGAATTCTGCAACAGTGTTTCCTTTTTTTCCTATCTAATCAATTAATCTTTTTAGTTTTATACTCTCTATCCACAATATTAGAATTTTATAAAGATAGGTAAAGCCTCAGTGACTGAATTAAAAAAGAAGAAAAATAAAGCACCGTTAATCGCAACAGTCATTTTTATTTTATGTGGCGCCTTGGGTGCCGGTTATTGGTATGGCTACGGTCAGTATTTCCAATCAACGGATAATGCGTACCTTCAAGGCGATATCACGACAATCAGCTCAAAAGTAGGTGGTTATATTCAACAAACCTTAGTTGAAGATAATCAGAAAGTAAAAGCTGGGGATTTACTGGCAACCATTGATGACCGTGATTTTTTAGCTGAACAAGAAAAAGCGGAAGCCAATGTGGCTGTTAATGCGGCGGCAATTACGAATTTAAATGCTGAGCGTAAATTGCAAGATATCCGAATTCGTCAGGCTGCGAGCCAAATTGAATCGGCACAGGCGGATCTTGAGCGTGCTCAACAACAAGTAAAACGTACAAAAGCGTTAATTAAAAAGAATTACTCTTCACAAGATGAATTGGATAATAACGTTTCACATTTGAAAGTGGCGATTGCGAATCTAGATGCAGCAAAAGCGAATTACCAAGCATCGAAAGAGCAAATCAACGTAATTGAAAGCCAAATCGGTCAAGCAAATGCAATGCTAAACCAAGCAAAAACGGCGTTAGACCAAGCGAATTTGAATTTATCTTATACTAAGATTTACGCGCCAATTGATGGCATCGTTGGTAAACGCAGCTTACGTGAAGGCCTATTAGTTCAAGCAGGAATGCCATTACTTAGCTTGGTTCCAACCAAAGAAGTGTGGATTGAAGCGAACTTTAAAGAAACACAGCTAGAAAAAATTCATCATGGTCAAAAAGTGTTTGTCGATCTTGATGCTTACCCTGATCTGCACCTAAAAGGGATTGTAGAAAGCTTCTCGCCAGCAACTGGTGCTAAATTTGCGCTTCTGCCACCAGAGAACGCAACGGGTAACTTTACGAAAATTGTGCAACGTGTGCCGGTTAAGATCAGCATTTTAAATACTGATTTACTGGATGGTAAATTAATCCCGGGTCTGTCTGTGGTTGCGACTGTTGATACCCGAGGTTAAGCATGAGTCAATCGGTAAGTATTCCTAAAGGTGAAGTGGTTGAAAAACCACTTGAACCTGAGATCCCACGTCGTCATTGGATAGCATTATTTGGTGGTTTGATTGGTGCCTTTATGGCGATCCTTGATATCCAAATCACCAACTCATCTTTAAAAGACATTCAAGGTGCATTATCGGCAACCATGGATGAGAGTTCTTGGATTTCCACCTCTTATCTTGTTGCTGAAATGATAGCGATTCCATTAAGTGGTTGGTTGTCTGTAGCGCTTGGTAAACGTCGTTATCTAACATGGACAACCGTCGTATTTACCGTTGCTTCACTACTGTGTTCTTTTTCATGGAACATGGGCTCGATGATTGTGTTTCGTGCCATTCAAGGGTTTAGTGGTGGTGCGTTAATTCCTCTTGCGTTTTCCCTTGTAGTTCATTTATTACCTGTGAACAAACGTGCGGTGGGGATGGCTCTGTTTGGGGTAACGGCGACCTTTGCTCCTTCTATTGGTCCAACGCTTGGTGGTTGGTTAACTGAGCATTTCTCTTGGCATTACATTTTTTATATCAACCTACCACCAGCAATCGCTTTATTGTGTATGGTGAATTACGGTCTGGATGATGAGCCATTAAAGCTAGAAAGCTTATTGAAGGCCGATTGGCTTGGTATTATCACGATGGCGATAGGTTTGGGTTGTTTAGAAGTGGTACTTGAAGAAGGGAACCGTGAAGAATGGTTTAGCTCAAGCTTTATCATTACGTTGTCTATTATCTCAGTTATCAGCTTAACCTATTTTATTATCAATGAGTTGCAGCATAAAAAACCATTGGTGAACTTGCGGTTATTAACACAAAGTCAGTTTGCCATGTCGTGTATTGCGTATTTGATTTTGGGTATGGCGCTGCTGGGTTCTATCTATGTGTTGCCAATGTATATGATCCAAATTCAAGGTTATAACGCCTTGGAGATTGGTGAAGTACTAATGTGGATGGGTTTTCCTCAATTATTGATCTTCCCATTAGTGCCGAAATTAACGCAGATCATTAAAGCAAAATATTTGGTGTTCTTTGGTTTCTCTATGTTTGGTATTAGCTGTTTTGTAAATACACACATGAGTTATTTATTTGGTGGTGATCAGCTTATTTTCTCCATGATATTACGTGCGATTGGCAGTCCGTTTATTATGGTTCCTTTGTCATTGGTGGCAATGGAAGGGATCCAAAAACAAGAAGTGGCCGATGCATCAACCATTACTAATGTTCTGAGAAACCTTGGTGGTGCGTTCAGTATTGCGTTTATTGCGACGTTATTGGACAACAAAACACGTGAGCATTTGGCGCACATTAAAGAAACGTTAACTAGTGTGAGCACGGATGGTTGGTATCAATTAAACCAGAGTGCGGCGATGTTTGTAGCTAAAGGCAGCGATCCGACAACGGCAATGCAGCAAGCCAAAGCATCATTGACGTTAACTATGCAGCGAGATGCGGCGATCATGGCGTATAATGATGTCTTTTTTATGATGTCCTGCTTCCTTGCTTTTGCTGCGGTTTTGATGTTTTTTGTTAAATCGAATGGCAAGCCTGATCCTATGGCCGGCGGCGCACACTAACAAATCTGGGTTGATGCTCGCATCTTTAAAAGGTTTGGGTATAATGCGCCAGAATATTGAAATGAGGTTCTCATGCGTTTAGATAAATTTTTGTGCGAAACATTAGGTGCCACTCGTAAAGAAGCAACTCGAATCATTAAAAGTGGTACGGTTACTGTTGATGGCGTGAAAACAAAAGTAACATCTGTAAAAGTAACAGATGATTCAACAGTTGAATGGGATGGACGTGAACTGAAATTCCATGGCCCTCGCTACATTATGCTATTTAAACCAGATGGTTATGTATGTTCTCATGAAGACAGTACGCACCCATCTGCACTCTCTTTATTAGATGAAGTGAATCTTGAGAAGCTGCATTTTGCAGGCCGTCTTGATGTAGACACTACCGGTTTAGTACTTATTACGGATGACGGTCAATGGTCACATAAGATCACATCACCAAAACGTAAATGTGCGAAAACATACCGTGTATGGCTTGCTGATCCAATTGGTGCTGATTACGCTGAGAAATTGGAAGCGGGTATTCAGCTTAAGAGCGAAAAAGATCTAACGATGCCAGCAGTAATGGAAATTGTTGATGAAGAAGAACACGAACTTCTATTAACTATCCATGAAGGTAAATACCACCAAGTTAAGCGTATGTTTGCTGCTTTAGGCAATAAAGTTGAAGGTTTACACCGTGCTCAAATCGGTGGTTTAGGTTTGGATTATTCTCTAGAACCAGGCGAGTACCGTTACTTAACTGAAGAAGAAGTTGAAGCGGTGTTTGGCGAATAATTGATCTGCCTTATCAATCCAATATTAAAAACGGCGTGGCATTTATGTCTCGTCGTTTTTTTTTGTAAATTCTTACAAAGAGATCGAATATAAAAGGCGCACTATAGTAGAGCGTGATACTATTTGAACTCCTGTCCTGCTGTTTTATTTTATTGGTATCGCCGTTATGTCATCCGCTGAAACTGCTCTTTCTGAGCCCCCAAAATTAAGCATACTATTAGTTATTATTTTAGGTGCAATTTCTGCACTTACTCCATTAGCTATTGATATGTATGTACCTGCGATGCCAAGTATTGCTTCTGATTTAGGCGTTACTTCTGGTTCAGTACAGATGACATTAACCGCTTATACTGCGGGTTTTGCCATTGCCCAATTGATTCATGGCCCATTAGCTGACAGTTATGGTCGACGCCCAGTCTTGATTATTGGCACGGTTTTATTTGCTATTTGTGCGGTCATTGGTGCTTTAGTCGGTGGCATTGAATCCTTGATGTACATTCGTGTTTTACAAGGTGTTGCTGGTGCGGCTTCTGCGGTAGTGGTTCAAGCTATTGTTCGTGACATGTTTAATAAAGAAGATTTCGCACGAATGATGGCATTCATTACTTTGGTGATGACAGTAGCGCCTCTGGTTGCCCCTATGGTGGGTGGACACATGGCGGTGTGGTTTGGCTGGCGTTCTATTTTCTGGTTGCTAGCGGGTTTTGCTGTGCTGATTATTTTGGCTATTTTATGGCGTATTCCTGAAACCTTAACAGAAGAGAACCGTTCACCGTTTAGGCTAATGACGTCACTACGAAATTACCGCTCGTTATTTAAAAACCCCGTATCTCTTGGTTTGATTTTTTCTGGTGCGTTCTCTTTCGCTGGTATGTTCTCATTTTTAACCGCTGGCTCGTTTGTTTACATTGATATTTATGGTGTGAGTGTTTCGAACTTTGGTTATCTGTTTGGCCTTAATGTGGTGTTCTTAATTATTATGACCACGATCAATGGCCGCATTGTTAAGAAAATGGGCTCACATAACATGGTGAAACTAGGTATTTCAATCCAGTTATTCGCGGGTATTTTGATGGTTGTAGGTCAATTACTTGATTGGGGTTTATGGGGTACAGTGGTTCCAGTTGTTTTATTTGTTGGTTGTATTTCTACCATAGGTAGTAACACCATGGGCTTATTATTAAGTCACTACCCTAAAATGGCAGGTACAGCATCATCATTAGCGGGTACCTTACGTTTTGGTACTGGCTCATTGGTTGGGGCGTGTATTGCAATGTTCCCTTCTGATTCGGCTTGGCCTATGGTAAGTTCCATGGCAGCATGTTCTATATTATCTTTTGGTTGTTATTTTGTGTTTGGACGAAAAGCGTAAATGAGTAAAGAAAAAAAAGCAGTTGATTATTATCAAGAAATTCAACGAGTAATTAATAGTGCTCTTGGTGATTTACAAGAGTCTAAAGACAGTGGCCGTTTACCTAAAAACCCGGTAAGTGCAAACCACTTTTTAATTCGTTGGGTAACAACTGCAATTAAGTCTCAACGTTTTGCACATTGCGTTGCAAAAGATTTGATGACTTGGCAAAAAGAAGGGCGTACAAAAGGGACTGGTACTCAATTACCTGTGCGTTTTGAACAATACTCTCGTTTATACGCTGAGTTAGCGCCTGTTGAGCAAGCGGCATCTATTTCTAAATCTGCGATTATGGCGTGGAGCGAATCGTTAGAAGAGAAAGAGTGGTGCGTAACGACTGAATATGAAGTATTAGAAAAAGCCTCGCTGTTTTCTGATGGTGACCATTCATTCATTATTTGTTCTACTCAACTTGAATCATGCTTTGATGCTGAAAGTGAAGAGTTAATTAAACCACTGACTTGTTATGTTCGTGGTAATCACCATGAGTTTGTTGAATCTGCTTTTGAGCATGGATTAATGGTGCATAAGCGCTCGGATTACAAATCAAAAGTGAAGTACCATGGAGAGTACTTAATTTACCCTCATAACCACGGTACTCAGCTAGGTGAAATTCCATTTTCATTTAATGTGAAAAAATAATCGATTATCGAGATTGGATGGGCTCTTAGTAGAGCCCATTTTTTATTTTTCCTATTCTAATACCAATCTACATAAGTATTTGATCATTCTTGCTTGTTAAAATCGATTATATCAGCGTTATAAATTTTGTAATTAGAGCCACTAGTTACTGTAATTTATGCCTTGCTATAATCGATTCTTTCTACGCAATTATCTGAACAACTACTTATCCAGAATGGTATAACTTCTTTTATCCTTTTTATCCTTTTTATCCTTTTTATTCTTTTTCGGCTTTTTTACATATCGCTTTTACCATGCCTTTGAAAATAAAAAGGTGTGCAGGAAACATCGCAAACCAATACATTAATCCCCAAAACCCTTTTGGGTGCCACCAAGCACGAACATCTAACTCTCTGGTGTTGTTTTCAAGCTCTTTTATTGAAAATTCGAGTCGTCCTAACCCTGGGGCGGTCATTCCAAATAATAGGGATAAAAATTCGTTGTTTTCACAACGGATCACTTTCCAAGAATCAATGTAGTCACCCAGTTGCAGCTGATCTGATTTTGGTTTTCTTCGTATAGGAAAAGAGCCGCCAAGCAGTGGATCAAGCCACTCTCTGGTTCGCCATAGTCCATTGGCAAAGAAGTAGCCTTCAGGCCCTCCAAGTCGCAATATCACTTTCCACAGTGAACTAGCCGATGCGTTAGTTGTAAAACTGGCTCCGGCTTGTTTAGGGTAGTAACCGTAATCGGGTTGCCAGCGACGCAGTGCACTTGGGTCAAATCCCCATATTTCACCTTGTAGACTATTGGTAGAAGTATGATTAGCCAATTTCAATGCTTCAGATAGTGGGGTGAGAGTTTGAGGCATGAGTTGCTGTATTTTGGAGTTATCTGCAAGTAAATCATGGTCTATCCCTGCGAGAAGCGCACGTCCTAACTCTGATGGAACCGAGGTAATAATACCAAGCCATAACCCAGCAAATTTGGGTGAAATAAAACGAGTGGGAATAATTTTTATGGGTTTATTAAGTCGTTTAGCCAGAAGTTGAAAAAGTTGAAAGTAGGTAACGGTATCTGGTCCTCCAGCTTCTAGGGAAAGTGAATCATTAACTTCGATATCAAGACATTGAATGAGGTAATCATTTAGATTATCAATGGCGATAGGATTGGCTTGAGAATGAATCCATTTAGGACAGAGAATGATGGGTAAGTGATTGATAAAATCGGTCATGATCTCAAGAGCTGCAGAACCTGCTCCGATAATAATACCCGATTGAATTTCGATGGTGGTGATGCCGGTAGAGCGAAGAATTTCCCCGGTTTTTTGTCGAGCCAGTAAATGCTGTGACTGATGATTCTCTGGTTGTAATGCGCTTAAATAGATAATCCGTTTCAGTTGGGATTGTTTGGCGGCATCTGCAAAATTTTGAGCTAAGGAGATTTCGTAATTAATAAAATCGTGACCGTGTGACATACCATGTACTAAGAAATAACCAATATCACAATCAGACAATAGTGGTTCGATTGTTGTTTTATCTTCTAAATCAAGGTATTCACAACGTAAGTTAGGATGGTGCTGAACTCTATCTGTTAAATACTGGATATTTCGGGCACAGGCAATAACCTGATGCCCTTGCTCTAATAACAGCGGAATTAACTGAGATCCTATGTACCCTGATGCACCAACAATAATTATCCTATGAGTCATTTGTAAGAATCCATCCTTTTCCTAATTGCTTTTTTTATTAATACTATTTGATTCTAGTATAATTTATGACCATCTACTTAATTTAATCATTACTTTTGAGACATGATGAAATGAATAAGTGAACTGGAAAATTTATTTAATGAAATCAAAAAAATAGATTTAAGAATTGAGTAGATAAGTGGCAAAAGTTAGCATTATGTTCGATATCTGTGTCGAACTGCGAGTTAGGCCATAAAAAGCTTTAAGAAGTAAGGGGAATAGTGTAGATTCTGTTACCGATATCACAATACATCTTTTGAGAGGGGATATGTTAAAGCTGACAAACCTGAATAAAGGTTATTTGGATGGTGGCGAGTTTCATCCAATCCTTCAAGGGGCAGAATTAACAATTGAGCAAGGAGCTCAGATAGCATTAATGGGCGAAAGTGGCTCAGGAAAAAGCACCCTCTTAAATCTTATCGCAGGCCTAGATAGTGTAGACAGTGGTGAAATTAATATCGCTGGTTTTTCAATGCACGCCCCTGAACAAAGTTCTCGAACTTCTTACCGTAGAAACAATATTGGCTTAGTATTTCAACAGTTTAACCTTCTTCCTACGTTAAGCGTGGCAGATAACATTCGTTTTTGTCGCCAACTTAAAGGGTTAAGAGACGATGATGCGTTATGGCGTCAAATTATCTCAGCTCTTGATCTTATGCCTCTACTTGGTCGTTACCCTGAAGAAATTTCTGGTGGACAACAGCAACGAGCTGCGATTGCTCGAGCTTTGTATATGGAGCCAAAATTATTACTTGCGGATGAGCCAACAGGCAGCCTAGATGAAAAAAATGCAGAAGCAGTAATGCGTTTGTTAACACGATTATCTCGTGATCTTCATTGCACACTTTTATTGGTGACTCACAGTGAGAAAGTGGCAGAGCATATGGATGGTTTAGTTAAACTTCAGGGAGGCTTACTGAATGTTATTTCCGGTAGCTAAAGCGCTTCTTGGACACTACCGTAAACATCCGTTGCAAATCTTTTTAGTGTGGCTTGGTTTAACACTCGGAGTTGCTTTACTTGTTGGTGTTCTAGCGATAAACCATCACGCTAAAGTCAGTTATAGCGAAGGCGAAAAGCTTTTCTCAAACCCTTTTCCTAATCGTATTCGCTCTATTCAAGATAATGTTGTTATCCCTCAGGCGTTTTATATTAATTTACGTCGAGCTGGTTACACCTCTTGCATGCCTATACAAACCTTGCATTTAGAAACCAATGAAAAGATTGATATCTCTATGGTTGGTATCGATCCTATTGCCTTAATGCAAATATCATCAGGGAACTTAGCAAACACAGACAATATGTTGTCTTTAATGCGTCCTCCATTCCCGGTATTGATCAGTCAGCCTTTAGCTTCGTATTTTAGCTTAAAAGATGGCGATTATATTGAGCTAAAAAACCAATCCAATATTGGCCCCGTTATTGTTGATAAACAAAATCGACTGGCGGGCTCTCGACTGTTTTCAGATATTGCACTGACTAAGATGTTAGGCCACAAAGCAGGCTTTAGTATCATTCTTTGTGGAGAGATGTCTGAGCAGAAAAAAGAGCGTCTGGAGCGTATGCTTCCTAGAGGGCTGCAACTGGAAACCCATAAAGAATCTGGCTTAACGGCGTTAACGAATGCTTTCCACACCAATTTACTCGCGATGGGAATGCTCTCTTTTATCGTTGGTCTCTTTATTTTCTATCAAGCCATGTCGCTCTCTTTTGTACAGAGACAGCCGTTGGTTGGGACGCTACGTCAAATCGGTGTATCAACCAAAGAATTGATTATGGCCATGAGCCTCGAAGTGATCATTTGGATCATTATTGGCTGGATAAGTGGTAACTTTTTTGGCTTATTGTTGGCAAATGAATTAATGCCGACGGTATCGAACAGTTTGTATTCTTTGTATAACGCTGAAGTGGATTTACTAATCTCATGGAGTTGGGATTGGAGTTATCAAAGTCTACTAATGGCCGTATTAGGGTGTGTATTAGCTTGCGGTTGGCCGTTGTACCGTCTTTTAACCATTGAGCCAATTCGTTTAACTGCTCGTCTATCCTTAGCTCGTTTTGCAGGTAAAGAGTTTGAAGTTCAAGCTATCATCGCTTGTGTGATTTTGGTTGCTTCTTATCTGATAAATTTATTACCTCATAGCCACAGAAATGGGTTTATGTTGATTGGCTTCTTAATGATAAGTATTGGGTTGTTAACCCCGTTTATTATTTGGAAGTTTTTTGATTGGCTTTCTTATACATTGCCATCAGCAAAAGCTCGTTGGTTCTTCTCTGATTCAGCGGCAAGCTTAAGTTATCGTGGTGTGGCGGCAATGGCCTTTATGCTTGCGCTAGCCTCTAATATTGGCGTGGAAACCATGGTGGGCAGCTTTAGAGCAACCACTAACAATTGGTTAGAGCAACGTTTGGCTGCTGATATCTATATTGAACCAAGTAAAGCGTCGGCTGGACGAATCAGTTATTGGTTAGAAAAACAACCTGAAGTGAAGTCTGTGTGGCGTCAGTGGAAGATTGATTATCAAACAGAGTTCGGCAATTTAGAGATCATCAGTACCGGTTCTACTGAGGGTGAGAAAAATGCGTTAACCATGAAAGTGGCGATTCCTGATTACTGGTATTCGCTTCATCATGGACGCAATGTATTAATCAGTGAATCTATGTCATTGAAATGGGACCTAAAACCGGGTGATTATATCGATCTTCCTGCTCCTATGGGGAACAATTGGCAGATTTCTGGGGTGTATTATGATTACGGAAATCCGTATAACCAATTGTTACTCTCTCATGGAACGTGGTTAAAAGCGTTTGGCGGTCAGGGTAAAACCGGGATTGGTGTTGTGCTAACGGATCAATCAAAAAGAACCGAATTAATTGGGCGAGTATTAAAACAGTATCGATTATCTGCAGAGCAGGTTAGCGATAATAATAATATTCAAATACAGGCAATGCGTGTGTTTGATAGAACATTTATTGTTACGGGAACCCTTGGTAATCTGACGCTAGTTATCGCTGTTTTTGGTCTGTTTTTTGCCACATTGGTTGGTGAAATATCACGACAAAGACAAACTGCATTACTGCGATGTTTAGGACTGTCTGGCAAAGAGTTGGTGCTGCTTGGTGGCTTACAGTTGTTGGTTATTGGCTTATTTACCATTCTTATTGCATTGCCGTTAGGGCTGATTTTGTCACAGTTATTGATTGATATTGTTATGAAATACGCTTTTGGTTGGACAATGGAAATCCATTACTTCCCTAAAGAATATACCATTACGTTCTTATGGACTTTACTGGCCTTAACTGTTGCTGGCGCTGGAACCATTTGGAGAGTAACAAAGCGACAAGCCATTACTTCATTAAGGGAATCTTTGTAATGCAAAACCAAAATAAAAAGAACAGTAGCTTGATAATATCAGTGCTGATTTTGATTGCTATTTTAGGTTGTGCTCTCGCTTATTACTTTAATTGGCAGCAGATAAACGTAGAAAGAAACGGGGAAGCAAGCACCATCTTTTCTCATACGGATGGGGCTTTTTTTGAACCCGTTTTACCTGATACTCCCATCGTTTTTCCTAAAGATTATCAAGAACATCCTGAATATCAGCATGAAAAATGGCTAATGACGGTGAATGCCAAAAATCAAAATGGTGATGCGATTGGCATACAGTGGAGTATGTTTAGAGTTTCTAATGACGATAGAGAAACTAAGGGGTGGTTAGATCCTCGTTTGTATATTGCTAAGGTCGTGATAACAACGAAAAACGGTAAATGGTTTGCTGAACGTTTAGCTCGTGGTGGTATTGGACAGGTAGGGATAAGCCAACGCCCATATCGAGTTTGGATTGATGATTGGGAATGGAGAAGTTTAGGTAGAACACCATTTCCAGGGCGATTAGCGGCATCTTCTGATGATTTTTCTCTAAAGTTATCTCTTAATTCCAATACGTTCCCTGTTCTGATGGGGGAAAATGGCTATTTAAAGAAACACGATTTTCTTCCTATCGCTTCTTATGAATACATAGAGCCTTTTATTGCTGTGCGCGGCAGCGTTACCTTCGATAATCAAACTTATACGATTACAGGACAAGGTTTATTAGAGCATGAATGGGCGAGTGGCTTTTTTGATGAAAATCAGTATGGCAGAGATTGGTTTGTTGTTAATTTGGATAATCAAACTAAGTTAGTAGTGACACAATATCGATACCAAGATCATCCTCCATATCAATTTGGCGCCTTATTGAGAAAGGATGGCAGTTATACGTTACTTAGTGAAGAAGATCTCACTTTACAAACTTTACCTGCTCGCCAACTAAAAAATGGTCGAAAAGTGCCGCTACAATGGATTATAAATATTCCAAAATACGATATTAATTTAACCACTCAAGTAATGAGAAATGAACAGTGGTTAGATGCATTTATTCCTTATTGGCAAGGACCAATAACAACAACGGGTTCACATCAAGCTTCTGGATTCATGCAATTAGCAGGATATTAATTGATTGAATATAGACGATGCGAATAAAACGCGGTAAAACGCTTAACACTTCGGTTTTTCCGACGTTTAAGCTCTGAACAAGCGATTATTCTTGATATTGATCAACGGGTAGACTTTTCTTATTCGTTTTTCAGTAAACCATAATTATAAGCAAGGACATCTTATGAGTGATGTTATTAAGAATTTTTTCAAATTAGAATCTGCCGGTGGGATTCTGTTAGTGATCGCAGCTGCGATTGCTATGGTGATTGCAAACTCTTCATTAGCACCAATGTACGATACATTTTTACATTCTTATATCGGTGGAATGTCAGTATCACATTGGATTAATGATGGTCTAATGGCGGTCTTCTTTTTATTGATCGGATTAGAAGTTAAAAGAGAATTATTAGAAGGTGCATTAAAGTCGAAAGAAACCGCTATCTTCCCTGCAATTGCAGCGGTAGGTGGTATGTTAGCTCCTGCTTTAGTTTACGTTGCATTTAATATGGGCGATCCTGAAGCGCTTTCTGGTTGGGCAATTCCTGCTGCAACGGATATTGCGTTTGCATTAGGTATCATGGCGCTTCTTGGGAATCGAGTTCCTGTTAGTCTTAAAGTATTCTTACTTGCTCTAGCAATTATTGATGACTTAGGTGTTGTTGTTATTATCGCTTTCTTCTACACAAGTGATCTTTCTGTTCTTGCTCTTGTAATTGGTTTTGTAATGACAGGTTTACTGTTCTTATTAAACGCAAAACACGTATCAAAGATCCGCTGGTACTTACTGGTTGGCTTTATCCTATGGGTGAGTGTGCTGCAATCAGGTGTTCACGCAACATTAGCTGGCGTGGTTCTTGGTTTTGCTATTCCTCTTAAGGGCAATAAAGGTGAGCGTTCGCCACTGAAACATATGGAACATGCTCTACACCCTTATGTTGCGTTTGCTATCCTTCCTGTGTTCGCATTTGCTAATGCTGGTATTTCTCTAGAAGGTGTGTCACTTGATAGCTTGACAACGACATTACCTCTAGGTGTTGCTTTAGGTCTGTTTCTTGGTAAGCCTCTGGGTATCTTTAGTTTCAGTTACCTTGCCGTTAAATCAGGTGTTGCGAAACTGCCAACTGGCGTAAACATGAAGCATATCTTCGCAGTATCTGTGCTATGTGGTATCGGCTTTACTATGTCTATCTTCATCTCATCACTGGCATTTGGTGGTGTGAACCCTGAGTTTGATAAACTGGCTCGCTTAGGTATCTTGATGGGCTCTACATTGGCAGCGGTTGTGGGTTATGTGTTGTTAAGTATCTCATTACCAAAGAAAGCAGCATAAACCTGTTGTCTTAAAATAAGTGTTGATAAATACCTCGCAAATAGCGGGGTATTTTTTTGGACAAAAAAAAGCCCAAACAATAAATTGAATGGGCAAAAGGAATATAAGGAATTATGAAAAAGCTATAGTTGATAAGATAAAACTTGGCGGCCTGCTAAATTTTAGAATTCATCATCAACGGGTATAAAATCAGACTAGCGATTTTTCTCTTAGTTCAATAAATATTCGATCTTTTTTAAATTATTTTTTGCGTATTGATTTGTAAAGAATATAGGTCCAGATAAAGAAAAACCCGTTACCTATAATGCTAAAATTAGCGAGATAACGGGCTTCTTGAATATATCAAGAAAAAGCAGTGGAATTATGAACATAAATTCAGACTGCCGCTTTTTCTAATAGTTCAAAAAAAGTGAAGATAATTCCATTTTTTTTGTAAAAACCATTTCTACACCTCCAACCACTCACTATTTTGACAAAAATTGTCATAAATGGGATGCGAACTGGAGAAGAACCTTTTATCCTACAAGGTAATTATTAGAAGGAAAGTTGAATATGATCATCAAACCTAGAATTCGTGGATTCATTTGTACAACCACTCACCCTGTTGGTTGTGAGCAAAACGTAAAAGAGCAAATCGCATTAACTAAAGCTCAAGGCCCAATTGCTAACGCACCAAAACGTGTATTAGTTGTTGGTTCTTCAAGTGGCTACGGTCTATCTTCTCGTATTACAGCTGCTTTTGGTGGTGGTGCATCAACCATCGGCGTATTTTTTGAAAAAGCGGGTACAGAGAAGAAACCAGGTACAGCTGGTTGGTATAACTCTGCGGCTTTTGACAAATTTGCAAAAGAAGAAGGTTTATACTCTAAAAGTTTAAATGGCGATGCTTTCTCTAATGAAGCAAAACAAAAGACGATTGATCTAATTAAAGAAGATTTAGGTCAAATCGATATGGTTGTTTACTCATTAGCATCTCCTGTACGTAAAATGCCAGAAACAGGTGAAGTGATCCGTTCTTCACTGAAACCTATCGGCGAAACTTACACAGCGACAGCAGTAGATACAAATAAAGACGCTATCATTGAAGCATCAGTTGAGCCTGCGACAGAGCAAGAGATCAAAGATACTGTTACTGTAATGGGTGGCGAAGACTGGGAACTGTGGATTAATGCATTATCAGAAGCTGGCGTTTTAGCTGATGGTTGTAAAACGGTTGCATACAGCTACATCGGTACTGAGCTAACATGGCCAATCTACTGGGATGGTGCTTTAGGTCAAGCTAAGATGGATTTAGATCGTGCAGCAACAGCGCTAAACGAGAAACTATCTGCAACAGGTGGTACAGCAAACGTAGCAGTACTAAAATCTGTAGTGACACAAGCAAGTTCTGCAATTCCTGTTATGCCACTGTACATCGCAATGGTATTCAAGAAAATGCGTGAAGAAGGCGTACACGAAGGTTGCCAAGAGCAAATTCTACGTATGTTTAGCCAACGTCTATATAAAGCAGATGGTTCAGCAGCAGAAGTTGATGAGAAGAACCGTCTACGTTTAGATGACTGGGAACTTCGCGAAGATATTCAACAACACTGTCGTGATCTATGGCCTCAAGTAACAACTGAGAACCTAAAAGACCTAACTGACTATGTTGAGTACAAAGAAGAGTTCTTAAAACTATTTGGCTTTGGTGTTGACGGTGTTGATTACGATGCTGATGTTAACCCTGAAGTAAACTTTGATGTTGCTGATATCTAATATCAATCTACATAAGTATTTGATCATTCTTGCTTGTTAACATTATCTGAATAACCACTTATCTAGAATGGTTTAATCAGTAAACAAAAGAGAAAATAAAACCCCAGAGTGAATGTTCATTCTGGGGTTTTTTATTGGTTTCAATAAATGGGTTCGTATTATGCTAGGAGTATCATAATGGTACCGGCAACGGTCATTAAGATATTGGCAATCGCATAGGTACCAGCGTAACCCAGTGCTGGGATGGTGCTGCGAGCGTGTTCGTTAACTACGTCCATTGCTGGTCCACAAGTACGAGCACCGATAATTGCACCAATCAATAAAGCACGGTTCATATTAAGAATATAGGCACCAACAAGGTAGGCTAAAATTACTGGGATCACGCTGACAATAAATGCAGCAGCAAGTACTTTTAAGCCATCTTCAGAGAAGTATTCATTAATATTGCCACCAGCACTTAATCCAATACCCACCATGAACACTAATAAACCAAGGTTTTTAGTCATATTAAGTGCCCCTTGCGGTACATAACCAAAGGTAGGGTGGTTTGCTCTTAAGAAGCCTAATGTGATACCTGAAATCAATAGACCAACGGCATTACCTAAACCAAATGTAACTTGGCCAAAGCTCATGGTGATCATCCCGAACATGATGCCAAGGATAAAGAAACTACAGAAAGCTAATAAATCAGATACTTGGCTATGAATAGAGATAAATCCAATTTTGTCTGCTAGGTAGTGAACTTTGCTTTTTTCACCACTCACTTGAAGAATATCACCTTTCGCCAATACGATATCGTGTTCAATTGGCATTTCAATTTGTGCACGAACCACACGGTTAAGGAAACAGCCGTATTCAGAAAGGTTTAATTCTGAAAGGCGCTTACCGGCGATATTATCGCTTTTAACTACGATCTCTTCTTCCGCAATGCGTAAATCTAATAAGTTACGGTCAAATACTTCTTTCCCGTTTCTAAAGCTTGAATCGAGACGAGCATGACTATCTGGATAACCTACAAGTGCAATTTCATCACCTTGTTGCAAAATGTAGTCACCATCGGGGTTGGCTAAAATACCGTTACGACGAATACGTTCAATGTGACAACCCGTTTGGCGGTGAATACCTAGCTCACGTAAGTTTTTACCATCAGTCCAGTCGATTAGCTCTTGGCCAACACGATAAGCACGAATGATTGGTAGGTATACTTTTCTCTGGCCTGCACTTCCTATGCCACGTTCTTGAGCAATTTGCATTGCGCTGTCTTGTAGATTTTGTTTTTGCAATTTCGGGAGTAAACGAGCCAAAAGGATAAGGCTAGTTAAACCGATTAAATATGAGAAAGCATAACCGACACTTAAATTGTCAATTACCTTACTAAAATCGACACCTTCAGGCAGGGCTGCTAAACCAGAATTCAATGCATCTTTTGCACCCACTAATACAGGCGTTGCTGTTAATGCGCCTGCCATCATACCTGTAGATAAACCGTAATCTAAACCAAAATAATGGCCAGTTAAAAAACTAAGCGATACGGCTGAAACCAATACAACAAGTACCAGTAAAAGGTAGTGTTTACCATCTCGTAGGAAGATACCAAAGAAGTTTGGTCCAGCCTCGATACCAACACAAAAGATAAATAGCATAAAGCCAATATTGAGAGAGTCAGCGGTAAAAGTATAACCAAGACTTCCCATAAAGAGGGCGGTGATAAGAACACCAATAGAACTGCCTAGTTGAAAACTACCAATCCTAAGTTTAGCTATGAATAAGCCAAGAGCGAGAACAACGAATAAAAGTAAGATATCGTTTTGCGATAACAATGTCGCAACATCAATGTTCACTGTATTTTGCCTGAAATATGGAGTAAGAAAGTGTGACGTAAGTCTAACTTAAAAATGGCGAATGTATAACCATATTTAGAAATAAAATTAAAAAAAAATCACCGTTTGGGAGCGGTGATTTAATTTTATAAATTAGCTATTTGAAATTAATCAAAAAGACCTAAATTTTCTTTTGCGTACGCTTCAAATTCAGTACAACCGCCAATGTGTTTTTCATCGATAAAGATTTGAGGAACCGTTTCAACTGGTTTACCTACTGTCTTTTCTAAGTCTGCTTTTGAGATACCTTCAGCGTGAATATCAACATAGCGGAATTTAAAATCATCACGTTTTTCAGTTAGTGTTTCAGCGTGTTCTTTAGCTCGAACACAGAATGGACAACCAGGACGACCAAAAATAACAACAAACATAGCTTTCTCCAAAATTATTAGCGGATATGGTTCGCAATCAATAGGTTAACTATGCCTATCAATATGAATTAAGTAAAGATGATTATGCCTTTTAGATTGATAGGTAAAACCTATTGGTAGCGTTCATCTTTTCCATAGCGAGAATCTTTAAGTGCTTCTTTAACTCGTTTCAGGTTGTCTCTAAAACCAACACCACGACGTAATGTGAAGCCAGTTGCTAAAACATCAATAACGGTCATTTGAACCACACGACTTGCCATTGGCATATATACGTCAGTATCTTCTGGCACATCTAAACAAATAGCTAAAGATGCCATTTTTTCAAGAGGTGAATCTTTTGCTGTAATAGCAATAACCGTTGCACCATTTGATTTAGCAAGCTCTGCTATTTCAACCAGGCTTTTTGTTCGACCTGTGTGTGAGATTAAAACAACCACATCATTTTCAGTGCTGTTGATGCAGCTCATTCGTTGCATAACGATGTCGTCAAAGCAAGCAATTGGAATATTAAAACGGAAGAATTTATTCATCGCATCGTGTGCAACAGAAGCTGATGCCCCAAGACCAAAGAACGAAATCTTTTTAGCTTGAGTTAAAAGGTCAACTGCACGGTTTACTTGCATTGGATCTAAGCTATTTTTGGCTACATCAAGACACGCCATTGTTGATTCGAAGATCTTGTGCGTATAAGCATCTGGGCCATCGTTTTCTTCAACATTACGGTTTACATAAGGCGTACCGTTAGCAAGGCTTTGTGCAAGATGAAGTTTAAAGTCTGGGAAGCCTTTTGTATCTAATCGACGGCAAAAACGGTTTACCGTTGGCTCACTAACGTCAGCCATTTTAGCTAAAGTTGCAATGCTTGAATGAATTGCTGTTTGAGGTGAGGCCATAATTACTTCAGCTACTTTGCGCTCTGATTTGCTGAAGTTATCTAAATTATTTTGTATTTTTTCAATGGTATTCATATGCGCTCTTCTACATTTTTAATTTGATATAACCTTAACCAGAGTGATTTGAAAAAAGACACTTTGGTTAAGATTATCTGTTAGATTAAGTATATACGTTTGTTTACTTAGCCTCTAACAATTGGCCTCGTTGATTGTATTTTAATAACAATAATATGACAGATCTCTAAAAACACTTTCAATTTAGAAAGTGTTTTTTCGTTATAAATACGACAAAACTAAAATTTTATCGAAAATTCTGTGATTAAGTTTCAGTATGAAAGGAAATGAATTACAAAAAAGTTAGGTTGTTTCATATTCATAAAACAACCTATATAGAAGAATTAACGAAGGATTTTATCTACAATTTGGTTTAATAGAGGTAAAGATATTTCACTGCTGCTTGCAATTTCTCTTTGCTCAATTAATACATTTTGCAGTATTTCTTTTGTGGTTAATGGGTTTGCCAATACCACTCTGAAAACGATGGTTGGTTGATGTTGATAAACTTCAGGCGTTAATCGAGTTCGAGAAACAAAAGATTTTCCTGTTTCACGTTGTGTTTTTTGAATGTACTTGGTGAGATTATCCAAGTGCTCATAAATCTCAATTTTTTGCTCGTCAGTCGCAACTGCCAACGCCGCTTTCACGTGACTTGGAACATAACGATAAGTCAGCAAGCACAGCTCAGGCTCTGTAATGAGTTCAAAATCGTCTTGTTGTTGAATTAAATCAGCAAAATAGTGGGCTTTCTCAATACTTTGATTGATTAATAATTCATAGCCAGGACGACTGATCACATTGAAGCAAGAGTAGAGCAACATTGCCATACCACTTCGAGAGCCTTCTAATGTATGACGCCCTAAATCTTTAGAACCTTTACGAAGAATGTACTCAGCATGATGCTGAATAGAAGACATTAATTCAGGATCTTTAAAGATAACCATACCAGCACCCATTGGCACGTATAGCTGTTTATGTGCATCAATAGTGACTGAGTCTGCTAAATCAATACCATCTAATAGGTGTCGATACGTATTCGACATCAATGTAGCACCACCCCAAGCTGCATCAACATGAAAATGACAGCCTTCGCGTTGAGCAATGTTTGCTAATTCACGCAGTGGGTCAATTGAACCTGTTTCGGTTGTACCTGCAACACCGACGATAGCCAATGGCTTAATATTTTTTGCTTTTACTTGGGCAATTTTTAGCTCTAAATCATCAAGGCAAACACGATTGTTATTGTCGGTTTTAACGGCAATAACACCATCTTGACCAATGCCAAGTACATCAGCAGCTTTTTTCAGAGAGTAGTGACCTCGTTCTGAAACGAAAATCGCTAAGCCATTACATTTGTAGTGAGTAAGAGCAGCAAAAAGTCCTTGTTTGGCAATGCCTTCAAAATCACCTTCTGGTTTTAATAGGCGATTTCTTGCAACCCATAGTGCAGTAATGTTGGCGATGGTACCGCCAGAACAAAAAGCGCCTAAAGAGTGATCAGCACTGTGCATCCAGTGTTGATAGAAGTTGTCTTTCTGACCAAAAATCAAACGGTGTAACATACCAAGAACTTGACGCTCTAGTGGCGTAAAAGCTTTTGATGTTTCAATTTTCACCAAATTTTGATTTAGGGCAATCATGATTTTAGAAAGCGGCATTAAAAAGTAAGGCAACGCCGATGTCATGTGTCCAATAAAACTAGGTGCAGAGGTATGAACGGATTGAGATACAAGTGTATCTAATAAGTGCTCAGTATGTTCTGACACATAGGTCGGAGATTCTGGCATTGATGAATCGGTAAAATCTTTTTCGATTTCAGTCAATGGCTTTTCTTCGGCAACAATATGCTCTCTTAAAAATTGATTTAAGTTCTGTGAAAGTTCTTTTTCAATTATTCCAAGAGTCGAATCGGGAGCTTCCGGAACAGTAAAAATTCGCAGCAGGCTTTCAAAGTTCGCATCTGCTGTTTTGTTGTCTGTTACCATGGTATCTGTTCTATTTGTTGATGATTGAAAAGTAAAGAGGGTGGTTCTTTACAGGCTCTGAGGGCACAATTTAGAACAAAATGACGAAAATGTCTTGTGTAAAATGTGCCTCATCGAGTCTTGAGGGTAGGATTTACCACCAAAAATGAATGAGTGGTGATAAATTAATCAATATTATTGGCATTTAATCATGCTGATATCGGTCATTTTTTGATTGTAAGCTTTTAGTGGTGCATCAATCGTTTTTGGATGACTGAGAATATCTGCAAAAGCAGAACGTAATTCATAATTTTGTTTATGTGGCTGTGATTGACGGTCATCGAAGGTTGCTTTGGCTATTTTACCTAACTCATCATCATGGCTTGCTAATTCTTTCACTTCTTTTTGAGAAAGTTGTAACCACGACTCTATTGATTGATTGGTTTTGACTTTTTCAGGTGCGTTTTCAAGATAGTAATTCACTGCGGCACGGTTTAGTTCAAAGTGATGTTTGCGTCCTTCAAGAAACCAGTCACCAACGCTTTGTAGGTTTGGATCTTTTTTCACGGTAATGGCAATGAGTTCTTGATACCAAGTTAAGGATGCATCTATATATTGACTGTATTTGTCGCTTAAACATTGAGTATCTGCAGCTTGAGCTGACGTCGTAAGCAATGCAAAAGGTAAGATTAGAGCGGCAAGTTTCATTTTAAATCCTTATAAATGAATCGTAATTATCAATTTGTGATTGTAAATTGAGTGTAACTAAATGCAATTGAAACGATTCACAGTGTGATGCTTCCCACTTAATCTAATGTGAATAATGTTTTTCTGCTTCGAACACTTAAAGAGAAACGAAGAATAGCATTAAAAAAGGAACTGATAGACTCAGTATAAAACCACTCACAATGGCAATGGGAACACAACGAATACCGCCACAGTTTTGAATCACAGGAAGTGTAAAATCCATTGCTGTTGCTCCGGCATAACCAATAGAGGTGACTGGATAGCGATGAATTAAGGTTGGGATTAAAAGTAGTGCAACTAACTCACGGAAAAGTTCATTTAAGAATGCAGCGCCACCATATACTGGACCTAAAGCATCACCCATTAAAATACCTGCAAGTGAATACCATCCAAAACCAGAAGCCATTGCTAATCCATGTGGTAATGGGATATCAAGGATAAGAGCACCAATGATGCCACCCACAAAAGAGGTCGACATAATAACTGCGGCAATAATGATACCGTGTTTATTTAATAGGATCTGACGAAGAGTAAGGCCACTATTACGTAATTGAATACCGATCAAAAATAGAAGTAGCAGCAGAATTATCTCACTTGCTTGCTCTACCCAGCTTAAATCGATACCAGAAAGCAAACCAAACACAAGACCACCAGCTACGGCTAATAACAGTTTTGCTGATTCTAAAATCATTTTAAATAGAGGTAGTGAGTTTTTATTACCTTCAGAATTCAATGGGAATAGCTTATCCATGATAGGAAGAATAGCTAAGTTACATACGCTAATTGCGACAAAGAAAGTGACGGTAATCGTTAAGATCTGATTGAGGTTTTGGGCAAGGTTATCTAAAGCCGCAAGACTTAAGCCCATAAGAGCTAGGATAACCGTAACTAGGTGACTGGTTGCAGCATTAATATGTTGAAGTGGCTTCTTCGTATGAAGAGGGATTAAATAGCCTAAAAGCAATGGTAAAAAAACAAATAACATTCCAGAAAACATAATAATAAACCCAACTTTTGAAGAAGCCCCGAGAATATCAAGGCTTTTCAAATTCGGCAATATAATGTTAATTGATTTGTTGTAATTTAATTACAATCCACTGCTTCGAAGTGTCTCTCTGATGCGATCGTTGAATTGAGTATTAGTAAGGTTACTCAGTGTGTAAAGGGCTTCTGCACCTTCTAATGTTATCTCAACTTCATGATCGTCAATATCGTCATCATCATTTCTGAACATTAACAAATGATTAGCAATACGAGCGATGTTTAAGTAACTAACTGGTAAGTTACTTTCTGAAATTTGTTTATTTGTAGCGATTGAAAGAAAATCGCTATCAAACTGCCAATGATTCAATACATGGTAGCTGATTGGATTACATTCTTTTTCAAAAATATAAAGTGCGACATCAAGGTCTAGGTAATTCCCTTCTTCAAGGTAGTTGTAGTATTTATTAACTAAGCAAAATAGACCGATGTCTGCTAAAAGACCACTTAATAACGCCTTTTCTGGCTCTAGATAATCATGTGAACCGTCTGTGCTTTCTTTTAGTATCTCTTCACATACCATTGTCATGACAGCAGCAAACTCGCGAGATTTAGCTGCACTTTTACGTAATAACGAATTACATTCGCTATTTAAATCACTTGAATATTTTAATTGCTCAATAGCTTGAGCGGTAACAATATCACGGACACGGAAGATACCAAGGCGAGAAACAGCAGTTAACACGTCTGTACAGGTGATATTGCGACGATTAAATACGACAGAATTCGCCATTCTAATAACAATAGCGGTCAGGCTTGGGTCTTCTAAAAGCGTATCAGATACATCCTTAATCATTGTGCCTTCAAGAGTACACAATTTCTGAATTTTAAGTACAACATCAGGGATCGGTGGAAGCTGAATTTTCCCCGATGTGATATTGGATGTAACTTGTTGGCTAAACTCAGTTCTCAATGCGTTAAGAGCTTTCTCTTTATCGTGTTCTAGCCAAAAAAATGATAAATGATTCATTTTAATTCATATGTTTAAGTAATGGTTAAATCATACATTATTTTTATACGTACTAAAAAAAAACTTGAAGAATTGAGCACGTCCTCAAACTAAATAGGTGAGTTCAAACGTCAAAGTTAATACGTCTAATTAAATAAGTGATGATTTATTGACGTCATAAATGAATCTTGTGAGATTCATCAATGTAATGATGTGGTGTGTTATGTCATTATAATGTGATACGAGCCTGAAGAACTACTTGTTTCGTTACATGAATTAATTAATAGGAATGTGATCGAAATAAAGAAATATACTGCTATTTCAGGTATTAATATAAAAATAATAGAAACTTATTCATTGTACGTTTATTATTCAATTGCTTGATGTCAATTTTATGACAGGGACGGGGGATGTTAATTTAAAGATCAAGGAGATCGAGATGAGTCATCTAGAAGAGCGCTTTTTTAACTTTGTAAAAAAACTGGGAAGATTCAATAAACGTTCAATGTTTGGTGGTGTTGGTTTATTTACCGAAGATGCCATGTTCTCGCTAGTTACTGATGGACGACTATATGTACGTGGTGGTGGTGAGGTTGATGCTCGGTTTGAAGAGTTAGGTTGTGAGCGTTTCAAGCATGTTAAGAAGACGACAATTGCGACTGTTAATTATTTTGATGTTACTGAGTTATTTGAAAAGAAACCAGCTTCTCTTCTTTCTATTGTTCAAGAAGCTATGGAAAACTCTCGTTTAGAAAGAGAGTTTAAAAAATCCAAAGAAAACCGCCGTTTACGTGACTTACCAAATATGCAACTGACATTAGAAAGAATGGTCAAAAAAGCAGGAGTTCCTGATGTTGATTCATTTCTGGAAATTGGTGCTGTTGATGTATTTAAAAAAGTGAATCACACCTATGGTGGTGATGTTGATGTTAAGTTACTTTGGAAATTTGCGGGTGCAGAATCAGGTGTTCATTGGACGTTATTACAAGAACCTGCAAAGCAAGCACTATTACAGCAAGTTTGATTTGTTTATTTCATAAAAAAACCTCGTTATTCCTTAACTTATATGTTTCGGTATAACGAGGTTTTTTTGTATTTAAACAGTTATTTTAAATTAGTATTTAAAACGAGCTGTTAGTAGAAGTTGATCACCGTAGATACCGTTGAAACGACCTTCAGCACCAATAGAGAATAGTTCTGTTGAGTGGAAGCGACCGTATACAGAGAATAGAGTATCGTCGTTATCGTCGATAGATAGGTAACCTACTTTACCACCAACTTCAAGTTGTGGACCTAACCACTGACGTACGCCAAGGTTCAGTTCCATACCTGTGTCATTGTGGTATTTATGATTGTCATCAACAACGCGTAATAGCATTTCACCAGTGATGTCAGCCCAGTTGTTTACTGGAGCGTGAAAACCAAGACCAGCAGCTAGGTCGTAATCACCATCTAACTCAGAATCAATACTTGCGATAGCGTGAGCATTTGGGTGAATTGATTTGCTGAAACCAGCACCGAATGTTGAAGGGCTAAAGCCAATGCGAGCTTCAACGTAATCGTAGCTGAAGTTGCTCATGATGGCATTGTTTGCGTCATCTGCAGCCATTGAAGTTGCAGAAATAAACATTAGGCTTGATGCTAAAAGTGTTTTACGGATCATGATATTTGAAACCTATCAAATTGAGTGCTGTAAACAAAAAATATGGCCTAGATACTAACAGAAATCGGTATTTTTGCTAGAAAGCAATATATAAATTTGAAGTAACAACAAATCGTCAAAAAATGAACATGTATATATATTTAATAAAATAAAGCAAAAATTAAGCCAAGCATAGTAAGTTTTGTTATATATGACGCAGTTATCTAATAAATAGAGTTGTATTGAGCTTGTTGTGTTAGGTAAACTGATTGAAATTGATAACGTTGGATACCAATATGAATGAGTTAAAAAAATATGCAGCAATAGGCGGAGCGGTTGCTCTTGTTGCTTGCTGGCCATTTGCGACAGGGAAGATTGGTGAAGCCATTTTTAAAGATGGAATCGCTTCTTATGATAATTCAGTTATTGCTATTGAAAATCTTTCTTATGATCGCGGTTATTTAAGTTCGACGGCTCAAAGTCGAATTCATGTTGTTGATCCTGGTTTAAGTGCTGAATTAGAGCATGCGGGCTATCCAACTGACATTATTGTGAATCATGAAATATCTCATGGTTTATTATCGATCTCTTCGGTATCAACATTTGAAACTGAAGCTAATAAGTCTGATTTTATTAAAGGACTTAAGCTAACTACAGAGAGTCAATTAACAGGCACAACTGAGTTACTGCTTTCAAGCCAAGACGCTAATTTTGTTAATGACGATTTACGTTCTCAAGGTGTTGAAAAGCTATTTGTTGCCGCAAGTCAAGTATCTGCGACGGTACAAAAAGATGGTCAATTTACTTTAGCTTACGACCTACCTAAGACTGAATTACGTTTAGATAATCAATCAGAGTTTGTTGTTGATAACGTAAAAGGTCAGAGTGTCGGTCATTATGTGGGTGATATCTTTATTGGTGAAGCAAACATTGGCATGGACAAATTGGTGTTAAATGACGTAGAAGGTCAAAATCACAATGAAGTGAAAGGCTTTACCTATACGAGCATTAACCAAATCAAAGAAGTAAAAGATAAGCCAGAAGACAATGCATTAAGCTCTAGCAATAAACTAACGATAAATGAAATCGTTACAGATAGTGGTACTTTGGAAAATGGTGTTTTTGACTTAAGTTTTGAAGAGCTGAACTATGACGCATTAATTAAGCTAGTTCCTCTATTACAAGATCAAGAAATCACGCCAGAAAAAGTACAGCAATTAATGTTGTCTTTTGATTTACTTGCTGCGAAAGGTTTTAAAGTAAACTTAAATGAATTCAGTGCTGATGTACTAGGCAGTAAAGTGAATAGCCAAATTCTGCTTACTCTACCAGCAGGGACTGCGCGAGCTTCTCAAAATGCAGATAAACTCGTTCAAACACTACAAGGCAGTTCTGAGTTAGTTATTGCGAAAAAATTGGTAGATGAGACACCAGAGCTTCGTATGCAAATGGATGAATTACTTGTTAATGAGTTTGCAACGGAAGAAGGTGATAATTATCGTCTATCAGCGAAGATTGCTAATGGTCAAATTGAGTTACCAAATGGTCAAAAAATGCCTTTATTTATGCTATTAGGCTTTTTAACTTATCTTCGTTAATTCATTTATATTTATATAAATAGCTCACTTTGGTGGGCTATTTTTTTAACTGATATTTCTTATTTTTATCTGTCATTGTTATGGATTTAGTGAAATAGATCACTTTCTGATTCCTTTATGAGATGAAAGGTGTTATTAATTTCGTAATCATTTTTTGTCAGTTAGTGTTGTAAACATCAACAGGAGTTTTAAGAAACATGGAAAAAGTATTTAACTTTTGTGCTGGACCAGCAATGTTACCAGTAGACGTTCTCGCCCAAGCTCAAAAGGAATTGGTAAATTGGAATGGCTTAGGCACATCTGTGATGGAAATAAGTCACCGCAGTAAAGAGTTTATTAAAGTTGCTGAAGAATCAGAGCAAGACTTACGTGACTTATTAGCGATTCCAGACAACTATAAAGTGTTATTTTGTCAGGGTGGAGCGAGAGCTCAGTTTGCTGCAGTACCTTTAAATTTATTGGGCGGTAATACTAAAGCTGATTATGTTGATGCTGGTTATTGGGCTCAAAGTGCGGTTGAAGAAGCGCAAAAATATTGTACGCCAAATGTGATTAATACCATTATTGATGTTGATGGTAAGAAAGCGGTTCAACCGGCTTCTGAGTGGACATTAAGCGATGATGCTGCGTATGTTCATTTTTGTCCAAATGAAACCATCGATGGAATAGAGATTAATGATTTACCAGTAACAGACAAACCGATTGTTGCTGATATGTCATCGACAATTTTATCGCGTAAAATTGATGTGTCTAAATACGGTGTTATTTATGCTGGAGCACAGAAGAATATTGGTCCTGCGGGCTTAACAATTGTTATTGTTCGTGATGACCTATTGGATTTAGCCGCTCAAGCTTTACCGAGTGTATTAAACTACGGTGTATTAGCAGATAAAGAATCGATGTTTAATACGCCTCCAACTTATGCTTGGTATCTTGCGGGATTAGTTTTCAAATGGTTGAAATCTAATGGTGGTATTGATGCAATGGAAACACACAACCGTAAGAAAGCAGCGGTTCTGTATGATTACATTGACCACTCGGATTTTTATCGTAATGACGTTCATTCTGATAATCGTTCTTTGATGAATGTACCATTCCAACTAGCAAATCCTGAGTTGGATGCGAAGTTTCTTGAATTAGCTGACGAAGCGGGTTTAAAAGCTTTGAAAGGACACCGAGTTGTTGGGGGTATGCGTGCATCAATTTATAACGCAATGCCACTAGAAGGTGTTGAAGCACTTGTGCAATTTATGAAAGAGTTCGAAGAGAAGTACGTTTAGGTATTGCTCTTATTTACTGATACAAAAAAGCCGATATGATAGTCATATCGGCTTTTTATTATCTTAAACTACTTAATGTTGATTAAAAGCGTTGCCATAATTGGTGGTAAGCGCCTTTAAGAGAAAGTAGGCTATCATGCGTACCTTGTTCAACGATTTCACCGTGATCCATCAAACAAATATGATCCATTTGCTCTAGATTCACTAGACGGTGGGTAATAAACACAACGGTTTTGTGTTCAATGTGTTTATTTAGCACTGACATAATTTGTTGTTCGGTTTTTTGATCTAAGCCTTCTGTTGGCTCATCCAATAGTACAATTGGTGCATCATGTAATAACGCTCGTGCAATTCCAATTCGACGACGTTCACCACCAGAGAGTTGTCGGCCGCCATCGCCTAACCAAGCATTAAGACCTTCGTCAATTGTTAGATCTTTTAATCCAACTTGATTTAAGGTTTCAATCAGTTTTTCATCGCTTGCTGTATCATCAGCGAGTAGTAAGTTATCTCTTAGAGAACCATTTAAAATATCGACTCGTTGGCTTACTACTGACATTGCACTACGAAGACTTGATTCTTTCCATTTAGGTAACTTAACCCCATCAATAGCAATGTAACCTGACTTTGGATCCCATTGACGAGTTAACAATTGCAATAAGGTTGATTTACCTGAACCAGTTTGACCAACAATGGCCATTTTTTGCCCTGCAAGTAGGTCAAGTGAGATGGCATTAATCGCATTAGTATCTGCATCCATGTATTGGTAATCCACATTCGAGATTGTTAAATTACCTTTGACGGCTTGATCAACACCATTTTCATCAAACACGGTATCTGGCTCTGCTGTGATGATTTCATTCAGGCGACGAGCTGAGCTTAGTGTTTGTCCTAGATATTGAAATGCGCCCGCTATTGGCATAAGCAGTTCAAAACTTGCCATTGTCGCAAATGCAACCATAGCGACCATAGGATCAGGTGTCATTCCTGCAATACCATCACCAGCAATCCACAACATTAATAGTAGTGTCCAGCCGTTAGCAAGCAGTAGCAGACCATTCGCTAATCCTGTTAAAGCGGCCATACGGTGTTGGTTAGCTAATAGTGCCGTTTGTGCATCAAGAATGCGCTGACGGTATTGAGCTTCAGCCCCAAAAATGCGTAATTCAGCATTACCCTGTAGCCAATCTAGGGTTTTGATTCTTAGTGTTGCTTTGTTTTGGGTCAGCTCTGAGCCATTGTGCTTACCTAACTTATAAAATAGCGTCGGCCAGATTAATAATAGAGAAAGTAAAATAGCTCCAAGAGTTAGACCGATAGTGATATCAAACCATGCAAGAAATGCAGTCAGTCCGATAATACCTAAAGTACCTACAATTATTGGGCTAACTAAACGTAAATAAACATGGTCCATTGCATCAACATCAGCAACAAGACGGTTTAATAAATCCGCATCACGTAGCTTTGAGAAACGACCTGGGATAAGCGGTATTAGTTTCTTAAAGAAGAAAATACGTAATTCAGTTAGCAGTTTGAATGTGGCGTTATGACTAACAACACGTTCGCCCCATCGTCCAGCAGTACGGCCAATAGAGAAACCACGAACGGCACCGGCAGGGAGCATGTAGTTGAATGTTTCTCTTGCAATGGTTAAGCCCGCAATTGCTGAAGCTGAGATGAACCAGCCAGAAATCGTCAGCAAACCAATAGAAGCAAACAAAGTCGCAAAGCTGAGTAACATACCAAGTGTTAAACCGAACCAATGTTTTTTATAGAGTTTGATATAAGGAAGTAAATCACGCATCGAGATCACCTTGCACTGGTTGTTTTGCCGCTAGCATATTCGCAAATAGGCCAGAATCTTTTATTTCATCAAATGAGCCAGATTGAACTATTTTCCCTTTATCTAATACAAGGATAGAGTCCATTGCATGAAGTTGATCTAAGCGGTGAGTGATCATTAATGTAGTTAAGCCTTGAGTTGCTTGATTTAGGCTTTTCATTACTAAACGTTCGCTTTTGGCATCAAGACTTGCTGTTGGTTCATCTAAGATCCATAAACGCCCTTGTTGCAGTAATGCTCTTGCTAATGCCAGTCGCTGTGCTTGTCCTACAGATAAGCCGCCAGAACGATCAGAAATTGCATGCTGATAACCAAGATCAGTAATGAACTCATTAGCAAATGCATGCTCACATGCAGTATCAAGTTGTTCTTGAGTTATATCTTGTTTACCTAGCGTGATATTTTCCTGAATCGTACCGTGAACCAATGTTGGGTTTTGGCCAACCCAGTTGATTTCTTTATACCATTCTGTTTTATCTAACTCTGATAATTCAATGCCATTAATCTTGATACTTCCTTGATATGGAAGGAAGCCAAGAACGGCATTAATCAAACTTGTTTTGCCTGCACCACTCGGACCAATAAGTGCAGTCTGAGAGCCTTCTTTTAGATGAAAGCTGATAGGACCTAATAGGTTTTTTCCATCGTGAGTTGTTACGATTAACTCTTCAACCTGAATATCAAGAGTTGTAGATTCAGAGACTTTTTTATCGCCTTGAGCTTGTTGTTCTGTTTTTGTGTCTAGAAATTCAACCAGTGATTCTGCTGCACCAATGGCTTGTGCTTTAGCATGATAGAAGGTACCTAAATCACGAAGTGGTTGATAAAATTCTGGAGCAAGAATAAGAATGAATAGGCCGGTGAACAGAGTAACGGTTGTTCCGTAATGCCCGAAATCTAGCTCACCAATAAACGTAAAACCGAAGTAAACCGCTACAATAGCAATTGAAATTGAGGTGAAAAATTCTAGAACAGCAGAAGATAAGAACGCCAGTCGCAATACTTCCATAGTGCGTTTACGGAAAATTTCCGAAGCGCCATGTAGGTGTTCAGTTTCTTGTGCTGTTTTATTGAATAAGCGTATGGTTGTCATTGATTGCAGACGATCATAGAAATGACCTGATAAACGTTGCAATGCTTTAAAATTGCGTCGGTTAGCATCTGCAGCTCCCATTCCAACTAGCGCCATAAATAATGGAACTAATGGCGCGGTAAGCAAAAATATTAATCCTGCGGCCCAGTTTTGAGGGAATACGACAATTAATATAACAAATGGAATCAAAACCGATAGCGACATTTGTGGAAGATAGCGAGAGAAGAAGTCTTGCATGTCTTCAACTTGTTCAAGCAATAAGGTTGCCCATGTTCCCGCAGGTTTTCCTTTGATGTAAGCAGGTCCTAATTCTTGAAGTTTATTCAAAATCAATTGGCGAATGTGTACTCGAATGTGTTCACCACATCGGTAACCTGCAATTTCTCGTCCCCAACTACAAAGGGCACGAATAGCAACAAACACTAAGATAGCAACAAAGTGCGAAATCAGTTCGTATTTATCGACTTGTTCTACGATTAATTGGTGCAGAATATCGGCAAGTAATGCCGCTTGAGCAATAAGAAAAAGACTGGAAAGAAAGCCGAGCCCGATAGAGAGGGTTAGCCATTTTTTTGCAAGCTTGCTTTGACCCTTGAGCCATTTACCTAACTCGCGTTGTTGTATTTTATCCATAATATTGAAAGCTTACGTTTTGTATTATTTTGCACGCACTACTTTTTCTATTTTAATAATTGGAATATCAGAAAAAATAGGCACATCAACAAAATAAGATGAGCAAAAGAAACCCGAAGCATTAACTTCGGGTTTAACGTTAACAGAGATAGTTTAACTTTCTTTTGCTTCTAACGCATCTAAAAAGCGTTCTGCATCTAAAGCGGCCATACAGCCAGTACCTGCAGATGTAATTGCTTGACGGTAATTATGGTCCATAACGTCACCAGCAGCAAAAATACCCTCAACACTTGTTTGAGTTGCATTACCTTCAAGGCCTGATTTTACTTTGATATAGCCATTTTCCATATCAAGTTGACCATTGAAAATAGCTGTATTTGGTTGGTGGCCAATAGCAATGAACGCGCCCATAACTTCTAAATCTTCAGTGGTATCCGATTTGGTGTCTTTTAATCGAACACCAGTTACGCCCATGTCATCACCCAGTACTTCTTCTAGGGTACGGTCGGTATGAAGAATGATATTTCCGTTTTCAACTTTGTCCATTAGACGATCAATTAAGATTTTTTCAGAACGGAAAGAGTCACGACGGTGAATTAAGTGAACTTCAGCTGCGATATTTGATAGGTATAATGCTTCTTCAACTGCAGTATTACCACCACCAACAACCGCGACTTTTTGGTTACGATAGAAGAAACCATCACATGTTGCGCAAGCAGACACGCCACGGCCTTTGAATGCTTCTTCAGATTCTAAACCTAAATATTTAGCTGATGCACCAGTTGAAATGATTAATGCATCACAAGTGTATTCACCTGAGTCGCCTTTTAAACGGAAAGGTCGTTGGCTAAAATCAGTTTCATTTATATGGTCAAAAATGATTTCAGTGTTGAAGCGCTCTGCGTGTGCTTTCATTTCTTCCATTAAACCTGGGCCTGTCATATCAGCTGCACCACCTGGCCAGTTTTCGACTTCGGTTGTCGTTGTTAATTGACCACCTTGTTGCATACCAGTGATCATTACTGGATTTAAGTTAGCTCGTGCAGCGTAAACAGCAGCAGTGTAACCCGCAGGACCAGAACCAAGAATTAGTAATTTTGAATGCTTAACGTTGCTCATAGGATCTCCGAGCTAAAACAAAATAGAGAAAAGGGCAGTTAACACAGCGTTAGCCACCGTATTAGTAATTTTCTGATTGTAGGGAATTTATTCGATGAAAGAAAGGGCACCGTAATAGGTGCCCTCAAATGATTTTGTTATAGGATATACTTTTAAGCGCTGATTGCTGTTTCAGGCTCGACATATTCTAAGTCGAAACTTTCTGCTACTTCTTTGCAAGTTACTTTACCGTGAATGACGTTTAAGCCACCTAAGAAGCCTTTATCTTCTAATAAAGCCGCTTTATATCCTTTGTCCGCTAATTTAATTATGTAAGGAAGTGTTGCATTATTTAGGGCGAATGTAGACGTTCGAGCTACCGCTCCAGGCATGTTAGCAACACAGTAATGGACAACTTCATCCACAATATAAGTTGGATCAGCATGAGTCGTGGCATGAGATGTTTCAAAACAACCACCTTGATCAATAGCAACATCAACAACCGCTGCCCCCGGTTTCATGCGTTTAATATGTTCTGCTGTAATTAACTTAGGTGCTGCTGCGCCCGGAATAAGTACCGCACCAACGACTAAATCAGCTTCTAGGACGTGTTTTTCAATGGCATCAACCGTAGAATAAACAACTTTAGCACGACCTTGGAACTCTTCATCTAGATGACGTAGTGTATCGATATTGCGGTCTAATATAGTTACATCGGCACGCATTCCTACTGCCATACGAGCAGCATTCGCACCTACAACACCACCGCCAACAATGACGACTTTTGCTGGTTCAACGCCCGGAACACCACCTAAAAGTAAGCCTCGACCACCGTTTGATTTCTCTAATGTTTGTGCGCCTGCTTGAATAGACATTCGGCCTGCAACTTCTGACATTGGCGCTAATAGTGGCAGACGACCCATATTATCTGTTACAGTCTCATATGCGATGCAGACAGCTTTACTCTTGATTAGGTCTTTAGTTTGTGGAAGATCTGGTGCAAGATGTAAGTACGTGAATAAAATTTGCCCTTCACGAAGCATTGCACGCTCGACAGCCTGAGGTTCTTTAACTTTAATAATCATTTCAGCTTTGGCGAATACGTCTTCAGCTGTAGGAAGAATGGATGCACCAACCGCGATGTAGTCTTCGTCGGTAAAACCAATGCCTGAGCCGGCTTTTGTTTCGACAAATACGGTATGGCCATGAGATATTAATTCGCGAACACTCGCAGGGATCATTCCAACGCGATATTCATGATTTTTTATTTCTTTAGGTACTCCAATGATCATCCTGATTTCCTTTTGTTTTATGGTTATTATGACTGGTTGTAGGGTTTTTGTTTCGAGTTTTTATCTAGTATAGATTGTAAATGGCAAAATTTGATGCTAAATATTAAAAAGTTGTAGTATATTTTTTTGCAAGGAAGTAATAAGGTGGAATAAAAAATGGTAGATAATAAGAAACCTTCCAAGGAACTGGATCGTATCGATCGCAATATTTTGAATGAACTCCAGAAAGATGGTCGAATTTCAAATGTTGAATTATCTAAGAGAGTAGGCCTATCGCCAACTCCATGTTTAGAGCGCGTTCGCCGTCTAGAACGCCAAGGGTATATCAATGGTTATACAGCATTGTTAAACCCACAATATCTTGATGCGTCATTATTGGTATTTGTTGAAATCACGTTGAACCGTGGTGCACCAGATGTTTTTGAACAATTTAATGCTGCAGTACAGTTATTAGACGATATTCAAGAGTGTCATCTTGTATCAGGTGATTTTGACTATCTTTTAAAGACTCGTGTATCAGATATGAGTGCTTATCGTCGATTACTTGGTGATACACTATTACGACTTCCGGGCGTTAACGACACTCGTACTTATGTTGTTATGGAAGAAGTAAAACAAACGAACCATTTAGTGATTAAGACTCGCTAATTGAAGCAAGATTGTAAATATCGAGATATTTTCTTTATTTTTACAAAAACTTGCAGAGCTTAATGGCATTTTAGGTATATTATTTACCTATAATTACTATTAAGTAATGACGAGCGGCGTAGTGCCGCTCGACTTGTTTTTATTTTATAGAGATTCAGTGATCCTTGCTTCTCCTCGAATTCGCATTTTAAAGAGGGATGACTAAATCTAAGTATCGTATCAATGGACAGTATTTTGTTTACAAAGATTAAAGAAAAAATTGCAGAAAGAAAAACACAGCTTACGACATTAAAAGTTGAGGCTGTGGCTGAACCTGAAAAAGAGCGTCTAAATGGCAACCAACGCCTACAAGAAGCGCTTTTTATCGTAGGTTTACTCGCAACAATATTCATTACGATTTCATTATTCAGTTTTAATCCAGCCGATCCATCATGGACACAAACTGCATGGGCAGGCTCTGTAGAAAATGCAGGTGGTTCATTTGGTGCATGGATTGCGGATACGTTGTTTTTTGCTTTTGGATCTTTAGCTTATTTATTGCCGGTGATCTTACTTGGTTGTACTTGGATTGTTTTCCGCAGAAGAGAAGAAGAGCAAGAAACTGAATTAGATCTGATGATGATCGGAACTCGTATTTTAGGGTTATTGATCTTGTTCTTAACAAGCTGTGCTTTGGCTGATATCAACTTTGATGATCTTTGGTATTTCTCATCTGGTGGTGTAGTAGGTGATGTATTAACCAGTATCACTAATCCGATTTTAAATGTATTGGGTTCAACACTTATCTTCATGTTCTTATGGGGTGCAGGTTTAACTTTATTCACAGGTGTATCTTGGTTAACGATAGTTGATAACCTAGGCGGTTTTGTTTTAGAAGCAACCCGTGCTTTAGTGAATAAAGTTCGTAAAACAGAAGATGAAACTTACGAAGTTGAAAATGAGCAGCCGATTGTAGAAACAAAATCAGAAAAGACTGAGCCATTCGCTTCTGCGCCATCGATGACTACGGTGGAAGACGATGAACCACTTGACCCATATGCGACACCTAAGATATCTGCAAGTGAACTACCAAGTTTTGGCGCGGTAGGAGCGGGTATAGCTGCGGCATCTGTTTCTACAGCTAAAGCGGCTGATGATTTTTATTCAGCAGATGATGATCCACTATTTTCAACATCGTCAGTTGATGTGTTTGCTCAAGAGTCCGATCACTCTCTGCATAATGAAGATCCATTATTTACAACAAATACACATATTGAAGAGCCAAATGTGGCTGATTCAACAATAGCACCAGAGTTTAATTCTCATGAGATTGCTGAAGTTGCTCAAGGCGTAGAAAGTAACGCTGAAACAATGGCGGTAAATCAAGAACCAGAACTATTAGAAGATGGTTTAAATTTATCTATGCGCAGTAATGCGACGATTGCAGAGCTTGACCATGAAGCCTTGGAGCAAGATCCATTATTAAGCCAGGTTGATGCTGAAACGGCCTTTACACAGAATGCAGCCGCTGCTGCGGTTACTACAACAGCGATGAGTAGTGACTCTTTTGCTGGCGATTCCATTGATATTCCAGAAGTGTCTTCTCCTACGTTTGATATGCAAGATACCTCTTTTGATTCTTCGTTTAGTTCGACACAAGAACCAGAAGAAAACACAGAGCAAGAACATCCAGTTTATGCAGAAGAAGAGTTAGCAACGTCTCCGATTTCTGATGAATTAGAAATGAAAGAAAGTGATGTTATTTCTCATGCATCTTATGACGAGAATAATGCGGCTCAATTTGATTCTGTTAACGTCGATTCGGTAAGTGAGCATGTCGAAGAAGAGAATACTTTAAGTACTCAAGCTCATTTCTCAGCTCAAGAAGCATCAGAAAGTGAAGAAGAGCCTGTGTTACCAACATTCAGCGCAGTGGATACTGATGATGTTGAAGATGAACCAAACTTTGTTCAATCTCAACCTTATGCGGCCGACATTCCAGAGGTTAATGCTACTCCTGTTACCGAACCTGTTTTTGAAGAAGTACTTGAAGATGAAACGCCAACGCATTCTGATGCTGATGTAGCTGCGTTCCAAGCGTTGGTTGCAAAAGAAAAGGCAACTCAAGCAGCGTTACAAAATCCGTTCTTAGTGCAATCTGAGCCGAATTTACCAAAGCCAACATCACCAATGCCTACGTTGGATTTGCTTTTCTCACCGGATACTCGTGAGGAGCTAGAGTCTCGTGAATCGCTAGAGCATACCGCACGTTTGGTTGAAGCTAAATTAGCGGATTACAAAATTAAAGCACGAGTGGTGGATATTTTCCCAGGGCCTGTAATTACTCGATTTGAATTAGATTTAGCTCCGGGTGTTAAGGTTAGCCGTATTTCAGGTCTAGCGATGGACTTAGCTCGTTCTTTATCAGCAATGGCAGTGCGTGTGGTTGAAGTTATTCCGGGTAAACCTTATGTAGGTCTTGAATTACCTAACTTTAATCGACAAACCGTTTTCTTCTCTGACGTTGTTGGTAGCCAGAAGTTTATTGAAGCTAAGTCTCCAACGACGGTTGTAATGGGACAAGATATTGCGGGTGAAGCGGTGATTGCTGATCTTGCAAAAATGCCTCACGTATTAGTTGCAGGTACAACAGGTTCAGGTAAATCAGTTGGTGTAAACGTAATGATCTTGAGTGTGCTTTATAAAGCGACACCAGAAGATGTACGTTTCATTATGATCGATCCAAAAATGTTGGAACTTTCTATCTATGAAGGAATCCCACACTTATTGACGGAAGTGGTAACTGACATGAAAGATGCAGGTAATGCTCTGCGTTGGTGTGTTGGTGAAATGGAACGTCGTTATAAGTTAATGTCTGCATTAGGTGTTCGAAATCTAAAAGGCTTTAACGATAAATTAAAAATGGCAGCAGAAGCGGGACACCCAATCCATGATCCATTATGGAAACCGGGTGACAGCATGGATGAAATGCCACCATTACTTGAGAAGCTGCCATCTATCGTTGTTATCGTTGATGAATTTGCTGACTTAATGATGGTTGTTGGTAAGAAAGTGGAAGAGTTGATTGCTCGATTAGCTCAAAAAGCACGTGCAGCAGGTATCCACTTAATTCTTGCAACACAACGTCCATCTGTTGATGTTATTACGGGTTTGATTAAAGCAAACATCCCAACACGTGTGGCGTTTACCGTATCAACTAAAACTGACTCAAGAACCATTCTTGACCAAGGTGGTGCAGAATCTCTATTAGGTATGGGTGATATGCTCTACTTAGCGCCTGGGTCTAACCACACGGTACGTGTTCATGGTGCTTTTGCATCAGATGATGACGTACATGCGGTAGTGAATGATTGGAAAGCGCGTGGTCGTCCAAATTATATTGATGCGATCACTAAGAGCGATCAAGGTGCTGAAGCATTACTTCCAGGAGAAAAACCTGAAGGTGAAGAAGAGCTAGATCAGCTGTTTGATCAGGTGGTTGAGTTTGTAACAACATCACGTCGTGGTTCAGTGTCGGGTGTTCAGCGTCAATTTAGAATCGGTTATAACCGAGCCGCTCGTATTGTTGAACAATTAGAAGCGCATGGCATTGTTAGTACTCCGGGTCATAATGGTAACCGTGAAGTAATTGCACCGCCTCCTGTAGGTATGCATGATTAATCCTAATTTTTAAGAAGTGAAAGTGTAATGAAGAAGTTTTTATTTTCTCTCTGTTTATTAAGTTCGACGGTATTGGCATCACCTCAAAGTGAACTAACAGAACGATTGAATCAGAATGCAGGCTTTGAAGCTGGTTTCACACAAAAAGTATTAAGCCCAGAAGGTGACGTATTAATGCAAGGTGAGGGCGATGTGAAAATATTGCGTCCTAACTTGTTTCGTTGGCATACACAAACGCCTGATGAGAACCTATTAGTCACCGATGGTAAAACTTTGTGGTATTACAATCCCTTTGTTGAGCAAGTAACATTAATGGGGTTAGAGAAAGCAACAACTCAAACACCGTTCGTATTATTAACTCGTAATAAAGCTTCGGATTGGGACAATTACTCAGTAAGCCAAAATGGTGATGCGTTTACGGTTTCGCCAAAAGCAGATTCTGCCGTAAAAAGTGAATTTATTGTTCGCATTCAAGAAAACGGCAAAGTAACGGGTTTCTCAGTTGTTGAGCAAGATGGTCAACGTAGTGATTTTGATTTCACAAAGTTTGAAGCAAAGAAGCCTGCTAAAGATAATTTTACATTTGCGATTCCTGATGGTGTAGATATTGACGATCAACGTTAATAAGCGTGCATCTAAGAAACTAAAAGGATAAACGTGAGTAATTTCAGTTTAGATTTTTCAGCAGGGGACGATTATCGTCCCCTTGCTGCTAGAATGCGTCCGCAAAATATTGAGCAATATATTGGTCAACAACACTTGCTAGGTGTAGGTAAACCACTGCGTCGAGCATTAGAAGCGGGTCAAATCCACTCAATGATTTTGTGGGGACCTCCGGGAACAGGCAAAACTACATTAGCGGAAGTCGCGGCTAATTATGCGAATGCAGAAGTTGAACGAGTTTCAGCGGTAACCTCTGGCGTTAAAGATATTCGAGCGGCAATTGAAAAGGCCAAAGAAAATCAAATTACGGGTCGAAGAACCATTATGTTTGTGGATGAGGTGCATCGCTTTAACAAAAGCCAACAAGATGCATTCTTACCGCATATTGAAGACGGCACGATTACCTTTATTGGCGCAACAACAGAAAACCCGTCTTTTGAACTGAATAACGCCTTGTTATCTCGTGCACGTGTATACAAATTAAAATCATTAGAAAAAGAAGATATTGTTCAAGTCATTGACCAAGCTTTACTAGATAAAGAGCGTGGTTTGAATGATGAACATTTTGTATTACCTGATGATGTGAAATTGCAGCTAGCTGATTTAGTATCAGGCGATGCTCGTATGTCTCTAAACTATTTAGAGCTTTTGCATGATATGGCAGAAGAAAACGCACAAGGTAAAAAAGTCGTTGATTTACCATTATTAGCGGAAGTTGCTGGTGAGAAAGTTGCACGTTTCGATAATAAAGGTGATATGTGGTATGACTTAATATCGGCGGTTCATAAGTCCATTCGCGGTTCAAATCCTGATGCGGCTCTTTACTGGACCGCTCGAATTATTGCAGCGGGTGGTGATCCACTGTATGTAGCTCGTCGCCTACTTGCTATTGCTTCAGAAGATATCGGTAACGCTGATCCTAGAGCGATGGAAGTAGCAATGAATGCATGGGATTGTTTTACTCGTATTGGTCCTGCTGAAGGTGAACGAGCCATTGCTCAAGCTGTTGTGTATTTAGCGTGTGCTCCAAAAAGTAATGCGGTTTATACGGCATGGAAACAAGCACAAATGGATGCGATAAATTCACCAGATTATGAAGTGCCTAATCATCTTCGTAATGCACCGACCTCATTAATGAAAGACATGGGGTATGGGTCAGATTATCGTTATGCTCATGATGAGCCAAATGCTTATGCGGCAGGTGAGAACTATTTTCCACCTGAAATGCGTGATCGTAAGTATTATTTTCCTACAAAACGTGGTTTAGAAACCAAAATTAGTGAAAAGCTAGAATATTTAGCCCAATTAGATCAAAACAGTCCGTTAAAACGCTACCAATAAAAGGGCATTTTCGGTATCTTATTCGAATCGCAATTTGGAAATGAAAATTGCACAGGATTTTATTATTAAGTGAGTTCTTTTTATTTTGAACACACCATTACTATAAGGCATAGGATTACAAATGCTTGATTCAAAATTACTTCGTACAGAGCTGGATGAAACAGCTGAAAAACTGGCACGTCGTGGCTTTAAGCTAGACGTAGAGACACTTCGCAACCTTGAAGAACAACGTAAGTCCCTTCAAGTAAAAACTGAAGAGCTTCAAGCGCAGCGTAACTCCCGTTCGAAGTCCATTGGTCAAGCAAAAGCGAAAGGTGATCATGAAGAAGCTGATCGCATTATGGCTGATGTTGCGAATCTTGGTTCTGAACTGGATGAAGCAAAAGCAGCACTAGCAGAGCTTCAACAACAAATCGAAGACATCGCACTTTCTGTACCTAACATCCCTGATGATTCAGTACCACTAGGCAAAGATGAGAACGAAAACGTAGAAGTATTACGTTGGGGTACACCTTTAGCGTATGACTTTGAAGTTAAAGATCACGTTGATCTAGGTGAAATGGCTGATGGTCTTGATTTCGCAAGTGCAGTTAAGATCTCTGGTTCTCGTTTCATCGTGATGAAAGGCCAATTTGCTCGTCTTCACCGTGCTCTTTCTCAGTTTATGCTTGATCTTCACACTGAAGAACATGGCTACACAGAAATGTATGTACCATACCTTGTAAACCCAGATAGCTTATTTGGTACTGGTCAACTTCCTAAGTTTGGTGAAGACTTGTTCCACACAAGCCCACTAACTGAGCAAGTAAGTGATGTTCCACTTAAGAAGTTATCACTTATCCCAACAGCTGAAGTTCCAGTAACTAACATGGTGCGCGATACCATTACTGATGAAGCTGATATGCCACTTAAGATGACAGCTCATACGCCATGTTTCCGTTCTGAAGCTGGTTCTTACGGTCGTGATACTCGTGGTCTTATCCGTATGCACCAATTCGATAAAGTTGAATTAGTACAAATCACTAGACCAGAAGATTCAATGGCTGCACTTGAAGAACTAACCGGTCATGCTGAGAAAGTTCTTCAATTATTAGAGCTTCCTTACCGTAAAGTGGTTCTATGTACAGGTGATATGGGCTTCGGTTCTCGTAAAACTTACGATTTAGAAGTATGGGTTCCAGCACAAGAAACGTACCGTGAAATCTCTTCTTGTTCAAACATGTGGGACTTCCAAGCTCGTCGTATGCAAGCTCGTTTCCGTCGTAAAGGCGAGAAAAAACCTGAACTTGTACATACACTAAATGGTTCTGGTCTTGCTGTAGGTCGTACAATGGTTGCGATTCTTGAGAACTTCCAACAAGCTGATGGCAAAATTGCAATCCCACAAGTACTACGTAAGTACATGAATGGTGTTGAGTTCATCGGTTAATCTATATTAATAGATAATAAATGGTAAATAATAAAAAGCCCCTTTATGCAAAGTCATAAAGGGGCTTTTTGTTTTATTGAACAATTTATACTTTCTTGGTTATTTAAGTAAGGCTTGGTTTAACCATTGATCAAATTGGCCTTTTGGTAATGCACCATTAATCATGTCTACACGCTTACCGTTTTTAAATACCATGATCGTTGGTATTGAACGGATCTGATATTGCGCTGCAATTTGTTGCTGTGCTTCTGTGTTGACTTTAATACAACGAACTTGGCCATTACGCTCTGCTGCAACATCTTCAAAAACAGGAGAGAAGCCAACGCATGGGTTACACCAAGGAGCCCAGAAATCAATAACAACGGCTTTCTCACTGTTAAGTAAAACGGCTAGGTTATCCATTGTGCCTTCTACTGGTTTACCATCTAATAATGATTCCTTACAGCGACCACAAGTTGCACCATCGTTGACTCGTTCAGTAGGAAGACGGTTTAACCCATGACAAGATGGGCATCGAGTTTGAAATTGTGACATGGTATTCCTTTATCGTTATTCTGTGTTAATACCAATTACCATTGGGATATTGGTTTAAACAGTTTGTGAGCATAAAGGAATAATGGGGATGCAAAGAGGTAGATTCAATAAATACAGGAATAAAAAAGGAGCAAATGAATGCTCCTTTTTATTAATATGGTAGGGGATTAACTTAATCACGTTTCCATAGCATGTGACAGAATTTATGCTCAGGATCACGGCTAACTAGCATGCGAGCAAAAACATCATCTAATGCATCAGATTCTTCATTTACTAAGCCGATTAATACTTCAGCGTATGTTTCTTTATCTACTTCAAATCCAACGTGTTCAGCCCAATCATCACGGGTATCAACAACCTCAGCTGCGCCACGATCATCAAATTGCAAAGTGAATAAAGCAACATCTGCAGGTTCAAGATTGTCTTGAGCCATTTCTAGGAAGATATCGTAAGCGACTTCAATTACGTCGTCGTAGCTAATTAGTTCAGTAGTCATGGTTATTACTCTTAAAAAATACGCTTTAAATTACCACGAAATCGCTTCCTAAGGCTAGATGTATAAACAAATAGAAAGAGCAAACGTTTGCTATTGGTGGTGGTGTATATCAGTAGTTGCGGCAGAGTTATTGAGCGGCTAAACTTCGCAGTTCTTCCATTAGCCAGTTGAATGATTATTTTATGAAATTTCCAGGTCAGCGTAAATCTAAGCATTATTTTCCTGTTCACGCACGTGATCCATTAGTTAGCCAAGCTCAAGAAGCTAAGAAAATGTCTCGTACCCATATTATTGGTATCGACCAAACGCTAGTGGATATTGAAGCGAAAGTGGATGATGCTTTTATTGAAAAATATGGCTTGAGTAAAGGACACTCACTGGTTATCGATAACGATAAAGCTGAAATGCTTTATAATGAATTAAAAGACAATAATATGATCAGCAATGAATTTGCTGGTGGTACGATTGGTAATACGCTTCATAACTACTCTGTTCTTGCTGATGATAAATCAACATTATTAGGGGTTATGAGTGAAGATATTCACATAGGCAGTTATTCATACCGTTATTTATGTAACACATCTAGCCGAATGGATTTAAACTACCTTCAACCTGTACCGGGTGCGATTGGTCGCTGTTTTGCACTGATTAGTGAAGATGGTGAGCGTACGTTTGCAATTAGCGAAGGTGACATGAACCAACTTCGTGCAGAGAGCATTCCTGAGAAGATTTTCAAAAATGCATCAGCCCTAGTTTTAACAGCATATCTTGTTCGTTGTAAAGAAGGTGATCCAATGCCTGAAGCAACAATGAAAGCGATTGAGTATGCGAAGAAATATGATGTGCCTGTTGTATTAACTATGGGTACTAAGTTTGTGGTTCAAGATGATCCACAATACTGGCGTGATTTCTTAAATGATCATGTAACGGTTGTTGCAATGAACGAAGAAGAAGGTGAAGCGCTTACTGGTGCAGCAGACCCTCTAGAAGCTGCAAACAAGGCTCTTGAGTGGGTAGACCTAGTTCTTTGTACTGCAGGCCCTGTAGGTCTTTATATGGCAGGTTACACTGAAGATTCTGCAAAGCGTGAAACGTCACTGCCATTACTTCCTGGTACTATTGCTGAATTTAACCAGTTTGAATTTAGCCGTCCAGCGGTGAAAGACAGCTGTGAAAACCCTATTAAGGTATTTTCACACATTTCACCATACATGGGTGGTCCTGAAAAAATTAAGAACACTAATGGTGCTGGTGATGGTGCATTATCTGCTTTATTACATGATATGGCTGCAAACCATTACCACCGTAATAACGTGCCAAACTCAAGCAAGCATCAGCACTCTTTCTTGACGTATTCTTCTTTCTCACAAGTATGTAAATACTCAAATCGTGTAAGCTTTGAAGTATTAGCTCAGCACTCTCCACGTTTATCTCGTGGTTTACCAGAGCGTGAAGACAGCTTAGAAGAAGCATACTGGGAAAGATAAGAGATAATCTTTATTTTCCAAACAATATAAAAAAACGGAAGTCTCAGTGGCTTCCGTTTTTATTTAGGTAAATATCGAAATAGGTTATCTTGATCTTACGCTTTAATCGTTGTGGTTAGCGTAAATGCATTACCTGGTTCAACGGTTTGCGCTTCATCTAAACTTGTTGCGTGGTAAGTGGACTCAACACACACCATGGTTTTGTAACCATCATTATTCATGTCGGCCATCGATTCAGCGCCTTCAATCCAAGGGTTCCAAATAACAGCAGCATTATGACCTGAATTTGTGACCGTTAATGTACGCTGAGAATCTGAAACAGACACGGTATTTTCTGGTTGAGTATATACACGGTCAACGGCAGCATTTATTGATAGTGTTTCTTCGCCAGTACACAGTTTGGCATTATGAAGCCCATCAATATACGTTGGGCCCATACCCGTAATTGTTGTTGATGCAATATCAGCAACGTTAAGATAAGTGTGTAAAGCACCAGAACAATTCCATACCTTGTTATCCGTATTTTTTGCATCAAGCGTAATACGTAATTCATCACCAATTTCAACGGTTAAGCGTGCTTCAAATTCAAAAGGCCAAATCGCTTTGGTTGCATCAGATGCTTCTAATCCTAGAACGACAATAACGCCATTATCATTTTCACGATGTTCAATAAGTGTCCATTCATTATTACGAGCAAAGCCGTGAGCAGGATCGGCGATACGACCAAACCATGGCCAACATACAGGAACCCCGCCACGAATTGCTTTTTCAGGGTTAAAGATGGCTTCTTTACTCATCCAAATAAGATCGTCTTGTCCTTTTGGCGTAAAAGATAAAACATGGCCACCATGAAGAGAAATGGCTGCATTGGCTTTGTCATGAATAACACGAATCACTTTTACATCATCTAATTGAGCAACAGTGACGTTATCAGATAATACACTGATAATTGGAAGCTGAGTAAGATTCATAGGTAACTCCTAAAATAATAAATATGCATTCTTTTTCTATGTCATATTCAGAGAAATTGCTTCTTTAGATTGAATAGAAAAAGGATAAATACTGAATTTCGGGTATAAAAAAGGCGACAATTAAGTCGCCTTTCATTCTTAAAAGATAGTAAAACCTTTTAAGTTAGCTTTCAAAGAAAGTCTAAACTAATGCTTACTTAGAAACGTGAGCGATTAGGTCAAGAACTTTGTTTGAGTAACCGATTTCGTTGTCGTACCAAGATACAACTTTAACGAATTTGTCAGTTAGTGCAACACCAGCTGCAGCATCGAATACTGAAGTTTGAACTTCACCGATGAAGTCTTGAGAAACAACAGCGTCTTCTGTGTAACCTAGAACACCTTTAAGCTCGCCTTCAGATGCTTCTTTCATAGCAGCACAGATTGCTTCGTAAGATGCAGCAGTTTTTAGGTTAACTGTTAGGTCAACTACAGAAACGTTAGCAGTTGGTACACGGAAAGCCATACCAGTTAGAAGGCCGTTTAGTTCTGGAAGAACAACGCCTACAGCTTTAGCAGCACCAGTTGAAGATGGGATGATGTTTTGAGAAGCACCACGGCCACCGCGCCAGTCTTTAGCAGAAGGACCATCTACAGTTTTTTGAGTTGCTGTAGTAGCGTGAACTGTAGTCATAAGACCAGATTCGATACCGAATTTGTCGTTAAGAACTTTAGCAACAGGTGCTAGACAGTTAGTAGTACAAGAAGCGTTAGAAACGATGTCTTGACCAGCGTAAGAAGTGTGGTTAACACCCATTACGAACATTGGAGTAGCGTCTTTTGAAGGACCAGTTAGAACAACTTTCTTAGCACCAGCAGTGATGTGCTTACGTGCAGTTGCGTCGTCTAGGAAAAGACCAGTTGCTTCAGCAACAACGTCAACGTTGATTGCATCCCACTTAAGATCTTCTGGGTTACGCTCAGCAGTTACACGTACAGTTTTGCCGTTTACTACTAGGTTACCATCTACAACTTCAACTGTACCGTTGAAACGGCCGTGAGTTGAATCGTACTTAAGCATGTAAGCCATGTATTCAACGTCGATAAGATCGTTAATACCAACAACTTCGATGTCATTGCGCTCTACAGATGCACGGAATACGAAACGTCCAATACGGCCAAAACCGTTAATACCTACTTTGATAGTCATTATAGTTGCTCCACAACTTAAATTTGAATTTCAGGTTTAAATTAACTGGTAGTAAAATTACAAAATCCTGAGCCAACCTGCAAGTGAAAATCCAAATTTAATTGTTTAAAATCAAAAAATAGACCATATCCTGTTAACATAAAGAAAAATTCTTACGTAATTCGGATAATTTGTGGTTATTTAGTAACCTAAATGACACTTTATGAAAAAAAGTGACATAACAATTAATGTGATTTCGCTTGGTTGCTGTAAAATTACTTTGGCAAAGTATGTGCTACAAAGGTGATATATAGCAAGGTTTAATTTAAAGAAGTCTAAGTAAAGGAGTTTTATAAAAATGGATACACCAAAAACATTTTTAGAATACACCGATGAAGAGTGGCGAAAAAAGCTTACAAATGAAGAGTTTGATATTTGTAGAAAACAAGGAACTGAAGCGCCTTTCTCAGGAACGTTGTTACATAATAAAGAAAAAGGTTATTACGCCTGTACTTGTTGCCAAACCATTTTATTTGTATCTGATAATAAATATGACTCAGGTTGTGGATGGCCAAGCTTTGATGCTCCAGTGAACGAGCAAGTCATAAGATATATTGAAGATAACAGCCACGGGATGAAAAGAATAGAAATCCGTTGTCGTCATTGTGACAGTCATTTAGGGCATGTTTTTGATGATGGCCCTAAAACAACCAACGAAAGATATTGTGTCAATTCGGTTTCTTTAAATTTTTCGCAAGATAAGTAAATCCATATAAAATAAAAAAGGAGCCTAATGTGCTCCTCTTTTATTTTGTTAATATCAGCGAATTAATTTTTTTCAGTTACTTTTGGAAGTAGCTGCGCTGAGAATTTTTGTTCTTTAATGCTTTTGACTATTACTTCACTTGTTTGTTGTAGTTTTTGTTTTTCTGCATCTGAGAACGGATACAAAAGGTCAAGTTGTTGTTGAGAAGAAACTTGTAGATCAAATTCTTTCCCTACTAAAGCCCAAATATAAGCGTGTTCTGTGTTTTGCTCTTTATGATTAATACTCGCTAGTGACTTAATAATGGTTGTATGAAAATCATTTTTATAATCATCTTTAGTTAATAGTTCTAATGAATGATTCAATAACGTGATGGTTTTATTTCCATTGCGTAATGCATAAAAGGTAGCAAGTGCATATTGAAGCTCTGCTGTTTCAAGAGAGCGAGAACCTTCAAGTTGTAAAAACTCTCTTAATGCAGACTTATCACCAGTACTCCAACGATAATAAAGAACGGTCGGATCTTTAGATTCTTTCAATTCAATACTCAATAGATCGATAGCATCATAGGTATGTATAAGTGCTTCTGAACGCTTTGTTTTAATTTCTTTTGCAGTGATAGGTTCAATTTGTGCTGCAGATGTTAAACAGGATTGATATTGATAGGTTGCTTGAATGGTTTTTAATTTATCTAAGTCATTTTGGCTTTTTAAAGTAGCAAAGCGACTTAATATAAGAGCATCACGTTGATTAAGACACTGCCCATCACGCATATTTAATTGATCACATTGTAGCTCAGAATGATCCTCACATAACTGCGTTGTTGTTGGAGTGGTATCAAAACAGCCAGATAAGGAAAATGCAGTAAACGTTATTAGCGAAAATCGTTGAATAGTAGAAAACATGATAAGCCTATTGATTGAGAAAATGGAAACGTGATCCGTTACTCCTATTTATCGGCATAATATTGACTAACATTAATGAAAAGATATCGTTTGTTCATATTTTTATAAATAAAAGAGTAGATGATGAATATAGATACATTATTAGAATCCATGACTCCTGAGGTTTTTAAAAACCTACAATACGCAGTTGAAACAGGGAAGTGGCATAATGGGACACCATTGTCTGCTGAGCAGAGAAGCACATGTATGCAAGCCGTGATGATTTATCAATCTAAATACAATATAGATGCACAGCATATGACGGTGGCTGAGGGCGGAGAGATCAGTTTTAAATCAAAATCTGAATTAAAAAAACAATTTTCGAAAGACCAGCAAGATATTGTTCGTGTGAATGTTTCTTCTGATTAATGGCCTATTTGTACTTTTTATAACGGCAAATGAGTAAATAAGAAAAACAAATGCAACATTGATCCCAAAAGTGGCTTATAAAATTGTCGATAAGTAAACAGTCTAGTAAATTATCGACAATTTCATAAATATAGAATGACGTAAGATGAAAAAGACCAAAGGACAAGTTCTAACTAAATTTGCTGCATTTGCCGCTGTATTCTTTTTATTAGCAGTAATTGCTGCACCAAAGTTCCTTGGTAGTGATTCTGATGCTCATGCGTCGAAGAGTTCGTTAAGTTTATACTCTGAATAGCGTCTTTTAAAATGAGTACTATTATTCTTTCGCATTAATAGTATTCACTATTCTTTTGTCAGGTTCTGGCAACCGACTCCCACAATGCTTACAGTGTATTGCATCTGATTCATGTCCACCTTTTAAACAATTAGGACAACGAACAAGATCTCTGTGGGTATTCATCTCTTGATTCAATTCCGCAGTAATGATCCCCGTAGGTACAGCAAGTATCGAGTAGCCTAATAACATAGTTAAAGAGGCAATTGCTTTGCCGAGAGGGGTGTGAGGCACTAAATCACCATATCCTACAGTAGTAATTGTTACTATAGCCCAATAGATACTTTGTGGAATACTTGTAAATCCATTCTCTGGTCCTTCAATTACAAACATTAGTGAACCAAAAACAGAAACAAGAATCGCAACTGTACTAAAAAATATGAGTATTTTGCGTTTGGCCATTAAGAGTGAGCGCAATAGAATATTTGAATCTTGCAAGTAACGAACAAGTTTTAAAATTCGGAAAATACGCATTACTCGAAGCAAACGAATAATGGCTATATAGCTGGCGCTAGGGAAGAAGAGAGCTAGGTATGTGGGTAATATCGCTAATAAATCAATAATTCCGTAGAAGCTTTTTGCATAAGAGCTTGGTCGTGGCGAACAATAAAGACGCAAAACATACTCAAGAGTGAAGATGGCAGTAAATAAATACTCAAGCTTCCATAAGACTTCCCCATACTGTAAACGCACAGAGCTTATAGAATCTAATATCAAAGTTGCTTGTGATAATAAGATTAAAATAATTAAGGCGATATCAAATCTTCTGCCACCTTTAGTATGGGTACCAAAGATGATTGTATATAGATGATGTTTTATTGGGCTTTTTCTTGTTTTTGTCATTTATCTGTATTTATAAGCTATTGCTGTATACCAAGAATAATCAAAAAACTCTGACCTCTCTAGTATTTCTTTTAATCAATTTCTAATCCTATCTTTTTAAAAACACTAAAATTTTACAATAAAGTGATCTAGAGCAAATTATTCACGATATAAATGATGTGAATTTTCCACGAGTTATACTACTCTTTAGTGGCACGAATAATTCGCCTTAATTTGTCATTTTTGGCCGCGATTATGTAATTTTATTACAGTTTGGTTTTCTGCTATTGACTGATTCGTTAAGAGTTGAATGTTTGAAGTGCTTCTATTTTTGCATTAAGTATGTGATATAAATCACTTTTTAAATGTGCTATCCGTAAGGGGTAAGCCGAAAGTGGTAAATATTTTCCGATAACTGATCTGAATCAATACTTTTAAAAATGTGAAAGAATATAATCAGTTTTGAAAGCAATTTACTAAGAAAGTACAACGAGAACGTGAAGGGAATTTTCGGTCTTGTTATACAAATGAAATAAAAAATCAAAGTTCTTACTAAATAGTTTTTAATGATTTATATAGTTTTTTAATTTTAGGAGAAACACTATGCCTGTAACTAACCTAGCTGAATTAGATGCTCTAGTAGCACGCGTTAAAGCAGCACAAGAAGAGTTCGCAACTTTTTCTCAAGAGCAAGTTGATGCAATCTTCCGTGCAGCATCTCTAGCAGCTAACCAAGCTCGTATCCCGCTAGCACAACAAGCGGTTGCTGAGTCTGGCATGGGTATCGTTGAAGATAAGGTTATCAAAAACCACTTCGCATCAGAGTTCATCTACAATAAATATAAAGATGAAAAAACATGTGGCATTCTTGAAGAAGACGATAACCTAGGAACAATGACTATCGCAGAACCTGTAGGTATTATCTGTGGTATCGTTCCAACAACTAACCCAACATCTACTGCAATCTTCAAATCTCTAATCTCTCTAAAAACTCGTAACGGTATCATTTTCTCGCCACACCCACGTGCGAAAAACTCTACTAATGATGCAGCGAAACTTGTTTTAGACGCAGCGGTTGCAGCTGGTGCTCCAAAAGACATCATCGGTTGGATTGACCAACCATCTGTAGAACTTTCTAATGCACTAATGAAGCACGACGGTATCGCTCTTATCCTTGCTACTGGTGGTCCAGGCATGGTTAAAGCAGCTTACTCTTCAGGTAAACCTGCAATCGGTGTTGGTGCTGGTAACGTTCCTGTTGTTATCGATGATACAGCTGATGTTAAACGTGCTGTAGCTTCTGTTCTTATGTCTAAAACATTCGATAACGGTGTAGTTTGTGCTTCTGAGCAAGCTGTAATCGTAATGGATGAAGTATACGACGAAGTTAAAGAGCGTTTTGCTTCTCACAAAGGTTACGTACTATCTAAAGCTGAAGCAGATAAAGTTCGTAAAGTTCTACTTATCGACGGTAACCTAAACGCAAACATCGTAGGTCAACCTGCAACAGCTATCGCTGAAATGGCTGGTGTTAAAGTTCCAGCTGATACTAAGATCCTTGTTGGTGAAGGTATCGGTGAAGTATCTTACGATGACGAATTCGCTCATGAGAAACTGTCTCCAACTCTAGGTATGTTCCGTGCGTCTTCTTTTGAGAACGCGGTAGACCAAGCAGTTAAAATGGTAGAAATTGGCGGTATCGGCCACACATCTGGTCTGTACACTAACCAAGACGTTAACGCTGACCGTATCCGTTACTTCGGTGACAAACTAAAAACAGCACGTATTCTTGTAAACATCCCAACTACTCACGGTGGTATCGGTGACCTTTACAACTTCAACGTTGCACCTTCTCTAACTCTTGGTTGTGGTTCATGGGGTGGTAACTCTATCTCTGAGAACGTGGGTCCTAAGCACCTTATCAACAAGAAAACTGTAGCGAAGCGAGCTGAAAATATGTTATGGCACAAACTACCTAAGTCTATCTACTTCCGTCGTGGCAGCCTTCCAATCGCAATGAGCGACCTAGAAGGTAAGAAACGTGCATTCCTTGTAACTGACCGTTTCCTATTCAACAACGGTTACGCTGATGACGTAGTTCAACTACTTAAAGCTCAAGGTATCGAAGTTCAAACATTCTTTGATGTAGAAGCGGATCCAACACTATCTGTTGTTGAGAAAGGCGCTGAAGCAATGAAGAGCTTCCAACCTGACGTAATCCTTGCTCTAGGTGGTGGTTCACCAATGGATGCTGCTAAGATTATGTGGGTAATGTACGAGCACCCAGAAACTCACTTCGCAGAACTAGCAATGCGCTTTATGGATATCCGTAAACGTATTTACAAGTTCCCTAAAATGGGTAAAAAAGCTGAGCTTGTATGTATCACTACAACTTCAGGTACGGGTTCAGAAGTTACTCCATTCGCTGTTGTTACAGACGACAAAACTGGTGCTAAATACCCACTAGCTGATTACGAAATTACGCCAAACATGGCAATCGTTGATGCTAACCTAGTAATGAACATGCCTAAGTCTCTAACAGCATTTGGTGGTTACGATGCAGTAACTCACGCATTAGAAGCTTACGTATCTGTTCTTGCTAACGAATACTCTGACGGTCAAGCGCTTCAAGCTCTTAAGATGCTTAAAGAATACTTACCATCAAGCTACAAAAATGGTGCGAACGACCCAATCGCTCGTGAGAAAGTACACAATGCTGCAACTATCGCTGGTATCGCGTTTGCTAACGCATTCCTAGGTGTGTGTCACTCAATGGCTCACAAAATCGGTGCTGAGTTCCACTTACCACACGGTTTAGCGAACGCATTACTTATCTCAAACGTTGTACGTTACAACGCGAACGATAACCCAACTAAACAAACAGCATTCTCTCAATACGACCGTCCACAAGCTCGTCGTCGTTACGCAGAAGTTGCTGACCACCTAGGCCTAAGCCAAGCTGGTGACCGTACTGCTCAGAAGATTGAGCGTCTACTAACTTGGTTAGAAGAGCTTAAGAAAGATTTAGATATTCCACTATCTATCAAAGATGCAGGTGTTAACGAAGCAGACTTCATCGCTAAACTAGATGAACTATCTGTTGAAGCGTTCGATGACCAATGTACTGGTGCGAACCCACGTTACCCTCTAATCACAGAGCTAAAAGAAGTACTAACAACTTCTTACTACGGTAAACCTTTTGTTGAAGGTGAAACGTTTGAAGGCACAACAGTAATTAAAAAAACTGAAGAGCCAAAAGCGAAAAAAGCAAAGAAATAATTGATTGCTAAACGCTGAGTTACTTTCACTAGCAATTTGAAAGTGATAAATAAGAAAGCCACCTAGTCTTAGGTGGCTTTTTTGCATCTAGAGGTTTGTGTTTAAAAATGTTATTGAACTGATAATACTAATTTAAATAAGTACCTGACCGTTCATCTCACTGCTTATTCAGATTGGTATTAAATTACTAAGCTGTTGCTTCAATAATTCGACCACTAAAGTACTCATTAGCAAGAATGTATTCAGTGTTTTTTATCAGTTCTTGATTGATGGTACTTAGATTAGGCACGGTATCATTATTTGTTATTCTTGGTGTTACTCCACCAATTCTTATTTTGAATGGATTCAGCTCTTTAGCCCAACTCTTAGTTAATCCTGCTAAAAGTGCTGTGGAGTTATCTGCTTGGTGCAAATGCGCTAAATCATTGTGATAGCCAAGGTTAATAATTACGCCTTCTTTCTTATGAGATCGCATATTTTGAGCGGCAAATTGGCCATAGGTGAATAACGTTGTTGCTAACTCTGTGAGTTGGAATGGACTATTTTGACTCTGTGAATCCAGCAAGCTTGGTAACGTCACAGCAGTATAGTTATTGATTAGTACGTCTATGCCGTTATTAAACTCATTATCGATGGCATGAAACAGATGGCGAATGCTTTCTTGGCTTTGGTCTTCTAGTTGATAGCTGACAATATTGGATGTTAATTGACTGCAAAAATGATGCGTTTCATTTAACGCTTCTGCATCAGAATCTGTAATGATTAAATAAGCGCCAAGAGAAGCGAAATGACATGAAATGGAACGACCCATAACATTTCCAGCTGATGTGATCAGTATGGTTGAATGTTTTATTTGCATAGCATTCTTTCCTTAGAGCATGAATTGCTTTAATAGCGTTAGTTACTCGATGCTTTAATAATGGAATAGAAATATGACATCTGCTGTGAGATGGGCTTTAAATGATGATTAAATATCAATCAATATTGTGAATTATGCACTAACTCACATATTGCTCAATGATTAATGAGAAGGGGAAGTTAAAACTGTTAATGGCTAATATGGTATTAATGTAATGCCATATTAAACATAAAAATTCATTTCAGAATGGCGCTTAGCGGTTACAAGTTCATTATAAAGATCTTGTGGAATAGCATTAAAAATCTCATTACCTGATTCTAACTGACGACGTTGGTGGCCTGATAGGTTGTGATAAATTTCTTCAGGTAGGTCACAAGTATCTTGTGGCATATAAGCCATTGCATCCGGTGCTAGACCATGTTGCAGCTTAGCGCTTGCTATTCCACCGTTGTGGAATTGATAAGCTTGAGCAGCAGAACGAGAATAGCTTTCTTCATTACTACGTAGTGTTTGAGCATCAGCTAGCTGAAAGCGTTGACGTAATAGATCTTCAGTTACTTTTTTCTCGTTAATTTTTTCAACAGGCGTGTTTTCACGTAAGTCATTAGATAGTAACGACATCATTAAAGCGAAATCAGCACGACGACCAGCTTCTACAGCATGGTTTAGGTTCGAGCCAAATTGAACTTCGCTAATTAATTCTGCTTTGTCTAATGTATGTACTTTCATGAATCAATCCTCTTGGTGATAACTATTTATCGGTAAGGGATTGGAAAGCTTTAGTCTTTTTAGGAAAAAAATTGCCGTTTTTTAAATTATTTTTAGAAATAGGGCAAAGAGTTACCGCAACGGAAAACAAAAAAAAGGCCAGTATAAAAACTGACCTTTGAACATTTAGCCGCAAGGAGCGTCTATTTATAATTCGAAAATTATTTTGCTAGGTTTTCTTCTACGAAAGACCAGTTTACAAGATTCCAGAATGCACCCATGTAATCAGGACGAACATTACGGAAATCGATGTAGTAAGCGTGTTCCCACAGGTCAACTGTTAGAAGTGGCGTTGTGCCTTCTTCTGTTAGTGGTGTTGCTGCGTTAGACGTGTTAACGATTTCTAGAGAACCGTCCGCTTTTTTCACTAACCAAGTCCAAGAAGAACCAAAGTTATTGATTGCTGAATCTGTGAATTGAGCTTTAAATTCTTCAAAAGAACCAAATGCAGCATTGATAGCTTCTGCTACAGCACCAGTTGGTTCGCCACCAGCGTTTGGAGCTAAACAGTGCCAGTAGAATGTGTGGTTCCAGATTTGAGCTGCGTTATTAAAAACACCACCTGTAGAAGTTTTAATGATCTCTTCTAATGTTTTGCCTTCAAACTCAGTACCAGGAATAAGACCGTTTAGTTTAACAACGTATGTGTTGTGGTGCTTACCATGGTGGAAATCCAGTGTTTCTGCTGAGATATGTGGTTCTAGTGCATCTTTTGCATACGGTAGAGCTGGTAATTCAAATGACATCGCTCGTGTCTCCATTTAAAAGAGGTCTATGCCTCATTAATTTTCCAAAAATATGTGCTCAATTATAATTAGAGCTTATCTGACTTCGCTTTGATTCTAGCAAGTTTTAAGTTTATTTAAAGAAAAAGTACCGATTTTTCAATAAATAATAACACTACAAATAATAGGTATTTTTTTCTTCACACATAACAAGTAGAATGGATACAACTTAAATGTCGACCATTAGAGGATACAATGGAAACTATCGATAAGATCAAACAACAAATTTCTGAAAACCACATCCTTTTATACATGAAGGGTTCTCCTAAACTACCTAGCTGTGGTTTCTCTTCTCAAGCTGCACAAGCTCTAATGAACTGTGGTGAGAAATTTGCGTACGTAGATATTCTACAAAACCCTGATATTCGTGCAGAGCTTCCAGCATACGCACAATGGCCTACATTCCCACAATTATGGGTTGAAGGTGAATTAGTTGGTGGCTGTGACATTATCATTGAGATGTTTCAAAAGGGTGAACTTCAGCCATTAATTAAAGAAGCGGCAGAGCGTAACGCACCAGCGGCTGAATAATTAAAATATTTTCATAAAAAAGCCACGTTATTAAACGTGGCTTTTTTTATTTGGCTAATTTCTATTAAAACGAAGACGATGATTTTTGTTGTTTTATGAATGCCATCGTTTGTAACTGAGCTAGAGTCGATGTTCCTTTCTGTAGTTTAGTTAACCATTTTTCTTCTAACTGAGCCTTTTCATCGTCTAGTTTCATTTCACAATAAACAAGATATACAATGAATGCAGTTTCATAATCAGCAATATCGTTTATTTGAATATCTGATATGTGTCGATTTGCTTCACCGTATCGATTAATTTTTAATTGAAATAATGCAGACAGTGCTCGTTGTGCTGCAATACACGGGATCCCACGTAGACGTCCTTTTAATTTGGCACTTACGCGTTGCCATGCACTTTCTGGTGACCACTCTTGAAGGATGTCTTCAGAAGCTAAATATAAATCGCCCCACGCCGCCATGGCTCGTTTACCTGCGGAATCAAATGCAGAGTTTGGTAACAGATAAGCGTATTTAGTGAGTAGATCAAAAGCGTCGTATTTTTCACCTCTTGCAAGTAAAGACCAAACGAGTTTGCAGAAGCGAATGTATGAATAGGGGGAGAGTTCAAAGCCTCTTTTCCAAAATCGAGCTGCGATTCCAATATCTTCTCTTGCAAAAGAAACTTCAGCTTTTAGATCAATTAACTGCAGATTATCTTTGTTTTTTTGTAGCAGGCCATCGATATGCTGATTTGCTTGTTCGTATTCTTTTTTAGCTAATAGTATTTCAGCATATTGAATATCGGCTTCGATAGATTCTTTGATAATTGAAAGTAAGGCTTTATTGACACTTAATGCTTCTTGAAGACGGTTTACTTTAATTAGACGTGATGCCAATTTCAGCATTGAATCTTTTAGGATCACTTTATTAGGAGCTTGAAAGATTAAGGGTTTAACACCGGTTAATCCATCTTTTGTATACGCGGCAATCATCCCAGTAGAAAATTGGCGTTTAATCAAATCATGATTAATGACTTTTATAATTTCTTCAGGACGAATAGGCTTTTGAATGTATTTAGCTGGCATGTAATCACTGTATGCTAGCTCAATTTGTGGGTCTTCATTGCCCGTGACGATATAGATAAGCGTGTTGTCCGTGATAAGACGTAGTAACTTAAGTTGCTCTAGCATCTGTAGGCCAGTGCTACCGTGACCTAAATTATGATCGACAAATAACACATCAAATTTCTGACGTTTACAGTTACCAACAGCTGCACCTGCTGTTGGACAGCATGAAATATTGTTGGTTGGAACACCTATACGACTGAGTAATGCTCTAAGCGCATTTTGAATGACAGTGCTGTCGTCAATGATAAGAAATGAAGAAAGCTTAATTAATTTCATACAAGATTATAGGTGGTGATTAAACAATGGCAGAGTATAGCAACTGTATCAGTTAAAGATACGTTCAAACAAAGAGATAAAGGGGTATTTTTTTGATCTTTATGCAAAAAAACGGCAGAAACATCTGCCGTTTTAACGTTTTTTTAAATAAAAATGCAATTTAATTACATTACAGGACCATTGCTGCAATCCATCCGAAGATAATTAACGGCAAGTTATAATGCAAAAATGTAGGTACAACGGTTTCCCAAACGTGTTCATGTTGACCATCAGAATTTAGGCCTGATGTTGGACCTAATGTTGAATCTGAGGCTGGAGAACCAGCATCACCAAGTGCTGCAGCTGTACCAACAAGTGCAATGGTTGCCATTGGTGAAAAACCAAAAGCAATAGCAAGAGGAACATAGATCGTTGCAATAATTGGAATGGTTGAGAATGAAGAACCGATTCCCATTGTAACTAATAGGCCGACAATTAGCATAAGTAGGGCGGCTAATGGTTTATTATCACCAATAGAGGTAGATAGAGCCTGAACTAGGGTTTCTACACCACCTGTGGCTTTCATTACTGCGGCAAAGCCTGCGGCTGAAATCATAATAAAGCCAATCATTGCCATCATGTGAACACCACGAGTGAATACATCTTGCGTTTCTTTCCAAGCGATCACGCCACCAAAAGTAAACACCATGAAACCAGCAAGAGCACCAATGATCATTGAACCTGCGTATAACTGAACCGATAGAGCTGCAATGATGGCTAAAATAGATATTTGGATATGGCGTTTATTAAATGTAGGCTCTGCTGATGTTGCTGTTAACTCAGAGTTATCAACTTCAGCATATGTTCTTGGCTTACGGTATGAAATAAATACGGCGATTAATAAGCCAACAACCATGCCAAGCGCTGGTAAAGCCATTGCTAGTGGTACTTGGCTTGCAAGTACATCTAAATGGTTATCATGAAGGTTTTTAAGCAGGATGTTGTTTAAGAAAATACCACCAAAACCGACAGGTAAAATCATATAAGGTGTCACTAAACCGAAAGTTAGTACACAAGCAATTAAACGACGATCTAGCTTTAGTTTGTTAAATACTTGAAGTAGTGGCGGGATCAAAATTGGAATAAAGGCAATATGCACTGGCACTACGTTTTGAGATGAAATCGTCACTAGAAGTATCAAGCATAATAGTAAATATTTTACACCAGTTGCAGCGTGGATATTTTCTTTACCATTTATACGTTTGATCACACTGTGAGCAAGTAAATCAGTCACGCCTGATTTTGAAATAGCAACAGCAAAAGCGCCTAGCATAGCGTAACTTAATGCAATTGTTGCACCGCCACCTAGACCACCTTCGAAAGCTGAAATGGTTTCAGATAATGATAATCCACCTACTAATCCACCGATTAGTGCGCTAAATGTTAAGGCAACAACAACGTTAACTCTAAGCAAAGCAAGGATAAGCATAACTGAAACAGAAAGAATGATTGGATTCATTGTGTTTAGTTCCCTGTAAATTATTATGTAGTTAGCAATTAGCCAATTAATTATTATTAGTATTGTTTTCTGGTTCTGGCATTACAGGCCAGCCACCAAGATCTTTCCATTTATTCACAATACGACAGAATAACTCTGCCGTTTTTTCTGTATCATAAAGAGCTGAATGAGCTTCTTTTCCATCAAAATCCATTCCTGCTGTTTTACACGCTTTTGCCAATACAGTTTGACCTAGTGCAAGACCACTGATTGCCGCTGTATCAAAGGTGCAAAATGGGTGAAAAGGAATGCGTTTTAATTTTGTTCGTGCTGCGGCTTCCATAACAAAGCTATGATCAAAATGAGCGTTATGAGCAACCATTATTGCGCGTTGGCAATCGTGTTGTTTTTGTTCTTTACGGACAAGTTTAAAGATTTCTTTTAATGCAACGTCTTCAGTAACAGCACCACGTAATGGGCTAAATGGGTCACGTATACCATTAAATTCAAGTGCTTCTTTTTCAATATTAGCACCTTCAAAAGGAGTGACATGGAAGTGAATGGTGGTAGCAGGTTTTAAATTACCTTGCTCATCCATCGCGAGAGTAACAGCACAAATCTCAAGTAATGCATCAGTTTTAGCATTAAAACCTGCTGTTTCAACATCAATAACTACAGGAAAATAGCCACGAAAACGGTTTTTTAATAAATTGTGTTGTTCTACTTCAGTCATCATTCGGTACGTAAGAAAATGTTATGACTATTATTACAGATTATCCGTAGCATAAAAACTGTAAATAAGGTGTGATAGAGATATATTTATTAGTATCTAACTGAAACTGGCCAGTTGTAAGTAATTATTGGTCTAATTATTGCTTTATTAATAGCATCGTCAACGGCATGACCCATAGATTTAGGTATTATGAAAAAAATATTTGTTACATCTGCTTTATTAGTGAGCTCTTTGATTGCTACTCCTGTATTAGCAAATAAGAATTATGTCGCTAAGCCAGAGCAATCGAAGTGGACGATGTTAGAAAACTCGCCTTTAGAGTGTCGTTTGTCTCATAACATTCCTAATTATGGTAGTGCACAGTTTTCATCTTATGCTAACAAGAAGATGAATCTGGATTTTGAACTAAAAATGAACCGCCCAATGGGTGAAACTCGTGCTGTTAATCTTGTGTCTATGCCAGCTCGCTGGATGCCGGGTGATGGTGCGGAAAGTATGTTGAATTTAAAGTTCTTCAAACAATTTGATGGCTATGTTGGTGGTCCAACAGCTTGGTCTATGCTTGCTGAGCTTGAAAGTGGTCGTTTCCCAACGTTTACCTATGCTGATTGGCAAAGTCCTAAGCAAATGATTGAAGTTGCGTTATCACCTGTTTTATTTCAAGAGCAATATAATGTGTTTAGTATGTGTATAGCGAATTTGCTTCCATATAGCTTTGAAGATATTTCGTTCACTATTTTGCATTTTGATAAGAACAGTGACGAATTAAACAAAGCATCGAAAAAGCGCTTATCTCAAATTGCTGATTTCATTAAATACACGAAAGATGTTGATTTAGTATTAGTTGCCACTTATACCGATTCTAGTGGTGGAAAAAATGTGAACCAACAAGTGTCAGAAAGACGTGCGTTAAAATTACAAAATTACTTTGAATCAATTGGTTTACCCGCTGATCGTATCCGTGTACATTCCTATGGTGAACGTCGCCCAATCGCAGATAATGCAACACCGATTGGTAAGAATAAAAACCGTCGTGTTGTTATTTCTCTAGGACGAACAATTATCTAATTATTCGTTGTAAAATCGTAATAAAAAGACGCCTCATTGTAGGCGTCTTTTTTTATTGTAATTTGAAACTGGCAATTAACTCACACTGAACTGTAGTATCAATATGTTGTATATGTCGTGCAATTGATGGGTTAGGGTGGCGTTTCATAAAATCCAATAATGCACTCTTGCAACAACCTAAATTATCAACGAAAGATTCACACTCGCTATGTGGGCACTGAGGTACGAGTGTTAATATTTTTTTGGATGCGAGTTCAAGGTATTTTAGTTCAAAACGACTGTCGTTTTGGCTTCTCCAAAATTGAGCCAGATTATGACAAGAGATAACGGATATGGTTATTTGGTCATTTAAGCTAGCTTCATTTCTCTTTATCAGTACTTCTGAAATAGCAAAGGCTTGCTGATAATGAAGAATGGTTCGCCATGAATCCTCATTCTTAAAAGCTTGTTCAGCTAATAACGTATGTTTTTCCCATAATTCAATCATAGTAAAGCCTCAATTAGTTTATTAAGAATTCCATTATCACGATAAATCTAACTGAGAATCATTATCAATTAAAGTTTTGTGTATAAAAAAACCTGCCTAGATCGCAGGTTTTTACTGCAAGATAGATTATAAGGTATTTATTAACCTTCTAATCCCGCTGATGCGCTGCTGTTTTGAATTAACTCAATCATGTAACCATCAGGATCTTTTACAAAAGCAATATGTGTTGAGCCACCTTTCACAGGACCTGCTTCACGCGTAACATTGCCTCCTGTAGCTTTAATTGCATCACAAGTTGCATAGATATCATCAACACCAATAGCAATGTGGCCAAAAGCCGTACCCATGTCGTATTCTTCTGTGCCCCAGTTATAGGTAAGTTCAATTACGGCACCTTGGGATTCATCGCCATAGCCAAGAAAAGCCAGTGTGTATTTGTATTCTTCATTCGTATTTTGACGAAGAAGATCCATTCCCATTACTTTTGTATAAAATTCGATGGATTTATCTAAGTTACCCACGCGGATCATTGTATGTAAAATGCGTCCATTAGCCATAATCTTGCTCCAGTTTATATATTATTAATCTTCAGTTTTTTCTTTGAATTCACATAAATCTTCAATCATACAACTACCGCACCGAGGTTTTCGAGCGATACAGGTATAACGACCATGTAATATTAACCAATGGTGAACATCCAATTTGAACTCTTTTGGAACCACTTTTAGTAGTTTCTTTTCAACATCATTAACCGTTTTACCCATGGCGAATTTAGTGCGATTAGATACTCGGTAAATATGGGTATCAACAGCAATCGTAGGCCATCCAAAAGCCGTGTTTAATACAACATTTGCTGTTTTATGGCCAACACCAGGGAGTGCTTCTAAGGCTTCTTGATCTTCAGGGATCTCTCCACCATGTAAATCAATGAGCATACGACAGGTCTTAATGACATTCTCTGCTTTCGTATTAAATAAGCCGATGGTTTTTATATATGTTTTCAGTCCATCTACCCCTAGATCTAAAATGTTTTGTGGGGTATTTGCTACTGGATATAATTTTCTTGTTGCTTTGTTAACACTAACATCGGTTGCTTGTGCGGAAAGTAGTACTGCAATTAATAATTCAAATGGCGTTGACCACTCAAGTTCGGTTTGAGGATTGGGATTTTCTGAACGTAAGCGCTCTAAAATTTCTAAACGTTTTACATTATTCATACAGCAATTAAATCCTTTTCTTTTTCACGATATATGAGGTTAACCTATGGTGTTACAGTTAAGAAATACGAACTCGTTCTATCTCTGCTTTTTCTTTAGGTTGACGATCAGCCATTTTCTTATCAATGACATTTTTTATAGCAATAAGAAAACCAACACCAAGGAATGCACCTGGAGGTAGCATAGCTAATAGGAAGTGGCTATCAACATGGAAAAGCTCAATTCTTAACATAGTTGCCCAATCACCAAGCAGAAGATCGGCACCATCAAACAAAGTGCCATTACCAAGGATCTCGCGCATTGCACCAAGTAAAACTAAGACCGCTGTCATTCCCATACCCATCCATAATCCATCTAAAACAGCAGGAAGGGGATCATTTTTTGAAGCAAACGATTCTGCTCGTCCAATGATAATACAGTTGGTCACAATTAGAGGGATAAATATCCCAAGAGATAAATAAAGACCATAAGCATAGGCATTCATAAGTAATTGTACACAGGTTACTAGTGAAGCAATGATCATTACAAATACAGGAATACGTACTTCTTGTGGTATCCACTGACGAACCAAAGAAACAATTAAGTTTGAGCCAACCAATACGAGAATGGTTGCGATACCTAAACCAAGTGCGTTAGTAACAGTCGCAGAGACGGCAAGTAAGGGACAAAGGCCTAATAGTTGTACTAGGGCTGGGTTATTATCCCATAAACCGTTTTTAATTAATTCTTTATGATTTGCCATTATTTTGTCTCACAATTCAATGGAAGAGTGAGCAGCTCTTCTTGATGTGTCTTATAGAACCAAACTGCTCTTTTTACCGCTTTAACTACCGCTCTTGGTGTAATTGTTGCGCCAGTAAATTGATCAAATTGGCCACCATCTTTTTGTACTGCCCAATTTTTATCTTCTGAACTTTCAACTGTTTTACCTAAAAATGCATCGACCCAGCGAGTGATTCTAATATCAATTTTATCGCCTAGTCCTGGAGTTTCTTGGTGTGAAAGAACACGAACACCTGTGACCATTGCATCTGAATCAACACCAACGATAATTTTAATGTTGCCACTGTATCCATCTGGCGCTATTGCCTCGATGGCTGCGCCTGAATGTTTACCATTTAATGAAGCAAGGTAAATTGGCATAGCTTGTTTTGAACCTAAGGCATCGTTATTTTTCACCAGAATACAAGCCTTGTATAGTTCGTTATCATGTTGCTCTTTAGGAACAACTTGATTGAGAACTGACAATAATTGCTGTTGCTGTTGATACGCAATTTGATCTTTAGTTAATGCATAAGTAATGGTAACTAGTGCCGTTGCTGCTATCGCAAACAGAGCCAAAACAAGGCTACTTTTTTTCATTGTGGTTAGCATTGTTTTATCCTTTAGTATGGCCGTAAGTTCTTGGTTTGGTGTAGTAATCAATTAATGGAACGCACATATTTGCTAATAAAACCGCAAAAGCTACGCCATCAGGGAAACCTCCCCAAGTTCGTATGATATAAACTAAAGCACCAATTAGAGCTCCGTAATATAAACGGCCCTTTGGTGTTGTCGCTGCGGAAACAGGATCCGTAGCAATAAAAAATGCCCCTAGCATGGTTGCGCCAGAAAACAGATTAAACAGTGGTGATGTTGCTGTATCTGGTGAGAATAAAGCAAATGCACTGCTAATAATAAATAGACTGGCTAAAAAACTAACCGGTATATGCCAATGAATTAAGCGTTGTTGAAGAAGGAATAGACCTCCTAATAAGAATCCAACATTAACCCATAACCAACCTAAACCTGCAAAACCATTAAAAATAGGCAAGGAAAGCACTTCAGAGGTGGTAAGTCCTGATTTTAATCCTGTTTTGATCGTATCTAATGGCGTAGCCATTGTCATACCATCAACGTTCATAGTTAATTGATGAACTGAGAAACCATCTTGGCTTAACCCATGGAAGATAAGCCACAGTGAATCAAGTAAGCTAATATTTTCTGTTAGTAGTTCTTTTACTGGTAGCCAAGTTGTCATTTGTACTGGAAATGAAATCAATAAGACAACATAAGCAGCCATCGCAGGGTTAAATACGTTTTGTCCTAAACCACCGTATAAGTGTTTAGCGATAACGATAGCGAAAACAACACCGATAACGGTTACCCACCAAGGTGCGAGTGGTGGAATTGCTAACGCTAATAATAGACCTGTTAAGAGAGCGCTATTATCGCTTAAATAGGGAGCTAGAGGCCTCTTTCTAAACTTTAAAATAATGGCTTCGGATGCAATTGCTGTGAAAATAGCAATAAGCACTTGTATGATATTACCCCAACCGAAGAAGTAGGTTTGTGCTAATAGCCCTGGAATGGTCGCAAGAGCAACCATTTTCATAATGTGTTTTGTGCTCTTTTTACTATGAGCGTGGGGTGAGCTAGTGATAAAAAAGGCCACTGTTACTCTTCCTTCTTGTTATTTTCTTGTGCAGCTTTGCGTGCTTTTGCACGAGCAATAGCAGCTGCGACTGCATCTTTTTTATCTGATTTATTTGAATCTGTTACTGTTGTTTCTTCTGCTAGTTTTGCTTTTCTTTCTCTTGCTTGCTGTTTACGTTCTTCACGTAGTTTAGCCATTTCCGAATTATCAGGTACTGAAGTCTCTGATTTCGCGGCCTCAGCTTGTTTTGCTTTCGCGCGAGCAATTGCAGCAGCAACTGCAGGTTTTGGTGCAGCTACGCCTGATTCTTGAGCTGCTTTTTGTGCTTTTACTCGAGCAATAGCGGCAGCGATGGCATCATCACCACCTTTACTCTCTGTTTTCATCTCTTTGCGACGGTTTTCAGCTGCTTGCTTAAATTTATTTTCACGCTCAAGCTTATCGCGTTCCAAACGTGCATTTTTTTCTTCAAAACGTAATTTCGCGCGTTCTGCCGCTAATTCATCTTGTTTACGAGAATAAATTTCTGATTTAGCTTGGCGATAATATTGAACTAGCGGTATTTCACTAGGACAGACATATGCACAAGCTCCGCATTCAATACAGTCATCAAGATGATACTCATTACACTTGTCATAATCTTCTGATTTTGAGTACCAATATAGTTGCTGAGGAAGTAATGATGTTGGACAAGCATCAGCACAGCTACTGCATCGAATACAAGCCATTTCATGATTGTAAAGAGGCAGTTCTTTTTTATCTGGTGTGATAATACAGTTGGTAATTTTAGTAATTGGAACTTGCTGATGGGGTAAAGTAAAGCCCATTAATGAACCACCCATGATGATACGTGGGTGTTTCTTATCTGCTTTATAGCCAACTAATTCCATAAGGTAATCAATACAAGTACCTAGGCGAACCCACAGGTTACCTGGTGTTGACATGCTGTTACCTGTTAGAGTAACGACTCGCTCAATAAGAGGTTCGGCATCGCAAATAGCGCGCTTTATGGCAAATACAGTTCCGACGTTTTGAACAATGACCCCAATATCTGTTGAGCGGCCATTAGCAGGTACTTCTTGTCCTGTAATGATTTTTGTCAGTTGACGTGAACCACCAGATGGATATTTGGTTGGTATGACTCGAATAATGATATTGTCATGGTCATTAACGGCTTGGTTAAGTGCTTTTACGGCTTCTGGTTTGTTATCTTCAATAGCAATGATACACACTTTTGGTGTTAGAACGTGTTGTAGGATCTTAATACCATCAATGATCTCTTCAGCATGCTCTCGCATTAAACGATCATCTGCAGTGATGTAAGGTTCACATTCAGCTGCGTTGATAATGAGCATTTCAGCTTTGCCGATACCACTTTGAATCTTACGGCTAGTAGGGAAACCAGCACCACCCATTCCTGATATACCAGATTGACGGATTCTCTCGATAAGTTCGATAGGGTCTACTGATGTAAAGTCATCAATTGGTGTACGCTCTTCAATCCAACGATCTTCACCATCAGATTCGATTACTATGCAGAGGTCAGTTAATCCTGATGGATGCGCTACAGTGCGAGGCTCAATAGCTGTGATTTTTCCTGATGTTGGGGCATGAACAGGAACACACATAGCAATATTGCCTTGTGTTAGAGGTTGGCCTTTTAATACTACATCGCCAACTGAGACGAGAATGTCACCTTTTCCACCAATGTGCTGTTTTAAGGGAAGAACAAGTTGAGAAGGGATCCCCGCGTGTTGAATTGCAGCCTGATTAGAGATTATTTTATTTTCTTCAGGATGAATACCACCGTGAAAGTCCCACAGTTGGCCTTGTTTAATTTGTTCGATAATGGACAACATGTATTACAGCTCCGATGATTTAGAAGGTTGGTCTGTAGAAATATTTACAACAGGGATAGTGTTTAAATCCCATTTCCAATTATCAGGTGTTGTTTTTACAGGGATCATCTCAATACAGTCTGTTGGACATGGAGCGACACATAAATCACATCCAGTACATTCCGATTCAATAACGGTATGTAAGGCTTTTGTTCCACCAACAATGGCATCAACAGGACAAGCCTGAATACATTTAGTACATCCAATACACATATCTTCATGAATAAAAGCGACTTTTTTAATGCTTTTTTCTTCATCGTGAGCTGAGCTAGGAACGTCAACTCCCATTAGATCAGCAAGTTTTTCGATAGTAGCCTGACCGCCTGGAGGACATTTATTTATCATATCGCCATTTGCGATAGCTTCAGCGTAGGGCTTGCAACCGGGGTAGCCACATTGGCCACATTGGGTTTGAGGAAGAATCGCATCGATTTGTTCGACAATAGGGTCGGACTCAACTTTGAATTTAATTGATGCAAACCCCAGTATTAAGCCAAATACTAGGGCAAGAGCAGCAATAGCTATAACAGCAATTAAGATTGAACTCATGTTTATAATTTCACTAAACCAGTAAAGCCCATAAAGGCTAAAGACATTAAACCTGCAGTGATCATCGCAATAGAAGCACCTTTAAAAGGCAAAGGTACATCGGCAGCAGCAATTCGTTCACGCATTGCAGAAAATAAGATAAGTACTAAAGAAAAACCAACGGCAGCACCAAAACCATAGATAATAGATTCTACGAAATTATGATTTTCAGTTACATTAAGTAAAGCGACACCAAGAACCGCACAGTTAGTTGTAATTAACGGCAAGAAAATACCCAGCACGCGATATAACGTCGGGCTTGTTTTGTGTACTACCATTTCAGTAAATTGCACAACAACAGCAATAACAAGAATGAAGCTCATTGTTCTAAGGTATTCAATTCCTAGCGGAGATAAAATATATGTTTCGACAAGGTACGAACATACTGATGCTAAGGTAAGAACAAATGTGGTCGCTAGGCCCATTCCGATAGCACTTTCTAGTTTTTTAGAAACGCCCATAAATGGACAAAGTCCTAAGAACTTAACTAGTACAAAGTTGTTTACTAGAACGGTACCAATAAGTAGTAAGAGATACTCAGTCATGCCAATGATTTTTATGATAATAGATGATCTGGTTATTATCGGACTTTAAGCGCGTGATAACAACCTTAGAAAGAATAGGTTTTTAATATTTTAAGTAAAAAAAAAGCCTCGTCGTTAGACAAGGCTTTTAAAAGTGGCTCCTCTTGCTGGACTTGAACCAGCGACATACGGATTAACAGTCCGCCGTTCTACCAACTGAACTAAAGAGGAATTAACTTTTTATATAGTCACGCTGTGCTTAAAAAGAGCAACAACCTAACCATTTAAATGTGGCTCCCTTTGCTGGACTTGAACCAGCGACATACGGATTAACAGTCCGCCGTTCTACCGACTGAACTAAAAGGGAATCGTTTAAACGGCCGTGATATTATCTATTCTAAAAAAAACTGTCAATACTAAAAATTGAAAAAAAATGAGTTCGTTTATTTTGCGGTCAACAAAACAATTTTAAGTAAAAAAGGATTGACATCTCTCTTAAGCTAAAGACGATAAGGGTTGTGGGTAGTTATCCACTAAAACTGTGGATAACTATGTTAATGGATCTTTGTTAACTGTCTCTAAGCATGATTAAATATAGCCTCAGCACTTAATAAGTAAAATAAACAATGAGAACTGACGACAAAAATCAATGACTTACAATTATTATATGTTTTACTTATCAATAGTAATGATTATTCACGGTAAAAATAAAGATTAAAGTTAAATTGATTATAAATTAATCTTTTCTGGGGAAAACTTTTCTTATTTAAGAGTTTCTATAAAAAAGAGAAGGGATTTGATAGGGTAGTGACTTATAAAAATAAGTAGGAAAGTGGAGCAGTATAAAATGTCTAGTGCGTATGAACTCGTATCTAATTATCAACCTGCGGGCGATCAACCTCAAGCGATAAAAACACTTAATGAAGGTCTTGAAAATGGGTTAGCTCATCAAACGTTACTTGGGGTTACTGGTTCAGGTAAAACATTTACTCTTGCTAATGTTATTGCTCATTCTGGTCGCCCGACGATCATTATGGCTCATAACAAAACATTAGCGGCACAGTTATATGGTGAAATGAAAGCTTTCTTTCCAAATAATGCCGTTGAATATTTTGTTTCTTATTTTGATTATTACCAACCAGAAGCTTACGTACCGACAACTGATACGTTCATTGAAAAAGATTCGTCGGTTAATGAACACATTGAGCAAATGCGTTTATCAGCAACCAAAGCACTATTAGAACGCAAAGATGCGATCATTATTGCTTCTGTTTCAGCAATATATGGCTTAGGTGATCCAAAAGCCTATTTAAGTATGATGCTGCATTTACGCCGTGGTGACATTATTAATCAAAGAGATATGCTGCGTCGTTTAGCTGAATTGCAATATAAGCGTAATGACATGGCTTTTGAACGAGGTACATTTCGAGTTCGTGGAGAAGTGTTGGATATTTTTCCTGCTGAGTCTGAACATGAAGCGATTCGTATTGAAATGTTTGATGATGAAGTGGAACGCATCAGTAAGTTTGATCCACTAACAGGGTCAATCATAACGAAAGATATGCCACGTTGTACTATCTACCCTAAAACGCACTATGTCACGCCTCGTGAGCAAGTATTGGATGCGATCGAAAAGATCAAGGTCGATCTTGCTATTAGACAAAAAGAATTGCTAGAAAATAATAAGCTTGTTGAAGAGCAGCGTATCACTCAGCGAACTCAATTTGATATTGAAATGATGAACGAACTTGGCTTTTGCTCAGGGATTGAAAACTACTCTCGTTATTTGAGTGGGCGTCCTGAAGGTGAAGCTCCTCCAACCCTGTTTGATTATTTACCACAAGATGGCTTATTAATTATCGATGAATCTCATATTACCGTTTCTCAAATTGGTGCCATGTACAAAGGGGACCGTTCACGTAAAGAAAACCTAGTGGAGTATGGATTTAGATTGCCATCGGCATTAGACAATCGCCCGTTGCGTTTTGAAGAATTTGAAGCATTAGCCCCTCAAACTATTTATGTTTCAGCGACTCCTGGTAAATATGAGATAGAAAAATCAGATGGAGAGATTGCCGAGCAGGTGGTGCGCCCAACTGGGTTATTGGATCCAATCATTGAGGTTCGCCCTGTTGCGACACAAGTGGATGATTTGCTATCTGAAATTCGTATTCGAACTAAAAATAGTGAGAGAGTATTGGTTACGACACTAACCAAGCGTATGGCTGAAGATCTAACTGAATACCTTGATGAGCATGGTGTTAAAGTTCGTTACCTTCACTCAGATATTGATACAGTTGAACGTGTTGAAATTATTCGTGATTTACGTTTAGGCGAGTTTGATGTTCTTGTTGGGATTAACTTACTTCGAGAAGGTTTGGATATGCCTGAGGTTTCATTGGTTGCGATTTTAGATGCAGATAAAGAAGGATTTTTACGTTCTGAACGTTCGTTAATTCAAACGATTGGTCGTGCTGCACGTAACTTAGAAGGTAAAGCCATTCTTTATGCCGATAAGATCACTGGCTCAATGGAAAAAGCCATTGGTGAAACGGAAAGGCGAAGAGAGAAGCAACGTTTGCACAATGAAGCATTAGGTATTGTTCCACAAGCGCTTAAGAAAGATGTTGCCGATATTCTTGAATTGGGTGATATGACTAAAAATAAACGTAAAGTTGTTGCACCTAAGATCAAATTATCTGAAGTTGCAGAAGAAGGTGCTGGTTACAGCTCTATGTCACCACAGCAGTTAGAAAAGGTGATTCAGAAGTTAGAAAGTAAGATGTATCAGCATGCTAAAGATTTGGAATTTGAGCAAGCAGCACAAGTTCGAGATGAAATTGATAATTTAAGGAAGCAATTTATAGCGAATAGTTAGTTGTTGATTTTATAGCAGAAAAAAAGAAGCCAACCGCAATATCCCGGTTGGCTTTATTGTTCATGTGAAAGTAAATTTCACTAACAACGTCAGTTGGCTAGGTGACCCTTTGGCTTAAAGGGTCAATATACCTATTGCAGGGAGCGTGCCAACTTTTTTACCCGTAAAAATAAGCTAAATAAGCCTAAATAGTGCGCAAAGTCATTCTTTTTTGCATTTTGCAAATTGCGTTTTGCGAATCGTGATTGCATAATGCAAACATCAGTCGTGTTTTACCTTCAAGTTGGATTTGATGATACAAAAAAAATATTTGTTAATGGTAGAAGATACCGCTTCCGTTGCTGCGTTATATCGTTCTTATTTAAACCCGTTAGGTTTTGATATTGATGTCGTCGCTAAAGGTGTTGAAGCTATTGAGAAAATAAAATTAAGAACCCCAGATCTGGTGTTGCTAGATTTACGTCTGCCTGATATGACTGGTTTTGATGTATTGGCTGAAATTCGCAAAGATAACCAAAGTATTCCTGTGGTATTAATGACGGCTCATGGCTCAATTGATGCTGCAGTAGAAGCAATGCAACTAGGCGCTCAAGATTTCTTAATTAAACCATGTGAAGCTGACCGTTTGAGGGTTACGGTAAATAACGCATTACGACGTGCGCAAAAAGACCAGAAAGAATTCCAAGAGAACCCTAAAGATAGCAATAAACAGTATCAAGGGTTTATTGGTAGTAGCTCTCAAATGCATCAGGTTTATCGCACGATAGATTCCGCCGCACCAAGTAAAGCAACGGTATTTATTACTGGTGAATCAGGGACAGGTAAAGAGGTGTGTGCAGAAGCCATTCATGCGGCTAGTAAGCGTGGAGACGGGCCTTTTATCGCTATTAACTGTGCAGCAATTCCAAAAGATTTAATTGAAAGTGAGCTTTTTGGTCATGTTAAAGGTGCATTTACTGGTGCCTCAGTTGATCGAAAAGGTGCTGCCGAACAAGCTGATGGGGGGACTTTATTTTTGGATGAATTGTGTGAAATGGATTTGGATTTACAGACCAAATTATTGCGATTTATTCAAACCGGAACCTTCCAAAAAGTAGGTTCTTCTAAAATGAGTCGAGTAGATGTTCGATTTGTTTGTGCAACAAACCGAGACCCTTGGTTAGAAGTACAAGCAGGTCGATTTAGAGAGGATTTATATTATCGTTTGCATGTTATTCCCTTAACATTGCCTCCTTTAAGAGACAGAGGAAATGATATTATTGAAATTGGTCACTCAATCCTTGGGCACTTTTCACATGAGGAAGGTCGTGAATTTATCACATTTAGTCCTGAGGTTGTCGATAGGTTTTTGAATTACGATTGGCCTGGAAATGTACGACAATTACAAAATGTGATTAGGAATGTTGTTGTATTAAATAAAGGAAAGGAAGTCGAATTATCTATGCTTCCTCCTCCATTATCGTTAGATAGTAAGAGTGGTGTAAATATTGCATCTAATGTATCTATAAGCGATTCAACTAAGCCTACAGAATCTATTCTGCCTAGTAATAGGATCTTAGATAGTAAAGATCAAGAGACTATTATTCCGTTATGGCAATCTGAAAAACAGATCATTGAAAACGCAATTGAACTATGTGGTGGGAACATTCCACAAGCCGCTAAGCAATTAGAGGTTAGTCCTTCTACAATATATAGAAAACTACAGTCTTGGAATGAAAGATAAGGGGACTATCGTGAGTCAGTATGTTAATCAAATCGCTGTAAATCAATTAATGCAGGAAGTTGGAGATGAAAATATCCCTGTGCTTTTTGGTATTTTTTGTGATGAGTTAGATGATTTTATTGGGGCGCTTAGTAGTCATCCTGAAATTGATAAAGTAAGAGAAATTAGCCATTGTCTTAAGAGTAGTGCGGGCAGTTTTGGTGCAGATAAGCTTGCAACAATGGCAATTCATATTGAAGAAAAAGCAAAACAGAAACAAGAAAAATGGGTTGAGCGCAATATTTCTGAATTTGTAGACATTGCGCGTCAAACTGAGATTGCTTATCGAGAACTTTTACTTAAGTAGGTCAATAATCGCATCTTTTAACTTTTCTCTATCGTGTCGCCAATCATGATTTGGCGATGCGAGATCAGTCTTTTTGCAATCGTATTCTTGCTGCAATTCATGTAACTCTTTATCTGTTAGGATTATATCTACCTTTCGTCCTGAACATGCTCGTTCACACCATTCAAGCATCATTCTATGATCCATTTTACCTGCTGGACCAAATTCTTTAGATAGATTATCAATAAAAACGACTTTGGCTTTTTTGTTTGAATTAATGGCTTTTCCGATGCCTGGAAGTAAAAGAGGTGGCATGATGCTGGTTAAAAAGCTTCCCGGTCCAAGTAATATTAAATCCGCTTGTTTGACAGCATCAATAGCTTCAAGTGTTGCTGGTACTTCAGGGTCGAGAAACAAGCGTAAAGGAAGTTCATCCATTTCATCGACATTGGTTTCGCCAGATATTTTTCGTAAGTCTGAGGTTAATGCGCCCAAATCCGATGGGTGCTCGGACATTGGGATAATATGGGTTTCTACTTTTAGCATGTCACGAATTAGATTAATCGCATCTAATGGGCGAACACTTAAGTTATCCAACGCTGTTAGCATTAAATTACCTAGATTGTGCCCATGCAGTTCACCTTGACCTTTAAAACGATACTCAAACATCATCGAACTGATTGAAGGGTCCATAATTAGTTGATTGATACAATTACGAGTATCTCCCCAAGCAATACCGCCTTGGCATTCGCGTATACGGCCTGTAGAGCCTCCATTATCCGTAGTTGCAACAATTCCTGTTGCATGACTGCCAAAGTCACTCAACGCGGCGAGAACGCGTCCTAGCCCGTGGCCGCCACCAATAGCAACAATTTTATGTTCAATCATAGTTGTGATACTTAATTATGTAGTGATAGTTATTAAAGTGTGCTCGATAATGAAAATCAGGACAAGTCAGTATTGGTGAAATGATGAAGTTATCACAGATTACTTTAGTATTTATTATCGAATCGTTACCACTTTATAGATAGTTAGTCATAAATATGGGTTAAAAACGTCTGTAATAGCAAAAAAATTGGAAAAACAGATGAATATTGAGTATTTTAATAAGAGCACCAAACTGAAAAATCAGTATGGTTGCCATAACTCCGAGCTCAAGCTGCTAAGTTGTTTTTTAAGAAGCACTCAATATGTAGCGTGAGCCAGTGACAATTCGGTCACAAGGGTTTGTTTGGAAATGAACAAGCCTCCCGTGTTTGGAAAGGTGTTCCGTGGCGCAACAATTCGCAGATAATTTTGATCGTAAATTTTATTATTTACGATTATCAGTTACAGACGTCTGTAACTTTAAATGTACTTATTGCTTACCTGATGGTTATAAACCTGAAAATGGAAAGCGTGAGTCCTTCCTTGAACTTGATGAAATCGAACGTACAGTAAGTGCGTTTGCTCGTTGTGGTACGTCAAAAGTACGTATTACAGGGGGAGAACCAAGTCTTCGTAAAGATTTCACTGATATTATTCGTACTGTTGCCTCTCAGCCTGGTATTACTAAGGTTGCAACTACTACCAACGGTTATCGTATGGAAAAGCACGTTGCAGAATGGAGAGAAGCAGGTTTAACCGATATTAATGTGAGTGTTGATAGTTTAAATCCACATATGTTTTATCAGATCACTGGCGAAAATAAATTTGCTGAAGTGATGGCTGGTATTGATAAAGCTCTTGAAGTTGGTTTTAAACAAGTCAAAGTAAATACCGTATTATTAAAAGATCTCAATAGCACCGAACTTCCTTTATTTTTAAAGTGGATTCAAACTCGTCCAATTCAATTACGTTTTATTGAATTAATGCAAACGGGTGAAATGAATGATCTATTTAAAAATCATCATCAATCTGGTGTGTCTATTCGAAATCATCTTATTGCCAATGGTTGGTTATTAAAAGCTCGTGGCGAAAGTGATGGTCCTGCTCAGGTATTTATTCATCCTGATTACGTGGGTGAAATAGGACTTATCATGCCGTATGAAAAAGATTTTTGTCAGAGTTGTAACCGACTTCGTGTATCGGCAAAAGGTAAATTACATATGTGCTTATTTGGTGATTATGGTGTGGATCTTCGCGACTTATTACAACAAGATTCCCAACAAGATGAATTAATCCAACGAATTCAAACTCAGCTAGATAATAAAGCTGAAGGCCACTTTTTACATGATGGCCATGCAGGAATGACCCCTCATTTAGCCTCTATTGGCGGATAATAAAGAAGAATTATGTCAAATTTTACTCATATTAATGCCTCTGGTGAGGCAAACATGGTTGATGTTTCTGCGAAACAAGAAACCGTTCGTGAAGCTCGTGCTGAAGCCTTTGTTCACATGGCTCCTGAAACTCTGGAACTTATTGTTTCTGGTTCTCACCATAAAGGTGATGTTTTTGCCACAGCACGTATCGCAGGTATTCAAGCAGCCAAAAAGACGTGGGATCTTATCCCACTTTGTCACCCTTTATTACTTTCTAAAGTTGAAGTTCAACTTGAAGCGATTGAAGCGGAAAACATGGTTCGAATTGAGTCTGTATGTAAGTTAGCGGGTAAAACCGGTGTTGAGATGGAAGCATTAACTGCTGCATCTGTTGCTGCGTTAACCATCTATGACATGTGTAAAGCGGTCCAAAAAGATATGGTTATTGGTCAAGTTCGTCTATTAGAAAAGACGGGTGGTAAATCTGGACACTTTAAGGCGGACGCATGATTACAGTATTATTTTTCGCGCAAACAAAAGAGTTAGTTGGTACTGACAAGTTGGAATTATCTGGTGAATATGCAACAGCTGAAGCAATTCGTCAGGAATTAAGTCAAAAGAGCGATAAGTGGGATTTAGCGTTAGAAAAAGGCAAGCTGCTTGTTGCTATTAATCAAACGATTTCAAGCTTAGACTCTGCTGTTTCTGATGGTGATGAAGTCGCTTTTTTCCCACCAGTAACAGGTGGTTAATATGATTTCTGTTCAAGAGCATGATTTTAACGTTGGTGATGAATATCAATTACTAGCGGAAGGCACAGCAGCCGGCGCTGTAGTTACTTTTATTGGTAAAGTTCGTGATATGAACCTAGGTGATGATGTTACAGGTCTATCTTTAGAACATTACCCAGGAATGACTGAGAAGTCGCTTAACGATATCGTTGCACAAGCTAAAGAGCGCTGGCCTCTACTTAAAGTGAAGGTGATTCATAGAGTAGGTGACTTAGAACTTGGCGATCAAATTGTATTTGTGGGTGTATCAAGTGCTCACCGCGGTGCTGCGTTTGATTCTTGTGAATTCATTATGGATTACTTGAAAACCAATGCTCCGTTCTGGAAAAAAGAGCGAACAACAAAAGAAGTGCGCTGGGTTGAATCTCGAGATACGGATAAAACTGCGGCAGAGCGTTGGGAAAAATAGACGTATAAGAACTGAATCATAAAGAAAAAGGGAAGACAGCATAAGCTCTCTTCCCTTTTTTAATCCTATAAGCTCTACAAGTAGAGCTATATATTATTTGTTATAAATCCCAAATTGCTCCATTGCATAAGCTACACGAGCTTCAGGAGTAGGGTAAGGAACGGTTTCTTCTAAGCTCTCAATATGCTTAAGTCTAGGTAATAAGCCTGTTCCGTTAGCTATTTGAATTGCAAGCCCAGGACGAGCATTCAGTTCTAGAACCATAGGGCCATATTCTTTATCAAGAACCATATCTGTCCCCATATAACCCAAACCTGTCATTTCCCAAGCACTTGATGCGAGCGTTAATAGCTTTTCCCAATGAGGCACTTCAAGTGTACTGAGTAGCTTACCCGTATCAGGATGGGTTTCTACTGGTAAATCAAACTGCACTGCGCGTACTGCTTTACCTGTACCAATATCAATACCAACGCCTACGGCTCCTTGGTGAAGGTTAGCTTTACCATCAGAATCTGATGTTGATAAACGCATCATCGCCATGACAGGGTAGCCCTTAAATACGATAATTCGTACATCAGGAACACCTTCATAACTAAACCCATCAAAAACATCATCAAATTGGATTAAGTTTTCGATAACCGCAACATCATTCTTACCACCCAATGAGAAAAGACCTGCAAGGGTATTGGTAATATGGCGTTCAACATCTTGTTTTGATGCTTCTGCACCAGATGGTTTTGTATAAACACCATCCTTGTGAGAGGTAACAACAAGGATGCCTTTACCACCACTCCCTTGGGCTGGTTTAATAACAAACCCAGGCCAATCTTTAACGATATTATGGATGTTTTTAACTTCAGCTTGGCTATCAATCACACCAATTAGCTTTGGAACTGTTGCTCCTGCTTTTTCGGCAATGATCTTGGTTTTTAATTTGTCATCAACCAATGGGTATTTGCTTCTGTCATTGTAACGGCCAATGTAGCTGCCGTTACGTTGGTTCATACCCATAATGCCTTTTGCTTTTAGTTTTGACGGAGAAGTAAATCTACTAAACATAGGTTAGTCCTCCGCTAATGGCTTAAAGCGACGAAGCTCACTTAGTCGGTAGCCTGTGTAGTTACCTAGCATCAGGATAAGTGCAAGTATAATTAGCTGTATACCAATGAAGTTAAATGTAAGGTGTTGTACAAATGGGTTTGTCATTGCGATATAAATAATTACCGCTGTTAGTAATGAACCACCGCCTTGTGTAGCAACTTCTTTCCAACCTTCCTCTTCCCAAAGGATAGACATACGTTCAACAGTCCAAGATAGAATGATCATTGGGAAGAACGTAATACTTAGACCCGCTGTTAATCCAATCTTGAATGCAACGATAGTAAACAGAGAAATGATCATAATAACCGTGATGATAACGGCTGAGATCCTGGCAACTAAGAGTAAGTTAAGTTTTGATAAGTAACTTCGGATAATTAAACCAGTACCAACAATTAGCAAGAAACCTACAATACCTGTTACTAATTGTGTTTGTACGAATGCAACAGCAATCAGAACTGGCATGAAAGTACCAGATGTTTTTAAACCAATAATGATTCTTAAGAAAACAACAATCAAAGCACCAATTGGAATCAACATGATGGTTTTAAACATCGATTGTTCTTCAAGAGGTAGGCTGTGAATTGAGAAGTTTAATAAGTTATCTGCTTCTACTTTTTTATCCGTAGCTGCTGCAGGTGAAATTTCCTGTGCAATCATTGAGAAATGAATTTGACTGTTTTTACCGCCAACAACATCTAGTAATGAAACGTTAGTCTCATCCCAAAGAAGTAGATTCGATGGTTGACCTTGTTCACCAGTTTCTGGATTAAACAGTTTCCAGTGTTCACCGCTCCACACTTCAATCATATGTTGAACTGATTGGCGGCGGCGACCATCTTCTAACCAAAGAGTACCAACCACTTTATTATGGATGTTCTCAAAGCTAAGTAGTTTTGAAATTGCTTGTACTTTAGTTAAGTCATTTAGAAGCAACGATGCATTTTGGTTATCATTATCATTAAACTGCTTAATAAGCTCACGAGTTAGTGTAATGTCATTAGAAGAACGTTGACGCGCTTGTTCTAGTAATGAAATTGCTGCTGCTTCATGTGGTCCTTCAAATGTTACCGCTTCTGGCTTCTCTGTTTTAGGTGGCTCAATCGTTGCACTAGCTTGAGGGTCAACTAAAATTTGAGTTTTGTAATACAGCGTTTGAGGTCCATCGGCTTGACGAATTGTCCATTCAGCTCGACGTCCATGTTCTGTCGTTAGATAAGCAATACCATAGCCTGGAGATGAAGCACTTTCATCGACAATAGTAAAACCGGTTTGAGTTTGTGGAGCAGCCATAGAAACCTTAACAGGTTTATTTATAGCATCAAATTGAATACGGGCTTCAACATCCCATACTTGGCTTCTTTCTCCTGGAGTCCAAGGCACACCATATGAGTCATGGCGAAGCCAGCTCAATGTAAGTCCTGCAACAATTAATAGCGAGATAAGAAAATAAAAAGGCACTCTTGATGGCATAACGTCCTCATTGTAATGGCATAAGTGGAAGATAATTATAATTGTAATTCATGCGGTAATTTATGCTACTAAGATATTGAATAAATTACCGCTTATTTGAGGTAGGAGCTATTTTTTGCTTTGAACGAATTCTTTGCTGACATCAACAACAGCGATATCTTGAATAAACTCACGACCTAATAAAACAGAATGGGTCATGTGAGATCGATCTGCAAGAGTAAATTGAACTTTTTCATGAATTGCACCAAGTTTGATCCATAATTCAACTACTGGACGACGTTCTGCATCATCTGCTGTTGCTTGACGAATTTTTACGTTGCGAATAACTGGTGCTGTAATCCACTCCAATTTACCATCGTCAGCTTTTACGTCTTGGTTTACTAGATGGAATCGAACCCATTGGCTACCATTGCGTTCAAATTCTTGTAAATCAACTGCATTTAAAGAAGAGGTTGTAGCACCTGTATCAATACGAGCGGTAAATGCTTGTTTAATATCAGCGATTTCAACGTTTTCAATAGCACCAAGCACAATAGTGTCTTTTAAAGCTTGAGATTGCATAGAAACAGGAAGCGGGGCAAGACGTTTTTTCTTAGATGTTGCGACTCTAATGCTGTTTTGAATTTTTGTTTGCTCTGAACGAACAATAGATAATTCTTCAGAAACGTTAGATAACTCTTTTTCTAATGTAGAAATGTAGTCATTTTGAGTCTCAATTTTTGTTTCCATATTATCCAAACGAGTGTTTAGATTGGTTTCCATTGATTTAATTGCAGCGACGGTTTCTGAATTGTCTGAAGCTAAAGGTTGAGTTTGTTGTGTAAGAGCACAGCCAGAAAGGCTTAAAACTGCAACCAGTGGTAGAATTCGTTGGATCATTTTATGTTCCGTTGAGTTAAATTAACATGTGCATAATAACGATAATAAATGAGAGCGAATAGCCCTCAAATGTTAAAGTTTAGTCAGGTTTCTTTGCTATTAAAATCGCACGTTTTGGTGCTGGGTGACCTTCAATGGTTTTTGTTGAATCATTTGGGTCTAAGTATTCAGGTAGAGAATTATGTTTCATCCATTCAGTAGAGCGTTGCTCGCCTGTTGTTGTTACACATTCATCTACTATTTTTACATCAACAAATCCCACACTCTCTAACCATACTTTTAGTGCTCTAGCTGATGGGAAGAAGTATACATTGCGCATTTGAGCGTAGCGATCAACAGGCATTAATACTGCGTTTTCGTCGCCATCAATAACTAATGTTTCTAGAACCAATTCACCACCAGCAACTAATTGGTTTTTTAGTTGAATTAGATGATCAAGTGGAGAACGACGGTGATATAACACACCCATGCTAAATACGGTGTCAAAAGCGTTCAATTCAGGGAGTTGTTCAATTCCTAACGGTAATAGGTGAGCACGTTGGTCATTCCCCATTAGTTTGCGAATAGCTTCAAACTGGATTAAAAACAGGTGTGATGGGTCAATACCCACACACAAACGTGCTTCTTCACCAAGCATGCGCCACATATGATATCCGTTACCGCAGCCAACATCTAAAACTGAACGATTTTTTAGTGGCGTAATGTGAGGTAGCAAACGATCCCATTTCCAATCTGAGCGCCACTCTGTATCAATGTGAATATCATGAACAGTAAATGGACCTTTACGCCATGGGTGGAAAGTTTGTAGTAAGTTCTCTAATTTTTTGCGCTCGCCATCAATGAGAGGAGTGTTATTAGATAGTGTAACTGATGATTTTAAGTCAATATTATCAGCACATCCCTCTGGGATTTTTTTCAACGCTTTTATCCAACGTTCAATATCACCGTGTTCTGCATTCTGCCAGTCGGTTAGTTGCTGTGGCAATGTATTTAACCAAGGTTGAAGAACGGTATCTTGGGCTAGAAGTTGATAAAAATTAGCAAAATTAAACATAAATATCTTTATATAGGTTGGTAATAATAAAACAGGTTATTTGATGGCAAACATTGAACCGAAGTTAAAACATTGAAACCACACTTCAGAGCTTTTAAAGCCAATTTCATTAAAGCGTTTTTTATGCACATCAATAGTGTCAGGTAGCATCACGTTTTCAATAGCACTGCGTTTTTGACTTATTTCTAATTCGCTGTAACCATTCGCACGTTTAAAGTCATGGTGTAGGTCAATCAGTAATTCGTTGGCATTTTCATCTTCAAAAATGTACTTTTCAGATAAAATTAAAATGCCGCCAGGGCGTAAACCGGCATAGATTTTTTTAAGTAAAGCGTGACGGTCTGCAGGTGCTAAAAATTGTAATGTAAAATTTAACACTACAACAGAAGCGTCTTGAATCTCCACGTCACGAATATCGGCCTCTAGAATCGTTACTGGCGTGTCAGAACGGTAAGCGTTAACAAGTAAACGACAACGTTCAACCATAGCTGATGAGTTATCAACGCCAATGATCTGACAACCTTCTTGATTAATACTTCTGCGCATTGAAAGCGTTGCAGCACCAAGAGAACAACCTAAGTCATAAACATTTGAATGAGGTTTTGCATAGCGTTCTGCCAGCATACCGATAGCAGAGATAATATTGCTGTAACCTGGAATAGAACGTTGGATCATATCAGGGAATACTTCAGCAACTCGTTCATCAAATGTGAAATCACCAATTTTGTCGATTGGTGTTGAAAAAATAGTATCAGGGTTAGCCATGGGACTCTCACTAAGGCTTGGTTATGACATCCATACGAAATTCATACAACTCTAGGTAAATATTGAATTCTACTTACCTAGAACGGCATGATTCATAGCACTCCAGCTTATGATGACGCTATTGTAGTGAATTCTTGAGTTAATGTCTTTAGGGCAATGAAAATTGAAAGTGAAGTTTTTCAGATAGGTAACAGACTTGAAGTTACTTGGGTATACGTTATTTTTCCTTTATAATATCGGCATATTTTTGCGTTTTGTATATTAATTCAGCAGATTGGCTGGTAAATACGTCATTTAAGCAAGCGTGAATAGAATTATGAAAAATGCAGCACTCCTTTTTCGCTGCATTTACTATTGAACATGTATATTAGATTGGGAAAATCATCATGCGCACCCATTACTGTGGTAACCTGAACAAGTCCCTTGCAGGGCAAACTGTAGAACTTTGCGGCTGGGTAAACCGTCGCCGTGATTTAGGCGGTCTTATCTTTATTGATATGCGAGATCGTGAAGGTATCGTTCAGGTAGTTGTTGACCCAGATATGAAAGACGTATTTGAGGTTGCAAGTCAACTGCGTAATGAATTCTGTATCAAATTTACTGGTGAAGTACGTGTTCGTCCTGATAGCCAAGTAAACAAAGATATGGCTACTGGTGAAGTTGAACTTCTAGCTACAGGTCTTGAGATCATCAACCGCTCTGCGGCACTTCCATTAGATTTCAATCAAACAAACTCAGAAGAACAACGTCTGAAGTATCGTTACATTGATTTACGTCGCCCAGAAATGAGTGACCGTATCAAGTTACGTGCTCGTGCATCAAGCTTTGTTCGTCGTTTCTTAGATGAAAACTTATTCCTAGACATTGAAACTCCAGTATTAACGAAAGCAACGCCAGAAGGTGCTCGTGATTACTTAGTACCAAGCCGTGTTCATAAAGGTAGCTTCTACGCTCTACCACAATCACCACAGCTATTTAAACAATTGCTAATGATGTCTGGTTTTGACCGTTACTACCAAATCGTAAAATGCTTCCGTGATGAAGATTTACGTGCCGACCGTCAACCTGAATTCACTCAAATCGATATCGAAACCTCATTCATGACTTCTCAAGAAGTACGTAATGTGACTGAGCGTCTTGTTCACGATATGTGGAAAGAGCTTTTAGATGTTGAACTTGGCCAATTCCCTGTAATGCCATTCTCTGAAGCTATGCGCCGTTTTGGTTCTGATAAACCAGATCTTCGTAACCCACTTGAGCTAGTTGATGTTGCTGATCTAGTTAAAGACGTAGACTTCAAAGTGTTCTCAGGTCCTGCAAATGATGAAAAAGGTCGTGTAGCTGTTATCCGTGTACCTGGTGGCGCTTCATTATCTCGTAAGCAAATTGATGAGTACGGTAACTTTGTAGGTATCTACGGTGCGAAAGGTCTAGCTTGGATGAAAGTGAACGATCGTGCTGCGGGTTTTGAAGGTGTTCAATCTCCAGTTGCTAAATTCTTAAATGAAGAAGTAGTAAACGCAATTCTTGAGCGTACTCAAGCTGAAACTGGCGACATCATCCTATTTGGTGCAGATAAAGCTGGTATCGTATCTGAAGCTATGGGCGCACTACGTCTTAAGTTAGGTACTGATCTTGAACTAACAGATACGTCTGCGTGGGCTCCATTATGGGTTGTTGATTTCCCAATGTTTGAAGAAGACGGTGAAGGTAACTTGCATGCAATGCACCACCCATTCACATCTCCTTTAGGTGTTTCTGCTGAAGAGCTACAAGCAAACCCTGCTGCAGCTAACTCTGATGCATACGATATGGTAATTAACGGCTACGAAGTTGGTGGTGGTTCTGTACGTATCCATAATGCAGAAATGCAAACAGCGGTATTTGGTATCCTAGGTATCGAAGCTCAAGAACAACAAGAGAAATTTGGTTTCCTACTTGAAGCTCTAAAATACGGTACGCCGCCACACGCTGGTCTTGCGTTCGGTCTTGACCGTCTAGCAATGCTACTTTGTGGTACAGAAAACATCCGTGATGTTATCGCGTTCCCTAAAACAACGGCTGCAGCATGTCTACTTACAGACGCTCCAAGCCTAGCAAACCCTGCTTCTTTAGAAGAATTGGCGATTGCTGTTAAACTTGCAGAGAAAAAAGACGCATAATTAGCGTTTAACTCTTTGTAAAAAATGCCCGTATAAATACGGGCATTTTTGTATCTATACTATGTAAAGTGAGACAGCTCTTTATTACTAATACCTTGAGTTTATAGTGGTATCTAGCTAATATATATGTATAAATAATCAGTGGTTTTTATATGTCCATCATTTTAGGGATTGATCCCGGCTCACGTATTACTGGATATGGTGTTATTCGCCAGAATGGCCGTCATCTGCAATATCTTGGCAGCGGTTGTATTCGTATGTCTGAAAAAGAACTACCTGGTCGATTAAAGCAAATTTATGCGGGGGTTTCTGAAATCATCACGCAATTCCAACCTGATGTGTTTGCGATTGAACAAGTATTTATGTCAAAAAATGCTGACTCAGCATTAAAGCTTGGCCAAGCAAGAGGCAGTGCAATTGTCGCCGCGGTGAATGCAGACTTACCCGTTTACGAATATGCAGCTCGTTTAATTAAGCAAGCAGTAACAGGGACGGGGGCTGCTGATAAATCTCAAGTTCAACATATGGTCATGAGTATGCTGAAATTACCGGCTAAACCACAAGCCGATGCCGCTGATGCATTAGGCGCAGCTATTTGTCATGCAAATACCAATAAAACATTAATTGCGCTAGCCGGAAAAGCAACGGGTGCACGTCGTGGGCGTTATAGATAAAGAACACCAGTGTCGCTTGTTATAAATTCTCATTTCTTTTACTGGATATCTATCCAGTTCTTTATTACTATCTTAACTTATTATTTATTTTAAAGAGTATCTATTGTGATTGGACGTCTTCGCGGAAATTTATTAGAAAAACAACCACCAGAATTATTAATTGAAGTGAGTGGTATTGGCTATGAAGTACAGATGCCAATGAGCTGTTTTTATGAATTACCAGAAGTGGGTTCGGAAGCCATTATTTATACTCATTATGTTGTACGTGAAGATGCACAGCTACTATATGGTTTTAATACTAAAAATGAACGAGCGTTGTTTCGTGAAGTAATTAAAGCAAATGGTGTTGGTCCTAAACTGGGCTTAGCTATTCTATCTGGAATGACGGCAGCGCAATTTGTGCAAAGTGTTGAACGTGAAGATATCTCAACTTTAGTTAAGTTGCCGGGTGTTGGTAAAAAGACAGCGGAAAGACTTGTTGTTGAAATGAAAGATAGATTAAAAGGATGGGGAGCGGGTGATCTGTTTACGCCAGCGACCGATGCAGCGCCAATGGATGATGGTTCAGAGTTCATTACTTCTCCACAAAGTGCTGTGGATGAAGCGGTTAGTGCATTAATTGCATTAGGTTATAAACCTCAGCAAGCATCTAAGACTGTTTCTCAAATTGCTAAGCCGGACATGACCAGCGAAGTATTGATCCGTGAATCATTAAAGTCGATGATTTAATCATCTTCTAATTGTTGAGTACTTATTATGATTGAAGCTGATCGTTTAATTGCAGCAGATAACCCAACTTTTCGTGAAGAGGATGTGATTGATAGAGCCATCCGTCCTAAAAAGCTAGATGATTACCAAGGCCAAGACCATGTTCGTAGCCAAATGGAGATTTTCATTAAAGCTGCACAAATGCGTGAAGAAGCACTAGATCACTTACTCATTTTTGGCCCTCCAGGTTTAGGTAAGACAACATTAGCCAATATTGTAGCTAATGAGATGGGCGTAAATATAAGAACGACATCAGGACCTGTTCTTGAAAAAGCAGGGGACTTAGCTGCATTACTAACTAATTTAGAAGAAAACGACATTTTATTTATTGATGAAATTCATCGTTTAAGTCCTATGGTTGAAGAAGTGCTTTATCCTGCGATGGAAGACTATCAACTTGATATCATGATAGGTGAAGGCCCTGCAGCACGTTCAATAAAGATAGATTTACCTCCGTTTACTTTAATTGGTGCAACGACAAGGGCTGGGTCATTAACATCGCCGCTTCGTGATCGTTTTGGTATTGTCCAACGTTTAGAATATTACAAAGTAGAAGATCTTCAGCATATTGTTCAACGCAGTGCGGATTGTTTGAATTTATCCATGGAATCTGAAGGTGCATTAGAAGTGGCTCGTCGTGCACGCGGTACCCCACGTATTGCCAACCGTTTATTACGTCGTGTTCGTGACTATGCTGAAGTCATGAGTGACGGGAACATTTCATCTGAGATTGCTGATAAAGCGCTTAATATGCTCGATGTGGACGTTCGTGGTTTTGATTACATGGACAGAAAGTTATTGTTAGCTATTATGGAAAAGTTTGATGGTGGGCCTGTTGGTTTAGATAATATTGCAGCAGCCATTGGTGAAGAGCGTGATACCATTGAAGATGTTATTGAACCTTATCTCATTCAGCAAGGCTATCTGCAAAGAACGCCTAGAGGACGAATTGTATCTGATAGAGCGTATCTACATTTTGGGATTGATAAGCCTGATAAATAGATTTAGTTACAGTATTAATATGTTTACACAGTCTATTAATATTAAAAATTGATTTAAGTGAAAGCGAGTGATCAAAATCACTCGCTTTTTCGTATATTGATTATTGAAAGTGTGAAAAACGAACACTTACTAAAAAATAAATGTAATTAACTTACAATTTTGAGACAAACCTTTTGAAAGAAATCTTGTTTCCTATTAATATTAGCGGGTTCTATATTAGAGTTAACTTAACATTAAATTAACCTGATTTACACATTTATGTAACGCTTTGTGGTTATTAATACGCTAATGAATATTAAGACTACATAAATAAAGTGTTTACGCTCACTTAAAAGTATGGAAGTACTGTGTCATTCAGCCTGACACAAAGGAGTTCTCATGATCACTGATGTAGTGGAGTTATCGCGTCTGCAATTTGCAATGACAGCGATGTATCACTTCCTATTCGTTCCTCTGACTCTAGGTATGGCCTTTTTATTGGCTATTATGGAGTCTTTATATGTAATGACCGACAAACAAATCTACAAGGACATGACAAAGTTCTGGGGTAAATTGTTCGGTATTAACTTTGCACTAGGTGTAGCAACTGGTTTAACAATGGAATTCCAGTTTGGTACTAACTGGTCTTACTATTCACACTACGTTGGTGATATTTTCGGGGCTCCTCTTGCCATCGAAGCACTAATGGCTTTCTTCTTAGAATCTACTTTTGTTGGTTTATTCTTCTTTGGTTGGGATCGTTTATCTAAACGTCAACACCTTGCAGTAACTTGGTTAGTTGCTTTAGGTTCAAACTTCTCAGCTCTTTGGATTCTAGTAGCTAACGGCTGGATGCAAAACCCAGTAGGTGCAGAATTTAACTTTGAAACAATGCGTATGGAAATGGTGAGCTTCGCTGAAGTTGTACTAAACCCAGTAGCACAAGTTAAATTTGTTCACACTGTAGCATCAGGTTACACATGTGGCGCAATGTTCGTACTAGGTATCAGTTCTTACTACCTACTAAAAGGCCGTGATATTGCATTTGCACGTCGTTCATTCGCAATCGCAGCTTCTTTCGGTATGGCATCAATCCTATCTGTAATGGTTCTTGGTGATGAGTCTGGCTATGAGCTAGGTGAAGTACAACAAGTTAAACTTGCTGCTATCGAAGCTGAATGGCATACAGAAGAAGCGCCTGCTGCGTTTACTGTGATTGGTTTACCAAATCAAGAATCTATGGAAACAGATTACGCAATTAAGATCCCATATGTAATGGGTATTATTGCGACTCGTTCTTTAGATAAGCAAGTGACTGGTTTACGTGATCTTAAAGACCAACATGAACTTCGCATCCGAAACGGTATGGTTGCGTACGGTCTACTTGAGAAATTACGTAATGGTGAGAAAACACCTGAAAACATTGCTGCATTTGATGATGTGAAACATGACTTAGGTTATGGCTTACTTCTTAAGCGTTATACAGATAACGTAGTTGATGCAACAGAAGACCAAATTAAAGCGGCTGCGGATGATTCTATCCCAACTGTATGGCCATTGTTCTTCTCATTCCGAATCATGGTTGCGTGTGGCGTATTAATGCTTGGTATCTTTGCTTTTGCATTCATTCAAACATGTCGTCAAAAAATCGAAGCGAAGCCTTGGTTACTTAAAGCTGCACTATTTGGTATGCCATTACCATGGATTGCGATTGAAGCAGGTTGGTTCGTAGCAGAATATGGTCGTCAACCATGGGCTGTTGGTGAGATCTTACCTGTAAACGTAGCGGCATCAGCACTAACTGCAACTGAAATTCTAATTTCAATGGCTGCAATTATTGGCTTGTACACGATTTTCTTGATTGCTGAAGTTTACCTAATGGTTAAATTTGCTCGTAAAGGTCCAAGTAGCTTGAAAACAGGCCGCTACCACTTTGAGCAAAACGGTCAAGATTCAGAAGCGAAATTAACTCGCCAAGTAGAAGCATAAAAACGGAGATTTGAGCAATGTTTGATTACGAAGTATTGCGATTTGTTTGGTGGGCATTAATCGGTGTATTGCTGATTGGGTTCGCTGTAACAGATGGATTCGATATGGGTGTTGGTGCACTAGTACCTGTTATCGGTAAAACAGATTCAGAACGTCGAGTTATGATTAACTCAATTGCCCCTCACTGGGATGGTAACCAAGTATGGTTAATCACAGCAGGTGGTGCATTATTCGCAGCATGGCCATTAGTATACGCAACGTCATTCTCAGGTTTTTACCTAGCAATGATCGTAACGTTAGCAGCACTATGGTTCCGTCCTGTTGGATTTGATTACCGTTCTAAAATTGAAGATAAGCGCTGGCGTTCAGCGTGGGATGCAGCGATCTTTATTGGTAGCTTCGTTCCACCAGTTATCTTTGGTGTTGCGTTTGGTAACCTTCTACAAGGCGTACCATTCCAACTAGATAACCTAATGATGCCAACATACCATGGTTCATTCTTTGGTTTGTTAAACCCATTTGCACTAGTGTGTGGCTTAGTAAGTTCATTTATGTTCATTACTCAAGGAGCTACATGGCTACAAATGAAAACAACGGGTGAGTTGCACACTCGCGCACGAAATATGGCGATGATCTTTAGTGCTCTTGTGGTTGTTCTGTTTGTGATTGCTGGCTTCTGGGCTCAAAGCATTAACGGTTATGTGATTGTAGGTAGCTTAGATCACTTTGCACCGTCAAACCCATTAAACAAAGAAGTAACTCGTGAAGTAGGTGCTTTGTTCCATAACTTCAACGAATACCCATTACTATGGATTGCTCCAGCATTAGCTGTGATCATGCCTATCGTTACAATTATTGCATCTCGTGCAAATATTGGCGGTCTTGCGTTCTTAAGCTCAAGCTTAACTAACGCAGGTGTTATCTTAACTTCTGGTTTTGCGTTATTCCCATTCGTAATGCCATCAAGCTTGAACCCTAACCATAGCTTAACTATGTGGGATTCAACTTCAAGTGAGTTAACACTTACATTAATGACTTACGTTGCTATCGTAATGGTGCCAATTATTCTTGCTTATACTATCTGGACGTACATCAAAATGTTTGGTCGTCTTGATAATAAATTCATTGAAGAGAACAAAACGTCTCTATACTAAGGAGTATTTACTATGTGGTATTTCGCATGGATTCTAGGTGTTCTACTTGCTTGTGCATTTGGTATCATCAATGCTCTTTGGTTAGAGCACTCAGAAATGATGGATAAAGACAGTGAGTAATCTCGCTGACAAAATTGATAGCGTACAATCTCCAATCAACAATATCGTCATTCGTTTATTGTTGGTTGGTGTCGCAGTGTTCCATATGGCAATGCTTATGTGGGAACCGACAATATACGCTGAGCGAATTGGTGGGTTTAGTGGATTATTAGCCCCTGCATTAATTTACTCAGTGTGTACCGCTTTCATTTTTGTTGTTGGATTTATCCCACAGAAATGGGGATGGAAGCTTCTGTTTAGCCCATATTTTTCAATGTTGATTTTGGCTTATTTTAGTTATTTATATTTCCTATAGTTAACTTGCGTTAAAGTCATCATTTGAAACATAATATTGAGTGGTTTGTTACTTATTTAAGTGACAAACCATTTTTTTTTACGATTTAACCTCAAAATGTAAATATCATATAGTTACCTAGGGTTAAGATCAGTTATAGTTAGCAATTGATTTTTCAATAATAATGAGAAAGGTGAGATGAATACGAATCCATTTAAATGGCCTATAACCATTTATTATGAAGATACCGATGCCGGTGGCGTTGTATATCATTCAAACTACCTTAAGTTTTTTGAGCGTGCACGAACTGAACTATTACGAGATAAAGGGGTCTCCCAACAAGTAATGTTGAATGAATCTATTGGCTTTGTTGTAAAGAGTTTACAGATTGATTTCATTTCAGCTGCTCGTTTAGATGAACAACTTATTGTTGAAACATTAATAACAGAAATTAAAAAAGTATCGCTAACCTTTTGTCAAATATTGGTTAATTCTGACGGTAAAGTATTGTGCAAAGCTACGGTTAAGGTAGCCTGTGTCGATAATTCAGTTATGAAACCAACGGCGATCCCATCGTTTATTTTATCGGAGATATCTTGTGACAGGTGAACTATCAATTCTCGATCTATTTTTACAAGCTAGTTTATTAGTTAAGATCGTGATGCTTATTCTATTAAGCTTGTCTGTAATTTCATGGGCGATGATTTTTAAGCGCTCAAAAGTATTATCTGTAGCTCGTAGCGATGCGGAACGTTTTGAAGATAAATTTTGGTCTGGTATGGATTTATCTCAACTGTTCAATGAAGTGAAAGTTCGTAAAGATCGAATTAGCGGAACAGAGAAAATCTTTTATTCAGGTTTTAATGAATTTGCTCGTTTATCTCGAGTAAATTCTTCTTCATCAGAAGCGGTAATGGACGGAACGGCTCGTGCTATGCGTGTGACGGTTTCTCGTGAAGTAGATAACTTAGAGACGAATCTACCTTTCCTAGCAACAGTTGGCTCTATCACACCTTATATCGGCCTGTTTGGTACGGTATGGGGTATTATGCACGCATTCATTGCTCTGGGTGCAGTAAAACAAGCAACACTTGCTATGGTGGCACCGGGTATCGCAGAAGCACTTGTAGCTACAGCTATGGGTTTATTTGCTGCTATTCCAGCAGTTATCGCTTATAACCGTTTAAGTGTTAAAGTAGGCAAGTTAGAACACAACTATGCTGCATTTATGGATGAGTTCTCAAGTATTCTTCACCGTCAAGCTATGGCGAGTCAGGAGAAGTAATGTCTGGTTATCAACCTAAAAAGCGTAAGTTAACTGCTGAAATCAATGTGGTTCCATACATTGATGTAATGTTAGTGCTATTAATTATCTTTATGGTAACGGCTCCTTTTGTAACTCAAGGTGTTGATGTTGATTTGCCTGAAATGACCAATACGAAATCAGCACAGGCAATGGCAGGGGAAGACCCTAATGCGACATTTATTATCGTTGAAGTAGATAAAGACGGTAATTTAGGTTTAAGCGTTGATAACCAAGAAGTACGTCGTCCGATGTCGATGCAAGAGATGATCACTAACGTAAAAGCAGAATTAAGCATAAAGCCAAATTCTCCTGTTGCCGTTGGTGGTGATGCAAGTACGCCATATGCTGAAATTGTGTTGGTCTTGGACGAATTGAGTCGAGCGGGTGTCAGTAAAGTAGGCTTGCTCACTGATCTCAAGGAATAGAAGTGAATAACCATTGATGAAAGCGGATAATAATTACACATTTGCCATTGGTGTTTCTATCTTGCTTCACTTACTGTTAGTGATAGCACTGATATTTGGTAGCGATTTTTCTTTAGATGACAAAGCTAAGCCAAATACGATTCAAGCAGTTGTGATTGATCCCGGCACTATCGCTAAGCAAGCAAATCAAATTCGACAAGAGCGTGAAAGAGCTGAGCGAGCTGAACAAGATCGTTTGAAGAAATTAAAACAGCAGGCAGAGCGATTAGAAAAAAATCGAAAAGCTGAAGAAGAACGAATTCGTCGATTAAAAGAAAAGCAAGTTCAAGAGAAAAAAGCGGCTCGTCAAGCGGAAGAAGAACGCAAAAAAGCAGTAGCTGAAGCGAAAAAAGAGAAAGAACGTGCAGTAGCTGCAGAGGCTGAGCGTAAGCGAAAAGCAGACGCAGCAGCGAAAGCAGAAGCGGCAAAACAGGCTAAAATTAAAGCTGATAAAGAAAAAGCAGCGAAAGAGGCTGCTAAGAAAGCACAGTTAGAAAAAGAACGAGCAGCTAAAGCTGAAGCAGATCGTAAGGCAAAAGAAAAAGCGGCCAAAGCAGAAGCTGAAAGAAAAGCGAAAGCAGAGGCTGAGCGAGTAGCTAAAGCCAAAGCAGCAGAAAAAGCTCGTAAAGAAAAAGCAGCGAGAGCAGAAGCTGAGCGTAAGCAGAAAGAAGCAGCTTTAAATGATATTTTTTCAGGTTTAGAAGATGAAACAGTTCAGAACTCATCAGCTAAACAGCAGCATATCGATAATGAAGTTAATCGTCATGCGGCAATTTATACTCAAATGATTCAACAAAATTTGTTGGTAGATGAGACGTATGTCGGTAAAAGTTGTCGAGTGAAAATTAAGTTAGCGTCTTCTGGACTGCTTTTATCTGTGACCACATTAGGTGGTGATGCTCAAGTTTGTCGAGCAGCAAAAACAGCAGTAACAAAAGTGAATGTATTTCCTATGCCAAAAGATGCGGATGTTGTTGCTAAGTTAACGAATATAAACCTTACCGTTCAACCAGAATAAGGAAGAGCAAGTGCTTAAACGATGGATATTAACCCTATTTGTGGTTTGTTTAGGTTTTAGTCAGGTCGCAAAAGCCGAGCTAGAACTGGTTATTACAGAAGGTATTGATTCAGCAAGACCAATTGGTATTGTGCCTTTTAAATGGCATGGAGAAGGTAAGTTACCACAAGATATATCTGCGATTATTTCGTCTGATTTACAGCGTAGTGGTAAGTTTAGTCCTATTCCAACGAATAAAATGCCACAAACACCTTACAAAGATTCGGACATTAATTACGAAGCTTGGACAAAAATGGGTGTGGATGCCATTGTTACTGGCGAAGTTAAATTAAACGCACAAGGTAAGTATGAAGTTACATACAAACTTATCGATGTTGTTCGTGGGCAGCTAACTAAAGGTCAATCTAAGGCATTAGATGAATCAGGTAAGTTAGTACTTACTCGAGACCATATTTTAGTTAATAAAGTGGCGTCATTATCGACAAAGCAACTGCGTAAATATGCACACCGTATTTCTGATGTGGTGTATGAGAAATTGACAGGTGAAAGAGGTGCTTTTTTAACTCGTATCGCTTATGTGGTTGTAAATGATAAAGCACAATACCCATACCAGTTAAGAATTGCTGACTATGATGGTTATAATGAACGTTTAGTTCTGAAATCGAAACAACCTATCATGTCACCAGCATGGTCACCTGATGGTAAAAAGCTTGCTTATGTAAGTTTTGAAAATAGAAAGTCACAAATTTTCATTATGAATATTTATACGGGTAAGAGAGAGTTAATTGCTTCTTATCCGCGTCATAATGGAGCTCCGCGCTTCTCACATGATGGTGATAAGTTAGCGATAGTATTATCAAAATCTGGAAGTCTACAAATTTATGTTGTGGATTTGAAGACCAAAAAAATGAGTCAAATTACTCGCGGTAGAGCGAATAATACCGAACCTTTTTGGGCTCCAGATAACAAGTCACTTATATTTACATCAGATCGGGGTGGTAAACCTCAGATATATAGAGTAAATTTAGGGGATGGTTCGACTAAACGTTTAACCTGGCAAGGCAGTCAAAATCTTGGTGGGCAGATTACTCCAGACGGTAAATACATCGTTATGGTAAATCGCTCAGAGACTGGATTTAATCTAGCGAAACAAGATTTAGAAACCGGTGCTGTCCAGGTCTTAACAAAGACACTACTGGATGAGTCACCAAGTATTGCGCCAAATGGTGGCATGGTGATTTACAGTTCAATCTATAGAAAACAAAATGTTCTTTCTATGGTTTCTATAGATGGCCGTTTTAAAGCTCGCTTACCAGCGACTAACGGTCGTGTAAGGGCACCAGCGTGGTCGCCATTTTTATAGCTACTAAAAATATTTAGGAAAATAAGGAAAATACAATGCAACTAAATAAACTTCTTAAGAGCCTTTTAATCGCGTTGCCTGTGGTTGCTCTTTCAGCTTGTAGTTCTAGCGACAGCGCAACTGACAGTACTGCTGGCCAAGAATCAACTAATGCTGCAGAGACTCAAACAACTAACGGTGCAGAAGGTCAAACAGATACAGCTGTTCTATCTTCTATCGAAGCTGATGAAGCAATGAACGAAGCTGAAGTACGTGCTCAAGCTGAGCAAGAACTTCGTAAAGTTCAAACTGTTTACTTCGCATTTGATAACTCAACAATCTCTTCAGAATACGAAGATATGCTTGCAGCTCACGCAGCTTTCCTAAGTGCTGATCCTTCAATCAAAGTAACTGTTGAAGGTCACGCTGATGAGCGCGGTACTCCTGAATACAACATCGCTCTAGGCGAGCGTCGTGCTAAAGCAGTATCTAAGTACCTACAAGCTCTAGGTGTTTCTGCAGACCAGATCTCTATCGTAAGCTACGGTGAAGAGAAGCCACTAGTTCTTGGCCAAACAGCTGAAGACTACGCTAAAAACCGTCGTGCAGTATTAGTATACTAATCGATAGTTTATAAGGCTGACTTATATGAAATACAGTAACCTTAAGCGAATCATTCCGCTTACGTTGCTGGCTAGTGCGGCGACCCTTGTGGTCGCCGCACCTGCTCCAGTCACAGATTTAAATGCCAGTTCCAATTCTACCTCTTCTGCTCCTGCATCATCGGCAAGTATTGAACGCCTAGAACGTTTAATTAAAAGTCGTAATCAAATTCAGCTTCAATTACAACAGCAGTTGGATGGTTTATCTCAAGAGCTTTCAGAGATGCGAGGCACGGTAGAGCGCAATAGCTATGAACTTGATCAGATGCTTGAGCGTCAACGTCAGCTGTATATTGAAATAGACAACATAAGAACAGCTAAACCAACTGTAGAAGCGAAGCCTGAAGCAACAGAAGGTGGATCAACAGAAGGTGCTTATGCTGCTGATACTAATGAAAATGCAGCTTACCAAAATGCAGTGGATTTGATCTTAAAAGAGAAAAACTACGCAGGGGCAACAAAAGCATTTCAAGAATTTGTAACGGCATACCCTGATTCAGTATATAGCTCGAATGCACATTACTGGTTAGGACAGCTGTACTTTGCTCAAAAAAATGATGTAGAAGCAGCCAAGAGTTTTGCTAAAGTCGTTAGTTATGCAGACTCAAATAAACGAGCTGATGCTCTACTGAAGTTAGGCGAAGTAGCTAAACGCAATAATAATAATGCGGCAGCAAAAAAATATTATCAAAAAGTAGTTAATGAATACCCAGATAGTACGACTGCGAAAACTGCAGCATCTAAACTGGAATCACTGTAACTTTGCTGAATTTTTAGTATTTTTAAAACATAAAGGAGCCTAAGGCTCCTTTTTTATTTCCCCTAACTTGCTGACTAAATCATTAGGGGTATAATGCTCAAACTATTTGAAAAAAGTTACTGAGCTGAGCAATGGGCCATATTCTAGATCACATCGATACCGTTTATCCTTTCCCTCCAAAGCCAATCGCATTAAGTGCGGAAGAGAAAGTAGAATACATTTCTAAAATCAAACAATTACTTAAAGATAAAAATGCGGTATTAATTGCCCATTATTATACTGATCCTGAAATTCAAGCATTAGCTGAAGAGACTGGTGGTTTTGTTGGTGATTCACTTGAAATGGCTAAATTTGGTAATCGTCATGAAGCAAAAACATTAGTGATTGCTGGTGTTCGTTTCATGGGAGAATCTGCAAAAATCCTAACGCCTGAAAAAACCATTTTGATGCCGACATTAGAGGCAGAGTGCTCACTAGATTTAGGCTGCCCAGCAGACAAGTTTACTGAGTTTTGTGACGCGCACCCTGATCATACGGTTGTGGTTTACGCTAATACTTCTGCAGCAGTAAAAGCACGAGCTGATTGGGTGGTAACATCAAGCATTGCTTTAGAAATCGTAGAGCACCTAGATGATGAAGATAAAAAAATCATTTGGGGACCAGATCGTCATTTAGGCTCATATATTGCGAATAAAACTGGCGCAGATATGCTTCTATGGCAAGGTGAGTGTATTGTTCATGATGAATTCTCAGCAAAAGCTTTAAAAGATGCTAAAGCACTTCACCCTGATGCTGCAGTGTTAGTTCACCCTGAATCACCTGCAAGTGTTGTTGAGTTAGCGGACGCTGTTGGTTCTACAAGTCAATTAATCAAAGCAGCTAAAGCGCTACCACAACAAAAAATGATTGTTGCAACAGATAAAGGTATTTTCTTTAAAATGCAGCAAATGGTGCCAGAGAAAGAATTACTTGAAGCACCAACAGCCGGTGCTGGCGCAACATGCCGTAGTTGTGCTCACTGTCCTTGGATGGCTATGAATGGCTTAGTTGCTATTGAGAAGTCACTTCGAGAAGGTGGGTCTGAGCATGAGATTTTTGTAGATGAAGAAACACGTTTAAAATCTCTTATTCCATTAAATCGTATGTTAGATTTTGCTGAGCAATTAAACGCAAATAGATAATGCGATAAATGTTTTATATAAAAATGGCGACCACATTGGTCGCCATTTTTTTTATTCTTTATCGCTAAGTGCGAAGTAAATTTTTGATACGATAATTTCTGCTATAAGAATCGTAAATACCACAGCGAAGAAGGCTACGACACCATTTAGAGGGCCTTCAAATGATACTTTATCTCCAAATAGAATATTTATTGCTTCAAGCATAATGAATTTACTACCAACTAAAATCACATAGCTACTTAAACCACGGTATATTTTTGGTGCTGTGCCTGGTTTCGATTTAAAGTAATCTGCAATTCTGTGTTCTGCATTAATTGAAAGTTTCAGTAATAATTGCAATAAAATAGCGGCCGCAAAAGAAACAGTAAATGATTCTATATTTACAAAGTCCCAGTATTCATCAAAAAAGTTTAAGACGGTTAAATCTACAAGTACAGCCAATGTATAGCCGACAAATAAACGTTGTGGAGTATTAAAACCATATTCTTTAGTTGCTGAGTTCATAATGTATTCCTAATTATTTATTAATGTCGTTTTCATTTTCTGTTTATTATATTGCCTAATAATTTACTGTATTAAAAGGCTATCAGAAATGGTTGGCGTTAAATGGTAAATTTATATATTGAATTGCTGACCTAAGTCGTAACTTAATGATTATCCTTCCATCAAATAAAATAAATGTTCTATATTAATAATGTATTTGTTTTTATGGAATTATGTATGAAATATGGATTGTTTCTTTTAGTGTTTTTGAGTGCTTCTGTTTTTGCCAACGAAGAGGAAGAATGGGATTTCTTACTTGTTTTTCCTATGGTGTGGGCTCCTAGTATTGAAGGAAGTGTATCTTCGGGTCAAGATGTGGTTCGTGTCGATGTCCCATTTGAGAACATATGGGATGGGTTAGCGTTTGGTTTAATGGGGGATTTTTATGCTACAAAAGGAAAATGGTTAGTTGGTGCACGAGCAAATTATCTCTATATGAAAGATTCGACGCAAACTAAAGGCCTTAATGGGCCGATTACGGGTTCTGTTATTTCCCCAGGTCACGATATCACAACAAGAATGCACCTTTCTGTAAATGATTTATTTTTTGGTTATGAAGTCTTCCCTAATCTTGAACTACTAACGGGGGTTCGCCATACATACAGCCAAGTTGAATTGGACATTAATGCATTATCAAATGATGGTTTGATTAATGTAAATGGCTCGGCTTTATTAGCGAAAGAACATCTATTTGATTGGCTTGTTGGGATTAAATATAACAAATATTTTGATGATCGTTGGGGGATATCAGTAAGCGCAGATTTCAATGTTGTTGGTGATAATGATGTTAATCATGGTTTTAATATTATGGGGATTTACCGATTTACAGAAGCACATAATTTATGGTTTGGATACCGCTATTTGAATATTGCAAACGAAATGAAGCAAGATGGTATAAATTTAGAAATTGATCTAGTTGAAAAAGGACCACAGCTAGGATACGCGTATCGATTTTAAACTCAGAGCTGAATACTAATCGTAGTAAATAACTGAGTATCCTCGTAGATTACAAGGCTTGAGAGCTCTTATCTATTGCCATAGGTATAATTTATTTTTCTCATGACTGTTAAATTAACCTTTGGCGTGAAATGGTAAGTAATTTTGTTATGTTTTATTAGAGTAATTAATTTTTGATAAGAAGGTTATTATGATTATTTTCTCTAAAATAAAAGACATTAATGAGTTGGGATTGAATACTGATTTAGCAAGCCTGCTTCAGCAATATTTCTTCATCAATGAAGACAGAGCACAACACAATGAGTAGAAGCAATAATATTCAATTAGTGACTAAAGATAGTGTCAAAATCTTCACCACTATATTTAAAGAGTTAGACAGTAAGAGCCATCTTTTGTTAAGAGAGGCAACCATTCCAATTGATATTATTGATGACGATAAAAGGCATTACTTGTACCTTCCAGAGTCTTGTTTAAAGAATTTAATGGAGGTATTAAGTCGTAATGTTGAAAATCATCGACTTGGGGTTTTATTTTGGCGCTTATGTAAAGATACTTATATCCCTAATTTTATTGAAAGATTAACTGTTGGTGGAGATTTAAAGTCAACGTTAGATGAATTTTCTAATCTGTTGATAAGTGATTCAACTAACGCAAAAGTTTATCTACAAGAAAAGGGGGATACTTGGTGGTTGGTTCGTGAAAAATCAGGTATAGATGAACCTTGGTTTAAATTTGCAGAAATGTTTTCTGTGATTTTTATGTGTGAATTACTACGAAACCTGACAAGTCATGAATGGGCACCAAGCCGTATTGGGATTCGTTGCGATAATGATAGTGATTTTCTAGCACTTCCTGCGTTAAAGAGTGTTCAGTTTTTTACTGAAAGACCTGTTACTGCAATCGAAGTTCCAAAAGAATTTATATACAAAAAAGTGAATCTGATTCAAAAACAACGGACTCACAACATTTCAAATAATCCATTGAATATAAAGAATATCTGTTTTGTTGAACAATTTAAAATAGCGATATCTCCATATCTTCCTGTTGGAAAATTACCAATTAAACTGGCCGCTGAGATTTTACGGATGAATGTGAGAACACTTCAGCGAAAACTTAAGAATGAAGGAGCTGTTTACCAAGTATTAATTGAAGAAATGTGTTTTGAACTCATTACACGAGATATTGTAGAAACAACAAAACCGATTACCATCATAGCCACTCAGTATGGTTATTCCGATGCAGGTCATTTCTCACGTGCGTTTAAGCGTATTTATGGCGTATCGCCAACACTGTATCGTAAAAATAACAGTTTAGCTTGAAATCATCTCTAATTTCTATTGTCGTCAAATGGCAATTAAATCGTATTGAATTCCTTTATGTTACCAACTAGTCTCTATTATGTTTGCATTATGTTTTATTTTGCTGCTGTATATTTTAGTACTTTGAATCTGAATGCAAATGTAAGGGAATCATTTACATACTAAGGAATTTATTTATGAAAAATGCTTTAAGGTTTAGTGTCATTGCTTTGTCATGTGGCGCTGTTTTTTCTGCTTCGGCATCATCAACCCTGTTTACGAATGTAGATATCTTTAATGGAACGAAAAATAAATTATATGAAGATCATTATGTTTTGGTTGAAAATAATTTAATTAAAGCCATTTCAGCCAAACCGATTGAGGCAGGTGATGCATTAGTAATTAATGGCGAAGGTAAAACATTAATGCCAGGTTTAATTGAAGGCCATGGTCACCTTTTATTGAATGCCGGAACATTAAATGATCATGAAAATAATAGAACGATTGAAGAATTAGCATCTAGAGCAACCGTAAATGCGAATGCAGCATTTCAGTCTGGTTTTACTACATGGCGAGATGCTGGTGGCTTAAATACGGGTCTACGTAAAACCATTGATTCAGGCATGCTTGAAGGACCTCGTTTATATACTTCTGGTGCTTTTATTGGGCCAACGGGTTCTCATGCGGATTTCAGTAATTTAACCACGCCAAATCAACATATTAATGGACCCCAAACATCAATGAGCCGCAGTAATGTGAGTGTGAATACAGACACTGTAGGTGAAATTAAATCGGCAGCTCGCCAAAACTTTAAACAGGGTAACTCTCAGCTCAAAATCATGTCTTCCGGTGGTGTTGCTTCATCGTTTGACCCGTGGCAATTGAATGCAATGTCAGCAGAAGAAATTGGTGCAGCAGTAGAGGTTGCGGATGCTTATGGCTCGTATGTAATGTCACATGCTTACAGTAAAAAGGCGATTCTACGTAATCTAGATGCGGGTGTTAAGACCATTGAGCATGGCTTTATGTTTGATGGTGAAATTAATAAAAAAATGAAAGAGAAGGGTGCATATATCACAACGAATATGACGGCATTTTCTCCTTACTTGAGTCAAATTGAAGCGATCAATAGTAATCCTGCATCAAAACGCAAAGCTGAATCAGCAACCAAAGCATTCAAAAACTATATTTCTAATGTGAAAAAGTACCAACCGAAATGGGGATTCCATACCGATTGTGTTGGAGATGTTACCTCATGTATTAAACAAACTGACCATACAATTTATCTTGCAGGGAAAGAGCTAGGCAATTTTTATACTCTTAAAGGCATGACATCTGTAAATGGTGAAATTGTGAAATTATCAGGAGTGATGGATCCGTATCCTGAAGGTAAATTAGGTGTAGTTGAAGTGGGTGCTTATGCTGATTTATTGGTGGTAGATGGTAATCCTCTTGAAGACTTATCTGTGCTTGGCGCTAATGAAAAGTGGTTTGATGCGAAAGAGCGAGATCCTGCACTTGATACGATTAAAGTTATCATGAAAGACGGCAAGATTTACAAAAATACGTTGTAGCCGTTGATGAACCTTTTTGTATAGCCTACTTAATGTAGGCTAGTTATAAGGATCCATAATGAAAAAAATTATCTTGTTATTGATGCTATGTATTCCTTTTTATTCAATGAGTAACGAACTAATTGAATTAAAGTGGCAGGAATTAGCCATCAAACAAACTGAAGTTAATGTACGTTTACCGGAATTAACTGACCAACAAAAACTGACTCTTAAGCAAATTTTAATATTACAGAATGATGCTACAGAAAAAGCAGAAGAGCAGCGTTTAGAACTAATGAATCAACTTAAAAAAGAGGGGGTTAATGCAACAGAGGCGATTGCTGCAAGACAAGCATACATGACAGCAAAGCAAAAGAATGCAGAAGCAATAACTCAAGAATACGATGGAAAAAAAGTACGTATGCCAGGGTTCATTGTCCCTATTGAGTTTGACGGTTTAAAAACAACCGAGTTTTTATTAGTCCCCGTAGCAGGAGCTTGCATTCATATGCCTCCGCCACCTGCAAATCAAATTGTTCGAGTTTCATATCCAGAAGGCTTTACTGTGCAAAATGTGCAATATCCAGTTTGGATTGAGGGTGATTTTCATTCGAAAAAAGTGACGGAAGAAGTATTTTTAGTGGATGGTCAAAGTAATATCACAATGGGATATGAAATGAATGCATCGTTGATTGAAGATTATTATGAACCCGAAATTTAATAAACTAGGAGATGACATTGAGTAATAATAATATGATAAAAAATAGTTTATTGATCACGGCGTTAACTTCACCTTTTACGTTTGCTGCAAATTTCGAAAGCCCCGACTCTGTAGAAAATACCATTGAAAGTAAATCGTCTCTAAAAGCACACTGGCGAGAAGAACTATCGAATAAAGGCATCACTTTTGGCATTGATTATTTGGCATTAGGTCTTTCTTCTCCTAATGGTTCTCAAGGAAATAGCATTGATCGTTCATCCGGTATTGCGCGGTTTTATGGGGCTTGGCATTTAGTTGGTAATGGCACAGAGGATACTGGTGGCATTGTTTGGAAGGTCGAGCATAGGCATGCTTACAGTTCAACACCACCTAAAAACATGGCTTTCATTGATGATATTAGTAATGGCCCAGAGGGGTTAGGTTATGTGGGAATGATAGCCCCCGCTTATAACGATCAAGGAACAAGGATTACTAATCTACACTGGAAACAAAAATTCAATAATGGAAAAACATCGCTGATCATTGGTTGGCAAGATGTGACTGATTATGTAGATGCATATGCTTTGGCGAGTCCGTGGACTGGGTTTACAAATTTAGCATTTAGTACAGGGGCTGGGGTCATGGGTTTACCTGACGATGGTATCTTAGCTATTTCTGCCGGGCATATGGTCACAGATAATTTTTATGTCGTTGCTGGCATTGCAGATGCAAAAGGGAAGTCTGATGATATTTTTGAAGGGTTTGATACAGCCTTTCATGACAGCACTTATTTTAAAACCCTTGAGTTAGGGTGGGCTGATTCACAAGGCCAAATTTATACCGACAATTTTCATGTAACCTTGTGGCATTTTGATGAAGGATCAAGACACAGTTTATCATCAACGGTGTTATCTGATGGAAGCGTTATTGGCGGTGAGAGTGGACAAGGTGTTAACTTTTCATGGAGTCAGTTTGTTACTGCTCAATTTATGCCTTTTGTTCGTGGTGGTATATCTGAAGGAGATGTTGCCTTATTCGATAAATCGTTAAGTGTCGGTGTTGGGTACTTTGGACTCGGTACTGGTAATAATAATTTAGGTTTTGCTGTTAACTGGTCTGAAACCAACAGCGATACATTGCAAAAATTTATGGGAGCTGAAAAGTATCAAACTACGGCTGAGTTATATTACAACATGCAAATAGGGGATAATTTTCAGATCACCCCAGATATTCAGTACATAAACAATCCTGCGCTTTCTAATGAGAGTAGTGCGTGGGTGTTTGGAATACGAGCAAGAGTTTTTCTATAAGAAAAGAATGACTATGCCAGGTGGTACTATTAGGTAATATTATCTGTGTCGTCAAATGGCAATTCTCTGCATCAAATTTGACCTATTATCTCTCTGTCCCCACAAAATTAAAGAGAGAAAAATATGACTACAGTAATAACTAATGCAAACGTATTTAATGGCGTAGATAATCAATTACAAGAAAATGTGTCTTTGCTAATTGAAAATAATGTGATCACTCAAATTGGTGATGTTGACTTATCTTTAGCAAGCGAAATTATTGATGCTAAAGGTGGTACAGTGATGCCGGGTCTTATGGATGCACACGTTCATATAACGATGTCTGCACCTTTTCATGAACTTGATAAGATGACCAGAGAAGAAGTCGCAATTCGCTCTGCAAAAGTGGCTGAAGGCATGTTAATGCGTGGCTTTACAACGGTTCGTGACGTCGCGGGCAATACGCTAGGGCTTAAAAATTGTATCGATAATGGTTATGCAACAGGTCCTAGAATTCTGCCTTCTCAAGCGGCTATTTCACAAACTTGCGGTCATTCTGATTATCGTCAAAACCAAGCACAAGAACGTACTGGTAGTCATGAAGATTCTCCAATAATGAAAACGGGCGCATTTAAAGTAGCAGATGGCCGCTCAGAAGTGCTTAGAGCGGTACGTGAGCAGTTATTTATGGGCGCATCGCAAATTAAAATGATGGCTGGTGGTGGCGCTTCATCGACATTTGATCCACTTGATACGATTCAATACACATTAGATGAAATGAAAGCAGCGGTTGAAGCCGCATCCGATTATGGTACTTATGTCGCTGCGCATATTCATACTGCTGATGCCATGAGAAGAGCTGCGGAAGCGGGTGTTATGTCTTTTGAGCATGCCACTATTATGGATGATGACATTGCTAAAACGATTAAAGATAAAGGGATCTTTGTTATTCCATCGTACTTTACGTCATCACTGATTGCTGAACGAAAAATCCCACTTGGTAGTGAAACTTTATACCAAAAAACAGAGCGAGTAGGTAAAGCGATGTTTAAGTCAGCAGAGTTAATTAAAAAGTACGATATCCAAAATATTTGTTTTGGTACCGATTGTGTAGGCACGCTTGATGTCCATAAAACACAGTCAGAAGAACTTCAAGCTATTGAGACGGTATTTGATTCATTGACTGCTCTTAAAATGGTGACATCGAATTGTGGACGTTTGTTTGAGATGTCAACATACAAGCATCCATACCAAGAAGGCAAGCTAGGTCAAATTACTGAAGGGGCTTATGCTGACTTACTTATCATTGAAGGGAATCCTTTGAATGGCGTGTCATGTGTTACTAATACTGAAACACAAAAGCTCATCATGAAAGATGGAGTGGTGTACAAAAATACGCTATAAGCAATTCGCATGAGTTGTTAATTTTGTAGACCAAGAATGGTCTTCTTATATAACTTAGGGGTTAATCCGCTGATCCGTTTAAATGCTCGTGAAAAATGCGAGATATTATTATAACCAAGTTGGTTTGATATATGGGTTAGCGAATGCCCCTCCTCCATAAGCTCACAAGAGACAGATAGCATAAGACTTTCTTTTATTTGTCTAAATGATGTGCGTTCTTCTTTTAAGCGTCGTTGAAATGTTCTTGAGGTCATATTTAGCAGTTTTGCAGCTTGATTAACCGTTAAAGAATGCTCTCTCACATAAGGTAGTAAAGCGGTAAATACACTGTCACTAAAGCTAGAGTGCCATTCAACTAATGGTTGCTTTTGTTCGGTATCGGAATGCGATATATGGATTTCTTTGTGCAGTATATCGTCATCAATCAAAACGGCTGTAGTATGCTGACCAATAAACAATTGGGTCTTGCTATTTAATGAAGACAATAAAGCGTCGGCATCGTTGTGTTGAATTCGGATTTGTTGAGGGAACCAATTCGTTTTGGTTAATGCCTGAATGAGTTCTATGATATATAAAACGGCAAACACTTCGCTCCACAAAAAGTAAACACTGTTTTCATAAGGTGTAGATCGACAAAACCAGTGTTTATTGTATTCTTCTTCAAATGAAATTGAGCTTCCCGGTGAGTCACTCTTAAATACATCACTTGCTTTTTCAAGCGCCTCTTTAACGGTAACCGCTTCACTAAATTGTTTGAGTATTTGCGGAATAATGCGTTGTCGGAAAGCTAACCGTAAAAGTTCACTAAAATTGTTAATACCAACTTGAGATGAGAGTAAATAGATCAAACGTTTTACGGGCTCAGTTGGTAAATAGTCTTTATCGGTATTAAACAGGTCTGGAGGCAGTCCAGAGTCACGTAACAGTTCTTGAGTATTTATTCCGTGCTTTGCAAACACATCAATAAGAATTTTTGTATAACCCGTACGGATCATTGGTAATGGTGCTGTGTTAGAAGACGGCATAAATAACTCATTCTATGTAAAACGAATAATAAGTATTGGCGTAAAATGGTAAGTAATCATTCTCTATTTGCTGATATTTTTATCTTTTAGTTCAATTTGCGACACACAACACAATATTGCTGTACTGTTGTATATTGATGAGTATTAGATCTTATATAAATAACTAATTAAATAATAAGTATTTTCTATATAAGTTTCTCGATTTTTTTCAAATAGCGACTATAAATATAGTTTAGGAATGGATTCCAATAGCGGTAGGTAACGGTATGACAGAAGAAATAAAAGCACCAAAAGAAGAGAGTGAAAATACCTCACAAGAAAATAACGCTCCTAAAAAAAATAAGGTTCGAAAAATTACGAATTATTTGTTAATTACGGTTGCTGCTCTACTGTTATTTAGCATTATTTCTGATCGCATTATTCCTTTAACCGATAATGCCCGAGTAAAGGGCTATGTCGTTCCTATAAAGCCTGAAGTCTCTGGGCAAGTTTTAGATATTTTAGTTCAACCCAATCAACTAATTAAAGAAGGCGATGTACTTGCTAAATTAAATCCTGTTGATTATGAAATCGCATTAAAACAAGCAGAACAAAGTTTAGAAATTGCAGGGCAAAATGTAGGGGCTCAAACTGCGGTGATTGCTTCATCTCAAGCAAGATTAACTAGCGCAAATGTTGAATTGGAAAATACGCGACTTCAATCTAATCGTATTCTTGAAATGGCAGAGCGTGGTGTTGTATCTAAATCTGATGCAGATAAAGCACGAGCGGCATTAGCTACAGCAAAAGCGAATGTTGTTAATGCTCAAGCTGATCTCGAAAAATCGAAGAAACAATTGGGTGCTGATGGTGCTGAAAACAGTCAGATTAAAGCTGCGTTGTTGGCATTAGAGCAAGCTCAAATTAATTTAGAGAGAACGGAAATTAAAGCGCCTACTGATGGCGGAGTGTCTAATTTTAGTTTATCTGAAGGGTTTTATGCTTCTGCTGGTCAGCCAATCATGACGTTTGTTTCAACGGAAAGTATTTGGATTGAAGCGTATTTTAGAGAAAATAGCTTAGGAAATATTCAACCGGGCGATAAAGTTGAAATCGCATTGGATTTTGCTCCAGGCAAAGTGATTCAAGGTACGGTAAGCAGCGTTGATTGGGGCGTTGATTGGGGGCAAAGCAATCAAGCGGGCAAGTTAGCTCAAGCGAATAATCAAACTGGATGGTTACGCCAAACTCAGATGCTACCAATTGCCATTGAGTTTGATCATTCACAAACAACAGGACAATTGCGTATCGGCGGGCAAGCGGATGTAATTGTGTATAGTGGTGATAACGTTATTTTTAATACGATAGGCAAACTGTGGATCCGCTTTGTGAGCTTGATGTCTTATGTCAGATAACGTCATTGAAGATACTCGAATTCAAACTAAGATACTGAGATATACGGTAGGGGTAGGTCTTGCCGTATTTCTTGCTGCACTAATAGATTGGCCATTAGCCTTCGTTGCCCCTGTTTTTGTGGCTAAGTTTCTGATTGATAAACCTGAGTTAAATAAAGAAACTTTATATGAATTAACCATCGCTATGGTCGTTACCATGGTGCTTGGTTTGTTGCTATCAAATGGGATAACTCAATACCCAATTCCAATGCTTATTTTGGTCGGGATTATGATGTTGTGGGGATACTATTTGTTTACGGATCCTAAATGGAATTTGTTTGCAACCATATTGATTATTGCCATATTAATGCTTCCGTTTATGGCGATATCCAATCCGGGTATGTCGGTTTTTCTTGCGACAGGTTTAGCAAGCTCGGGGGTTGTGGCGGTTATTATTTTTGCTTTAGTTCATATTTATTTTCCTGAGAAAGAATCCTCTTTTTCTGGGTATCAACCTTCACCATTATCCAAGCAACAGCGATGGTATGCAGCATTTAGAGCGATGATTATTTCGTTTCCCGTCGTTTGCTTTTTCTTCATTTTTCAAATATCAGAGGCTCTATTAACTATGATGTTTATCGCCTTGTTATCTTTAATGATTACAGGTGAGAAATCAGTTAAATTGAGCGCATTTTTGATTATCGCCAATAGTATTGGCGGTGCTTTGGCGATCGGTGTTTTTTCAGTGTTAAGCCTCGCACCTAATATTTTATTTTATACGCTATTTATTTCATTAATTGCTTTGATAATGGCAACTCAAATCTATACAAAACCAGCAAAAGCTCCAGTTTATGCTACGGCTTTTAGTACTGTACTTGTATTGTTAGGAAGTACATTAATGAGTTCTGGTGATATCGATAGCAATATGTTTATACGTATCTTTCAACTGTTTATGATTGGTATTTATATGATTATCGTTTCTTTCTTTTTAGAAACACGACAATGGGCGTTTTTAAAAATGCAGCCATAGTTTTCATTACGAACAAGGATTGTTTATGAAATTAGAAAATGATTTTTCGAATAAGGCAATAGACGCATTTATTAAAATATCAGCGATCGCTATTTTGGTGTTTTGGTGCTTTTCTATTTTAAAACCATTTATGCTGTTGGTTGTGTGGGGAGGGATCATCGCCACCGCTTTATACCCAATCGTCACTTGGGGGCATAATAAATTTGGAATTTCAAAAGGCAAGGTTAGCGCAGGTTTAGCCTTTATTGGTGTGGTTCTTCTGGTTATTCCTTTAGTTGCACTCTCTACGGGGTTATATACCAGTGGTTCAGAATTAGTGGCAGGCTATCAAAATGGCACTATATCCATACCTAAACCCAGTATAAACGTTAAAGAGTGGCCATTAATAGGCGATAAGGCGTATGCTTTTGGTATTCATGCGTCTTCAAACTTAGAAAGTGTTTTACTTAAATATGGGGAAGAGGTAAAAGCCATTGTTGGCAAATTGGCGTCGATTGTTGGTTCATTAGGTGGCGGCTTTATTCAGTTTATTATCTCGACCATCATTGCTGGTGCTTTTATGGCAAATGCAGATAAGTGTGAACGTGCTTTTGTATTAGTCGCAAATCGCTTAACCGGTGAACATGGTGAGGCATTAACAACCTTATCTAAAACAACCGTAAGAAGTGTTGTTCAAGGTGTTATTGGGGTCGCTGTGATTCAATCGGTAATGGCGGGCTTAGGTATGGCTTTCGTTGGTGTTCCTGCCATTGGGTTATGGATGCTGCTTGTTATGCTTATTGCCATTATTCAACTCCCACCCATTCTTGCTCTATTGCCCGTCATTCTTTATGTCTTTAGTGTTGATACCACAACAACTGCCGTTCTTTTTCTTATATGGTGTATTGTGGTTAGCGGTAGTGATGCGATATTAAAACCAATGCTACTTAGCCGTGGTTCAGAGACGCCGATGCTGGTTATTTTACTTGGTGCGTTAGGTGGAATGGCAATGTCAGGTATTGTTGGTTTATTTGTCGGTGCAGTAATTTTAAGTCTAACTTATCAATTATTTATGGTTTGGTTAGATAATGAATCGGCAGGGAAATAACAATGAAAAAAGTGTCTGCCGACGATAATTTCTATTTTTTGTTTTTTGCTCTACTGGGTTTGCTATTTATGAGTGCTGTTATGCAGCAACTTTTCAGTGGTGGACAGAAAACCGTATTAGCTTTGATCATTATTTGTTTGGCAGTGTCTATTGTTGGTGTCAATCGTAAGCAAGCACTGTATAGAACTTGGTATGGTTTTTTATTAAGTATCGCTTCAATATCTGGAGGATTGTCTTTCTTAGAAGGGTATGATCTGTCTTTGATTACCTTAGGAGCACTCTTATTTTTTTTATTGTCTCATACTTATACTGCTTTAAAGCAGGTAATGTTGCCTGATAATGTCAGCCGTAATCAAATTGTGGGTTCCATTTGCGTTTATTTATTATTAGGCGTTTCTTGGGCAATTATTTATCTCATTCAAATAGAGCTTTTTCCTGATTCATTTAATGGAATAGAGCCTAAACCTTGGATGGATAATCTGTTTGATGCGATATATTTCAGTTTTATCACATTAACCACTGTGGGTTATGGTGATATTTCACCAATATTGCCTATTCCAAGATTCTTTGTTTTTATTGAATCAATCTTAGGTGGGTTCTATTTGGCGATAATGGTTGCAAGCTTAGTGAGTAGTCACTTAAGTCAATCTCGTTAAAATTAATGATAAAGCCCCGTATTAATTTATATAGGTTACGGGGCTTAGTTATTAATTAAACACTTTCTTCTTTAAGTGTTTTTAATTGAGATATTGTAGTCTGCGATATCAGTTCATCATCAATATAGTAATTAACTTTTTCACCATCACGAACGCCTGTCAGAATGCCGGTATCGCCATTGTTATATACGATATCCATTTGAATGGTATTTTCATCAATGGCTTTCATTTCACCTGTTTTAATCTTTCTATTATTCGTAATTGGTGCGATAGGCGCATCTCTTAATGATGGGTCTAATTCGTCATTTACTTTAAACTGTGTGTCTACTTTTGAATCAAAAATATGTGAATTACCGTTTAAAGGGTTTGTTCCTGTCCAGAATTCTAATGAGTTAAATAGAGTGTAATCAACAGCACTGGTAATGCCATACACTGGAGCAAGAAGTAAGTTAACACCAGCTCTCGCATATCGATTATCTACAACCTCTACATTAAATTTCATTACTTTTCCAGTAACAGCATTACTCCCAATGCAGCCTGTTAATGTTGATGCAAGAAGGATAATGCCAGCTGTTTTTACAAAGATACGTTTCATTTTAAAATTCCAATAATTAATAAGTAAATTTACTTGGTGAGTTGAATGTTTTATTTCATAACGTAGTTATAAGTAGATTTGGCAGTCCAAGCTAAAAGACGAAATGCAAATAGACTTAACTTAATCGTAAATGTTGTTATTGAAATAATGAGCTCTTTAGAGACTTTTAAAATTTGAAATATATCGGTGTGTTTAAAGTCGCTTAATATCATGGTTTAGTTCCAAAAATAAATGGCATCCAATTCCGAGTGAGTGTTATTTGATGAAGTGAATGATACGTTGAAATAAAAATGATATTTACCACTTTGCGCCATGGCAGGTATTTAATCGATAAGCCGGTTATTTATAAGAGGTAGGGTATTGCGGATATAAAAATGGCGACCATATTGGTCGCCATTTTTTTATTTTATTTTTGGGCTTTATTTATTCGTCGCGACTTGCTTCTGCTTCTGCAAGTTCATAACCACGCATGGTTAATCCTGATAGCATCATAGGTACAGCATTGTAAATTTCAGTGAATTCACCTAAACCTTCGATACCTTGCTCTTCTAATGCAGATAGCGCTGTCTCTGGGTCAAAAAGCATGCTAATAGAAAGTAATACACCACCAAGTAGCGCGTTGTTTTCACTTTCTTCTGGCATTAAGGTTTCCCAATCATCACGAGTTAATTGCCAGCCTTGTAATAGACCTTCTGAAAATTGACGAGTTTCAGAAGTAACGATTTCTTCATCATCTAATTTACACTCTTCAGGCCATTGCCATGTGCCAGATAAAAACGCTTCACGATAATCATTCCATAAGTTAACAACGATGTTCGCATAAGCTTCTAGATCTTCTGCATTAGTAAATGGAGAAGTTTCTTCACCACCCCATAAAAAAGCTAACCATTCATTTGGATTAATCAGATTAGGGGCTGCTGCCATAGCGGCAATAAAACCTTGAGTTTGCGCTTCAGTAAGCAGCTTATTTTCTAATTCAGGGTTTGAAAGAATTGTCGTAAGTGATAAAGACATAGTGTTCTCATTCCATTCAATTTTTTACTATTGTACCAAGAAGTTTTTGCCTTGTCTGAAATGAAATTATGTAGCAATTTTGTATGTAATTTTATTACCTATACTGCCAAGTAGTTGATCAAACTGATTTTGAACGTAAAAGTAGCTGTAAATTTACTACATAGTTTCAACTTCAGTATCTAATTCTGTATACATTGTGGTCTAATAGCCATAATTGCTAGTCAGATCTACCTGTCTAGTTCATTCCACTGGATGTATTTCATCATCCAGTCCATTAGTCTGATATTTGTGTGTTGGAGAGAGTAAGTTAATGTCTAAGAAAGGGCCATTTAATATCCGCAATGCTGCGGCTGATACATTTGCAATGGTGGTTTTTTGTTTTATTACGGGCATGTTTATTGAAATATTAATTTCAGGAATGACATTTGAGCAGTCGTTGGCTTCTCGAACTCTTTCCATACCAGTTAACATCGCAATCGCATGGCCTTATGGGGTTTTTCGTGATTTTATGCTTCGTCAAGGTGCTCGTATATCACCGAGTAAATTCATGAAGAATATTGCAGACTTAGTTGCGTATGTGACATTCCAGTCGCCAGCTTACGCTATGATTTTATTAGTCGTGGGGGCAACACCAGAGCAAATCATTACTGCTGTTTCAAGTAACGTTGTTGTCTCATGTGTAATGGGTGTGTTTTATGGTTACTTTTTAGATGCTTGCCGTAAAGCATTTAAAGTCCCTGGTTATTACACACCACAAGCGTAAGTATAAACTTTTATGTTACAGATAGAGCCAGCATATAATTATGTTGGCTTTTTTGTTTATAACACGAGCAAGACGTGTAAAAATGAAGCAACCAATTGAGATTCTGCAAGAAACTCCTTGACCCCTAGAGGCTAAATCATTAAATTAGCGCTCGTTGTTTCAAAAAGAACAACAATTCGGTGAGTTGTCCGAGTGGCTGAAGGAGCACGCCTGGAAAGTGTGTGTACGGCAACGTACCGAGAGTTCGAATCTCTCACTCACCGCCACATTTTAAAGCCCTGATTATTCGGGGCTTTTTCGTATCTATAAGACACTGAATTTAGCTACAGCATACACTGGAGCTAACACATGTTGTCAAACCAAAGACTCTCATCACGTAAAGCGCTATATCTAATTAAAAGTCGCACTGGAGTATACGCATTCCGTTGGAATATTAGAGTAGGCTCAATTCAACATCAACCAACACTAAGCTTAAAAACAAGAGATTATTTGCAAGCGGTTAGCATGGCTTCTGATTTAGCTATTAAAATTTTATCTCTATCATCCCCAACTCTTGAAGATGTAAAGGTAGTGTATTCTGAATTCTCTGGAAGGCAGAAAAGAGAGGCTAAAACCCTTATATCTATTGAGATGGAAAGCCTTTTATCTGAGTTATCAATTAAGAGCCGTAAAGAATATCTAAGCTGTTGGGGCTCCTTTCTTGATTCCTTATCCAGTAAAACTCTTTCAGTTACATCGCTTAATCAGGTGCATATTGATAAATGGAAAGAGACTCAAACCTGTAGTGATACAACGCTAAAGAAAAAGTTAAAGTTATTATCTAGTTGCTTTAAAAAGGCTTCGATAGATGTTGATAGTGAATGGTTTAAGATGAAGGCTAATAAACAGCCTGTAAGACCTCGTAGAGCCTTTACTGATAAAGAAGTTACATTGATTCTTAATAAGACTAAGCACTACTGTGATGATGTTACAGAGTCACAGGGTGAGTTATGGAAGTATTATTTACCTAGAATGGCGTTGCTAACAGGTTGTAGATTAAATGAACTTGCCCAATTAAGGGTAGGAGATATTCATTTTACTAATGAACCTTATTTATCAATTAATACTGATTCAGAAGATAAAAAGCTAAAGAACGTAGCAAGTCATAGGGATATACCAGTAACCCACCACTTAAAAGAGCTTTTACTTCCTTTACTTAAAAGCAAAGAAGTACATGAAAGACTCTTTCCAGACTTACCATTTAATGAAAGCAATGGTTATACAAACACACCTAGTAAGTGGTTTAGTAAGTTGTGTCGTGAAGAACTAAACTTAAAAGATGTAAGTTTTCATTCATTTAGGCACTACGTAATTACTAAACTTTTCAACTATGGAGTGAAAGAAGAACTCATCGGGGCATTGATGGGACACAGTGTAGGTAAACTAACTACAGGTCAAGTGTATCTTGGTGGTTTTATATATGCGAATAAGGTTAATGTATTGGAATGGCTTGTATTGAAGTAGGCTACTAGCAAAGTTAGTAGCCTGTCGAAAAAATTATAGATACGGGCGAATCATTTCAAGATTTTTTAGTTTAAATTTGTAATAGGATTCGTCATTTTCGTTTTCTTTAGTGTCAATGTGCCATTGTTTTGCTAAAAGAAATAGAAAAGCAGCCTTTTCTGTAAGAATAAGTTCATCTTGGTCGGCAGGGATTCCAAAATCGGTTCTAATGGCTGCTTTTTCACTTTCACTTGTTAGTTTTGGGTGTAATTGAAGAAGTAATGGTAGAGATAAGTTCCACGCAGAATCATCTTTTATTTCTTCATATGGGTGACGGAGTTTATTGTCGCCCTCTGGGATTGCTATATTTTTTGCTCTACAAAATGTAAAGTTCTTAAAACTACTTTTTGTTGGGTCAGAGTCTTTTTGACTGCGGTCATACGCTCTAAACATCCAAGTGCGACCGTCAAAAAAAATTGATAAGGGAACAAGTGTTCGTTGCTCATGTTTAGGGCTTCTTGCTGATATATAGTTACAAGTGACAGCATGCTCTCCACTTATCGCTCGCGTTATTTGTGATACATCCTCAACATCTAAAACATTAGAAGTGGTCATTCCTATTCTTGCATAGGGTAGGCTCGGATTATCAATTAATTTACTTTTATCAAACCCATGCGCAAGCATGTTTAACGCCGTATCTGCTTTTAGGTCTACTAATGGCGAAAAAGTATCTGCATTAATAACGTTAACTTTTTTAGCTTTATCATGAACTATATTTTTAGGTCTTAACTCCTTGTATATAGATAGCATTCGAGAGGATGCAGCATCAGCTAAATTAAATGCTTGATTTAAATCTATGCGTTTTACTTGTCCTGTAAACTTAAGGCGAAAATCGATAAACGCCATTCTTTCAGCGTTTGCGCCAATTGTAGCTTGAAGTTCTGAATAGGTTAATGGGGCTGTCATAAGATATAAACTCGATAAGATAACTATAATTATTATAGGGGGTTTGTTGCTAAAATCAAATCATACGTATCATTTTGATATGTATTTTTTCGATTTATTTCAATTTATTCGTTGACCATGCATTTAATAGGTGTATTATTGTTCTATATCTTGATGAAAGGTATATGTGACTACTGTATGTAGTTGGATTTTATTAATTGATAAAGGAAAGTGTTATGGCTAAAAATGCACCGTACGGTGATGGGAAAAGAATTGGCGCTGTAAAAGGCCGCTCTCAATTTCAAACACCATCAGGCCTTTGGGCTAAAAGAGATACGAAGACTGGGCGTATCATGGATATTAAAATGGATGGGGAGAAGTTTAAAGGAGTACGTAAGGAAAAGGCTTAAGAAATTGCAGTTTCCTAAGCCTTTAAGAGAAATTACTTTTAGCTCAAGGATTGCAGTCCTTGTACTTTAATCAAAAGTTTGCCTCAAGTTTGTTGAGCATATGACTTTATATAGTGTCTTGTCAACATTTTTGAGGTAGACCAAATGTAGGATACTTAAAAAATGAATATTAATAATTCGCAACAAGATGAAAATGTAGAATATATTTTCAGACCATATATTACTGTGAACGGTAAACGAATTACTCGTAAAAATGGTGGGATGTTTAAAATTCCAGTCCGTAAAAAGTGATTGAAACTAGGCTAACTACTTAAATTGTAGTTAGCCTTTAACGTTGAATAATTTATCAATATTAATATTTAAAGCTTTAGATATTAATACTACCTCAATATCAATAACCTGTCTTATGCCTGCTTCAATCTTCGCCAATGTTCCTCTACTTATGTCAAACCCCTCAAGATTACATCTAGCAGTTAACTGCTCTTGAGTTAATTTTTTTTCTTTTCTTATTGCTCTGATTTGAGCACCTACAATATTGGCCTTTGTCATTTTTATGTCAACAATCTTTGCTCTGGTTGTAGAGCAAAGTGTAGGTGTTAAAGTAGTTCTTTTTGTTCTGCGTGCGGAGCACTTTTAATCTTGGATGGAGATGTTATGAATAAGGTTTATATATCTATGTGGGTTAACGGGTTGAAGAAGGTAAACATACTGTTTGGAATCGCCGTACTTGCTTTAAGTGGGTGTACGCCAATGAATACTGATAGAAGTCAGTATCCCATGAAGCAAGATAAAACTATTAATAATTTCATTAGTAAGAAGTACCAAAACATTAAAATAGAGCAATCTGATACTATTTTATTGATAGTTTCGGGTTCTAGTTTGGATAAATCACGTAAGATGGAGTTAAAAATAAAAGGTGAAATTAAAAACTATAATATTGTTGGGAAATCTGGTGACTATGCTTTGGATGGTGAAAAAGTTATACAAAGAGAGTTAAAAGGTAATTCTTCTGAATATGTATTAAGAGTTAATTTAAATGTAGCTCATGGAGAAAATGATTATGGTCAAGAGTGCTATAATAATTTAGGTTCGATTACATGCGATAATAATGTATCAACTTATAGTGTAAGTAAGGTTAAAGTAGAGTTGGTTAATAATGCTGGAATTGTTTATCGAGCTGCATTTGATGTTAAATTGGGCGGTTATAATGCTCGTCAAGTACCAAGTGTTCTATCAATATTAGAAGAGAGTGATAGCGATAAAATAGGTAGAATTATCATATCTAGTATGATGGATAATGGATTTATTAATTAATTTTATAATTAGGTAGTTATATATACAATTGCCTCGATTATTTTAAGAAACGTTACTGAAAGATGTCTAATCTTATATTCTATCTCTTATTACAGTATTAATCTAAATAAGATAGTAAGAGGGTAGAATAGAGGATAGTATGTAGTGCACTATGAACTAGGTTCTTAGGTCGTTATGACCTAAGGTCCTGTGTCAAAATGAAATGATGATTAAAATGGGGATTCTTCTATATCTTCAGGTTCCCAGTATTGAGGTAAAGTGGCAGTTCCTGAACTTGTATCATTGTTTAATGTAGCCATATACTGACTTGTACTTGATTTTATTCCTGTGATGGATTCTATTCTATCAGTTATAACATCTTCAACCGTTTTTGGTAGCCCATCTTTATCAACTTCATATACCTGCCATATAGTAACGCATCCAGTTTTTTTTGAAATTGCAGATATATAACCTAAATCTTCTAATGATGATAGAGAGCGTTTAATTGTACTTTCTGAAGAGCCTGTATCTCTTGCTAATATGCTAATTGCAGGTTGATACACACCTCTCTCTTTTAAATAGAAAGGATAGTCGTTCATCATTACGGAATACAATACTTTATCTACTGACTTTATTGTATTTATCTTTAATAGTGGTATAGGCATGGCTACATAGCGTAAATGCTTATTTGGGTAATTAGAAATAAGAGTTTCTCCTGTATTAAATTTAAATTAAATACCAACCAATATTGATTGATATTAAGATAGTATGCATTAGGATTTATTTTTGTGACGCGGAGGCACAAATATTATGAGCGTATTATGTATACACTTAAAATAAAAATGACCGTTAACAGTATGCATGAACAGGGTTTGTGCGTGACTGTTAAAAGGGGGAAGTGTTATATTATAATTTTGATTAATAACTTTATTTTAAATAAGATAGAGCATACACTAAGTACTACAAATAACTAATTATGTAGTTTAATTCAGTATTTAAGTCTTTGATTTGTGTACGGCGACAATACCAAACCTCTGGTTTGACGTACCGAGAGTTCGAATCTCTCACTCACCGCCACATTTTAAGCCCTAGCAGAAATGCTGGGGCTTTTTCGTTATTCTTATCCTCTTGTCTGTTCTAAGGCTTTCTAGCCAAATCTAGTTTTTTCGGTATCGACAAATTGAGTCGGAAACAATAAGTTATAATTTTTTGTTTTATGTGGTTGATCGTACTCAAAGTCAAACGTATACACATTGAATATATTACGGTTATCCTTACTTGGGATAGCAGTTAGTCCTCAACAATAGAAGTATTATCTGTTTTAAATCAATTGACTAGTGAGTTATTGAATCGTTTGGATGTACAGTAAGCTAATTATCTAATAAGTATTGATTATTTGAAGATTTGTCTAGATTAGTTTTTTCCCAGAATTTATTAGCTATGTGAGGATTATGTGAATTTTGCAGATGAAAGAAATGGTTTTGTTAGCTTTGTTGAAAACAACTTGATCCGAACAATGGATGAAGGAGTTAATCAAAATCCATTGAACTTATTTCATATAGGGTTGCTTCGACCATTACCAGAACTTAGAAAGAGTGACTTAAGCAAAGAAAGAAACAGTGTTGCCTCAAGCACTGCTCCATCTTCTGCAGGTTTTTCATTTTATGTTATTGGGAGTGAAATTCAACTTTCAATCGAATATTCAGCCACTTATTTTGAAGAAAATCCAGATACTTCATCTAAACTTCGATGGTTAAAAACTTCGAAGGATAGTAATCAAGGTTCTCTTGATGTTTATAAACCATCTACGAAAAGTTATTTTCAAGCCGAAACAGATATCTTTCCGACGTCGGTTCCTAATGAATTTAGAGGAAAAGTATATGTAACTTGGAGATCTTTTCAGGATGGATTCATCGTTACTGTTACTTTAGCTAATCGGCAAGTTGTTGCGAATACCGAAAAAAATGATAGTAGAATGGCTAAAAGCACTCTTTTTGATGTGAACTTAAGCTGTACTGTACTAAAAGGGGATGTGCAGAGTTATCCCCAAAAGGACTTTTCGCTCCTGACTGAAGAGGAAAAAGAACTTGAGCTTCGATATAAAAATGTAAAGAGCTATGCAATTGGGCATGCTGTAGGTGTTGACTGGTCTGTTGAAAACCACTACAGAGTTATAAAATCCAATTTTATGCCAAAAGTTGAAGTTCCTAGTGTAACTGCCAATACGGCAGGATCAGAGACAAGGCATCTAAACTTTAAGTACTTATCAAGTTGTCATAAAGATCTTAATGTATTAAATGACCTTACTAAATTTGCAGATGACTACCATAATTGGATTGACAAACAACATACTACGATTGCATTAATGGATTTGCATGAGAGGCCAGTTGCCGAAAATATAGTTAATCGAGCTAATGAGGCACATAAACGTATTTCTGAAGGCATAGAACTTCTTCGAAATAGTAAAAGTGCCAGGCTCTCATTTGCATTTATGAATGCGGCGATGTTGAAACAGATGGCTGCAGGGGAAGGTTCAGCACGACTTGAAGAGTATAATTGGCGGCCGTTTCAATTAGCGTTTGTTTTGATGGTCATGAAATCATCTATTGATGATGGTGATATTAATAGAGATTTGGTCGATCTGATTTGGTTCCCTACTGGTGGCGGCAAAACAGAAGCGTACTTAGGGATTATGGCTATGGTTTTTGTATATCGTCGCTTAGTCTATCCCCATAGCCAAGATAGTACTGTCGCAATAATGCGTTATACATTAACACTTTTGACGGGGCAGCAGTTTGTTCGTGCCGCAAAAGTCGTGTGTGCTCTTGAGTTACTTAGAAGAAAATCAGAACATCTTTTAGGTAATACTCCTTTCACATTAGGTTTATGGGTCGGAAGTAAAAGTACGCCAAATACGTTCTATCAAGCGCAGCAAGAATTAGTTAATAATAATTTTGAAAAACTAGGTATAACGTCATGTCCTTGGTGCAAATCTAAGTTTGATAAGAGTAATTACGTCGCAACAGATAGCCGTTTTGATTTTGTATGTACTAATGATTCATGTGAGTTTGGTTCGAGTGAAGCGCCAATGCTTCCGTGTTCAACAGTTGACGAAGCATTATATGATCGTCCGCCAACTCTGCTTTTGGCAACTGTTGATAAATTTGCAATGTTAGCTTGGGATTCTAGGGCTGAAGTGTTTTTTGGAGGAAAAGGTAAACGCCCGCCCGAATTGATTATTCAAGATGAACTGCACTTAATATCGGGGGCGCTAGGCTCAATAGTCGGTCTCTATGAGGTTGGAATCGAAGCTGCTTTAGTTAAACGTGGAATTTTCCCTAAATACATAGCATCAACTGCAACCATCCGAAACGCAAGTGAGCAAGTTAAAGCTCTATATGGCAAATCTTCGGCTGTATTTCCGCCAGCAGGCTTGGAGCATAACGACTCATATTTTGCTAAAACGATCCCTGTTAATGAGAAGGCAGGTCGTCTATATGTTGGGTATATGGCTTTTAGTAAAGCCAAAAGAGAGTCTTTAGAGCCTCTTTCAAGTTTAATTGCCGTAGCTCCAGAAATGCACTTTGAAGGAAAGCCTGATTATAGAGATGCATGGTGGACGCAGTTGATATATCACGGCAGTCTGAAAGGCGTTGCTACGAGTGACGCTTCGTTTAGAGGGCCAATAAGTCGGTCAATTCAAGAAAAATTATTAGAGTATTCTGAAAGCTTATCACCTGATGAACTTGCTGTAAGAAAGAGGAATTTACAAAGAGTTCTTAACGTTAAATCGCTTACATCATTACAGGGAGCGGAAAAAAACAATCAAACGTTCTCTGAATTGGAGCAAGAGTGCGACAGTCAGTCCGCTATAGATGTAGCCCTATCAACAAACATGATTTCGGTTGGTCTTGATGTAGAGCGGTTAGCTGTGATGATTATTAATGGTCAGCCGTTGACGACTTCGGAATACATTCAAGCAAGTAGTCGAGTCGGTCGAGGAGATGTACCAGGCGTTGTATTTGTGAATTACTATAAATCTCAGACGAGTAGCCTTTCACACTACGAGAACTTTCGAGCGTACCATGAATCATTCTATCGCTATGTTGAGCCAACCAGTCTGACCCCATTTACATACCAAGCTCTGAAACGAGCTCTCCACGCTACTTTAGTTATTGCAGTAAGGATGTCTGATATAGGCTTATCAGAAAATGGTGATGCAGATAAATTTCAAGCATCAAGAAAGGACATTCAGCAATTAGTGTTAATTTTGAAAGGTAGAATAAAGAATGCCATTGAAGGCACTTTTAGCACAGAACTCCAGAATTTAGAACAATCGATAAAGTTAACAACTACTTTAGATATGTTAGATGAGTTGGTCGATGAATGGTGTCATTATGCAAAGGAAAGCAAAGAAAGTAAAAGGCAACTCCATTTTAATAGTAAAGACAGAGCTTCTAATTCATTGATGAAAATTCATGATTCAATGAGGGATGGTCTCTGGGAAGTTCAAACGTCGATGCGAACTGTGGAAGATAGCACCCTAGTAAAAACTTTTCGAGGATTAAAGCGATGAAGAAACAATTGACTGCAATACGGTTATCACATATCGCTGCACAACAAGGTGTTGGAAGTATTGCTCGATTGGAGAATGACTATACGGGAGTTATAGTTGATACTCGGCATTGGTTTTCGAGTGGTATTCCAGATAATAAAAACGAATTAAAGAATGTTAGGCGAATTCAAAGATGTCTTGAGGTTCCGCAAAGACTATACCTACCACCCACTGGAAATGAAGATAATGATAGTGATCTCGAAAAAGCTATCCCTGCGGTTCTATTTCCTAATTATTTGCAATGTGTGGAGTGTGGCCAATTAGATTTAAATCCTTGGCTTCATAATCCACACAAATCAACGAGTAAACCTCGCTGCACAAACTGTAGCTCTGGGGTTATGAGTCAAGGAACATATTGCGTTGTTGATAATTTTGGCAATCTTGATGATGTCGGTTGGAACTATCTATGTCATTACACCTATGACGATGAAGCGAAACACGTAACCCCTCCAATGGGGGGACAGGAAAAATGTTATCGCTCACATCATTCTAACTATCTTCAAGTCAAATTTAAAAACGGACGTCATGAAGTAACTTGTACAAACTGCAGCAGTGTTACTAAGTTCGAACCATCTAAGTTGGGTTTAAAACCGATTAAACCACAGCCTTGGATATGTGAAACCGTCCCTAAAGAGCCTGATGGTATAAAGCGAAAAGGTGAAGTCGTTGAAATAAACCACCCTAGCGTTTACTCGCCGATTGTTAGTGAGGGCTTAGTAATCCCCCCAGAATCCAATAATGACGGTGGCTCGACTGAAATTGGTGATGTGCTGAAGTATTCCGATGATTTTGATGGTATTTTGAATGCACCTAATAATCTACTAAAAAAAAGGAGGTTGAGTCAATTAGCAAGAAAGCTTGATTTGTCTATTGAGGAGATAGAAAAAGCACTTAATGCGTATGAGTTTGGTTGTGATGAAAATGAGGATCAAGAGTTAATAGGTACACCTGGTCAGATGAAAGAAGAAGAGTATGGAGCCTTGATTACAAAGCAAACATTTTCGCCATCAGCTGATTTTAAAACTCTGCACTTGACCAGTTTCTTCAACGAATTAAGGTTATATTTACCACAGGATCTTCTTTATATAAGTTATATAATTAAAGATTTGATCAAAGTTGAACGGCTTAGAAAAGTTCAAGTCTTTAATGGTTTTTTACGATCCCAACGGGATCTAGAGCCTGTAAACGAACCTGATAATAAATCAAAGGGCTCGGAAGGTAAAGATGATTATAAACCTCAAGTTGTTCAACCAAATATTATAGGTGATGCAGAATGGCTTCCTGCAATCAACCTTTATGGGGAAGGGATTTTCATCAGTTTAAACACCAACTGGCTACGAACGTGGGCTAGTAATGAAGTAATAGCAAGAAGAGTAAATGAGCTAGCACTTCACTACGAGCAATCTGAAAGCCAGTTAGTTGTTGACGAGCTTACGCCCGAATTTGTTCTATTGCATACGCTGTCACACCTATTTATCAGGGAGCTTGAAGACAAATGCGGTTATCCGGCTTCATCTTTATCTGAACGGATTTACTCTTCTAGAGAAGCTGATATGAATGGTTTTTTGATATACACAGCAGTAGCTGATAAAAGTGGATCTTTAGGTGGGCTTATGGAATTAGCTGAGCCTAAGTCTTTTTTGGCTATTTTGGACAGTGCAATCAAAAGAGCGCAGTGGTGTACCCTTGATCCTGTATGTTCCGACCATGGTGGACAGGGGAGAGATGGTCTCAACAGGGCGGCATGTCACGGCTGCACTTTAGTACCTGATACTAGTTGTGATTACGGCAATGTCTTTTTAGATCGGGTATTGATTAAAGGTGATAGGGAGCATGGAGTCCCATCTTTAGTGGAATTCATAAGAGAGAACTTAAGTGAGTAAAAGAATAAACGAATTACCTCAGCTGCATAATCTTACTAAACAACAGCAAAAGGTACTTAGATTACCATTAGATGGGCAGTACTTAGTGGTCGGAGCTCCAGGTACTGGTAAGTCAGTAGTAGCGTTACATCGAATGAAAAAGTATGAAGGCAAAGATAAAACGCCAAAAGTTCTGACATTTAACCACGTACTTGCGGCACATACGTCACAGTTGTCAGAATGTGATCTGACAACAGCAATGAGTTGGCTATATCAAACACAGTATCAATTGACAGAGCAATTTATGCCTGAGCGTGCGCCTTCAGCTAATGAAAAAAAACGCAAAGAAGTAAATCCAGACTACGAACAGCTTAAACAGATTTTTTCTTCATATTATGGAAAGATACTATTGCAAGATCTGATAATAGATGAAGGGCAGGATTTACCCTCTGGTTATTATGAGTCGCTGATGGAGCTTGGTTTTGAGAACTTTTTTATTGTAGGGGACCAAAATCAACAGATAACAGAAGATAACTCGAGCAGGCGCGATTTAGAAGAAGTCTTAGGGTTATCGTCGAGTGATGTTATTGAATTGGACGAAAACTTTCGAAATACAGGGCCAATCGCCAAGTTTTGTCAGCACTTTTATACAGACAGAGCTAGTCCGTTGCCTAAGCTCCCAGAACGGCCATCTTTGTTAAAACCGACGCTTTTGAGCTATTCGACAGTCAATGCATGCGTAGAAACTATCTTAAGAACCGCAGATAGAGACAGTGGGAAGTTAATCGGTGTTATAGTCGCGAGTGAGACAAAAAGAGAAGATTACGTTAAAAAGTTCTCTCAAATTGATATTAAGAGGGATAATGAAAGACCAATGGTTTCCAGTTATTCCAGCAATCAAAAACAAAGTAATGTTAATATTGATTTTTCATCTGGGGGCATTGTTGTCTTATGTGATAAATCGGTTAAAGGGATTGAGTTTGATACAGTTTATGTCATTTTAGATGGGCTTCAGATTATCGGCGCGGATCAAGATGCGATGAGAAAACGCCTCTATGTAATGACATCTAGAGCAAAAGATGAGTTGTTCTTAATGCAAAGTGCTTTATGTCCAAATAAACCTGTAGAAGCACTGCTTCCAGTAGACGAAAATATTTTAGAAAGAGATACAATTTAATGGCTAAGAAAAAATTCCACATTCCTATTTGTGTAGATAATCTTGCTCAGTTTTATTCTTTTGGGTTTATTACTCCAGCAAGTCTGTTTCCTTTTAATAATTACTTATCAGATCAATTGTCTTTGTTTCCTAGCACGATACCTATGTATCTTAAATCTAATGGCAAAGATAAGATTCCAAGTCAAGGGGTTCGTTTATCTAAAGAAGAAGATGAGAACCTTAAAACTGCCGTTGTTGTTGTCTCATCAATTGAAGATTCACTTCTTGAATACAATGACTCATCGTCTTGGTTTCAATTAGACGGTATTTTACCGACTTATCTCATCTCAGAAATCTATTTTGAAGATAAAGAAGCTAAAGAGCACTTTGATTATCTAACTCGTGTATCTGGTAGGGTTTCAAAACAGTTGCTTGATATTAAATTGATAGTTAAACCGACGGAGTTTGGTAAGTTATTTAGTCTCGAAGATCCAGACATTCTTGAAGTTGGCGCAATTACAAACAACACTACGTTTGATCAAGATAAAGTAACGAGAGCAAAAGATAGCTTACGAAAAATGAGTGCGTATGGAGCGAGTTTAGCTTTGACATATGTCATGACGAAGAACTCTCAGAAGGCTCACGAAGCATTTGAACAACTATCTCGACTTGGAAAAGAAAGTTCAGGAAGCTCATTAAAGATTATCAATTGGAGCGAAGAATATTTTGGGAACTCTCTAGATATCAATGAATTAGATCAACTGATTCTTAAAGAGTTTTTTGATGCGTTAATCTCATGTGATCAACAAGATAAGGTTCTAGATCGTTTAATTCCATTTTTTGACTCAGACCTAGGCTCAGGTTTAGACTCAGTCAGTGCATCAAAGTATCTTAATTCGATAAAACAATATGCCATAGATATTCAGAAAGGAAAAATAGATGGAACGAACTCTCAAAAAATGGCGGAGTTTGCATGTGTAGAAAAAGTTAGCCAGTTTATTAAACAGATCGTAACAATTTTTGCGTTGCTCAACGAAACGGAAAAATTGTTTACGCAGCCAATTACGAGTATTACTGCTGAAGGTTACTTAAATATTGCTGTTTCTTATGGACTTAGAGATAAGTTTTATGAGTTACCTAAGGATGTTAGAGGGATTCATGGGCTTGAAACTTATGTCATTGAACGCATGTATGAATATTATTTACATATTAATAAGATGGAGCATGTAAAGTCTAAGAGTAAGTATAAAAAGCTAACGACATTGATAGATATACTTTCAGACTCCAAAACTCCTGAGATTGGTCATCGCCTATATGAAAAGTTTGCTTTAATATCAAAAGACATTACACAAAATGTGAATGTGAATGGTGTTAAGTATGTTCCTGCTAATTTGAGCGAAGCAGTTGAAAAGATCTTACCAAATTCTGATCTTTTTTCGAATAAGATGATTACTTATAAAGCATTTGAGGACGTAGATTTCAATGCAATATTATCTACGTATGAAGCAGAAAAAGAGTATGTTAAACATTGTAAAAAATTCTCAAGTATAATTAATCAACTATGAAAATAAGCCCTCCTCAACCTTATAATAATGATAGTTATGCGGAGTTGGTTATCTTTGATGCTTTCCGTAATATTGAAATGGTTGAAGCTATTTGTTTTAACTCACTTCACTTAGTATCACATCGCGAAAAACGTATAAGTGAGATCGATTTTATATTGGTTTGCACTAAAGGAATATTTGTTTTCGAGGTGAAAGGGGGGCGAGTTTTTCAAAAGCAAGGTAAGTGGTTTTCTAAGTCAAAACAAAAGACTCATGCGATACAAAACCCATTTAATCAATCTCGAGGTGCATTATTTTCGTTAGTAGATTCGTTAATTTCCAATGGTTTTCTTCTAGCGAATGTACCTATTGGTTATGGAGTGTTTGTTCCTAACACAATTAGCCTCAATGACTCTGTTGAGTACGATCAAGCAATGTGCGGAACCAAAACAAATCTTAAAGGCTTTCGTTCTTGGTTGAGCAGATTCATTGAATATTGGGTTAGTAAAAATGATGAACCTAAGGCTTTGTGCTACGAAGAAATTCAAACAATCGCGAATTATTTGAGACCTGGTTCTATTTCAAAAGAGATTTCGCTCTCTTCTTTTAATCACTTGAACAGCATGCAACAACAGGTTGTAACTGCGTTTGAAAATAATAAGCGTACAATTTGTGAAGGTGCTGCAGGTACCGGAAAAACTTTTGTAATAGAGGCCTTGGCTAAAGAGTACGTGAGTAGAGAAGAGAATCTTCTGATATTGTGTGAGTCTAAGTGGCTAAAAAATAAACTTAAATACAACTTAAGCTCGGTAAATATTGTAGTTGCAACTATTGACAGCTTGGAAGTGGAGTCTCGAAGAGCATTTGTTAATCAGTATGATGCTGTAATTGTAGATGAAGCTCAGGATATGTATGACGAAAAGAAGTTAGAGGTAATTGAACGCTTCATCAAAGGCGGATTACCTGCGGGGAAGTGGTTATTTTTTCAAGACTTAGTAAATCAAAGCGGTTCTTATGGAGGCCTTTCAGTGTCTTCTGTAAAAAGAATTGAAGAATACAGTGATGTTCGTCTTACGTTAGATATTTCTTATCGTTATACGCGACCTATATTGAACTTTTTATCAAGAGTCCTAGATGTAGACGCCATACCAACTAGTAAAATTGATGGCTCAAATGTTGAGGTATTCTCTTCTTCAACAAGACAAGCTGAAGTTATGCACATCGAAAGGGGCATAGCAAAATTAATTAATATGGGCTATCTCCTCTCTGATATCACAATTCTTTCACCAAACACATTTTTAGATAGTGTTATCTCAAGTTTGTCGACTCACTTGTTGAATCAAGTCGTTCAAATCGATGATTTCAACATCAAAAATCTCCCACGAAATAAATTAACTTTTTCAGAAATCAAAAACTTTAGAGGTTTAGATAACAAGGTTGTACTTTTAGTCGATTTTAGCCAAAGAGTTATGAATAACGCTTCACAAGCATATATCGCTTTTACGCGAGCATCTCATTTTTTATTCATTGTAGAAGCAGCAGGGAATAACGTATTTTCAACAAAAATAGAACCAGGTGTTGAGGTCGGTTCGGTAATGGATGACTGGCAAAAGGTTCTGGATTTAACTCTTTTGGTAGATGAATGCAGAACACTGATGGAGTTGCGTGTTCCACCACCGAAATGTGGTTTTAAAATTCAGGTAGATAAAGAGAGTATATCTGAGGTAGAACTTGCTTGGATAAAAAGTAAGGTATGCATATTCGCTGATCATGTTGAATTTGATGAGGTTAAGAAATGGATTAAACTAGGTTGGAAGTGTTTTCAAGCACCACTAAGTTCAGAAGAAATAGCAGAACTTTTATACTCTATGTCTCTTGAAAGCAAATATTAATTATCCAACTCATCAGTGTTTTCATAAATGACGTTACATGGTGGTGATTGTGTTCACATGTATTCAAATCAAATGGTTGGAGTTGAATTCGAATCTCTCACTCACCGCCACATTCTAAGCCCTAGCAGAAATGCTGGGGCTTTTTCGTATTTATAGCCTACATATTATTCTTATCCATTTTTCTGCAAAATTATCTGACCATTTATTTGGCTTAATATTAAATCCTCTCTTGATCTGAAAAGTCACCTCTGACGTATAACATAGAGAACTCAAACATAGAGGTACATATGTATCAGTTAACCGTTTTTTATGATGGAACTTGTCCATTGTGTGCAAAAGAGATGAGAGCGCTCAAACAGCAAGACAAAAACAATGTGATAAAAACCATTGATATTTATAGTGAAGCATTTTCTGAATACCCTAATATTGACCCAAAGGCTGCAAATACGGTTTTACATGCATTAAACCAGAAAGGTGAGTTGATTCTCGGGTTAGATGTAACGTATCTCGCATGGAAATTAGTGGGTAAAGGTTGGCTTTATGCTCCTCTTAGATGGCCGGGAATTAAGTTGCTCGTAGATTGGTGCTATCTACATTTTGCTAAAAATCGTTATCGAGTGTCCTATTGGTTAACGGGAGTCTCTCGTTGCAATAAAACCAGTTGCTCAAAATAGATTGTGCTGAGCTTTCTCATTAACCAAAAGATTATTCTTTATTTAATTTCTATTTACCTATCAAGCTTCTTAATAACAGCGTAGGATTAGACTAACTTTAGCTAAAATCAGGCTTGCACTCCGGTGCTTTAAGATAAAATCATGAAACTAACTGAAAAACCGCTACTTAATAACGCCTTACTTATTTCTATTTGTACACCGCAATTTAAAGGTGAGGAAGCCAAACAATCCTTGGCTGAACTTGCTCGCTTGGTGACAACATTAGGTTTTAAAGTTGTCGGAACGCAATCTCAAAAGCAAACCTCTACGCAAAAGATGAGTGTGTTAGGTGCTGGTAAGTTGGCAGAAATAGCACACATCACAGGTAATCAAGGAGAGGGTACGGATGCCGATACCGAAGATTTCTTTGATGAAACTGATTTTGATGATATTCCTTCAGAGAACTTACCGTTTGGCTGTGCCGATGTCGTTGTCTTTGATTGTGATTTAAGTCCATCTCAACTGCGTAATGTAGAGAATCAACTTGGTGTTCAGGTATACGATCGTACGGGTATTATCATTGAAATATTCAGTCGCCATGCTCGTACACGTACCGCTCGTCTTCAAGTTGAAATGGCTCGCCTGAATTATGTCGCCCCAAGATTAAGAGAATCTTCAATTGGTGACAGTGAACGCCAAATGGGTAAAGGTTCGGGTGAGACAAGTTTAGAGCTGGATCGTCGTAAAGTTCGAGATCAATTAGCTGAATTACGTCGAGAGTTAGACAGTGTTCAAGATGAACTGAAAGGTCGACGAGCTCAGCGTTCTGAGCTGTTTTGTGTTGCTTTAGTGGGTTACACCAATGCTGGTAAATCTTCAATGATGCGTGCATTAACGGGCAGTGAAGTGCTTGTTGAAAATAAATTGTTCGCAACGCTAGATACAACAGTGCGTGCGCTGTATCCAGAAACTCAACCTCGAATTCTTGTTTCAGATACCGTAGGGTTCATAAAAAAATTACCCCATGATTTGGTCGCTTCTTTCCACTCAACGTTAGCAGAAGCGCACGATGCTTCATTATTACTGTATGTAGTAGATGCCTCAGATCCAACCTTTAGAACTCAGCTTGATGTTGTACATGAGGTACTTGGAGAAGTGGGCGTTGATGGCATTGATAAGTTATTAGTCTTAAATAAATCTGATCAACTGACTCCTGAGCAGCAACAAGCATTAATGGAAGAGTTTCCTGATGCGATGATGACATCAACAAGGAATCCTCTTGATGTAGCAAAATTGCATAAATACATTGTTAACGCTTCTGAGCAAGGGATGATAGAAGAAGAAATCATTGTTCCTTATGATGCAAAAGGCATAATGGGAGAAATCCGTTCAAGCATGAGTGTGGTGAATGAAGAATACGATTACGATCATATGAAGTTAACGGTACGTTCAAGTGCGATTGATTTAGCGAGATTAAAAAAGCTGATGTCGAATGTATTAAACGAAAATGATAGTGAGTGATCACATAGTAAATAGAGTGATGCATACCTATTTAAGTTAAGCCTTAGCAGAAATGTTGAGGCTTTTTTGTATTTATATTGTCATGAATTTACTGTTTGATGATTAAATACTTATTTTGTTCAAATGCTAGAGCTGATAATGTTAGGAGGTATTTAGTTTATTTGAGGCCTGTCTTTATGTTGTCAGAATGGCAAAATCACAAAGCACAATTACATAATTATATTCATAAACGAGTGGATGATGAGAGTGCAGTTGATGACATACTTCAAGATGTGTACATAAAAGCCAGTAGCAATTTGCATCAGCTAAAATCAAAAGGCAGCTTGAAAGGGTGGTTGTATAAGATTGCCTATAATACGATTATGGATTTTTATCGAAATAAATTGTCTTATGATGAGTTACCGGAAGATTTAGCTGCAGAAGATGAAGACGCTGTAGAGGAGGCTCGGAAAGAAATCGCAGAGTGTATGCGCCCGTTAATCGATGAGCTTCCTGATAAATACAGTGTTCCTCTTCGTTTAGCGGAATTAGAAGGTATTCCACAGCAAGAAATTGCAGATAAATTAGGATTATCATTGTCGGGAGCTAAAAGTCGAATTCAGCGCGGGAGAGTTAAGTTTCGCGAAAATCTTATGACTTGTTGCGATTTTGAAATCAATGATGGGGGAATGGTTACAGGTTATACCCCTAAGAAAACTAACTGCTCTTCACCTAAGAAATAATCTTACTCTCTCTTTTTCAACTGGACGGTAAATAAACGCATTATTTACCGTTTGTCTAATTACTTTATCATTTTTCATTTTATTGAAATTTTTTTGCGTCTTTTTCTTTATCTGTGCGTCTTCAAGTTGTTAGAAACATTTTGATGAAGAACATAAATGAAAAATACAGATGTGAAATACCTAGAACCTCATATTCTTTCTTTTTTAAACAATGAAAATGCCATGAATACACTGCATGACATTCGACGTGGAATTGAAAGAGAATTGATCCGTACGACGCCTGAAAGCCGCATTTCAAACTTACCTCATCCAGAAGAGTTAGGCTCTGCTTTAACGCACCCTTACGTCACAACTGATTTTGCGGAAGCACAATTAGAGTTGGTGACTCCAGCAATGACGGAAAGAAAGACGACGTTTGATTCGTTAGCTTCTTTACATCATTTTGTCGCTACTCGTCTGCCTGATAATGAAATCATGTGGGGAGCAAGTATGCCACCTGAGCTGCCAAGTGATGATGAGATTAAGATCGCAGCGTATGGAACATCAAATGCTGGATTACATAAGGTACGTTACCGTGAAGGATTGGCGAATCGTTATGGAAAAAGAATGCAACTAATTTCAGGTATTCATTATAACTTTTCATTACCTGATTCTTTTTGGGAAATATTACATTCACATATTGGTAGTGAATTATCCTTAAATGATTTCATTTCAGAACGTTATTTTCATTTGATTCGTAATGTCCTACGTAATGGTTGGATTATTCCATATTTATTTGGTGCGTCACCTGCGGTAGATAAAAGTTATTTAATCAATCAAGAACACGCTTTAAATCTTCTTGATGACGAGACTTATTATTTGCCATGGGCGACATCTTTACGCTTGAGTAACATGGGATATAGCAGTAATGAGCAATCTTTTTATCCAACAAGCTTTAATAGTAAGCAAGAGTATTTGGCTGATTTATGTCACGCATTAACGACACCAAGTGAACGCTATACTCATTTAAATGGAGATCAGCAACTGAATGCATCGGTCTTACAATTAGAAAATGAGCTATACGGTTCTGTAAGACCTAAAATCGTTAGTGATCAATTACGCCCTTTGTATGCGATGTGTCATCACGGTATTCAATATATTGAACTACGTAGTCTGGATAACAATCCACTATTACCATTAGGTATCAGTGAAGACCAAAGCTATTTTTTAGATGCTTTTCTTACATATAACGCCTTAGCAACAAGCCCTGAGTTAACAGATTCTGAACGAGAGTTAATTGCTCGTCGTCAAGAGTTAGTGGCAACAGAAGGGAGAAAAGAAGGGCTATTACTACCAACGCAACAAGGTGATAGAGAGCTTAAAGAGCTTGGCTTGACTTTATTATCATCAATGATGCCAGTTGCGTCATGGTTAGATAATGTGTTTGCTACAGAAGGACATAAACAAGGCATTGAGCGTGAACAGGTTAAATTTATAGATAGTAATTTAACGCCATCAGCGCAAATATTAACAATAATGAAAGATGAAAAACTGTCATATAAACACGTAACACAAAGATTATCTGAAATGTATTTTAAACAGCATAAAGATATCGAAATTAATAAAGAAGAAATGGCAGGTTTATCCCGATTAGTTGGCGAGTCTTTAGCTAAACAGCAAAGAATGGAGACATTACAAGATATGAGTTTTGATGAATTTATTCAGAAAAAAAACGATTTGCAGTGTGATTGTGAGACAGAAGAGGTCGTAGCGTAATTTAATGAATATTTTGTGGAAATTGCGTGGTTACATCAAGATGTTTTCACGCCAGTACATTATCGCCATCATTGCATTGCAAGTGGTGGCTTTATTAAGTTTGGTACCTTCTTGGTTGATTGGCCGCATTGTTGATAGCGTCAGTAGTAATGAGCTTACAGTACCATATTTGTTAGTCCACATTGGTGGCATTGTCATTTCAGCGATTGCTATGTATGGCTTACGTTATGTGTGGCAAAGTCAGTTATACGGTGCTTCGATTGCTATTGCGAAAGTACTACGTCGAGATTTATTTAGAAAGTTTTCAATGCTGTCACCGTCGTTTTATTCTCGTCGCAGTACGGGCGATTTAATGGCTCATGCAACGAATGATTTGAATGCAGTTGAAGAAGCGACAGGTATGGGGATCATGACTTTAGTTGATTCCTTTATCGCTGGCTTAACTGTAATTTTCGGAATGATTTTTATCGTAAGTGGTGAGCTTACTGCAGTGGCATTATTACCATTTCCATTTTTGGTTTATATCACTAAGCATTATGGTATTAATTTACATAAAACATTTGGTCGCGCACAAGCCAGTTTTGCTCATTTAAATGAAGAAGCTCGTGAAACTGTCTCGGGGATTCGTGCGGTTCGTTCTCATGGAATTGGGCAACGTCAAGAGCTACGTTTTGGTAAAACACTGGATGAAACTCTGGAAGCTAATTTAGCTGTTGCAAAAGTGGATGCCGCATTTGCACCGACAATTCAACTTATTTACGGCTTATCGTTTGTTATTTCATTGGCTTATGGCGCGTGGTTAATTAACCATGATCAGATTTCAGTGGGGTTATTTACGACGTTTACGTTATATCTTGGTCAGTTGTTAGGACCATTTTTACAATTTGGCTGGCAATTTAATGTTTTCCAACGAGGTAGTACGTCATGGAAACGTTTAGATGCACTTTTTTCAGAAAAAGAAGAAGTGGTTGAAGGTAGTGTTACATTGCCTTCCGATGCGAAAGCGTCATTGGATATCAATATAACTTCATTTTCTTATCAAAATACGAACCGACGGGCACTTGAAAGAATAAATATGACGGTTGATGAAGGTGGATTTATAGGTATTACAGGGCCAACTGGTAGCGGCAAAAGTACCTTGTTGCATTTGATTCTAAGACAGTTTGAGTTAGAACATTCATCAAACATAAGTATTGATAGTTATCCAGTGCAATCATTAACTTTTCATTCTTTGCGTAGCAAGATTGCATGGGTTCCGCAAAAGCCGTTCTTATTTTCAGGGACCATTGCTGAAAATATCGCATTAGCTAAACCAGAGGCAACGGAAGCGCAAATCCAATACGTGGCAGAAATGGCAGGAATTAAAAACGAAATTGATGCCATGCCTGACGGGTTTAATACTGAGTTACGAGAAGGTGGTGGAAACCTTTCTGGTGGACAGCGCCAAAGGTTAACGCTTGCAAGAGCCTTATTATCTGATGCGGATATTTTGCTGTTAGATGATCCATTCAGTGCATTAGATATTAAAACTGAAGTGATTATTCGTCGAAATTTAAAAGAAAATTACAACCATAAAACCATGTTGTTAGTAACACAACGTTTACCTAATTTAATCGAAGCTGATCGAATTTTTGTATTAAATGAAGGGCAAATTGAAGAGCAAGGGTCACATCATGACTTACTGGCTAATCAAGGTTGGTATTCGATGGTTTACCAGAGACAAAGTCAACTAAACACCGTTATTGGAGAGATCTCAATTCCTAATGGTACAGAGATGAAGAAACTAGGAGATCATAATGAGTAAAGAACAAGCACAGCAACCAAGTGATATGTTCTTGTTTAAACGATTGGTCGCTTATTCTCTTCCACATAAAATGCGATTTATTGTCGCGTTTATGATGTTATCGGTAGCGATAAGTGCAGAAATGGCGATTCCATGGATGGCGAAGATTATCCTTGATGACGTTATCGTACCGCAGCAATTTGAATGGCCACATCTGATAGGGCTTGTTAGCTTAGTTATGGTGTTTTATGTGATATCAGCGTTATTTACGTATTTGCAAGCGGTGTCATTTCGTCACAGTGCCTTGTTAGTGATTAATGATGTGAGAAAACAGTTGTTTAATCATGTGCTGAATTTTCCAATCAGCATCTTTGATAAATTATCCGCTGGTAAATTGGTTTCTTATATCACTAATGATACTGAATCGATGCGTGATATGTTTGTTTCAACGATACCTACAATCATTCAAGGTAGCTTACACATCATTGCGATATTTATTGCGATAGCGATCTTGGATTGGCGCTTGATGTTATTGAGCTTAGTTTTGATCCCGATACTACTGACAACAATGCATTTGTATCGAAAAATCTCAATGCCAGTGTTTAATGGGATTAGAGAGCAGGTCAGTAATATTAATGGACGTATTAACGAATCGTTACAAGGAATGTCACTGATTCAGGCGTTTAATCAAGAAAAAGTGTTTAAAGATAAGTTTGAAAAAGAAAACCAACGTTGGTTTGAGTTTAGAACGAAATCAATCGCGATTGATAGCTTAATGCTTATTCCATTAACTCGTTTAGTCTCCAATTTAACGGCTGTTGGTATTGTAGCGTGGTTCGCTAATGCATCATTAACGACAGTGGTTGAAATCGGAACGCTATATGCATTTTTAAATTATATAGAACGTTTTTTTGACCCATTCCGACAACTTTCAATGGAGTTACGTAAATTACAAGTGGCGACTGTTGCATCAAAACGAGTGTTTGAGTTGCTAGATGAAAAATCAGAACAGAATCGTTACCCTCAAGAATTTGCAGAGTTAGTAACACCGTATGATATTGAGTTTAAGAGTGTGAATCTAAGTTATGATGAGGAACATTTGGTTTTATCTGATGTGAGTTTTGTCGCTAAAGGTGGGAAGTTTACGGCGATAGTAGGTCATACGGGTAGTGGAAAAAGCTCAGTAATCAATTTGCTTATGCGATTCTACCAGCATCAAAAAGGCTCCATCTTAATTGGAGGCCAACCAATTGAATCACTGCCAGAAATTCAATTGAGAAAAATGTTTGGTTTAGTATCTCAAGACCCAACTATATTTAGTGGCTCGATAATTGAAAATATTAATTTATCACATTCAGCCCCAGATAAAGAAAAGGTAATTGCAGCAGCGCAGCAGGTAAAAGCACATCAATTTATTAATCGATTAACTAATGGTTATGAGCATCAACCAGGGCATGGCGGCGCATCACTTTCAGTGGGAGAAAGGCAGCTTTTAGCATTAGCTCGTGCTATTTCGCACCAACCAAGTATTTTCTTATTGGATGAAGCGACTGCAAATATTGATAGTGAAACGGAAGAAGCAGTAAAAGAAGCATTAGAAAATATTCAAGATGGGAGAACAGTAATCATGGTCGCTCATCGATTATCAACGATAAAAAATGCGGATCAAATTTTGGTCATGAATAAAGGAAAAGTGGTTCAAAGTGGCACGCATGACGAGCTTATTATTCAAGATGGTGATTACCGAAGTTTATATTTAGCGCAAAAAGCGCAAGAAGAAAATGAACATCAGAATAGCACACTTGGTTTAGCTGGAATTAACGCAGCTTGAGTTATTGAATTTAGAGTTATAAAAATGAATACAGAAAAAAAACTGTTGGTTTCTCAACAAATCATTGAAGATGCATGTGAATGGGCAATCATGCATGGGGTAGCATTCAGACAAGCAGATAGTACGGCAAGACATTGTCCATTTAGTATCGCTCCTATGAGTATCGAGCGTGATGTGTATCAACATTTGTTGAGAGTGACTCCGTTAATCACTAAATTAATCCATAACGTTTCTGAAGATCATGATTTTCTCCAATCATCATTAAGTGATATGGCAAAAGCTGATCCGTTCTTTGGTTTATTAATGTCATTACATCAACAACTGCATGGTGACGCTCATAATAAACTTGTTGCTGAGCGTCAGCCGTTATTATTGATGCGAACTGATTTTATGGATGATCGTCAACACGGTGCAAAAGTCATTGAATTTAATGGTATTGCAGCTGGCATGGGGCCTTTTGGTCAACGAGCGGCAGAGCTTCATGCGTTTATGAAACAGCAATGGCCAAATACGTATCACCAATGGATTGAAGATGCATCGGCTGTGCCTACTGAAAATCAAGGTTTAGAACAACTTGCATATGGTATTGCAGCGGCAGCGAAATCGGTAAATGCGCATTTTGGTAATGAAAGTAAACCGACATTCTTGATGGTTGTACAAAAGAATGAAGATAACGTGTATGACCAACATTTGTTGGAAGTTGAACTCCAAAAGCAAGGTGTTCGAACGGTTCGAAGAACGTTTGAACAATTAAGAACTCAGCTATCTAGTGGTGATAATAAACGCTTATTGCTAGAAAACGTTGGTGCTGTTGATGTGGTTTATTTACGTGCAGGCTATCAGTATGAGGATTATTTCTCAGCAGAGCTTAATGAGCCTATTTGTTGTCATACGTTGAGCCAAACAAGATTGTTTATTGAACAGCATCATGTTGCGGTGAATGCAACGATTAGTCAGCAATTAGCGACCAGTAAATCAATGCAAATGTTGTTAACTATGATGCCAGAAAGTGAATATGCCCGTTGGGGGTTAAGCAAAGATGAGGCATCATTGGTTAAAAGCGTATTCGCTGATATGAAACCGATTAATGCCGATACTATTCATTGGTTTACTCTTAATGCGAATAAGTCTGAATGGGTATTAAAAAATCAAGGTGAAGGTGGTGGACATTGCGTTTTTGGTGATGATATTACCCAAAAGCTCAATCAATTAGATGCTGCAGAATATGACGCATGGGCGTTAATGCAGCGCTTATATCCTCATGAACGTGATACACCAACGGTAGCTGTTCGAGATGGTGAACAGACTCTTGTAAATGATTTAGTGAGTGAAATAGGGCTGTTTACCGCTTACTACAATGGTAAGCCTGTTACTGAACTGGATGGTTATGCGGGTTATTTAATTCGTAGTAAGCCTGCCAGTGAAAATGAAGGTGGAATTCATAGTGGAAAAGGCATTTTAGACTCTTTGGTTTTAGTGGATTAATTTTTCCTTAATACAAACTGAACCAAACATTAAAATAGTTCGTAAAAAATACGAGTCTCAATTGTGGACTCACACTCAGTTTATGCATTTAAGTACCTTATGGTCATTGAATAAATGAGGTGTTTTTTTAATGGCTGATATTTTTGTTTGGCTCGGTGTTGTGGTGTTTCTCGTTGGCGGTGCTTTATTAGTCTTAGAGGCTTTTAGCCAGAGTATTGTGTGGGGGTTGTTGTGTATTATTTTCAATCCTATAGCGATTGTCTTTTGTAGTATGCATTGGAAAGATGCCAAATACCCATTTGCAATTCAGAGTATAGGGCTATTTATCACATTATTAAGTTTATCGTTACAGTCTAACTATTGATTTTCACTTTATTCATACGGTGACTTTCGGTACATTGAGTTAATCGTTAATAAAGAGAACGGAAACATGTTTGAAGTAAAAAATGTCGCGTATATAAATAATGAAAAAGAGGAAATCCGTTCTATTCGAGATTCGGTTTTTATTCAAGAGCAAGAGATCGATCCTGAAATTGAATTTGATGGTTTAGACTCAAGTGCTGTTCATGCGCTTGTGTATTGTGATGGAGAAGCGGTTGGAACTGGACGCATTTTAAGTGATGGCCATATTGGACGCATTGCGATTTTAAAAGCGTATCGCTCTAAAGGTTTAGGCTCTAAAATTGTATTATCACTTATAGAAGAAGCGGTAAGCCAAAACTATGAGCGTGTATATTTAGGCTCTCAAAAACACGCGATTCAGTTTTATGAAAAACTGGGATTTCGACCTTATGGCGAAGAGTTTATTGAAGCCGATATTCCACACCTGTCGATGGAAAAAATATTTAAGTAGTTATTTAGAGGTTCTTATTAAAAAGTGATAAGAACCTTTCCTTTATTAACCGTTCTGGTTTTTTCAATATATTGAATCGCATGATGAATTTCTTTTAAAGAGAAATAACGATCAATTTTTGTATCTGCAATTCCTTGATGAACAAGATTCATTACTTCATTCAGTTTGTTTTGAATCAGCGGCTTTTCAGCTGAATGTATCCACTGCCTAAGATGAAAATATGAAAATTGAATGTCAGGGCGTTGAATCCAGAAATCAGCAGGAATTGGTTGCTTAGACAATAAACCATAATTAATAAACTGAGCGTGTTCTTTTACGATGTGGGTGTATAAAAGGGCATCATCTCCACCAATGCAGTCTAATACAGCATCGATTTTATTATCTTTTGTTATATCGAGTAGCTTTTGATAATCAGCATTATTTGATGTATTGATGATGGTGTGAACTCTGCAGTTTTCAAATTCTTCTATCGTGTTGTCTCGGCGAACTAAAGCAATCGGTGTAATGCCTAAATGATTTAGCATTCGAATAAGCATTAATCCGATTGCTGAGTTAGCAGCATTAACAATAATAGACATATTAGAATGAATATTGAGAGCTTCAGTTAGCATTAACCATGCAGTCATCGGATTTATGTATGATGTTACTGCTTGCTCATCGCTCAAATTTTCTGGAATGGTAAAGCACCACTCTTCTTTTGTGTTTCGATATTTTTGCCATGCGCCAGCAGTACCAATAGGCAGCACTCTGTCACCAATTGAAAATATAGATGTCGAATCTGAGTATTTTGTTACCTTTCCTATACCTTCAAATCCAGGTACAAATGGTAACGTTATTCGAGAGCGATAGGCTCCTGAAATTGTTATTAGATCTGAGGGATTAATCGTGCTGAGCTTCATTTCTACTTGAAGTTCATTAATTAGTGGTTCTGAAGGGGAGTAAGGTTCGAGTTGCACAGACTCTAATGCAGGTCCAAATTGTTGAATGATGGCTCTCATTGAATTTAAGGTATTGGTAAATAATGCTTTATGTGTAGCATAATGAGCGTGTAATACCAAGCTTACCAGTGATACCTATTAAAAAAGCACAACATACTTATGTTGTGCTTTTTAGTATTCAAGACTGTGCTTTAGTAATCGCTATCACTTGGTTCAATGAAGAATTCGCCATCAATGGTTTCTGCAATTTCCAGAATTTTAACGATTTCACCATTAATTGTGATGTTAGCTAAACGAACAGGATCTTCATCATAAGGATGGAAAGGAGCCATTTGAACTTCAATTCGGTACTCTTCACCATCTTTACCTTGAAACCAGCCTTCACCAAATTCAAGTTCAGTTTCATCGCCTTCTTCTTCACAAGTGTGGTAAGCCGAAACTAATTGAGCACCTTCAAAATTTAATGTGGTGGTTTCTTCCCACTCAACAACGTATTGTGCGTCTTCCATTTTAATATCTCATAATTATTTAGGTGCGCATTGTAGCGCGCACCGTAATAAGAATCTAAGGAATTATTCGCCGGCAACCATTGGGCGGTGTTGACGAATATTAGCGAAGATCATGTAAATAGCCGTTGCTAATAAGATAGCAAATAAGTAGCTCATAAGACCTTCGGCAGTGTTCATTAATGTATTTGCCATAACAGGGCCACATACCGAACCAATACTGTAGCTAAAAAGCATTACTTGTGTTGCAGACACAATATAAGATTCATCCAGTTGATCACAGCCAAGTGAGATCGCAATTGGGTAAAGTGCAAACGCAGCCATACCAAGAAGAACTAAAGCTACTGCCAGTACAGCAGCGTGATCACTCAATGCAGTTAAACCAACAGAGAAAACACCTAAAATACAAAATAGAGCCATTAGTAGCGTTTTAGCAAAATGTTTCGATAAATAAGAAACAATCGGTTGTACTGCCATACCACCAAGAACGATCAGCGCCATAAGACTACCAATTTGCGCAGTGTTAATGTTGCGATGTTTTAATTCTAATGGCATTAGACCATACACTGCACCCAGTAATAGACCAGACACAACACAGCCCATGATAGAAGCTTTGTTTAGTTTTAGTATTTGTTTGAAGTTCAAAACATTGTGGTGTTGAACTTGAGGTTGTGCACCTTTACCAAATAATAAACAAGCAATGGCCATCATGATTAGGCCGATGATCATGTAATACGGTAATAGACCTTCAATACCAATAAAACCGATACCAAGTTGTCCTAGAGATGAACCGCCATAAAGTGCGCCCATGTATAAACCTAAGCGTTTTGGTCGGCTTTCTGCATCACCAATTAACAGCCAAGACTCAACAACAACAAATACACCAGCGACGGCAATACCAGCAACGAATCTTGCTACCATCCAAAATAATTCATCAGGAATAGCAGGAAGAGCTATAATTGTTGCAGCAAGCAATGCTAAAAATAAAACGAATGAGTTTTTATGACCTAAACGAGCCACAAAAGGTTCGATAACACCGGCACCAACAAGTAGGCCTGCGTAAAAAGCACTGGCTAACCAACTGGCGTATTTCGCCTCAATCCCATATTGACTTAGCATTAGGGGGATTAAGCTCATTAAATACCCTGATGCAATAGCAAATAAAGAGAGAGCAATCACAGGAATAAGTAGACCAGATTGTGATTGAGTTGATGTTGTTTTTTCCACCGCAGTGCCTCAAAAAAAGTAATAGATAGGAAGTAATTTTCCGCGACTATGAGGCTAAAGAGTGACCAAGTAAAACGAGTAATTTTTCTCGTAAAGATAAATTTTGCTAATGGAAATATAATGAATAAATTAGTGAATGGCTTATCTCATTTATGCAACAAATGTGATCTTGATCTTGTTTCTCAAAAGATAGATTATTGCGCCACATTTATTACAAGAAATAACTAAAGAGGTGTGTTTTGAACACTATTTTACGTCAGATTTTTAATCCTAAAAGAATGCTATCTTATTGTTTATTGGCTTTAATCCCAGCTATTATATTTTATGCTCTTTCATTGTTTGGTCTTAATAAAGCATTAGGATTTACACCAATGGAAGTGTTGAGAGACTTGGCACAACAAACAGAAGTGCATAGCTTCCGTGGGTTTCTTTCAAATATTGGTGTGTGGTTTTGGGTTGGTTCAATTTCAATTGCTTTTTTCAGTGCGATTTTTATTCAAAGTGGTAAGACGCAACGTTTACTTTTTCTAATGGGAACGTTGGCATCAATTTTAGCTGTTGATGATTTTTTCTTAATTCATGACCGATATGTAAATCAATATATTTGTTATTTCTTTTATGCTGTCGTTGCACTTGCCATTTTAGCATTACACTATAAAGATATTATTGAAATTGATGGTTTCTCATTTTTACTTGCTGGCGGGTTACTAGCCGCTTCAATTGGCACTGATGTGATTCAAGGTTATTTACCTTTTGGTTATGAAACAACTCAGATCTTTGAAGAGGGCTGTAAGTTTACTGGTGCGGTATCCTGGTTCTACTTTACTTGTGTTGTTGCATCATTTGGTGTGACGAGAGTCAAACACGAAGCTTAATAAGAGTAGAGCAGTATTTGTTATGTCAATACTGCTCTTTTTTATTTTGATTAAGATTGATGATGTCTTTTTTCTAATTTCTGATTCACAATAAGTGCTAATAAAATTAAAGCACCGCCAATGCTCAACCTTAGAATATCCGCATCTCGATTCCATATTAATAGATTGACTAAGATACCCGCAGGAATAAGTAGATTATTCATTACGGCTAACACACCAACATTCACCAATGTTGCGCCTTTATTCCACATAAAGTACCCCATGCCTGATGCTATCACGCCAAGATAAATTAATACTCCCCACTGAACGGATGTTGTTGGCAGCTTTTCGCTATTTCCGAATAATAAATAACAAGTACTGGCAACAATCAATGCGCCTATAAAGAAGAAACCAAAAACTGTTTTTTGTTCAATTTCTTGATCTTTCATTAAACGTTTATAGCAAACTTGTCCTGTCGCAAAACAAAGGTTTGCCCCTTGAACGAGTCCAAACCCTAATAAAAAACCTGCATCAATCCCATTATATCGAATGGCAATTGCACCTAGTGTTGCTATTACGGCACTGATCATAAAGTGCGAATGAAATTTACCTTCAAATGCATCATTTAATAAAGTGATATAAATAGGAGTCATTACAGTAAAAAGCAAAACTTCAGGAACGGTAAGATATAAGAAGGATTGATAGTAGAAGACGTACATTAATCCTAATTGAATAGCACCAATAGCCATTAATTTAAGCGCTGTATTCAATGAGATATTTTTTGGGCGTAGAAAAGGAAGAAAAACTAAAGTAGCTAAACCAATACGCATTAGCACAGAAAACCAAGCATCCACTTGTCCAGCTAAATATACGCCGATAAGGCTAAATGAAAAAGCCCATAGTAGAGTAATTGAAAGTAAATATGACATATCTCATCTCGTAATAAAAACAATGTACGCATTCTAAATGAGATTTACTATCAGTAAAGGAAAAAGACAAATAAAAAAGGCTGAAGCGTCAGCCTTAATTATTTTTAGATGTTGTTTGTGTTATTTCTGGCTGCTACGGAAGAAATCCCAAGCGTTAACCTTTTCACCCGTTTTTAACACACATGTGCTGTCATCTAAGTTATATGTGCCTTCTTGTTCAACACAATATGCAGCAGCAGGATTAGGCTTTCCAACAGGTTTAGTCATCGATTGTTTATGATTACGGTAGTATTCCCAAGCGTTAACTACATCGCCATTGCCAAGTGTACAGTTACCTGTATCTAAGTCATAAGTTCCACGCTCTGCACAAAATGTTGCTGCCGGATTGGTTGCATTTGCTTTTGTTGGTTCTGGCGTTTCAGATGAACTGCACGCAGCTAATGTTAATAGCATCGAAATCGTAATTACTGTTTTTTTAAGCATTAGAGTGTCCTTTGAATTATAGTGTTGTTATTGGCAATTTTGAGTCATGCTGCCTTGCTGAGCAGGTTGAGTCATTTGATATTGACCTTTAAGGCTGCGATACACACGAGTATTCCAGACTTGGCCATCATCAAGCTCAAAATCAATCGCGTAATTAATGCCATTCACTACCTGAGTTTTTACATCTAATATTTGTTTAAGTTTAGCAGATGTATTCATCATACTTAAAACGTGCTCAACCGCTTCTTTTGCTTCTGGTGTTACGGTAGATGTGACCCAACCACCGGCCATATTATTATCTACATTACAAATTGGATTGATATTATCTGAGGAAATCGCTGGTGTTTTTTCTGATTGCGTTGAACACCCTGCGATAAATAATGCTGAGGTTATTGCAATTATTATTGATTTATTCATGGTGACTCCATGTATGGTAAGAATTTTTTCTTAAGTTTAATCTAATCCTTAAGAGGAGGAATTCCAAATTATTCGTATTTTTTTAATAAGTAATCTCATTTTCAATGCAGTTTTTTATCTCAAGTGAGATATCTAAAGCATTTATTCATTATTTATCTGCTCAATGAATGAACAATTATTTTATGGCAGGCTTCACATCTTTTTGTGTTTCTGGTTAAAGATATAGAGAAGGTTCTATTATTTTGTAATAAACATTATTAGCATTGGTCGGTTGTTTCTAAATTGTAAATGGTTATTTATGCTGCATAAGTCTGATAAAAGGCTGTTGACTTTTATTTCGTTAATGCCGATTGCTTTAATTGGTATTTTTACTTTGGTTTTAAACGCGATTGTAATTCATGAGAATCAAACCAAAGTCGGCTCATTAATAGAATCATTATATTCGGATGCGCTTACGCAAGAAAAAGGTCGTGTAAAGCAACAAGTTGACAGTATTTATGAACAAATTATTTATGAAGATAATTTGGCAGAACAAACGCTAAGAAAATCAATTCAACATCATATAGACGATGCCTACGGTATTATTAATTTTATATATCAACAAAATGAAGAAAAAACCAAACCTGAAATAATAAAGTTAATAGCAGATGCTCTTCGTCAAACTCGTTTTAATGATGGTCGAGGCTACTTTTTTATTTATGATATGAATGGCACGAATTTAATGCATCCTATTTTTCCTGAATATGAAGGAAAGAATCTGATTAATTTTACGGATATTCACGGTAAAAGAGTCGTAGAAGACCATGTGAAAATGATGAGAGAAAAGGGGGAAGGTTTTAGTCAGTGGTGGTATCCAAAGCCAGATAATAAAGATGAAGCATTTGAGAAGATAGGGTATGCAAAATATTTTGAACCATTAGATATTTATATAGGGACAGGTGAATACGTTGTTGATGTTGAAGAAGATATACAACAAATATTACTTGCATGGATATCTGAGGTTCGATATGGCGAAGACGGCTATATATTTGTTTTTGATCATTCAGGTAATATCTTATCTCATCAGGATAAAAGTTTAATAAATACGAATATTTATAATAAAACGGATATTAACCCTCATGAATTTATGAGTACATTAAATTCAAAGTTTGGTGATAATAATAGTCGTTTTTCTAAGTATTTAAATAGACTTGATGCATTTAAAAGTGGTTCTGATTCACAACTAAGTTATATAAAAAAATACGATAAATGGGATTGGGTGATTAGTGGTGGGGTTTACACTGATACAAATAAGCGTCTTTTAGAGAAAAAAGAAAAATTATTAATTCAGCAAAATCAAGAAGAGTTAAAGAAAATACTATTACTAACATTAACCTTGGCGTTGATTCTTACCTTATTATCATTGAGTGTTAGTAAATATGTTGCGATGCGTTTTAATAAATTTCAGGATCGAATTTGTAATGATTTTAAGGTGTTAGAGAAAACAAAAAATAAAATGCAATACATGGCTCTACATGATGGATTAACGCAATTACCAAATAGGGTAATGCTAGAGTCAAGAATTGAAGAAGAAATAGCTAAAGCTAAGCAATCCGGAAAGATGATAGCTTTGATGTTTGTTGATTTAGATGATTTTAAAAAAGTAAATGATCATTATGGGCATGATGTTGGTGATAGGCTATTAACGTTGATTAGCTCTAGGTTTAGTCACTTTATTGAAAAAGACGAAATGGTTGCACGTTTTGGTGGAGATGAATTTGTTTTTTGTTTTTCTAATTTAACGTCTCAACAAGATGCTGAGTTATGGGTTGAGAAGATTCAATCCGTTTTTGAAGATGTTTTCTCTATAAACGGTAAAGAGATTACAACTGGATGTAGTATTGGGGTAGCAATGTACCCTAAGGATGCAACTTGTTCTTCAGAGCTTATTTCTAAAGCTGATATTGTGCTTTATAAATCAAAAGATGTTCATAAAGGTGCGTCACTTTTCTTTGATAAAAGCATTGATGAGCAAGTGAGCTATGAATTTAGTTTAGAAGAAGAGCTAAAAAATGCGTTAGATAAGCGTGAGGTTACTTTAGTATATCAACCTCAAATTGATACTAAAACAGGTGAGATTTATGGTGTAGAGGTGCTTTCTCGATGGTGCAATAACAAATTAGGTTCTGTTTCTCCCGTTAAATTTATTGCTGTAGCAGAAGAAATAGGGATGATAGATCACCTTGGCGATTTTGTTTTGCAGCAAGCGTGTGAAGATATTCAAGAAGTGATGCCCAATGGTACGAATGCCATTATGCTTTCAGTTAATATTTCACCTAAGCAGTTAATTAAAAAGGGATTCGTATCTCGTATTATGAAGATTGTTTCGAGAACAGGTATTGATGTGTCACGGATCACCTTCGAAATAACAGAAAATATTCTAATCAGTGATTTAAAAAGTGTATCGCCCATTTTGTTGGAACTACAGAAACTTGGGTTTGGTATTTCATTAGATGATTTTGGTACAGGTTATTCATCATTAAGCTATCTTAATATTTTACCGATTACAGAAATTAAGATTGATCGTTCTTTTGTCAGCAGTTTATTTACCAATGATCAAAGTGAATCTTTGATTAAAGCGATTATTGCTATCGGAGCTTCATGTCAAATGACGGTAGTTGCAGAAGGGGTTGAGACTAAAGAACAATTAGATAAATTAAAAGAGTATCAATGTGATTTGGTTCAAGGGTATTACTTAGATAAACCACTTTCAATTAGTGAATTAAAAGAAAAATATGCATAAAAGTTTCTTGTTTAGAATATTAAAAAAGAAAGAGCAGTGATGGTATATCACTGCTCTTTTTATTAGGTATCGTTAATCATTAATTATAAGTTACACACTTTAGTCCAACTGCCGTCACTACCTGGCTCTGCTGCTGTCCACCAATTTGCTTGGTAAATAACGTTATTGTGAACCACTTGATCTCCAGTGTTTGCGTGGTTAGGGTTACCTGCCCAATCTTTTTGTGGAAGATCTGGATAAGTAACAAGTCCTGTAGCATCACAGCCCACATCAGGTGTACCGCCATTACCACCACCATTGTTACCACCAGAGTTTAAATCCGCTAGAGGTAAATCTGGTTGCTCAAACTTGAAGGCATAATCAACGTTGTTGATATTGACTGTATAGTTTGCAGGGCCAGAAATTGGTAGATAGTAAACCATATCCAATTCATACACGCCGCCTGCTGGTAGTGCTTTCCATGCTGGAAGAGTGAAAGCAACACGGTGCATTGTTCCATCTAAACCTCCAATATTGTTTGGACGAGTATGACCAGAAGCAATGACTTGTAAACCGCCACCAGATTGATCTTTCGCATTATCAGGCGCTGATACTGGAATATCGAACTGGAATTCAGTTCCTCCAGGAATATCTTGACCTGTGTTGTTTGTGAAGGTCACTTTTGGATTAATTGGGTAGTTTTGATCACCTACTTTAAAGCCACCTACGTTTACAGCAATATCAACCGTTTCTGTTGGAATAGCTCCTGTAGCTACTGTGTTGCCATATGGTGTTGCTGATTTAAATTTCTCATAAATCGCTTTAGTCATGGTGTTACCCATGTGGTATTCACCATTACCTGTTTGACAAGCCGCTTCAGTTGCATCTACTGAAGTACGATTACCATTTGAATCCAGTACGTAACAGCTGTAATCCCCAGCCAGTTCCCAGAACATGATGCCACCAATCTCTTGGTCGATAACGTAGTCCGCTTTGACATTGATAGAGTCTTTATCTTCTGTTGATAAGAATACTTTTTTCTCTGCGTTCCATAACCATGGTGCAACAGCAACACTGTCATAGTGGCGAGTATAAGTACCGACTAATTGATCTGCTGGATCATTTGCTGGGTCTAAACCATAGATATTCGCGTAAGAGCCAAAGATTCCTTCTTGTAGGTTTTTAGCATGCCACATAGGGTTAGAACCTGCCCCCATTTCTTGGCCATATGAGTTCTTATCATGCCACATGTTATCGATACCTAGTGCACCGTAACCACAATTGTTTTTCTCACCTTCACCAGTACCTGGTTCACATTTAGCTTGATCTGGAAGTGGAGCTCGACCCCATAAGCCATTTTCACCGCCAGTTACGCCTTGCCAGCCACGAGTATAATAAGGGACACCAATATTGATACGACCTGCCGGCATTGAACCGCGGAAGTAATGGTAAGCCCAATCGGTATTTAGATAACCGATACCACCGTAAGCTTCAGTGCCATAAACATTCCATTGGGCTAGTTCAGAATCTTTACCTGTATCATATAGAGCGGCATTGTGACCAACATGGTCGTTCCATGCGCCGTGTAAGTCGTATGACATGATATTTACGTAATCTAAGTATTGCGTAACATCAAACGTTTCCATACCACGTAATAAATAGCCAGATGATGGAGCTGCGATAGTTAGCATGTAGTGAATATCATCTTGTGCAGATGCAACATCCAGTTTTTCACGTAATGTTTTCATCAGTACTTGATACGATGCCCACAGGTATTGGCGACGAGGTTCCATGAATTCTTTATCATCAGGGTTACCGGCACCAGCCATTGACGTAGGGTATTCATAATCGATGTCTAAACCATCAAATTTGTACTTACGCATCATTTCAACGGCTGATACTGCAAATTTTTCGATAGCTGCGTGGTTGATGCTGCCATCGGCATTGGTTGTCATGGTATAAAAACCACCGTCTGCAACACGATTACCATCAGCACCGAAGTGACCACCAGTTTCAGCCCATCCACCAATAGAGATTAATGTTTTAACTCCATGTTTTGCTTTAGCCGTCGCTAGTGCACCAAAATGTCCTTTAAATCCAAGTGCAGGATCAATTTCAACGCCTGCCCATTCTTTACCTGTAGCTGCATTATTTGGGTCGGTAACATCACCTACATTCACTTTTCCATCTGAACCAATGCTTACGAAAGCGTAGTTAATATGGGTTAGTTGTTCCCAAGGGATATCTTTTACTAAGTAACTATTTTGTTCGTCGCCGCCATCACGCCAACTTGTAAAGTAACCGATCACACGACGAGGGTGGTCAGCTCCCATTTTCTCACGGCCTTCTTTGTCATAGATAGTACAGTAAGGCACTGTTACGCCTTCTGTTTGATATAAACCATTAGGACGACAGTTATCTGCAACTGGCAATGAACTTGTAACCGTTAAATTAGCGGAAGCTGAATTTGCTGTTGCGCCTAAATTGTCTGTCGCTTTAGCATAGACAGAAAGAGAGCCTACAGCAATTGTAGTGTACTGAAGGGTATAAGGGGCTGTTGCTGCTGTGCCAACAAGAGTGTTATCGATATAAAAATCAACTTTATCTATTGTGCCATCTGAGTCTGCAGCATCTGCTGTTAGTGTAACGACAGAACCAAGTTCAACATTTGTTGCAGATAAGCTTAACGTTGCTGTTGGTGCGATATTATCAGTAGGAGTATTTGTCACATTAATTGCAACAGAGCTTACTGTACTTTGCGCACCTTTATCATCATAAGATTGCGCGCTAATTGTATGGTTGCCTTCAAGAGCAGTCCATGTAGTAGAGTATGGAGAGGCTGTTACAGAGCTAATTACAACACCATCAACAGAGAAGTCGACGCGAACTATATTGCCATCGTTATCAGCCGCTGATGCTGTTAACGTGACAAGGTCACCTGTAGTGAGTTGTTCCGTTGCACTAGGAGATGTTAGGTCTACCGTTGGCGCTTCATTTGGAACTTCTCCTGAACATGCTCCGAGATCTTGCCATGCACCCCATTCACCAGCGGTTGCGGGGTCATTATTTTGAGTCCAATATTTGGCTTTATAGGCATTAGTACCTTGTTTTACTTCTTCTCCACCATTGTACACCTTCCCAGCATCCCAAGCTTCAAGTGGTGAGCAATCTACAGCCGCCTGAGCATTAAATGCCATTAAACAAGAAAGGGTTAGGGTAGAGAGAGCAAATTTATAATTATGTTTTTTTCTTAAATTTGAATGTTCCATTTCATATCCTTAAAGGTAATTCAAAAATCATCAATCACTTTTTAATTGATGTGAAATAAGATTAGGATATAAAAAAAATTCTGCTAAGAATGATTTATAAATTACAAAGCGACTCGCAATAAAACTAATGTAAGTAAACAAGGTTACATTTGTTTTTGTATCAAGGTTACTTGTTTACCATGTACCTATCTGGTTAACATGGCTTATTGTTAGTAATAACCATTATTTTCATTTATTTATTAAATTTTATATGTAGCTTTAAGTTGTTGAATCTAATGGTTTTTCTTTGTGTTTTTATGTTTAATCTGATTTAAGGTATACGCTTTAGCTATAATAATTTAGATAATTTTCATTATTTAAATTAATTATCGTTTTATTTAAAGAGCCTATTTTTTTACTTTTTAACCCACGGTATAACACCTAAAAAAGCGCGATAACGTTAATTAGTTAAGGGAAGCGTTTTAGTTATTAGTATTCATTCTTCATGGTTGAGTTTATGAATGAACTTACTTTTATAAGGTATATAAATGGGTTTGCTCCTTCAATATTATCGTAATTCTTTACAGCTACGTTATCAGCTAATGGTTCCATTTATTGGAACCTTCATAATATTCTTTTGTAGTGCTACATTTTTGCATACAAACCTTATTCGCACAGAAAATAATATTATGTCTTCAATGGTGAGTAATTCTATTTCTGAGGATTACATTGAACTGGATAATTTGTTTTCGAGATTAAGAACGGCTGCAATTCGCAGTGAGATGTTTGATCCAGTACGAGGGCAAAATGAATATAACCAAGCTTATCCTAAGATTTTAGAAGATAAAGACAAAGTGATTACTCGTTTAAGAAATATGGGGGAGTTAACTCGTCAGGATCTAAATGATTTAGAAAGAATTTCTCAATCTTTTGATGAATTTCATTCTATTTCAAAAAAGATGATTGATGAAAAAGTGGATGGACATAATATATTTTTAAATGTCTTACCGTGGTTAGCACCTTATTTGGAAAATTTAGACGAAAATCATCATCCATCAAATGCGGATGAATGGCCTATTATTCGTAATAAGCTATCGGTTATCTCTGAAGGGATTGGATATAAATCTTCAGGAGTGTTCTATTTGCGTCTACAAGAAGATGGTGATGAGCTTCACGCATTACTAGACCAAATGGAAACATTGATTGAACCAATGTATAAGGGCCCGGCTCTAAAGAAATTACAAACCGAATTTCTTGATGTATGGCGCAAAGAGCTGACAACGTTAGAAAGTATTACGTCGCGTTGGGTTGGATACCAAGCTAAGCGTGCTGAAATTAGAAGTGTTGCTCGAGAACTAATTGATAATTCAGTTGCAAGCAGTAAAAAGTACTTAGAAAAGAACTTTAATAATACAATAGAAAATGCCGAAAATAGTATTGTTGTCAACATTGTTGGTTTATTAATTGGTGCTGTATTGGCTTCTATTCTAGTTACTATTTTAACTCGTATCATTATTTCTCAGTTAAACTCAGTACAAAGTGTTATTCGTGGTTTAGCTGAACGTAATTTGATCTTTCATACCAATTTAAAAGGTGAGAATGAAGTTTCTCAGCTTGGCGAGAATACCGATATAACGATTAATACGCTAAGAGGAACAATTAAAGACCTAAACTCACATGGTCAAGAATTGGCATCTGCATCATTACAATTACGTTCAGTTATGGAATTAAGTGCAGAAAACAGTAGTGTTCAAAATGATCAAGTGAGCATGATTGCTGCAGCAATTACAGAACTATCGGCATCTGCAAATCAAGTTGAAGCATCAGCGAAAGCGGCGGAAACAAGAATGGGGGGTGTACAAGAGTTATGTCGCTTAGAGATGCGTTCTTCACGTGAAAATGGTGATCGCGCTAGTGCTTTGCAAGAGCAATTAAATGATACGTCTTTAGTGGTTGAGCATCTAAATAAAGAATGTGAGCAAATTGGTAATGTTATTGCCGTGATTCAGAATATTTCTGAGCAAACTAACTTACTTGCACTTAATGCTGCAATTGAAGCAGCTCGAGCTGGTGAAATGGGGCGTGGTTTTGCTGTCGTTGCAGATGAAGTTCGAGTACTAGCAACAAGAACACAAGACTCAACGGAAACCATTCAACGAATTATTGAACAACTGCAAAGTAAATCGACAGATGCTCAGCAAAATATGCAACGTTGTTTATCTATGATTGATGAAACTGCAGCATCAGTATTAAAGTCACGTGATCAATTGTCGTCAATGAATGAAGCGATGGATGAGTTATCACAATCGAATGCTGAAGTTGCAACGGCGGTTTCTGAGCAATCACGAACTATGGTTGAAATTAGCGAAAATATTACGACAATTCGCGATATTACGAACCAAAATGTCGCAGGCATTGAAGAAGCAACAGTGACAAGTACACACCTATCAGAGCTAGCTGAAAAACAACAGCAACAATTGGCTACTTTTAGGGTTGATTAAAGTACTTAAAACATCATAAAACTAAGTGGGTGGGAAATAATTATTTCTTGCCCATTTTTTTATTAAGAACAAAAAATGAAGTAAGGCTAAAGGAAATCGTAGAGAAGTATTGGAATTTGCAAACGCTAGATGGTGATGCTTGCAACATAAGTCTGCATAGCCCTCATCTAAAAATCAAGAGCTTAATTTTGAGTTTGCAGCATAAGATTACATAGCTTTGCAGTGATAGTCTGCAAAATGTTTTACCTTAAAATATGACTGTAATTTTAGTATGTAATTTAATTTCATGTGTTATTAAGAAATCCAACTAATTTTTGATAATTAATAGGTGAGACTTTAAGGTGTCTTGATTTTTCGGATAACTTTTAGCTTACATGTTACTGGGCAATATGATAGGTGCTAATATCCTTTAAAAAATTAAGTAAAAATATTATCAGATAATTAATACGCAAGTATGCTTACTGTACATATCAACAGTAGGTGTTATCAGCGCTCTAAGGTTAGCAGCCGCTAACAAAAAAATATCCTTTAGATCAACCCTTTACTTTAACTACTTCAAGCTATTGAAGATTACCTTTAAAGCCCATATATTGGTGTTATAGATAGTTTGATATCAATATATGGTATATATGCGATATTAATATTGGCATATATTTATAAAATATCATGATAAAAAATTTAAAGGAAAAATAATGAGCGACAACCTCCTTCCCCTAAATGCTATTCGAGTCTTAAGCCTAAATGGTGGAGGTGTTCGAGGCCTATTTACCATTAGCGTATTAGCTGAACTAGAGCGGATTCTTGAGGAGTCATCAAGCGAGAAGAACATTAAGATTGGTGATTACTTTGATCTTATCACTGGAACATCTATAGGGGGGCTTCTTGCCTTAGGGTTGGCCGAGGGAAAGTCAGCACGAGAGTTAAAAGACGTATTTTATAACAAGAGTGATAAGATATTTCCTCAGTATAGGTGGTTTAATAATCAACGAAAAACAATCAAAAAGGTGTTTGGCTCCACTTATAAAACGGAGCCTCTAAAAGAAGCCATTATTGAAATGATTGGGGAAAGTACAACATTTAATGACCTTAAAAGACGTGTCATGATCCCTACAGTTAACTTATCAACGGGGCGCCCTCAGTTTTTTAAAACGCCACATAACCCAGACTTCAACCGTGATGGACCATTAAAGTTAGTCGATGCAGCCTTAGCTACATCTGCGGCACCAACTTACTTTGAACCGTACTTTTGCGATGATCTTAAAGCTTACTTTGCTGATGGTGGGCTTGTGGCAAATAACCCTAGCTTTGTAGGTTTACACGAAGTTTTTGGTGATATGAAAGATAGCTTTCCAAAAGCGGAATATTCAGATATTCATGTGCTAAATGTTGGTACTATGGGAGAGGAGTATGCCCTTAGTCCGAAACTGTTAGGCGCGAAAAAGGGATATTTTGGAATGTGGGGCTTTGGTGAGCGTCTTGTTCTTACAACAATGACTTCCAACCAGATTTTGCATCAGTTTATGTTATCTAGAGAGCTACGTGTACACGGCATCGAGGATAACTATATTAGTTTAGATAGCCGTGTTCCAAATGAAGCTTCGGGAGATATAACGCTTGATAATTCTAGTATTGAAGCGTTGGATAATTTAGCTTCTAGAGGAAAACAGTTGGCAAATGAAGAGTTTGCAAGAGATAAAAGGCTGAAGTTGATTTTTTCAAGACTGGCTAAACCATTTAAGTCTAAAGCTAGCACCACAAATTAGAAGGAATATAAGCATGAATTGGAATCTACATCATTATTACACTAATCGAACGGAAGGGTTAATGGGAAAACTTCTTCTTAATAAAGAAGAGGATGAGAGGCTTTTGTATCTTCGTAATACTGTCCGTAAACGTATTACAAATGTCTTTGAGGAAGTTGGAGCTATTGCTAAAGATCAGGCTGCATTTAACCAAAATAGAGACTATCTATTTTTTCGCCTACAGAAGACAAAGGTTCGTTATCTTGATCAACTAGAAATTCTTGAAGCAAGTCGATTGTTGAGTCAAATGGACAAAGATACCTTAAAGGAACTTTCAACCTTAAAGCCTAGATTTTGGACTCAAGGTAGTTTTAAATACAAAACCTTAAACCGTCCTTTTCACGCAGGTCAAGAAATGGATATTGATGATGGGGCCTATCTCCCAATGACTTTTTTTGAGTCTGAGCCAAAGATTGGTCACCAGCTCCTAACTTTGCTAGTTGATGCCTCTCTTAAATCACTTGTTGACGAAAATTATGGTTGGGAGTTTGATAGTAAACGAACTTGTGCACGGATAAAAATTCCTTTAGAGCGAACTCACATTGATGTACCAATGTATGCGATCCCTAAAGAACAGTTTTTGCAAAAGGAAGCTGCGGTGCTTAAAGCCGTAAATAGCCGTGCAATGTGTGAGTCTGCGGGAATGGAGTCATTCGGTTTTACGCTAGATTCGGCAGATGATCGGGAATATAAAAAGCTAGATTCTGAAAACGTAAACCTTGCTCTTAGAGATGAAAAACCAGGTAGTTCTAAGTGGATGAACAGTGATCCTAAAATTGTTGAAGATTGGTTTGAAGGTGAATGCTGTCGCATAGGTAAACATTTACGAAAAGTATGTAGGTTTATGAAAGCTTGGCGTGACGCTCAATGGCAAGTTGGTGGTCCATCATCCATTAGTTTGATGGCAGCAACGGTTGAAGTTTTGCAGCAACATTCCGTTGACGCTCAGGATATGGGGGAGACGATGAAGGTCGTTGCAGAAAACTTGTATTATGAGTTTCTTAAAGGGGTTGAAAGTCCAGATGATACGGATGAAAGACCATTATTTCCGCAAGAAAGTCAGCATACTAATAGAGAACGAGATATTGTCGGTAAGCTAAAACTATTACCCGAACAACTGCGACAAGCAGAAATGGCAGATACCAAAAGTGATGCTTTATCTCGATTATCTTTAGTATTTGGAGAGCGGGTTTTTGATAAAGAACTTATTAAGCATAAAGCTGCGGCGCCAGCATTTCTTCAAGAACCAGCTAAAGCAAATAGTTCTGAAAAAATCAGTTCATCAATGGTGAGTGGATAAATATAGTGAGTATTGCTCATCAGGTTCTACTTAAGCTTGGTTATAGCTATAGACCGATATCTCGTTTAAAAAAAGAGTTATTTTTACGAAAGTACTCTATTTTAAGTGGGGTTTATATAAAACAATACAATACAAAACATGGTGTGTTTGAAGTCGCAATGATACAGGCGAATGACCCACATATTGAGCTACCAACAGTTTTTGTAATTGATATGCCTCAGAATCTTCAAGGGCGATTAACCCCACATATCTCTCATGAGGGCTATCTGTGTTACGTCGAACAAATGGAAGCAGACTGGAATCCGAATAATCTAGATGAACTATACAAAGCTGTAGATATTCAGATAACAACAACGTTAGATATTATTGCAAATGCAATTGATAATAAAACCGAAGGAGACCTAGAGCTTGATAATGAGTTTGTATCTTACTGGTCTTCTACTATTGATTTATACTTGTTAAGTGAGCTTCGAAGGAATTCCTCTTATACTTCTGTATTAGCAAGGCCAATCGATAAAGAATCGTCGAGGTTAAGTGAGTATATTACGGTACAAGTTGATAAAAAAGAGCAAGACTTGCGAGCTAATAAGTATCTGCAAAACTGGATAAAACAAAGAGATTTAGAGTTGGTTCGTCCAGAGAGTCCCTCGATAAAAACTCATTATGTTTGGGTTCAGCCGAGTCGATTATCTGGTATCGAGTGGCCGCCTCAAAATATTAAAGAGGTACTTTCTTGGCTTGAACTTGTTGATTTTAATGCAAGAGATCATTTGGTTCGATGTTTATCTAATTCAAAAGTAAAAAGAAATGTCGTCGTGCTTGATATCGAGAAGCAAGATCCGGTTTCTCTTTATTTAGAAATAGATGTCAATCGTGTTGATTACCAGTTTAGTGTGCGGAAAACCCGAAGAAAAAGAAAGCATACATCTTTTAAAAATCTTATCGGGGTTTTGACTAGAAAAGGTTTTTGTTCCAAGTTCGCTCGGTTATCGGTTACTAAAGCGGACAAGTCAGCTGTATTGAGTCGTAATCAACAGAGGGAATTTGAATTAAGCTCAAAAAACATTGCTCTCATTGGATGCGGTACAATTGGAGGATATTTAGCAGAGTTACTTGTTCGAAATGGAGCTGGTTTAGGGGATAAATTCTTACATCTCTATGATAAAGATACTCTAAAGCCTCATAACTTTTCTAGACATACACTTTCTGTTTCAGATTTTGGGAATAATAAAGCCTCTGCGCTTGCCGCGACTTTGATGAATTCAATTCACTTGGCTAAAAATATTTCTGGGTTTGATGGTAATTTCCCTATAAATGAAAAAATTCTTAGTAAGTACGATATTGTTATTGATGCAACCGGTCGTCCTCCTGTGTCAAAGAGGCTGGCATTTATTACTCGTCAAATGTCAGTGAAACGTCCTACTATTGTTCATGTGTTTAATGATGGAAACGGCAGGGCTGCTAAGGTGTTAGTTGATATAAATATTAGCTGTTATGGTTGTATGACGATAGATAAGAGTATTCATCAAGATCATACTGACGAACGTTTTAAAGACCTAGAATTGTCTAAGGAAAAAAAAGTCAGCTGTGGAAATACTTATACAGTTTATGATGCAGGAGTAAGTCAGATTTCTGCTGCTATGGCTTTAGAGGGCGTATTGAATACACTTAATGCAAATATGCCTTGGACTTATAGTGAGTTTATTTTAGACCCTCGTTATCGTACCGGAAAGAGAAAGGTACTAAAACCTCAGAAGCACTGCGTGGTATGTAATGGAGTTTGAGAAAGAGTTAACGTATCAAGATAGCAATGGACATCTTGTTGTTCTTACTGAACATGTTTTAGCTGTTCTTGAAAAATACAGGCAAACAAGGAGGCAGGATAATGAAGCCGCAGGCATATTACTTGGTGAAAAAAGAGGTCAGCACATAGTTATTACTGATTTGTCAGAGCCAGGGAAGGGGGATCTTAGAAAGAGAAACTTAGTTGATAGGCGAGGTAAACATCATCAACAGAAAGTAGATGATTGTTTCCAATTATCTGGAGGCACGGTTAATTATCTCGGAGAGTGGCATACTCACCCCGAAGACTTTCCCAAACCATCGCAAAAAGATAGAACATCATGGTCAGTACACCTTAAGGGGGGGACGCCTAAGATAGTGCTTATTGTCGGGATAAAAGATTTTTGGATAGAAAAAATGAATGGAACTAGCTCGTTTAAACTGTCGTTTTGTCAGTAATCGTATTAGCTTTACTATAAGTATTACTAGATATTGAAACTAAGGGTCAGAAATAAGTTTGAATATATTCATTATTTACTGAACTTCAGATAACTTTCTAATAATTCGTAAATGTAGCTGAGAAGTTCGCTTTATTAAAAACTCACTTCGACTGCTTATGTAATGACTTTGTGCAGGAACATAAACGAGTTTAAACATTCCTCAGTAACCTTTAGAAAAGTGATCAATTTTAAACTAACCACAGACTGCCTTCCATCTAAAAGTTAATTATGCAAGTTGCATAACGCACATTGCATAACGCAACTTGCGTAATGAGTTACTTATTGATAATTAAAGGTAATAATCCTACTTAGTAGTACATATAGAGATAGCCAAACAACCTGTTTTTTAATTAGGCAACAGCTTGTTGCCCAATTAGAGAGAGGACAAAAAACTAAGCTCAATCACTTTAAAAAAAGGCACAAAAAAGCTCTGTAAAAACAGAGCGATTAAGTGAATGTTTTACTGCTTTTCCAGCATAATAGGTTGCTTTCTTCCTGACCTATTCTTGGCTGCCTATCCGGCAGGTTACCATTGGGCCTTAGAAAGCCAATGCTTAAAGTAATTCTTGGCTGCCTATCCGGCAGGTTACAATGAAATATAGGGCAGATATTCTTATAAATCAAAAATATTGAAATGTTTCCCTTAAAATACGAATATTGAAGGTGGTTTTTTAACTCATTGATCTTTATTTGATAATTTGTCTTCGTAATAAAAAGGTATTTTTGATAAATCAGGAACAGTGCCTAAATGTTTACTATTTGTCGCTAAGCCATAACTGTTATAGCTACCCTTAGAATCGATAGTCATCGGGTTGATATCTTTTTGAATATGAAGAATAAATTGTTGCTGTTTACTTTTACTAGAGCACGACACTTTGTGGAAGGTATCAAATTCTCTGTCTTCATTTGATATAGGTGTATGCTCTTTATTATTTCTTGTGATTGAACGCTGAATTCTACGTTTTTTTGAACCTATAAATATTTTCCCAATAGACTGGTTTCTGATGAATCTTATTTGAGGAAGATTATTTGGCACAGGCTTGATATCTGTAATAGAAAATAATTCCTCACTCTTCATTAAATTGAAATAGGGCTGGTATTTAATGGCACTTAATAATTCAGAGTTATCAGAAAAAATAGCAAATTCATTCCCAATACTTTGTTCAGACCAATTTGGGAAACCAATGGCAAAAGAGTTGTTTTCTATTAGCTTTAGACTAGAGATTAACTTGTGAAATTCAGCGATACAGCGTCCAGCCAATAACTCATTATCACAATCATCAGGCACATACGTAATACTAAAATAGTGAGTGAGCATCTACTTTCCTTTTTTTGAAGAAGCACTTTTTTGAAACAGTCCTCCTTTTACTAATACGGCCATAACGTAATACATATCATCAGTAATATTTGAATTTTCATCCAGTTGCGCGCAGTAGTTATCTGCGTTTTGAATTAAAGTATAAAAGTCATTGCGATGCGAAGGATGTCTTCTGGCTATGATATTGTGATGATCAGCACCAAACTCATTTACTCTTAAGGGAATATCGGCATCTTCATCCCACCAATCGTCGATAAGTTGAATTGCAGCTCCAATCTTCTGTGCATGTAAAGCAACGGTTTTCTCACCAGTTAGAAGTGACGTTTTTGCATACACTTTGCTTGGTTTACCTTTTTCTTTAGTATCTAAAAACTCTTGGCTAGGATAAATTTCTTGGCAAAAGGCTACATTGATCGTTGCCGTAATATCGGCAAACCAATAATGATCAGGATCAGATAATGCATTTGCAATTTCACTTCCTAACTTTGATATTGTTTTTTTATCTTTAACTGAGGCTTTTCTTGATAGCTTAAAGGCATTATCGATATTAAATTCTTGGTTACTTGTTGTTTTTATTGAAATACTTGTACCTAGATTATGCTCATTCCGCCATAGCCAAGTACCAGAAAGTAAGTTTTTTGCGTATCGTTCACCAAGTTCTTGATAGCCGCCATTTTCTTTATATTTGGTGGCGAAAGCTTGCAATATCTCTCTAATTTGAATATCAGAGCATTTATCTGGTTGTAATGAATTTGCTTCTATACGTAATGAAAATCGGATTTTGATTTCATCTATACCAACAGGAACATAACACTCTTCAATAAATTGAGGGTTACTAAAGGAGAGATCTTGTGGAGCCGTGTTTTTAGTTGAATAATCACTATTAAAGGCTTCTGAAAACCCAGCTTTAGGCGCTCTTAAATGAGTTTGCTCACACTTAATAGGATTCATTTGACCATCTTTACTTTCATAATAAAAAACAGCCTTTCCCGGTGACAATGATCGAGTGTAGTTCAGGTTATTACACAGCTTCATAGCGTATCCTTACTCATGCTTTTGAATAAGAATAGAATTGAAATCACTATTGATCGACCAAAAAGCATTTGAAAAATAATGTTTTTGTCGGTTAAGTCTCATATCTATAGGTATTACTTGCTCTGCTAATCCAATTAAAGGTTCACAAAATACGTGTTGATTAAGGCTCACATTCTCTCTATATGTTGGATCTTCAAGAAATGAATAACCATTACAAATAGCAAGGTGTGTGCTATTTCCCAATATAGAAAGAAATTCATCTGGAGTGTTAAATGTTTCCGATGGTGGGTATATCCAACGACCAGAGTTAGGAAGACAAGCTAATTCTTCAAATAAATGCTCAGACGATGTATAGGTTCTAAGCCATTCTAAGTTTTCATGTAACGAAGGTTGATGTAACGTGCCACCAACACAGCGAGCAGGCATTGTAGATAGCATACGTTGTCTAATATCGCTTAAATTAACCTCAGTGTGAACTTTGATAATGAGGTCAAAACGCATATCACAAGAATAAGAAGGTTGCGTTAATAAACGTTTTGCAGGGGATAGTTCTCTTTTTTTATAAACATCCGAAGCTTCACAGAGCGGAGGAGATGATTGTAATTCATATTGATGAACAAATAGGCTGAAAGCTTCAAAATGAATGTTTTCTTCAATCTTTGTTTTTAATCTTCGTTCGAAGTCATGCATAAATCCCCAAAAACCAGTTAGTGAAGGTAGCCCACAAACATAGGGGGAGTTTAACGCATTGCCATTGTATAGCCTTAAATTTTTAAGATGGATAAATTGGGTTCTAGTTAGAACGGGCTGCTGATTTATATTTTCATCTTGTGCTAATTTATTCAGAATCCATGAAAGTTGTGATCTGAAAATAGGCATTAAATCAGGGTGATAAGCAAAGCGTTTTGTGTATTTATTCTTTCCTAGAGTTTGATTTAGGTGATTATGCAATGGCGTTAATAAATCGGGGAAATTAGCAATAGGAGACGACAAGAATAGGTTAACTAATGATGGATGGTCATTAGTGATTTGTATCTGGTTATTATCTATATGATCTCGCCATCGAATCAGAGGAGTAAGCCAAAGAGCTATTTTTTGTTTAATGAAATGCCCCCCTGATTTTCTGATTTGTTTTCTATGTTTCACATTCATTCTTACTTCAGAACTGATGAGCCTTTGTAATGCGTCAGTCGTACTTTTTTCAGTGATAGCTGAAGTACAAAAAGCTTCTCTACCCCCAGTTTTGCTAGCCATATTGTCATGATACGAGTGTGGTGATTGTGATGTGCTTGGTGGCGAAAATAGTAAGCTATGGTAACCACCGATAGAAGATGATAAAGCGCCTACACTAGCAGGGTGCTTACTTTCTCGTTTAATCCAACGAATATCATTAGGTTTCCTAGATTGGTGTTCTAACCATGTTTGAACTGAGTTAGAAGTTACTGGAGTTAAAGTTAGATAGTCATTTTTATATGGAAATAAGATCTGTTTTGAATATGGACTGATGTTCTCTGGAAGTGTTTTTGCAGGCATTTCTTTTTGTATGGAATGAATAAATTGATCAGTTTGTTTCTTGGTCCAGTTGCATTGTATTTTTTTTATGATATCTAACCAAAACAGCGTGTCGGTTATGAATAATTGACTAAGAGTTGTTTGTACTCCTCTCCATTTAAAGCAAGAGAGTAGAAAATGAGTATAGTTAACCTTTCCACTGTCATGAGACCAACCTAATCGATAAGGAACTACATTACTGTTTATGGTGTTACTTACTGAATCGATTGGTAAAGAAATAATGCTTTGCCCCTTAACTCGGCAATCTGGATATTTAACATTGTGACTATGGAACCACTTAAGTTCGTCAAGACACTTTTGAATATTATCATGATTATTTAAAAACAGAGATGCGCTAGTTTTGTCTAGGTAATCCTCCATTTTTGGCGTACACAAATTAAGTAGGCATGTAATCGCTTCGATTTCATGATCATCAATACAAATAGCTGAAGAGTAGTGAGCAAATGCAACCTTGAGAGCTCTGTTGCGTTCCTTTACATCTTGAATGATGAGAATATCTGTAAATTCCATTAGTTACCACGCTGAAAGGTAGTGATGCAATTCATCTTGACTGGATTGCATGTTTGAAAGCTTGACTAGAATAATACTTGAGAGTGTAAAAACTGATTGGTGACTTGCTATTTTTTGATGTAGTTTTGGCCTGACGCCTAATTTAAGAAAACCTAATTCATATAAACGATAGATTTGATCGGTAGTGCAAGAAAGCAAACTCGATGCCTCTAAGGGGCTTAGCAAGATTGAAAAGACATCAGAGTTAGGTTGAATTTGATAGCGAGATAGAAAGTACTGATATATATGACTCAATATGGAATTCGTTTTAAATTCTCGAGTAGGCAAGTGTCGGCAATCTAATAAAAGACTATTGAAAATTTCATTAAAAAATATCTTATTAAAAGGTTTAATCTGAACTGTTTTAGCTTTATCTATTTGCTCATCGAGTTCGGAATAGAAATTAGTAGGCCAATTCAATGAATATTTTACAAATGAAGTAGAAAAATCATCTGTCAGATTATATCTATTGATATACCAAAGTAAGACACCAAAGCGAGATGATATTGCTTGGTGTTCTCCCCAAATATTAGCTAATTTAGTGTTTTCGCCGTTAAGCCATTGTGCAATGAGTAAGGCATTGCTATTTGCTTGCGGAGCTAAGTGATCACTGAATTTGAATCCACACTGACAAACCGTAATGTTTTCAATTTCTTGATAATTGATAGAGGCTTTACACTCTGGGCAGTGATGTAATAGATCTGTTTTATGTTTTGTGCATACATCGTGAGTGACGAAGTGCCATTCTTGACGTATGTATTCGTTCTCTTTTAGGCACTCAGGGCATACTGGAATTCCATTTTTTCTGAGCAGGATTCTTGGTATATCAACACCATTTCTAAAAACAGCAGAATGTTGGCGTAAGAAAGTACTGCTTGATCTGCTTAAGGCGCTTTTTAATAAAGGGAAGTTATTTATCTCAAGCCACTGCTCAATTTTAATTAGTGCTTTGAGCTTTAAGTTACTTGATGTATGAGAGTGATAGATATTTACCGTATTTAGGGTTGCAGGGAAAGTTCCTCGAACCTCACGATCCTCTTCTTTGACTTGAAACCAAACTTCATCGCTAAAATCCTGAAAAGAATCATAGCAATTATTCTGACTGATCCTTAATAAACAGCTCTCTAGCGATTCATCTTCATAAAACTCTATTGGATTAAGCATTTTTAATTACGCCTTAAAACTGAGGATTCCTAAGTTTATTTTTAGGTTAGATTCTATTGAATGTCAAAAAAGAGGTAGGGTAATTGTTCAGAATGTGAAGGCTATAGCTCATTTATATTTTATGTAGGCTTAATGGAGTTTGAGTTGGTATGGGAAAGGCACTGTTATTTTGATTTTTAAATAGCAGTGCTTTTTTTGATTTTATTGTTTTAGTGATTCTATTAACTTAACTCGTTCTTCCTCACTCATTTTCCCTATTAGTAGATTCAATTCAGCTAACGAATCAGATTCACAAAAGAAGTAACTCAGTGGAACACCAAGTTCTTTTGCCATACGTTGCAGCACACTAATATCAGGTGTGTGGCGACCTTTCTCGTAGTGATTCATTCGCCCACTCGCAGAACTCTCTTCCATACCGATTCGAATACCCAATTCTTTTTGGGTGATCTTGGCATGCTTACGAGCTTCTTTAAGTCGTTTTGGGATTGGATTTTCTCTTTCCACAGACTCATCATCATAAATACCTTTAATAACTTAGATTGTCTAAGTTTTACCTATTCTTGTATACTTAGCAATCCTAAGTTTTTTTGGTTGAGGTATTTGGGTTGTGAGTAATAAAGTAAAGCTAAATGAGATCGTCTTTAAGATATTGATAGAAAATAAGTTAGATGTTTTTACCGTATCTGACATGAGAGATTACGTGTTAAAAGTTTCTGATTTTTTTGAATCGAAAGAAGCTGCTGGAGCTTTTGTGTATCGTCAAGTTGCAGCTCTTGAACATAAACAGCTACTGTCTAGGTCTCCAAAAGCAAAAGGTAAAAAAATAACGTACTCTCAAACTCAGTTACTTTTAAACTCAGAGATAATCGTGAAGCCTTATGAATTTAAAAAAAAGGCGAAGCTCACTCATATAGATCCTAAAATACATAATAAAGATCTAAAAGTAGATTCAATCTCAAAATTATTGAACACAGTGATGCAACAAAAATCACAATACGAAGCTGAATTGACAATGTTATTAAGTGAAACCGAAGAAGTTAAGCATATTATGTCGTCTTTCCCTGAAGATTCGACTCATTTACAGTCGCTTTATTTAGATTTACGAAATCAATCAGCAACGTTGTGTGGAAAAGTAAATGCATTGACTAAAATAATCCAATTGGATAAGGCAAAAGTCTAATGCTGAGAAAGTGGCAAATAGAAGTGGTTAATTTAAGTCTTCATAAATATGAGAATGGTCAGCAGGATATATTATTACTTGCTACACCTGGGGCCGGAAAATCAATAGCTGCGGCTGAAATAGCTTATCGATTAAAACAGACAAATGAGATTGATTTTATTCTGTGCTTTTCACCATCATTGATTGTTGCTGAAGGGATGCGTTCTACTTTTTCTTACCGTTTTAATGCGTCATTTCACGGTACGATCGGATCGGTTGGTGGGTCATATACTTATCAAAATATGCTTTATTTAAGTGATGATTTCTGGCAAATCTTAGAAAACCATAATGTATTAGTTGTTTTTGATGAGATCCATCATTGCTCAGGATCTGATCTTTCAGAATCTAATGCATGGGGTGAAAAAATTCTAACTAAAATTCAATCGAAAGCAAAATATACGCTGGCATTAACTGGGACTCCATGGCGCAGTGATTTTACCCCGATAACTCTTGCTAAATATACAGATCCAGATAATCAAATTTATTGTGATTATATCTATGGATTAGGGGAAGCCGTGAGGGATAAAGTTTGTCGTAATCCTCATTTAGTACTTGTTGATAATAATAATTTTCAAGTAACCAAGAGTGAAGAGGGAAAACAAACATTTGGCAGTGTATCTGAGTTATTAAAGCATTCCTCTGTAAATTATGAATCAGTGATTACTCATCCAGAAACGATGAATTACTTACTGAAGTTAAGTTGTCATAAATTGGCAGAAGTTAGGAAAGATAACCCAGAAGCCGCTGGATTAGTCGTTGCATCATCGGTTAGTCATGCTATTGAGCTTTTAAATATACTCGAAACTAAATTCAAGCAAACAGCAACCATTGTTACCTATAGGCATGATAATCCATTAAATGAAATCGCAAACTTTAGGAGTAGTAATACACAATGGATTGTTAGTGTTGGAATGATCTCTGAAGGAACAGATATTCCTCGTTTACAGGTTTGTTGTCATTTGAGTACTGTAAAAACAGAGCTGTATTTTAGACAGGTATTAGGCCGTATTTTACGAGTGACTCAATCAAAAAATCAAGAAGCCTGGTTGTTCACAATTGCTGAACCAAAATTAACAGAATTTGCTGAGCGAATAGATGAAGATATACCAGATTATTCAGTAATAGAAAGAGACATTGAGATGACTCAAAAGGCTAATTTATTACCGACAACGGTATTTGATAATCCAGATAAGGCCTTTAAAGCAACGCAAAGAGCACTGAATGAGCGTCTAGAGGTTATGTTTGACGATTACCCACTAAATAGTAATGCTAATTCATCCTTTTCAAATATTGCCTTACAAGGTGATTTCAAGCAGAGAGTGATCTCTGTATTTAGTTACATGATTTAGCTGAAGGAAAATGAAATGAATGATGAGCTTGAAAGTACACGAAGAGTGTTAGAACGACGTTTTTTAGAGCAAAAAGCAGAGTTTATAAAGAATCATATATTACTTTCTTTGTCTGAGTTTGCTGATAAATTAAGAATTAAAGGCAAGAAGAGAAGCCGGTCTATTTATCGACTTAGAAAAGAAAAGAAGGTTTTGGCTCTTAAAATTAATGACGAATATTTTTATCCTGATTTCCAACTAAATAATGCAGGAGGTGTTTATTCTGCATTGGAAATAGCAATACCTCAATTCCCCAAAATACTTAATGATTGGGATATCGTTTTTTGGCTAACGAGTTCACAAACCATTGTTCAATATATTCCCGTGTTAGATCTAGATATTGTTAAAGAAATAGCATTGAACTTGGATTCTTTAGATGAAATTGCAGAGTTTATTGTAGATAAGATAGATACATCAGGGGTACGGACAGAAATGCCCTTAGATTTGCTAGAGAATGGAGAGGTTCAACTTTTTGCAGAATTTGTGGCGTGGTATTTATGTGATGAGCCTGAAATTACGCTGAAAGTTGTTTGAGAGTAGCTAATATCGGTTTAAATTGGCTACGTGGAATTACTATAATTCATTTCTTCCCCATTGTGTGTTAGTTAACACTTAAGACCGATAATTATTCCAGAAATTCGAATGGATAAGGTAACTATCAATTATAATTGATGATTATTGTTTATTACAAAATTAACGTTCAAAATACCTCTTTTTTTATGGTTTAACTGATTGTTTCGTATAAGTTAACCTGCTCATATTTTCTTTCTGTACTTTACAGTAAGATACTGATATTTAGTTTAATCCTCGTACAATAATATTCCCACACTTCTTTGTGAGCCTTATGGAGATAAAAATGAGTAAAGATGTCAAACAGCAGAGTAATCCATTTTCTACAGGAGGTGGTGGCGTAAACTTTGAAACAAGAGTTCAAGCAGCTTTTGCACTGTCATTGTTAACAAAGTCTTGTGTTCCTTGTCTATCACAGCATATGAAGGCAAAAGAGTTAAAATTTCAGAATAAATATGATGGTGTAAATACGGATGATTTTGTTTTAGTTGCAACGGATAAAGCAAGTAACCAAAGTCAGCTTTTTGCTCAGATTAAGCATGAAATAACGGTAAGTGAATCTGTGGACTCAATGTTCGCTGAAGTTGTGAACAGTGCATGGAAAGATTTTAAAAATACTGGTTTTAATATTGAAAGTGATTCAATTGCATTAATAACAGGGCCGTTACCTAAGCTTGATGTTAACAATACTCTTCCTATACTGGAGTGGGCTAAGTATTCATCCAATTCAGCAGACTTTATTAAAAAATCAAAAACTAAAGGTTTTACTAGTAAAGAAAAAGTTAAAAAGCTAAATATATTCAGGGCACAATTAACCAATGCTAACGAAGGGAATGCAATTACTGATGATGAATTATGGCATTTCTTAAAAGCTTTTCAGATAATATCTCTTGATTTAGATGCGAAATTTTCAGTCGTCGCAAATTTACTGTGCTCTTTGATCGAATGTTACTCAGACGAATCACCATCTCTCGTTTTATCTAAGTTAGTTACTTGTGTTCAAGAGTTTAACCAGAATGCAGGAGTTCTAACTAAAGATAATGCACCTGAAGAAGTAAAGTTCTTATTTGAGTCATCAAGTAAAGTAAGCTTTGAAAATGATTTATTAAAGCTTCAAGAGCGTGGTGCTCATATTTTTGAGGGGATATCGAACACTATCAATGGTTTTCATGTAGATAGGGCTGAGCAGCTAGCAAAAATATCTGAACTGTACGGTGCAAATGATTTTCTTTTTGTTACTGGTGCTAGAGGTGTTGGCAAATCAGGAGTTGTAAAAGATTTTATCTCAACGAAAGGTAAAGATGTTCCTGTTTTCTATTTAAGAGCTGAAGATTTAGATAAAAGCCATCTTAATGATGTATTTACATCTATTGGAATGAATTCCACGTTAGGGCAGATTGAGGGGCACTTCTCATTACTTAAAGAAAAAATACTTGTTATTGAATCCCTAGAAAAAGTTTTAGAACTAAACTATCAAGATGCTTTTGTAGATTTACTTCAATACATAAAAAGACAAGTAGGTTGGACCATTATTGCTACGGGCCGTGATTATGCATATCAACAACTTGTTTTTAATTATCTTCAACCTAGTGCTATTCAATTTGACAGTGTAAATATAGAAGGGCTTTCTAAGGATCAAGTTTCTCAAGTCTGTGAGCATTCTCCAGAGCTAACAGGGTTAATATCTAATGATTCGTTAGCTGACTTACTTAAAGTACCATTTTTTATCGAGATTGCGGTAAGAGCTATTGGCAATGGTGCACAATTTAAATCTGGTGATACTGAAGTCGATTTTAGAAACACTGTTTGGGCAACAGTGATTTCTAAAGAGGCAGATAGAAAATCAGGAATGCCGGATAAACGAAGAACAACTTTCATTAATATTGCAAAACAACGTGCGAAAAAAATGCTATTTGGTATCAGAGCTAGTGAGTTTGATCCTGAAGTCGTTGCGAAATTGGAAGAAGATCATTTAATTCACCGTGATCAGAGGTCTGCTACTATCAGTCCAATGCACGATGTATTAGAGGATTGGGCATTAGAAGAATACATTGAGAGCGAGTACGTTGAAAATTCACATGATTTAATTAATTTTTTATTAACTATTGGTAATGAGCCAGCGATAAGCAGAGCCTTTAGGTTATGGCTATACAGGAAATTGAAATCTGATGATGCAACTAATGAATTTGTTGAAGAGTTATTAACCACGGACGGCATAAAAAGTTACTGGAAGGATGAGGCTATTGCTGCAATCATGCAACATGATTCGCCAGAAAGCTTTCTCTACTCTCTAAAATCTCAGCTTTTAAAAGATGATTGTGCACTATTGATCCGTTTTTGTTTTATTCTCAGAATAACCTGTCAAAGACCAAGCTCACTATATAACGATTTACTGATTGAAGATGAAAAGTCAGGAATGTTAAAGTATTTGTTCTTACAACCCTATGGGAATGGTTGGGAAGCACTGTTTAATTTCATCTATGAGGTTAAGCACGATTTGAATAACTCCATGCATACTCAAGCTGTTGAGGTGATAAATGAATGGTGTGGCCTCATCAATATATATGATGATCTGCCAAAAGCTTCAGAAAAGGTTGGCTTATTGAGTTTATGGCTGCTTGAACAGGTTAAAGATTCTTATCGTGATGAGGGGCGAAGAAAGAAAATACTTAATGTCCTATTAAAGGTTTCGACAGCAATCAAAGAAAAATTTGATGAATTAATGGATCAGGATGTTTTCATCTCCAAGATAAAGCCTAGAAGGTTAAGCTATGTTGATGAGCTGACTAGTTTAGCTCTTGTAGGCACTAATGTGCCTATGTTGTGCAAGCGTAATCCTGACTTTGTAGTTAAGCTTTCTTTGCATGAATGGTTACTGCAAAAACCAGAAGAAGATGAGTTTGGCTATAGTTCTTATGGTCGAATTGATGTTGAAGAATCCTATGGTTTAGATCGAGAACGTGATTTTTTCCCCGCAAGTGGTTCTAAAGGACCTTTTAAGTACCTCCTTGAATCAAAACCTAGATTAGCGTTAGATTTTATTATTAAATTATGCAATTTAACTGCACAGAAGTATGCTGAATCTGAGTTTGGCGTTGCTTCTTCGGATGAACAAGAAAAGTACTTCTCTGATGAAGTAGCTGCAAAGCAAGTGGATGTAATTCTCAATGATGGAACATTAATAAAGCAGTATGCCTCACCTCACCTTTGGAAAGGTTACCGAGGTCAGTCAACATTACCATGTCTTCTTCAGTGTGCGCTTATGGCGTTAGAGAATTGGTTAGTTGAATATGTAGATACGTGTAGTGAAGACAATGAAATAGAGTGGATATACGATTACTTGCTCAGAAAAAGTAACTCTGTAATGCTTACATCTGTTTTATCTTCTGTGGCGACAGGTTTCCCTAATAAAGTAGGAAAAGCAGCATTTCCTTTACTGAAAACTGCTGATTTATACCATTTAGATTTAATTCGAATGACGCAAGAAAGGGGAGGGAATGAATTACACGTCTTTAACCATCAAAGAGATGTAATGACAAAAATTTACATCGAGGAAAGAAGAAAAGCCGCACTTAGACCTTGGAGAAAAGAGTCTTTAGAAACCTTATTAACAAGGCTTCAATTCGTAAGTGAGTTAAGAGATTCTGCTTTAAAAATTGTTGATGAATTGACAGGTGAAGCGACTGCTCGTAATGAAAAAAATCTTCGGTATATGGTACACCGAGTTGATACAAGGACTTGGGAAGCTGTTGAAGATAAAGATAATGATCAAATATTGCTTCAAAGCTCGTCTGAGCTTCCAGCAGATTTAAAGCAAGATCAGCAAGAGTTTAATGAAAAACATGCAATTGATAACACTGTAATTAGTTTGAATTTATGGGGACAAAAATTATTCGAAGAGAAGTTACTCGAAGAAAAATATTTCTCTTCATATCAAGATGCATTAATAGCTGCAAAAGAATTACTTAATTCCCTCCAAAAAGGTGAAATTCACAACTTTGCCGATATGGTGGTTGGTACAATCACAATTGTTGCTGCTGTTTGTGTTAGAGATGACCTTTTGAATTTAAGTGATGGAGATAAAGAGTGGTGTCTAGGAGTTATCCTAGAGTCAATATTTATGCACGCAGATAATATGAATGGAACAACAGCCCATGATAAGACTGATTATTATGGCTCTGGAGCGTGTGCATTTGTTTTGCCTAAATTATTTGATTTAGAGCTAGATTCAGAACAAGAAGATCATTTGAAGTTTGCTTTGGCAACAGCATTAACCCATGAGAACCTTAATGTTAGTGCTTATGCTGCTAAGGGGGTAAGGGAATTTCTTTGGTCAAGAGACGTTGAATTAGCATCCAGTTGTATAGCTGGAATAGTTGAGTACGCCAGGTTACGAAGAGAAGATAGTGTGGTACGTAGGTTTTATCATCTACAAGGTGATGAGTTGCAAGCAGCTATCGAAAAATGGAATGCCCTGATAACAACATTTCGCAATGAATTAGTTGATGGAAAATTTAAGCTTTCGGTTAACGATATTTCTTTGGAAAGCCATTGTTCATGGTTTCTTCATTTACCAATGTTAATGGTTCCATATTGTACTACGGATGATGTTCAGATTCAGTTGGTTAACAGGTTAGTGAATTTTGTATTTGATACTGAATATCAGAATCATCGTTCAAGTGGTGATGAAAAAATAAATTATGACATAAAAAAACAGATGCGAGATTGCCTTTCTGAGCATGTTATTTATTCAAGAAATAATAATTTTATGCCCTTTAAAGAGTTATTGGTCTTAGGGTGTTCAAAAGCCCCCAGCTTTATTTATTCTATAACACTCTCATATAATGTAGTAGTGGAAAAAGAAGATGATTATTACGCAGTCTGGTCACTTTGGAGTTTGTTAGCACCAGAGGCACATAAGATAGCCATGAATGATGTCAATGACCGTTATGTAGGGCTACAGAATGATTTAAATCAGCTATTACGTGGACTAATGTATGCGGATAGTCCTTGGCAAGGTCATCCTAATGAAGAACGTGACATGAAGGCAGGGGCACACTATTTATTGGAATTTGCCAATCAATCTGCTGGCAATAGTCACGTTTTTGAAGCTTTAACGTCTTTAATATATCACTTTCATAGTGTGTTCTTTGATAAAGGTATTCATCTTCTAGCTTCAAAGTTCACTGTGAACTCAGAACTTATAGGTAAGCAAATTAATACGGCTTATTATTTAGAAATGTCGATAGGACGATATCTTCAAATAGAAAATAGAGGTGCATTAAATAGGAAAATGTATAACTCATGCCTTGAGCTACTTAATGGAATTGTAGAAACTGGTTCTGCAAGGGCTTATTACCTTCGAGAGCATATGATTAGATCTAGGAAAATACGTGTTTGATTGTGCTCATTTGTATTAGGTTAGAATTGATCTGATAGTTATCAAATACGCTTTGGTAGCTGTTCTTGCCCCAGAATATTTATAGTATATGTCCTCTATACTTTTCTAATCTAATTTAGTGGATATCAGAAAAGTGACCTAACACACTTCTGTTGTTAGGTCGTTGCTGACGCGTTTGTGCTCAAAAATGAGTTATAAGTGGTATCAAAGCGAATAATAGAATTCAAATTTTGGGATACAACAGCTAATGGCGGGCAAAAGGCAAGAGTAACCATTTCACTATTGCTATATGAAATCAAGTCAAAGAGCATCTACTGATTTGATGGCTATTTAGTATACTAAGTTGGATGCTATTCAATTTGACGTTAGATATTTAACCATACGTAGAATTAGAAAGCGAAGTAAGTTATTTTGTTATATCTAAGCTTATTTTTTATAGGTAAATTTGCCAGAATACGTTTGTTATTGAAAGAAGGAATATTATGTTCAAGTTAGAAAATCTTGATGGTTCAGAGTCAATTGGTTTATAAACTTCACCGCTAGGTACAGTTCTTGATTTTTGGTCTTGGTCATACTCTACATTACATGACTCGTATACTAGAGGGTATCTCGCAGAGTTCATGGTTTATAAAACCCTTCAGACACAACCTGATAGGTTTAGATTCTTTGATGGGTATCATCACATACGTAACGAAAGTGACCAAGATGACCTAGTTTTTACGTATCGGGATGAGAAAATTACCGTGCAGATTAAATCTTTGGACTCACTGAGGGCTGATAAAAGCTTTAGTTGTGGTTCATCTGAGGGATTTGATGCGAAAAACAACTGCAATAACGGCACAAAAGCATACAACTCAGATCTTTATATTTTTGCCTATGTTAATCTGAACGAAGATGATGGGAAAATTATCAGAGAAATACATGAAACGTGGAACAGCTGTGAAGATGAAGGATTCTATAAAACTGATGTTGAGCAGGCAAACTATCAGCGAATTCAAGAGAGCGTGCGTAAAGACACGATGGTGCTTGATAACTGGACCTTCTATGTCACCACACCAGAGACTGTTTCTACAATGATTGCAAATAACAAAATTGCCATTAGTAAGCTTGACATAAGTATTGAGTCTAAATTGACATATAAGACAGACGCTGAAGGGCTTTGCCTAGTGGTTGCGAGAGCTTGCGTTCGTATCGTACAAGGTAAGAAAAACGAGATTGACCAGTAAAACTTAACGGATTTCAGCAAATATTGAAGATTATCAATTTGCCTCTCCTACATCTATTTGATGTAGGACAATATAGTCAATCTGATTTTTAGCATGGAGATGTCCCAAAATGAATTAGCATCAATAAATACTGATAAAAATTCAACTCTTACTCAATAGTGAAGATAAAGACATAGCATCGAAAAACTTAGTTGCAGTAAGACGTTCATCATCAGTCATTGCGTTTAGATTATACTTTGAATAAGACTCTACTTCTTGAATTGGAACGTCAGCTACATTCATTTCAAATGGATTTTTCTTCGTTGGGTATTTGTATTTGAAAGTGGCACTTAAAACATCATGAGTTAGTGTGTTTTTGTTTTGCTTAAAGCTTTCTAGCATAGCATCAGAGCAGAAGTTCTTAAGTTGCCTTAGCTCACCCCTACAAATTGAAAACAGTGGAATAGCAAGCTCTTTATTGTGTAGTGATGGCACCTCATCATATCCCATTCGATTTGCTAGGCCTTTTAGGAATTGAACATATGTTTTCATGTCATTTTTTAATGAAAAGTATTCTATTTGTGTTTTCCATGCTAAGCGAGATCCCCATTGAGGCTCTTCAGCAATAATATCTGCATAGGGCATACCAACTAACACAATTGATACTCTAGCTTCTTCACTAATGTATTTAAGCATGTTAGCGACATTCTGACGTTCTTTAGCACTTGAAAATTCGATGAGTTCTTGGAATTCATTAATAATAATGAGTTCTGTTTTCTTACGTTGTAAAGCTCGTACTACTCCCTCGGCGAGAGCGATCTCAGATCGCTTTGCTCTTCTCGAACCTGAAGGTGATTGTCCTAAGTCAGTTAACAATTGATACATGGTTTGTTCGTTATTCACTCTATGTGGGATACGTGTATGTAACACGGGTAATGAACTGAGTGCAGAAGAATTTGATGACGGTTGTTGTAACAGATAGTTATTAACGAGTGCTGACTTACCTGAACCAGTATCACCAAGTAAGAGCATACATTGTGGTTCTGCACCTAAACCTTGATTCATTCGTAAATCATTAAAAATAGAGTAGATATGAGTAATTATTGGATACTCAATAAAGCATTGATTAAAGTTGATGAGTTGTTCTTTTTGAGTCGAAGATAAAGTGTGCATCAAAATCCCTCTAAATCATCAAATTGTTCATCCCACCCATTTAAAACATCATGTTCATTTTTGGTATCGCTTTGCTCCTTAGATATTTGAATCGATTTTTGAGTATGGCTACCAATATCTTGGTGCCGAGCTATCTTTGATGCATGGGTAGTTTTCGTAGTACGTTTTTTACTAGATTTGATTTTTTCTACTTCTTCCGCAATTCTATTTTCAACATACATACGTGAATCAGCGAGTTTTTCATGTTCTATTTGTAATCTTGTTTTAGTTCTTTGTAATTTTTGAGCTGTTTGATGCTGAAATAACGTAAGGCCTGATGTATAGCTAATATCTGTCATGCAAGGAACTTTAATATAACGAGATTCATTAGTTAAATAGACAAAAATATGTGATATATCAGAAGGGTCAGTTTTAGTTTTTAGTGTTAGATTATTCTTATCAATAGCCCCCCAAATTTTTCTGTATTCATTTAACTCTTCTGATTCATAACGTAATCCATAAAGAAAAATACCCCCAATACGTACAGTTCGAGTATTTAATATCCCAAGTTCAATTCGTAATTGTTGGGCTTCTTCATCTGTATAGGTGAGAGGGGGTAAGGCTGTTACTCCTTCTTGCCATTTAAAGTAAGGAATAGCAGTCTCTCTTGTATCGGAAGACATATGATAGATATCAATAATCCACGTATGAAATAGTTCTAAAAATAAACTGAATGTAATCGTGGAATCTTTTTTAGGGTTATAACCCTTAAGTTGTTCTATTCTTGAGCGAGTTGTTCCTGGAAGTGAATGCACCAAGCCTTTATTTAATACATCAAAAAATTTTTCAACAAGAGGCTTCATCCATGGTTTCCCAACTTTATTAAATAAAATGTTGGTAGCGAAGGGGCGTAGGCTATCTTCTAAACTGTTACTCCAGAACTCAGCACCATTATCTACAACAAGATTTTCAATTTTTCCAGAAATAGGCCAATCCTGTTGAAGGTGAGGGTATTGTTGTGTAATAGATGATTTATCAAGGCAGGCATTGCAAAAAGCGTGACGAATAGATTCAAAGCTAGGATGCCTAAAGCTAAGGTTATAGCCGACAATGCATTTGCTATAACTATCGATTAAAATTGTTAGGTATGGACGACCTAATGGTATCTCTAAGTTGTCATCAAGTAAGATTAAATCAAGAGGTGTGTGATCTATTTCTACTCGCTCTAAAGGTCTTGTGACATTTACCATTTTATCTACGGTTCGGTAATTAATATCAGCATATCGTTTACCATACCGCTTTAAAGCTACATCATATTTAGGTAGCGCATTGATTCGGTTGTAAAAAGTACGTTGACTGACAGATTTGATTTGATTTTCAGGCAAAGAACGGTTTTCTATTATTACTAAATCACAATAGTACTTAAAAGTTTGACTGATAGAACATCGGGTTAATGTTAAATATTTTTCGTTAATTGCTTTTTTTATCAAAAAATCGCTATCAGTATGCTGTTGAATATTACCTTTACTTGAGTGCTTTGGGATTAAAGAGGAGATATCATTCCCGCTTGAATGGTAATTTTTATGCCATTCAGCAAGAGTTCGCCATTTAGGGGCCACCATTTTTAATTGTGTAGCGGCATTATCAATAAGAGGATTTAAGTTTTTTTGTGTCCAGCCACCCTTTAAGCGAGGTTTGATCCACTTAATAAAGGAAATACGGCGTAGTACTTCCATTTTTATGTCATGGCTATATGAATCAAGGGATAATAGGAGCGAGTTTGCTTCTTCATTATGAATGACTTTATTTTTCTCGCCAGAAATCTCTATTATTTCTTTAAATTCATCATTAAATGGAAAACTCATCGTTATAACCACACATATGAGTTGCCATTTATCGCTTCATTTGAGTAATCGGTTTGAAGTGCCCCTTTTGATAGCCAACTTAAAACACCTGTTAATGCCTCTCCGTCACTAATATTTAAGCTGTTCGCAATTTGATTAATTTGAATTTTATTTACTTTCTGAATGAGGTTGATAATTGCCTTTTGAGTCGCAGAAATACTATGTAGTCCAGAGTATCTATGTAAAAGCTTAAAATTATTGAGTAAATGACCTGTTCTAATTTGCTTTTCGGTAATAAGGATTAATGAAAGATTTAACTTCTGGGCTGCTTGCTGTTTTTGGATGAATTTTGATTGAAAATCGGGACGTTGGGTTTTAGAAAGAGGTTTAACTTCAAGTAATTGTTGCAGCCCAGATGAATGTGTAATGAGAAAGTCTGGAGTGTAGGGGAGGCGTTTTCCTTGATGTTCATAGTGAAACCCTTGAGGTTGAGATTCAAAGCTAACAACATCAGGAGAATATTCAAGGTGAAAGCACATATCAAATTCAAGCATAGATTCTGTACGAATGATTGAATCATTCTTCATACTCATAAATTTACTAATGTTTTTTACTTGAGATTGTTTTAGTGTACGGACGTACATGGTATTCACCTTCATGTTGTAAACTTACAACTAAAGGTAGGTTATGCGAACTTATTTTGCAAATTTGTAGACTTCTTTGCAATTTATGCAGACTTATTTTGCAAGCATCAGATGGGTGGAAGCCCCAGCCACATCCCGGCACACACGTCGCCCGCTGCGGCTGCTCCCTTCCGGGCCTGACCGAGTTCACGAGTTAGTGTTGCGGGAGGACCAGGGCCTCCATAGATTCTGTTGTTCCTAAGAACGAGATGGATTATTCAACATGCACGGTGAGATTGCAAGTAGAAATAAATAAAAACAAACTAAGTGATTAATAAATAAACGCTTAGAGTATGTTTAGGAATCATTGAAAAAAAGACATAGTCTCGATTTTGAGATCTAACAGTACTTTAGCCGATAAATGGAATTCTCTTGGTTATAATTACAGCACTTTAATTATTGTATAGAGGAAATTCATGTCACAGTTAACCGCAACTGCATTATTTATCTCATCATTAAGCTTGTTGAGTTTTTCATCTTTAGCAGCAGAACCATCAGCTGATGATGGGGCGTTTAGTGGAGATGCAAAGATCGGTTTTATCTATACCAAAACAGACGAAACTTCAATGTCGGTTAATTCAGGAGCGACTCTAAAGTATGAAGAAGCACTGTGGCACCATAAAGCGGCCTTCTCAACTTACTACACAAAAGGTAATGAGAGTGACGATGGTACAAACAAAAATAAAACAGTTTATGATGTAAAATATGACATGACAGATTCATTGTTTGTATTTGGTAATGCTAAGTATGAACATGACCAATTTGCGACTTATCGTGAACAAGTGTTATTAGTTAGTGGTTTTGGTGCAACGTTAATTGATTCATCAAACTCAAAATTAGATGTAGGGGCTGGTCCGGGTTATCGTTATTCTAAACGACAAGCTTTTGATGAAGATTTACCAAACAATTCGGAAGATGAAGTCATTGCAAACTTGTTTATTGAAGGGGACAGCAAAATCACTGATGGTTTAGAGCTTGGTGGCGGTGTTCGTATGGATTATGGTGAATCAAATACAACAACAACGACTCATGTTTATTTAAAAAATAAATTAATGGAGAGCTTGTCTTTGTTGATTGATGCTGAGTATATATACAATAGTGTTGTGGCGACAGGTAAAGAACACGATGAAATATATAGCACAATCAGTCTAAATTATGATTTCTAGATAATTGTTAATTATATTTAGGATGAATGGTTATAGGTTTAATTAATTAGTCTGGATACATAATTGGCGTCAATATAACGGCGCCATTAATTGAGTTATTCATCTAAACTATTAGAGTGTGATCACTAATTTATTTTCTATATTTGATAGAATAACCATGAAAAAATTAGTTATTTATTAGGTTACATGAATCTCAAGCAAATAAAATATTTTATCGTTACATTTATATTAATCGGAGCTACTCCGATTTTTTATTTTTGGACACTATATCAAACAGAGCTGAACGCCATTCAATCTTTAAGAGAGACTGAGGCTAAGCATCAGCTAAATTATAGTCAAAATGCCATCAATGAAATATCTTCAGAGTTATCTACTTCATTACGATTATTGTCAGACAGTCGTGCATTATTGCAGTTTATCCAATCACCATCTTTAAAAAATAGAGCATTACTTGAATCTCTATGGGCATTAACTGCAACTAACTATTCATATATCTCACAAGTGCGTTTTATCGATACCAATGGTATAGAGCAATCTCGGGTTGATGATATTAATGGGGAAATAAAAGTTACCCCTATTTACCAATTACAAGATAAGTCTAAGCGTAACTATTTTCTATATGCACAAACATTAAAGGCGGAAGAGGTTGGTACTTTTGGTATTGATCTTGAAGTAGAAAATGGAAAAGTAGTTATACCTCTTCAACCAACGTTACGTATTTTTACCCCTGTAGAAGTGGCTGATGAGCGAAAAGGGTATTTGGTTTTTAATTTAGATGTTTACGAAATCATTGAAGAAATTGATTATTCGATTGATAGTCATTATAACCTAGAATTTGTTGACTTGGAGGGGTATTACCTAGCATCAAAAAATAAAGAAAAGATGTTAGGTAACCTTATAGAAGAAAGAGATAGTTTTAATTTATTAATTGAAAACCCTAATTTATGGAGAGCGATGGAAGATCGTAACATCCATAATTTCAAAGATAAGAAACATTTTTATGCATTTAATAAAATAGCATTAGGTAATGGATTTGAAGGAAGTGAACTTTATTTGCTATTAACAAGTAATATTAAAGTAGACTCTTCAGGTACAGATCATAAATTGGCATTTATCCTTTATGAAACAATAATGGCTATTATCTTACTTGTTATCTTATCCGTTATTATTTCTCGATATATCGTAAAGCATCGAACAACTAGCCTTGAAAGTCAATTAGCTTTAGCTGCCTTGAATGGTATGTCTTCAATTGTGATCACAGATAAGAACAACCGCATCATCAAGGTAAATGACGAGTTTACCCGAGTTAGTGGGTGGAAAGAATCAGAAGTGATGGGGCAATGTCCTTCAATTTTTCAATCTGGTGTTCATAGTGATGCATTTTATGCTGAAATGTGGCAAACAATTCAAGAAAATCAGAGTTGGGAAGGTGAAGTTGTTAATAAAAGAAAAGATGGAACCCTAATTACTGAGATATTACGAATTCAAGCGATCATGGGTATAAATGGCAAGGCTCAATACTTTATCGCTTCATTTGTTGATATTACTGCTCGAAAAGAATTAGAAAACTGCTTAAGAGAGTTGAGTGAAAAAGACATGCTGACTCAATGCTGGAATAGAAGAAAGTTTGAAGCTGAGTTTTCAAAATTAACAAATAAGCAGCGTTTAACGCCTGAAGTAAAAATGTCTTGTTTGGCTATTATTGATATCGATTATTTTAAACGTATTAATGATCAATACGGACATGATGTGGGTGACAAGGTCATTAAAAATGTCGCCAGAATTTTACAAACAGAAAGTCGAAGTATTGATTTTGTAGCAAGAATTGGTGGTGAAGAATTTGCTATTTTACTTCCAAAAACAAGTTTGAAAGAAGCTGAAGTGATTTTAAATCGCTTAAGGGTTGCTATTCATCTTGCTGATGGTTCACAATCTGTAACCGTTAGTGGCGGTGTAACTGATATTTGTGATTGTGGTGAGGCAACTTACAAACGTGCCGATCTTGCCTTATATGAATCAAAAACGGCCGGTCGAAATCAAATATCTTGTTTTCCATCCAGTGAAATGTATCAAATAGCATGATTATTTTTTTGAAAAAATAGACGTTACTTTCTTCATTATAGGAGTGTGATTGTCTATTTGATGATTTTTCATTTCCTTAAAGATATTTAATAGAGCTTTAAAGTTTAATTGGCGTTCACTTGGTACAGGCCTCATAGCTTGTAATAATATGTGATGTAATTTTTGCTCTTCTTTTGTTCTTGGCTTTGGCCCTTCTTCATTCTGCTGGTAGGGGTGAACTCTTAAAAGCAATTTATAGAGCAAAATAGCTACTGAATATAAGTCACTTTTTATTGTTGGCGCATTGCCTTGCAATACTTCTGGAGCGGCATAATCGCCACTCCAAGCATGAACTTGGTTAAAGTTTATCGTGAATTTGTTTTTTTCAGGGTCTAGGTTTCGGCTGATACTAAAATCGAATAAAAATAATTCATTACTATCAGAAATAAGGATATTTCCAGGTTTTAAATCACCATGGATCACGCCTCTTTTATGGCAATGGTGTATGCAATTAATTAAGCTATATGCGTATTTCAATCTCGCATCAATGGGAATGTTTTCAAAAGGTGAATCCAATAATAGGGAGAGTAGTTCACCTTTAATAACTGGCATAATAAGAAAACCCCGTTGTGACTCATTACATACCGCTAAGTGTTGTATTGATACAATATTGGGATGATGTAAATGACTAGATTGAATATATTCATTCACAAGTAACAAATCGGCATCAGCAAAATGAGAGGCTTCACTATTTAGCACTTTTATTGCCATATGATAATTATTCAGCCCTATGCTTTTTAGCAATAAATCATCAACTTGGTACACAATACCCATACCACCGACACCAAGAACTCGTTTGATTTTATAACGTTCATTAATGACCTTTGGAAGAGGAAGAGTATTTGCTTCCTTTTGCGTTGATTCTGTATTTAATTCATCAGAGTCATCGGCAATAAAGTGATCTATATTGATATCAGTCATCTGTTGGCCTTAATCATAATGGCAGATAAATTATCATTTGCTTCTGTTAGTAATACTTGCTCTTTTAAGTGATAGCAGCCTTTGAGAGCACTTGGGAGTGCCATACATGCTTCAATCATATTGTTTGATAAGTACTTATGTACGCCATCACTGGATAGAAGAAAAGTATCTTTATGTTGTAATGGAATAATGCAATGTTCAATTGATAAATTGTGGCCCATACCGATGGCCTGTGTGAGTGCCTCTTTCCCATTTTGTTCACGGGTGTGATCTTTCGATATCTGGTATAGCTTATTATGACGAAACAAATAACATCGAGAATCACCTGCCCATAAACAGGCGATATGACCATTATGAGCAATCAACATGCATACAGTGCTGCCAATAACAGCACTATGAGATAATGTCTTTTCTTGACTTAAATGGTGATTCACTTTTAAAAGCATTCTCTTTGCTTTATCAATTTTTTGCTCTAGGCTGCCGTACAATAATTCTGAGTGGAAGGCATCCACAATCATTCCACTCGCAATTTCACCATACTCATATCCACCCATGCCATCTGCTATTATCCAGATACCTTGCTCGGTAAAAGATAAAATCGCATCTTCGTTTTTATCTCTTACCTTGCCTTCTTCTGAAAAATGGGCCGTTTGAAATTGTTGGCTCATCCATTAATCCTTTTTGGAAGATAGAAATTCGTTAATATTTTTCTATTAAAAGGATTAGGGGTTCGATCACTATAAATAAGGTATTTGGCTTTCATTCCTTTATTTTCCAGATCTACTTTTATGACATCTTGACCTCGGTATTTATTGACTCTGAATTTGTCTAATACTCGGAAGAAAGCCCAAGGGCCAGAGTTTTGTTGGTTTACGACTTTAGAACCACTCAGATCTTGTAAAACAAAACTTACGTATTGACGCTGATTGGTTATTGGCCACGTAAATTGTTTTTTCTGTATTGGACCATGACGGTAAGCAAATTTGTTTTTTCCGTAATAGAAAGTGGATTGCAAAGCGCTTGCATCAAGTTCAAATGGCGCAATACGGAACGAGACGTTGGCTTCTTTTCCTTTTGAACCATAAAACATACGTTGGATAGTCAATCCATAGTTATATTGGTCTAAGAATGAATCAGATAGCCCTAATGAACGTCCGTGTAAGGACTTTTGTTTGAATTTCCCTTTTTGTTTATAAACAAATGAGGATAAATAGGCGTCAAAGAAATTGTCTAAAATACCGCCGTTCTGGAAGAATTCATCAAAGTCAGCAATGTTTACATCATGGCTACTGTTTCTAAATGGGTATCGACCTGATAAAGCGACATCGTAATGAGTAACGACTTTATCATGGTAAACCATTTGTACATGTTTTCTTGAATGGTTCAGTATAATACCCCAAGCGTTATTTGATATTTGTTTCCACCATTGCTGTAATGGTTGGGGAAGCGTTTCTGCCATTACACGTATATCATTTAACTCATTTGGTATTCCTTGCATGCGATCGCGAGCAATCTTAAAGGCTGATGAATCAGGGTTAGGTGAGAACTTCACCATAGATAATCGTCCACTCAATTCGTTGATCACAACCAGTGCATCTTCTAATGGAATCGTTGCTTGATCTTTATCTGTGAGTAATAGGTTCAGTGGTTCAAATTGATTGCTTACCGCTTTACGAGCGCTTTGTGAGCGTTCTTCGACACTGTGTAAACCCAGAGAGGCGACTTTCTTCAGTTTCGTATTTACAGGTAGTTTCTTAACCTGACCTGCAGTTTTTGAAGCCACTTGAGCCTTATCAACAAAGGTTGTATTTTCTTTTACTAGGTTTAAAAGCTTTAAAATTGGTTGGCTTGAACCGGTAATATTTGAAATTTGAAGAATGGCTTCATCCATATTTTTAGATGGTTTAATTTGAAGTTGATCTACCGCTTCTTTCCAATATTTAATGTAATCATGAAAATATAGGTCTTCGACATCTGCGTATAGTCCACGGATCTCATTAGCACTTAAATCACTTGATAGCCCAATAACCCAGTTTTCTTCAATCAGTTGTTTTACTTGGTCTAATCCTTTGCTTAAAAAGACAGCTTTATATCCTTTTTGCGTATATAAACCAGGAATAATGGTATTGGTGTGGTTGAATAAGTTTTGGTTTGGTCCTAAATGGTCACTGATTTTTATATCACGCAGATCCATCTCTTTTGCGTCTTGTTTTAGCTGTTGGTATACCAATTCTGATGTATCTGCTTCACGTAAAAATTTACGAGATTTAGCGATTAAATTATCGTTTAATTGAACTGGTTCAAATTCGATATTTAATAGATTAGAAAAATGCGCTTGAAGCTCTTTCTGCTCTGTTGCTGAACCACTGTATAAATACGACCAATGCAATCCCATCCATTGTTCTAGATAAGCTTTATCAAGGTGCTCATGTAGATTTAGCATCAAATATGCTCGTAAAGAAGGCGTTAAGAATTCTCTATTATCTTGATTATTTGCCACTTGGTATTCGAGTTCACTTGTTACTTTAGAAAGCAGTAAACTGAGTAAACTTCTGTGGTATGCGGCTTCTGCTGCCTTTCGTAATTTATCTCCTTGTTGGAGTCCCGCAAACTCATCTGTGAGGGTTTCACTCTCTTTTGAATACACTTGAGTTGCTGCTAATAAAGTATTTAATGTTGGCAGTAATTCAATAGAAGAAGCTAAAGGGGATAAATGGACAATCTGTTGATTATAATCGCCAGAAAGAGACAATAACTCTTGTTGTTTATGATGATTGGTTAAAAAGCTGGTTGCCCATAATGAACCAAACCCAATCACAAGAGCAAAAGAGGCTGCATAGACCGCCATGTTTTTCAGTTTTACTTGTTTCTCATATTTTTCATCCAATGTAGCGAGTTCACTGTTTGGAAAAATCACGTCTTCAAGTAATTTTCGAATAAAGAACCCACGTTGATGTTTATAAGTAGGAAGAACTCGAGAGCTGATACCAAGGTTTTGCCCAATACCTGAGGTGGTTGATTCAGTCTGGGTATTTGTTGGTTCGGGTACTGACGTTAGGTATAAACCACGTAAATGAGAGGCTTGGTGATAACGGGTTTTAGTAAAGGCTAATTCAGAAAATAACGCTAAGCGTTCAGCAAGGAAGCTTAATTGGCGTGGGAATTGTAATAGTTCTGCACGTTTCATCACATCACGCTCATCGTGTAAGCGTGACATGACTTGTGAATCGATACGTAAAATGAGCTTTTCGAACTCATGTTTAATTTTATCGGCTTGCTGGCCTTCACCTTCGTTAAAAGTGACGCCAAAAACTTGGTCCATTTCTTCTCTGGATAGGGAAGAGAAGAAGGGTTCGAATCCCTCGACTTTATCCATTTTCGTTAATAAGAAATAGATAGGCATATCTGAGCTTAAATCATGTCTTAACTCTTGTAAGCGTTCACGTACATAGCGAGCTTGAACTTCGATTGCGCTTTCATCTGGAGATTGTAATGTTGTGATATCAATAGTTAGTATGACCCCATTTAATGGGCGACGGCGACGCTTATTGCGTAGAGCTTTTAAAAAATTGCCCCAAATTGGTTTACTTAACTCATTTTCATGTTGATCAAAAAAGCGTCCTGCAGCATCTAAAAGAACGGCATGGTTAGCAAAATACCATTCACAATGTTGGCTATTTTGAATGTCTCTTGTGTAATGCCCATCAGTTTGGTTTAAAGGGAAATCTAATCCTGAACACTCTAAAAGGGTTGTTTTACCACTATTTTGTGGGCCAATAACCATATACCAAGGAAGTTGATATTTAACGTTATTATTGAGTTTTCCATATAGCCCAGCACGCTTGATTGTTGCAATTGCAGCTTCAAGTTTTGTTTTTAGAATGGTGCTGTGTTCACGAATAAAAGCCATTTCAGATTGCGCAGCTTCATACGCTTCTTTATTTTCTTCTTTTTGTGCTTCTCGCTTTGCTAAGCCCCACAAAGTCAGATTGAATGCTCCCCATAGTAGTAAGCAAATGATAATTGTTAATGTTTTCCCGGTAGTCGTTTCAATTAATGGGGTATTTGCTATCGCAATATGCTTACCAAATAGACACAATAATAAGGCAATAAATAGTGTTAATAATAAGCTCCAACACCATGTCTTTTTTAATGTGTTAAGCAATGAATTAAAAAATGATTTCATCCGTAAAATCCTATAAATCAATTTGCTGAAAAGCTTGAATTACATGCTCTGATTGTTGGTCCAATACATAATAGAAACCACCGTAAATAGCACACAATGAGAAAACCACAACGCATACGATGCCAACCCAAGAGGTTTGTCTTGTGAGTTTATGGCGTTGAACTTGTTTCGGTTCCCAGTTTGGAGAGAGACTGGCTTGCTCATCTCCTCGTAAAGAGCGAATTTGGCGATAAAGAGAATCACGAATGGCGTCTAATTCGACCAGACCTCTTGATAACACTCGATATTTGCCTTCAAAACCTAAGCTCAAACATAAGTACATTAACTCTAATAAATCTAAATATTTAGCAGGATTCCTACTAAGCTTTTCTAATAGTAAGAAAAATTTCTCACCACCATATGTTTCGTTATGAAAGCTACTTAACATACTTTTTGAGGCCCAGTGACTTTCTGAACCCCATGGCGTTGTTACGATAATTTCATCAACGAAAGTGCAAAGCAGGTAGCGAGATAAGGCAACATAATTACTCTCAACACCTGAGTTAATGGCTTGAAACTCGAAGGATTTTAACTCTTCAACTAATTTAGGTTTTAGTAACTCAATATCTTGGTAGCTTTCTTTTTTTAAGTCACACGTGATACTGAGTAATGAGGAAGCAGCACTGATTAGTGGGTTGTTTCCTGCAAAATTGTATTCTTCTGGTTTAATACGCGCGGCGTAAACCATTCGTTCTTGAAGCTGGTTGAATTTGGGTGCACTTGGGCTTTCAGTTAATGTTGGGTTAACTTGATTTGGCTCTTGTGTGATAAGTACAGTACGGTCATCCATGCTACTGCTGTTCATATTAACTATTCCTTATTGCCCAAAAGAAAAGAGAAAGCTCAGGAAAATCACCTGCAATATGGAAGGCAAATCCTCCAGATTGCGTTAGTTGAGAGCGATCGTTTGAGGTTAAATCAAGGGTGAAATAACAATAATCACCATGGAAAGGAACTTGTCTTGGGGCTACGGAAAGTGAGCGACAAGTGATACCCGGTAATTGAAGGTTTACAAGGTTGCGAATTTTTTCAACAGGCCCGACTTTTAATTGTGGTGGCAGTTGTTTTCGTAAGCTTTCAGCATCGGTGTGAGAGCGAGCCGCGAGAATAAAGGTGGCTTCTTGCAATAAGCTATCATCAGAAATAGGGGCAATAAGTACACCGTGATTGCGTTTTTGTAGTGGTATCTCAAAGGCGTTTTGTTTTAATGACTGATTCAGTTGTTTACGCAAATGAAATAAGATCTGATCAAATGACTCGCCTTGTTCTTTATGATTGTATGATAATTTTAGATCTGGTCGACGATGACCAGAATCATAAGTAGACAGCTCTCCTTGCAAAGATGAAAGTAATAAAAAGAGCTCCTCTGGATGGTATTGAGAGCACTTATTTAGATAGTGGAGTTGAGGCTCATATTTATTTAATAATTGAAGTAATAAGAAGTCACCAATTTCAGAGGTTGCATGTCCTGATTTAGTAATACGTTCGGCTAAAATATCGGCTTTATGAGTAACGAGTGTTAAGACTTCTCGTAGCGAACGGTGAACAAGAGACGAGTGAACACCATTAATAAAACTCGCTTCAAAATTAGGGTTGAGTTGAATCGCACCTTCTGGAGTGACTTGTTTAATTTCACACAGTTTAATTTTAACCCAATGATTATCAATCTCTTCTTCGGTAATAATATGAAAATCCAACTCACCACAACTGATAGTCTGCAAGTTTTGTACTTGGGCATTATTATCTGAAATGGTTAAATCGTGAGAAACATAACGAGTGTTAATTTCGGTTTCTTTTTCATCGCGAGCTTCTGGACTATTGATAGTCGATAAAGAAATCGCTAAATACAGATTTAAGTTTGTTTTAGGCGCATCAGATTCCCAAACAATAGGGGTTGTTTGATGTTGAATATCAAATAGTGAACCATCGGGTAAAATACCACTAGCCTGACTGATCACGATCTTTCCAACAGATAAATGATGATTATCAAAACTCAGAGAATGGAAACCCCAATTAAACCTGTGTTGCTTCTGCGTACGTACTTGCAGTTGATTTTGATAGTAACGATCACTTTGTTGGAAATGTTGAGGCCGCAATAGCATGCCTTCTTTCCATATAACTTTTTGCATTTATCTATCCTCTAAATTCGCGCATTACTGCTTTGTGGGGCGTTATTTTTCTTTTTCACGCGTTTTAATTTGACGATAGAAGAGTCGGTAGCGATCAATTCCACTTTTTGTGCCTCTTCGGGCTCAACTGTGTATATGTAATGCCATTTTGCATTATCTATATCTTGATAAGCGCCGATAACGGCTAAATATTGTCCTTTTTCACTGAGCTTTAATTTGATGATTTTTTTATCGCCAGGTCGTAAGATGATTTCCTCTTCTGCGATAAAATCCGCTCCTAAGGTTGATTTTGCATTATTGTATAAATCAAAAAATTCTGAGTTTTCAAAGCCAGTAATTGAAGATAACTCTAATACCCTTACCACTAGAGGCGAGGGGCGATCCGCATGATCAGGGTTAACATTTGCAGAGGCATTGAGAGTAAGCGCTACGTAAGTTGGATCTGGTGTACTGCTGCATCCAACGAGTAACAATAGAGCTATGAAGGTAAATAATTTTTTCATAGTGAATACGTCCTTATTCTTAATTCTTTACGCTAATTACACACGAAGTGCTGCTGTGAGCATTTGTAATTGAGATTCATATTGTTTAGCAAAATCTTGCTCTAATAGTGCGTTGCGCCAGTCAGGGTCCTTGCTGATCTGTTTGTGTAGTTTGCTGTAAGCCTGCCAATATTTGGCGTCAGGTTTGCCAAATTTGCTTTGTATTCCTTCTTGTACAAAACGATATATCAGCGTTTCTGGAGAGAGTTTTTCAATCAATGCATCTAACGTATGTTGACAAGCGTCATGAATAGCCAATTGATTCGCTTGGATGTCTTTGCAGCTTTGGTTGATGGCTTCAATCCCTTGTAGATACCCAGGTTTATGATGAATAATGATATTGAGTGCATCGTTAACATCATGGGTGAATTTTATTGGGTTATTACCTTGGCCTTGAATCGTGGTGGCATTCGCTGTTAATTTATTTTTGATTTCAGTACGTGTACGTAGTAATTGTTGGATGCCATTTACTGAACTGCGAAGCGCAGAGCCAATATCAAATAAGGTTTGTTCTGGGTCTTCGAGGTTAGTTAGCTCGATGCCTAATCCTTTAGATAATGCAGCTAAATAAGCTTCGTTTAAGGTTGTTTGTGTATTACGCACTTCTTTGTTTGTGATGCTATCTATTTTATTTTTAGAGGTCGTATTGATCTTTTCCTCTGATTTTTTTGGTTGATAAGTTGGTTCTAGTTCAATCTCATCATCAAGGGAATCATTGCTAAGTTCCTCTTCATTAAATATCGGAGAAATGAATTGCTCTTTAAGTAGCACATCATCCATCTGCGTGTGAGAAGGTGTCGATTCTTCTACCTGTTTTAGAATGATTTCTTCATCTGAATTTAATAGTTCTTCAATTGGCCCATCACTTAAAAAGCTATCATCAGGGATCATGTCAAATACCGATGGTGACTCATCCGTACCATGGTTTGATAAAGGATCACGAGAGGCATTTGGATTTGTTTCTGGTGAGCGATAATTTGTTGGGTCTTGTAATAGACGAGCGCGTATTTTAATAAACCCCAACTCATATACATCGCCATGTGATATCGGATGCAGTTCACCACTATTTAATGATGCTTCATCTCCGTTTAAATACGTGCCATTAGTACTGCTATCGGTAATGAAAAATTGATCATCTTCAAAGCTAATCGAAGCATGGACGTTTGATAATTGTCTTTTATTATCTGCAATATACCAATCGGCATTTGGACTGCGACCAATGGTTCCACCAGCTCTTTTGAAGGTAAAAGTAGGTAAGGTATCAATAGGTAAATCTTGTGATTGAATAATATCAAAAGCCAGTTCCATCTTTTATTCCTCCTCTGAAACTAACGTGGTTTGCTCTTGTGGAGCAGGGTTGCCAACAGGACGATATTCATCGTAATTGCTGCATGCTGACAGCAGTAATAGGGTTGTGATTAGTGAAAAGCGTAACAACATGCTTAATATCTCCATTCCTTGGCGGATAAATTAAATTTTCGTAATCGATAATCAAGAGAACCTTTTGATAGCTCTAGTCGGTTAGCTATGGTCTGTAGGTGCCCTTGATGTTTCTCTAAATATTGCATTAAAACGTTCTTCTCAAATTGGTCTATTTGAGAAGATAAACTGCCAGTTAACGCCTGCTCTTTCTTCTCTTTTGGCGTCATCATCATGATGCTATTCAAGACTTTTTCTATGACAGATTTATCTAACTGTTGGCAGTCAGGCGCTTCCATACAGCAACGCTCTATGATGTTTTTTAGCTCACGAACATTCCCTGGAAATGAGTAATTATCAAGGTAGCTGATAAATTCATTGGTTAATGCGGGGGTAGGTTGATGAAGTTCTAAAGCATAATGCTTAGTAAAAAACTGACTCAATAAAGCGATGTCGCCATAACGCTCTCTAAGTGGAGGAAGTGCGATGGTAAATTGTGCTAAACGGAAATAGAGGTCTTGACGGAATTCACCTTGCTCAATTTTTTTGATTAAAGCTTGGTGTGTTGCTGCAACAACTTTGACATCAATATCGTAAAGGGTAGTTGACCCTAATGGGCGAACTTTTTTCTCTTCTAATACGCGAAGCAGCTTGGCTTGAAGTGAGCTTGGCATATCTCCGATTTCATCTAAAAATAAGATACCTTTGTCAGCGGATCGGATTAAACCAATGTAATCTCTATCGGCTCCAGTAAACGCTCCTTTTTGATAACCAAATAACTCACTTTCAAGTAGGTGCTCAGGAATGGAGGCACAGTTTTGTACGACGTATGGCTCGTTTCTTCTATTACCAAATTGATGAATAGCTTTTGCGATAAGTTCTTTACCGCTTCCTGTTTCACCAGTAACCAATACATTTCGATTAATGTGTAGCGCTTTAGATATATTAAGGCGCACCTCTTTTATCGCACTACTATCGCCAACAATATTAAAATCAGATGGGATGTGGGTTGTTGATGAATGAGGGGCAATCTTTTGATCCAATAAAGCGTAACTGTTTTTAATTGCTAGTGCGATTCGGTCAATAGCAAGTGAGTTAAGAGTATAAATTGTTTGGCGATCACTTTTTTGGTAGGTACTAAAATTGGAGAAATAAAACATGAGTACGCCTGAAATTCTTTGTTGTGAATTTCTTAATGGCATAAATTCAACTTCACCATCGGTTAGAGTGTAATACTCTGATTGTTCGAATAAAATATGCTTAATATCATCAGTACATTGACTAAAATGAAGATTAAAATTGCGCCCTTCACTCATACAGAGAGTTAACGTATTAAATTCACGATAATCGGTATTAATGATGTTATTTTTGTCGTTTTTATTCTCAAAAGGCAAAGAGGTGATTTGAGGTTGATGTTTAGAGTCAGAATAACCTTCAGCCATTTTAAATAACTGTGCACCAGAAGGTTGCGATAAAAAGCAAATTACCTTTTGGGCACCACTGTGTTTTAAAATTCCAGATAACCAACATTGAGTGAATTTATTAAAGTCACTTTGCTGTTCTGAAGTAATATTCATTAATAGCTCTGGCATGATGGCTAGTCCTCAAACTCGCAAAAGACTTGGCCATTTTCATCAATACATAGAGAAATACTGGTTAATGGTTCTTTTCTAGCCAGTGCTAGCAGTATTTGGGATGAAAATGCAGGTTTTAGTTGTCCATTAATAATGGCATCAATATTTCTCGCACCGGTTTCTGTTAATGTACAACTTTGAGCAATGTGTTGAATGATTGCTTCGTCATAATGAAGAGTGATTTGTTGCAATGACAGCTGTTCGGTTAATTGTTTAAGGCGAATATCCACAAGGGCTTCCATACTTTCCATATCAAGAGGGAAGAATGGGACAACGGTCATTCGTCCGACTAAGGCTGGTTTAAAGTACTGGTTTAACGTTGGACGGATGGCTTTAGTTAATGCATCCGTTGTCGGTTTTTCTTCTTGATTACAAAGTGCTTCAATTTGATCAGAGGCTAAGTTTGACGTCATGATTATTAGTGTTTGTTTGAAGTTGATTTCTCTCCCTTCACCATCATTAGCTACACCTTTATCAAAAATTTGATAGAAAAGGTTCATGATTTCAGGGTCTGCTTTTTCTACTTCATCCAGTAATACAACGGAATAAGGGCGTTGACGAACGGCTTCAGTTAACACTCCGCCTTCACCATATCCAACGTAGCCAGGAGGCGAACCAATTAGACGAGATACAGTGTGTTTTTCTTGAAACTCTGACATATTGATAGTGGTGAGAAATTGTTCGCCGCCATACATTAAATCGGCAATGGCTTGAGCGGTTTGAGTTTTGCCTACACCACTTGGACCGACAAAAAGAAATACACCAGTTGGAGAATTAGGGTTGTTTAATCCTGCTGCAGTGGCTTGGATTGCTTTTTCTAAGGCGATGACGGCTTGATCTTGGCCTTTGATTTGTTCTTTTAGCTTTGATTTTATCGTAAGTACTTGAGTCGCTTGTCCACGTTGTAATGTACTCATTGGAATGCCTGTCCAATGGGATACTACCTCAGCAACCAAAGATGGGCAGGTTTCGTAATTGACTAAAGAGTGTGTATGTTGTGCATCCGATAGCGCTTGATGTATCTCTTGTTGGTTGCAAATTAATCGATGCTTTTCTTCTTCATCGTTACATTGTGCAATGTCAATTCGAGAAGTTAGTAACGCTTCGGCTAATTCTTTTTGTGTTTGCCATTCTTGCTCTAACTGTTCAGCTTCAAGGTGGGTTTGAGACAGCTTTTCTTTCAATTGAGTGATGGTGTTTTCTTCAATATGAATCCCAGCTTGTTGATCTCTTAATACACAATCAAGTTCACGTTGAGTAATAGCAATAATATGCAATAACGTTTCTAATGACTCAGGCTTTGCTTTTAAATTGATCTTCACACGTGCACAAGCCGTATCAAGAAGATCGATTGCTTTATCAGGTAGTTGGCGACCACTAATGTAACGTGCAGATAATTCAGCAGCGGCAATAATGGCATCATCTCTTACATAAACACCGTGGCTTTCCTCATAACGTTCAGCAAGACCTCGTAAAATTGTTACAGCTTGACTAACATTTGGTTCATCTACTTTGACTGGCTGAAAACGTCGCGCAAGTGCAGGATCCTTTTCAATGTATTTTTTATATTCAGACCACGTTGTTGCACCTATTGTACGTAATTCACCTCGAGCAAGAGCTGGTTTGAGAAGGTTTGCTGCATCATTGCTACCAGCTTGTCCACCAGCGCCAATTAGAGTATGTGCTTCATCAATAAATAAAATAATAGGAGTCGGACTTTCTTGAACTGCTGTGATAACCAAATTTAAGCGACGTTCAAATTCACCTTTAATGCTTGCTCCTGCTTGAAGTAACCCAAGGTCTAAAGAGAGAAGGGCGACATTTTCAAGCATATCGGGCACTTCTCCTTGAGCTATTTTTATTGCTAAACCTTCTACTAACGCAGTTTTACCAACCCCTGCTTCGCCAACAATCATTGGGTTATTTTTACGGCGACGAGCTAAAATATCGATCATTTGACGAATTTCAGAATCTCGGCATAAAACAGGATCAATTTTATTGTCTTTCGCCAATTGTGTGTAATTGGTTGTGTATGCATCGAGTGCACTTTGGTGCTCAGTTGAAGATTGAGAGCTTTGATTAGCACAACTGACTAAGCCTTCAACTTGCTGCTTTAATGAAGCTATAGGAATAACACTTAACTCACGGTAATAAGGGGTGTGCCCATATTTGTTTGGGTGAGAAAGGAGAGTAAGAAGTAAATTTGCTGCTAATACTTCAGAAAGTTGCATTTCTAACATGGAGAAAAGATAACTTTCTTGAAGCCATTCGATTAATGCAGTAGATAGAACGGGGTGATTACTTTCAGATGAGGTGCTTTTTCTTCCGTGTTGTAGTGCTTCAATTAAAACGTCAGTAGATACATTGTATTGCTGACAAGCTTTATTCCAGAAACTTTGTGGATTATTCAGTGCCGCAAGAATAAAGTCTTCACATAACACTTCATTACCGCCACGAGTGACGCATAATTGTGCAGCTTGCTCTAACGCAAGATGTGACTCTTTATCTAATGTTTTAATTAATTGAGGTAGTTCTACGTTAATCATAATGTTTTCCCTGAAAGTGTAATACGTCCTTCATTTGGGTTTGAGCCTAGCCAACTCGTCCAACCTAAGCAGCATTCATTATCAACTGATAAGGTTAATGGACGGGGTTCATCTTTTTTTAAATGAAGTTGAATATCAAAATCGAGTGGATCTTTAACGGTAAATTGCACTAATTGATTGAGTGCGATCCAATTTGGTTTATCGGTTAAAAAAGAGTGGAAGTGATCCCACGTTAATTCTTTTATATGTATACGAAATTTATTTGCTCTATCTGGTGCACTACTGCCTAAAACAGAGGTACTAGAAAGAACGGCATTGTTCTGGCCCAATTCACAGAGTTGTTGGGTTGGAATTGAGCAGTGACGAAGAATGCACTCTTCAATATGTATTGCTGAATGCTGAAAGTAGTATCGTAATAGCGCTTCGATTGTATTTGCTGATCTTACTCTTTGGCTTAGTAAACCAAGATAAGGAAATAAGCGAGACCAGTTAATTGAGTCATCATCACGTAATTCAGGATTTTTTAATCCAAGTAATGCAAAAATATATTGTGAAAACGGATCATTAGCGCCTTCTCTAAACGCTGCGTTATAGCGATATTTTTGCCAAACACTACGAATTAAACGATGTAATCTATGATGGAAAATATCAAGAAATGACTTTAGAACGTTGTTTTCATCTTGCAGTAAATAATCATTATAAAAAGCAGGCAAGGGCGATGAAGCACCTATTAATGACAACATATTTAACGTCATAACGACTTTTGGTAGTCCATCATCATGAGTTATTACTTTGATGCTTTGAATCTCACGAGGAGCGAAACCTTGCGAAGGGTTCGCTACAAATTGAATACGGTCATAGGCCTGATCAAGATCCCATTCATCATGTTTGGTTTTTAAGTGATGGCATACATGATCCAATGCCTTCATCAAGGATAAATGTCCAATATGTTCAATGGTTATTCCTAATTGAATAGGAATTTGATTTGACGTTATCGGAACTAAATTAGAGGTTGTTGCCCCATTCGTGGTAGCCATGAATAGTCTCCTCCATCAGTACTTGTAACGTGCAATTGGTTGAATGAATTCATACTGGTATAAAGCGATAAAAATTCATTAATTACAGTGGAAAATAAATACAGCTCGCCTTCACATAAAAAGTGTTTAGTGTTGAGATGAAGTTGAGTATTCATCGCTCGTACAGGTGCACCTTCATATAACATATCGCAAGGTTTGGTCGATATACTTACGATGCCATCGATCAGTCTTTTATGTTTTTTTCCTTTTGCATCGTCTTGTTGGCCTGCAAAATCATAAGCAAGTAAAATGCGTTTAAACGCTTCTGGCTTAGTTAATGAAAGATAATTAAGAGACATATTTGATATGAGTGACCAAAGACCATCTTTATCAATGGGTGGAGTGTAGCAAGGCGTTACTGTTCTGATATTGGTAAATGTTGCAGAACCAGTTGTTTGGTCTGTTGTTTCTGTTATTGAGTTTACAGATAAACGCTGAGCTAATGCTCCATTACATGCAGTAACGGCAATAGAAACAGTTACGCTATTGGTAAAGGTGTGCTGAGAACGAAACGATAAATACGTATCAAAGTGCCCACTGACAATGTTCTTCTCTTGACGAATACTGTAATAGTTTGAGCGATTTTTATTTTCGTTATGTTCAAATGATTCAAAGTGGTAAAAATCGATACGGCCTTTTTGTCCTGGGTTCCAACCATGTACTTCTTTGACCGATAAAATGGTACTGCTATCGTCATTTAAAGAAACTGGTGTGATCTTATATTGATCTTTTCTGTGATTAAGTAAGAGTGGTTGAGTATCACTTTTAAATGAATTAACGATTGGAGTACAAAATAGCTCTGGTTGAACACGATTAGCGTAAAAAGGCTGTTGTGTGATGTTATCTAACGTGAATTTTAAATCGACATATTTACACCCTTGACTAAACTGAGCTGGCCAAACTGGTAACTCAGTTAAGTCAATGTAGTAATATTTTTCTGGGTAACAAAAAAACTCTTGAATGTGTCGGTAGCCTTCAAATGTATTGAGAGGGTAATCAAAAATAGCTTCATTGGTTTTAAAGCCAACAGGTTTAATGCTATGGGTTGGAAACGTTGAGCGATTGATTTGTTCTAACTCTTTATCCAAAGCACAAAATTCAGCTTGAGTGGTCGAAGAGCAAAGCGCCATAATGAGAGATAAGCAACTGGCTTTGTCTCCATTAAAATGAACACGTAACTGCTTCATATTTAATGATGTTAGATCGATTCCTGAAGGCAATTCCAATCGTAATTGATAAATTCCACCATGCCCATTTGCTGTAAAAGATGATGAATGAAGTGATATTGGATAAATATCAACATCAAAACACGTTTTAAACTTACATTGAACGCCATCAATAGGTTGGCTAAGTACTTCCGTACCCCGTCTAATTATTGATGCTTGGGTTGCTTCACTTGCCGGTGTAAATTGCAGAGTACTCATTGCTGGAATTGCTTGAACATAGTTAGGCCACAATAAACGCATTAATGAGTGGGTTAATTCAGGTAACTGGTTATCTAAGCGTTGATGTAAACGGCCAACTAAAAAAGCGAATCCTTCGAATAATCGCTCAATATCTGGATCTAAGCCTTCCTGCCCTAAATAGGGTGCTAAAGCCGGGTTTTCTCTCGAAAACGACTTTCCTAATTCGCGTAGTGCCGCTAATTCAGATTGATAGTAATGATTAAAACTCATGCTGCACCTTGTGTAATATTGGTTTCAGCTTTGCGGTTAGCGGCTTGAGCATGAGCAGTAAATGAAATAGCGGTATTTTGCCCATTGATGATGACATCACCACTGACATCAAAATAGAGACGTAAAGGGTTATAGATATCACCTAAATAACGAACTTGAGGATTAATGATTCGCGTTTCATAGCGAGCAATAACACGTTCAACCTCGCGTTTAATATGAAGGATGGCATCATGCGGACTCATGTGAGACATATTAAGATCTGGCAAGCCTAAGTCAGGACAGATCAATGCAGCCCCTTGTCTTGTTGAAAGTAATTGACTGACGTGTGAGCGAATTGATTCCGTCATATGCTGTGCTGTGACAGATTGATTGCTTTGTGTTGTACCACTTAATAGTCGTTCAAATAATCGTTGGTTCGACATATTTCACTCTTTATTCCATTAACACCCTGTGAAATACCCTGTGTTTATTGTCAATAATTAGACTTTTACTAAACACAGGGTGAAAGGGATTATTCTTGATCCAATTTACCAACTAACGACAAAGTAAAATCAGAACCCATGTATTTGAAGTGTGGGCGAACTGATAGGTTTACTTTGTACCAACCTGGATTTCCTTCAACGTCCATTACTTCGATATTGGCAGCACGAAGTGGGCGACGGCTACGAACTTCTGCTGGTGGGTTTTCTTGATCAGCAATGTATTGACGAATCCAAGTGTTTAACTCTTGCTCTAAGTCTGTACGTTCTTTCCAGCTACCGATTTGTTCACGCTGTAGCACTTTAATGTAATGTGCAAGGCGGCTAATAATGAACAAGTAAGGGAGTTGCGTACCCAAACGGAAATTTAATTCAGCGTTTTTACCTTCTTCGGTATTGCCAAAAAACTTTGCTTTTTGAACAGAGTTAGCAGAGAAGAAAGCCGCATTATCTGAGCCTTTGCGCATAGTGAGAGCAATAAAGCCTTCCTCTGCTAATTCATACTCTCTGCGGTCGGAAACAAGAACTTCTGTTGGGATCTTAGTTTCAATATCACCCATACTTTCAAAGTGGTGGAGAGGTAGGTCTTCTACGGCACCACCTGATTGAGGACCAATAATATTTGGACACCAACGAAAATTAGCAAAACTTTCAGTGATACGAGTTGCCATTGTAAAAGCGGTATTTCCCCATAAATAATCTTCGTGAGTAGCAGAAACATTTTCATGGTAATTGAACGTTTTTACAGGGTTTTCTTCTGGGTCATAAGGCTGACGTAATAAGAATCTAGGTAATGTTAAGCCTACATATCTTGAGTCTTCTTGCTCACGGAAGCTTTGCCATTTTGCATATTGAGGGCTTTCAAAATGATCATTAAGATCTTTTAGATCAGGTAATCCCTCAAATGATTCTAAGCCAAAGAATTTAGGACCAGCGGCAGAAATAAATGGTGCATGAGACATCGCAGCTACAGAAGCCAAGTTTTGAAGGTTTTTAATATCAGGTGCAGAAGGGCCAAAGTCATAATTACCAATAATAGCACCAACAGGTTGGCCACCAAATGTACCAAACTCGTTAGTGTAGACATGCTTGTAGAGTCCTGATTGAGTAATTTCTGAAGCATCTTCGAAGTCCTCTAACAAGTCAGTTTTAGATACATTAATCACTTCGATTTTAATATTTTCACGAAAATCGGTGCGATCAACGAGCAATTTTAATCCACGCCAAGCAGATTCGAGTTGTTGAAAAGAAGAGTGGTGAAGAATTTCGTCAACTTGTTTACTTAAACGTTGATCAATCTCTGTGATCATTTTATCAATCAGTGCTTTTTTGACTGGCTCTTCTTGATTCTGAGGTTTTAATAACTCTTCAATAAAAGCGCTGACACCACGTTTAGCAATACCGTATGTTTCATCTTCTGGAGTTAAATTAGTTTGAGCTACGATTTGATCAAGAAGTCCAACAGTAACTTGGTTATCTAGCTCTTGTGCTGTGCTTGTATCTGACATGTCTTATTCCTTTTCTGTCACTAGACCTAATTCACTTAGTAGTTTTTCACGAGCTTCATCATCAACAAGGGCATCTTCAATTGCTTTGCGAAATGCAGGAACATTGCCTAATGGGCCTTTTAAAGAAACAAGCGCTTCACGTAAATCCATTAAGCCTTTTAGTTCAGGTACTTGCTCAACAATGCTTGAAGGATCAAAATCATTGATATGTTTAAAACTTAGATCGACTGCAATTTCCTCATTTCCTTCGCCATCATCTTGAAGTTGATTTTTCACACCAAAAGAGATGTTTAAGTTTTGTTTTTCAATAACGTCATTGAAATTGCTTTTATCAACATTAAATGGTTTTCGATCTTCAAGTTTTCGATCATCTTCTTGCTGAGTAAAGTCACCAAGAACCATCATTTTCAGTGGAAGTTCAAGATCTTCTGCAGCGTCACCGCTTACTGGTTTGAATGTCACATTTACACGTTCTTTTGGTGCAACAGATCCATCTTTTGACATGGGGTCTCCTTGGGTTTAATTAAGAACTCGTATTGGGTTTAAACAGCAGAGCCTTTCACGTATGCGTGTTAGCAACTGACTGTCTTGGTCTTTTTTAGATAATTTGTTATGGCATTGAAGCCACAGTTCAAGTAAACGTTCTTCCAGAATAGGATCCCAATGAGCGAGTACGGATTGGGAATATTGCTTATCAAGCCATGAGAAAAGTGAATTGGCTAAATCGTATTTACTGGATTGAAATAGCAGTTTTGCTTGTGTAAATTGCCAAAAAAAGGCTTCTCTATCGGAACGTGATTGATGATGACCGCGAATAAGTGGTTGCATCACTTCGTTTAAACTGTGCTGCTGTAACAATGTGAGGGCTTCTTGGAGTGCATCTTCCCAGTCACTGCTGTTTTGTGATTCATCGAAATGATTTACAGGGGCAGTAGTAGCATGAGTTGAAATAGAACAGTGTTGCTGTATCCAAGCTTTTGTTGATTCATTTGCAAACTCAGTCCCATCATCAAACTTAAGGTCGGTGATGCTTGGTGTTTTGTTGATTAATAGGGACAGTTGATCCGTGATGCTTTGTGCTGCATCATGATGATTAAGTGCGGTTAGACTTTCCCAAACCATGAAATGGCCATCAATCCAAAATGGTGATTTAGAAAGGCTTTCTTCCATTTCTATGATTAATGTAGAGTGATTTAATTCTGCTTTTAATTGTTGGAAATATTGTATTCTGGCCTGAGGAACAGGCTTTAACATAGTTACATTATCGTCGTTACTTGCAGGTAATTGCGATATGGTTAACCATGTTAGAGTGCGGTTTAATTGATATACTTTTTCATCATTAAGTTTTTGAGATAACCAGTATTTTGAGAGTGTTCTCGCTACATCTTGTAAGTGACGAAATGCTTTATTTGCATCTCTATCGTTTGTGATGTCATTTTGAGAAAATGAGATAGTTGATGTTGCTGATGGAGCTTGTGCTGGTGCGGATGGTATAGATTGTGGTGCTACTATCTCATTATTTTCGGTTTCTGATTTTAGACGTTTTTTAAGTTTTTTTGCTAATGAAATAACTGAAGATAAATTATCAGTATTATTTTGGAAAATAGCTCCAATTGAATCATCTAATGCTGATAATTGTGTAATTAATATATCTGCAGCATTTATATTGTCTATATTATCGATAATAGATTTTGTGTAGTCTGTTATTATATTAATGATTTGATTAATAGATGAATATAGACTTCTCTTTCTCTTCGGATAAATTTCATCTTTAAATTTAATGATGAAATCATTAATAACACGAATTAACTCATTATTATCAACAGCAAGATTTCTCTTAGTTATAGATAAGCATAGCCAGTAAAGTAATCTATAATCCTTGCTAGTTCCGTTTAGTAAATTCAATGAGTTATCATGCACGGTAGACCAGTCCGTCTTGCTTGTAGCAAACAGATTCGTTGATTTTTTTATTTCTTCTTCAATTAATTCAAACTCAGGCTCATAAGTTAAATCTGTGCCTAAGCGATCCTTATCTGATATATCAGAAAGGATTGAGTCGTAAGAAAACATATTTACCCTAGCTAAATGATGTTGTTCAAGTCAGATTGTATTGATTTAATTATTATTAAAATTATTTTTATATAGAAATAGTAAATGGAAGAATTTAATTAAGAAAGGGGAATAATTTGCGATGAAAATTAATTGAGAAATAGATCTAAATTTTATGAAACTAAATTAAAAGAACTATTTCTCATGATTTACAAATAAAGCAGGTGTCTTATTTTTGATACGTTATTTGTTTTTGAAGTCGGAGAGCACAATCTCTAATGCTTTGATTGCTGTTTCTTTATCGACTTCGTTGCTTTCAAGAAGATAAATTAAATCCACCGCTAATTTTATTTCATCCGATGCGCTATCTAGAGGGCTAGGAGCCTTTGTTTGAACTTCAACTTCTGCTTCAATTTGTGGTGTTTGCAGATTTTTTTGGAGGTTAGTCATGTTGCTCTCGATAAGTAATTTGTTGTTCTAATCGGATCATTGCTTCTTTACAGCGTTGTAAGCGTTTTTCTGTTGCTAACAGCTTTTGTTGTAGATCTTGCTGCTGAGAGAATGAATGACATTGATTAATTGCCAATTCTTGATCATTTACCATTTGTGCTAAACGGCGTTCCCACTCTTGATGTTGAGCTAGGTCTTGATACATATCACTAATGGGTTTTTTATAGCTTCCCTTCGGACGAGGTTCGTTAGAGCGTATACGTTGAGTTGCAACTTCTCTTTGTATCGCTTCAATTTGAGCAACTAACATTTGCGTTAAATATTCAGCTCTTTGTGTCGTTAGAATATTTGCTTTTTCTTCTCGCTGAATCGATCCAAGCGTTGCCTTTGCTTCATTTATACAGGGCACAAGATAGCGGCTTCTGCATCCAAATAGACGTTCATCAAATAAAGGAAGTCGCTGTTCCCCTCGACGTCGGTCAATTTCAGCCGCCGTTTTACCTAGTTGTTCTAGCATGATTTCGATAGAGGTAAAATTAGTCATAATTGTTCCGTTAGAACCAAGCGTCTAAAGCGAGCTTAACAGCTAAGATACAAACCACAGTTACAAACACTGGTCGAATAAACTTAGAGCCAAAACGAATAGCCGAGTGTGCACCGATAAATGCGCCGACCATTAAGCAGACGCCCATAGTTAAACCTAGTGCCCAGTTAATATGGCCAAGAATTGCAAAGGTAACCAGTGAAGTAAAGTTACTGGTGAAATTCATGGCTTTTGCTAAGCCTGATGCTAATAAGATGTTTAGACGATACATCGCCATGCTGCTCACCGTCCAAAATGCACCCGTTCCAGGACCTGCGACACCATCATAAAACCCTAAAGATAAGCCTTGAATAACCTGCTGAGTCTTTAGTTTAGGTGTGATATCAGGTAATTGATTTTGATCGGCCTTTGGTTGTGGATGCCAAATAGTATAAATTGCAGCTGCTAAAATGATTAACGGTAATCCTTTTTCAAGCCATTCAGTCGAAATATAGTTAACCAGCAAAGTGCCACATGTTGCGCCAAATAAAGTTGCGACAAAAGACGCTTTCCAAAAATGGGGGTCAAACAACTTCTTTTTAAAGTAGGTAAGTGCAGCCGTAGATGAAGCAAAACTTGCGGCTAATTTATTTGTACCTAAAGCTATGTGTGGAGGAAGCCCTATTGAGAGTAGAGCAGGGACAGTTAACATTCCTCCTCCGCCTGCAACAGCATCAATAAATCCAGCAATAAAAGCAACTAACCCTAGGATGATGAGGGTTGATGGTTCGAGAAATTCCATATCAATTCTTAATTATTAATAGCTATAGTAAGCTCGCATCTGCGAATGATTTAAGTAATAACGAGATATTACTCTATTAGTCTTTTAAAAGGAGGTAAGGCGTCCAAAAGAGCTTTACCATAACGCTTAGTTATTACACGGCGATCAAGAAGCACAACTCTACCAGAATCCTCTTCTTTACGCAGTAGTCGACCTACAGATTGAATTAATTTTTTACTCGCTTCTGGAACACTGATCTGCATAAATGGGTTACCACCTCGGCTCTCAATATATTCCGAATGCGCTTCTTCAACTGGAGAGGTTGGAACACCAAATGGAATCTTAGTTATAATTAGATTTGTAAGTAGGTTTCCAGGTAAATCTAATCCTTCAGAAAAGCTTCCTGTTCCAAATAAGATGCTGATTTTATTCTCCTCACAAAGCCTTTTATGTTTTTTTAGAATTTCTTGTCTTGATTCCTGTCCTTGAATAAGTAGGTTCCACCCGTGTTTTTTAACAATCTTTTCTATACCTTCAGCAACTTTGTTCATTTGCCAGTAAGATGAGAATAAAACTAAACTTGAAGATTGATCGGCAAGATAAAAGGGGAGTTCCTCTATTAATAAATCTGTAAAACCAGGCGCTGACGGTTCCATTGATAGCTTAGGGATGACTAATTGAGCATTCTCTTGGTAATTAAATGGTGAAGCTAAGGATAAGAAGCGTACTCCATCCTCAGGCTTTTCTGATATACCTGCTTGTTTACAAAAAAACGAATAGCTATTTAATGCTCTCATTGTTGCTGAAACGACAACCGCCCCAGCAGCTCGACTCCACAAATTCTGGTCAAGTTGCCAACCTACCTCAAGAGGGGATACGTTAATGAAGGTATCTCCGTCTCTGTCTTGACTCTTTTCTAGCCATCTAGCGAGTGGTGCTCCTTTATCACTATTGGGTTTTGCCATTAAAAACCAAACTTGAGCTAAATTTTCTAATCTTTGTAAGTAAAAGCCTATTTCAGCTAATGCTGGCTCTGCCATTCTCGGTGCTAATTCGCCATCTTTCATGCGTTCAGAGATTAAGTCACTAATTTTCGCTAGTGCTTGATTGGCTTTAGTTGAGACTTCTTTTAATTCTTTGGATTGCTCTGCTAACCAGTTTGGTATTTCACCATGTTCAAAACGATAAATTCCATCATCATTGAATAATGTCGGGTCAAATTGCTTACTTAACTGGTTAAGCGTAGGAATTAGTTCCTGAATATGTTCATGAAGAGAGTTTTGGAATCGATTAACTCTTTTTTGATCTGCAAGATTACAGAATTTACTAACCGATTTGTTTAATGACTCTAACCACGAGGCTGAACCTTTTAAACTCGCAGCAGCAGATGAGTGTTCTCGTGCCACATTTGGTAGATGGTGAGCTTCATCAAAAATATATATGGTTTGTTCTGGTTCAGACAAAACAACACCACCGCCTAAATCGATGTCAGCCATAACTAAACTGTGATTTGCAATAACCACATCCGCTTTATCCAAGTGTTCACGAGCTTTTTGAAACGGACATTCACGGTGCATTGGTAAGCCGTTATGACAGCTGTACTTATCTGAAACAATGCTTTGCCAGATAGAAGAGGGGATTGTCGTTGGCCAACTATCTATATCACCGTCCCATTTACCTTCAGCTAATGCTTTGTACATTCTCTTTAGTAAATCTAACTCTTTCTTTTTTGGTTTTTCAGTAAACAAAGCAACTTGCTTGTCGTCTTCATTGTTTGATTCTGTTAGTAGAGACAACTTATGACTACAACAATACCGCTGACGACCTTTTGCAATAATAAAAGAAAAAGGCAATGGCGATATACGGCGATAGAAAGGTAAGTCTTTATGAGCAAGCTGTTCTTGAAGTGCAACAGTTGCGGTTGAGATAACCACTTTTTTGTTATTTAACTTTGCATATGGAATGGCGCTTAGTAGATAAGCAAGAGATTTACCAATGCCTGTTCCTGCTTCTGCAACAATCATGCGATTAGAATCACTGTATTCACCTGCAAGTGATTTAGCGATTTCTGCTACTAAATAGTTCTGAGCACGGCGAGGTATAAAACCTGGAAGTTGATCTTGTAGTGTTTTGTAGCTTTGGCGAATGCTATCAGTAACCGATTTATTCAGCATGAGAAGGCTCAATTAAATTTAAAGAACCATTGTAGCACGCAAGTTTGAGTGTGATCTTCTGCAAATAATGGAATTCAATGTATTTAAATTGAGATGAACATCACGAAAGTGAGAATGTGGTGGCGTTTGAGTCTAAATGTTAAGATTTAGATTTTATATAAGTTTGGATTTTATCTCATAATAGGTGAATAATTTTATTTGATTCATTTTTTATTGCTGTTTTTAGGTTTAAATTCTTTTATAGGTGAAAATAAATATTTACAACCACCCTTGTTTTTATCAGTTTTTTCAAAATATTTACTTTTTATTTGTAGGTAAGTTTTTGTATTTTAAGTCTTTATTGTTTTTTATGTTTAGGTTTATATTATTTGACATGTGAATTTAGTTTTTGCAAAGTAGCAATCGAATTCAGAAGTACTGATTAATCACACGGTTAGATGTGTTATCGATACTGAATAAATTACATAAAAACAGGGAACCGGAAATCGGATTTCCAACTTTCTAAGAAAAGGCAGTGGAATATTATGAAAAAGACTCTTTTAGCTCTTGCAATCGCAAGTATCTCGACTTCAGCTTTTGCTGTTGATACTAGTAGCCAAAATAGTAAGAACGATGAAATGTTTGCATTTGATCCTATGCATAAAGATCAGTTTTCTGTATCTGGTTCTGTAGGTGTAGGTGGTTACTACGACACTGGTTCTAAAGCATTTTACGATGATTGGGCTACTGGTTTAACTCTTGCTGTTAACTACCGTAACAATCGCGTTGTTGGTTATTTTGAAACTGATTTTATGTTGAATTATACAACTGATAGTGAAACTAAACCTATTGCAAATGGTTCAGGCCCTGCTACTGATGTTGATAAAGCATGGTTAGGTTTTGATACTGGTTTTGGTATCGCATCTTTTGGTTGGGAAAATGATACAGCACTTGATGCTGTTGATGGTGCGGGTGATAACACATACGAATTTGGTGCTTCTGCGGGTGATGCATCTGATGGTTTTAATGTTGTTAAATTCCAAGGTTCAACAAGTGGTTTTGCTTACGGAGTATCTTACTTTGAAACTGGTGATGACCATGTTGCTGCCGATAAGGGTGTGAATGGTTACATTGGTATCGAGCAAGAAATCTTTAATGTTTATGCTGGTTATGAAACTCGTGATGAAGCTGAGTATGATGTAATGACTGTAACGGGTAACGTTAAGCTTGGTGCAGTTAAACTTGGTGCAAACTTCTGGATTGAAGATGGTGATGCTAGCGATTTAACGGGTAGAAACCTTGGTAATAAAGAAAATACAGGTTATTACCTATCTGCTGGCTTTGCAGCAACAGAAGACCTAACATTAGCTGCTGGTTATGCTGCTAATACGAAAGAGATTGCAACAATTGAAACTGATTACTCTTACGTGAACGTCGCGGCAATGTATACGTTAGCTAAGAATATGGATATGGGTATTGACGTACGCCAAGATCTTGATGCAGGTGCTGCTGACGAAGAAACTTACGTGTTCGCTGCAGGTTACTACTACTTCTAATTGTATTATATAAAGTTGAAGTAATTATTAAGCCAGTCAAATAGACTGGCTTTTTTTGTTTTTATTCGGCTGATTTATTGTCGCAACGCTGTTTTGCTTCAACAGTTAAACATGAGTGAATGGGGATAAAGTGGGTTATAGATCACAATTAATTTTTTAGGCTTCTTCATTTTTTATTAGTTTATAGCTCGCAAATATAAAAAATATGCAATTAATTTATCTTGTGATTTGGCCTTGTTAAATATCAAATTCTATTTATTAATGTTAATCAGTAATGCATTTATGTGTTGTTGGTTTTATTTGTTTTTATGTTTTTGTCTGTTTTATTTCAATTGCTTATGTGTGTTTGTTGTTTTTTGTCCTTTTTATCGTTTATCTAAATTTATATTTTCTAGTGTGATCTCTGTCAAATCTTAAGATGTCTTTATGTAAGTTGCTGTATTGTGTGTGTTTATCATTTTTTACTTTCCTTGACTTTCTTCGTTGACATGGTGAGAAATCTTTAGCAAAGTACTCTCCAGAAATCGAGATGCTAACAAGTAGCACATTAAGATGCTTCTGTAGCAATCCAGATATAAAAAGGGAACCGGAAATCGGATTTCCAAATCTTTCTAAGAAAAGGCAGTGGACTTAATTATGAAAAAGACTCTTTTAGCGCTTGCTATCGCAAGTATCTCAGCTTCAGCTTCAGCTTTTGCTGTTGATACAAGCAGCCAAAACAGCCGTAACGAAGATATGTTTGCATTTGACCCAATGCACAAAGACCAATTCTCTGTTTCTGGTTCTGTTGGTGTAGGTGGTTACTACGACACTGGTTCTAAAGCATTTTACGATGACTGGGCAACAGGTTTAACTCTAGCAGTTAACTACCGTAATAACCGCATCGTTGGTTACTTTGAAACTGACTTAATGTTGAACTACACAACAGATAGCGAAACTAAATCTATTCCAAACGGTTCAGGCCCAGCTACTGATGTTGATAAAGCATGGTTAGGCTTTGATACAGGTTTTGGTATCGCATCTTTCGGTTGGGAAAATGACACAGCTCTTGATGCAATCGATGGTGCTGGTGACAACACATACGAATTCGGTGCTTCTGCTGGTGATGCATCTGATGCATTCAACGTAGTTAAATTCCAAGGCGCTACAAGTGGTTTTGCATACGGTGTTTCTTACTTCGAAACTGGTGATGATCACGTAAAAGCTGATAAAGGCGTGAATGGTTACGTTGGTATCGAACAAGAAATCTTCAACGTATACGCAGGTTACGAAACACGTGATTCTGATTACGATGTATACACAGTAACTGGTAACGTTAAACTGGGTGAATTAAAACTTGGTGCTAACTTCTGGATTGAAGAAACAGATACTAAGCTTTTAGACAAAACTAACACTGGTTACTACGTATCTGCTGGTTACGCAGTATCTGAAGACCTAACTCTTGCTGCTGGTTACGCTGGTAACACAGAAGAAATTGGTAAAACTGATACAGATTACTCTTACGTGAACGTTGCAGCAATGTACACTCTAGCTAAGAACATGGATATGGGTATCGACGTACGTCAAGACCTTGATGCTGGCGGCGCAGACGAAGAAACTTACGTATTCGCAGCAGGTTACTACTACTTCTAATCTCTTGATTTAAAGTAAAACAGATTATTAAGCCAGTCATTTTGACTGGCTTTTTTTCGTCTGTAAAAAAGTTTGTGAAAAATGAAATATAATTTTCTTTAAAATAATTCATCTTTTTTGTTGAAATAAAACCACAGTTTGATAATGTGTTTACAAGGTTAAAAACAAATACAGTTTGTTACTAAAGGTTTATATTTATGCGTATTCAAGGTCTGAACATTCATCACCACCATCATCCTGATTAGTCTTTCGGGAGGATACGTATTATCCGGAAGGCAATTTGAATTTCCTTCCGATGAATAAAAATTCTAACCCTCGGAAGGTCAAACTTCTGAGGGTTTTTTCGTTTTAGTAACAAATTAAAGTTAGATTATTTATTGATTTATAAGAGTTTAAAATTAACTAGTTGCATTGTTTGACTTATAAAATAGTTCAATTGGTATCACATTTTTACAAGGAAGAAATTATGTCATCACAACGATTACGCATTGCGATCCAGAAGAAAGGTCGTCTATCTAAAGAGTGCCAAGAGTTATTCAAACGCTGCGGTATGAAATTTAACATTTCAGGCGAACGTTTAGTGGTTCATTCTGAAAATATGCCCATTGATTTACTGTTAGTTCGTGATGATGATATTCCAAGCCTAATCATGGATGGGGTAGTTGATTTGGGTGTGATAGGTGAAAATGAACTTGAAGAAGTACGTTTAGAGCGTGAAGCACTTGGTGAGCCTTCAGCATTTACTACTTTACGTCGTTTAGACTTCGGTGGTTGCCGTCTATCTATTGCGATTGATAAAGACGAAACTTATAACGGTCCGCAAGATCTAGCCGGCAAACGTATTGCAACGACTTACCCTCGACTCCTGAAAAGTTATATGGATGAGCAAGGTATTCCTTTCTCAACCTGTATTTTAAATGGTTCTGTAGAAGTGGCTCCACGCGCTGGTCTTGCGGATGCGATTGCTGATTTAGTATCGACAGGAGCAACACTTGAAGCGAATGGTCTTAAAGAAGCTGAAGTAATTTTTCGATCAAAAGCGACATTAATTCAACGAGAAGGTGAATTTGATGCTGATAAAGCAGCGTTGATTAATAAGTTATTAACTCGTATGCAAGGTTGCATTCAAGCAAAAGAATCAAAATATATTATGTTACACGCACCAACAGATAAGCTTGATGCGATTAAAGATCTACTTCCTGGGGCAGAAGATCCAACTGTTTTACCTTTGTCACGTGATGGAGCAAAGGTTGCGGTTCACTTAGTAAGTACAGAAAATCTATTTTGGGAAACAATGGAACAGTTAAAAGCACTAGGTGCGAGTTCTATTCTAGTATTGCCAATTGAGAAAATGATGGAGTAGCCATTATGAAAACGTTAGTTTGGCAATCATTGAGTGATTCACAGCAAGATACGGTTTTACAGCGACCTGCAATTACTGAAGGTGCGAATATTACTGCAGCAGTAGCGGATGTTATCAATACTGTAAAACAAGAAGGTGATGCTGGCATTTCAGCACTGACTGAAAAGTTTGATCGAGTGAAACCTAGCTCAATACGTGTTTCTAAAACTGAGATTGATGATGCGTGTGAGCGTTTGACTGAGGAGATGAAAACAGCGTTAAAACAAGCGTATAGTAACATTTCTAAATTTCACCAAGCACAAAAACCACAACCGGTAAAAGTTGAAACACAACCTGGTGTTGTATGTGAACAAATCACTATGCCTGTAAATAAAGTGGGTTTGTATATTCCTGGCGGAAGTGCACCGTTACCATCGACAGTATTAATGCTTGGTGTTCCTGCACAAATTGCTGGTTGTCACAAAGTCGTTCTTTGTTCACCGCCTCCAATTGCTGATGAAATTTTGTATGTAGCGAAGCTGTGTAAAATTGATGAAGTTTACAATATTGGCGGCGCTCAAGCGGTAGCTGCTATGGCATATGGAACAGAATCGGTTTCTAAAGTAGATAAGATCTTTGGACCAGGTAATGCCTATGTAACCGAAGCAAAACGTCAAGTATCAAATGATTTTCGTGGTGCTGCGATTGATATGCCTGCAGGGCCTTCTGAGGTCTTGGTTATTGCCGATGAAACGGCAGATCCTGATTTTATCGCGGCGGATCTTCTTAGTCAGGCAGAGCACGGACCTGATTCTCAAGTGGTTTTAGTGACACCATCGCCGCTTATTGCCGATCAAGTTGCAGATGCTGTTGAGAAACAATTAAAAGAACTTAGCCGTGAAGATATAGCTCGCAAAGCTTTAGGCTCAAGTTTACTTATTATTGCAGAATCATTGACTCAATGTGTTTCCATCTCTAATTTTTATGGTCCTGAACATCTTATTGTTCAAACAAAGAATCCTCGAGAGTTATTACCTCTGTTAGATAATGCAGGTTCAATTTTCTTAGGTGATTACTCACCTGAATCGGCAGGGGATTATGCATCAGGAACTAACCACGTACTGCCAACTTATGGTTATACACGAACTTATTCTAGTTTAGGATTAGCTGATTTCTCTAAGCGTATGACAGTGCAAGAATTAACAGCCGATGGCTTAAAAGGGTTAGCACCAACTGTAGTTACCATGGCTGAAGCTGAAGGGTTGGATGCTCACAAACGAGCCGTCACGATTAGAGTAGAAAAGCTTGCTAAGTTAGAAGCAAATCAATAGGAATTCATGATGGAAAAGTTAGCCAGAAAACAAGTTCAAGCATTGACGCCTTATCTCTCAGCTCGTCGTATTGGTGGCTCGGGAGATGTATGGCTGAATGCTAATGAATCTCCGTTTGATAACGAATACAAATTTAATTTTGCTCGTCTTAATCGTTATAGCGAATGTCAACCGCCAGAGTTAATTAATGCTTATGCTGCTTATGCAGACGTAAAGCCTGAACAGGTTTTAACTTCTCGAGGAGCTGATGAAGGTATTGAATTATTGGTGCGTGCTTTTTGTGAACCGAATCAAGATGCAATTTTATATTGCCCCCCAACTTATGGCATGTACTCCATTAGTGCCGAAACAATCGGTGTGGAAACAAAGACGGTACCACTTACATCAGATTGGCAATTAGATCTTCCAGCAATAGAAGCAAATTTAAATGATGTAAAAGTAGTATTTGTTTGTAGTCCAAATAACCCAACGGGTAATATCGTTGCTCGTAAAGACATTCTTTCATTATTAGAAATGACAAAAGATCGTGCCATTGTTGTAATGGATGAAGCGTACATCGATTTTTGTATGGAAAAATCCACGGTTGATTTACTGACTGATTACCCACATCTTGCGATTCTTCGCACATTATCGAAAGCATTTGCACTCGCTGGTTTGCGTTGTGGTTTTACGCTTGCGAATGAAGAGTTAATTAATGTATTACTTAAAGTAATTGCTCCCTATCCAGTACCAGTCCCTGTGGCTGAGATTGCAACCCAAGCTCTATCTGAAGCTGGTTTAGCTCGTATGAAATATCAAATGCTTGATCTCAGCGCTAACCGTGCTTATTTACAAGCAGGTTTGATGGTGTTACCGGGTGTCACTGTGTTTGAAGGGTGGGGCAATTATTTACTCGTGAAATTTACAGATGGTGACGGTATGTTTAAAGCTGCGTGGGATCACGGCATTATTCTACGTAACTCACCAATTGAAAATTGCGTACGCATTAGTATTGGTAATCGCGAAGAATGCGAAAAAACATTGGGCTTTATTCGCAATCAATTATTGTGATGTTATCCCCAAGCTTAGGAATAAGGCTTGGGGCTTGTAAAGAATAAAATTAGAAAAATTAAAAGGACGTTCCTGTGAGCAAACAACAAAAGATTTTATTTATCGACCGTGACGGCACCTTAATTGTTGAGCCGCCGGTGGATTTCCAAGTAGACCGTTTAGATAAGCTAAAGTTTGAGCCTTTGGTTATTCCTTCTCTACTTTCTCTTCAAGATGCCGGTTACCGTTTAGTGATGGTGACGAACCAAGACGGTTTAGGTACAGATAGCTACCCTCAAGATGAGTTTGATGCGCCACATAATATGATGATGGAGTTGTTTGAATCTCAAGGTGTTAAGTTTGATGATGTGCTTATTTGCCCTCACTTTGAAGAGGATAATTGCTCATGCCGTAAACCAAAATTAGGTATGGTTAAAGAGTATCTTCAAGGTGGAAAAGTCGATTTTCAACACTCAGTTGTGATTGGTGATCGTCTGACGGATCTTCAACTTGCAGAAAACATGGCTATTCGTGGTATTCAATATCACCCAGAAGCGATGAATTGGCCTGCGATCTTAAAAGATCTGACCGTAAATGCGCGTACTGCAGAAGTAATACGCACAACCAAAGAAACGGACATTAAAGTGTTTGTTAATTTGGATGAGCAAGGTGGTAATGAGATCACTACTGGTCTTGGTTTCTTTGATCACATGCTTGATCAGATTGCTACACATGGCGGTTTCCAAATGAAGATCAATGTAGAGGGCGACTTACACATTGATGATCACCACACCATTGAAGATACCGCTCTTGCATTGGGAGAAGCGTTAAAAGAGGCGTTAGGCGACAAGCGTGGTATTGGTCGTTTTGGATTCAGCTTGCCAATGGATGAGTGTTTAGCACAATGTGCGCTTGATTTATCTGGTCGTCCATATCTGAAGTTTGATGCTGAATTTAGCCGTGAGCAAGTAGGAGATTTATCAACCGAAATGGTGGTTCACTTCTTCCGTTCTCTAACGGATACTCTTGCTTGTACGCTACACCTTTCTTCATCGGGTCATAATGATCACCACATTATTGAAAGCTTATTTAAAGCGTTTGGTCGTACGTTACGCCAAGCGATTAAGGTAGAAGGTAATGAACTGCCAAGCTCAAAAGGCGTATTGTAGGAGTGACTATGACAAATCAAAACGTCGTTATTATTGATACGGGTTGTTCTAACGTTTCATCAGTGAGATTTGCGATTGAGCGTTTGGGTTACGAGGTTACGATAAGCCGAGATCCTCAAGTGGTTCTGGCTGCAGATAAGCTGTTTTTACCAGGTGTTGGCACGGCAAGCGAAGCGATGAAAAACTTGGCTGAACGTGATCTCATTGAGTTAGTTAAACAAGTAGAAAAGCCATTATTGGGTATCTGTTTAGGTATGCAGTTGCTGGGTAAACTCTCCGAAGAAAAAGGTCAAAAAGCCGATCAAATTGTGGATTGTTTAGGTTTGTGTGAAGGTGAAGTTCGTAAGCTTCAAACCGGTGATTTACCACTGCCTCACATGGGGTGGAATACCATTAAACCTGTTGAAGGTAATCCGCTGTTTAAAGACATCCCAGAGAACAGTTATTTCTACTTTGTACACAGCTTTGGGATGCAAGTAGGCGATTATACCATTGCTTCTTGTGATTACGGACAACCGTTCACCGCTGCACTGCAAGCAGATAATTACTACGGAGTTCAGTTTCACCCAGAGCGCTCAAGTAAAGTTGGTTCAAAGCTTATTCAGAACTTTTTGGAGCTGTAAAAGGCAGGGTTCAGATCGGTCGCAAGCTCCCTCAAAGGGTTCAGGGGTGGGTAGGGGTTAATCCTAATATCACAACAACTACCCTGAAACCTGCAAGCGAAGCGCCCTGAATCCTACATCTTTTAGTAGCGATAGAGTTAAAAGAGAAATAGGACTCTCCACAAGTGAGAGCTAAAAGGAATTAGAATGATTATTCCAGCATTAGATTTAATTGAAGGCCAAGTGGTTCGTCTGTTTCAAGGCGACTACGGGCAAGTAACAGAATACAAAGTTGATCCAGCCGAGCAGTTTAATTTGTATCACCAAGCGGGCGCTAACTGGCTGCACCTTGTGGATTTAACTGGCGCAAAAGACACGACAGCACGTCAGTTAGATTTAATTGCACGCTTGTTAGCAAGTACCCCTGCCAATATTCAAATTGGTGGTGGTGTGCGTAATGAAGTGGATGTACAAGATTTATTAAACGCGGGTGCACAGCGTGTGGTTGTTGGTTCCACTGCAGTAAAACAGCCAGAATTAGTCAAAGGCTGGATGGAAAAGTACGGTGCTGAAAAAATCGTATTAGCATTAGATATCAATATTGATGAAAACGGTACTCGTAATGTGGCTATTTCAGGTTGGCAAGAAGATTCTGGTGTAACGATTGAAGCGCTGCTTGAAGATTATCTAACCGTTGGTTTGAAGCATGTTCTGTGTACTGACATTTCACGCGATGGTACGTTGCAAGGATCGAATGTAGAACTCTACGTAGACCTATGTAAACAGTACCCTCAAGTACAATTCCAATCATCAGGCGGCATTGGTTCATTAGATGATATCGCTGCGTTGAAAGGCTCTGGTGTTGCTGGTGTGATTGTGGGCCGAGCTCTGCTTGATGGCAAATTTACCGCAGAGGAGGCATTCCAATGTTGGCAAAGCGAATAATTCCATGTCTTGATGTAAAAGACGGTCAAGTAGTAAAAGGCGTTCAGTTTCGTAACCATGAAATCATCGGTGATATTGTCCCCCTAGCACAGCGTTATGCGGAAGAGGGTGCAGATGAGCTCGTCTTCTACGATATTACCGCATCAAGTGATGGTCGTGTGGTCGATAAAAGCTGGGTTGCTCGCGTAGCTGAGGTGATTGATATTCCATTCTGTGTTGCTGGTGGTATTAAAACCGCAGAAGATGCAGCAAAGATTTTAGAATTTGGTGCTGACAAAGTATCAATTAACTCTCCTGCATTAGCGAACCCAGAACTTATCACAGAGCTTGCAGATAAGTTTGGTGTTCAATGTATCGTAGTGGGTATTGATTCTTACTTTGATAAAGAGACTGGTAAATACCAAGTTTATCAATTTACCGGTGATGAAGAGCGAACTAAGGCAACTAAGTGGGAAACCAAAGATTGGGTGCAAGAAGTACAGAAACGTGGTGCGGGCGAAATTGTACTAAATATGATGAATCAAGATGGTGTTCGTAATGGTTACGATCTTGAGCAATTGAATATGGTGCGAGAAGTGTGTCATGTGCCACTAATTGCATCAGGTGGTGCTGGTGAAATGGTTCACTTTGCAGACGCATATAATAAAACAAACGTAGACGGTGCATTAGCTGCATCGGTATTTCACAAACAAATCATCAATATTGGTGAATTAAAAGACTATTTAGCCGAACAGGATGTAGAGGTACGCCGATGAGCCAACAAGAATTAGCAACACGTATTGATTGGGAAAAAGTGGATGGTTTAGTACCTGCAATTATTCAAGATTTTGGTTCAAGCCAAGTGTTGATGATGGGTTACATGAACCAAGATGCTTTGGCTAAAACGCTAGAGACAGACAAAGTCACGTTTTTTTCTCGTACTAAAAATCGTTTATGGACTAAAGGCGAAGAGTCTGGCAACAGCTTGAACTTAGTTAATATTTCACTGGATTGCGATAACGACACGTTGCTTATTAAAGTAAACCCAGTTGGTCCAACGTGTCACACAGGAACAACAACGTGTTGGGATGGCGATAAAACCGAAGAAACTCAATTGGTGTGGCTTCATCAGTTGGAACAGCTACTCGCCGAGCGTAAGAATGCTGATCCTGACTCATCTTACACAGCAAGTCTCTACGCCCGTGGCACCAAACGTATTTCGCAAAAAGTTGGCGAAGAAGGCGTTGAAGTCGCGCTTGCAGCGACGTCGGGTGACAAGGCGGAGCTAGTGTGTGAATCAGCGGATTTGATCTATCACTTATTTGTGCTATTGCAAGATCAAGGCTTATCGTTTGATGATGTGATTAATAAATTGAAAGAGCGTCATAAGTAGTTCCTTAAATTGAACAGTAGCAAAATAACGCCGATCATTTGATCGGCGTTTTTATTGGAATTGAAATACCATCCTCGTTATACTCTGCGCTCAATTTTAGGAGCGCCAATGTTCGATATCCTTTATCAAAATTCAGATTTTCTTGTCATAAATAAACACCCCAATGTAAGTGTTCATAAAGACGATGGTGAAACCTCATTGCTGATTGAATTAGCAAAAGAGACGGGTGATAAACAACTCTATTTAATTCATCGTTTAGATAAGATGACATCAGGTTTATTATTGATTGGTAGAAACCAAGCTGCCGCTAGTGAATTATCACAACTGTTCGCAAACAGATTAGTTGAGAAATATTATTTAGCAATTGGCGATAAAAAACCGAAGAAGAAGCAAGGCTTGGTTATTGGCGATATGGAACGTTCACGCCGTGCTTCGTGGAAATTGATTAATAGCAAAGAAAATCCTGCGGTGACACAGTTTTTCTCAACCGCTGCGAATGATGGTAACCGTTTGTTCTTATGTAAGCCTCATACAGGGAAAACCCATCAAATACGTGTAGCACTAAAAAGCGTCGGTTCGGGTATTTTAGGCGATCCAATTTACAGCTCATCTAACGCAGATCGTGGTTATCTCCACGCTTATGCTTTACGTTTTACTTATCAAGAGCAAGCGTTTGAATTTATTGAAACACCAAAACAAGGTGAAGAATGGAAAAATGACACCATTCAAGCTGGATTAGCTCAGTGGCAAACACCGTGGACATTAACTTGGCCAGAGATTAAGAAGAAATCATGAAGATAGAAGCATTAGATACGTTATTTACACATCTTGAAGAGCAATTGAATAATCCGCCAAGTGAACTACGTCGTTTGTTTCACGGCCGCGGTCAATGTTTTGAGGGGTTAGAGCAAATTACGGTTGATTGGTTACAGGAAAAAGAGTCAACTGGCCAGCTTGTGGTGGCTTTATTTAAAGAGCAAACTCCTGAATTTGTTGAACAATTAATTGTTAAGTTAAATAAGCTTGCAGAAAATTCATTATGGAAAGTTGCAAATGGCACGTCGATTTTATTGCAACATCGTTATCAAGAATTCGCCCCAACGCAAGTAGTTTGGGGAGAGGAAAATACATTTCCTGTCGTAGAAGAGAGTAACCTAAAGTATCAATTAGAGCTTAAAAAGAACCAAAACATGGGGATCTTTTTAGATATGCGATACGGTCGTAAATGGGTGCAGACGCACAGCGAAGGTAAATCAGTATTAAACTTGTTTGCGTATACATGTGGCTTTTCTGTTGCAGCGATTGCCGGTGGTGCAACTCAAGTTGTTAATTTAGATATGGCCAAAGCATCATTAGGAAGAGGTCGTGACAATCACCGTCTAAATCAGCATGACTTGTCTAAAGTTAAATTCTTAGGTCATGATATTTTTAAATCATGGGGTAAGATTAAGAAGTTAGGTCTATATGATCTTATCATTATTGATCCGCCAAGTTTTCAGAAAGGTAGCTTTGCTTTAACTAAAGATTATCAGAAGATCTTACGCCGTTTACCTAGTCTATTAACAGAAACGGGTGAAGTATTAGCGTGTGTGAATTCGCCAGCGGTATCTACTGATTTCTTAATTGATGGAATGGCTGAAGAAGCGCCTGAGCTTAAGTTTGTTGAGCGTTTAGATAACCCACCAGAGTTTAGTGACATTAATCCTGAAAGTGGTCTAAAAGTGATGCGTTTTACTCGTTAATCTAATTAGTTTGATATAAAAAGCCCTTCTCATCATGTTGATGAAAAGGGCTTTTTTTGTTTGGTGAGGCTGTATTATTCTTCGTTTTCTTGTTCGCGATCCAAACACGATTGTTCATTTACAATGATATCATTTTGTTTTTGACCACGTGAATTACGAATAATGTAGCGATAAGTTACCCCTTTATCTAACACAGGGCGAACTTCTTTATCTTTACAAAAAGTAGTTATGCTATTTTCAATGATTTGATTGGTACTGATTTCACCATTACCACCGTCCAAGAACATCATTTTAACGACGCCTTGCTTTGCTTTTGCTTGTAATAAAGTCAGTTGTCCCATCTCTAGGGGGAGCACACTAGCAAGAACACTTGCACGATAGTCTGCAAGCATTTCAATCTCTTGTTGCTGCTCATTAGATGCACAGCCAGATAGGATGATTGCACTAATAGCAGTGAGTAGAATTTTTTTCATCAGATAATCTTATTGTTTATATTTATTAAGCTGGAAGCACTTTTTTAAATGGCTTAACAATTACTTTTGCGTAAACACCAGCATCAATATAAGGGTCATTATCAGCCCAAGTTTGAGCTGCTTCTAATGAAGCAAAATCAGCAATAACTGTTGAACCAGTGAAGCCTGCTTCTCCTGGATTTTCAGAATCAATTGCAGGCATAGGTCCTGCTACTAATAAACGGCCTTCATTCTGTAGTTGAGCAAGGCGCTCTAGATGTTTTTCACGAACACTTAAACGACGTTCTAAGCTGTTTTCAACATCTTGAGAAAAAATCACATACCACATTATAGAGTCCTTTAATTAAATATCATCATTGATCTCTTCATCATAAAAAAAGCCCCAGTCATAAACCAGAGCTTTTTGAAAAATAATGAAAATTATTCCAAATACTACGCATTTTTCGGAATTGGACGAGGTTTTCCGCTGGCATCAATAGCAACATAGTTAAAAGTGGCTTCACAAACTTGAAAGCGGTCACCAATCCCATCTTCTTTTACAGGTTTAACCCATACTTCAAGGTTGATACTCATTGAGGTTCGGCCAATCTTAACGCATTCACCATAACAGCAAACAACATCACCTACTTTAACTGGTTTTTTAAAGGTAATACTTGATACTGAAACCGTAACAATTCGGCCACCAGAAATCTCTTTTGCTAAAATACCACCAGCTAAATCAAGCTGTGACATAATCCAACCGCCAAAAATATCACCATTAGCGTTAGTGTCAGCAGGCATAGAGAGAGTTCGAAGAAGTAGTTGGCCTTTAGGGGCTTGTCCAAGGTTATTTGGGCTTGTCAAAGTTGGGTTCCAATACAACAAAAAATAGAATTGAGCTGAGTTTACCACATAAAAAAGCCGTGTTGTATACACGGCTTAATCATTATCTTTTTGGCTATTCTTGTTCTTCTTTTTTCTCTTTTGGCATATGTTTATAAACGTACATACCAGTGAATAGAGTATATAAGAAAGTTAATCCCAATAAACCAAAGACTTTAAAGTTAACCCATACGTCTAATGGCATTTCAAAGGCAACATAAAGGTTCGCAATAGCACAAACAGTAAAGAATAATACCCATGCATGGTTGATCTTAGTCCATTTATCATCAGGCAATGTAACTTCTTTGCCAAGCATGCCTTTAATTACAGGTTTGCCCAGAATATGCGCAATAATTAAACCAGCAGCAAAAACGCAGTAAACAATGGTTACTTTCCATTTGATGAAGTTATCGTCATGCAGAAATATGGTCATGCCACCAAATATGGTCACCATAATAAAGGTGATTAGCTGCATTTTTTCTACTTTCTTGTATAAAGCGTAGGTCACAACAAGTTGAATGGCTGTGGCAATAATTAAAGCACCTGTTGCTGTATAGATGTCGTACATCTTATATAGAGCAAAAAAGATAATCAGTGGGATAAAGTCTAGAATTTGTTTCATTTTTTATGTTGAGCCAATAATAAATTATGTTGTGAGTGTAACGAAAATTGAAGGAGTAGGGAATCGCTAAAAATTGCTTGTTACATTTTATGTTCGATGATCAAAAAAAGGCCAATGTGAAATAATTGGCCTTGTTGATTTAAGTTGGGTTTATTTAGGTTAACTTTTTCTAAGCATTTTGATTTTCTGTTCTTACTGTTTTTTTGTGTTCTTCTTCAACCATCGCATCAACGATCACTGCACACGCCGCATCACCTGTAATGTTTAAGGCTGTACGGATCATATCGAAGATACGATCTAGTGCGAATAACAGTGGTAAACCTTCGATTGGGATGCCTGCCGCTAATAAAACTGCGACCACTAAGAAAGAAGGCCCCGGAACGCCAGCTTGGCCAACAGCACCTAGAGTTGAAGTCACAATGATAGCGATGTAGGCGCCAATAGATAGGTCGATATTGAACAGTTGAGCAAAGAAGATAGCAACTAGGCCGTAGTAAATTGCGTTACCTGACATGTTAATGGTTGCACCAAGCGGTAAGACAAAAGAGGCGGTAGAGTTGCGAACCCCTAAATCTTTCTCAACGGTTTCCATCGTAACTGGTAGTGTTGCCATTGATGATGCTGTTGAAAGAGCCACAGCTTGTGGTTTTTTCATTGCAACAAGGAATTGCTTTGCAGAGGTTTTAGTAAATAACCCAACCATCAGTGGGTAGGCTACAAAGCCAAAGATAACAATAGCAGCAACGTAGACAACGAATAGCTTAAATACCACCATTAGTGCACCAAAGCCAAACGTACCAACGGCTTCTGCCATTAAACCAAATACGCCGATAGGAGCAATGATCATTACTTTGTTGATCATCCAAACCATCACATCAACAATTGCGTTAACCGCATTAAGCATTGGTTCACGACGTGTTTTTTCTAATTTAGATAAGCCGATACCAAAAAATAGACAGAAAACAAGTATTTGTAGAATATTTGCTTCATTTAAGGATTGGAAAACGTTGGTTGGGATCATGCCTGTAATGGTTGCCCAAAAAGTAGGTAGTTCTCCTTTAGATGCATAGGCAGAAGAGAACATTCCTTCTACACCTGAAACATCAATCCCTTTTCCCGGTTCAAAAATTTCACCCATAAATAGCGCTAAGGCAACAGCTAGTGCCGATGTTATACCAAAATAACCTAGTGTACTTAAACCAACTTTTCCTGCATTACTACTGTTACCTAATCCTGCAGCTCCCGAAATAAGAGCAACAGCAACTAATGGTATAACTAACATTTTAATTAGATTAATAAAAATGGTCCCAAGAGGCGCAAACATGGATGCTGATTCGCCCATTGTTGCCCCAACCATGGTACCTATAATCATGGCTATAACGACTTGAACCCCAATGTTGTTCATAAATCCTTTTTTGTTTAACACTTTGTCTACCTCTATGTTGTGTTCTTACGAAAATTTAGTGAATAGCTCTTATTTATTATGTGTATTGTTATTAAAAATTCGGGTGTCGTTTTACACGTAAAATTAACATATGGCAATGTGTTTATTAACTTTTGTATATTTAATTGTGTATTTATTGTTCTGTGTCGTTATGTGCTGATGTATTTTATTAACAATTTAGGAGAGGGTAATTAGGTTGGTATATATCGAGGAAAAAAAAGAGGCTTAATTTAGCCTCTTTAATCATGATTAATTAGATGTATTATTTTTGTGTTGCTGCTTTCATTGACGATGTGAAGTCCGCAAGTGCTTTTAATAATGCCTCTGGGTTAGCTTGATGTTGTTCAATCAATTTAACCGTTGCAGAGCCTGAGATAGCACCTGCAGCTCCAGCTTTTACCGCTTCTTCTACTTGAGCTGGCTCTGAGATACCAAAACCAAGAATAGCAGGTGGTGCATCGTATTGATTAAGACGTTCTAGTAATTGGGCAACAGGCATTCCTGCTTTGGTTTCGGCGCCAGTAACACCTGCACGAGAAAGAAGGTAAGTGTAACCGCCACCTAATTTAGCAACTGTTTCTAGTGTTTCAGGCGATGCTGATGGGGGTGCAATGAAAATAGGGTGAATACCATGTTCTATTGCACTTTCTCTGAATTCTTGAGATTCATTAGTCGGTACATCGGCGATCAATACAGAGTCTACACCTGCTTGTTGGCATTTTGTGTAGAAGTTATCAATACCATTTGCGAAAACAAGGTTAGCATAAACTAAAAGACCGATTGGCGCATCAGGATATTTAGAGCGAATTTTTGTAATGAGCTCAAAACAAATTGCTGGTGTTGTTTTGCTATCCAATGCTCGAATGTTTGCGCCTTGAATAGTAGGGCCATCAGCAAGAGGATCCGAAAACGGAATACCTAATTCTAATGCATCGGCACCAGCTTCAATCAGGGTCTCCATGATGTTATAAGATAGCTCAGGGTTTGGATCGCCAATCGTTACAAAAGGAACAAAGGCACCTTGGTTTTTTTTCTCTAGCTGAGCAAATAGGGCTTGATAACGATCCATTAGATTTCTCCCTTTTCTTTTAAAATGTCATGTACTGTGAAGATGTCTTTATCGCCTCGGCCAGATAAGTTTACTACCAATAGTTGTTCTTTCTCCGGCTCTGATTGTGCAAGTTGTAATGCATATGCCAAAGCATGGGAAGATTCTAATGCTGGAATAATACCTTCATTTCTTGCAAGAATTTTGAATGCTTCTAATGCTTCATCATCTGTTACTGCACCGTATTCAGCACGACCAATAGCATTTAGGTGGGCGTGTTGTGGACCAACGGATGGGAAGTCTAAACCTGCAGAAACTGAGTATGATTCTTCAATCTGTCCGTGTTCATCTTGCATTAATGGGGCTTTCATTCCAAAGAAAATGCCTGTTTTACCATGCTTAAGTGGTGCGCCGTGTTGGTCGGTATCAATACCTTTACCTGCAGGCTCAACACCAATTAGTTTTACGCTTTCTTCTTCAATGAAATCTGCAAACATACCGATAGCATTTGAACCGCCACCCACGCAAGCAATAACCGCATCAGGTAAACGACCTTCACGCGCTAAGATTTGCATTTTAGTTTCTTCACCAATCATACGTTGGAACTCACGAACTATAGTTGGGAATGGGTGAGGGCCTGCCGCTGTTCCTAATAAATAGTGTGCAGTTTCATAGGTTGCAGACCAGTCACGTAATGCTTCATTACATGCATCTTTTAGCGTCGCAGAGCCTGAATGAACAGGAATGACTTCTGCACCCATTAGTTTCATACGGAATACGTTTGGGCTTTGACGTTCTACGTCTTTAGCTCCCATATAAACTCGGCATTTTAACCCAAGTAGTGCACAAGCTAGCGCTGTGGCAACACCGTGTTGGCCTGCACCTGTTTCAGCAATGATCTCATCTTTGCCCATACGCTTTGCAAGTAGTGCTTGGCCAAGTACTTGGTTAGTTTTATGTGCACCACCATGAAGAAGATCTTCACGTTTAAGGTATAGCTTTGTTTTTGTGCCTTTGGTTAAATTGCGGCATAAAGTCAATGCGGTTGGACGACCCGCATATTCTTGTAAAAGCGTCATGAACTCAGAACGAAAGTCTGGGTCTTCTTGTGCATCAATAAAGGCTTGTTCTAGTTGCTCTAAAGCTGGAACTAAAATCTGTGGAACGTATTGACCACCGTATTCGCCGAAGTAGGCATCTAATTTTGCCATGATATTTTCCTTAATAGTCTCGTAATGCGCTAAATGCGGCGCTTAATTTTTTATGATCTTTTTTACCCGGAGTACTTTCTACTCCTGAGTTGAAATCTAATCCGTAGCAGCCGAGTTGCGCTGCTTGTTTGGTATTATTTAATTCAAGTCCACCGGCAAGCATGATGTTGTGGTGAGGCAGTTTATTCCAATCAAAACTAACGCCAGTGCCTCCTACCTGCGAACCTACTTTACAATCAACTAACACCTTATCAGCTTGAGTTTGTGGAAGTGAAATGCTTTGATCATCATCTGACACAGAAATGACATTCCAAATTTGAGTGTGAGTCGGTAATAAAGAGGCTAACTCAGTAATATACTCTTCGGTTTCATTTCCATGCAGTTGAATCACTGATAGAGAAAGGTCAGTGGCGTACTGAGCAACACGCTGAGCATCCTCATTTTGGAAAACGCCCACATAATGTAATGCAGTTGCTTGGGTTATTTTCTTTGCGGTTTCAAGAGAAACAAAACGTGGTGATTTTTCTACGAAAATAAGTCCGCCGTAGACAGCTCCAGAGTCGTAAACGGCTTTCGCATCTTGCTCTGAAGTTAATCCACAGACTTTGTTTTCACCTAAAATAACTTTTCTTGCTGCAATCTCTAGGTTTTTTTCTGCCATTAGTGAGCTACCAATCAGAAAGCCTGAAGCGTGCTGAGCCAGATCTTTTACTTGTTGATGAGTATAAATACCTGACTCAGAAATAATGGTTGTACCTTTAGGCAGTAGAGGAGCTAGTTCTTTTGTTCTATTTAAATCCGTTGATAAGTCACGTAGGTTACGGTTGTTAATTCCAATGACTTTTGCGTTTAATGCCACTGCACGATGCAGTTCTTCTTCATTGCTGACTTCCGTTAAAATACCCATGTTTAATGAATGTGCTATGTCTGCAAGTTCTTTGTACTGCGCATCGTCTAAAACAGAAAGCATTAATAAAATGGCATCAGCAGAGTAATGACGAGCAAGATACACTTGATAAGCATCTATCATGAAATCTTTACATAAAATAGGCTGTGACACTTGATTTCGAATAATAGATAAGAAATCAAAGTTACCTTGGAAATACTTTTCATCAGTTAATACAGAAATGGCACTCGCGTGATTATTGTAGACAGAAGCAATGTAATCGAGATCGAAATCATCTCGAATTAATCCTTTTGATGGTGAGGCTTTTTTACATTCAAGGATAAATTCGGTTTTGCCTGTTTTTAATGCGTCGTAAAAGCTACGGTCAGATAGACTTAATGACGATTGAAAATCATTGAGAGGTTGTTGTTTCTTACGCTCTTCGACCCAAATGGCTTTGTCTTTTACTATTTTTACAAGCACTTCAGCCATTTTTGTATTTTCTACTGAGATGTGTTCAGACAATTGCTGTGTCATTCATTTATCCTCTTGCAGCCAGTTGTTGTACCAATTCGAAGGCTTTACCTGAATTCATGGCATCGATGGCTTTTTGTGCATTAGCTTTTAGATCTTCATGGCCAAACAAGCGCATTAATAGGGCAACGTTAACGGCGATAGCACCTAATTGAGCGTCTGTCCCTTTACCCGTTAAAATATCCGTAATAATGGCTTTATTCTCTTCTGGCTCTCCGCCTTTAATCGAATCAAGTGGGTGAGTATTCAGTCCAAAATCTTCTGGCGTTAATGTGTATTCTTTAATTTCACCATCAATAATTTCTGCCACCGTTGTTGGGCCATGAATGGCAACTTCATCTAAACCAGATCCAAAAACAACCGCAGCTCGTTTCATTCCCATGTTTACCATGGTTTCCGCAATAGGACGAACCAGTGATTCATCGTAAACGCCCATAAGCTCAATATTGGGACGTGCAGGGTTAATTAGAGGCCCAAGGATATTAAAGATGGTACGTGTTTTCATGGTTTGACGAATTGGCATCGCATGGCGCACACCACCGTGGTATTGCGGAGCAAACAAAAAGGCGACTCCTAAATCATCAACCGCTTTTCTTGTGTCTTCTGCAGACATGGCTAAATCAATGCCAAAGGAATCAAGCAGGTCAGAAGAGCCTGATTTACTTGAAACGCCGCGGTTACCATGTTTCGTAATTTTTAATCCACATGCTGCGGCAACAAATGCGGCCGTGGTGGAAATATTGATGGTATTTGAGCCGTCACCACCGGTGCCAACAATGTCCGCAAAATCATAGTCAGGTTGAGGGAATGGATTTGCGTTCTCTAATAATGCTTTGGCAGCCCCTGCAATCTCATCCGGTGTTTCACCTTTCAATTTTAAACAGGTGAGTGCTGATGTCAGTAGTATAGGATCTAATTCGCCTTTAATAATGGCATCAAAAAGAACTTGGCTTTCTGATTCTGAAAGAGAAACTTGATCGTATAGCTTGTTAAAAATGGTTTCTATTTGAGTCATGAGAATATCCTTATTCTTTATTGTCTTTTGCTGTTAGAATCTAATGCCCAATTCAAGGTATTAATGAGCAGTTGTGCCCCTTGAGTCGTCAAAATGGATTCTGGGTGAAATTGGAAGCCACACACCTTGTCTTCTTCTTGAATTACGGCCATTACAAGGTCATCTACTGTGGCTGTAATGGTTAGTTCATTCGTTACCTTTGTTGCCACTAATGAGTGGTAACGAGCAATAGAGAGTGGATTTGGTAAGTCATTAAAAATAGGGTGTTGGTTATGGTTCATCATTGCTGATTTACCATGAACAATTTCACCTGCTCCGGCAACCGTACCGTTATAGGCCTCAACAATCGCTTGGTGCCCAAGACAAATACCTATCATTGGGATTTTGCCTTTTAGGCGCTGAATAACTTCAGGCATACAACCTGCTTCTGATGGTGCTCCAGGGCCAGGAGATAAAACGACAACTGGATTGTCTAGCTTATTTACGGCTTCTTCAAAAGCGGCTGCGCTTAAGCTATTACGGTAAATCGTCACTGGGTAACCAAGAGAGCGAAATTGATCAACTAAGTTGTAGGTAAAGGAATCAAAGTTATCGAGTAATACAATGTGAGCCATTATTTTGTCTCCTTAACTTGTTGCGCGGTTGCCGATAAATGTGCTTTTTGAATGGCTGAGATAACCGCTTGCGCTTTGCCTCGTGTTTCATCAGCTTCTGCCTGAGGATCTGAGTCATATACTACGCCGGCACCAGCTTGAACTTGAGCAACACCATCTTCGACATAAGCTGAACGGATCACAATACAGGTATCCATGCTGCCATCGCCAGTTAAATAACCCACAGCGCCACCATAAGCACCACGGTGAGTTTTTTCTACATCACGGATAAGTTGCATTGCTCGAATTTTAGGAGCTCCAGTGAGGGTTCCCATGTTCATGCATGCTTGATAAGCGTGAAGAGCATCGAGTTCGGTTCTGAGTTGCCCAACCACTCGAGACACTAAATGCATAACATGACTATAGCGATCCACTTTAAGCAAATCAGCAACGTGACGAGTGCCAGCTTGCGAAATTCGAGCCACATCGTTTCGTGCTAAATCAACTAGCATCATGTGTTCTGCATTTTCTTTTGTGTCACAGCGTAATTCCAATTCGATACGACTATCTAAATCGTGGTTGATGGAACCATCTGCATTTTTACCACGTTTACGAGTACCTGCTATTGGATAAATTTCAACTTGATTGCTGACTTTGCAATATTTAAGAGCTGATTCAGGAGAGGCTCCAAACAGTGTGAAATCACGATCTTGCAGATAGAACATATAAGGACTTGGGTTACCGATCTTCAGTTCGCGGTAAGCGGAAAGTGGAGCAGGGCAAGGCAGAGTAAAACGACGAGAAGGAACAACTTGGAACACATCTCCTTTGATGACAAATTCTTTTAAATTTAAAACTGTTTGGCAAAAATCATCATCAGAGACACTTGGAACTGCATTACATTCAGTTAAGACTGGCGCTAATGGGACATCATGAGATTCAGAGCAGAATGTTTTTATGGAAGACAAACGTTTTGATACTTGTTGCTTTATTTCTTTATTTTGGGAAAAAAGCGTACCTTGTAACGTGGACTTTTGAGTTTGATGGTCAATAACCAGTAGTGTCTCTGCAATATAAAAAAGGTAATCCGGGCACTTATTTGTTGAATCGGCATTACCTAGATTTTCAAAATTGGCAACTAAGTCATAAGCAAATAAACCGCCAAGGAATAATGCATTTGAAGGTAAGCCTGATAAGTCGAATTGATGTTGAATAAAGCGTAGCGCATCAAACGATGACAGTTCTCGAAGACGGCTGTCTTCATCTAGATCTTGATTAGCATCAGGGAAATGAAGTGTTAACAGATTATTTGAAACTGATTGAATCAATGTCGATGGTAAGCATTGAGCAAGTTGAGCTAATAATAGTTCACCATTTGTTGTCATTGCTTCTAAAGTTACGTCTTTGCCAAAGCAATGAATTCTAACAGCAGCGTCAATTAGCATTAGACTTTTTAGGTCTTCTTTTGAATCTACTTCTGCGGATTCAAGTAATAAACTCATTGCGCCGTCAGCACACAATGTGGAATACAGCTCCGTTGGATCTGAAACGTATGGGACATCAAGGCAAAGTAGTTCAAGTTTACTATCTTGTGAATGTGATGAACGCATTATAGCCTCCCTGCTAATTCGTTGATCTTGTGTTAAATTATATTGTATTGGCATAGTCGCATATTTCACAGTTGTTGCCACTCTTTTGTTAAAACTTATGAGGGCTAAAAGGCGGTTTGTATATTATTTCATCGTTATTTCTCAATTGTGCTTTTGTACTATCTATCACATCATCAATGTGTATTTCGGACATAAAAAAACCCGCTTAGTTGCGGGTAGTGGATTTATGTCAAAAATAAATTAGCACAAAACACTACCCAAAGCAGTGCCACCATCGTGAGCTTACCACTGATGTTTTTAAGATTGCTTGTTGTCTGTTAAGCTGTGACATAAAGTACCTATTATTGACCAATTTCAATTTGGTGAGAAAGTGTTTAACTGTGTACTAGTAAACTAGTGCGCAAGAAGAAAGTCAAGAATAATTATGAAAATAGACCTACATAGTCACACAACTGCGTCAGATGGACGCTTATCACCCACAGAATTAGTTGAAAGAGCGGTTAGTTTTGATGTGAAGGTGCTTGCTATTACTGATCATGACTCTGTTGCGGGTCTTGATGAAGCTCATGCGGCAATTAAAGATCAAAATTTACCTTTGCAATTGATAAATGGAATTGAAATATCGACGTTATGGAGCAATAAAGACATTCATGTTGTTGGCTTAAACTTAGATATTCACCACCCTGATCTCATTGAGCTAATTAAAAATCAAGAAGCTCGAAGAGATGCTCGTGCAATTAAAATGGCAGAACGCTTAGAGAAAGCGGGTTACGAAGGGGCATTAGAAGGGGCAAAAGCATTAGCTGGAGATGGCACATTAACTCGTGCTCATTTTGGTAAGTGGTTAGTTGATGAAGGTCACGCTAAAACAATGCAGGCGGTATTTAAAAAATTCTTAACTCGCAATAACATAGGTTATGTGCCGCCAGATTGGTGTACGATTGAAGAAGCCGTTAATGTGATTCATAAGGCCGGAGGAGTTGCAGTACTTGCTCACCCTGGTCGCTATAAGTTAACAGCAAAATGGATAAAACGTTTATTAGCTGCGTTTGTTGAGGCAAAAGGTGATGCGATGGAAGTTGCATTACCGCAGCAAGGGGTGCAAGAGCGTCGAGTTCTTGCTGATTATGCAATTCAATTTGAATTAGAAGCTTCCCAAGGCTCTGATTTTCATTACTCATCGCCTTGGACGGAGTTAGGGCGAAATTTATGGTTGCCAGAAGGAGTCGTTCCTGTTTGGCAAAAATGGGATATACCAAGCTGAAACAGAAAATGGATTTAGTATAAAACTAAAATAAAAACCAAATATCACTATGACCTGCTAAGCAGGAGGGATTATGAGTCAATTTTTTTACGTACATCCAGAAAACCCACAAGCACGTTTAATTAATCAAGCCGTGGCGATTATTCGTGATGGCGGTGTGGTAATTTATCCAACAGATTCAGGTTATGCGTTGGGTTGTCAACTTGAGAATAAACAAGCATTAGAGCGAATCTGTCAGATCCGTCGCTTAGATGACAAACATAATTTTACGTTACTGTGTCGTGATTTATCTGAGCTATCTATTTATGCTCGTGTTGATAACAGTATTTTCCGATTACTTAAAAATAACACGCCAGGCGCATATACTTTTATTTTTAAAGGAACAAAGGAAGTGCCTCGTCGTTTAATGAACCCAAAACGTAAGACCATTGGTATGCGTGTGCCTGATAATAAGATCGCTTTGGATTTGTTGGAAGCGTTAGGCGAACCATTGATGTCAACAACCTTGATTTTGCCCGGAAATGAAATGGCAGAATCTGATCCTGAAGCGATTCGTGATCAGTTAGAACATGCTGTTGATTTAATTATGAATGGTGGTTATTTAGGTGAACAGCCAACAACCGTTATCGACTTTAGCGATGATGATATTAAGATTGCTCGAGTAGGTGCTGGTGATCCAACTCCATTTGAATAACTGAATAATAAATGTTTGAAATAGTCAGACAGTCGTTCTGGCTATTTTTTTATTTCAACTATAGCCATTTATCTACGACTTGCTGCAATTGTGCTTTAGAGACTGGCTTTGTTAGGTAACCATCCATAACTTGTGTTATAGCGCTGATTTCTTCATGACTGGATTCACCCGTTAACGCGATAATCGGTAAATTAGGATAGATTATTTTAATTTTTTTAGCAGCATCAATTCCGTTCATTACTGGCATACGAGAATCCATAAAGATAAGATCAAGTTTGTTATTTGTGGCTATTTCTACTGCTTCTTCACCATTTTCTGCTTGTAAAAGTGTTAAATTATCCTGCTTTATGAAAGTGTGTATTAACATACGTTGTACTTTTTTATCATCAACAATTAATACTGTTTTAAGCGAATTATCTTTCTTATTAATTAACGATGGAGTATTTGGTTTGTGGGAGTTTAATGTATTAATATCTCCTTCTATATGGGGGAAACTAAGTACAAATTCGGTGAATTCACCTTTGGTTGAATAACAGACTATGTTTCCCTCAAAGGCATGCATAACACGTAAGCAATAAGATAGTCCTAACCCACTGCCGCCTTTCTTATTATGAGTAAAGAAATCATCAAAGATATTAGGAAGAATGTGAGAATCAATTCCTGGGCCGGTGTCTCTAAATATTAATTTATTGGTCGCAAATCCTCGAACTAATCGAATAGATATAGAACTTTTATATTCATCAAAGTAATGTATTGCATTTCTTAATAAATTAAACAGTATGAATCCATATAGAGTATCATTGATATTTACGATGAAATCGTCTTCAAGATTCAGGGTTATTTTTTGTTTCATTTCTTCAGAGTCGAATACATATTCATCAATAATTTGTTGAGTTAACAGTGAAATTGAATAGTGTTGGAATAGAGCATCACTTATTGTTGTATTCTTTGCTTCACTAAGAATGATATCAATTAATTGCGCTCCTTTTTGAATCGCTAAACATCCTTGGTTTAATTCATTTTTTATCAGATCTTCTTGCTTTTCATGTTCAGTATTTTTTTGATAGTGATGTTTGATTTTTTCAAAATGATATTGAAGTTGTGATAATGGATTTCGCATCTCATGAGCAATAGAGTTAGCAAGAGCTTGTGATTGACGGACTTTTTGCTCACTTTCAATATAACCTTGAACCTTGGTTAACACCCATTGAATTGCTGAGATCTCTTCATTTGAAAAGGTTGCATTATCGTGTTTATTTGCTGAGATTAAGAAATGCGATATTAGCTTATTTTCACCAAAAATAGGTAAGATTAATGCGGTTTTGCTTTGATCCATTTTTTCTTGCACTTGATGAAGTGCTGAATTACCAGTTTCAAGAGCGTAATGGATTTGATAATCGAGCTCATCTTTAACCAGAGCGGAATGGCTTTCATTTAAGTGTGGGATGAAAATATTGTAATTCGTGTTTTTTCCAATTAATAATAATTCTTCTTTTGGAGTATTTAGTATTGAGGCTAATTTTATGATGGCATTACTGCTTGAGTATTTAAATTCCTCAGCTATCTTATATATTTTCTCAACGGGTGTTTGTTGATCTTTATATATAATAATAGATGCTATCTTTTTTGATTTTTTAAGTGTTTTATCCCAAAATAGTCCGGTTATTATAATTGATAAAGCATAAACATAGAATAAGTTAGGGTTACTTGATGAACTATAAATAATTACAATAGGGGTTATATACAATATTAAATTTATTGAATATGAGAGTGACCAGAATAATAGATATTTAAAACTATATAGTCGATGATAAAGTAGAGTGTAACCAATTAATAAAGCTTCTGTGACTGATAAGGTTGGAGGCAGCCATGTATATGAAAAATCTGCCCATATGACAGGGATGATAATTTGAGAAGCAATGGTTGAGATCATGTAAATAAATATCCCAATCATTAGATAAACAGATTTTTCTTTATTAAGTTTTATATTACTTTTTCTAAGTTTAAAGAAATTAATACTGGTTAGAATTACAAACAAAAATGCGTTTAGGAAAAACAAAGGAGCAAAGGGCCCGAACTCAATGGTGAATACGCTAGGAGCTTGAATGGTCACTCCTATAACCGTTAAGTTAGGGATAACATTCACAATTAGTGCGACAAGTGTTGTTATGCTCGTTAAGCCAAATTGCCATTTAGAGAGTCTTTTGTCTGAGTGTTTTGACGCTAAACGACATGAAAATAGAAAAGCAAACGCAAATGCTAGATACGAAGTCATATTGGCAAAAAGTGCCATGAAAATAGCCGCGGATTCATCGAAATAAGTGAGTAATGGTGATTGAAAGTAGGCGTTACTTAGTATCCATAGAATAATAAAGAACGCATAAAAAATGTATGATGAATAAATGTAAGGGTTTACCTTTGTCCGCTCTCTATATAGAGAGCGGACAAAATACCCTACCCAAAGCAAGATGATTGCTGAGGTTGTCAGTAGTAAATAAACTTTAGGTAAAGTAGTTAACATTTATATAAAACTCACTGATTTCGAAGTTTTTTTCTTAGGCTTATAATATTAGCATTGTATGCCTTAAAACTATATTGATTGAAAGCAGATGATGCATTTTTTAAAAGCCAGATCCCTTTATAAGTGATTATTCCTGATTTATTTACATCTTGCTCACTTGTGAAAACATAAGGAGATTGAGTTGGTGTCAGCAAATTCATCGATTGATAAAATAATACCATTGCTGGTTTTTCTATTATCGTGAATACAATATCTCTTCCACTTTCCTTTAAAGCCATAGCCAATCCTTTTTGTGCTAAATACAGATGATAGTTAGCTTTAGATTTCTCCCCACTAATAGTAAGTCGAATCGCTTCACATGCCTTTGTTTTATCTAAGATAGAATAAAATAAGTCATTTTCGATTTCGGTACTGCTTTTATCAACAAACTGTGACCTTGCTAACGGACTCATGGATGTCGCATGAGAAAGAGATAACAGTCCATCAGCGTTGAGGTTTGGTTTCCATTTGGTATTTTGAAAGAAATTGTCGAAAAAGAGCCAATCATGCTTATTCGATGTGGTTTGGATTAATGCAGATGAAATAATGGTTGGATAGATATTGTTGTCAGTATATTGATAGAGAATAAAATGCTCTCCTTTGGACGAAATTTCTAGATGATTTAGCATTTCATACCACTTGTGTTCTTTAATGAAGGTAGCGATATTAATGAGTACAATGGCATCTGAAAGAGGAAGGGGGTGTTCGCTAAATTCAGTGTGGAAATAACGTTCGTCTGTTGAGATATCTTGAACCAGTTCGTAATGATATTTTTCATCAATAATGGCTGAGGTGCTGTTTTTTTTCGTTATATCTAGATGACGATGAAGTACAGACATGGGTTTATGAATAAGTTTAAACATTTCAAATTCAGTACTGCATTTCAAAAGACAACCAAAAACTTTGATAGCCATTTGTTCTATATGAAAATAGATCTTAGGTAATGAACTACAAGGTTGTTTTCCTAAGATTTCTGCCGCTTCTGATGTTGAAAATAAGTATTCCAAATTTCCAATCGTTCCGCCTTCAAATTTATTCAAAATGATTCGTTCTCTTGCATTGATCAGTTGTTGAAGTAAATTAAAATTCTGCGTTTGAGAACAATAATCGTACAACTCTTTTATAAATTCATATTGCAGGTTTTTTTTCGACTATCTCTTCGTGAGAGATAGATGGAAGTGTATTTAAAAGAAGTGTGAAGTTTTTCATAATACTACCTTATTGATTGATAAGTCATTAAAATTACTGAGAAAATTACTTTCTCAGCATAATCAGTATAGTAAAAATAGGTAGTGGTGTTATGAGCACTTTGCGTGTCTTACGACAAAAATTAAAATTAAATTTTGATTAAATTCTTACCGCTTATTAGTAACAATATTGTATAATCACGCTTCATAGAATTTGATAGTGATTAAGAGTGAAGGATTATCTATTCATCCTCTTGATTAATAAGAAGTTAATTGACGCCTGTGAAGGCGACATAAAAAGGTAAAGAATGAGCGAAAAATTACAGAAAGTATTAGCACGAGCTGGTCTTGGTTCTCGTCGTGAGCTAGAAACCATGATTCAAGCTGGTCGTGTTAGTGTTGATGGTCAGAGAGCAAAATTAGGCGATCGCCTAGAAAACGTGGATGCTAAAATCCGTATTGATGGCCATGTCGTATCGGTTAAAGAGTCAACTGATGTGATCTGTCGAGTACTTGCCTATCATAAACCTGAAGGTGAGCTATGTACACGTCATGACCCTGAAGGTCGTCGTACTGTATTTGATCGTTTACCAAAAATTCGTGATTCTCGTTGGGTATCAGTTGGTCGTTTGGATGCTAATACCGCTGGTTTATTGCTTTTCACTACAGATGGTGAATTAGCAAACCGTTTGATGCACCCAAGTCGTAAAGTTGAACGTGAATACATGTGTCGTGTATTTGGTGAAATTAACGAGAAAATGATTCGTAATCTAGTTACTGGTGTAAAACTAGAAGACGGTGAAGCGCGTTTTGAAGATGTAATGTACGCCGGCGGTGAAGGTATGAACCATACTTTCTACGTTGTTATTAATGAAGGTCGTAACCGTGAAGTACGTCGTTTATGGGATTCGCAAGGTGTAACAGTAAGTCGTCTAAAACGTGTTCGTTACGGTGATATCTTCCTTGAGAAAGCTTTACCACGTGGTGGTTGGATGGAGCTTGAACTTAAAGAAGTTAACTACCTACGTGAGATGGTTGAATTACCGCCAGAGAAAGAAAGTCTACTTGATGTAGATAAAGAGTCTCGTAAGCGTGCTAAATCAAAAACTCAAAAGATCCGTCGTGCTGTTAAGCGTTATGATGAGCGTTCAACAGAGGAGCGTAATACTCCAGCGGGTCGTCGTGGCCGCAACAATAAAAAACCAGTTGGTAGTTCACTGCCTTCAGCAAAACGTGGCTCTAATAATGGGGATAGCCAACCTTCAGGTAAGCCACAATCGAAAGGTAAAAAACCAGCGGCTGGTCAAAAACCAGTAAGAAGTAAGTTTTCACCAAACGGTAAAGCGCCAAAGTCTAAACCTAGACAGCGTTAATTGCATCGTTAAAAACACTTAGATGAATAATTAAAGGGTTGCACCGTAAGGTAGCAACCCTTTTTTGTTCGTTTCTTTAAAAATTTATTTTGCCTGAGCATCAATACATTGACTGTGTACGTTAACGCCTTCTGGTGCCATTAAATATACATAAAGAGGCATAATGTCTTTTGGTGTTTTAAGTAAACTAATGTCTTCAGCAGGGAAGGCTTGAGCTCGCATACGAGTATGAGTACCTCCAGGGTTAATAGCATTTACTTTTACCTTGGTGCTTTCCATTTCATGCGCTAATGTTTGCATCATGCCTTCTGTAGCAAATTTTGAGATAGCGTAGGCTCCCCAAAATGCTCGCCCTTGATGTCCAACTGTTGAAGTGGTAAAGATGATTCGGGCATCATCAGATTGTTGTAGAACAGGAAGTAGGGCTTGTGTCATCAAAAATTGAGCTTTGACATTGATCTGCATGACTTCATCAAAAATGGATTCTTCAAATTGTTCGAAGGGACTAAGCATACCTAATAAACCAGCGTTATGAAGAAGACCATCTAGCTGTCCAAATTGGCTTTGAATAGTTTCAGCCATGTCAACGTAGTGCTGTTTGGTAGCTCCTTTTAAATCTAAAGGAACAATTGCAGGTGTTGGGTAACCTGCGGCTTCAATCTCATCATAGACCGCTTCTAATTTAGTGACAGTGCGCCCTAATAAAATAACGGTAGCGCCATGTTGAGCATAATGTAAGGCGGCTTGTTTACCAATACCATCACCAGCACCAGTAACTAAAATAACTTTATTTTTTAATGCGTCAGAAGAAACCTGATAATCCACTCTGTAATCCTTGTATTTCAACGTTCACATTGAGAAATTTTTACAAATTAGTGTTGTAAGTTGATGTAAAAATGCGCGTTTAGTGCGATTTATTATCATAATGTGAACTAACTTCGAGTTAAGTCGAGTACAATACACGAAACATACTTAAGAGGGTATTACATTGGAATTTTTGTTTGATTACGGTCTCTTTTTAGCAAAGATCGCAACTGTTGTTGTTTCTATTATTGCCATTCTAATTGCAGCTAAAGCGGTTGGTGGGAAATCTGCTGGTGCAAAAGGTGAATTAGAGGTAACTAATTTAACTGAACAGTATAAGGACACTGTCGTTGAATTAGAGCATCACTTATTTGATGATGCAGAATTAAAAGCTCGTACAAAGGCTGAAAAGAAAGCAGACAAAGAAGCGGAAAAAGCAAAACAGAAAGAAATCAAGCAAGCGGCAAAAGCGGGTGAACTTGAGTTAAAGCGTGATGCTCGTTTGTTCGTTTTGGACTTTAATGGCAGCATTGATGCGAAAGAAGTTGCTGCGCTACGTGAAGAAGTATCAGCTATTTTAGCGGTTGCTATTGAAGGTGATGAAGTACTTTTACGCCTTGAAAGTGGTGGTGGTATGGTTCATGGTTATGGCCTTGCTTCATCTCAACTTGATCGCTTACGTGATGCAAACATTACATTAACGATCTCTGTAGATAAAGTTGCAGCTTCTGGTGGCTATATGATGGCATGTATTGGTGAGAAGATCATTGCTGCACCATTTGCAATCGTTGGTTCGATTGGTGTTGTTGCTCAGTTGCCAAATTTCAATAAATTATTGAAGAAAAATGATATTGAATTTGAGCAATTAACCGCTGGTGAATACAAACGTACCCTAACAATGTTTGGTGAAAATAGCGATAAAGCACGTGAAAAATTCCAATTAGAGTTGGAAGAAACTCATGTTTTATTTAAAGATTTTATTCGTGAGCATCGTTCAGAGCTAGATCTTGAAAAAGTAGCAACAGGCGAGCATTGGTTCGGTAAACAAGCGTTGGAGTTAGGTCTAATTGATGAGATTCAAACGTCGGACGATTATTTAACAAAAGCATGTAAAAATCGTGAAGTTTTAGCTATTCATTACGTTCAAAAGAAAAAGTTAAGCGATAAAATTGCGGGGATTGCAGGCCAGTCTGCTGAGAACGTATTTATGCGTTTAATTAGCAAAGGTCAGCGACCGATTGTTTAATTTTTAATGCAAGAAAGCGCATTAATTTAGACCATATCTGTTCAGTTATTAATAGGGTAGATATGACAAAAAAGGCTGAGATTTCAGCCTTTTTTATTGTCTACATTGTACCAAAAAAAGTCGCAGTTATTTAACCGTAAACTCTTTTGATAAATGGTGCGCAAGGTATTTAAACATATTGAAAACAGCGGTTGTTTTTTCAGTAGGAAGACCTTGGTCTGATAAGAAGTATTCTCCTTTAAACACAAGAACTTCATCTTTCTCTTCTACGCTAGTCGCACGCATACCTTCAAGGTAGTTTTCGTGATCTTGAATGATTTGATTGGCAATTAACAGTAAATCAGCCTCAGAAATGGATTTTTTATCGCTCATAAGTCACTCATTTTTTGCTATATAAAAGAGGGATTCTAAGCTCAAAAAATGAAAATCACAACGAATGTGGCATATCAATTCAAAATAATAGTTTACTTGTATTCACTTTTTCTTACCAAAGTCATTGAAAGATAAGTAGAGTCACAAAAAGGCATTTTATTGTGAGCAGGTGCAAGATATTAAACTAAGCTTTTGAGCTTAAACTCAGTAAATGCTAATAGATGCGCACTGTTATGGATTTGCTCGTTGAATAATCACATTTGATTAACAACTGTCCAAAGCGCGACCATTCAGCACTGTTTGTAAAAAAAGTGGTTGACGTGATGCCATACACCCTCAATAGTAATATATAGATAAACATTAGATTTTAGCTGTGGACTAAACGAAAGTCGGCAGCTAAGTAAATTTCAACACGAGGACGTTAGTGAGACATTATGGGTAAATCTCTAGTTATCGTGGAGTCACCAGCCAAAGCGAAAACCATCAATAAATACCTTGGCAAAGACTTCATCGTAAAATCCAGTGTAGGTCACGTACGTGATTTGCCTATGGGTTCGACAAGCACTGGCAAAAAGGCAGCAGCGTCGACCAAAGGGTTAAGTGTTGAAGAAAAAGCACGAATTAAAAAAGAAAGAGATAAAAAGAACCTAATTAATAAAATGGGTATTGACCCATACAACGATTGGGCAGCTAACTACCAAATCCTTCCGGGTAAAGAAAAAGTAGTAGCAGAACTACAAAAATTAGCAGAAAGCGCAGATACCGTTTATCTCGCAACCGATTTGGACCGTGAAGGGGAAGCTATTGCGTGGCACCTTCGCGAGATCATCGGTGGTGATGATTCACGCTTCAAACGTGTGGTTTTTAACGAAATCACGAAAAATGCGATTCAACAGGCATTCGAAACTCCAGGTGAACTAAGTATGCCTGGTGTAAATGCACAACAAGCTCGTCGTTTCTTAGACCGTGTTGTTGGCTTTATGGCGTCTCCGTTATTGTGGAAGAAAGTGGCTCGTGGTTTATCTGCTGGCCGTGTGCAATCGGTAGCAGTGAAAGTATTGGTAGAGCGTGAGCGTGAAATCAATGCTTTTATTCCTGAAGAATTTTGGGATATTCACGCAGACACGTTAACAGCAGATAAAGAAAACTTCCGTCTGCAAGTCGCACAACGTAACGGTTCAGCATTCAAACCGCTTAATCAAGCAGATACAGAAGCGGCTGTTAGCATTCTTCAAAATGCAGAATACGAAGTGTGTAAACGTGAAGATCGCCCAACGAAAAGTAAGCCATCTGCACCATTTATTACATCAACACTGCAACAGGCGGCAAGTACACGTCTAGGTTACGGTGTTAAAAAGACGATGATGTTAGCTCAGCGCCTCTATGAGGGCGGTTACATCACTTATATGCGTACTGACTCAACTAACTTAAGTAAAGAAGCTGTAGAGGCGTTACGTGAGTTTATTGGTTCTGAGTATGGCGATAGTTATTTACCATCAGCTCCTATTGTTTATGGTAGCAAAGAAGGTGCTCAAGAAGCCCACGAAGCGATTCGTCCTTCAAGCGTAGAAGTAAAAGCTGACGACCTACAAGGTATGGAAGCTGATGCGCATAAACTGTACAACTTAATTTGGAATCAATTCGTAGCCTGTCAAATGACACCTGCGCAATATGATTCAACAACATTGAGCGTAAAAGCAGACGAATTCACACTAAAAGCTAAAGGACGTATCCTGAAGTTTGATGGTTGGACTCGTGTACAGCGCCCAATGGGTAAAAATGAAGATCAACTGCTTCCTGCTGTGCAACTTGGCGATAAGCTAAAGTTAGAAAAACTGGATCCTAAGCAGCACTTTACTAAGCCACCAGCTCGTTTCACAGAAGCGGCATTAGTTAAAGAACTTGAGAAAAAAGGCATTGGTCGTCCATCGACTTACGCATCGATTATCTCAACGATTCAAGATCGTGGTTATGTTCGTATTGATAGCCGTCGTTTCTACGCTGAAAAAATGGGTGAAATCGTAACTGATCGTCTAAATCAATCATTTGATGATTTAATGGATTACGACTTTACTGCTCGCATGGAAGGTAATCTAGATAGAATTGCAGAAGGCGAAAAAGATTGGAAAGATGTGCTTAATACATTCTTCCAAGATTTTACTGCAGACATTGCAAAAGCAGAGCTAGATGAATCTGAAGGCGGTATGTCACCAAATAACATCGTTGAGACAGACATTAAATGTCCAACATGTGGTCGCAATATGGGTATCCGTACTGCATCTACAGGTGTTTTCCTTGGTTGTTCAGGTTATGCATTGCCACCAAAAGAGCGTTGTAAAACAACCATTAACTTAGGAAGTGAAGAGGGCATTGTAAATGTTCTTGAAGAAGACGTAGAAACTGCAGCATTACGTGCGAAGAAACGTTGTCCTAAGTGTGAAACGGCGATGGATCCTTATCTAATTGACCAAGAACGTAAGATTCATGTTTGTGGTAATAACCCGAACTGTGAAGGTTATGTGGTCGAAAAGGGTGAATTCCAACTTAAAGGATACGATGGTCCTGTTGTTGAATGTGACAAGTGTGGTTCTGATATGGAACTGAAAAACGGTCGCTTTGGCAAATACATGGACTGTACGAGTGAAACATGTAAAAACACTCGTAAGATCTTAAAGAATGGTGAAGTTGCTCCACCAAAAGAAGATCCTGTACATCTACCAGAATTAGTATGTGAAAAATCAGATGCTTATTTTGTATTGCGTGATGGTGCGTCAGGTCTATTCTTAGCTGCGAGCACTTTCCCTAAATCACGTGAAACACGTGCACCATTAGTGGAAGAGTTAGTTCGATTTAAGGATCGTTTGTCGCCTAAGTTCTTATACTTAACAGAAGCGCCAACACATGACCCTGATGGTAAACCTGCGGTAGTTCGTTTTAGTCGTAAAACAAAAGAGAACTATGTTCGTTCAGAAGTGGATGGCAAGCCAACAGGTTGGACTGGTTTATATATTGATGGAAAGTGGGCTATTACCGATAAGCGTAAGAAGCCAAAAGCTGAAAAATAATCAATAATAAGATATCAAATGAAAGAGCTGCAGAAATGCGGCTCTTTTTTTACGTAATATTTGTCACAAATAGTCATATTTTTAATTATTTCAAAATAATCTTTGATCTAACACGTTATACCGAATAGCAGTAAAAGTAGATAATCGATGGAATTCAACATTTATTGTTCTATGGAAGTCGGAAACGTTATGCGTCAATACATGAAGTATTTAATCCCAACAATTATTCCTCTCATCATTTTATTGATGCCATTGTCAGCCTTTCCATTTGAAGGCATGACCATAATCCAACAGCGTGTTATTGCTATATTTTTATTAGCAGCGCTATGTTGGGTATTTGAACCGATCCCAATTTATGCCACTTCGGTTGTGATCATCGTTTTAGAATTATTAATGGTATCAAATAAAGGTTTTTTCTTATTTAAGATGAACCAAGATTCACCTCAATTTGGTGAGTTGTTGAATTACAGCGACATTATGGCGACGTTTGCAAGCCCAATTATTATGCTGTTTTTAGGTGGTTTCTTTCTCGCAATGGCGGCAACGAAATATCGTTTAGACGTTAACTTAGCACGTGTATTACTAAAGCCGTTTGGCAGTGATCCTAAATTTGTAATGTTAGGCTTAATGCTGATCACGGGTATTTTCTCAATGTTCATGTCAAATACGGCGACAACGGCGATGATGCTATCTATCTTAACGCCTGTTATTGCTGTATTTGGTCCTAAAGATCCAGGACGTGTTGCTTTTGCCTTGTGTATTCCTATTGCAGCAAACATTGGTGGTATTGGTACACCAATTGGTACTCCTCCTAATGCAATCGCACTTAAATATTTAGTAGGTGATAATTTAATTACGTTTGGTGAATGGATGGTCTTTGGTGTGCCATTTGTTATTGTGATGATGGCGTTAGCATGGTTTTTAATTAACTATTTGTATCCTGCTAAACAAACATCCATGAACTTAAATATTAAGGGTAAATTCTTAAAAACGCCGAAAGCCATTACGGTTTATATCACGTTTGCAGGGACGATTTTATTATGGTTGATGGGATCAAGCCATGGCATGAATTCGTATACAGTTGCTTTAATTCCTGTAGCCATATTTTCTATTACAGGGATCATAAACAAAGAAGATCTTAAGAAGATCTCATGGGATGTGTTATGGCTAGTTTCTGGTGGTATCGCCCTAGGTCTTGCATTAGATAAAACGGGTTTAGCGAAACTGGTTGTTCATAGTATTCCTTTTGACTCTTATTCTCCTTATGTTGTGTTATTTGGTGCTGCGTTCTTGTGTTTATTAATGGCAAACTTTATGTCGCACACTGCAACAGCAAACTTATTAATGCCAATTATGGCAGCTCTTGGTACTTCAATGAGCTCGTTAACTCCGCTGGGTGGCGAACTTACGCTAATCTTAATTGTAACTTTTGCTGCATCTTTAGGTATGTCTTTGCCTATCAGTACGCCACCTAATGCGTTAGCACACGCAACAGGAAATGTAGAAAGCAGCCAAATGGCGAAAACCGGCGTTATTCTAGGGATTGTTGGGGTTTTATTAAGTTTTGTTATGGTGTGGGTTCTTCATTCAGTAGGTCATATTGGATAGTTTATGAATCAAGAAAAATTACAGCGATTAATTGGAGCGTATTTTTCTCAACCTGAGCGTCGGGTGACGCTTCCTGCAGGTGAAACACTACTTGAGCAAGGAGAAGATAATGATCGTTTGTATTATGTCTGCTCTGGTGAACTTGAAGGGTTTTATCAAGAAGAAAATAGCGAAGCGCAAGTCAAAGTATTCAGTGCAGGAGAAGGGGCATTCATTGGCGTTCACAGCTTTTTCTCTGAAACATTGATAGCGTCGTCGACGGTCATTACTAAAACAGAAACTGAATTAGGGTGGATTGACTCTAAAACAACGGCCATTGATTTGGATAGATATGGTCCTTTAACGGCGCAATTTACTCCAATTATTGTTAATGAGCTTTCACGTCGCCAGCGACGAGCAATGCATGAATCTATAGAAAAAGAGAAAGCGTTACAAAAGTTATATACCGCAGAGCAAATGACAACGTTAGGGCAACTTGCCGCAGGTATTGCTCATGAGTTGAATAATGCTGTTGGGGTATTGAGTAGTAAAACAGAAAGACTTCAAAGTATTATTTTAGAGCTACTTGAAGAGATTCATCCCGAAGCGAGCAGTTTTGTTGACCAAGGTTTAATGTTTGGACAAAACATCAGTTCAGCGGAGGTGAGAAAACGCGGACGTGAATTGGAAGTGACTTATGGTATTGAAAGAGATACTGCAAGAGAACTCGCTCGTGCGGTTCCTGAAGGAGAACTTTCAAAGTATTGGTTAAAAAGCCCAGAGCAAGCGGTGCGGTATTGGAATATAGGACGAGACCTTCACGATATGCGTCTTGCTGCAAGGCACTCGGTTGGGATTGTTCGTTCCGTTAAGCAACTAGGACGCACTGATATTGATACCGATGAAGTCTTAGACGTTAACGACAGCATAAATAAAGCTCTTGTGTTATTGCAAAGTGATTTACGACGAGTATCGGTTCATTTAAGTCCTGCAGCAATACCTATGGTAAGAGCATCGGCTACTGAGCTCGTCCAAATTTGGGCAAACATAATTAAGAATGCCAGTGATGCCATGAAGCATACACAGGAACCGGAAATTGAAATATCAACTCGGGTATCGAATCGATTTGTTTTGGTTACGATTGCTAATAATGGCCCTGAGATTGATGAAGCGACAAGAAGAAAAATTTTCAGACCAAACTTTACCACTAAAAAAGGTGGGCTTTCGTTTGGCTTAGGGCTTGGTTTGGCTATAGTTAAACGAATTATCAGTGGGTATGGTGGTTCGATAGCGGTGAAAAGTAACCAAGAGAAAACCATTTTTAGAATTAAACTACCTGTCGAGGACAGTCATGGAAAAACTTAATCTGATTTGTGTGGACGACCAAAGAGAAGTTCTGAGTGCCGTTTTACAAGATTTGGCACCACTTAAAACTTGGGTGAATATTGAAGAGTGCGAGTCTGCGGATGAAGCATTAGATCTATTGGATGAATTAGATAGTGAAGGCGGCTATATCGCTCTTGTGATTTCTGACCATATTATGCCGGGTAAAAATGGTGTTGAGTTATTAACGGATGTATCTCATGACTACCGTTTTTTGAGAACCAAAAAAGTACTATTAACTGGGCAAGCGACTCATCAAGATACTATTACTGCGATTAATCGAGCACGTATTGAAAGTTATATTGAAAAACCGTGGAATGCGAGTGAATTGCTGGCACTAGCTACAAGACTTATCACTGAATACATTTTTGATAAAGGGTTGGAATATACGGATTATCAAGAACATTTAGATCAACAAGTCGTACTAGATAGATTACGATAGGTAAGTAATTTAAGCATCTCACTACAGTGAGTAGGAGATGCTTAAGTCAGTTAATTGGTAATGAGTTCATTACCCGATGCTTCACCTTTTAAGAAAGCATCAATATTTCCTAGTGTTGTTGAAGCAATATTGTCTAGCGCTTCTTCAGTTAGAAATGCTTGATGCCCTGTGAACAGTACGTTGTGGCAAGCAGATAAGCGACGGAAAACATCATCTTTAATAATATCATTTGATTTGTCTTGGAAGAAAAGCTCTTTTTCGTGATCGTAAACATCTAAACCAAGTGAGCCAATTTTCCCAGCTTTTAATGCCTCAATTGCACTAGCTGAATTAAGCAATCCACCACGGCTTGTGTTAATGATCATTACTCCATCTTTCATTTTAGAAAATGAATCTGTATCTAGAAGATGGGTATTCTCAGGTGTTAATGGACAGTGCAGAGTGATCACATCTGATTGAGAAAATATTTCGTCAAGAGTTGTGTATTTCACACCCATATCAATGGCGACTTGGCTTGGGTATGGGTCAAAGCACAATATATTCATTCCCAATCCTTTTAGAATACGCATGGTTGCTAGACCAATTTTACCTGAGCCAATCACCCCAACGGTTTTACCGAAAAAGTTAAATCCAGTAAGGCCTTCTAGAGAGAAGTTAGCATCACGAGTACGTTGATACGCTTTGTGGAAGCGACGGTTTAAACACATCATCATACCAACGGCATGCTCAGCAATAGCCTCTGGAGAATAGGCAGGAACACGAACTACTTGCATTCCTAATTTCTTAGCAGCCTCAAGATCAACACGATCAAAACCAGCACATCGCATAGCGATAAGTTTTGTTCCTTGCTTGGCTAGTATTTCTAGTACTGGTGCTGACAAGTCGTCATTCACAAATGCACAGACAACATCAGCTCCATTGGCAATAGGAGCTGTGCTTTCAGTTAACTGAAAATTGAAAAACTGACATTCAAACTGATAGTTTTGATTGATACTATTGAAAGATGTTTCATCATAAGATTTGGTGCTGAACATTGCGATTTTCATATAATATCCTTACAAATAAACAGGTTATATTTAATTTCACTGTTTCCACTCTACCATTTAGTCTTAAGAATTCTCAAGACAGAATGGGATAAAAAAGGTTTTTAATTAAACTTAATATAAAGATACGTATAAACGCTATAATTTGTTCAGTACTGGTTTTTTATGAGAGTTTAGCGATTGCGTTCTAGTAATTGATAATGTTTATCATTTAGAATCAATGGAAAGATAATGCTTAAGAGGTTGATATTATGATGCAAAAAGTAACAGAGTGGCTTATGCGAGATCCTGATCCTAAAACTCGTGAAGAGCTTCAGTGTTTGGTTGATAGTCATAATACACAAGAACTAGAAGAGCGTTTTCATTCACGTTTACAATTTGGTACGGCTGGTTTACGAGGTAAAGTCGGCGCAGGGCCAAATAGAATGAATCGTTTAGTGATTCAAGAAACCGCTACTGGGTTGGGACATTACCTTATTGACCAAGTGAAAGATGCTAAGCAACGTGGTGTGGTTGTTGGTTACGATGGAAGAAATGATTCAAAGCAGTTTGCACATGATACCGCGAGTGTTTTAACAGCGCTTGGTATTAAGGTATTTTTAACATCAAAAGTAGCAGCAACACCGATCGTTGCTTTTGGTATTAAACATTTCAATGCGGCTGGTGCTGTGGTTGTTACAGCAAGTCATAACCCACCAGAATACAATGGCTTTAAAGTGTACTGGGAAAATGGGGCGCAGATTATTCCACCACATGATTCTGGTATTGCGCAAACTATCGATATTGCAGCAACAAAATCGATTGTAATGATGCCGTTAGATGAAGCCGAAGAAAAAGGGCTACTAGTTTGGTTAGAAGATGATTACTACCAAACTTATCGAAATACAATGAACAGCAATAAATTGCTTTCTAATCATACTGATCCATCAAGTATAACTATTGCTTATACCGCGATGCATGGCGTGGGTGCTGATATGGCCGAAACGCTATTACGTGATGCAGGCTTTAACCATGTATTTAGTGTGGCAGAGCAAAGAGAGCCTGATGGTAATTTTCCAACAGTAAACTTCCCCAATCCTGAAGAGGCTGGCGCAATGGACATGGTGGAAGCATTAGCCGCTTCTGCTAATGCTGATATTGCTTGTGCCAATGACCCTGATGCAGACCGATTTGCACTTGCTGCAAGAAAACCTGATGGTGGATATAAAATGCTAACTGGTGACCAAGTAGGTACTTTATTTGGACATTATTTACTAACGCATACAGAAGCAAGCGGGAAACTGGTTGGTAATACGATTGTGTCATCAACGTTACTTAAAAAAATTGCAGAGTCGATGGGAGCTGAATATTTCCAAACATTAACGGGTTTTAAATGGTTAACGAATGTCGCTATGCAAAAAGAGACGAATGAAAAACAATTTTTATTCGCTTACGAAGAAGCACTTGGTTATACCATTGGGAGTCAAGTTTGGGATAAAGATGGTTTATCTGCTTTAGTTGCCTTTGCACAATTAACGGCGGAATTGGCGACGAAAGGTAAGTGTGTATGGGATCAATTAGAAAGCATTTATCGTCAGCATGGCATTCATATTAATGCACAACGCAGTATTGCTCTTGACCCTAGCTCTCCAGCAATAGGTGAACACTTGCGTGCAAATCAACCCACACACATTGCAGGTGTGAAGATAGATGTTGTCGAAGATTTAAAAGCATCGTTACGTTACTTACCTAATGGGGCAACAGAATCGATCGATTTACCTGCGAGTGATGTACTTATTTATCATCTTGAGAATGGAGCTCGAATTATCGTTCGTCCATCAGGAACAGAGCCTAAGTTGAAGTGTTATTACGAAGTAGTGGCAGATATCTCTGAAGGTGAGGATTATTTTGACAAACAAGTGCAAGCTCAAGCCGCGATGGATAATCTTATCGCCGAGCATCAAAAAAGCTTAACATTTTAATGTGAGATGAAATAAAAACGGCGAGGATAGAACCTCGCCGTTTTTTTATGCGGTGACAAAAGCACTTAACATCCATACGGCCAGAATGATGAATATTCCGCCCATAAACTTATGTTGGTACGTTCTAAACTTAACGTTATTAAGTAATGATTTACCAAGAGTGCCAACCAATGCAACAAGCAGTAAATTAAACAGTAAACCAAGCACATTTAGTAATAGGCCAAGAGCGAGCATCTGCTCTCCAGATGTTGCTGTAATGTTTGTTGAAACAAATTGAGGTAAAAACATTACAAAGAAAACAAGTGCTTTTGGGTTTAATAGATTACTTACTAATGCTCGTTGATAAAAGGTAGTCGCCATTTTAGAACCATCAGTTAATTCAGGTGCTTCATCTGCTTCTGCTCGGATGCAATCCCATCCCATTTTTAGTAAGTACATACCACCAAGAAGGTGTAATGCTTTTAATGCAAGAGGGCTCATTGCGATAAGAGCTGATACACCAAGAGCTGCTAATAACGTCAAAATAATGCCTGACGTTGCATTCCCTAAGCTTGCAAATAATCCTACTTTTCGTCCATAGCTCATGCTTGAACTTGCAATAAGTAGCATATCTGGACCTGGAAGTAATAAGAGGGCAATAACAGCAGTCAAATAAACTGGAAGAATAGTAATATCAATCATTATTTTATTTTAAATTATAAATAAGAGGGCGGATTTTATAGTAGAGTAATCCAGATTTCCATTCTTAAAGATTCAAAATAGAATAAAAAATCAGCATATTAAATATTATAAATAATATTGTTAATATACGGTTGTGTTATTGATTGTTAATTGTATTTAATTAAATACGTTACCTTGCAACCCATTCAGTCTCTATTAGTGTTTTTCCATCTAATTTTAATCGAGCAAGAAAGATATCCCCCATGTGTATTTCGCCTACACCTTGTGGGGTGCCTGTCATAACGACATCACCATCACATAATTGGGTATAACTTTTTAAGTCATTTAAAATCGTTTCAGGAGAATAAATCATTTGGCTTACGCTGCCACATTGAACTCGCATACTATTAATAAATAATTCGATTTGGAGTGCATCGATATTAAGGTTATCAATAGGGATAAAACGGCTGAAGATAGCAGAACCATTAAATGCTTTTGCTCGTTCCCAAGGTAATCCTTTACTTTTAAGTTCAGCTTGTAAGTCACGTTTGGTTAAATCGAGCCCAATGGCCACTGCATGTAATTGTTCATCTTTAATTAGGAAACAAATTTCAGCTTCATAATGTAAGCGTTCTTGATGGAATGAACTTAAAGTAGAAGTGATGCAGGAATTGGGTTTATTAAATACCACCATTTGATCAGGAATCGAATTATTAAGTTCACTAATATGATCAATATAATTGCGACCGATACACAGCAACTTAGTTGGGGTGATCAGCTGCTCTCCAAAACGAATGGTATTCATTGCTTTTCCTTAGCACAAAAATAATTCGAAATTGTATCGTGAAATTATTTCAATTACGTTTAATTTTATTAGTATTTATTAAAAATTCGACATTTAGCTAAAAATTAGAAAATACTGTCATGCAACGGTCAATATCATTTAAATAATAAAAATAACTGAAGTAAGGTCACGAATCGTTATTTTATGTCGTCTTATTTGTGATAATAAAATAAATTTCCCTGTTATATTCCGATCAGTCGGTTACCGACTAAATCTAATAATAAGTAAATAAGGGAATTTTATGAAACTAAATAGTCTGTGCATTGCAGTTATGCTTGCGACCTCTGCTTATGTAAATGCTGCTGAAATATATAACCAAGAGCAAAGCTATCAAGCTGGTAGCCAAGTATCATTTAATGGGGATATATATGAAGCTAAATGGTGGGCAAATCCGGGTCAAAGTCCTGCTGATGTTGCTGCAAATCCATGGGATACACCTTGGGAGCTTATCTCAGAAGGAGATGGTGTAACGCCTCCGCCACCCGTTGTTGATCCTGAAGAGCCTGAGGTTGAATTACCTGAAGGAGATTATCCTCAATATAAAGAGGGTGAAAAATACAAAGGTGGTGATGTTGTTCAAAACGAAAATCAATTATACCGTTGTAAAACAGGCGTTACAGCTACTTGGTGTTCAGGAGCCGCTTGGGCCTATGCTCCAGGAACAGGTACTGCATGGGTAGACGCTTGGGAAAAAATTACCGAAGATGATCTTATTCCACCAGTAGACCCAGAAATTCCACCAGTTGATCCTGAAGTTCCTCCAACGGGCGGAGACTATAAAGTAAATCAATCTGCATTGGATGCTAAAGAAGCGGAATTAACAAATTTTGATGTAATGAATGATGTAAAAGCATCCATTGCCACATTAGATAATGAATCTGTTGAACGCATTATTCCTGGTGCAGAATCAAACCCTGAGAACGTAAAACGTATTGAGCAAATTGTTTCTGAAAGTACATGGAATTTCTTATTCCCTAAGCGTGCTCCTGAATATACATACCGTCATTTCTTGCAGGCAACGGGTAAATTCCCAGCTTTCTGTGGTACTTATGAAGATGGACGTGACTCTGATGCTATCTGTAAAAAGTCACTGGCAACTATGTTTGCTCACTTTACTCAAGAGACCGGTGGACACACTGCTCATTGGGAAGTGCCTGAGTGGCGTCAAGGTTTAGTTCATGTTCGTGAGATGGGCTGGACTGAAGAAATGCGTGGTGGCTATAACGGTGAATGTAATCCTGACGTATGGCAGGGTCAAACATGGCCATGTGGTACGTTTGATAACGGCGAGTTTAAATCATACTTTGGCCGTGGAGCGAAGCAGTTAAGTTATAACTACAACTACGGACCATTTTCTGATGCGATGTTTGGTACCGTTCGAACTCTGTTAGATAATCCTGAAATGGTGGCAGATACGTGGTTAAATCTGTCTTCAGCGGTCTTTTTCTTTGTTTATCCACAACCACCAAAGCCAAGCATGTTGCATGTTATTGATGGAACATGGCAACCAAACCAAGCCGATTTAAATAACGGCTTAGTTCCTGGGTTTGGTGTAACCACTCAGATCATTAATGGTGGTGTTGAGTGTGGCGGCAGTGTTGAAGTAGCACAATCGTTAAATCGTATTAAATATTACAAAGAAATGGCAAATTACCTAGGTGTGCCAATTGAAGATACCGAAATACTTGGTTGTAAAGGCATGAAGCAGTTTGATGCTGCAGGCGCTGGAGCAGTTAATATTTACTGGGAGCAAGATTGGGGATGGTCAAGTGAAACGCCAGATGGTAAAGCTTACGCATGTCAGTTAGTAGGCTATCAAACACCTCATTCGGCATTTAAGTTCCGCGATTATACTAAATGTGTAGAAGCGAACTTCCCGAATATTGAAGTAATTAATGATGTAGATTAATTAGTTAAATAAAGGTAAACACCTTCCAGATGTTTTTGGAAGGTGTTTTTTATTTTTGCAATATAAATAACCATTTTTATATTGTGGTTATTGAGAGAGTAGTCACTTAAATAAGATGGAGAGTTTGTAATATCGTTGTTTTATCAATCGTTTTGGATTAAAGCAATGAATGTAGTAGAACGTTTCTTAGGTTACACAAAGATTAATACGACAACAAACCAAGCTAATGGGGCCGCAGGCATTATGCCTTCAAGTGAAGGGCAATATGAATTGGCTTGTTTGGTTAAAAAGGAATTAGAAGCGCTAGGTTGTACAGATATTCTTCTTCGTGATACCGCTATTCTTACGGCAACTCTGCCATCTAATACCGAAAAAAAATTACCAACCGTTGCTTTCTTTGGGCACCTTGATACCAGCTCTGAACGTACAGAAGACACCCATGCCGTAGTGGTTCATTATAAAGGTGGCGATATTCCTCTCGCAACAGGACCTGTTTTATCTTTAGCTGAATATCCAGAACTAACTAATTATATTGGTCAAGACATCATTGTAAGTGACGGTCAATCATTATTAGGCGCAGATGATAAAGCAGCCATTGCCGCTATCTTAAATGCGTTACAGTTTTTTAAAGACAACCCAGATGTTGAACATGGAACGGTTAAGGTTGGTTTTGTTCCTGATGAAGAGCAAGGTCTTTTAGGGGCGAATGCTTTTGATGTTGACGGTTTTGGTGCTGATTTTGCATACACTTTGGATTGCTGTGGCATTGGTGAGTTTGTATGTGAGAACTGGAATGCAGGTAATGCGGTCGTTACGTTTACGGGGCAGTCTGCACACCCTATGAACTCTAAAGGTAATTTGATTAACTCTTTGTTACTGGCTAATTCATTTATGTCCCGTTTTCCTGAGAAAGAAACTCCTGAGCATACAGAAGGAAGAGAAGGCTATTACTGGATGAAGAAGTTGGCGGGAAATTCTGCCAAAACAGTGCTTAATATGGATATCAGAGATTTCACTGAATCAGGATATGTGTATCGTAAAGCCTTTATTGCTGAACAAGTTCGAATGTTCAATGAAGAAAACAATAACCGTGCAACTCTTGAATTAAGTGATCGTTACAGTAACGTTCATAACTTCTTAAAAGGCTCCATGCTGCCAGTTGATCTTGCATTGGAAGCATATAAGGAAAATGGCATTGAACCTAAAGTTATACCGATGCGCGGTGGCTATGATGGTGCGGTTTTGTCTGAAAAAGGTTTGCCATGCCCTAACATTTTTACCGGCGCACATAACTTCCACTCAATATTTGAATACCTTCCTGTCTCATCTTTAATTGCTGCAAGTAATGTCGTGAAAACAATCATTATTAACTTAACGAAACATGAAGAGGTGTAGTCATGGCTTCGTTATTACTTGTTCTTATCGTTGTTGTTATTGCGGCAAGGATGATTTTAAAGGGGTATAAAGCTGAACCTACTTTATTAATGTCAGGGACGATATTGATTTTCGCAACTGGGCTTTTTGGCTGGGGCCCAATGTTGCCAGCTTCGGTTACATCGACTAATTTTTCAGGATTTGAGCCGTTTAAATACATACAATTTTTAATGGGATATCGAGCGGGAGCGCTGGGGTTAATGATTATGGCTTTGGTCGGTTTTGCTGATTATATGAGTCATATTGGAGCTAACGATGTTGTCGTTCGTTTAGCCACTAAGCCGTATTCAAAATAAAAACATTATGTTGTTCTTTGCTTACTGTATGGCAAGTATCTTACAACTGGCAATTCCTTCAGCTACCGGTCTTGGTGTGTTATTGATGGGAACACTTTATCCTGTGATGTTGGGATTGGGTATTTCTCGTGGTAGCGCCGCGGCGGTTATTGCTAGTTCATTAGCGGTAAGTTTTACGCCAACAGGGGTTGATGCAATACGTGCAAGTGAAGCTTTAGGTATGGACTTGATGAGTTATGTTTCTCATTATCAAGCTCCAACATCGGTAGCAACAATGGTGGTTATCGGTATTATGCATGTTATTTGGCAGACACAGGTTGATAAAAAGCATCCTGAACAATTCGAACAAGCATCAATTGAACAGACACAAAAAGAGGAAGTGTTAGCACCTAGTTATTATGTCATTTTACCTTTGCTTCCTATTATTATGGCTGTTGTGTTTTCTAAACTCGTCATTTCAACGATCAATATGGATGTGACGACGATTGTATTTGTTTCAATGTTTGTTGCTATGTTGTGTGAATGCATAACGAAAAGAAGTTTAAAAACGGTTTTTGATGGTTTCAATGTGTTCTCAAAAGGAATGGGGAGTGCATTTAGCAGTGTGGTTGTATTATTAGTTGCTGCTGGTGTTTTTGCTTATGGAATTCAAGTAACAGGAGCGATTACCAACCTAATCATGATGGCTAAATCAGTGGGTTTACCAAGTGTAGCGATGACGTTTGTTTTTGCTGTAGTGACGTTAATGGCTGCGGTAATCATGGGGTCGGGGAATGCGCCATTCTTGGCGTTTGTTGAATTAATTCCTACTATAGCTTCCAGTATGGGGGCTAACGCAGCGGCAATGCTAATGCCAATGCAACAAGCCTCAGCAATAGGTCGAGCAATGTCACCTGTTTCTGCTGTTGTTATTGCTTCAGCAACGGGTGCCAAGTTAAGTCCATTTGAAGTTGCAAAGCGAACATCAGTTCCTGTTTTAGTCGGCTTTGTGTTTCATTTTGTTATTGTTTACGCTTTTTATAGCTAAATAGTTAATCAAATAAGTACTATCATAATAAAAAGCCACACGACCTAAAATTCCCAAAATAGGTATGTGTGGCTTTATTAGTTTATTAGATTAACGGATGATCATTTGCTCACGCTCAGGACCAACAGATACCATGCTTACTGGCACTCCCATTAACTCTTCAATACGTAATACATAAGCTTGAGCCGCTTTTGGCAAGCTTTCAAAAGTACGACAACCTGTAATGTCTTCTTCCCATGCTTCCATTTTTTCGTACACAGGACTTAATGCTGATGTTTGAGGCCAAATAGGGTTCTCAGTGTGCTCACCAGCATAAGAAGTACAGATTCTAAGATCTGCCATACCACTTAAACAGTCGATTTTTGTTAATGCGATTTCCGTTGCTGCTTGCAGTTCAACACCGTTGCGTGTTGCTACCGCATCAAAGTAACCCATATCACGTGGACGACCTGTTACTGCACCATACTCGTTAGCTGCTTCACGGAAGTTATCTTGTTCTTCCATTGCTGTAACTAAGGTGCCTGTACCAACCGAAGAACTGAACGATTTCGCCACAGCAATAACACGTTCAGGACGTAACGCAGGTAAGCCACTGCCGATACCAGCATAAGCCGCCGTAACATTTGAAGACGTAGTCCATGGGTATTCACCGTAAACTAAATCACGGCCTGCACCTAGTTGTGCTTCAAACAATAAGTTTGCGTCGTTTTTCTGCATTACTTTTAGTGGTTCAGTAACATTACAAATAAATTCACGCCAAGGAGCAGTCACTTCTAATAACCATTCTGTCATTTCTTCAGCGGTTTGGCTGAAGTCACAAGTAGGATAAAGCGCTTTCAGCTGTGGCATTTTCCAATCAAGCATGAATTTAATACGCTCAAGAAGTACATCAGGTTGTTTTAGCCAACCAACAAGAATGCCTTTTTTCATAACACGGTCGCCGTATGCAGGAGCAATACCTTGACGAGTTGAACCGTAAGCACCATCACCTAAACGTAATTCTTCTAATGTATCTTCAAGTGCATGGATTGGAAGGCAAAGTGTTGCACGATCAGAAATGTGCATTTTAACTTCGATGCCAGCGGCTTTTACTTCAGCAATTTCTTCACTTAATGCTGCAGGGCTAATAACCATGCCAGGGCCAAGAACCGCTGTACAGTTTGGGTTAAAAATACCGCTTGGAAGTTGGTGTAGCTTAAAGGTACCAAAGTCATTTACAACAGTATGACCGGCGTTATTACCACCTTGAAAACGAATACTTGCAGCCGCTTCAGCAGCAAGAAAATCAACGATGCGGCCTTTACCTTCATCGCCCCAATTAGCACCAACAACAACAATAGACGGCATAACACAAACTCCTTAATGATTAAGACACTATCCTAATATCAGATTTGCAATATGAGAAATTAATTATAATTATCGACTTGATAAGAAATTCATATATCATATTGAGTGAAATATATTCAAAAAGAGAGTATGAGCATGTTAGATCTTCACTGGCTGAAAACCTTCGTGACATTGGCAGAGTTAAAGCATTTTGGTAAAACAGCAGCAGCATTACATATGACACAGCCCAATGTTAGTTTGCATATCAAACAGTTAGAAGCTGCAACACGCGTGAAATTGATAGAGAGAAATCCTTTTCATTTAACGGAAGCGGGCAATCGCTTATTAATGACGAGCCAAAATACGTTAATGGAGCTGCAAGTATGCCAAGCGGATTTGAATGCGATTAATGATTTGAGTCGAGGAACGTTAACCATTGCAGCAAGCGATATTATCTCGCGTTTATTATTGATAGGGCCATTTCAATTATTTAAGCAAGAATTTCCAGGAATTGATTTCTCATTGCTTAATACCACCTCTTCACAGGCATCTGAGTTAGTAAAAAGTGCAGAGGCTGATTTGGGCTTTGTTATTGCACAGAAAGAGAGCCAACCTCTGCATTTTACCGAATTGCAGCAAATAAAATGGTGTGCATTAGGTAATCACCTTGAAGAGTGGCAACAAGCGTATTTGGATCCTACAATTGTTGTGGATGAAGAACCGACTTTGATTTTGCTAGGGCACGACACCAGAACAAGAGACTTGTTAGACTTGGCGTTACCTTCATTGAAATTACCCAAATATCGAATCATGGAAGTGGGTAGTGTCGATGCCCAAATAGATTGGGCTGAAGCTGGGTTTGGGGTAGCGATTGTGCCTGAGTTTTCTATTCATCCAAAGAGAGATCTTAAAACAAAAGTAACGCCATTACCTGAATTTCCGACAACAAGTTTAGGTTATATAGTTCGTCAAAATCAGATTTTATCTAAGGCAATTAAACAATTATTAAAGTGGGTGGATGACGAGATTATTCGCTCTCAAAAGTAGACATTATTTATCGTTTTACATTGAATTTAAACTGTCTGGTTTGTCAGAAATGGTGTGGCATTTATGATACTGATTATCATTTTAAAGACAGTTATGCTCTAAAAAAGGCTGCGAAAGAACGTTGACAATGCTCATTAAAGGGTCTAGAAATGTAACTAAATATTAATGAGTAACTAATTGACAGTATTGTAAATTGCTCATTAATTAAGGCCGAATTTAGTTAATTCGACAGTTTGTATTCTTATTGTATGTTCAATTCAATGGAGCTAAAACGTATGCCTCTTCATTCCAAAAACGCAGTCAGAGATGATCTTCTTGATGATATTTATTCATCAGCTGACCTTTCGTTATCCATGCCAAAATATAAAATGCCTGAACAAGAACATGACCCACGTCATGCCTACCAAGTCATTCATGATGAGCTCATGATGGATGGTAATTCTCGACAGAACTTAGCAACGTTTTGCCAAACTTGGGTTGAAGATGAAGTCCATAAATTAATGGATGAATGTATCGATAAAAATATGATCGATAAAGATGAATACCCTCAAACTGCTGAATTAGAATCTCGCTGTGTGCATATGCTAGCGGATTTATGGAACTCTCCTGACGCAGAAAACACACTAGGTTGTTCAACTACAGGTTCAAGTGAAGCCGCTATGCTAGGTGGTATGGCATTAAAATGGGCTTGGCGAGAAAAAATGAAAAAACTTGGCAAACCAACAGATAAGCCAAATATGATCTGTGGTCCCGTTCAAGTATGTTGGCATAAATTTGCACGTTATTGGGATATTGAATTACGTGAGATCCCAATGGAAGGCGATCGCTTGATCATGACGCCTGAAGAAGTGATTAAACGTTGTGATGAAAATACCATTGGTGTTGTTCCAACACTGGGGGTGACTTTTACTTGTCAATATGAGCCTGTGAAAGCGGTACATGAAGCGCTAGATAAGTTACAAGAAGAGACGGGTTTAGATATTCCAATGCACATTGATGCGGCGAGTGGTGGTTTCTTAGCTCCGTTCTGTGATCCTGATTTAGAGTGGGACTTCCGTCTTCCTCGAGTTAAATCGATTAATGCATCAGGTCATAAATTTGGCCTAAGCCCACTAGGTGTGGGTTGGGTAATTTGGCGTGACGCATTAGCCTTGCATGAAGATTTGATTTTTAATGTGAACTATTTAGGTGGCAATATGCCGACCTTTGCATTGAACTTCTCTCGCCCAGGTGGCCAAATTGTAGCGCAATACTACAATTTCCTACGTTTAGGAAAAGAAGGGTATCGTAAGATCCACCAAGCGTGTTATGACACTGCTGTTTATTTATCATCTGAAATTGAAAAACTGGGTATGTTTGAAATTATCTATGATGGTAAAGGTGGTATTCCAGCAATGAGTTGGTCATTGAAGGAAGGCGTTGATCCTGGTTTTAATTTGTTTGACCTATCGGATCGAATTCGTTCTCGTGGTTGGCAAATTGCGGCTTATGCAATGCCACCAAAACGTGAAGATTTAGTCATCATGCGTATTTTAGTACGTCATGGATTCAGTCGAGATCAAGCGGATTTATTGGTTGCGGACTTAAAACATTGCGTTGAGTTTTTTGCTAAGCATCCTATTTCTCATGGTAGTGATGAGTTGGAATCATCAGGATTTAACCACGGCTAATCCCTTTCGTCGTGATATAGACATTTTGCTTTTTAGATCCTCTATTGTTCTGTAGAGGATCTCTCCTTCCTAAAAATATAGGAAATAATTATGAATATCGGTCAAATAGGTCGTCCATTTACTTGGGTTCGCTCCAAAGGTTGGGTTCAGTTATTTACTTTACTATGTGTTACTTTCTTCAGTCATTTGGCTTTGGCTGAATCATTAGAAAATCAAGCAACTCAAGATGCATCTAGTGTCTTTGGTTTTCTCTTTTCTTATATTGCACAAAATCCGTTTGTGTTTCTTTTCTTAAGCATCGCCATTGGTTATCCATTAGGCAAAGTAACAATAAAAGGGGTTAATTTAGGCTCAACAGCAGGCACCTTAGTGGTTGGTGTGGCTATTGCTTTACCTGCTTTTTCTATTTATGGATTACATATTAATGCACCGGGATTAGTCTCGGACATATTCTTGATGATGTTTATGTATGCAATTGGTATGAAAGTTGGGCCGCAATTTTTCTCTGGTTTAGCTCGAGGCGGTTTAGACTTTGTAGTTATTGGGTTAATTGTTGTTTTTAGTAACTTTCTTATTGTGTTCTTTGGTTCTAAATTATTGGATTTAGCACCGGGTTATGCGGCTGGGATAATTTCAGGAAGTTACACAGTAACTGCTGTTATGGGCGTTGCTCAATCTGCGATTAATTCAGGAGCCGTTAAAGCTCCTGCAGGTATGACACTTGATCAGATCAGTGCCAATATCGCTGCGGGCTATGCTATCAGTTACATTTTATCAAGTGTATTCATCATCTTACTTATTAAGTATCTGCCTGCTATGTTTGGAATTGATCCAGTAAAAGCAGGTAAAGATGCCGAGGCTGAATTTGGTGCTGGTGGGGACACAGAGGCGTTACCAAGTACCAATGGTTTCTCGAATTTAGGTGTGCTTCCTTTGGATATTCGTGCCTATCGTGTTGATCACCAAGAGTTGGTTGGTCAAGATGTTGAATCATTATTTCATCGCTATCCTCATGCTGCGATTCTTAAAGTTGTGCGCGGTGAGGATGTTTATGAAGCATCAGATAATCCAATACTTCAACTTGGCGATATTATTGGTATTCGCGGTGATTACCATGTCTTGATTGAAGGAGGAGAATCCTCTGTAGGTATTGAGGTAGATGAACCAAGAGCACGTAATGTTGATATTGAAGTTGCGGATATTCACCTAGGTAAATCGGAATATACAGGTAAAACGATAGAAGATATCAGTAAAGAAGTTGGCTTTGGTATTTATATGAAAGCCTTGTTTAGACAAGGGCATCAACTTCCTATTTTACCTCAAACCATTGTCGAAGTAGGCGATGTTATACGTGTGGCAGGGTCTGATTGGTGCGTTAAGCAAGCCGGTAAGAAACTGAACAGTAATCCAATTGTAGAGAGCACGCTAACGGAGACTTTTTACTTGGCACTTTCTTTATTGATTGGTTACGTTTGTGGTCACTTTAGCGTTACGTTAGGGGGGATCCCATTTGCTTTAGGCACATCTGCTGGTTGTATGTTGACAGGGATAATATTCTCGTTTTTACGTACTCGTAATCCTGCTTTTGGTGGACCTATGAGTGAAGGGGCTCGTAGCTTCTTACAAGATATCGGTTTGAGTCTATTTGTTGCGGTATTAGCAGCAACTGTGGGCCCTAAAATATTAGCGTCTTTCCAAGGCATTGTTGTGATTAAAATTGCAGTGTTAGGGTTGGTTGCTGCTTTACTTCCTCCATTATTGGCGTGGATTTATGGTTTATACGTCAGAAAAATGAACCCTGCAATTCTGGCTGGTGCTTGTGCTGGTGGACGTAATAGCACACCTGCAATGAAAGGCGCTCAAGATGAATGCCAAAGCGATATGCCTGCAGTAGGCTACCCTGTTCCTTATGCATTAACATCAATGATTGTTCTTGTATTAGGTTATCTGGCGATGGTGCTGTATTAATTTCGTTTAATTACTTATCCCAGTAGGGCTCGTTACCGAAATATTCACTTAAAAAGTCGATTAACATTCGAACTTTTCGAGGTAGGTAGCGGGTCTCTGGGTAAACGGCATAAGCCTTAATAGAGTTGAAGCGATAATCGGTCATGATTGGTATTAGGGAGCCATTTGCTAGCTCTTCCCAGACAATAAATTTAGGTGTGAATAATACGCCATGTCCAGATACCGCCATTGTTTTTAGAAAATCCCCATTATTTGCGATACAAAAGCTTTCCATCGGAACTGTCATTGTTTTGTTATTGTTATCTATTAACTCAACACCGGACAGTGGTTGTTGGCTATACCTTAATAATTTATGAGATTTTAGATCATTAGGTGTTGTGATATGTCCATGTTCCGTTAGGTAATCTGGACTTACACATAATACATGATGGATAGGGGCGAGTGGTTTCGCTCGTAAAGTTGAATTATTCAGAGAGCCAATTCGAATCGCCAAATCAACACCATCTTCAACTAAATCTATTTTTTTATCCGAAAAATCGATATCTAATTTTAGCTCTGGATGTAACTTTGCAAAATTGTCGAGAGCAGGGACAAGGTGCTTGAGTCCAAAGGTTAATGGAACCGCTAGCTTTAATACACCATTTAATTTGCTACTAGTCGATGATATATGACAATGTAGATCGTCCACTTCATCCAAAATTAATTTACATTTATTCAAATAAACTTGACCAGCTTCAGTCAAACTTGATGTTCGGGTTGTTCGATTAAGTAGCTTCACTCCGAGTTGTTGCTCTAACTCACTAAGGCGTTTACTGATGGCTGATTTGGCAAGATTAAGTCGCTCTGCTGCTCTGGTAATACTGCCAGTTTCAACAACAGTAATAAAAATTCGCATGCTTTCTAATTGCCCCATATCCATTCCTTTATTTGTTTATTGTTCTCTAAATGAGAACAGTGTTTCCTCAGTATTGCTGTTTATCAAGATTCCTTCAATGGCTATTCTTTATACCAAGTGATGAGACATGAAAGATATATGTCTAATTTAATGTATGAAAAGGAAAAATCATGAATAAATTACAACAACTGGCAGCACCAACAGGGCGTTTCTTTTTATCTCTAATATTTGTTACATCGGGTTTAAGTAAAATTACACAATATGAAGGGACGCAAGGTTATATGGAAGCGATGGGCGTACCTGGAGCGTTATTACCATTAGTTATTTTAACCGAAGTTGTTGGCGGTTTAGCCGTGATGTTAGGTTGGAAAACGAGATATGCAGCGTTTGCATTGGCAGGTTTTAGTGCATTATCTGCGTTACTTTTTCATGCCGATTTTTCCGATCAATCTGAAATGACAAGCTTTATGAAAAATATCGCCTTAGCAGGTGGTTTTTTAGTGATATTTGCACAAGGTGCGGGCTCGTATGCGATAGATAATCGTAATAAAAACGAGTCATAGGAGGTTTATATGTCCGAAGTAATGCAAAAAAACAGAACAGTTGTACAAACCATTTCTGGAGTCGAAACATCAGATGGTGATGGTGTAAAACTCACTCGTATTATTGGTACACAAAAGCTAGACGTGCTTGATCCTTTTTTATTGCTGGATTGTTTTGAAAGTGATGATGCTTCAGATTATATAGGTGGTTTTCCAACGCACCCGCACCGAGGATTTGAAACTGTCAGTTATCTACTAAATGGCAAAATGCGCCATAAAGACAGTGCTGGGCATGAAGGTGTTGTTGAATCCGGTGGCGTGCAATGGATGACCGCAGGAAAAGGTGTATTGCATTCCGAAATGCCTGAGCAGGAAGAGGGATTACTGAAAGGATTTCAATTGTGGGTTAATTTACCAAAAGCATCAAAAATGATTGAGCCTGCTTATCAAGAGTATCCACCAGAAACGACACCTTTAGAAAAGCGAGAAAATGGTATTGAGATTCGAGTTATCGCAGGTTCAACAAATCTAGGTACAAAAGGACCAGTGAATAATGTTCATGTTTATCCTACGTATATGGATATCAATATACCTAGAGGACAAATGTTAGAACAAAGCTTACCGTTTGAGCACAATGCTTTTATCTATGTTATTGAAGGTAATGTGGGTATTAAGAGTGATGATAATCAAGTTCAAACTGTTGATATGCGATCACTCGCAGTATTTAGTAAGGGGCAGAACGTTTCCTTTGTTGCTGATGACTCTTCAGCCCGATTTTTACTTGTTGCTGGTAAACCATTAAATGAACCGATTGCTCGAGGTGGTCCGTTTGTAATGAATACTCGTGCAGAAGTATTACAAGCATTTGATGACTTTAACCAAGGTCGATTCCACTAAGGTTGAAAAGCCATGTTATTTAATATGGCTTTATTTTTTTCTTCGTTTTTTAGGTCTTTTCTTATTAAGAACTTTATTTAATAGTTGTATTTGTTCTTCAGAGAGAGGGTATTTATCCATCATTTGGTTTTGAGTACTTAATAGCATGGTTTTTTCCCAAGGCTTAAACACATCAAATTCAAGTAGAATAGCGTCATTGATTTTTATGAAAAGCTCATAATCGTTCATAAGGATCCTTATTGTTGAGAAGAACCATAACATAAGAAATGTATAGATGAACGTTTTATAGCAATCTAAATGAATAACGGCGCATTTTGTTGATAAAAAAGCCTTCTAGTTTTAGTAACCAGAAGGCTGTTATTTAAATATTATTTTTTATTTCACTTCTTCAAAGTTTGGAAGCAAGGTTTTTGGTTCTTCATCAACAAAAGCTTTTTTCGGTGAGTACGCTCTAAAGTAAACAAACCAACCTTCCTTTTCGTTAGTTTGAACCCAATTTGCCTCAGCAACACCTTTAGGTTTCTTTGGAGAGAAGTGTAAGGTGATTGAACCGTCTTTATTATAGACCGAACCTTTGATATTGGAGCCCACATCTGCGCGACCTAAATCGTTTTCAATTATTGCTCTATTTTCAACATTATAAACGGTTATTGTCCAGAATAAATCAGCGTACGTATTTGGGTTTTTGATGGTTAATGTGTAGTGTTTACCGCCATCTAAGCCGTGATCTTTTTCTCCAGAATAGTAATTATCTAGATATACTTGTCCCCAACCACCATTGTCCATACCGTGCATGGCAATGTCATTGGTTACGGCTTCATAAAACCATGCTGCTCGTCCATCTAAATCCATACCATTATTTCGGTCTTGGTTAGGTGTAGATGCGGTTGCTATTTCCCAAGGATTACCTTTTGGACCATATTCTGCATGATCAAGACGACCGGTTTTATTAAAATCGATATTTTTTGTCATAGCTTCACCAACAATAGCTGCCTCTTTTAATAAAGATTGCTGTTTTGGGGTTGGTGTAAATGGTTTTCCTTTTTCAATGCCTAAAGGGCGTAGCATATCCATCATCATACGATCACGCTCTTGCACTGGATTCGCTTGAATAGCTTGGTTAACGACTTCCCAGAATTCCATACCTCGTGGTTGTTTATGGTCAATCCCACGTTTTACATGATAAATTCCTTTGTTTGTTAATGGGTTACCATTTATATCCGTAATGCCTTTTTGAATGGAATTCATCATGGTTGAACGAACTTTGGCATCTTTATTCATTAAACGCACACCAAAAAAGAAGTCATTAGTATCCATTGCAATTAATGTTGCACCTTTTACTCTTGGTACTGAATTTTCTGCTTTGTAAATGACATACTTTCCAGGTTTAGTCATTTGTTCTTTACCAATTTGCCACATGTTATGAACCGCACCACGTAATTGGGTATCTGGAAGATTAATTACAATTGGTCCATTATTTAAGTTCATATAACCAATTAAATAAGGTGTTGAAGTGTTATAAGTTAAGCCTCCTAGTTTGGACTCGTAGCCTGCTTGGTAAACGAGTTGGCCATTTTCTGTTCCCCAAGTTTGGTAGTGATCGTTTTTCCATTTATAGAAACTTACGATCGGTGTTGCCCAAATATATCCTTGTACTGCACGTTGATAATCCAATTCATCAAATAATTTCTGTGATGTTTTGTTAGTTGGTACGCCATGCTCAAAGCCATTTTCAAAGGTGAGTTGGCCACTGCGTGTTTCTAGAGTTTCATAACCTCCAGATGGAAGGTAATCATTAGCGAATGTAGTGAAACTTATTGTGCCTAGCATTAAAGCGATGAGTGTTTTTTTCATGTGTTTATCCTATTGAACTGTTGGTTATTTCACGCAGTTAATTTTTTCAAATTCACCAGGGACCCAAGAACCATCAAATAAACTTTGTTGAGGACCATAAAAACGGATCAAGGAGAACCAGCTGTCATTATCAAATTGCAACCAGTTATTTTTGGCTAATTGCACATTCTCTGGCGCGGTTGGACCAAAGAATAATGTGACAGAGTCATCACTGTTTTTAATTGGATTATCACGATCGCCAAGTGAAGGCCATTGATGATTTTCAACATTAACACCCGCAGCCGTTGCTGCATCATAAGCGGTGACCGACCAGAATAAGCTAGCAGGTACATCTGCAGGAATGTGTAAAGAGTAATTACAAGAGCCAACTAACGGATTGAGGTCTTTATCTTTATATGCACCAGCGTATTTAGCTCCTGCTCCTATTTTGGCGTTAATCATTCCTGAAGACATAGAATAATGGTTGGTGTACATATGAGTGATAGCATCGACATTGGTGTAGCCGGTTTTTATATTGTGATAATAAGGGTCTGATAGCGCATGATATTGATTCCCTTTGTCAGTTAATGCGTGAGCAACCCACGATGGTGCTTCTTTCCAAAACCATGTATCACCAGTGGTTTTACTTGATTTCTCATCAAAGTTAAGGGCAATCTCTTTGCTAATTTTCCAACCAGTTTGAGCGGCCTTTGTTAGCATCTCTTTTTGCTTTTCTGTTGGTGTAAATTCAGCTCCTTTGCTTATCCCAATTGCGGCCATGACACCATTCATATATGGATCAAACGTAGCCAACTCCATATTTTGAACGGCTCTGTTTAATGTTTCATAGAATCGATAATCGTTATCCCAAATCGATTTAGAAGGAACATCAGAGACATTAAAGAATTCCATTGACTCAGCACTGCCATTTAGTGGATATACTTTGATTTCTTTTACTCGATTAACTGCAGGCTCAAGGTTATTCATGTCTTTAAAGAAAGAGCGAAGGAATAAGAATACTTCAGAAGTATTTGATTCATAAATAAAGTATTTATCTGCTAGCTGGGCGTAATCTTCACGCTTTTTATTTGGCGGTAAAATAAGAAATTTCGCCGCTTTACCTTTGTCAGGACCAGCATTACCAATATCACCTAAATATTGTCCACCCGGTTGGTTTTTATCTAATGGACCTCGTAGTGGGTGGTGGTACATATCATCCATTAATGATTGTAAACCTGCGGGATGTTCTATAATTAAAGGACCGGTTTCTTTCATATCTAGCCAGCCCATTGCATAGATAACATCTGAGTTTGGTGTGGTTATTAATGAATTGGGTTTTAAACGATCTTGGTAAATGGCTATTTTATTATAGGCGGTACCATTCATTAGTTCTGCGTGACCTTCTTGCATCGCTTTCATATTTACAATAGGCAGAGCCCATTGATATAGCATGGATGCACGTTGAAAATAGCTTTCATTTTGAAGGATTTTTTGACTGGTTTCTGTCGGAAATCCACCGTTCATTTCTAAGTTAGCCAATGTTGAATATCTATCTGACATAGAAGATACGGCATCAGGTGAACTGCTCGCAGATGCATTACACGTGATAGCGAAAATTGATATAGCAAGTAAGGTTCTTTTCATGTGTACTCCAATATAAGGCAAAGGTATTTGCTCAACTGAATTACATTGTTGTTTATTTTTGATAACCTAGATAATGAATTGAATGGATATGAGATATATCATTTAGTCATTATTGGTGGCGTGATTCGTTTATGGTACTAATTTGGATAAGTAAGTAGGACAAAATGAAGCATAAAATTCATCAGCTGGATCTTAATTTACTCAAAGTGTTTACGGTTTTATTAGAAGTTCGTAATACCCGAAAGGCATCTGAACGTTTGTTTTTAAGCCAGCCTGGTGTCAGTAGGGCACTTGCTCGATTAAGAGACTTCTTTGAAGATGAATTGTTTATACGCAGTCATTATGGCTTAACGCCAACCCCTAAGGCATTAGAGATTGGAGATAATATTGCGCCTGCAATGACTTTACTTTTTTCTGCTTTAGAACCATCAGATAAATTTGATAGTTCACAGTTAGAGGGAAGAATAAATATCGCTATGAATGGTTTTATTGCTCCGTCCATTGCTTCTAATTTGTGTGGCATTATTCTAGAAAAAGCACCAAATGTTGAAGTGGTATTTTCTAATTGGGACAGGGCAACGCCTGAAAATATTTTGCATGATCAAATACAGTTAGGTTTAAATTATTTTCCATTAGAAATTTCAAAACAGCTTTCTCAGTCGGTACTGACCACCGATCGTTTTGTATTGATTGGACGTAAAGAACACCCTCTAATTACGGGTGAAGAAAGCTTTGAAAATGCAGCTCAATTAGATATTGCGACACTTGTTATCCCAAATTGGAATGAGCATAAAGCTTATGTGGTTAATTCTTTAAAATCATTAAATAAAGAATGTCGCATGAGGCTGAGAAGCAGCTACCTTGATGTCATCTTAAATTCAATACAACGAACGGATATGCTTTTTCCATGCTCAGAATCATTAGCAAATACCTTAGGTAGTGACTTTCAGAAACTACTATTGCCAGATGATGTTATTCAACCGGGTGGAGAAATAGGGCTTGTTGTAGCGAGTAAAAATCGGAGAACTCCTTTAATTAAATGGTTAAAGGAGTGTACTCAAGAGGCAGCCGCTGAGATTAAGATTGATTAAAAAGAGTCATTAATTACTCAACTCTATTCTTCATTGATTGAATCAATAAATCATATAGAGCTCTTGCTGCGGGCCCTGTTTTTGCGCCTTTAGGTAAAGTTAAATGCAAAGGTACTTGGTAACTTGATGCGTTTTCAATATGTAAAACTACCATCTCTTTATCATTATGCTGTTCAATCACATGTTGCGGTAATCGGCAGTAACCTAAGCCTTGTTTGGTTGCTTGCCATGCATGGTCAAAATTATCGACTGTAATGCGTTGATTTGACTTTAACCATCCCACATCTTGCTTGTTGCTCGCACCGAGATCTCGGATTACGATTTGGCAATTGGTGGTGAGATCAGCCAAGCTAGGGGCGGGTAGGTTTGCAAGTGGGTGGTGGATGGATACGACGGGTAACATGCGTGTGATTCCAAAGGCTTCACACGGGTGATTGGTAATAGGCAACGTAATAATGGAAATATCAGCGCTTTCAGAGGTGACCATATTACTTGTTTTAGACAGCGAGGTTTCTACAACCTGAACGGAAGTGGAGGTATTCTCTTTCATAAACGTGGTCATGGCACGATATAACCATGAACGGTCGCATAAGTGATCGATAGCAATAGTAATTTCAGCTTCTACACCTTGTGACAGTTGGGTACTGATTTCTTCAAGTGCTCTTGCCTGCTCTATCATTGATTGCGCCCTGCGTAACAGGGATTTCCCATCATTAGTTAAAACGGCTCGACGCCCTTCCACTTTTAGTAGTGATAAACCGAGTTGATCTTCTAATTTTTTTATCGAATAGATCAGCGTGGTATGACTTTTATTTAATGTATTGGCTGCTGCTTGAATACTACCTGCATTATCTATTTCAAATAAAGTTAACCATTGGTCTAACGTTGTTTTTAATCTCATCTGTCTAAAATACCCACAGTTATGTGCAGTTTTATGAACTTTTATGTGTAATTTATCTAGGTATTATAGCACTCAACGCAAAGGAGGTAACGGATTCGTTCCTCGACATTTGATGATTCATTGGAGAATAAAGATGAGTAAATTACTGCAAGTTGATTTTGATTTTGCTGGCCCATTTGGTGATGAAATGGCTGCAATGATGACAGGTTTAGCTGAGTCAATTAACAAAGAGCCGGGTATTATTTGGAAAATTTGGACAACCAGTGAGCAATCACAACTGGGTGGTGGGATCTATCTCTTTGAAGATGAAGCAACAGCACAAGCGTATTTAATCATGCATTCTGCTCGTTTAACTGAAATGGGTATTAAAAATATTCGAGGTCATATTTTTGATGTGAATGCTGAGTTATCTGCCATTAACAACGCACCGATTGCTTAAACTTTTGAGTATTGAATAATGAAGAATAAAACATTTTTAACTATTCACGGTGTTATTTATACCTGTTTTGCTTTTGCTCTATTTTTTATACCAAGGTTAATGTGGCCTTTGTATGGCGTTGAGCTAAATGACCAATATGCGGTGTTTTTATCACAACATACGAGCATTTTTCTGGGGGCTATTGCTGCGGTTAGTTTTTTAATGCGAGATATTGGCTCAAATCCTGTAGCGAAAAAATTATTTTTAGCATTATTGATAGGAAATATCTTAGGTGCGGTTATTACGACCTATGCTGGTGTGATTGGGATCTTCGTTGGTTTTGGTTGGAGTGATCCTGCCTTTTTTATCCTTTTGTCTATTCTGACCTACGTGCAATTTAAAAAAGCATAAACAGAGAAACCCTACTTATGATTGAAATCTGAAGTAGTCACATAAAGTAGGGTTTTTGTGTTATCAACTTAAGTCGATTTAAAACTTATAATTTAAGCCAGTAGAAATAATGTATTCAGAGTTATCGTAGAAAGTGATATTTGATTGTTCTGTGCCATATCCTGCAAAAGCTACGAGCGACCAATCTTTCCAATCCATTATGTTTTTGTATTCATAAGCAGCAAATAAACTGAGTTTATTATTCTCACGTGTTTTATCATAAATCGGATTTGTCGATTCATATTGACGTTGAGCATAACCGGCAGTTAATACAATTTGATGTCTTTGCATTAATTTAAATACGCTGAGTTCTACACCGTATTGGTCGTATGAATTTGCTTTGCCATCGGCAGAAGAGGATTGATAAATAATCGATGGCATCACAAGCATTGTTCTGCTTAGTGGTTGTCTATATTGTCCTTTTAAATAAATCGTATTAGCGTCGCGTTTGAGTTCATCGATAACCGTGTCGGTATCAACTTCCTTTGTTGCAAAGGCACTATCAAGGCTAAAGTTTGAACCTGCAATATTTTTCAATTGAAAACGAAATGCATTGCCTGATTCATCTGTTTTTGTTCGAGATTGATTGACTAAATATGGATTTTCCCACGTCTCACTTGACATGATAGTAGGAAGAATAGCGAAATCCATGACCATTCTGGATTCAAATTGATATCTATAACCTACCTCTAGCACAACAATACCTGTTGCCACATCCTGACGGCTTGTACCTGTATATACTTGCTGATTTAGTGCATCACCAAAGGTGTAAGTGATGCTTCCTAGTGGGAACGCAAGAAAACTATCTTCAGAGGTTGGTGCTTGAGTGTTAGATGAAATTATGTCACTTCCTTCAGTATTGAAGTTAGATGTCGATGAAGCAAAGCCCGCGGTAATTGCTATTTCACCACTGACACCTTCTTGATCTGCAAGTTGAGCCATTGCTGGAGATGCTGTTACACATAACATAAGCGATAACTTACGTAAATTCATGAATAGTCAATCCTAGTGTTATTATTATTTAATTAACTATATTGAAACAGTAACGCAGAAATATATCAACAAAGAAGTCGAAGTAAAAATTATAAACTTTGTTTATATTGCTTTGGAGTAGCAGCAACAACACTTTTAAAATTGCGATGGAAGTGGCTTTGATCGGTAAAACCAAGATCTGTCGCAATAGATGCAATGTTTTCCCCATTTTTTAATAATGATTTAGCTTTATTTATTCGCATAACAATTTGGTAAGCATGAGGTGTAATTCCGTATTGTTTTCTGAATGAGTGGATAAGGTAGAATTCACTTAATCCAGATACTTCAGCAATCTCAGAAATAGAAATATTCTTATCGAAGTTATCTGAAATATATTGATATGCACAATCGATCGCCTTTTTAGAAATGACATCAAGAGAAGGGTTGTTTGTATCTTTTAAAATCAATTCAGAAAAAAAGTTGATTGCTGTTTGTTCTACTTTTATTTTTGATTCATCTTCTATAAGAGTATGAGACAGAGATTGAAAACCTCTATAAATGAAAGGGCAATCAGTATGGGTTATTTGAAAGGGTCTGAATGTATTATTGTTATCATTTAATATTTGAGATTGTAACTTTGCAATCCACTCTGGTTCTACGTAGAGCATTTTATAACTCCAATTGGTTCCTTTCTGTGGATTACAGGAGTGAACTTCTTCGGGGTTAACTATTACCGTAGAACCAGGGGATATCGTTTGTTTTTTATTTTGATTGAAATACTCACTAATCCCACTATCCACGACACCAATTGAAAATTCTTGATGTGTATGTTTTTTATAGCAGGCGCTTGAATTACTTGAATAACGTAATTCAAACGGAAGAATTGATGATCTTAAAAAGTGAGGATTTGAATTAGCCAACATAACGTCCATTATTATTTTGATATAAAGAATACATACACTACTGTTAGTGCGAGCAACCCTCCCATAATACGATTAAATAACTTATAGTGGATAGGATGTTCGAGATACTTTCCAATGGTAAGGCCTAATAAGGCCCAAGTTGATATACAGCAGTAACATACGATAAAAAATATCACACTAAATGCCCCGAGATCTTCGAGTGGAATCACACCGTTGCTAGAAAATACGGTTACCCCTGAAAGTGAAACAATCCAAGCTTTAGGGTTAAGCCATTGACACAAAAGGCCTTGGAACATAGTAGGAGCGTCGTTTTTCTTTGTTTCATCCTGTTCAGTTTTACTGCTTGTTGCAACCTTATAAGCCAAATAAAGTAAGAAAGCACTGCCAAGATAATTAAGTACTTGTGTTGCAGTATGTGAACCATCAAAGGCTTGTATCAATCCTAAACCTAAAATAATAAGAATAGACACAAATCCAATAGTAGCACCAAAAATATGTGGAATAGTCCTTACATAACCGTGATTTGCCCCAGTAATGGTTGCTAGAATATTTACAGGCCCAGGGGAGAGTGAAGTAACCAAGGCGAACATCGCCATAGCAAGAAATAAAGTCATCATTTGTCCTTAAAATTCAGTGACCTCACCGGTTCCATCAATGAAACGGTGCTCTTGTAAATCAACAATTTTGTAGCGTTTTGCTTTGATTTTCCCTTCTTTACAATATCCTGCTTTTGTTTCCCAAAAGCCCGAGTTAAATTCGGTGGTGAAGTGTAATTCAGAAAGGCATTTAACCCCTTTGTAGCGGTAAAGTGAAAAGTCGATTAGCCTAAGAGGGTATCCTTCTTCAAGGCTTAATGGCTCTCCATCTACATCCCAAACCAACATCGCTCGATTTGTTATGGCTTGTGAATAAGACAGTGTCGAATCGTATTGTCCTTTATCTGTACCAAAGCTTAATTGCTTTAAAAAATGGCCAGTGTATTTGTTCGGATCGATGTCGAGATATTCCATTACATCAGCCAGTAGTACACCAGTCCACGTACGACGAATACTCCAATTACATACGCACACAACACGGCGATTCTCAGTGATTGGCGCTATATTTTTAAGTTCATCTAATGTGATTTCTAACGGTTTACTTTCATTAGATAAAAAGACTTTTAATACCTTGGGTGCATTTTCATGCGTTTCTTGTGGCCCTTCTTGATAATATCTTAGAGAGGACGGTTTTTTCTCAATAAAAGGGGTCTTTTCAAACTGTTCCATACAACCTCACAACCTACTCTGTAATGTTTTTTACACAACGAAAACCAACAATATTATCTCTTACCGTTGGGGGATAATTATCTCTGCTGGTGCTGCGCATATAATTTTCATCGTGTAAGCCTGAACCGCCTCTCACCACATGATCAAAAGAGATGTCTAAAATACAAAGTGGATCAACATGGTTATCATCCCATGCATAATTTGGTAAATAATTATCTAAACACCACTCTGCAAGGTTTCCCCCCATATCTATACAACCAAAAGGAGATCGATTTTGTGGATGAGCATCCCAGTCTGTTGAGCTTCGATTAAATTCAACTGGTTCACAATCGGGAGCGAAATTCGCGATATTTAAATCTGGCTCTGTATTTCCCCAAGGATACATACGGTTATCATTTCCTTTTGCCGCGTATTCCCACTGCGATTCAGTTGGAAGTTCTTTACCAACAAAACAAGCAAAAGCTTGAGCTTCATGCCAACTGATCCCTGTGACTGGTTTTTTATCCCCATTCCAATTGGGATCATTCCAATATAAAGGTTCAGTAATATTGTGCTCTTGGATGAATTTGAATCCAGTTGTTGACCAATATCTAGGGTCTGAATAACCACCTTGCTCAATAAAAACACGGTAATCTTTATTTAATACTGGGTGTATATCCATAAAGAATGGAGAGAGTGAGATGGTTTTTATTGGTTGCTCATCAGAACTTAAAATCGACCCTCTTTGGTAAGGTTGACCTGAAATTAGTACCATATTATTCATTATACTCATCTTATTAACCCCAAGTTTCCAGTGTGTTTATTGATGATTTTTTTGGTGCCATAAATTGCGATACCAAGGTATTCAATATCTTCAGGTCTCGTTGCTGCAAGTTTGTCTGAATAGTCTTGGTAGTTTTTGGTTGTTTGAGCCACATTAGAAAAATCAACTAATGTGGCTTCTTCTTTTAAAGATGCTCTTATTTCTTTTATTTTATGAGAAGAGCTCGCCAATATAGGGATCGGAATCGATGTGATTCCGGTATGGATCTCCCCATTTTTATTGACGTTATCAGCACCAATCAGTTCGGGATGCAATTTACCTAGCGATAATGTTAGAACGGCCGCAGTATTCGCAATTAACCCTTGTGGCAGAGCTTTATCTATTACGAGTACGCATTTGTGGTTATCCATTTAGCCTCTTCCTTTTGACGTTGTTGGTTTTTTATAAAAAGTGCCCATGTCATATTTATTGTTAGGGGCGCTGAAATTTTCTTTAATTGGTATAGTGCGATTGAATCCGAGTTAACAAGACAGCAATCAGAATGTCCTTCAGCAACATGAATGGCAGCTTGACTAGTTGACGTTGAAAGACGGATGTTAAAGCGAGCGTTTGATAAATCGATAACGCTTTGATTGGCTGTTTTTATCAAGTCATCTAAACGAGAAAGTGGAGCATGATGTGTATCTATATTGATGATTTCGTTATTGTTCACTTTTTGCTGTAGTGCATTTATGTCTTTACAGCAAAGATGATAAGCAGGGGGAGAAAAAAAGAAGGAACCAGAAAGTAATGTCTTTGGGTTCATATAGAAAAAGTCAGTTTTTTGATATGCATTTGCAACTAATAAGGCTGCGCTATCGGATAACTCCACATAGTCTGATGCCTCTTCAAACGTATCGAAAAGCAGTATTTTTAATGGGCGATTGATAAGAGTCGAAAAATAGTTTGCGGCGGCTTCACTGCTTGAGCTTTTGGGGCCAAGCGTAGCAACCGTGCTGATATCGTTATTATCTCTAAGCCAAAAATAATTTTGATCCATCATTCTTTACTAATCCATTTGTAATTTTTATTAGATTAATTCAATGAGATAGAGTGATATTGTACAAAATTGCTTTTTGAATTTAATTATTAACACATAGTGGAGAAAATGATTGTTCTTACATTGCATTAACACTTGGTATAGATAATACGTGTATTGTTTAATTTCATACTAATGAGGAAAAGGGAAAGTCACTCATGTTTAAGTTTATTACAGGTATAGTCGCTGCTTTTGTTAGTTTTAATACCTTGTCTGCACCAGTGATTAAGCCTCTTCAATTTGAAGAAGTTACAACCAATATTTTTTTGGTGAAATCATTTCGAGAATTTAAAAATTTAAAAAGTCCGGATAACCCAATTGTTATTGATGCAAACTCATTGATTTATATAGATGGTAAAGATGCGTATCTTATTGATACTCCATGGAATGCTGAAAATATGCCTCAATTGATGACATGGATTGAGAACAGAGATTTAACGCTTAAAAAAACAGTATTTACACATTTTCATGAAGACCAAACTGGTGGTTTAGAATATTTGCAAGAACATGGATTTGATACTTATGCTACAAAATTAACTAATACACTGCTTGTTAATGATAATAAAAAAGCGGCAAATCATGAGTTAGACGCTCAGGAATCTGTTTTATTGGATAATAAAATTGAGGTTTTTTATCCGGGACCAGGACATTCAAAAGATAACTCTGTTATATGGTTTCCTAAAGAAAAAGTGTTATTAGGTGGATGCCTAATGCGAGCTAATGAGGTGAATACCATTGGCTGGACAGGTGATGCAGACCTCGCTCAATGGGCTCAATCAGCCAAAAATGTGTTAATAAAATACCCTGAAACTAAATTGGTTATTCCTGGGCACGGAGATATCGGGAAAGGGACTAGCGTAATTTCTCATACCGTCAATATTGCTGAAAGCTTGTAAAATCTGTCTATTCACATTACCTTTTTGTAACATGCTAGTTTTATTGAAAATATAAAGCTCTGTTTGATAAAGCTCAAGCAGGGCTTTTTTTATATTAAAATAACTTTTAAAGCTGAAGATAAAGGCAGATACTTCGACTCTTGTTAAGCACTGTTGTCTATAAGCAGTGTTCATCGTTATAAAAGAGAAAAACATGAAAGTAGTAAAAAAAGGGTTGCGAGCCGTTGCGGTATTAGAGGCTTGTAAAGGTATAGCATCTCTTTTGGTTGGGTTTGGTTTGCATGTTCTTGCTGGTCATAATATGCGTCAACTTGCTGAAAATATCGTTAGTCGTTTGCATTTGAATCCGGCAGGGCACCTTCCTAGTATTTTTATTCATGCTGCTAGCGGATTAACTGATGCACGAATGGGGTTATTAGCTATTGGCGCATTAGTTTATTCTGCCATTCGGTTAGTTGAAGCTTATGGTCTATGGCAAGGTCTTGTATGGACTGAATGGTTTGCTTTGGTGAGCGGTGCAATTTATTTGCCTTTTGAAGTTTATGAAATGATTTTTCATACAAACGTATTAGGTATTGGTGTCTTTTTTATTAACGTATTTATTGTAGCTTATATGGCATATGCGCTGTATAACGAAAGAAAAATGCAAAGGGAACACTCACTATAATCTTTAGTTCATTGTTGTCCATTTGTGCTGATATTTTACTATCCGAGCATTTATATGTTCGGATAAGTATTGTTCCACACAAGTAAATGATATTTAGAATGGGTAGTGACTAAACATATTATCCAGCATGTTCTGTAATGGAAGATCGCTATCTACAGTGCGTGCATACGTTCTTAATCCTGCTATTTGGACCTGAACAAATTGAGCAAGCTGTTTTGTATCTTTCTCTTTCTCTATTTCTCCAATTTCTTGCGCTTGTTTTAATACCTTTTCAAACTCAGATTCCATTATCTTCAAAGAGCGTTTTGCTTCAGTTAATAATTCTTCATTTTCATTCGTTAATTCAGTGACCGTTTTTACTAACATGCACATGCCACTTGGCGCACTAGAGCGTTTCTCGACAACAATGTTATGAATAAATGACTTAAGCCCCAGTAAAGGAGATTTTTGTTCATGACAGCATTGTTCTAAATGCAAAATACCAGATTGAGTGTAACGCTGTAACGATTCTTTAAATAATCCTTCTTTGCTGCCAAAGGTGGCATAAATACTTCCTGGACGCATATCTATCACTTCTTGAAGATTACGCATTGATGTCCCATGGAATCCTTTCTCCCAATAAAGATCAACTGCTTTATCAACAACTTGTACGCGATCAAACTTCGAATTTTTAGCCATAAGAATATGCCTTTAATAACTTTCTTGAACATTTGTTCAAATATTATCTTGAACGATCGTTCAAGTCTAGTTATATTGTTTTTAGCCCAACGAATACCAGTCGGTTGTAATGCTGGTTTATTTTGTCATTAGAAGGATATCAATATGCTTAAGTTTTATTTTCATCAAACACCTAACCCAATGAAAATTGCATTATATTTAGCTGAAACTGAATTGCCGTTTGAGTTAATGCCCGTAGATACATTAAAAGGTGAGCAGCATACAAAGGAATACCGAGCGATTAATCCAAATGGGAAAGCACCTGCAATCGTAGATGATGGAGTTCGTGTTTTTGATTCAAGTGCGATTTTACTTTATTTATCAGAAACGAGAGGAAAGCTTGGTGGCAAAGCAGAAGACCGCGCCGAGATGCTTTCATGGCTATTATTTATCGCTTCGGGTCTAGGTCCATTTTCCGGTCAGTCGGTACATTTCCGTCATTTTGCACCTGAAAAATTACCTTATGCAATCAACCGCTATTTATCTGAAGCACAGCGTCACTATGACGTTTTGGATAAACACCTTGAAGGTCGTGAATATATTGTCGGTGATGAGTTTAGTATTGCGGATATTTCGGCATGGGGTTGGATTGATAAAGCGACAGTTGTTTTAGGTGAAGAGGGATTAGCTCCTTACCCAAATATTCAACGTTGGTTTGATGGTATCAATAGTCGTCCTGCTGTTGAAAAAGCACGGAATATAGCAAACAACGTTGAGTTTAAATCAGAGTTTGATGAAGAGGCTAATCGTTCTCTTTATCCGCAAAATTTTGCCAAAAGCGGAAGTGCTAAACACTAATATTATTTTTATAAAAATAGTTATATCGTTTTTTAGGAGTCAGTATGGAACAACAATATATCCCACCTAAAGTGTGGTCCTTTGATAGTGAAAGCGGTGGTGAATGGGCGAAAATTAATCGTCCGGTTTCAGGTGCTACACATAAAAAGCAGCTACCAGTCGGCAAACATGATTTACAACTTTATTCGATGGGGACACCAAACGGACAAAAAGTGACAATCATGCTTGAAGAGTTGCTAGAGCTAGGAATAAAGAAAGCGGAATATGATGCGCATTTAATTAAAATTAGTGAAGGCGATCAATTCTCATCTGGTTTTGTTAATGTAAACCCTAACTCTAAAATTCCAGCTCTTGTTGATTCTTCTGGAGAAGTGCCAATAGAGGTCTTTGAATCTGGCTCTATCTTGTTATATTTAGCAGAAAAATTTAATGCGTTTATACCAGAAGCACCTGAAAAGCGCGTAAAAGTGATGAACTGGTTATTTTGGTTACATGGTTCTGCACCATATCTTGGTGGTGGTTTTGGGCATTTTTATGCTTATGCACCAGAGAAATTTGAATACCCAATTAACCGTTTTACGATGGAAGTAAAACGTCAGCTAGATGTATTAGATAAGCAGTTAGCTAAGAATCAATATATTGCGGGAGATGAATATACTATTGCAGATATGGCTATCTGGCCGTGGTATGGCAATTTGATTCTTGGTTATTTATATAATGCTGAAACGTTTTTGGATGTAGGTAGTTATGTTCATGTGAGACGTTGGGCGAAAATGATATTAGCGAGAACTGCTGTCCAGCGTGGACGTGTTGTGAATAGAACATGGGGAGAACCATGGGAGCAAGTTCCAGAGCGTCATAGTGATAAAGACATTACCGAAGTTTTAGTGCTTAAACCTGAGTAACTTATGGTTACTATAGTTAAGCCAAGGATTTGATGTGAGGCATTAAATCCTTGGCTTTTTAGATTTAATATATAGATAAGACAACTAATCATTGTTGAGATAATAATATTTTTAACTATAACAGTGTTTACAATGAGAGTTATTACTTATATATTGATTTGGTTACCACGATAAATAACTAGGAAATTTTCCATGCTTTCTCTAACAGTCCAACAATCTGCTGCTTTGTGCAAAATGATGCTCGGATCTGTATCGCGTGTAACATCAACAATTATTGCAGTCATTCTAGTGATTATTAACTAGGCTGGCGGCACTTCCGTCAGCCGGGCTGACGGAGAATAGTCAAACTCCTTCTTATATTTTCCCAGCCAATCTGACGGTCCATAATAAAAGCTACTAGGGTATAGCCCAATAGCAAAAGAGGACTTGTACATTGAAAAAACACAACTTGCTTGCGATTGGTCTAATGACTTTTGCCATGTTTCTTGGCGCAGGGAATATCATCTTTCCTCCTTTTCTTGGTTTAGAGGCAGGAACACAATACTTACCAGCAATGTTAGGCTTTTTGCTTACTGCTGTTGGTTTACCATCTTTGACATTAATTGTATTAGGTCGATTAAGTAGTAGTGCTCAGCTAACACAGGCATTACCAAAGCCACTTTCCATTGCCTTTTGGGTTCTTTTGTTTACCGCTATTGGTCCCGCATTTGGTATGCCAAGAGCAGTAACGGTTGCTTACGAAATGGGAATTAAGCCATTTGTTGAAGGCGATCACTTACTCATTTTCTCGGTATTATTTGTTGGTGTAACACTATTACTTGCATTTCAACGTGGAAAGTTAGTCGATTATATTGGTAAGGTGATGACACCTTTACTTGTACTAATGCTGGCCGCTTTAGCTGTTGCAGCTATCGTCACGCCTTTAGGCACCTTCAATACACCGAGTGCTGATTATCAATATAAAGCCGTGACGAGTGGTTTAATTCAAGGCTACATGACAATGGATGCCATTGCAGCAGTTGGTTTTGGTTGGATCATTATCAAAGCAATTCAAGATAAAGGTTGTGAGTCACCAAAAGAGATTTTCCATGCAACGCTTAAAGTAACGTTTGTTTACGCTCTTTTGATGTCTGCATGCTATTTAGCTATGGCATACGTTGGCGCTACTTCTGCTTCTATTTCAGAAGGAGCAACGAATGGTGGTGAGCTACTAACTCGTTATGTTGCAGAGATCTTTGGCCCATTAGGTCAGTATTTATTGGCTGGCATTATTATTATGGCTTGTTTAACTACTACTGTCGGTTTAACCAATGCATGTGCTGAATATTATCAACAAACATTTCGTTCACCATTTGCCGTTACTGCGATCATCGTAACGGTACTTACTGGCGTTATTGCTAACTTTGGTTTAGAGCAAATTTTAGCGATCAGTTTACCAGCCATTCTGATCCTTTGTCCGATAGCCATTGCACTTGTTTTAACCGCATTGTTTGTGCCGACAACGAAACAAAATTTAGCGGCTTATGTAGCAATTGTATGTATAACGCTTGTATTTGGTAGTTTAGATGCGTTACATATTCTTAGTTTATTACCAGAATCATTGGCAACATTGTTAAATGAGTATGTACCGTTGTTTGAAGCGCACGCAAGTTGGTTCTTACCTGTATTCGCAGCTATTGCTATTAGTAAGTTATTAACGAAGAAAGTGATGAACGGTGATGCGGTAGAATTATCAGAAAAAGCGGTAAATCTAAAATAAACAACAATCTTTTTATTTAATAAAAAACGGGTAGCTTTTGGCTACCCGTTTTGATTTGTATTCGTAATAAGCCTTAACTTAGAACTTGTAAGTTGCACCTGCGTAAAAAGTACCAATATTCATTGCGTAGTCATCAGAGTAGCTGTAGTAACCGTAATCTTGATATACGTTCTCTTCAATAAACATATCACCTTCATAAGCTACACGGAAAGCCAATCCACTTAGTGCTTTTGGTGCATATTCCACACCTACACCGTAATGGAAAGACGTATTATTTTCACTTAGAGAGTGACCTAGTACATTCGTTGATGATTCTAATGAACCTAAACCAACGATACCAAATGGGCGCCAGCCGCTATCAAATGTATAACCTAGGTTTGCAGCTAGTGAGATAGACGTTGATTCAATATCAATACCCTTAAAACCAACCGCTTTAGCAGTAGGATGGTTTACATTGATGTCACCATATTTTGTGTATTGAAGTTCAACAGCAACAATACGATTGAATTGGTAGCCACCCATGAATTTAAGGGTTGAATCATCAGCATTGATAGAAGCGCCTGTGTAATCAAATGCGCCACCATCATCAAAAGTGGTTGCACCCAAGCCAGCACCTAAGTAAAAGCCTGAAATGTTATCGTTAGCATTAGAAAATGCTGAAAATAATACCAATAAAAGTGCAATTTTTTTCATGGGGTTCTCATTTATAAATTGGGAAGGAAAAGTAGGGGGCATTATAAGAAAGCTGCTTATAGAGTCTAAATGGAAAACTCACATTTGTTTTTTGTTTGTTTTTTTATTTGTTTTAACTAAAGTTGTTGAAGGTTTTTTTGTCTCAACTTGATGTTTAATAAGCATTTATTTTACTAAATAGTGATATGGCTCTAAGAATTATTGATTTGTCAGTTTTTTTAGGTAGACTCCAGAGTTTTATAAATGAAACCAATGCCTCTTATTTGAAGATGTATTTTTTGTGTCATTTATATGAATCAATTTTCTTCTACTTATATTTTTCACTATAAGGCTTAAATGCATAAAATAATTATTGCTAATTTAGTGTTAGAACCTGAAAGCAGAACGTTAACAAACCAGTTTGGTCACAAAGTAATGTTAAGACCATTACCTTATGAAGTGTTTAGATTATTGCTTGATCAGCAAGGAAAAAGTGTATCTCGTGATCAACTATTTAATGTTTGCTGGGAAGGTATGGTTGTTACCGATCAGGCATTAACGAATGTTATTTCGAATTTAAGACGTAATTTAGTGCAATTAAAAGCAGAGAACGTAACGATTAAAACAGTAAGTAAAATCGGTTACTTACTTGCTATAGAGCAGCCAATCACAATCGTTGAAAATACGAATGAAATTGCACCTTTAAAAAAACAATCAGAACCATCATCTGTTGCCAATAAGATAAATAAAAAAGAAGCGTTTAATAGAAAAACAGCTGATGCAATACTTAAACAATTATTGACCAAACCTTCTGTTAAATCAGTAAGTTGTTGTTTTTTCCTAGTTGCGATGATTATTGTTGGTGTCGTGTACCAAAGGTACATATCAATACCGCACTTTTTAGTGAGCAATAATTATGAGCACTTTAGTGTCAATAACACGGATTTTTATTTGCTAAATAAGACAAAAGAAAAAACAGATATAGAGAAGATCAAATCTGGTATTGAATCTTTGAATTTGGCTGAATGTAATGCAAATGTTTACATTAGGATGTATGACTCAGTATATGAGGATGATACGTACTCCTTAAAAGGATACATAGAAGCAAAAAATAATAATAGAAATGGAAACTATTCGTTAAGTCAATTTTCATATGATAATTTGCCAAACATCATTGGTGAAGCATTAAAAAGGGCGAAACTAGTATGCGATTAGTTAATTTGGTTTTACTGTTTATACTAGTGGGATTGGCATTTTATAAATTTAGCTTTAATGATACTGAGCTCGCTGGTTCTCGTTGGGCATGTAATGAATTATCTAAAAATTTCATTTCAGAACCGTATAAAAAATACCAAGAAATAACAGAGAAAGATGTACTCTATTTTGCTTCATCATCTAATTTAACTATTTTTCAAACTGGTGAGTTAGTTTTCAAAAATGGAGAGCGTCATAAGTATGAAGTTATTATTGATGCGAGCTATAAGGTTAAAAAGAATAAAATATCACTAAAGTATACAAATATAGACTGGCATTATAAACCCGCTAAATCTCCAGTTTTTGTTCAAGATTTGGACTCATTAAAAGGTTTTGAAACAGATCTTAACTATATTATTAATGACGAACAATTGTATTTTTATAATCGAAAAAAACATGAAAATACAAACTATCTTTGTTTCTCTTTATAAAGTAACAATTCACTAAATTTGGTTATTTGTTAAATAAAATAACCAAATTAGTGTTTGATTTGTATTCTCTATGTGAAATAAAACTGCTTTAATTACAGTGGTTTATCTGTTTTTGTATTAACTTGAATTAATTTGAGTGATGTGTGATCTAACACTATTTATCAAATCAATAACCCGATTATTATTCGCTCGATTTTGGAGTTTAAATTGCAGACGAATAACGTAGCAATTTAAAAATTTATTATATAAAAGCTATCATCAGGGAGATTGATATGTTTTTAATTGAGTTTTTAATCGTACTAGTATGTATTTTAATCGGTGCTCGAATTGGTGGTATCGGTTTAGGTGTTATGGGCGGTATTGGTTTAGCCATACTAAGTTTTGTTTTTGGTTTACAACCGACAAGTCCGCCTATTGATGTAATGTTGATGATCATGGCAGTAGTAGCTGCTGCTGCTGCAATGCAAGCAGCTGGTGGTCTTGAATATTTAATCAAAATTGCTTCAAATATTCTTCGTAAAAATCCTCGTCATATTACTTTTATTGCCCCTTTAGTGACGTACATGTTTACTTTCTTAGCAGGTACTGGACACGTAGCTTATTCAGTTTTACCTGTTATTGCAGAAGTAAGCCGTCGTAGTGGTATTCGCCCAGAACGTCCACTTGGAATGGCAGTAATTGCTTCTCAATTTGCAATTGTAGCGAGTCCAATTGCTGCTGCGGTTGTCGCTGTTGTTGCCTTTTTAGAGCCACAAGGAATTACTTTAGCTGATGTATTAATGGTAACGATTCCGGGCACATTCTGTGGTTTAGCACTAGCTTGCGTTATTGTTAACAAGATTGGTAAAGAGCTAAAAGACGATCCTGAATATCAACGTCGTATGCAAGATCCAACGTTCCGTAAGGAAATGGAACAAGAAGTACAAGTAGAAGAAATTGAAATTAAACCAGAAGCGAAAAAAGCGGTAGGACTATTCCTATTTGGTGCATTCGCCGTGGTTATTATGGGTGCATTCCCTGCATTACGTCCTAACTTCAATGGATCTCCAATGGGCATGGCTCATACTATTGAAATCGTAATGTTAGCAATGGCAGCTTTAATTATTTTACTATGTAAGCCTGATGGAAATGAAATAACACAAGGTTCAGTTTTCCATGCAGGTATGCGTGCTATCGTAGCTATATTTGGTATTGCATGGTTAGGTGATACGTTTATCGCAGGCCATGACATCATGGTAAAAGAAGCGGTATCTGGCTTGGTTGAAGTTGCTCCATGGACATTTGCTTTTGCATTGTTTGGTTTATCTGTAATGGTAAACAGTCAAGGCGCAACAACGGCAGTATTAGTACCTGTAGGTATTGCATTAGGCTTACCGCCAGAAGTGATTATCGCAACATTTGTTGCTGTAAATGGTTACTTCTTTATTCCTAACTATGGTCCGATTATCGCATCTATCGATTTTGACCGTACAGGCACAACTAAGATCGGTAAATACATTTTTAATCACAGCTTTATGCTTCCTGGTCTATTAAGTATGATCTTCAGTATCGTGTTCGGATTTATTTTTGCAAGCATGGTTTTATAACGCTCAATCAAAAATATAAATACACTTTAATTAGAACAAAGGCGAGCCTTAATGGCTCGCCTTTTTTTGTTTGATTTCTCAAATGTGAAAAGATTAACATTAAGATTACATTGACTCCACATTTGCGGCGTTATTTGTTGGACTTTAATTTAACCATGAGTAATGTGAACTTGCTAATAAATGAATCTATTATAAAAACGATAGTTAGGTATATATCTAAATAAAGTTTAATAATCAAGGAGATGATTGTGTTTAAACGTAATTTTATACTTGCTCTACTCTTTATCATTCCATCAGTTGTTAATGCTGAAAATTATACTATTGGCACCGGTGGTCAAAGTGGTATTTATTATCCATTTGGAGGTGCATTAGCGAAGGTTTGGACTGAACATGTTCCAGATGTAACAGCCAAAGCAGAGGTGACTGCTGCGTCAGTTGAAAATACCATTAAGGTTGTGCGTGGCGATATGATAGCAGGTATTGCAATGGGGAATGTGGTACTTGATGCCTATAATGGTGAGGGGAAATTTCCACAAAAAATGCCAGTTAAAACGCTTTTTGCACTATACCCAAATTTAGTTCATACCATAACTCTTGAAAAATCTGGTATTACATCATTATCGCAATTAAAGGGTAAACGAGTGTCTTTAGGCGCTCCTGCAAGTGGTACTGCTGTAACTTCAGCTGCTCTACTTGAGTCTTTAGGTATTGATGTGAAAAAAGACATTAAAGCGGTGTATTTAAACTACTCTGAAACTACGAATGCATTAGCAAACGGACAAATTGATGCTGGTTTTATTGTCGGTGGACAAGGGGTTGGTGCTGTAACACAAATTGCATTAACACATAAAATAAAAGTGCTTTCAATTACACCTGAAGAAAGTGCACTGTTTATGAAAAAGTACCCAGCCTACAGTACATACAATATTCCTGGAGGCGTATATAACAACGTTGATGAAGTGTCGACATTAAGCGTTTGGAATGTATTAGTGGTGAATGCAAAAATGAGTGATGACATGGCATATAACCTGACAAAAGCAGCATATGAAAATATAGGTGACGTTCGTAAAGTTGTAAAAATGGCTGAAATGACAACACCAGAAAATGCAAACAGTTTACAGGGTGTACCTCTTCATGCGGGAGCTCAAAAATATCTGGATTCAATCTTGAAGTAATTAAACTGTTTTACTCAATATTAAATGGAAGGGTAAGAGTTCTGCTTACCTTTCTTCTTTTCTGACTTTATCCTACAGGCATTAATATGGACATTATAACTGATAAAAACCAAAGCGATGTCGATGAGTATTTACCTCATGAAAGAACGGTCACCGTATTTGGATTCTTAATTTTAAGCATTGCTGTTGCATTATCCGCTTTTCAAATATGGCAGGGAATAAGCTCGACAATCTCTGCTACTTATTTTAGGCCTATCCACTTATGTTGGGTTCTCATTCTCATCTTTTTGCATTACCCGTTAATTAATAATCGAAAGAGTTCTTTGTATTTAGCTGGGAGAGTTATCGATCTTATTTTGTGTGGTTTGATTGTTTTTGCTGCTTATCGAATGACGATATTTGATTATAACGATATCAACCATCTCTTTTATGGGTTGCAATTGCCCGATATGGTTGCGGGTTGTTCATTGATTATTTTATTAATGGAAGGCTGCCGTCGTACTGTTGGATGGGTAATGGTACTTATTGCTGTGTTATTTTTATCTTATAGCGCATTTGGAGATATGTTACCTGCAGGTTTCGCAATTAAATCATATACCTTACAAGAGCTTATTCAGTTTCAAATTTTTTCTGCTAACGGCATATTTGGTTCTGCATTAGGGATTGCTGCAACCACCGTTTTTGTTTTTGTTTTATTCGGTGCTTTTCTTGAGGTAACAGGGGCCGGGAAATTCTTTATTGATTTAGCTTTTTCTATTGCCGGTAAATATCGAGGTGGTCCGGCAAAAGCGGCGGTATTAGCGTCGGCCGGATTAGGTTCTATTTCTGGTTCTGCAATAGCGAACACGGTAACAACCGGTTCGATCACCATTCCAATGATGAAGAAACTCGGTTATAAGCCAGAACAGGCTGCAGGAATAGAAGCCGCAGCATCAACTGGTGGGCAAATAATGCCGCCAATTATGGGGGCTGGGGCATTTGTAATGGCACAATTTACCGGTGTTCCTTATAGTGAGATCATGCTTGCATCTATTGCTCCTGCAATTTTGTATTTCTTTTGTACCTTGCTCTATGTGCATTTAATGGCATGTAAGCTGAATCTTAAAGCAGCAAATCGAACTGAAGCTGTAATGAGTGTTATGAAAGAGGGAGCTCATCATTTAATTCCATTAGCATTAATCACAACATTATTGATGATGGCGTATTCTCCATTATTAGTTGGCGTCGCTGGTTGTGCTGCAATTTTAGTGACCGCAGCTTTAAGAAAGCACAGCCGAATAGGATTACAAAAATTCATTGAAGGCATGAAAAATGGAGCTTTAATGGCATTACCTATTTCGGCTGCATGTGGTGCTGCTGGGATAATTGTTGGTGTGGTTGGACAAACCGGAATTGGATTACAGTTTACTCAATTTGTTATGGATTTTTCGGGAGGTTACTTACTCATAGCTCTTGGGTTAATAAGTATTGTAGCGTTAGTACTCGGAATGGGGTTACCTGTAACAGCCGCTTATATTGTATTAGCCGTAATGGCGGTTCCGATGTTAAGTGACTTTGGTTTATCACTATTAACAGCACATCTTATTGTTTTTTGGTTATCGCAGACATCAAATGTAACGCCACCAATCGCGCTAGCTGCATTTGCTGGAGCAGGAGTTGCTAATGCTAATCCAATGAAGTCATCAGTAGAAGCATTTAAATTGGCTGGTGGTTTGTTCATTATTCCAATAATGATGGCATATACAAATCTGGTCGATTCTAGTGCAGGAGCTTGGAGTCTAACTTTATCGATTGTGCAAACATTGACGATTATTATAGCGATTGCTGTATCAATTGAAGGGTATTTATTACGTGTACTAACAACAGCTGAAAGGTTATTGGCTTTCTCTACTATTCCTTTAATTTTGTTAAATCCATTCGGTGCCGGTTTCGTTGGAATTATCATTATTGCGGGATTGATATTGACTCAATGGCGAGGAAAACCTCAAGTAACATAAAACAGAATTTAGTTTCAGATATTAAAGCCCTTAGAGATAAGATCCTAAGGGCTTTTTATTTAAGTGCAATTTTTTAAATTTTAAAGAATGCCAGCTCTTCTTTTTGTGAAACAGCCAGTTGTGATAGTTCTTTTGCAGCTTGTTGAGTTTGATTAATCGCAGCTACATTTTGATTAACAAGATCAAAGGTGTTGGTTGTATTTAATGCGATTCGTTCTGTGAGTGTGAACTGCTCTTGAGAGGTGCATGCCACTAAGGTGTTCATCTTCGATATAGATTGAACCGAATTTTCAATGTAGCTGAAAGAGGATTTTACATTCTCTGATAAAGCCACAGACTCTTGAATAAGCTCCACGTTACTTATCATGTTGTCGTTTGCTTTTTCAGATTGAGCTTGCAGTTGAGCGATAATTTCTTGAATACTTTGTGTTGATTCTTGAGTTTTTGATGCAAGATTACGAACCTCATCAGCAACCACGGCAAAGCCTCGACCATATTCACCAGCACGAGCCGCCTCAATTGCAGCATTAAGTGCTAATAAATTTGTTTGGTCTGAAATGGTACTGATAACTGCAGTTACTTCCCCAATGTCCATTGCATTGGTTTTTAGTTCAGCAATCATACTTGCGGTTAGTTGTACCGATTCATTGATTTTTTGAGTCAAATGAATCGACTCATCTAAGGTTTGGTTACCTTGAGAAACACTGTCTATCGCTTTACTCACTTCTTCTTCAGCGTGAACTGCATTAGATGTTACTTCTTTTGACGTTGTCGATAACTCACTGATTGCGTGTGAAATCTCTTCAACTTGGGCTAATTCATGTTGAGCATTATTTGCTGTGTTTTGCATCACCTCAGTTAGCTGCTCTGATGATGTTGCAACGTGAGTTGAAATATCACTGCTATTTCTGATTGCAGCGCCGACTTTTTCATTAAGAATAATTAATGAATTGTAGATGCCAACCGCACTTGAAGCGTTATTAAAACGTTGGGATAGATTACCTTCAGAGATCTTCTTAATCATCTCAGATAGCTCCCAAGGTTCACCACCTAAAGAAACTCTAAAACTACGCTCAATAATCAAACCAATAAATAAAGAGGTAGCTAAAGCAAACATGCTAAGAATTAGCATTAATTGTTGGAAGCCACCAGCAACATTTCTTGCTTCAGGTGTAAGGATTTGGTTTCGGGTTTCTTGATAATCAATAAACTGGTTAATGTCATCTAGCCATTGAATAAACGCAGGTCTAATCGAGTCTAAAACAACATCGGTAGTGAGTTTACCTGACTTTTTATCACGAATAACTTGGTCGATTAATGGTAATGTCGTTTTCTGAATTTTTTCGATATTAGCTAAAATGCTGAGTTCTTCACTGGTAAATGCGATACCATCTTGGCGCATTTTTTTCATTTGTGCTTCTGAATCACGATAGAAGGTTTGTAATCGGTTAATCTCTTTTTCTAAATGTGATATTTCTTGTGGGGTTCTTGCGATAGCAATATCTCTAATAGCAATTGCACGGTCATGTACACTGCCACGGTAATTGATTGCATAGCGTTGTTTAACTGAATTAATGTCAGTCATTTCAGTTAAAGTATGATCAATAATATTTACTTTTTGTATTCCTAAAATGGTAAGTAGAAGCATTAGGAATAAAGTAATACCAAATCCTATTATTAAGCGAGCGCGAATAGTTAGCTTTGAAAATTTGTCCAAAATATATACTCTTATTTATTGTTTAAATTGTGGGGGTATATTTTTCGTTTGTAAGTGTAATATCGAAAAATAGTGTTGAGCGACCCTTAAATCTAGTATCTAATTTTATATGCCTAATTTAAAGGCTTAATAAGCGTATTTTTTGGTATATTTTTTTAATGAAATGATGATGTTAAGTTACGTTATTATTTTCATAACTTATAATGGAAGGTAATAACTGAATAGCCCACTTGAGTTAACAAGTGGGCATGATAGGTTAACTTAATTTAAATAAAGCGATTTCAGATTTCTGCTGTTCAGCGAGTTTTGCCAACTCTTGGCTTACTAGTTGTGTTTGATGAATTGATGATACATTTTCATTGACTAAATCAAATGTACGAGTTGTATTTTTAGCGATATCTTCAGTAACAGAATATTGTTCTTGAGAAGCCGTGGCTACTAATGTATTGATATCTGAGATGGCTTGAACTGAGTTTTCTATATCATTGAAAGACAGTTTCACATCTTCAGCTAATACAACTGATTGTTGAATTAACGTAACATTTTCAATCATATTATTATTTGCTTTTTCTGATTGAGATTGAAGCTTTGAAATAATTTCTTGAATATGTTGTGTAGATTGTTGTGTTTTAGCTGCTAGGTTACGTACCTCATCAGCAACGACGGCAAAGCCTCGACCTTGTTCGCCGGCTCTTGCTGCTTCAATGGCAGCATTTAGGGCAAGAAGATTAGTTTGATCTGAAATAGAGCTGATCACATTAGTCACTTCACCAATGTTAACTGTATTTGCTCTTAATTCTTCAATCATTGATGCTGTTTGTTGAACAGAATCATTAATACTACGAGTTAAAGACATCGAATTTTCTAAATGCTGTTTACCAATATCGACATTATTAATAGCTGATTGAGCTTCTTCTTCAGCATGGGTCGCATTGGTCGTTACTTCTTTAGATGTACTCGATAGCTCACTGATTGCCGTTGAAATTTCTTCTACTTGCGCCAACTCATGTTGAGAGTTATTTGCGGTTACTTCCATTACTACATTGGATTCTTCTGCACTGGTCGCCAGTTGGGTGCTACCAATATCCATTTTTTGTAAAACCGAATGAAACTCAGCGAGCATTTCATTTAAATATTTAGTACTCACACCTAATTCATCTTCAGATAATACTTTAGCCCTTATGGTTAAATCTTTATCTTTAGATACCGTTTCAATTACTTGTGATAGTTGTACAGCTTGGCCAATTAATAGTTTAGATATAATGACTGATGAAACGATAGTAATAGATAAAATAAGCAAGATAATGAATAGGCTTGAATAAATAGCCGTATTAACTTCACTATTTAGACGTGAAATTACTTTTTCAATATCATCAACCAGTAAATCTTCGTATTGTTTAAATTCATTAATTCGATTCGTAGAGGCTTGATACCATTCGCTGCCTGATACAGTAAATTTACCAGAAACATATTGCGCATTTACCATGTCACGGATGTTCGATACTTTTTGTGAAATGGAATCAGAGAGTATTTTATTTAAAGCATCAACTTGCTCAGAGGTTGCGTATTCGACGAATGTAGCAAGGTAGGCATTTTGAGTTGAATCAAGTGCTACAAATGTTTTGTATAAGGTTAAAGGGACAGGACCAGAACTTGATAAAATGTTATTTAAGCTGGCGCGTTCTTTTCCTGCTGATTCTTTGATCTCTAAAAATAATGAATAGTTTCTCAAGTGAGGTGTTAGTGTTCGCTCAGTTGATGTTTTAACAATCATATTACTTAAAGATAAGAATAGTCGGTTAATATCCGTATAATATTTTGCTGCATTTGATGCTGATATTGTCAAATTATCAACATTATTACGAATAGTGTCTAATTGATTTAATTGCGTAAATATTGTCTGCATATCGTTATACACGGCAATATTTGTTTTTTGTATCGATTGTGCTTTTTCTTTTAATGATTGTAGATACGTATTTAGTACAGAATCGGTTTCTTTTCGTTGCTCAAGCATTTCACTTTTAAAGTTTACCCCTTTTGAACTAACAAACCCTGCAGTAGAGCCACGTTCTTTTTGAAGTTCGTGAACAATTAAACTGCCTTCAATTGAAATATCGGTCATTGAAGTAATGTCTTGCAGTTCAGAACGTAGTGAAACGGTTTTGTATAGGGTATCAAGTGAAAAGAAGAGCATCCCAATAATCGGAAGGGTAATGATTAAAAGGATTTTTTGCTTAAACGAGAGTTTTTTTATGAAATTCATGATGCTTAATCTTCGTAAATAATATTTTTTGGTTATTAGTATTTGTCAATTGCATTGTGTTAGCTTTACGTGTTTTTTTCATATTTCGTTTTGCTTTCTCAAAAGCAAGAATATTTTATATGATTAGCATTTAATCTTATCTACCACTTTGGGGTGATTATTTATACTAAAATCAACTGAAATCATTGTTAATAATAGATTTTATGAAGGTGTTAGTTTTTATTTTAGATGGCTTAAGATGGGGAAAATTTCAATTTTATTCTTAATATGGACTAGGTGAATCGCTGTAAAATCAATAACAAATATTCGAGATTATTTATAACCACTGCTACCTTTTAATATAGATATAAATAAAAAAAGTAAGCTCTATATTTTAAGGAGTTCATATTATGCAGGGAGATAGGGTAAAGCGCTTGTGGTGTAAAGGAGTGATACGTTTATTCTCAATTCTATTGATTTTTAGTTCTTTTTTTGTACAAGCACAGCCGCAATTAAAGGTGGGGGCTTATCATTGTCCTCCATTTATTTTTGAATCTAGCGAAGAGCAGTATGACGGTTTGAGTATGATTCTTTGGCAACGTATTGCTGAAATCATGCAAGTTGAATACAAGGTAAGTCATTATGGGCTTCAAGAGTTACTCAGTGCGGCTGAAGTGGGTGAAATAGACGTAGGTGTTTCATGCATATCAATAACCCCAGATCGTGAAGAGCATGTCGATTTTTCCCATTCCTTTTATGAAACTCATCTTGCTATAGCGGTTAAAAATCGAAGTTATCTTGATTCATTTATTAGCATTATTACTAATAAAACCTTATGGAAGGCTATTGGTATTTTCTTATTTGTTGCAATCTCAGTAGGGGCATTTTATTACTTCTTAGAGCGTAAAAATAACGATAAATTGTATTCAATGCCTACAAAACGAGGACGTATAGCTGAAGCGTTTATTCTGGGTGTTTTGTTTATTACTAAAGGACCATTTAATTATTTTGAATTTAAAACATTATCGGCAAGAGTGGTTACGGTATTAATTGCTATGTTTTCTACCGTATTTATTGCCAGTATCACGGCAGTACTAGCAAGTTCACTCACATTAGAGCAGTTAAGGTTTGATGTAAAAGGCATTAATGATTTATCAAAAGTAAAAACGGGGGCAAAACAAGGAACAACCGCATCGTTATTGTTGAGTAACCACAGCATTGCTCATGATACGTATAAAGACATGGATAGTTTATTGTTAGCACTAGAAGAAGGGAAGTTAGATGCTGTTGTCGCTGATGATGCTGTATTGCGATATATGATTAAGAAAGGAAAGGGAAAAGACTTATTTTTAGATTTAACGGTATTACCATATCAGTTAGAGAAGCAAAATTACGGTTTAGTGTTAATTGAAAATAGTCCTTATGAAGAGAAAATTAATCGAGCACTATTACAAGTTCGTGAAACTAACGAATGGCATCAAATACTATTAGAGTATTTTGCTGAAAAATAACAGAATTTGGTGAGTAAAAAGTATCAGGTTTAGGTTGTGTCACGTATTATTGAAATTGCGACAATATAGAGTGAATTTAGGAGTAATTGATGTCGAGTATGTACACAACATTCGCAGAGCAATATGACAATGTGGTTCAGGATAATATTTATAATGCATACCTAGAAAGACCGTCACTACAGGCTATGTTAGGTGATGTGAACGGTTGTGATGTGATTGATCTTGGCTGTGGTTCTGGTGTTTATGCTGATTATTTTATTCATCGTGGGGTAGCAAAGCTAACTTGTATCGATTACTCACCCAATATGATTGAAATTGTTAAGCGAAAATTTGGTGATCGAGTTACCGCTTATGCACAAGATGCGTCTATTGGGTTAATAAAAGAAGCAAGTGAAAGCGCTGATTTGATTATTTCGCCATTGATGATTCATTATTTAGAAGATCTCTCGGTACTTTTTAATGATGTTGCTCGTGTTTTAAAAAATGGTGGAAGCTTTGCTTTTTCTACTCATCATCCGTTTGCTGACTTTGAGTGCACATTATCAGGAAACTATTTTGAAAGAGAATTCATTACTGAAATGTGGAATACCGTTGGTGAGCCAGTTGAAGTGACATTCTATCGTCGTTCATTAACGGAAATAATGAATGCGATTACAGACAGTGGTTTAGTTGTAACGCAGTTATCCGAAGGTAAAGTGGCTGAAGAAGTAAAACAGATATCTCTAGAAAAATATGAGTATTTATCTAAAAACCCTAATTTCATTTTTATAAAATGCCAAAAGCTAGTTTAGTCTTACCATCTAGTGTTACTATCTGCGCCCCAATTTTCCTTTGAGTTTGAGGAGCAGATAGATGCATGACCGAGCGAGTCAAATGGTGATATTTTACGCCTTAGCGAAAGCTGGGAGTTTTACTGCTGCAGCAAAGCAAATGGGTGTATCAACCTCACATGTCAGTAAGCAGCTTGGTGCTTTAGAAGAAACGCTTAATCTAAAATTGGTGCATAGAACAACACGATCTCTTATTTTAACGGATGCGGGACAACAGTTTTTTCTGTATTGCGAGACCATTTATAATGCAATGACAGAAGCAAGTGCCATTATGGATGATGAACGAGATGAAGTCGCAGGTATTCTACGTTTAGGTTTATCCCAATCTTTTGGCACTATGCATATCATTCCGGCTATTGATAAGCTGCGAAATCAATACCCTGATTTGCAAGTTGAAGTTCGCTTATTCGATCATCAAGCTGACATGCTAAAAGATGGCTTAGATTTATGGGTAACTAATTTTGAAGACTTGCCTGAAGGTTATGTTGCACAGCGTTTAGCCGATTCCAATTTTGTTTTAGCGGCATCTCCTGATTACCTTATTGATAAAAAAGTTCCGCATCATCCTTTGGATCTTGTTGAGCATAATTGTCTTACTTACCAGAGTCGCTATCGTGATTACAGTCATTGGGATTTTAGTAAGGGTGATGAATCTCTATGCGTAAAGGTATCTGGTAATTATCGAGTTGATTTAGCTGAGGCTGTTAGAGATGCAACCATATCAGGGTGGGGCATTGCTTATTTAGCCAGTTATTTGCTAACTAATGAGTTTAATGATGGCAAACTCATTCAATTATTACCGGATTGGAAAGCAAGTCAGAAAATGCCGATTTATGCGGTATACCCAAGTCGAAAACACCTTCCAAGAAAGATAAGCGCTGTCATCGATTTTCTTCGTGAACATATAGGCCAACCGCCATATTGGGATAAAGCACTCATGAAGCGAGTGAAGTTGTAACGTTTGCTATTCCTCATTGATTGAATTTCATACTTTAAATTGTTGCCTTTTTAATCAATGAGTTATATCGATTATGTGCCGTGAAATAAATATCTTTTCCATATGGAAACAATCTTATTTCTGATTGTTTTTATTACAAGAAATCAATCAGTTAATTGCTGCACATAATGTGACCTATGTCTCATTAACAGAGTGGTAGCAAAGTCGACTTGCACGCAAACCTTTGCGGATTAGAATGCGAACTCATTTTCGATAGCATAGGTTTCTATCATGACATCTTTACTTGGTATTTTTGCCATTTTACTGTTTGCTTATTTGTGTTCGACTGACCGCCGTAACATCCCTCTTAGAACTGTCTCTTTGGCGTTTGGACTACAAATTATTTTTGCCTTACTGGTTCTATATGTTCCTGCTGGTAAAGAGGTTTTAAACTCTGTTACAGCAGGCGTATCAGGCGTGATTGATTATGGTCAACAAGGTATTGCCTTTTTATTCGGCGGTTTAGCTACTGGCAAAGTTGGCTTTGTATTTGCCATTAACGTGCTTGGTATTATCATTTTCTTCTCGGCACTCATTTCTGCGCTTTACCACATTGGTGTGATGCCTAAAGTGATTAATTTCATTGGTGGTGGATTACAACGTCTACTTGGTACAGGGCGTGCAGAATCCCTTGCTGCAACGGCTAATATCTTTGTTAGTATGGTAGAAGCTCCATTAGTTGTTCGACCTTACTTAAAGCACATGAGTGATTCTCAGTTCTTTGCTGTGATGACATGTGGCCTAGCTTCTGTAGCTGGCGGAACCATGGTTGGTTATGCATCATTAGGTGTGGATCTAAACTTCCTTATCTCTGCTGCATTCATGTCTGCACCAGCAGGATTATTAATGGCTAAGATGATGGTTCCACCGGGTGATGAAGCAAATAATGATGATGAAATCACCTCTGTTGAGATTGATCATGCAACTAATGTATTTGAAGCATTAGCTGATGGTGCTATGTCTGGCTTGCGTATCGCTGTTGCGGTAGGTACGACGTTATTAGCGTTTGTCAGTGTGATTGCTTTACTTAACGGCTTACTAGGGCACGTTGGTGATATCTTTGGTATCAAGCTAAGTTTTGAATTAATTCTTGGTTACTTGTTTGCTCCTGTAGCTTTCATCTTAGGTGTGCCATGGAATGAAGCGATTCTTGCTGGTTCATTAATCGGTAATAAGATCGTGGTAAATGAATTTGTTGCCTTTATTCAATTAATGGAAGTGAAAGATCAACTAAGTCCACATTCTGTTGCGATAGTTACATTCGCACTGTGCGGCTTTGCAAATATTTCAACCATGGCAATTTTGATTGGTGGTTTAGGTAGTCTTGTTCCTGAACGCCGTCCATTTATTGCGAGAATGGGTTTCAGAGCGATTACCGCAGGTGTACTAGCTAACTTAATGAGTGCGGCGATTGCTGGTGTGATTTTGTCACTTTAAGTTAATTGCTTAATTTCAAATAAAGAAAAGGTTGCGCTTAAAAAGTCGCAACCTTTATTTTTTCTAGTCCCTAGTCCCTAATTCTCAAATCTCACTCGAATCGGCGTTGAGCTATCAAATGTAACCTGATCAAAACTATCTAATTTATGATGCTTAATTAATGCTTGCAGATTCTCAACATAAGCTTCACCACGGGTAGAGTAGTGAGATAAAGACTCGACTAGCTCATAACCTGATAATTTTCCTTCTGCGCTTAGTTGTTGGCGTAGTTTCCAAAGGTCTTTATAAGCTGACGTAGTGTTTAAGTTATACATGTAGCGTGCAGTACCTGCGAATAAATTGTCGAATGCTGCTACTTTTACGTGGCCACCAGGAGTACTTAAATATTTACCACCTTTAGACGATAGATGTTCGCCATATAAGCTATTGCCATTAATTGCAAAATAACTGGTTCCCCAACCACTCTCATCGATACCTTGTGCTAATACCATTCCTACTGGAATTACATTTAGACGTAAGAGTAGATCATCAATATTTTGGGTTTTTACGAAATAAGAATCCATTAGGTTATGCATCCATAATGTTTCTTCTTTTGTCCATTCGCTCGTTGGACGTTTAGAAAGGGTAATCACTTCCTCTCTAACAGCACTAATGTGTTCATTTACTTCAATAATTGTTGGTAACAATAAACGAATAAATCCTGAAATCTTTTCTTGAACAGGAAGCGCGTTTAAATCATGCGGTAGATTCTCTACAAAAAAAGTCGGCATAGAGTGTTCTTTGATAACACGATCTAATGAATATTGATGAGTCGTAAATTCCTTAATAAGAGATTGTGCAGAATCAAGAGAAGTCACTTTTACATTAGGGTAGGGTGAGCTTATCTTTTCTGGCGATAACGGAAGTGTTGTATCGGCTAAGCAAATTGAAGAGATGAAAAAAAGCAGAGAAGCAAAAATATGTTTTAACGTTTTAGATAAAGACATAAATGAAGTTCCATATTTCAAATAGATAATAACATGGGATTATCTTTAGGTTATTTGTATTGTCCCAGAAAAATCAATTAGAGGGGCGATCGAAAACGGTGCTGTAATTAGCACCGTTTTGGGTTTTATCGGGTGATTTCGGGGGTTATTCGCCTACGATAGTCACTTTCTCGATAACAATACTCTCTTTTGGAACATCGTCAAACTCACCGATGGATTTAGTTTTAATTTTGGCTATTTTCTTAACCACATCCATGCCCATTGTCACTTCGCCAAATACAGCATAACCCCAACCTGCATTGGTAGTTGCCGTATGGTCAAGGAACGTATTATTAGCAATATTAATAAAAAACTCGCTTGTTGCAGAATGAGGGGCATCGGTACGTGCCATTGCTATAGTACCGTTTAAGTTTTTTAAACCACGATTCGCTTCATTAACGATAGGTGCACGCATTTCTTTTTCTTGCATATCAGCAGTAAAACCACCGCCTTGAATCATAAAACCTTTGATAACACGGTGAAAAATGGTGCCTTCGTAGAAACCATCTTGGCAATATTTTAAAAAGTTCTTTGAGCTAACAGGGGCTTTTTCTTTGTTTAGCTCAATGTGAATATCACCAAAGTTGGTAGTAAAAATGATCATAATTTTGTTCTTAATTAATTTTAAATTCTTTGAAAATAGCATTACCAACTTCAACAATAACTTGATTACGTTCAGCCATATCAAGCTTTGTTTGAGTTAAGTAAATACTAATGATTATAGGTTGGTGTTTGTCGTTCCAGATAGCGGCAGTGATACCACGAGAACCAAAACCACCAGCACCTGAGCGATCAGCAATAGACCAGTCATTAGGTAAAATAGAGCGCAGTAGTGGATCAGACACTTTGTTGTTCATCATCCAAGATTTTAATGTTTGTTCATCCTGTGAGTTTAAAGTGTTTCCAAATAACAAAGCGTTGAGTGTTTGCGACATAGCAACGGGTGTTGTTGTATCTCGTTTATCGCCATTTTTAGATTCATTTAATTCTGGTTCAATGCGATCAAGGCGAGTTTTTGTATCACCCATAGCACGCAAGAATTGCGTTAAAGAACTTGGCCCACCAATTTCATTTAGAACAATATTCGCAGCAGTATTATCACTCATTAGCATGGTTGCTTCACACGCTTTTTGAGTCGTAATCATATTGCCGATTAAAGGTTCTGTAATGGGTGACCAAGGTATGATTTGTTCTTTAGTTATAGAGGTGGTTTTGTATTTATCAATGCCACCGACACTTGAATCGTAAAGCATTTTTGCACAGGCAAGGGTTTTAAATGTACTCATCATAGGAAAGCGTTGGTCGCCTTTATATGCCCATGTCTTGTTTGTTTCTGTATTCAGTACTGAAACACCAATGTAACCTCCGCTTGATAGTTCGATAGCTTCAATATTTTGAGTAAGAGAGCCCGCAATTGCATTGTTTGCTAAAACAATAAGGCCAAATAGAAATGGTTTGATTTTCATCAGAAGTCCTAAAGATAATTTTTATACAGCTATATATATTAATATTAAAATTAGTCAAACTTTCGTTTGTATCTTGGAAGCATACTTTCATTCCCAAGTAATCCACCTTGGTGAATATACATTAAGGTCTGGTCAGTATTTTTAGGTAGCCAGTCAGTTAAACAGCGCCACATGAGAGGGTCATACAATAGCTCGAATTCAACTTGAGTTTGTTGGTATAGCTCTTTCCAGATCTCGTAGTTTTCTCGATATAGTTTACCAAAATGGTGTTTTTTCTCTGGGGTCAGAACTTTAGGGAAATCGGTTTCACCTAATTGATAAAATTGTTTTTCAAGATACTCATCGCCACCAACACAAGAACACGTAATAACCTTAACGTCGTGAGGTTTTAAGTGTTTATGTAAAAATAGTGCGGTGGTTCCTGTTCCTGATGGTAATGCGACAGTTAGGTGCTCTATATTTGCTTCTTTTTTCCAAGCTAATACTTCTTCTGCTAGCTTCTGGACACCACTTTCAGCTAAACGACAACGACCACCTTCAGGAATATAAATTTCATCTTCTTTTGGTTGTCGTATCTTACAAATGTATTCAGCAGATGAAGTAGTAGAACCATCGTCGTCTTTGGCGTGTTCTAACTTATTTAGAGGAATGATCTTAGCGCCTAATTCTAAAGCCGCTCGATAATTACCAATTGGATTTTCTTTTAAATAGGACGGGATATGATCCACATAAAAATGAAGATGCCACTGTTTCAATTTAGCCAGAGCGGCCATCGAATATAAGGAGTTCGCTTGCGGAGAACCATAGCCAATGATGGTTTTTATGTTTTGGAATTCACTCTCTAGCAGCCCCATGAATTTTCGAGCTTTGTTACCCGAGAACTGAGGGTGGAGTAGGTCATCACGTTTTAGATAAAAGCGCGTACCATTAAAGTCATGCTGTGTTACAGGACTGTTTTCGATCTTCATTCTTACAACTAGCCAAATTTAATATGGCCTTTATTAGTTAAAGGCCATTATTTTTAATTATTATTTTTTCATCATTGCTTTTAGATCAGCAAATGGATTGTGTGTTGCTGCTTTATGGTCATCTTCACCAGCTCTAATTTCAGTGCCGTATTGATCATGTTCAGTGTATTTAGAGTGTTCATGATCATGGCAGAAAAGACACAGTAATTCCCAGTTGCTGCCGTCACTTGGGTTATTAGTATGATCGTGATCTTTATGGTGAACCGTTAATTCACGAAGATTTGAATAAACAAATTCACGAGCACAATTGCCACAAACCCAAGGGTATAATTTTAGTGCTTTTTCACGATAACCACTTTCTTGGCGAGCGTAAGCGGCACTAGTGCCATAAAAATCAGATGACATGATTCTTGTATCCTTTTAACCATTCAATTTTGAACGTTGTACTTAAAAAATAACTAAATGTATAACCTATACACATCTAAACATAGAATGGTCAATAAAGGTATTAATTTTGAATAAATCAAAGATTTCAGATCACATTTGTTGCGATCTAGCGCCGAAGAAATAGAGCAATGCTATTGCATTTGAACTCGTACAGGTTAACTTCATTGAGTTATCATTTTTGAGATGGAAAGAAGCATGAGCGCAGATGTAAACATCATCTATAAAATATTGTGTCTATGGGGTAAGCCGAAGACTTATGCCGACTTATCAAGTGACTATAAACAGCACACAAATGAATGGTATTCTCCACACTCTTGGGAAAAGGTTTTAAATGAGTTAAATGTAATTTTGTCTCAAAATGGAGCACCGCCACTAAGTGCTTTAGTGGTATCGTTAGGAACGAATGAGCCAAAGTTGTCGTTTTGGTCGGGTGGGGCATCAAACGTGCCAGCATTACCAAATAACCCATTACAGCGCACTTTATTATGGCAAAATTTAGTGAATGATATTAATCATTACTCATGGCCTTCTCAACTAACGGACAAAAAAGAATGATGGTTTTATCCTGAAAGTGATGAGAAGTGCTATTCTTATGTTAGAAAGCATTGATAAAAAGTAATAATAAACGGTTATACGGATTTAATCGGTTATATTTAAGGATAAATAATGTGTTCCAAGCTTGAGTTAAAAGTACCGCCACCTCTTGTTATGTTGCTATTAATGGGAACCGTTTTTCTCTTTGATAGGTTACTTCCTTTCCAAATTTTTTATATACCAACACTGACGGTAACATTGAGCATTATGTTTGTCGTTCTTGGTGCTGTGATTTCATTATCAGGTGTTCGAGAATTTAAACGTGCTCAAACAACCGTTAACCCTTTAAAGCCAGAAAACAGCTCATCTCTTGTCGATTCAGGTATCTATCAATACACACGTAACCCTATGTACCTTGGCTTTTTATTAATATTAATAAGTTCAGTTATTTACACTCAAAATCCGCTAGGTTTGGTCAGTGCTCTTTTGTTTGTTACCTATATGAATCGTTATCAAATTGAGCCAGAAGAAAGAGCGTTGGTAAAAATATTTGGTGATGAATTCAAATTGTATGCAGAGCAAGTTAACCGTTGGTTTTGAATTTACATTACTCTGACATTATTAGCTCTGATTCGTCTAACAGCTCACGAATTAACCACTTAAATTAATTTAAAATTGTTTCATAAACGAGGCATCATGGCTGGGGTGTATTATGAAAAAGAAAATTAAATTAATTATAAAAATCGTACTTTTTTTTGCTTTTATTGGTGTGGTTGGGCATGTGTTCGCAGCAGAACCAATGTCGGCGGATAAAGTAGTAACAAAGTCTGACGAACAAATGCGTGGTAAATCGAGTTATTCAGAAATTACGATGAATATAATTCGTCCCGATTGGACTCGTAGTATGAGTATGAAGAGTTGGACGAAAGAGCAAAACCTTTCTTTAGTATTAATCACAGGCCCGGCCAAAGATAAAGGGAATGCTTCTCTTAAGCGTGATAAAGAGATGTGGAGCTGGATACCTAGCATTGAACGAGTGATTAAAATAGCCCCATCGATGCTTGGGCAATCTTGGATGGGATCAGATTTCACCAATGATGACTTGATTAACCAGTCTTCGATCGTCGTGGATTATGATCATAAGTTTGTAAAAGAAGAGACCATTGATGGTGATAAAACATGGGTAATTGACGCCATCGCAAAACCAGATGCACCAGTAGTATGGAGTAAAGTTCGTCTTTGGATATCTCAAAAAACGTTTATTCAACGTAAGGTTGAGTCTTATGATGAGTTTGATGAGCTAGTAAATACGATGACGACTTACGATATTCAAGAAATGGGCAATCGAATGATAGCAACAAGAATGGTCATGATCCCTGCTGATAAGCCTGAAAATAAAACTGAAATGATCACCCATAAAGCGCAATTTAACTTCTTAATCAATGATGAATTCTTCTCTCAAATGCAAATGAAGGCATTACGATACTAACTATAGGTGCTGAATATGCTTATTAAATTAGCTTGGCGAAACCTATGGCGACAGAAAAGAAGAACGATATTAACGGCCTCTGCATTAGCCTTGGCCTTATTACTTTCGTTGTTGATGCGTAGCATTCAAGAAGGGAGCTATACAGCAAATATCGAGAATGCCGCACGTTTATCAACTGGGCTTATTCAACTGCAAAATCCCGAATTCAAAGAAACGCAAAGTATTGATGATTTGTTGCCAATGAGTGACGACTTCATCGCTCCCACTAAGCAACAACTTAATATCCAATTTACCTTACCTCGAATTGAAACGTTTTCACTTGCGGCAGCAAAAGATAAGTCCAAAGGTGTATTGGTTGTTGGTGTCGATCCTCAACCTGAAAATACCTATTCATCTTTGGCTGATAAAGTGGTGCAAGGAGCTTATTTTACCGCAACGGATAAATCGGTATTGTTATCAGAAGGACTGGCAAGATATTTTCAGTTAAATGTAGGGGATGACATTGTTCTCTATGGGCAAGGTTATCGAGGGCAGACTGCAGCAGGCTTATACGTAATAAAAGGCATTGTTCACTTTCCGATGCCAGATCTAAATAACCAATTAATCTACCTTCCGATTCAAGAAGCGGTGCAGCTCTTTAGTACCGAGAATCAAGTAACGTCATGGGTATTACATACACGTGATTTTTCTTTGCTACCACAAACGGTTGAGCAATTACAAAAAGGATATGGGCAAGCAGTGTCTGTACGTCCATGGAATGATCTCAGCCCTGAAATGGAGCAGCAAATTCAAATCGATAGAGTGAGCGGTATCATCATGATGTACATCTTATATGGCATTGTGGGTTTTGGTTTGTTCGCCACATTATTAATGATGACTCTTGAAAGACAACGTGAATTTGGTGTGATGTTAGCGACGGGAATGGTTCGGTTTCGATTATTAAAACTGTTAGTGATTGAATCTTTCTTTATTGGCTTATTAGGTATTCTTTTAGGCTTAGTTATCGCTATTCCGGTACTTGGTTATCTCTATATCAATCCAATTACATTAACGGGTGACACCGCTAAAGCGATGCTTGAAATGGGGTACGATCCTGTTATTCCAGTATTAATCAGTGGGCGGCTTTTTATAAACCAAATGTTGATTGTTACAGGCTTACTTCTTTTATGCCTAATATATCCATTATGGCGTGTTTATCACCTCGATATTGTTACTGCATTAAAAGGAGGTTCGCATGCTACTTAAATTAGCGTGGCGTAATGTGTGGCGCAATAAAATGAGAACCTCAATTATGTTAGGCGCTATGATCTTCGGTGTCGTAGGCGTGATTTTAATGATGGGTTTCATGTCTGGCTTTATTGATAATATGGTGAAAAATACCATTCAGTGGCAGACCAGCCATATTCAAATTCATCAAAAGAATTATGCGTTAAATCCGGATATCAATCTTGTTATTGATGAAGAAAAGGAAATCACGCAGCTATTAAATGACTCCTCAGAAGTGAAAGCATGGTCAAGTCGTACTTTAGTCAATGGCATGATAGCGTCAGCACGAAGTACCAGAGGCATAAAGATAAATGGTATCAATCTTCAAATGGAGAAAAAAATAACCCCGTTATCGACGCATATCATTGATGGTGAATGGTTAAGTGAAACAGGTCGAAATCCCATTTTAGTATCACAAAAAACCGCAGAGCGATTAAAACTGCGCGTGGGTTCTAAAGTCGTGCTTACTTTTAGTGATACGACAGGCGAAGTTACCGGAGCTGCGTTTAGAGTCAGTGGCATATTTAAAACATCGTCGAGCACGTTTGATGATGCCAACACCTACGTTCGTAAAGCAGATTTACAGAAAGTCGGAAAAGTATTTCAAGATCATGAAATAGCGATTTTATTAAATGACAATACAAAAGTAGAGGCGTTTAGACATCAATTAATAGCAAACATAAATTCAGATAATAGTGTGCAAGATTGGCTGCAATTACAGCCTATTTTGTCAACGATGATGAGTTCGATGAACGCTGGAAATCAAGTTATCTTAGTCATTTTTATTGTCGCAATGGGCTTTGGGATCATTAATATTTTATTGATGTCCGTGTTTGAGCGCACTCGAGAGTTTGGTGTTCTGATGGCCGTTGGCATGAAGAAAGATCGGATTCGTTATCTAATTATTTTGGAGTCTGGATTCCTAGGGTTATTAGGAGGAGGGATAGGAGTACTGCTGTCTATATTATGCATAGCGGTGTTCAAGCATACTGGTATTCCACTAGAGTCCATGGCACAAGGCCTTAATGCATTTGGTATTGATTCGGTACTTTATCCTAGTATTTCATGGCATCAATACGCAGTGGTATTCATTATGGTCTTCTTTGTTAGCGTGTGTGCGGGGTTATATCCAGCGCACCAGATCATTAAAAAGAATCCTGTTCAAGCAATGGCAGAAAAGCAATAAGGTGAGTGTATGACAATTCAAATTAAGCAATTATGCAAAACATACAATCAAGATACAGAGTTTCCAGTGCACGCCGTTGATCATCTTGATCTTACTATTGAGCAGGGGGAGTTTGTTGCTGTTATTGGTCCATCAGGTTCAGGAAAAACCACCTTACTTAATATGCTTGGCGGTATTGATGCCGTAACGTCAGGAAAAGTGAGTATTGATAATCATGAATTAACCGAAATGGATGAAAAGCAGCTGATTGAGTTTCGACGAGACAACATAGGCTTTATCTTTCAAGACTACAGCTTATTACCTGTTTTAACCGCTTTAGAGAATGTTGAGTTTGTTATGCTGTTACAGGGTCACGAAGAGTCTGAATGTAAATTACGAGCACAGCAATTATTAAAGCGAGTTGGACTAGAAGATCAACAGCACAAGCGACCAGCTCAATTATCTGGCGGCCAACAACAACGAGTAGCGGTGGCCAGAGCATTAGCTCCACGACCTCGTTTTATTATGGCAGATGAACCAACGGCAAATTTAGATGCAAAGAGCACCGCAGAGCTGTTAGATATTATGGAAGCGCTAAACCAAGAAGAGAATACAACGTTTATTTTTTCTACTCATGATTCTCGCGTATTTGAAAGGGCCAAAAGAATCATCGTGTTTGAAGATGGCCAATTAAAAGAAGATAAACAACAATAATAATGTGAGATAGATCTTGACCTAAATCTGATAGTACATAAACTCCAATGATTAGTTTTTATTAAAGAAAGACGTAAGAGTTTGTTCTTACGTCTGATTCTATTCATTGACGAGGTTAAGTCATGTCTAAACGTGATTATTATGAAGTCCTTGGTGTTTCTAAAAGCAGCACAGAAAAAGAGATTAAAAAAGCATATAAACGTCTTGCGATGAAATACCACCCAGATAAAAATCAAGGTGATGCACAAGCCGCTGATAAGTTTAAAGAAATTAAAGAAGCATACGAAGTATTAACTGATCCAGATAAGCGTGGTCAGTATGATGACTTTGGTCATGCAGCATTCCAAAATGGCGGTAACGGCGGCTTCGGTGGTGGTTTTGGAGGCGGTCAGAGCCAAGGTTTTGGTGGATTTGAAGATATTTTTGGTAGTGCCTTTGGTGGCCGTTCGCGTGGCGGTTTTGGCAGTGGTGGATTTGAGGATATGTTCTCTCAACACCGTCAACCACGAGCACAAAAAGGACAAGATCGTCAGTTTAACCTGACTGTTGATTTTGCTGATGCAATTAAAGGTTGTGAGCAAATCATTGAGCTGCCAGTGAATGGCGTAAATAAAAAGATCAATGTAAAAGTACCAGCAGGTATTGAAGACGGTGAAAAGATCCGTTTTGCGGGTAAAGGTGAATCCGGTATTAATGGTGGTCCTGCTGGGGATCTACTGATCCAAATTAATACTCGACCACACGCAACATTAAAACGTGATGGAAATGATTTAATTTGTCCTGTGACAACGGATTTTGTTACTGCAGCTTTAGGTGGTGAAGTTGAAATTCAGACTTTAGAGAGTCGTTTTAAACTGAAAGTACCAGCAGGAACACAAAACGGTCGTAAATTCCGCATGAAAGAAAAAGGTGTGAAAAGCCGTAAAGGTGTAACGGGTGATTTATTAGTTGAAATTACCGTAGCAACACCAACAAATTTAACCGAAGAGCAGAAAACATTGCTCATGAAGTTTAAAGAAATCGCATAACTAGCGGAAATATTTAACGAGAAAGGAGGCGTGAATATATGATGAGAAAAGTCGGATTATTCATGCCTTTTTTGTTGTTTGCTAGTTATGAAATACAAGCAGAAATTCCGGGTCTTGCACCAGAGAAAAAATGGGATTTAAATGGCTATGTAAAGTACATGGCAACCAATACCATTCCTAACACCTCCTCATATCCATCTACCTTTGATAATTTAATTCATCAGCGTTTTAATTTTGAATATCGTTTTTCGGATCATTTACGTGTGAATCTTGGTATGCGTAATCGTCTTATGTTCGGTGATACGGCTGAATACCCAAATTATGGAGAGTACATCTCTTATGATCCTGGTTACGTTGATTTATCGAAAAACTGGCTGGATAAAAAGGGCGTTGTGGGAAACTCGCAGTTTGATCGTGCTTATATCAACTGGAATAAAAATGATTGGCAAGCAAGAGTTGGACGATTCCGTATCAACTGGGGAATGACGACGGTTTGGAATCCGAATGACATTTTCAATTCTTATTCCATTTATGATTTTGATTATGAAGAGCGTCCAGGAACGGATGCCATAATGGTAAGTAAAAAACTTGGTTTTGCTAGCTCAATTGATATGGTGTTTAACCCTAATTCAAACAGTGAACTTGATAGCTATGCAACACGATACCTTTTTAATAAACAAGGGTGGGATATGCAAGTTCTATTAGGTAAATCTCACCTTGATTATGTGCTTGGTGCCGGTTTTGCTGGGGATATTTATGGAGCAGGGTTGAGAGGCGAATTCAGTTGGTTTGAACCCACTCAGAGTCGTTATGACAACCAAGATCTTGTTGCATCCAGTGTATCAAGCCTTGAAATGGATTATCGATTTAACAGTGTGAATAATTGGGTGCTACAAGGCTCTGTTATGCATATATCTGAGCCACAAGATGTAGATAGTGCAATGAGTTATTTTAATCTCCCATTAACAGCACGAACTCTCAGTTTTACCCACTGGACTTGGTATTCAAGCTTAGGTTTTGATATCTCTTCTTTATCACGCATGAACATCATGGGAAGTTATTATGATGACGGTTCTTATTTTATAGGATTAAACCAAACTTATTCGTTATCCGATAACTGGCAGCTTATTGGGGTTGTGCAATATTTTGATGGTATGAATGATAGTGTATTTGGTGAAAACCCAAGTACCTTACTGTATGCGCAAGTGAAGTGGAGTTTTTAATATAATCACTTGCTCTCAAACCTTTTTCTTTCGCTACTTCTGATTAATTACTGTGACTGGTATAAGTCTAGGTTGCTTTTTGCTTTATCACGACATAACCATGCTGCAAACTCTCTAATTTTAGGAAGAATGGTAAGATTGGCAGTAATTGCTACAGGCCAAGCAATGGTAAAGCCATTCATCCATGCTGATACCCACTCAACACTGAACCCTCCCATTCTAATTGCCGACATAGAACCAGACATTAATAGTGCCATGGTAACTGACGAAAGTAAGGCGGACACCCAAAATTGTTTTCTACTCATCTTTTCTCTCTTATCTTTAATAAATTAACGGTTAGTTATATTGGTAAATTTAATAAGAGTGAGTATATTAGTTTCATTAATGATAGAAAATAATGAGAACTAGAAGTATGAATTCCATATTTGGAAGTATTGATGATTTGTTTCTCTTCTGTAAAGTGGCTCAACTTGGGTCACAACAAAGTGCAGCGAAAGAGCTGAAAGTGCCTGTTTCAACGGTTTCACGCAGGATTTCATCTATGGAAGAGAAGTTAGGCGTTCGCTTATTAGAGAAAAGGGGACGAGAACTCGTACCAACAGAAACAGGGAAACACTATTATCAATTGCTTGAGAGTCAGTTTTCAGACCTAGAAAGTAACTGTCATCAACTTAATGAGCACATTGATGAAGTGACAGGGATGATCCGTTTATCTTTACCATATCGATTCTATCATCATTACGTTCGTGATTTGATCGTGGATTTTTTATTGGAATACCCAAAGACGCAAATTGAAATCAATCTATGTGCAGAAGATACACTGCCAGCCACAGATCGAGATTTGGTACTGACTTTTGATATTAGCAGAGCCGATGGAATGATAGCTCGCCCTCTGTTTTTAGCAAAGCATGGTGTATTTGTGACGAAATCTTATTGGGAAAATAATCAAACAAAGAATATTGAAGAGTTGGATTGGATTCGATTGAATGATCAGAAAAACCTAACTTATACCGATGAAAAGCAAACTTTAAAGGAAATACATGTCCGCCCTAGATTAGAGGTGAATGATCTTGACCAAGTTCTTCATGCTGCAATCAAAGGACTAGGGGCTGCTCGGTTACCAGTGCATCTTGTTACTTCTAATATGGATTTAGTTGAGATTTTTCCTGATTATTCGTTTCCACCAAGGCAATCGTATTTAGTATATAAACAACGAAAATATCAACCTAAAGCATTAACGATTCTAGTAGAGCGGATTATTAGCGCGATGGAACGATAAAATCCAAGTGCGTTAACACTTGGACTTTATTATTGAAATATGAAAGCGTTAGTAAACGGTACACCACTCATTCTTCATATCGATTAAGTGCCAGTTATCACGCTGGTTAGCTTCATCCATTGCTTTATCTAAATGGCCAACACTTGATTTACGATCGTATTTCCACTCACGATCCTCGTCAGTGTGATGAACGATCATTGCCATTGAATTTGGCTGGCTAGTTGCCCATTGCATCATCGCATGGTCACCATCTGAGTTACCAATGGCTAATACTGGTTTTTTACCAATGATATGTTGAATATTTTCAACCTTACCTGCTTTGTCATCAATGGTCAGGATTTCACCTAGTTTAGTGACTGTTGGATTGCCGTTGTTGTAATCGTATTTGTATTTTAATGCGCTGCCAATGATTTGCTCTTCAGGAATACCATACACTTCTGGTGCCCATGTACGCATGAAATCAACGCCACCGCCAGAAACGATATAAACTTTAAAGTCATGATCTTGTAGGTAAGTGACCATTTCACGCATTGGTTTATAAGTAAGCTCAGTATAGGCTTTATTAAAATGTGGGTCTTTTGCTACTTCTAACCATTGTGCGACAGTTTGTTGGTATTCTTCAACGGTCATGCCACTGTGAGTTGCCGTAACTATGTCGAGTAGGGCCTTTTCACCACCAGCAAACACGCTTTTGATGTCGTTATTTAGAACAGATTTAAATGGTTCTTGTGTTTTCCATTCAGGGTGCTCTTTTGCCATGTTCTTTATTTGGTCCAGCGCAAATGCTAGCTGAAAATAGTAAGGTTTTTCTGACCATAATGTTCCATCATTATCGAAGACAGCAATACGGTCTTGTTCAGGAATAAAGGTCTTTTTTGAGGCATCCGTAGATTGATCTACGTAGTTTACAATGGCTGTTTTACTCGCTCCGTCTTGCCATGAAGGTAGTAGATTTGGGTCACAATCTAAAGCCATCGCTGAAAAGGATAAGCCAGATAAGACTGCTAGGGCACAGATATTTTTCTTATTCATATTATTATTCACCTAATGTTTGTATCGTTTGAATACATTTATAAAGTCTAGCAATAAATGTCATGAAAAAAGGTTATAAGTGGTATAACAGCTTATATTGACTGTTAGTTATATTAGATCCTATTCATAGTAGACGAGATTTCATCAATCAACAGCTTAGCTTTATCACTTTTTATTTGTAACAACGTCATGAAGAGTAAATCCGTGATGACATTCTGAGCGGTTCTTGATGAGATGGATGAACTACGAAATTGTCTTTCATCTGCAATAGTATCAATACAAAAGTTAGCCAACTTACGTAGAGGGCTTTTCTTTGTACTTGTTAACGCAATCACCGCTGCTCCTTTATCCATTGCTGTTTGTGCAGCCATTAGGATCTCTTTTCGGCTACCAGAATATGAGATAACGATTTGAACATCTTGTTTCGTTAAAGTATTTGCCGTTGCAATTTGAACATGGCTATCTTGCTCTGTCAGTGCTGTCATACCAATTTTCAGTAATTTGAAAGCAAGATCTTTAGCCGTTAATGCGGATCCTCCAATACCCACAATTTGAATACGTTGCGCTTGGTTAAGCAGAGTTGTGATGAGTTCAAATTCAGAGAAGTTAATCGCGTTTGTTGTAGCAATCAGTGCGTGAGTTTTTTCTTGTACTAACTTCTGAGCAATAGTTAGAGAGGAGTCGTCACTATTGATCTTGTTATGGATAGGGCGCTCAGGTTCGAGGATGGCTTGTTTTCGACCAAGATCTTCAATAATCGCTAACTTGAATGCCGTAAATCCTTTAAACCCGAGCCGTTGGGTAAGTTTCACAATACTCGATTGCGATACGCCAACTTTAGCGGCAAGGGCTTGGCTCGAATAGGAGCTGATTGACGCAGGATCATCAAGAATAAAGTCCAAAATTTTAATCCCATTTGAGGATAAATTGCTTCTTTGGTTCTGTATCTTTTCTAAAATATTCATTCCATCTCATTTTTATTGAATTAATTATTCCAAATTTTCTTATATTATTCTTTTGTTTTTATCTTCTTGTAACTTATTGTATATAAATGATTTGTACCGTTTGTTGAACTGTTTTTACTTAATTTTAAAATGTATTTATTCCATCTATTTTGAGAGTTTAGAATAACTTTTGTTGTGATTTTGGTCACTTTATGGAATTTTTTATTCTTTATGATAGCAAGCATCAAAATTAAGCATTTAACTTTTAAAGAGTACAGATTATGAAAATCGATTTAACAACATTAGTAACAGAGAGCCGTAACAAAGCGAGTGAAAATATCGATGTGTTATCAACGGTAGAAATGCTAACTGTTATTAACCAAGAAGATCAAAAAGTCGCATTAGCTGTTGAAGCGATTCTTCCTCAAATTGCGGATGTTGTTGATGCTATTGCCGTTGCTTTTCAATCTGGCGGTCGTTTGATTTATACCGGTGCAGGTACTTCGGGGCGCTTAGGTATTTTGGATGCGAGTGAATGTCCTCCAACGTATGGTTCAAACCCTGATTTAGTTGTTGGCTTAATTGCTGGTGGACACAAAGCGATTTTAAAAGCGGTTGAGAATGCTGAAGACAACCGTGAACTAGGCGCATCGGATCTACAAGATCTCGGTCTTAATGAGAAAGACGTTTTAGTTGGTATTGCGGCAAGTGGCCGAACACCTTATGTACTTGGTGCGATGGAATATGCGAAATCAGTAGGTGCAACGGTTGCGACACTAAGCTGTAATCCAAATAGCCCAATGACAGAGCTTGCAGATATTAACATGACACCTGTTGTAGGCCCTGAAGTGGTTACAGGCTCTTCTCGAATGAAGGCGGGCACAGCACAAAAATTAGTACTGAATATGCTAACAACAGGGGCGATGATCCGCACTGGTAAAGTATTTGGAAACTTAATGGTTGACGTAGAAGCAACCAATGCAAAATTAGTTCAACGACAAAAAAATATTGTGATTGAAGCAACAGGTTGCTCAGAAGTCGAAGCTTCAGAAGCATTATCTCAATGTGATAATCATTGTAAAACAGCCATTTTAATGGTCTTGTCAGGGTTAGATGCACAAAGTGCGAAAGCAAAATTAGCACAACATAATGGCTTTATTCGAAATGCACTTTCAGACCAGTAATTGGTAACAAGGCCTTATACCAATCTGGATGAAGCAAATTTTATCTAGGTTGGTACCTCAACGAACAAATTAAAAAGGAACAGAAGATGGCTAAAATAACCACTTCCATGATTCAAGAGATACTGACCGCAATTGGTGGCAAATCAAATGTCATTAAGTGTGGAAACTGTATGACACGTCTGCGCCTTACCCTTCATGATGATAATTTAGCAGATAGAGACACTATCAAACGTATTGCAGGTGTGATGGGACTTGTTGAGAGTGATGATCAATTTCAAATCGTATTAGGTCCGGGTAAAGCACAAACGGCAGCTGAGATGATGAATGAAATGATGGAAGGAGAGGAAGATAACTCAGCTTCAACAACGGCCGAAAGTCGAGATTTAAAAGACGTTGCATCAGAACATAAACAGAAGTTAAAGAAAAAACAAACCAGCGCAGCACAACGTTTTTTGAGCAAGTTTGCTACCATTTTTACTCCATTAATTCCGGGGTTCATTGCTGCTGGTCTGTTACTTGGTTTCGCAACCTTACTTGATCAAATTTATATCATAGGTAATGAGTCACCAAATGCGAATCTGGTGGATTTAATTCTTTATATGAAAGTCTTTAGTAAAGGCTTATTCAGCTTCTTAAGTATTTTAATTGGCTACAATGCACAACAAGCATTTGGTGGTTCAGGTGTAAATGGTGCAATCCTAGCGTCATTGTTTGTACTTGGTTATAACCCTGATGCAACCTCTGGTATTTATTCTGGTATGACGGACTTCTTTGGTCATGGTATTGATCCAAGAGGTAACATTATTGGTGTATTGATTGCCGCTATTATAGGTGCTGGCGTTGAGAAGAAAGTTCGCCAATACATGCCTGATAACCTAGATATGATTTTAACTTCGGTTGTGACGTTACTTATTATGGGTGCGGTTACCTTTGTGGTTATCATGCCGATAGGTGGTGTGTTATTCCAAGGTATGTCATGGTTATTCATGAACTTAAACGGCAACCCAATTGGTAGTGCAATTCTTGCGGGTCTGTTTTTAATCTCAGTAATGTTTGGTATTCACCAAGGCTTTGTACCGGTTTACTTTGCTCTAATGGATGCACAAGGCTTTAACTCACTGTTCCCAATCCTTGCGATGGCAGGTGCAGGTCAAGTGGGGGCGGCATTGGCTCTGTATGCAAAAGCAAATAAAGACGCATTGCTACGTACTCAAGTAAAAGGTTCTATTATCCCAGGCTTTTTAGGCATAGGTGAGCCACTTATTTACGGTGTAACACTTCCACGAGTGAAACCATTTATCACTGCTTGTGTAGGTGGTGCAGCAGGTGGCTTCTTTATCGGCTTAGTTTCATACATGGGCTTACCAGTAGGTTTGAATACTGTATTTGGTCCATCAGGTATCGTTGCTCTACCTCTTATGACATCTAACGCAGGTATCTTTGCCGGAATGCTAGTCTTTGCAGCAGGTTTGGTCATCTCATATGTAGCTGGCTTTCTTGCAACTTGGTTCTTCGGAACAAAGAATGTTGATTTAAGCTAAGAGAAGAGTTCATAGAATAAATTAACGAATAAAAAGTACTTTCCCCTATAAGTACGCTAAGGCCTCACAGGTACCACTGTGGGGCCTTTTTTCTTGATTTAGTTTTTTAATTTATCTGAAAAAAATCTAAAATTGAGTTCTAACATATTGTTATGCATGGTTTAATTTTTTATTGATTTATAAGTGATATTAAATTTAGTCGTTTTATTTTTTTTGGTGTTTTTTTTAAAGAAAATCTTGGTATTGTTGTTTTAACTTTATTTGATTCAGAAAGTATCTTTATTGTAGAGAATTGTTTACTACTGAATATTTATCATAAAAAATCCATATTTAAGGTTGTTTAATGAAACTACATATCAAAGGAGACATTTTGAAATTAATTAATATTTTGTCAAAAAAGAAAAATGTTACAGAAGAAGAATTAATTTATTTGGCTGTGATTTCTTATTTTTCTAAAATTGAATGATTTAATTATTCATTTACTATTAATTAGACTTTGTAATTATTGGATTTAAATGGAAATAAATAAAACATATATTTCGCACTCTATTGGTAGTTTTACAGATTTAATTGATTCACATGTATTTAATTTGGAAGGTGTAAATATACACTGTACGTTCACAATTAATAAGGATGAATATTGGTTTTATAAAGTAATAGAGATGGCTTTTGAAAGAGGTATAGGGAAGGTTAGCTTAACTGATGGTACTAAATATCTTAATACAAAGACAAATGAGAAAGTTACATAAATGCTATAATATGGTTATTAAATATGTTTGTGTAGAATTGTTAAAATGAAAGTAAGAATATATGATAATGTGATCTTTTTAGAAGAGCAAAATTGTATAAAAATAAATGAAGTGAAGCATTTAATAGAGGGGAAACAGTCAAGTTTATTAAGTTTTTTAATTAGAAATGAAGGGGTTGTCTTTTCAAAAGAAGAAATTCTAGAAAAAGTATGGAAGAGTGTTGTTACAGATCAAGTTGTTGTCCAAGCCGTATTCAAATTAAGAAAATTATTTAAAGATAACAATCTCGAATCTCCAATAGTAACAATACCTCAAAAGGGATATTTATATGAATCACGTACTATTAAGGAAGATGGTTCTTGGTTTAGAAAAATTAAAAGAAAAGTTAATTTAAATAATATTTTTCTTACCATATTGATGGTATCTATATTTATGGTCGGTCTTTATTATTGTTCATTAGAAAAAGTTGAAGATAATCGCTGTGATACAATTAATTGTAATAATATCGTATATGTGAAATACGATAAAAGTTCTTCAGAGCAACAAGGACTATTAAATTTTATTAATTGGCATTTTTCCGTAAATCATAATATAAATTTTTCTTCATCTAATGATTTTGAGAGTATATCTTCAAGAGTATTAGATATCAATTTCAAGAAAAGAAAGATTATATTTTATGATGAAAATTTAAAAGGGAATTATTTTGAAATAGTCTACAGTGGGAAGATAAGTAAATCCGAATTTTTATTATTGATGATGAATTTAGAGGAAAGAATTTTACTTGATTACGAACATGAAGATTTAACATTATTTTATAATGGTCTACCAAATGAATCTGAAGCATTTAATTTGTTCTTATCTTCTATAGGAGATCCTAAAGGGGACTTATTTAATAAGTTTAATATTAAAAAATTGGAGTTAGCTGGTAATGTTGATATAGGTAATCAATATATATTTTCTATGGAGTATATAGTGAAGTTATTCTATTTATACGATATATATTATAAAGATCCTGTGCTCAAATTGGAAATCGAAAAATTAAATAGCCATTTTCTTTCTGATCTGAAAAACATAAAGGTAGAAAGATATAATGATAAAACATATGAAGCTCTAGCGGCATATGAGTTATCAATTGGTGACCCGTACAAATCACTAGAATATTTAAGTAAGTTAGATTTGAAAGAAAAGACATTATATGGACTTTTCTTAAAAGCTAAAACTGAAGAATTATTAAAAGAAAAAGATATTTCTAATGCTAAGTATATGAAAATTTATGAAAATATTAGCATTAGAAATTATAAAGTAATGATGAAATCATTTAAATAATATGGAGAGTAAAGGTGCTTTTAAAAAATAAGATTCTAGTCTATTCATCTTTATTGGTAGTTGTGGTTGCAACTTTATTAACAGTGAATGGATATAGAGCATTTTATAATTTCAATGAAAAAATAGCGATTGAGTCTATTAATGACCGTTCTAAATTATTAGCATCTTCACTTGAGGAAAAAATAAATGGGTATTTTTCATCTTTAAATTCATTTTCTATTTATTTTAAAGATGATGGTAGTTTTGATGAGGAAGCTACTGAAAAAAGTTTAAACTTATTGGCTGAAGCTAATAATGTAGAAAATGCATTTATAGGGTTTAAAGATGGTAGAGTATTTGGTCTTGGGGGGATTTTATCAAATTTAAATGCGAAAGAATCAAGAAGAGAATGGTACGCTAGGATATTTTCTGGTGAAGATAAAGTCATAACTAAAGTATATAAGGATGCAAATAATCTAAGTGTATTTGCATTTGCTGTCCCTGTCTTTAATGATAATAAAGAAATAATTGCTGCACTCGCATTTGGTATAAAACAAGATACTCTGAATAAAGCAATGTTAAAGTTGTCAAATAAGAATCAGATTTATACTTTTATACATGATGGATATGTAATTACAGCAAAGAATGAAGAACATATAGGTGAAAATATCAATGTTCTTGCTAAAGGCTTAGATGGTTTTAACGGTAAGTATATTAGGTTATTTGATAATAATAAAGGTGATTATTTTGTTGCGTCTAATACTAAAATTGATAAATACAATTTAACCATATCGGTATATGAGTATGAAAATGATATTTATAATGCTAGCAAAAACATGCTTTTTGATTCCATATTAATTCTTTTTGTACTATTAATAATTATGTTGCCTATTATCTATTATGGTGTTGTTTATTTAATTTACAAACCAATCGGAGGTGAACCAGTTAAAATATCTGAAATTTTATCTAATATTGCTAATGGTGATTTATCTCAACAGTTAACTTCTTCTGATAAAGATACAGGAATTTATCGTTCAGTTACGTTACTAACTCGCAAAATGTCTGAAATTGTTACAACTAGTCACTCTATCTCAAATAACGTTTCAGCTGCATCAGAAGAAGTGTCAGTCGTTATGTTAGAAACAGCTCAAAACGCTCAAAATGAGCTTGCCCAAATTGAAGAAATTTCAACCGCAATTAGTGAGTTGTCAAGTACATCAAAAGAAGTAACAAAAAACGCAACTTATGCTGAAAATGAAGTAGCAAAGACAAAAAATAGTGTGCTAAATGGTCGTAAAGCAATTAAAGATAAGCTTGATAAAACTACTGGTATACATAATTCAATACAAGTTACAGCAAAACTTATTTCAGAGTTAAAAATTGATACACTTAATATTAGTGAAGTTACTGATGTAATAGACTCTATATCAGAACAGACTAATTTACTTGCGTTGAATGCGGCAATTGAAGCGGCAAGAGCGGGTGATGCAGGACGAGGTTTTGCTGTTGTAGCCGATGAAGTTCGAACTCTAGCCGCAAAAACACAAGATTCAACACTTCATATTCAAAATATTATTACTAAATTGCAATCACAAGCAGAAAAAGTTAACGACAATATCATGTTGAATGTCGATGTCATTAAAGAATCAATGGGCTTGGCTAAAAATGTTCAAACTGCTTTTACACAGATTTCAGATTCAGTTGATAATATATCGGATATCAGTACGTTAGTCGCTACAGCATCACAAGAACAACTTCATGTAACAGAAGAGATTGCTCAAAATACAATACGAACTTTTGATCTAGTTACTCAAAATGTATCAGCAATTAATCAGACACAACAAGCTACGAATGAAGTATCGAAATTAGCTGTCGCACAAAAAACAGAATTAGATTTCTTTAAAGTTGTTTCATCATAATAGCCATAGTACAGCTGTTATCAGCATCCTAAGGCCTCACAGGTACCACTGTGAGGCCTTTTTTTATGAAAAATCAGACACCTCTGGTATAGCAACAAGAAAAGGGTACAATGCACGCAATTCTCATATTGTTAGGAAAGCCTGTGGCTCTTAAACCAACCATCTATAAATTTCGCGTCGCTTTAACAGACATGAATCGTGATCATTATGATTCATTGAATCTGACGATTGCTCAGCACCCTTCAGAAAACACAGAACGCATGATGGCGCGTGTATTAGCATTTTGTTTAAATGCAAGAGAAGGCCTAACCTTTACTAAAGGATTATCAGAAGTTGACGAACCTGATATTTGGGTTCGTGAATATGATGACACGATTTCATTATGGATCGATGCGGGTGAACCAGATGCGGATCGCATGAAAAAAGCAACGCGTCAGTCAAAAGAAACCAAAGTTTATAGCTTCAACTCAAAATCAGAAGTGTGGTGGAAACAAAACCAAAGTAAATTTTCTGCTTACTCAGTAGATGTTGTGCGTTTTGATTGGGAACAAATTCAAGCGTTTGCTGCATTACTTCAAAGAACGATGGATATTTCAGTGATGATCACAGGTGACTCAGCATTTATTTCAACTGAGCAGGGCGAGTGTGAAGTTACTTGGGAAACCCTACAATCAGTAGAATAAGTGATTTAGATTCATTTATTTGATTTTACTGTTTCAGTAATTAAATCTGGTTCATAATGCCTTCTGTTTAGCCTTTATTCAGAAGGCATTTTTTATGGAGCCGACTTTGATGGATCTTGGTTTATTATCTGCAATGTTCCTTATCTTTATAGGATCATTTGTCCAAAGTGCGATTGGTTTTGGACTTGCTATTGTTACTGCGCCACTGCTATTTTTAATTTCTCCTGATTACGTTCCTGCCCCAATAGTGATTGTCGGTTTATTCTTATCCATTATTAATGCCTATAAACATAAAGCGAATGTGTCTTTTCGGGGCTTAGGGTACGCATTTTTAGGTCGGATTCCCGGTTCTGTATTTGGTGGTTTATTGCTTTATTACGTAGATGCAAAACTGCTGTCTCTTTGGATTGGTGTGGTTGTATTACTTGCTGTTGCGATTAGTTTGCTTCCATTTCGTATTGAACCAAATAATTCAAGAATGACGATTGCAGGTTTTTTCTCTGGTCTATTCGGTACCAGTTCAGGTATTGGAGGCCCTCCAATGGCCCTGTTATTACAACATCAAGAAGCAAACCTTATTCGAGCTAACTTATCTGCTTTCTTTGTTGTGAGTAGTTTTATTTCTCTTGCAGTGCAAGTACCTGCGGGATACATGAGCTTGAATCATTTATATCTTACATTGCCATTACTTCCGGCTTCGGTTATCGGTTATCTGGTCGCAATGAAAGTGGTGGATAAAATCGATAAAGGAACAATAAGAAAGGTGTCTTTGGTGATGTGTTCGGTATCAGGTATCGCTGCTATAGTATTAGGAATGAGATGAATACCTTAACTTGCATTGTTAATTCAATATAGTGCGAAGTTTATAAAAACATCTATTGACCTGTCTAAAGCTTCATAGTCTATGCTTTATCAAGTAAACGGAAGGTGTTTTATTTCAAATGATTTATTTGAAGTGGTGCGCCTTCAAAAACGGTTTAAAACATTAGAGATAGACATGAAATTTAGAATAGAAAAAGAATCCGATCATAAAGCAATTGAAAACGTAACTTATAAAGCGTTTGAAAACCATCCGCATCATGCTCCAGGTGCAAAACCAACAGAGCATAAAATCATTGAACGATTACGTGAGAATAATGCACTTACTCTGTCACTTGTGGCTGAGAAGGGTGACACCATCATTGGGCATATAGCATTTTCACCTGTATTAATTAATGGTAAGGATTCGAAATGGTACGGTTTAGGGCCTGTTTCGGTATTACCTGAGCATCAAAGTGAAGGTATTGGTTCACGTTTAATTCGTCTAGGTCTTGAACAATTAATCGAGCAAGGTGCGGAAGGGGCTGTGTTACTTGGTGAACCAGAATATTATCAACGATTTGGCTTTAAGTCGGATGAAAAATTAATACTAGAAGGCGTACCTGCTGAGTATTTTTTAAGTCTGCCATTAACAGAAATTGAAATGCCTCAGGGTGAAGTTAACTATCATCCAGCGTTCTTTGAATAAATAGAACAGATAATTCGTTACATTGACATAAAAAAACCGCTGGAAGTTCAGCGGTTTTTTCATATTTAGCATTTGAGTTAATGTAAGATTAGCTTGGTGTGTTCAATCTTGTTTTAATCGCCAATTTTGCTTCTTCATTTGCTTGTTGTGCTTCTTCCTCAACTTTCTGACGCATCAGTGCATCAAAGGCAACACGTGCTTCTTGAGCAAGCTCAGACGCTGCTAATTTCGCTTCTTTAGCATTTGTCGAGTCATCAGTTAGTTGACGTAATTTTTCAATGATCTCATCAGGTGCATCACCTAAATCAACACTTGATTCACCACGAGCTAATGCTTCTTTACGTAATTGCTTTTTCAGCATCCAAATAGCATCGTTTGCTTCACGCTCAAGATCAGCCGCTTCAATTGCGTTATCACGTAGCTGTTCAAAGCGTGCCAATGCTTGGCCTTCTTTGCTCCATGGATCAACATCTGGTAAGTCAGAAATGTTGATAACAGGATCAACGTAATTATCTTGGTGTGATAAATCAAGCATGGCTGCTTTAACACCAGAGATCATTAGCATGATAGCGATAACTAATAGAGGTAAACCACCAACAATCGCTGCTGTTTGTAATGTTGCTAGGCCGCCCATAAACATCAATGCAGATGGCATGAATGATAGGGTGAAAGCCCAGAACAGACGGTTCCAACGCATTGGATCTTCAGTTACATTTGTTTGTACTACTGACGCTAAAATGTAAGAGATAGAGTCAAACGTTGTCGCAGTGAAAATCACACATAACAAAGTAAACACAGCAATAACAAAAGTACTGAATGGCAGTTGTTCTAAAATAGAGAAGATAGCACGGGTTGCGCCTTCGCTATTAAGAATACCAACAACGTCTAATTCACCAGATAATTGCAGTGATAAACCGTAGTTACCAAGGATGATGAAGTACATTGCACAGCCTAAAGAGCCGAAGAATACTGCACCTGAAACCATCTGTTTAATCGTTCTGCCACGTGAAATACGAGCAACGAACAGACCCATACTTGGTGCAAATACTAACCACCATGCCCAGTAGAAAATCGTCCAGTCTTGTGGGAAGTGCGTATCTGCAAACGTACCCATACCACCAAACGGTTCAGCCCATGTCGCCATCACAAAGAAGTTAGATAGCATACGACCGATTGAGTCTAAGCCTGTTTCCAACATAAAGATGGTTGGACCGCAAACTAATACAAACAGCAGTAAACCTAATGCACCCCAGAAGTTAATGTTACTTAAAATCTTAATGCCTTTGTCCATACCCATATACGATGAGTAAGCAAAGATAGCGGTACAAACCATAAGTACTAAAATCTGGCTACCTGTTGTTGCAGGAATACCAAATAGGTAGCTAATACCTTCGTTGATAAGTGGTGCTGCTAAACCTAAGGTTGTTGCTGCGCCGCCCAATAGACCGAAGATAAACAGTACATCAATAACTTTACCCAGTTTACCAAAGCTGTTTGCTTCGCCAATAACAGGCATTAAAGCAGCAGATACTTTCAGTACAGGTTGTTTACGTACGTAGAAGAAGTAAGCAATTGGAATTGCAGGGATCATATAGATACACCAAGCAATTGGACCCCAGTGGAAAAGACCATAAGTCGCCGCCCAACGTACTGCTTCCTCACTGCCAGCTTCTAATTGAAACGGAGGGTTCTGGTAGTAGTATGCCCATTCAATCGTACCCCAGTACAAAATACTGGCACCGATACCGCCACAAAATAGCATTGCCGCCCAAGACGCCAGTGCAAATTCAGGCTTTTCATCTGGATCACCCAGTTTGATTTGGCCGATATCAGAGAACACGATGTAGATCATGAAGAAAAATGCCGCTAAACCTAGCCCTAAATATGCAAAGCCCAGTTTGTCGGTCATAAATGTTTTAGCTACGGCAATCCACTCGGCACCTTCAGCTGGGAATACCAGTAAAGGAACTACAACCGCACAAAGCAGTAAGATTGCGCCGAAAAAGGTGGGTTTATCGATAAGCTCGAAGTGTTTTTTCATTTTTATTGTCCGTAATAAAAACAGATTTAATTAAGTGCGCGCACCAATAATTCCCCGTGCTGAGGGAATTCAGACGGGTTCAACTTAAATTAATAGAGTATAAATATTGTGTGCGGACGTATTTTTGTAAGTAATGTAATGCTCGAAAAACATTCAGATCACGATTAACCTGAATCGACGATAAAATAGAGCGAATTTGTCAATCTGTCGACAAACTTATTTCTTTATTTTATAAAAAATGTGATCTAGATATCATAAAAATAAATTACGAAAAGTCGCTGTTTAATAAACATTCTAAACGAATAAAAAGTGTCAATGATTGGTTTTGATTGAACCTTAATGCTCTCGGTATCAATAACTAGTCTTAAACCACCAAACAGTTGCATTCTTATTTTTAATGGGCGTATTCTACAAACAGATAACACAAACTAATTATAAATAGGGATGCATTATGATTTATCCTTTCACAAAACAAGACTCAACCGTTGACCACTATTTTTCTCATGCTATTGCTGATCCATACCGTTGGCTCGAAGATGACAGAAGTGAAGAAACAGAAGCGTGGGTGAATAAACAAAATGACGTCACTTTCGATTACCTTTCTCACATTGATTTTCGTGACGATATCCGAGATTTAATCGCAAAAGGTCAGGATTACCAAAAAACGTCACAACCATTTAAGCGTGGTGAATACACCTATTTTTATCAAAATGATGGCTTACAAAATCAGAGTGTTCTGTATCGTTCAAAAGAAGGGAAAGATATTGAAGTCTTTCTTGACCCAAATACGTTCAGCGGAGAGGGGACGACTTCTTTAAGTGTTGTTAGTTTTTCAAAAGATGCTTCATTAGTCGCGTATTCGATTTCAGAAGCGGGCAGTGATTGGCGCAAAATCATCGTATTAAATGCTGAAACCAAAGAGCAAATTGAAGCGCCAATTGTCGATGCTAAATTTACTGGCATTTCATGGTTAGGTTCAAAAGGCTTTTACTACTCAAGCTATGATAAGCCAGAAGGCAGTGAATTATCTGCAAGAACAGAACAGCATAAACTCTATTTTCATGAGATAGGCAAACCACAAGCCGACGATGTTTTGGTGTTTGGTGGAAGTGAAGAAGAAAAACACCGTTACGTAAGTGGTTATACAACGGAAGATGATGCGTATTTAGTGATCTCAGCATCTATATCAACATCGGGTAATAAACTGTTTATCGAACCATTAAACAGAGACGGTTCATATCGATTAACGGTGCTTGATCATACGGATTCAGATACCTATGTGATTGAGAATGAAGACACACACCTGCTGATGTTCACGAACCTAAATGCACCTAATGGCAAAGTGGTATCTTATGATGTTGTTACCGGTGAGTGGACTGACATTATCCCTGAACAACCACAGCCATTAGATATAAGCGTTGGTGGCGGTACCTTGTTTGCAACTTATATGGTTGATGTACTTAGCCAAGTGAAGCAGTACGATTTTTCAGGCAATCTATTACGAGAAATTGAACTACCGGGTGAAGGCCAAGCAACGGGGTTCTCAGGTAAAAGAGAACAAACCGAGCTCTTCTTTACCTTTACTAACTACGTTACACCACCAACGATTTATCAATTTGATGTAAAAACTGGCGAGACAGAACTGTATTTAGCGTCTGCTTCCCCTTTTGATTCTGAGAAGTTTGAATCGAAACAAGTGTTTTATACATCAAAAGACGGTACGCAAATCCCAATGCTTATCTCTTATCGTAAAGGCATTGAGCTTGATGGTAGTAACCCAACGATTCTATATGGATACGGTGGTTTTAATGTCAGCCTAACGCCGAGTTTTAGTGGCGTAATGGCCAGTTGGTTAGAGCTTGGCGGTGTGTACGCGATTCCTAATATTCGTGGTGGTGGTGAATATGGAAAAGAGTGGCATAAGGCAGGAACACAGCAACAGAAACAAAATGTATTTGATGACTTTATTGCAGCAGTAGAGTTCTTAATAGCAGAAAAATATACCGACTCATCACATTTGGCAATTCGTGGTGGTTCAAACGGTGGTTTATTGGTTGGTGCGTGTATGACTCAGCGACCAGAGCTATTTAAAGTTGCTCTGCCAGCGGTTGGTGTTCTGGATATGCTTCGTTACCACACCTTTACTTCTGGTGAAGGTTGGGCGTATGACTACGGTACTTCAGAACAAAGCGAAGAGATGTTTAACTACCTATTAAACTACTCACCAGTGCATAACGTGAAAGAGGGCGTAGAATATCCTGCGACATTAGTGACAACCGCTGATCATGATGATCGCGTTGTTCCTGCTCACTCTTATAAGTTTATTTCTGAGTTGCAAGCTAAGCAATCAGGCGATAATCCTGTATTGATCCGCATCGATGTTAATGCCGGTCATGGTGCCGGAATGCCAATCTCGAAATCGATGGATTTAATGGCGGATGTTTACGCATTTACCTTAAGTAATATGAAGGTGAATCCGTTTGAGTAATTTGAGTTTAATACATTAATAGTTAAGAACACGACAAATTGAAATCACAATAAAAAAGCAGAATGAGGATTAAAATTCATTCTGCTTTTTTGTCAGTTAACTTAGCTAAAAATGCTTATGGTTGCTCAACCAATTCAGCGTTTTCTGGTTGTGAGCTTGTCATCATCTTATTTAGTTTTGGTGCAGTAACAGCCATTACAATAGCGACTGCTAAAGTAACAAAACCAATGTTTTGGAATAGCTCAGTATAAACAGGCAGTGTATCCAGAGGATCGGTTAAATGCTCTGGCGTTGCACTGAATGTTGCTACATAACCACCAATGATGAAAGAAGCGGCTTGAGTTAAAAACCATGCGCCCATTGTAAAGCCCATTAAACGTTGCGGAACCAAACTCGCCACCATCGCAAGGCCAAGACCACTGATCATTAACTCGCCTAAACTTTGGAATAAGTACACCAATATCATCCACCAAACCGAAACCATACCAGCTTGGTCAGCAAACCAGTTGCCTGCGGCTGCAACAGATAAGAAACCAAAGGCACACATAAACATACCAACAGTGAATTTACCTGGCATAGATAAGTCTTTGTTTTGGTTTCCATAGTAAGTGTATAGATAAGCCAATATAGGGCTACAGAAAATCACCCAGAATGGATTTAACGCTTGTAGACTAACAGGGTTAATATCAATACCAAACAACTCAGAGTGGACGTTATTAATGGCAAAAAAGTTAAGTGATGTTGGCATCTGAGCATATAACACATAGAAAATGATCGCTTGTAGCATAAGAATGAAAGCCACAATCATTTTGTTGCGTTGTTCACCTGTTTCTTTAAACGTTTCTTTTAAGAAGAAGCCAACCACACCAACACCGATTAGACCAAGTGCTAAGTTTGCCATCATGATGTTTTGTAATAGCCATGCACACACTAGAGTAGATGCAACTGTACCAATTAAAACGATAAGCGCTTTGGTTTTGTTGAGAGGCAGGGCATCAGGTTCAGAGCCAATCCCTTGCACTGTGCTGCGCAATGAAAAGTAGCTAAATAAACTAGCGATAAGACCCAAACCACAGATGATAAATGCGTATTCATAACCATAATTATTGGCAATAACAGGGCTTATAGAAAGGGAAACTAAAGAGCCAATATTAATGGACATATAATAAAGGGTGAATGCACCATCTAAGCGTGAATCGCCTTTTTCATAACACTTAGCTAATAGGCTGGATGGATTTGCTTTAAATAAACCATTACCAACGGCGATAGCACCAAGGGCTAAATAGATAAAGTTAGGATTTAAAATGGAGAAGCCCATTAAAAAATAACCCAAAGCAAGAACAACTGCACCGAACACCATGGTGCGTTTCGTTCCTAGAACATAGTCTCCGACGTAACCACCAACAGAGACAAGCCCATACACTAAGGCAGCGAATGCACCAAAGGTAACGAAGGAGTCTTGCATGCTAAAGCCAAGCTTATCTACGAAGTAGACGGCGAGGATCCCTTGAAGGCCGTAGTAACCAAATCGCTCCCATAATTCAATGAAAAATATCATCTTAAATGGTTTTGGTTGGTTTAATATACTTACTTTATTATCCATATTAGTTATTTCACCTAGCTGTTTGTTGTTATGTGCGCATTAAAAACTAATTATGAAAATTAAAACGTGATATTTGTTTGTTTTGTAATCTAGTCTCCGTGATCAAGCTCGCATTAGATTAAATACTCTAATAATTAATCATTAGGAAAACCGAGTCGAGCAACGTAATTAGGTGTCTGCTAGGTTGCATAAGTTATTGATTGGTTGAAATTAAATCTCATTAATGTAACTGGGTGAGATTTCAATACAATAAACTGCATTAGATTTGCTTATCTAAAGTCATTATTTTTTGATGCGTATAAAGAGTAAAGGCGTGTTTAGGATGGGGGAGCGTAATATATAGCTGCTTTGAATTCTTTAAGGGAAGAGATCGTCAGGTTGAAGCTAGCTTATTAAGTAAGAAATAGTAGTATTTTGTTAGTACTAGTTTATAACTGTGAAATACTGTAGTGATTGATTTATGAAAACTAAAGGTGTTACACAGCAAGAGTAATGTTTTAGAAATTATTAGAAACATATTTATTCTAAGACCGTCTCTGACTCTATAGGTCTTTTTAAATATTTGCTGTATCATTTCTGTCTTAATAATAAGAAAAACATATAGGTCTATAACAGTGTCAGAGCTAATAAATACATCAGAATTTAATCCAGATATTTTAGTTGAAACGGTAAAAGGAAATAAAGTTCCAGTTAGTTTTCAAGTTATGCAATCTTTGTATAATGAAATTACGGGAAAAACTGAAGAAATTGGAAAACAATACAAGAATCGATATCAGGTTGAAATGAATGATTTAGTTCAATTGAATTGTAAAATGAATCAAGCATTTGAACAGTATAATCTTGTAACAAATAATTGTACGATTACTATTTATTATGAAGAAGATAATAATGAAAGGTTTAGTTCATTTGCTCGTTTTTCTGCATTTGATCCTTCTAAAAATTGCCCTGTGAAGTATGTACATTTAGAATATAATTTTCTAATTCGTCTGCCTGTAACTCAAACGACTCAAAGTTATAATATATCGATCAGAATTGGCTCTTTAATATCTCACTATGAAGAGTGGCAAAATGATGGGATGTTAGATGTATTTTCAAGTAATTCTTTTAATATGGTTGCAGTTGCTGAGGCGAAAATTAACTACATTGATTATATGGTCGCACAAACATTTAAGCGGCTAATTGATGATTGGTTTGAGTCATTAGACGTTGCAACGGAAGGTCCAATCGTTTCACACTTTCAAAAATACATTAATAAATATGCGATGTTAAGTAAAAATATATTTGCGGCATCCATGATTTTTGTTTTGTATTGGCTACTTGAACACGATGTGGTTTTTTCTAACTCAGAGCGAGCTTTTAATGAGTTGCTACAATTATTATTAGTTGGTTTTGTTTTGTTAGTTTTTATCCTGTATGTGAGCTCTTTTATTGGTTCTTTGTGCCGTAAATCTTTGCAAAATATAATGCCTTTATCATATGTTTGCCTTAATCGTGGCGATGAAAAACTTATTAAAAAACTTAAAAAATCAAATAAACGCACTTTCTTAAAAGGAGTTATATCCATAATATCAAGTTTTTTTATCGGCATTCTTTCTTCTACTGCTGTTTGGTATTTTACTTTGCCATAGTTTGATGGGCCTCTTTAACTTTTGTCGCTAGCTTTGAGGGCTTAGGTTATTTACCTGACTCTATGCTTTTATGGAAAGTATAAATAAAGGCCGTTCGCCACGGCCTTTATTACCCCAAAACTGTAATATCCTTTATTCCCCCAACTCACCCAAAGCCCTTAACTTAAGCCCCTCAGTATACTCATTTATCTTCCAATGCTCAGGGCTCCAGCCTTTTACGAAGCGGTGGAAATCAGCCCATGCGATGCAATACAGAGGTTGCCATTCTGCTTCTATTTCAAGGGCTGTTTCTAATTGGTTTTCCCCTAATGCGTGTTTGATTTGCTCAAAGTAGTGATCGAGTAATTCGCTCTCAAGCTTTGCGCATTGTTCAGGGGGAATACAACTGCTGATAAATAAAATCACATCCTTCATGCCACAGCCTTTTCCTATGTACTGGAAATCAACTGCAGCGACGTGTTTTCCATCTTCAGAAAAACAGAAGTTCGCTAACTTCGCATCACCATGTACAAGAGTTTGATAGCGAGTATTTTTAAGTGTTCGATCAATCTTAAACGCAGCGTCTTTTAATGGTAAATCTGTTAAGGCTTCAAGCTCATCAGGGCGAGTGTCTAAATGCCAATAAGTACCCGTTTCCCATAACCCAATTGGTTGTGTGTTTAAGTGCTCGATATGAAAATACGCAAGCCAAGTTAAACAGGCTTTGGCTTCATCTAATGATACGTCGGTTTTTACAAGAGGAAAGCCAGCGATCGCCAAATCTTCAAGTACTAACACGAGTTCATTATCATGCTGCTCTACGTATAAACAGCAGGGTACAGGGTTATACAGTGACACTGAGTTGGCATAATCTTGATACCAATTGAGTTCCACTTGGTATGAATCAAGCTTACGTTGATGCGAGCGATCCGTATTCCAACCTTTAGGATGCACTTTAGGTTTGGGTAACGTGATTTGTTTGATGATAATCGAGGAAGTAGGGGCATTGCATAAATGCAAACGCACCAACTCCCCATAACCGCCCCACAAAGTTTGTAGCGTATCAGTCTGAGTAATTGATGCGTTTTCGAAACCCGAAATACGTGATAAATCAAACATGTCGAGTTCCTTTATTCATCCAGTTTAATCTAGATTACTTATGGTTTGAGAAGTTGTCGCCTTTTGCCATGCGATCGTACATGATCACGTTTACCGCAGCCGCAAGGTTCATACACCCATTGGTAGGTACGTAAATTGTTTCACGACAAAAATCGGTGATCTCTTTTTTCAGCGTACCATCTTCAGGGCCAAAAATGTAAAACGCACGTGGTGGGTGCTTGTAATCTGGCAGTGGTTTTGCGCCTTCAATCAAATCAACGGCAACAGGCACGCAATCTAGAGGAACGATGTCTCTTAGATCTTCAACACCGATTAACGGTAGGTTTAAATGCTGACTTTTTGTATCCGTACAAAACTGCTTAGCAATGTCATAACGCTTCCCTGTGTAGAATACAGAGTTTACGCCATAGCAACCCGCAGCGCGCATTACAGAGCCTACGTTTTCAGGTGTTTTTGGGTTTACTAAACCAATACAAGAATAGCCTTTAGTCATTTTTACCGTCTTTCTCTTACAAAATTTGCGCGAAGTATACCTAAATTGATGTCATTCATATAGACTCATTAGAGAATTTCCTAAGAGAATGATTATGAAAACAGTAGCAATTTTGGTTGATGTGCAAAACATCTATTACACCACGCGTGATGTCTACCAGCGTCATTTCGATTACAACGCACTATGGGCAAAAGTAACCGAAGGAAGAACCGTGGTGGGAGCGAACGCTTATGCTATTGCTCGTAGCGATGATAAACAAAAACAGTTTCATAATATTCTTCGTGGTATTGGTTTTGATGTTAAGTTAAAACCCTTTATTCAGCGTCGTGATGGTTCGGCAAAGGGCGATTGGGATGTAGGGATCACCCTTGATGCGATTGAATTGGCTGAGCAGGCGGATATTGTGGTTTTATTGTCTGGTGATGGGGATTTTGATTTACTCATTAAGCGAATTCAGTCACGTTTTAATAAAGAAGTTGAAGTGTATGGCGTGGCAGATTTAACCGCTAATTCACTCATTGATGCGGCAGATCGCTTTATTCCAATTGAAGATAATCTATTGTTATAAAACAGATTATTTATTGTAGGCTGTTGTGTTAAGTAATCTGTAATTGAGATAATTATCATTCTACGCCTTTCGACTCCTACTGTATTTTATAGAATGGGGAGGAGGGCAACGAAAAACGGCCTTTTTATAATTGGCTCACATCATAAAAAAGGATAATAATGAAATGAGTCAAGCAACACAGCAGCATTCCGATCCGGTTCCTATCGTGAGTAACGTGATACTTCACGCTTTTGATTGGAGCTATCAACGAATTACTGAACAAGCTGAATTAATTGCTCAATTGGGTTATCGCTCAGTGCTTGTTTCTCCTGCCATGAAATCTCTAAATTTACTATCTGGAACTAAGTGGTGGCAGCGTTATCAACCTCAAGATTACCGTTTGATTGATAACCCTCTTGGCGATACGTTTGACTTTAAACGCATGGTTGAACGTTTAACTGAGCTTAATATTTGGGTTTATGTGGATGTGGTGTTTAATCACATGGCCAATGAATCGGATATTCGAGCTGATTTAGAATACCCAAATCAATGGGACAGAGAAGACTATGCTAAAGATCCTGAAAGGTACGAGGCATTAACTTTATTTGGTGATTTATCTGAGTCTTTGTTTACGGAGAACGATTTTGTTGAAGCGTTTGGCATTGAGAATTGGAATGACAAATGGGAAGTGCAAAACGGACGTATTTCAGGTGGTCCACACGATCCCGGTTTACCGACATTAGCCGATAATGAACATGTGATTGCACAGCAACGTGCGTATTTAAAAGCGTTAAAAGCCATAGGAGTGAAAGGTTTTCGGATTGATGCTGCAAAACACATGAGTCTTGAGCATCTTGAGAAAGTGTGGGATGAAGAGATCACGCATGATATTCATATTTTTGGTGAGATCATTACCGATGGCGGTGCAACAAAAGAAGAGTACGAAACCTTTTTAAGCCCATATTTACAAGAAACCAAATTAGGTGCTTATGATTTCCCTCTGTTTAATACCTTGTATCAAGCGCTAGAGGGTGAAGGGTCATTAACTAGTCTGATAGACCCGTATATCTACGGCATGGCACTTTCTCCATTACGTGCAATTACCTTTGCGACGACTCACGACATTCCTAATAACCAGGTGTTTCAAGACCTTGTAATGTCTGAAGAAAACGAATGGCTAGCTTATGCGTATTTGTTTGGGCGTGATGGTGGCATTCCGCTTATTTACTCAGAGAATGAGATCAGTGGATTTAAAAATACGGAAGGTAATCCACGCTGGAAAGATGAGTGGTGCTCTAAACGCATGACTCAATTGATTGGGTTTTATCATGAAATGTATGGCGAAACTCAAACGCAAGTTGAAGCCAGTGATGAGCACTTGGTGTTTGCACGAGGCGAGCGTGGTTTAGTCGCTATCAATAAATCTGAACATAATATTGAAGTAAATGTCGCGGTTAAGGCGGATATAGTTTGGTTAGAGCATACTTCTCAAACTTATCATGCACCGCAGCAAGGGAATTTACGTTTCTTTATTCCTGCAAAATCGTATTTACTGTTTTCTCGTTAATCGTTAGTTTTTAGAGCAAAGCGTAATAAAAAAGGTGGATAATTTATCCACCTTTTTTGTTTGTTACATTGCTTATCTAAGATAATTACACTTTAAATTGATGCACAATATCACTTTGCTGGTGAGCCAGTTCATTTAATGTTTGGCTTACATTAGCAATGTCGTTCATCGCTTCTTGGTTATTTTCAGCAATGTGGCTGATGTCTTCTAAGCTACGTGCAATCTCAGTTGTTGTTGCACTTTGCTCGTTTGCCGCTTGAGAAATGTGATTACTCATGTGGCTGATCTCTTCAATTAAGTTTTGGATCATCACCATCGCATTATTGGCTTCGTTGGTTTGAGTGACGCTTTGTTGCATGTCTTCAACACAGCTTTCAATCACTGTCGTGGTGGTTTTTGAGCTTGATTGAAGGTTAGCAATCATTACTTCAATTTCAGAAGTGGATTTTGCTGTACGTTGAGCAAGAATACGAACTTCATCAGCAACAACCGCAAAGCCACGGCCTTGTTCGCCGGCACGAGCTGCTTCGATAGCGGCATTAAGTGCAAGTAGGTTGGTTTGTTCAGCAATGTTATTAATCACATCCAAAATTGAGCCAATCTCGCTACTTACTTTCTGTAGGTTTGATACGGCTTGTACTGATTCATCTAAACGAGAAGAAAGTTGCTCAATGGTCTCTAAGTTGTTTTTCATGACTTGTTGACCGTGCTCAGAAGCGGCTTCTACTTCTTGTACTTTTAGTAGTGAACTTTCTGAGCTTGAGGCAACTTCTACAACCGAGTGTTCCATCTCTGTCATTGCCGCTGCAACGCTTGTGGTTTGTTCACGTTGGTTCAGCAGTTGTTGTTTCGCTTTCTCTGCGGTTGCGTTGTTATTTTGTGCAACTTCAGTCAGTTCGTCTGATGCTCCACTTAACTGAATTAATACTTTTTGTAGGTTGTCAGCAAGGGTATTGATATGACGAGATACACGGCTAAATTCGGTATTTCGCTTGGTTTCAATACGCTGAGTCATATCGCCAGAGGTTAATGACTCTAAGATTTTAAGCATATTTTGCAGTGGAGTACGAACTGATGTCGCTAGGTTAAAACCAATAAAGGTCGCTAACAGAGAAACAACCACACCCAGTGCAATCCCTTTATAAAGACTTTGTTGGTAAATGGTGTCTGCTTGTTGCAGTGAGTTTTGTAAATCTTGGTTTGCTAATTGATTAAATGAAGTTAGTAGGGTGATGGCTTTATCAATTTGCTGAGCAAGGTTTGAGATGTTGGTGTACAACGCATCTTTAGCCGTTAGGTAGGCAAAGTGAGTATTTAGAATCCCTTCTTTTTGTCCTACTTCAGCACTGAATTGTTTTACTGAATCATCAAATGTGCCTTTTAGCTCAGGCAATTGGTTTGCTAGCCCACGGTAAGCGTAGTTTAAGTGCGTAACCGCTTTTTTGTTTTGATTAACGGCTTTATTAACCAATGCGATATCGTTACTTGCTAATGCATCCGAGGTAATCAGCTCTGCGTCTTCTAGTTTCACGAAGTAGCTTTTCGCCATCATCTTAACAGCGATACTTTCTTGGTCATTAATGTATTCTTTCATGCGTACACTTAACTCAGTGTAAAGACGTTGAAAGTTACGGATCGCTTGTTGTTTTTCATCTTCAGCAGTCAGTAGGGCTTGGTAGTTATCCATTGCTACTTTTGCTTCATTGAAATAAGCGCTTTCTATTTTAGCCAGTTCTGAACGTTGTTGTGCGCCCGTGTTTTTTTGTTGAGCGGTATTGATAAGTTGTTTAAAGGTATTTTTAAATTTGGTTTCTGCAACAGAAAATTGCTCACGAGCTTGCTGCATTTGAATAGGATCGCGAGTAGTAAGGAAATCTTTAAATGACTTATCAGCAGCAAGTAAGGAGACGCTTGTTTCGTTTGATAAGCTCACTAAAGGCATGGATTCTGAAGAGACAGATTGCATCTGTTTGTGAATATTGCTCGTTCCGTTGAGCATTAAGATAACCGTCGTAATAAATAGGATAACAATTAAGGAGAATCCTGCGTACATGCGACGAACTACCGAACTGTTCATGTTGTATCTCTCTTTCATCTAAAAGGGTATTAAGATTGTGCAATGATGACTTTTTTGCTTGCGAGTCTTAAAATGGTTACAGTGATTATTCATGATATGATTAACTCGTCACACAAATTGCGACCTTGTCTATAAAATTAACAATAACTGTTAAAATTTTTACATTATTTCGGGTGAGTTCTCTGTTTGGGTTTTAGATGATTGCTTTTACTATTTCTCAAGTGATTGTTTTTGAGCTATTTGTAACGCATACTAAGTGAAAGTAAAAAATAAAATAGAATTCTGGGTATTATTGGAGGCGCTTCATGGCTGAAGAAACAATTTTTAGTAAGATTATTCGTAAAGAAATTCCTGCGGATGTGGTATATCAAGATGATTTAGTTACGGCTTTTCGCGATATTAATCCAAGAGCGCCAAGCCATGTATTAATCATTCCTAATAAATTGATCCCTACTACGAATGACGTAGAACCAGAAGATGAATTGGTGATGGGACGTTTGTTTACTGTAGCTAAAAAAATTGCACAAGATGAAGGCATTGCTGAAGATGGTTACCGTTTAATCGTTAACTGTAATCCTCATGGCGGTCAAGAAGTTTACCATATTCATATGCACCTAGTTGGCGGTCGTCCTCTAGGTCCAATGCTACTAAGCTAATAGATATCATATATAGGCTCCTGTTTTTGTGGAGCCTTACTTTTCCAACGATGAGTTTCTTATAATAATGAATTCAATATTGAAGAAATCCACAATAGTTACTTTTGCTTTGCTGCTTTCTGGCTGCGCAAATATGTCTGTTGGCAATTTGTTTAGTCATTATTCAGCTCAAACTAATGATGTTTATCAATTAGTGAAAAGTGGTGAAGCAAAACAAGCTTATACTCTTGAAGAGCAGGAAGTGGGTGGCCCAATTCTTGATAATATGGAGCTTGGTCGTATTGCTTTATTAAGCGAGCAATATGCGGAGAGTAAAACGGATTTTGAAGTAGCAGAGCAAGCTGCAAGAGTACAAAGTGATCAAGCGACTATCTCTGTTTCTGATTCAGCAAATCAAGTGGGTTCTTTAGTCACGAATGATAATTTAATTGACTATAAACCAGCGGATTATGAGTTAGGTTACTTGCATTTATATTTGTCTTTAAATTATTTAAAAAATAATGATTTAGAAGGTGCTTTGGTTGAGGTTCGTAAAGCGAACTATATTCAAGAGCAAGCGAAAAGAGACAGAGAAAAGGATTTACAAAAAGCTGAAAAAGAAGCAAGAAAAGAGGGCGTTAAAACCAACGTAGGGGCTATTTTAGCTAATTATCCAGATGTGGGTAATCAACTTGCTGCGGTTCAAAATGGCTATCTTTTCTATTATTCAGGTCTGCTTTATGAAACCAATCGTTCTTTAAATGATGCTTATATAGATTATAAACGAGCGTTAGCAGTAGCGCCGAATAATAAAACGGTGATTGAATCGGTTCAACGTGTTGCTCGTAAACTGGGTATGCGTAACGATATCAAAATGTTAGAGAAGCAATACGGTGCTTACCAAGTACCAAAACGCTCTGATAGCCGTGTGATTATTATTGATGAACAAGGTATTTTACCGCCATTGTCTGATTGGCGATTGGGCTTACCTATGTGGGATAGCCAAGGTAATTTTGTTCAATATAATTTAGCATTGCCTTACTATAAAAACACCAAACGTCAGGTATTTCCGCCACTAAAAGTGAATGGTAAGTCGTTAGCGAGTGATCAAGTTGCTGATGTAACATTAATGGCGAAGAACGATCTTAATGAACGCATTCCTGCAATGGTGATCCGCCAAGCTTTACGTGTTGTTGCTAAAGATGAATTAAGAAAAACATCAAGAAACAGCAAAGAAGAAGAGTTGGTTAATGCGGTCTTTACTATCTTTAATACATTAACAGAACAACCTGATACACGTAGCTGGCAAACACTACCGGCACAAATAAGTGTAACAAGTATGAGTATTGAGCCCGGAAAGAATCAAATTCAATATCAAGGAAATGAACTAGACTTTACAGTAAAGGAAGGACATACCGTTATCGTCTGGTCATCTAGACAAGGAAACGCCGTCACTTGGTGGCATAAACAATTAGGGGAAATATAATGAAAAAATGGTTTATCGCACTTTTGTTACCATTGGCTTTGGCTGCGTGTAGTTCAAGTCAAACAGCAGGGATCAGTGTTGATAGCAGCACTCAAAAAGTTGTCTTTGGTGATAACGTATTGGGTAACCGTTTATCGGTAGAGCAGATCACAACACAAGACAATAATGGCTTGGTGCGTGGTATTGTGTCAGTTACAAGTAAATTTACGGGTGATCAACAGCTTCAATACCGTTTTTACTGGTATGATGAACAAGGTTTAGAGGTTAACGGTTCTGACTCTCCTTGGCGTACGTTTGTTGTTCGTGGTTTAGATACAATGAGCATTCAATCTGTGGCTATGAAGCCTGAAGCAACTCAGTTCCGTGTTCAAATTCGCACATTAGATTGATACTCATCTCTATGAATAGTTGACCACACTGTTTATTAACATTATTTGGTCAGCTATTTATGTAGAAGGGTATGGTTTCTTTTATAAGATAAAGACTCACTAGAGGTAAAAACAAAATGAAGAAAAGTGTTATTGCATTATTAAGCTTGGCTGTATTACTTGGCGGTTGTTCAAACAAGGTAAGCTATGGCGATGCTCAAGCTGTTGAAACAACAACTGTAGATTTCGGTTCAACTGATTTACAAAAAATCGCAGGTGAGATGACTGAGAGCATGCTTTCTTCTGGTGCTGTTGCTCAAATTACTCAAGGTAATCGTCCAATTGTTTTTGTTGAAAGCATTAAAAACAAAACAAGTGAACACATTGATACTGAATCTGTAACAGATTCAATCAGCACTAAACTACTTAACTCTGGTAAGTTCCGTTTTGTAGATATGGATCGAGTTGAAGCAGTTCGTTCACAACTTAACTTCCAAAACAATGATGAGCTAGTAAACCAAAACACAGCAATTCAGTTTGGTAAAATGGTTGGTGCTCAATACATGCTTTACGGCAACCTTTCTAGCATCGTGAAAAATGCAGGCAGCGACAAAGACGTATACTACAAAATGACAATGCGTTTAATGGATTTAGAAACAGGTCTAATCGAGTGGGCTGATGAAACTGAAATCCGTAAGCAACAAGAGAAAAGCCTACTAGGTTGGTAATCTCTTAATTACTTAGAATCATAAAAAAGCCCTTCATCTCGTTGAGTGAAGGGCTTTTATTTTGCGTTGAATATATTGATTAAGACACTTTGAAGAAGCTGACTTCTGCTTTTAATTCTTCAACTAAGGCAACCATTTCTGTATTTGAGTCAATCGCTTGAGTCACACCTGATAAGTTGTCGACCACCATGTTTTTAATGTCTTCCACATTATGTGCGATGTTTTGGTTTACGATTGATTGCTCTTCAGAAGCGGTCGCAACTGATGAGTTAATATCAACAAGCAGAGTTACTTTCTCTGAAATATTGTTGAATGCGTCTTCAATTTTATCCGATATTTTCGCTAAATCGTTGGTTAACTGTAAGTTGTTTTCCATCGCATCAACGGCTCTTGTCGCTTCTGTTTGTAGAGTCGCAATGATCGTTTGAATATTGGCTGTTGAATCTTGTGTTTTAACCGCCAAAGCTCTCACTTCATCTGCAACAACCGCAAAGCCACGCCCTTGCTCACCAGCTCGTGCCGCTTCAATCGCAGCGTTTAGAGCGAGTAGGTTTGTTTGGTCTGAAATATTACCAATAACGTCAACCACTGAGCTGATGTTGTCTGATAGGATTTTTAACTCTTCGATAATGCAAGATGACTCTTTAACCGATGATGAAACGCGATCAACGATAGAAGAGGACTCTTGTAACGTTTTTAAACTATCAGAGGAAAGAACTAAGGTTGTGCTCGTCTCTCCTTCAGCAGATAGTGCATTCGCGGCAATATCGTTTGCTGTGGTAGCCATTTCAGTAATAGCTGCAGCGACTTGATCGATGTGTTGTAGCTCAGATTCAGATCGCGTAACGTTATTGTTAGTCACCTCAGAGATTTGTTCTTGATGTTCAGATAGCTTATACATAATGGTGTTTGTTGTTGTCATTACACCAGAAATACGTGATTGTAAGCTCTCTAATGATTCTGTGATTAAATCAATTTCGTTTCCTGTTTTAGGAATGGATAGATTAGTAAAATCACCACTCGCCATCAGTTGAATATTGCTCACTACATTTGGGATCTGTGAAAGCTCTTTACGAACCACAATAAATTGAGCAAGAGTCAAAACCAAACCAAGAATAACTAAAACACTGATTAACGCTGTTCGGATATTTTGAGCATTTTCAAAGGTGCTAGTTTGGTTTGTGAACACGTAACCAATAAGATCATGTGAAAGTGGTAATCTCGTTAAACTAAAATACTCGTTATCCCCAGCATCAATAAACATTGGCTTGTCTGTCACTCCTTTATATTCTGGTCTAATTTCGAATAGATTTTTGTTTAGCCAATCAGGTGAGTTGTTATCAATAGCAACAATATGACCACTTTGAGTTGTTAGTGCGAATTCAATGCCGCTATTAGGTATTAATGCGTTTAAGTTAACCCCAACAGCAATAACTCCAACGATTTGATTGTTAAATAGAAGTGGAGCGCTCGCTGTGATTTCATAGTTCCCAGTGTTTGAGCGATAAGGTGCGGATATATTGGCTTCTTTTTTATCTAGGATAATAGAGTTGAACCATTCTCTATTACCTTTGATCGCATTGAACTTCTTATTCCATCCATTTGCTGAAACGGAAAAAACATCCCCATTAAGGTTGGCTAAGATGACGTTTCTGTATGCGTCATTTGATTCAACGATATTTTGTATGTTCCCTAAGATCAGTTTTTCGTCAAATGGTTGATTTGGGTTTAATTCTAAGGCGGCAGATAAGGATTTTATTGAGCCATAAAGTCCATTTATTGCCGAATTAAAATTAGCTTGAGTCACATCAAGTGCAATCTTACTGGCATGCGTCATGTTGTTTTCTTTATATGATTTTAAGAAACTTCCTGATGCAACAAGTGTTAAAGCAAGCGTTATCAATATAACTAAGCAGAAAATTAAAGTTATTTTTTTAATCATTTTTTGAAGGTTAATAATGGTTATAGATTGCGCACATTACACTGCTATTTTATGGTTTGAAATTAAAATTTTCGCTCATTTAAAAGGTTTTATAATTATTTATAAATGGGTTTTCTTAATGCTTTTTTATATGTAAAAAGAAGAAAATAAGACTTCTCTATTTGTTTGGTTTTTATAATTATTTAACTCTAATTCATTGTTGTTTAATGGTTTATTTTTTATGGTGCTCGGTTCCTATTTAAGCAGGTTAATACTAGATAAGAGAAAAAATAATGCCGACAAAATTTCAACTTTCTTATGATGAGAAGAGAACTTTATTTAATGGCATTTATTTTCAATCAAAGCTTGGGTATTGGAGCCGAAAGGAGTATAAAGAGACTACATCCACCAAATGAGAGAAAAACGATGAAACTGAATAAGTTAGAAAACAAAAATCGCCGCATTCGTAAAAAACTGTACCTAGGTGAGTTTGCGATTCTTGGTTTCGAGGTGAGCTGTACTACTGAATTTAAAGATTTCGATCAATATGATGTATTCGTGGATGAGTTTATTGACTACATTAATAGCATTGACTTGTGCTTTGGTGGCGGTGGTCTTGAGCTATTTGAAGGCTTTATTTGTTCAACAGAGCGTTACCGTTCAGTAACAGAAGAAGAGCAATTAGCAGTAGCAAATTGGTTAGATGCACGTTCAGAAGTGAAGAAAGTCGAAGTTAGTGATTTAGTTGATGCTAACTATCTATAATTTTGATTATCAATAAATCAGAATAAAAAAATCCGCCGATAATGGCGGATTTTTTATGAGTGCTATTTTTTCACGCATACCACGATGGCATTGCCTGATGAGGCTTCAAGTGGTGTGATTTTCTCGTAATCATGTTCAAACATATGAACATCAAAGTATGGCTCTAGCAAGGCTTTTAATTGGTCAAAATCAACGGCAACCATTGGGTGCTTATCATCCCAAATTTCTGTTACGCCATCTGTTGTCTTTTCTATTTTCAGCAATAGGTGCTGTTGTTCACCTCCGCCACAATAGTTCCAACCTGATTGAAAGCTAAACTGGCTACCGTCATGTTCTGCAGCGTGTTTTACAAATGAACGATTGTCGATTTTGTTTTTAGCTACAGAGTTAAAACAAAGCACACCTTCAGGCTTTAATGCGGCATGAGCACTTGCAATACATTCACTCAGTTTTTCTATATTTGCATTGTAATGAATGGAATAAAGAAAACAGGTGATTAAATCCAATGGTTCTTCAACTTTGAAATTACTCATGTCATGCAAAATAAAATTCGCATCAGGGTTACGCTGCTTAGCAATATCAAGCATGGGTTGGTTAATGTCTAAACCGCTTGCTTGGTAGCCATAATTAATAAAATGATGTACATGTGGGCCAGTTCCACACGCTAAGTCAAGATAATCTCTTCCTTGATTACCAAAGATTTGGTGTATACGACGAACAAAGTTACTCTGTGATTGGTAATCAATGTCAGCACACATTAAATCGTAATAGCCAGATAAATCAGTATATAAAGCGTTAGAGGACATTTTAGCCTATCCATTACAACACCAGTCTACTTTAAGTGTTTGATTAACTGCTTATTTTGAGAGGTATAAAAGAAAAAACGTCTTATAAGGAATGACAAAGCGTTAAGCCTGAAGAGACGCGTAGGGCGCGGATAATAATTCAATTTGTAATGTTTGAATAGATAAAGTTAATCAATTTGTAAAATCATTTTTGTGAGTGATTTTGTCTCATGATCAAACTTATTATGGCTATGTGTTAAACTCGATTTACGCTTATTCTAATTCACTGATATAACGAGATTTTATGGATAAACAATTTAATGGATTTGGTTTAACTATTTCCCATGTTTCTGCTCTAAGCGGTGGATTAACCAATGCGTGTTTGAAAGTTGAAGCAAAGGAAGGCTCGTTTGTCTGGCGTCCAATATCTCTACAAGCACAGATTTTGGGGGCGGATAGGGCGAAAGAACATGAAATTCTACAATCGTTATCTGATGAATCTTTTTCTCCGAACGTATATGGAGCAAATGAAGAGGGGCTATTAGTTGAGTGGCTTGACGGAGAGGTTATTGCACTAGATAAAGCTCAAGATGTCGCTGTTGATTTATTGTGTTCGGTTCATCAAGTTTCATTAGATAAGTTAAGTGAACAAATAAAAAATAAGCCGATGAGTTTAAAAGATCGAATTATTGATTATTGGAATTCAATTGCGCCAGAAAATCAAACATCGGAGATGAAAGCGTATTTTGAGTATTTCTCCCAGCAAGATGAGCAAGCTTTCTTTTCTCATTGCTTATGCCATTACGATATTGGTGCATATAATATTATTGTTAAAGAAGATGGTTATGGTCTTATCGATTGGGAATACGCGTCGATGGGTGACCCCAGCCAAGATCTCACATCTATGATTATTGCTAACCAATTTGATATGGATGATGTTATTTCATTGTATTGTCAAAAACGTCGTTTAAATATTGATGAGTGGAGGCGAGCTGTGATTCATTGGGCTCCGTGGGTTACTTTTATGGGAGTGTTGTGGTTCTCATTAGGCCATCAGTTACTCAAAAACACTTGCTACCAAGAGTTAGCAGAACGAGAAATGTGTAAATTAATAAAATTACTTCCATCAATTTATAAATAAATTGGCAATAATCTAGTGTAGATCACTGTTCTCAGTATTGCTTCAGTTAAGAGATTTAAAAGCACAGTTTTCGTGGTAGATTAAATTCACTTATATGGAAAACTCTTATACCGAACAGGGGGAAACATGATTATTTATCTTCACGGCTTTGACTCAACTAGCCCAGGTAATCATGAGAAAGTAGTTCAACTTCAATTTATTGATGAAGATGTCCGTTTTATTAACTACAGTACACTGCATCCAAAGCATGATATGCAGCATTTGCTTAAAGAAGTGTATAAAGTGATAGAGCAAGCGGGTGATCCAAACCCTATTATTTGTGGTGTGGGCTTAGGTGGTTTTTGGGCTGAGCGCATTGGTTTCCTATGTGGTATTCGCCAAGTGATTTTTAATCCGAACCTGCATCCAGAAGTGAATATGGAAGGTCGTATTGATCGCCCAGAAGAGTATGCTGACATTGCAACTAAGTGTGTAGAAAAGTTCAGAGAGAAGAATAAAGCAAACTGTTTGTGTATTTTATCTAAAAATGATGAAATTCGTGATAACAGCGACACTGCTGCAGAGCTTGAACCTTATTATCAAATTGTTTGGGATGAAAAGGAAACACACAAATTTAAGAAGATCTCACAGCATCTTCAAGCGATGAAGTCATTTAAAGACGCGGAAACTCTCATTTAAACAACCGTCTCTTTACCTAATGAAACATAATAAAAACCTCACATTATCGTGAGGTTTTTTGATCTAAACCAAAGAATTAAAATAATGTTACATTTCCTTTCAATTATATCAATTAATTTACACCTCTAAAAAAATCTTCTTCATAACATCTATATCTGCTTGATAACATCTGAAATACAGATATATAATGCGAAAAACAACAAAAAGAAGCATATATTGCTCAACTTTGCGTAACGTGAACGCTGTTTCCTCAAGACTTACTCATTTCAGACAATCTAGATATTGCATTGTGAGGTAAGCACAAATTTTTTAATTCGAATGTGCGGGTTAAAACCTTTTTTATTTTTTAGAGGATAATTGTAATGACTAAAATTGTTATTGTTGGTGGTGGAGCTGGTGGTTTAGAGCTCGCTACAAAATTTGGTCGTACATTAGGTCGCAAGGGCCGTGCTGAAGTTACATTAGTAGATCGTAAAGCAAGTCACTTATGGAAACCATTACTACACGAAGTAGCAACGGGCTCACTGGATGAAGGTGTTGATGCTATCAGCTACCGTGCACATGCAAAAAATCACTCTTTCGAATTTCAAATGGGTAGCTTGTGCGATATTAATCGTGAGAAGAAGTTTATTACTCTTGCAGAAATTAAAGACGAACATGGCGATTTAATTATTCCTACTCGTCACATTGATTATGATTACCTAATTCTTGCAATTGGTTCTACATCAAATGATTTCAATACTCCGGGTGTTCGTGAAAATTGTATTTTCCTTGATAGTCCAGAGCAAGCACACCGTTTCCGTACAGAAATGAATAACCAGTTCTTGAAACTGCACGCACATCCAACTCAAAAGACGGTTGATATTGCGATTGTTGGTGCTGGTGCAACGGGTGTTGAATTATCGGCAGAGCTTCATAACGCAGTTAAAGAGCTTCGTTCATACGGTTTTGGTGATTTAGATTCGGCAAAACTGAATGTGAACTTGGTAGAAGCGGGTGAGCGTATTCTTCCTGCATTACCTCCTCGTATTTCATCTGCTGCACACAGCGAGTTAACTAAACTGGGTGTGAATGTTCGTACAGCAACAATGGTAACAAAAGCAGATTCAGAAGGTCTTCATACGAAAGATGGCGATGTGATCCCTGCGCAAATCATGGTTTGGGCTGCTGGTATTAAAGCACCTGATTTTATGAAAGACATTGCAGGTCTTGAAACTAACCGCATTAATCAGTTAGTTGTTAAGCCGACACTGCAAACTACACGTGATGATGATATTTTTGTTATTGGTGATCTGGCTTCGTGTGAAAAAGCTGACGGTGGTTTTGTTCCACCTCGTGCACAAGCTGCACATCAAATGGCAAGCCATGCGTTTAAAAATATCGTAGCCAAGATGCGAAACCAAGAAATGAAACCTTATGTGTATAAAGACCATGGTTCGTTAGTTTCTTTAAGTAACTTCTCAACAGTAGGTAGCTTAATGGGTAACTTAACCAAAGGTTCTATGATGGTTGAAGGTCGTATAGCTCGTGTTGTTTACATCTCACTGTATCGTATGCACCAAATTGCACTTCATGGCGTATTTAAGACGGCACTAATGATGCTTGTTGGTCGTATTAACCGTGTATTACGTCCAAACTTGAAGCTACATTAATCCAATAGATAAACATAAATAGATTTAAAAGCAGAAATACTCCGGTGTTTCTGCTTTTTTTGTACCTAAATATGAAAAAATGTGCGCTAACTCACCGTAAATCATCTATAATGCGCGGCTAAATTAATAATGAATACATAGACTGTTTGCTTAAGGAATCCACTTTATGTCATTTTCATCTCAAGGTTTTGCACCTGAAATCGTAAAAGCATTAACTGAATGTGGTTATCAAAAACTGACCCCAATTCAACAAAAGGCTATTCCTTTAGCACGTAAAGGTCATGATATTCTGGCGAATGCTCAAACGGGTACAGGTAAAACTGCTGCGTTTGCATTACCAGTTATTCAACAATTATTAGATTCTAAGAAATCAGCAACTCGTCGTACTGCACGAGCGTTGATCCTTGCTCCAACTCGTGAGCTAGCAGAGCAAATCGCAGTAAACATTGCTGATTACACTAAATACACATCATTGACAGTAACCTCTGTGTTTGGTGGTAAAAAAATGTCATCTCAAGAGCGTGCTCTAGAGCCGGGTGTTGATATTTTGGTGGCAACTCCGGGTCGTCTTCAAGAACACATCGAAGAAGAAAACGTATCTATCGCTAACCTTGAGTTTTTGGTTTTTGATGAAGCAGACCGTATGTTAGATATGGGCTTTGTTAATGCGATCCGTAATATCATGATGGAAGTAAATACGTCTCCACAAATCATGCTGTTCTCTGCGACATCTTCTGCTCAAATGAACAAGCTAGCGAGTGATATTTTACGTAAACCAAAACGTATCTCAGTTGATCCTGAAAACACAACAGCATCAACCATTGCACACGTTGTTTACCCAGTAGATGAAGAGCGTAAAACAGAGCTTCTTTCTGAGCTGATTGGTCGTAAAAATTGGCAACAAGTGCTGGTATTTGTGAACTACAAAGAAACAGCAAATGAGATCGTAAAAGAATTAAAACTGGACGGTATTAAAGCGGTTCTTTGTCATGGTGATAAAGCACAGAGTGCTCGTCGTCGTGCATTAGAAGAGTTTAAAGAAGGCAAAGCACGCGTTATGGTTGCTACGGATGTTGCAGCTCGTGGTCTTGATATTGCTGATTTACCTCACGTGATTAACTATGACATGCCTTTCTTAGCAGAAGATTATGTTCACCGTATTGGCCGTACAGGCCGTGCTGGTAAAAAAGGTCATGCAGTTTCGTTTGTTAGTCGTGAAGAAGAGCTAACTGTGGTTCAAGTTGAAACATTGATTCAACAGCGTATTCGCCGTGTTGAACAACCGGGTTATGAGCCTAAGAACCGTGATGCTTACATTGATAAAGTAAACACGAAATCGGCATTTAAAAATCGTAAAGGTCGTACAAACAATCCAAATGAAGATCAGTCTTCAGCTGAGCGTCGTATGCGTTTGAAGAATGTGATTCAAAATAAAGCACGTATTACTAAATTGAAGAAGTAGGGCTGAATTATGCAACGTGATTATACTTTTTCTTGTTTGGTAACTATGCCTCGTCATGAGCTAGAAGAATTTAGCCATCGTGTCGTTAGCCGTATGGTTCCAGAAGAGACGATGCAAGAGATCTTTACGTTTGATCAAGAAGAAACGACGGATCAAGATCGTATGCAAACAGCGCAATTAGATGCGATGTTACGTCTTGCGGCCGTAGCGCTTGGTGAAGTGACGCACGCTTTTTCTGAATCTGAAAATGCACAACAAAATAGCTTACGCATGATGCGCCTTATCTTATGGCACACTTATGCAATGTTATTTAATTTAGAAGAAGCGGTATCTTTAGAGCAACACTGTGAATTAGTTGAGAAAATCTTAGCTAAACCACCAACTGATGCGTTAAATTGGTTACCTGTATTATCAAAACTATTAAGTGACTATGCGGCGATTGCTGCGAAAAAATAAGTGATTTAATAGCACTAAACGAAAGGTTGAACGTGAAATCGTTCAGCCTTTTTTTATATCTAAAGAAAAAAGTGAATATTTTCTCAAATTAACTGTATATGTATTTATCTTTCGGAATATATCGTTATTTTAGAATAAAAAATGGCTGAAATTCACCTTTAGAGTCATTTCACATTTATAAATCACTCATACTTTTATTACTTCTATTTCCTTTGATGCATCAATCATATTCAATTTAATAAATCACAGAGATATTGTTAGGGCTAATTTACCGTGTTACATACGTAGCTAATGATTCGAAGAAAGTTGCACGGAGTGCAATGGTCAATAATCGAGAGAATCAGATACTTGATTTGTTGAAATATATAAACATGGAAAGAAATAATAATTATGAAAAAAATAAATAAAATAACTCTGGCAATATTGAGTTCAATGCTTAGTGGCTATGTGTATGCATCAGATGTAATTCAAACAACCAATGTTGATCCTGTTACTTCTGGTGGGCTATGTGAGAGTTTCAATGTTTATCCTGACTGGACTCGCGGAGATCATGCGACAAATGGTGACATTATGGTGCATGAAAATATCGCTTATTCAGCAGTTTATTGGACACAAAGCATCCCAGGAAGTGATAGTTCATGGGCTCTTCATTTAAATTGTGATGGTTCAGAGCCTGGTACTGCACCTGTTCTTTCATTACAAAACCCTCTTGATCCTATTCGTTTAGAAGTCGCGGGCTGGCCAAATACATTCGTGGTGGCGAGTCCATCTACATTAGCTCCTGCGACTATTACCATTCAGACAAGCAATAGCGATTCGCTAGCTGATGTTGATCAGTTAACACGTGCATTTGTATCTGTTATTGAACAAGCTGAGAATGCAGGTACGGCATCACTTATTATCAGTTCTGATGTGCTGGATCTTGCAACTCAAGATAAAGGCGGGTCTCTAGGTGCTGTCGCTGTTAAACAAGCATTGACTAACGCTATCAATATTACAAACAGCAATATTGATATTACCGCTATCAATGCATTATCTGATGATTTAAAAGGTTGGGCTCAAGCGCACAACTTAATCCTTAGCACTCTTGCTCCTAATGCAAGCTTTGGTTGGTTATTGAGTATTGGTGATTTTGCATACGATACGCATTCTGGCCGTCAATCCGTGTGGGATAAAGCGTCAGTATTTAGCGCTGATCTACTGGCGACATTAGATCTATACAAAGTAGATGCAATTAATAAAGCTGACTTTGTCGCCTTTACTAAATCAAGTACAACAGCGGCTCTAACAAGTGACCAATGGCATAATGCTTTAGAATATGTGAAACAAGTGTCTGATTACATTAAGACTCCTGTGATGTTAGCTAACATGCCAACAAATCAAGCCGCAGATTATTTTATGGGGAACTCAGTTAGCAAGTCTCAGTTACGTAAAGCGGCATTCAGTAACGTATTTGCACTAACATTTGATCAAGATAACCAAGAATTAACCGCTAAGATTGAGCGTTATCAGAATGCGAAAATTCCATTGTACTATGTAGGCGAAGAGCTAGAGAAAGGGTCATTAACTCGTATTGAAGCTTTAAACCAACAATTAGCTGCTGCTGAAAATGCAATGGACAATGAAGCATTTTTGTATGAAACACCGCAATCTCAGTGGATCCCATCAACAGTATACAAGTGGAATGATTTCTTAGATGGCTTGAATGCAATGCATAACATTGGTGTTGCAGGCAATAAGTTCTGGCTAATGAATGATGGCGTTGATGATGAAACAAACATCAAATACGCGAAAGTAGCGATAGCCGCTTTCTTAGCACAAAGTATGCAAGAAACCATTCGCTACAATGCGTGTGATGAAAACAACTGGTCTGAAATTAAATATGGTGCACCAACGGATTACCCGATGACAGCGAGTTGCGGTCAACTTGGCCAGAAGTATGCGGATTACGGTGTGAACCCTGTTTCAGGGTTAGATTATGCGTATTCATGTCCTCGTGATAATAAGATGGAAGTAAGCGCTTTAACTCATGCTAAATGGTATGGAGCTCCTGCGCCTGTTTTCGCTGCTCCAGATGCGGTACTTGAAGAGCGTGGTTTATTGGTAAATGGCCATGCAGGTCGTTGGACAAATAACGGTCACTGTAATGAAGTGCCTGAAAAAGTAGATACGTCGAAGCAAGTATGGGAACGTGATGAATGTAAAATCTACGTTGGCCAAAAAGCAGGTACGTTTATTTGGGATGGTAGTAGCCAAGAAAGTGTTGAAGGCTGTGGTTGGTGGGGACGTGGAGTTATCCAAACAACGGGCCGTCAAAACTTCGGTACACTTAACCACTACTTAGGACGTTCACACGTTGACCCAGACACCATTGGTACAACAATTGATGGTGTAACGGTAGAAGCCCCACCAGTAAATCCACTTTATGCAGAACTTGATTTTTGTTCAAACCCAGGTTTGATCTGTAGCTCTGAAGAGAGTAAAGAAATCAAGTGGATCGCAGGTTTGTTCTACTGGGTAACATCAGTACAAGCTTATAATGATGTAGGCGGTCAATATGCTGATTGGAATTACTATAACGAGCTGAAAAAGTACGTAGATAGCGGCTTGCAAGGGACTCAATTTATAGATGATGTTTCTGGTATTGTAAACCGTGGTTGTCCTGATACGACGTGTTCTACTGGCGATGTTCATAACATTAAAGAGCGTCAAGATAACTTCAAATTAGTATTACAAAAATTAGGTCTTAACCCACAATAAATAGTCAATCCTGTTTACTCATTGTATTTAGCAGGTGTTGAACGCTTAAGAAGTGAGAAGGGTAAGTACTAAATATACAAAAATCCCCATTAATAATGATTAATGGGGATTTTTTATTTAACCTGATTGATTATTAAGATTGAAGGCTTTCTTCTTCAGAATCAACTTCGCCACTGTTTCTTGATTTAATAATTACAAGAGCTGCAATGGCTACCGCTGATACTACACCTGTAATCGTTGATAGCGTCATTGGTAAACCAAAACCTAGTTGGCTGTTGTTTAGAATGAAAGTAATACAAACACTTGTCATAAATACTGCAGGAACGGTTGTGATCCAGTGTAGTTTGTTATGACGAACTAGGTAAGCCGTTGCTGTCCAAAGCATCATTACCGCAGTCGTTTGGTTAGCAAAACCGAAGTAGCGCCAGATAATACCAAAATCTACTTGAGTTAGAATGCCACCGATAACAAACAGTGGTAGTGCCATTAGTAGACGGTTACGTAATGTTTTTTGTTCCATGTTGAAGTATTCAGCAAGGATTAGACGGCTTGAACGGAATGCTGTGTCACCAGAAGTGATTGGTAGAATTACCACACCTAAGAAAGCAATGATGCCACCGAATGTACCTAATAGACCAAATGCAGAGCTGTATACCACATTACCTGGGCCACCGTTAGCAACCGCTGCTTGAAGTGCTTCCATACCATCAAAGAATGACAGAGCGATAGCACACCAGATAAGAGCGATAATACCTTCGCCGATCATCGCACCGTAGAATACGAAACGACCGTTCTTTTCATTTTCCATACAACGAGCCATTAATGGCGATTGTGTCGCGTGGAAGCCAGAGATAGCACCACAAGCAATGGTAATGAATAGCGCAGGCCATAATGGCAAATCATTAGGGTTCATGTTGGTGAACATTTGACTTGGTTCGTAACCACCTAATATTGAATGGTCACTAGAAATCGCAATCGCTGAAATAAGACCAACAGACATGAAGATGAGTAGGCCACCAAAGAGTGGGTAAAAACGACCAATGATTTTATCTACAGGAACAATTGTCGCAATAATGTAGTAGGCGAAAATGATAACTACCATTGCGGTCATGGTAATGCCTAAATTAAATTGGTCATTCATTAGGTTAGTTAACATGCTTGCCGGAGCTGATACGAATACCACACCAACAAGAAGCAGCAGTACAATTGCGAATACATTCATAAAGTGTTTTGCGCCATTACCTAAGTATTTACCAGTAATACTTGGTACAGAAGCGCCACCATTACGAACAGATAACATACCTGAGAAGTAATCGTGAACTGCGCCTGCAAAAACACAACCTAGCACAATCCATAACATAGCTGCAGGGCCGTAAAGGGCACCCATGATTGGGCCAAAAATTGGGCCGACACCTGCAATATTAAGAAGTTGAACTAAGTATACTTTTGGGGTCGACATTGGAACGTAATCAACACCGTCTGTTTTTGTATGAGCGGGAGTTTGGCGGTCTACTTTAATACCGAACACTTTTTCTATAAAAGCACCATATAGAAAGTAACCACCGATAAGAGCTGCAACACAAGTTAAAAACCAAAGCATAATCTATTCCTTGTAAGAGTTAGCTAAGTAAATTTTATAATTAGATGCTGCGTATAATACTGTTGGGCGTAAAGAGTTCACGCCCAAAAAAGGTGAGTGGTTGTGATGAGAGGCTGAGCGGTATTATCCAGTGTTAAATGGTGATTGATATGGATTAACTAGTGACTTAAATAGCTAATCCTATCGTTAATTGTTTATGAAGTTACACCAAGTAGAACACCAAAAATAAGTAATCCTGCACCACAGGCTTGGTTAAGTTTCTTCTTAATTTTTAACAGGTGTGTTTGCAGTTTTCTTGAGGTAAATAAAATGGCAACACAGCTAAACCATAAAAAATGTAAAGTGATAATATAAACACCGTAGAATAGAGCTAGGTGATCATCGGATTCAAGTGACATAACTTGGCTGAAAATACTTAAGAAAAAAAGCATAGTCTTAGGATTTAATGCATTACATAAAAAACCTTGAATAAAAAAATTGGATGTTTTTATTTTGTCTTTATCTTGTTCAGTAATGTCTATTTGGGCACTAGCAGAGCAAATGCTTTTGGTTCCTAAATAAATTAAATAAGTTGAACCAGCATATCGAACTAAATTAAATATTAGTTCATTCTGTGAGATTAGGTAACCGACCCCAAGTAATGAGTAACTAATGTGAATAACAATAGCGAGACTGATACCAATAGCTGTCCATATACCGGAATTTCTATCATGGTTTATGCTATTTTTTAATACAAGGATAAAGTCAGCCCCTGGGCTTATAACGATAAGGACGCCAAGAATAATTAAGCTAAATAACTCCATGATAACTCCAATGCTGTTTACGATGAATAATTTAAGCCTGCATTGTAAGTGTGTTTTTTAAGATTTATAATCGAAATAACGTCACTAATTATGTGAGGAAAATTCACGGATGAGGCATTTAAAATCTTTTCATGTATTTCATATGGCAGCATCGTTTTCTAGCTACTCTAAAGCTGCGAATGAATTGAATATTACGCATGGCGCTGTCAGTAAGCAGATTAAGGTTCTTGAAGATTATTTATCTATTTCTTTGTTTTACAAAAAAGGTCGGAACGTTTGTTTAACCAAAGAAGGTGAGTTGCTAAAAGAATATACGGAGCAAGCGTTTAATGCGCTAGATACTGGAGTTAATCGGCTGCATCAAATGACAAGTACGTCAATAGAAGTGTCTTGTGAGCCGACATTGACAATGCGGTGGTTAATGCCACGGTTGTCAAATTTTCATGACAATGTTGGTGGAGATGTCAGACTTTCTACAGCAGGTGGCGCCGTTGTGTTAGGCTCTACTGGGTTATCAATGGCGATACGTCGAGATGATTTTGAGATTCGTCAGGATTATAAACAAACGATGTTAGGTGAGGAGTGGGTCGGTCCCGTTTTCTCTCCTGAATATTGGAAAAGAGTAAAACAAGACTTATCTCAAGTTACATTGCTGCACAGTAAAACACGGGTGAATGCGTGGAGTAATTGGGCTAAAGGCAATACAGAAATAGAGTTAGGTGATAATTCCGTTCAAATGTTTGATCATTTTTATTTTTGTTTTCAAGCCGCAGTTGATGGATTAGGTGGTGCGATTGGCTCATACCCATTAGTAATGGATGACTTAAAAAGAGGCAATTTAATCGCCCCTTTTGGGTTTAGTTTATCTGGATATAACTACATACTATTAAGCGAAGATAGAGCTAAAAGTCAGCAAGAAAAAGAATTTATTGATTGGTTAGAAAGTAATTTTAAAGAATGCTTACCCATCAATAATCCAATATAAAACTAGCCATGAATACCCAGTCTCTCTTTAATTTCCTTTAGGTAACGGCGGCTAACTTGAGCGATATGGCCATTTTGAGTGACAATTTCGCTAGTTCCATTTTCATGCAATTTAATTTCACGAATAAAATGTGGGTTGATTAAAAATTGGCGATGACAGCGAATTAAAGGGGTCTTTTCTTCAAGTACTTTTAAAGTAAGTTGCGTGCAGGCTTTTTCAGTTTTAGACAATAATTCAACACCGGAAGCTTGAATGCTTGCCACTTCGATTTCACTAGATGGAAGGAGTAGAATACGGTTATGACCAGAACAGGGAATGAGATCGATATCTGGTTGGCTAAGCGGAGTTAAATCTTGTTTTTTATCTGCTTGGATTAAACGCTTAATGGTTTTTTGTAATCGTGCTGGTTCTATTGGTTTTAATAGATAATCAAACGCATTGTCTTCAAACGCTTTAACTGCAAATTCATCGTAAGCGGTGACAAACACAATGTTCGGCATGGTTTCAGGATCAAGCATGCTGATCAGTTCCATTCCAGTAATTCTCGGCATTTGGATATCTAAGAATACGACATCTGGCTTTAATATATTAATTTGTTTTAGACCATCAATGGCATTTCCGCATTCAGCAATAATATCAATATGCCCAATTTCGTTTAATTGTTCTATTAATTCTTCTCTAGCAAAGAGTTCATCATCTATCACTATGGCTTTAAGCATGGTTTTTATTCTCTATTGGTAGGTGAATCGTTGCTTTTGTTTGTTGATTACTAATACAGCTTATGGTTAAACCAAAATTATCGCCAAACTGGTTTTTTAAACGTTTGTCGACAATGGTGGTACCTAAACCATTATTTGAGTTTTGTTCAGTATATAACCCTGCATTGTCGATGACTTCTAAAATAATTTGATGATGTGAAGGGTAGGCTTTTATTGTTATTTCACCCGCTTCAAATAAGTTAGATGTTCCATGTTTAATGGCGTTCTCGACAAGAGGTTGCAAGGTAAATGTAGGCAATTTCAAACCGTATAGACTTTCATCAATATCCATATGTACGGTTAAACGATCAGCGAAACGAGCTAACTCAATTTCTAAATAAGATTGTACGTGATGCAGCTCTTCTCTTAAGGTGACTTGTTCAATGTTCTGTTTCAAGTTCATGCGGAAAAATTGCGATAAATGTTGAATCAGTTCTCTTGCGCGAGTTGGATCACGACGGATCACTGCACTAATAGTATTTAGTGCATTAAATAAAAAATGTGGGTTTACTTGGGCTTGAAGTACACGAAGCTCCGCTTGAGTAAGTAAAGATTGTTGTTGTAAATAACGTCCCGTTAAGATCTGGTTTGAGAGTAATTTAGCGATACCTTCACCTAATGTTAGATTGATATAAGAAAATAGTTTCCGTTTTGGTTCATACAGCTTAATGGTGCCAATTACCTCATTATTTGCCCCGATAAGCGGAATAACAAGTGCCGATCCTAGTTTACATTTTTCACAAATAGAACATTGGTAAGGGTGTTCATCACCATCAATGTACATCACTTTACTACGTTTAATCGCTTTTTTTGTGTAGTCAGAAGCGATTGGCGTATCGGGTAAATGGTGGTCATCACCGATACCGATAAAGGCTAAAATTTTCTCTCTATCAGTAATTGAAACCGCACCAACACCAGTCTCTTCATAGATGATTTTCGCTATTTGTTTGCTGTTTTCTTGGTTAAAGCCTTGGCTTAAAATTCCAACCGAACGTTGGGCAATATTGAGCGCCTTATTTGAGAAGGCGGCAGAGTATTTTTCGTAAATAGCCTTTCTATCTTGAATGATACTCATGAACATGGCTGCGCCAATAGAGTTTGCGACTACCATTGGTAATACAATCGATGAGACAAGTGCATAAGCTTGGTCAAAAGGTTTTGCTACTGCCAAAATAATTGTCATTTGAAGTAATTCGGCAATGAGGGCAATCATTAATACGGTTCGAGGTCTAAATAATTGTTCAATTTGGTTTTTTCTAACAAAATAAAGATGAAATAAACCACCAAGCAAGCCTTCAGCTGTGGTTGATATTGCACAGGCAAGATCGGTAAAGCCGCCCATGGAATAACGATGTAGCCCTCCGGTTAAACCAACAAAGAATCCAACTAATGGTCCTCCTAAAACGCCACCCATTACTGCACCAATAGCTCGTGTATTTGCAATGGCATCTTGAATAGCGAGCCCAAAATAGGTTCCTAAAATACAGAAGCCAGAAAAGATGATGTAACAAAGAAAACGGTGACTCCAACGAGCTGAAATCGTTGTAATTGGTAAGAAGAGAGGGGTTTTACTTAATAGGTAAGCAAGAACCAGATAGACACTTAATTGTTGTAATAACGAAAACACCAATTCCATTGGTTTACCTATTAAAATAATGACTGAGGCTATAGTGTAATCATAAATTAATGATGAGTCTAAGTAAGCAAGTTATATAAGTTAATCTTGTTAATGGTTTGTATAAAACGACTTATTTATGAGATTTATATAAATGCAATGTAAGATTTCATAAATGATGGTTGTGATCTTCATCACCCGGAAATAAACTGCGCGCCTAAACCTAAACACCTTTTTAATTTTTACACTTTTTTTTGAGGCTTCGGCATGTCAAACAAACTTGCAAACCCTGCACCATTAGGCCTAATGGCTTTTGGTATGACAACTGTACTACTTAATCTGCACAACGCTGGTTTCTTCCCATTAAACACAGCTATTTTAGCTATGGGTATCTTCTATGGTGGTACTGCGCAAGTGATTGCTGGCATCATGGAATACAAAAAAGGTAACACATTCGGTACGACTGCGTTTACTTCGTACGGTTTCTTCTGGTTATCTCTAGTTGCACTTATCCTTATGCCTGAAATGGGCCTAGGTCAAGCTACTTCAGCTACATTCATGGGTTGGTACCTATCTATGTGGGGTGTACTAACATTCTTCTTGTTCTTAGGTACATTTAACTACCCACGTGCAAAACAAGTAGTGTTTGGTTCTCTAACATTATTATTTGCATTACTTGCTGCTCGTGATTTCACAGGTAGCGTAGTAATTGGCCACTTAGCTGGTTACGTTGGTCTTTTCTGTGGTCTAAGTGCAATGTACTTCTCTATGGCTCAAGTAATTAACGGTGAGTACGGTCGTACGGTATTACCTGTTGGTGAAGTAAAAGCTAAAGCAGAAACAGTAACTGCATAAGTTTTAAGTTTCCATGAAAAAGGCAGCTCATAAAAGAGCTGCCTTTTTTGTGTCTGTAAGAAATTGCTTACTTGTCTAAAGACATTAATGCTTCTTGTGTTTCCATAATTTGTTGCTGTAAATCATTAGAAGAGGAAATACCTAATTGTTCTTTTGCTTCTTCTTTTGATATTCCTAGGTGGCAACAAAGCATATCAATTGCCATCAAATGAGTTTCTTGCTCAGCCATGTCGTATCCTTGATTTTTTCGTCTATCATTGAATTAGTCACTAAAGTAAAACCAATTGGAGATGATGACAATACGACCAAAGTCTAAGGCGCTCGATTAATGATTTTTATTTGTCGAAGGAAAAAGTCATGAGCAAAGGTAAATAAGCATAAAGAAAGTGTATCAAAGTGCGTCAAACCCTTGTATTTATAGAAAATGACATTATCTTATCGTTATGCCTGATTTATCGTGCTAGAAACGATAATCAGGGGTCTGCTCAATAAGACGATATACAAAAAATGAGCAGGTTGAATTAATTATTGGAGTAAAGAAATGAAGCGTATAGCGCTGTTTTTAGCAACAAACTTAGCGGTAATGATTGTATTCAGTATTGTTCTGAATATCGTTTACGCGGTTACGGGGATCCAACAAGGTAGTTTATCTGGCTTATTGGTAATGGCAGTATTGTTTGGTTTTGGTGGTTCATTAATCTCATTAATGATGTCGAAATCAATGGCACTACGTTCTGTGGGCGGTGAGGTAATTGAACAGCCTCGCAATGAAACAGAGCATTGGTTATTAGAAACGGTTTCTCGTCAAGCTCAGCAAGTTGGTATTGGTATGCCAACGGTTGCTATTTACGATTCACCAGACATGAACGCATTTGCTACTGGTGCAAAGCGTGATGATTCATTGGTTGCTGTTTCTACAGGTTTATTGCACAGCATGACTCGTGATGAAGCTGAAGCGGTATTAGCGCATGAAGTTAGCCACATTGCGAATGGTGATATGATCACGATGACGTTAATGCAAGGTGTTGTGAATACCTTTGTTATTTTCTTATCTCGTATGATTGCTAATGCGGTAAGTGGCTTTACATCAAGCGATGAAGAGGGCGAAGGTGAAGGCGGAAGTTTCATGACGTACTTCATTGTGTCTACTGTACTTGAGTTAGCGTTTGGCTTCTTAGCAAGCTTCTTAACGATGTGGTTTAGCCGTCACCGTGAATTCCATGCGGATGCAGGTGCTGCTCAGTTAGTTGGCAAACAAAAAATGATTGCAGCTCTTGAGCGTTTACGTATGGGGCAGGAGTCTCAGCTAGAAGGTTCTATGATGGCATTTGGTATTAACGGTAAAAAATCGTTAACTGAATTGCTAATGAGCCACCCACCTCTTGAGAAACGTATTGACGCTCTTCGTCAAATGTAATCTTTAATGTGAAGATAAAAACCCGAGACTTTCTCGGGTTTTTTTATATGTATAGATCACATAAATCTTTTACCAAAGATGATTACAAGTTATAGTCTGCACCTAATTTAAATTAATACATTTAGGATCTACCTTGACTAATAACGACATTCTACGACGCATTCGCTACACATTCGATTTCAACGATTCAAAAATGATTGCATTGTTTGCTGCAGCTGATCTGAAAGTAACTCGTGAAGAAGTATGTAACTGGTTGAAAGCTGATGACGATAAAGATTACAAAAGCTGTCAAGATGTACAATTAGCAACGTTCTTAAATGGTTTAATTAACGATAAACGTGGTAAGCGTGAAGGCGAACAACCAAAGCCTGAAGAAAAGTTAACAAACAACATTATTCTGAAGAAACTACAAATTGCTTTAAACCTTAAAGCTGATGAGGTTTTAGATCTTCTAAAATTAGTTAACTTCCGTTTAAGTAAGCATGAGTTAAGTGCTTTCTTCCGTAAATCAGATCATAAGCATTACCGTGTGTGTAAAGATCAAGTATTACGTAACTTCTTACAAGCTGTACAACAAAATTTACGTGGCGAATCAACAGAAGAAGCTAAGTAATTATATAAGCTCTCTATCTAATAGAGAATGAATAAAAAAACCACTGACTACTCAGTGGTTTTTTTGTAGAGTTAAAAGCTCCATTGCATACTCATCACGATAATTCCGGGTAAGATGAAACCGGCTTCAACGCCAAAATAGTCTGTTAAATTATATTGAGCGGCGTGATATATGTAAGGGGCAAATCCAACACCAAATTTTTCTTTGGATGTTTTATAAATACCTCCATCGCCACAATCATCGAATGCATCAAAGAAAAACTCACCGGCATAAGAATAAATCCCTTTGATCACGACTTTATCGTTAACTTGATACCAATCTTTACGTACACCAATAAGCATACAGCGGTTAGCTTGGCTATTTAAAAAAGTACCAACCATTAAACTGTAATCTGATTCTTCGCTAAATTTACGTTCGATAGAAAAATACTGATTTCCAAAGTACTGGTGTGAATCAGGATCGTATGGCACTAAATGATACAAGAAAGAACCGGTATTCATTGAGTAAAGTGATAGAGACTCTGCACTTGTTCTGAAAGGAATAAGAGAAAGTAACAGAATAAATGTAAATAAATGAGGGTTCATAAATATAAAATGTTAAATAAAAAGGCGATTCATTATAATTGCTTTGTTCATAAATAAAAAGGGAGAGCCGTGATTGCTCTCCCATTATCGTTACTTAAGTGACTAAATTATAATTAATTTCTCATTGTTTGAGCGAATGTCGCCCCATCTTCAACTTCTGTTTCTGCGATTTCGCCTTCTGATTTTGCAACAATGGTATTTACCGCGGTATCACCAACCACATTTGATGAAGTACAGAACATATCGTTAATACGGTCAACGGCAGCAACAATTGCTAATCCTTCTGGTGGAAGTCCTAATTGGTGCAAGATAACACCAACCATAACAACGCCACCGCCAGGAACACCACCAGCACCAATAGAAAGTAATAGGATAGTAAAGCCAAGAGTGAATAAGTCAGCTGAATTAATAGGTTGCCCAAATGCATTTGCAACAAAGATAGCAGCAAGAGCGATATAGATAGATACGCCTGACATGTTCATTGTTGCACCAAGTGGAACACCAAAACCAGCAACGGATTTAGAGACGTTTAACTTCTCTGTCAATGTACGCATTGTTACAGGAATTGTTGCATTTGAACTTGCTGTTGATAGAGAGAATAGAATCTGCTCGCGAACGGCACGTAAAAATGTTTTTGGCGAAATACCAGTTGTTAGACCTACCATTATTGGATAGAAAACAAAAATCCAGAATACAAGCATAGTAATAACAAGAGCTACATAGCCTGCTACTGACATTAATGTATTTGCATCTAAAGTAGCACCTAATTGAATCATAAGTGCGAATACGCCGTAAGGAGCAAGGCTCATCACTAAACTAATGAGCTTCATCATGATTTCATTCGCAACTTTAAAGGTCTTAATTGCAGGGCCGCCGCGGTGATCAAGAGCCTGAATAGCTAGACCAGTAAGGATAGCCATAAAGATGATTTGTAGCATGTCTCCATTTGCAAACGCTTGAATAGGGTTGCTCGGTACTATATTTGTGATAAGAGAAAATATATCAGGTGTTTCTGTTGCTTTTAACTCAACTGTACCAGCAGCAATCGTTCCTGCTAAATTTGCATCAGCACCTGGCGCAAATATCATACCTACTGTTAACGCAGCAGCAATCGCAATGATGGTGTTAATAAGGTAAAGAGCAAAAGTTTTACCACCAAGGCGACCAAAAGAGGCAATGTCTTTTAATTCAACGATGCCACAAACTATCGAAACATAAACAAGAGGAACAACAAGAAGTTTAATTAGAGAGACAAACATCCCACCAACGCCTTCGGCAGCTCCTAATATAAATGAATCAAAAAAAGCAATGCCATTAAACATATATTGAATAGCAGTACCTATTAATAGGCCTGCGAATAAACCTATAAAAATTTTACTGGAAAGTGACTTTTTCATAATTTTCCTTTACTCCGGATATTGTGTTCACTAATATGTGATTTCTATAACGTTTCTCTATTGACTGAGAATTCAACAGGATGTTTACATATTGTTAATATATTTAAAAGAAAAAAATAACGTCTGATCTTTACGAGAGAGAAGCGTAGTTTTGTATGCTTATTGAGCAACTAAACAATAAGAAATAAGAAAACCAATTACTTATAAGAAGTGGTTTGATATAGCTTTACGTTATAAAAGGACTTTTGAATGGTAAAATTAACTCTCATTTATGTGTTGTATGTCACGTAAATGTGACATCTTGCTGCGAGTGAATTCAAGATTTAAAGGAAACTGTGATGTGTGCCATATCAATTAATCACAATGATCTTGATATAAAAGCAATAACGTATACCATTCCTGTCAATTTTATTAATAACGAGTTGACCCATGTATTTACGAAAATCGCTAGTCGCTGCAGCCGTTGCAGCAAGCTCATTATTTTCTTTTTCTGCTGCTTCTGCACAACAAGCAGACTTAATGATCACTGACGCAACAGTACTGACAATGAACGCTGCAAAAGACGTTTATGAAAATGGTGTTGTCGTGATTAAAGGCAATAAAATTTTAGCGGTAGGTACAGAAGAACTTGCTAAAAAATACTCAGCGAAAACCACATTAGATGTGGATGGTGATATTGTACTTCCAGGTTTAATTAACACTCATACGCATGCTTCAATGACGGTTTTCCGTTCATTAGGTGATGATGTTCCTGACCGTTTACACCGTTATATATTCCCTCTAGAAAAGAAATTAGTATCGCGAGACATGGTTCGTATCGGTGCTAATGTAGGTAATGTCGAAATGGTAAAAGGTGGGGTGACCACTTATGCTGACATGTACTATTTTGAAGATGAAGTTGCAAAAACAGTCGATAAGATTGGTATGCGTGCAATTTTAGGTGAGAGTGTTATTAAATTCCCTGTTGCTGATGCTGCAAATGCCGATGAGGGTATTCAATACGCTCTAAATTTTATCGAGGAATATAAAGATCACCCTCGTATTACACCAGCGTTTGCTCCTCATGCTCCATATACAAATACTACTGAAACATTACAAAAAATTGCCAAGTTATCATTAGAGCTAGATGTTCCTGTTATGATTCATTTAGCAGAATCTCATCGTGAAGAGGAAGTGATTGCTGAGCGTTCAAATGGGATGTCTCCAGTTGAGTATATGCACAGCATTGGAGCGCTTAATAAGAACCTGATTGGCGCTCATATGATCTTAATTGATGACAAAGATATTGAGTTAGTAAAAGAAGCGGATATGGGTGTTGCTCACAATATGAGTGCAAACATTAAGTCTGCGAAAGGGGTATCACCAGCACTGAAAATGTACGATGAAGACGTGCGCATTGGTTTAGGTACAGACGGCCCAATGTCAGGTAACACACTAAGCATTATTGATGAGTTTAACCAAGTAGCGAAAGTTCATAAACTGGTGAATAAAGATCGTGCAGCAATGCCACCGTTAAAAGTCATTGATATGGCGACAATGGGTGCAGCAAAAGCATTACATATGGAAGATAAGATAGGCTCGTTAGAAGTTGGGAAATTAGCGGATATCATTGTGGTAGATACCAAAGCACCAAATATGTTACCAGTTTACAACCCATATTCAGCGTTAGTTTACTCTGCTAACTCAGGGAATGTTCGCCATACAATTGTGGATGGTGAAATTCTGATGAAAGATCGTGAACTATTAACGGTTAATGAAGATGAAATCCGTAAAGAACTGATTGAATTTACAAAGGTTGTTCGTAAAACTGTTATCGATAGTGGTGAAGTTGTTCAATAATCTTTAATAAGAAAATGTTTGTTTAAAGCCAGTTGTTATTCAACTGGCTTTTTTGCTATTTGCGTAATGAAGTCTAAGATCAATATATACCAATCATGTAATAGGTGCTGATATGGGACGATTGATAATTATTCTTTTTGTGCTTTTTTCCTCTTTATGCAAGCCTATTCATGCCGCTTTGATTGATACCTACATAGAGTATTATCAAGAACAACTTTTTTACCCTGAAATAACCCAGCACCTTTATAGCGATGATACTTTAAAGTGGAAGTCTCCATTAGCAAGAAAATACCTTGAGAATCAACTCGCACTTTTGGCATTAGCCCAATTAAATGACTCTGTCACTGCTCGTTACTATCAATTACAAGGAATGGATGGTGTTGAGTACGATATTTTAGCAACCGATACATTAATTTATCTCAGAACCTATCAATCCAGTGTTTCAGCAAAAGGGAAGAAATGGTTTTTTGGTGGGCGAATAGAAGCATCATTACCTAAACCACAATCTGAAACAATCAAAGGAATAACAAAAGCAATTGAAGAACGTGATTTAGTGAGTTTTACTCATGCTTTGCGACCTAGCTCTGATCAATATGAGGAGCTCTATCAGCGTCTATTTCATTATTATCAACCCTATGAAGACAGTGAAAGTGTATTCATTAAAGAACGCTTGATTAGACCAAACCAACTCACTGATGTGAACGCCATTATTTATCGTTTACAAGTTTCTGGTGAAATTAATCATCAGGAAGCAGACATGTTATTAAGGCAAAGTAATGATCATTATGATTCATCCTTGGTTTTAATTATTAAAGAATTTCAGAAAAGGCATGGTTTAAAACAAGATGGGATAATCGGCCCTAAAACCTTACATTGGCTCAATATGACAGCGAAAGAGCGTGTACGTATCATGGCATTAAATATTCAGCGTTTGCGCTTATGGGAGAATAAGAACTCGCATTTCGTATTGGTGAATATTCCGTCTTACGAGATGGCTTATTGGCAAGAAGGAGAGTTGGTGTTTACGAGTAAAGTCATTGTTGGTAAACCTGAAAGGCGAACACCTATTTTCACTACTAGGTTAAATGCAATTGTGTTTAATCCTGAATGGAAAGTACCAACAAAAATAATGCGAGAAGATATTTTACCAAAGGCATTAAGTAATAAAGATTTTTTACAATCACAAAATTTCGAGATTATTCCTACATGGCTAAGTAAAGAGGTTATCTCTATTGACGATATTGATTGGGAGCAGGTGAATGTAGAGACTTTTCCTTATAAGTTAAAGCAGAGATCAGGTAACACCAATGCACTAGGACGATATAAATTTAATACACCTAATCGAAATGCCATTTACCTGCATGATACGCCATCTCGTTCACTATTTAGTAAGCAGCATAGAGCATACAGTTCAGGGTGCATTCGGGTTGAAAAGGCCTCGGAGTTTGCCCAATTGCTTATGAAAGAATCTCATTTTTCGACTCAAGATTATATGGATTATCATGAGTTACCAGAGACAAGCAAAGTTGCGTTGGATCAGCAGATATCCGTTTATACCATATATCAAACTTCCTGGGTTGGAGAAGATAACCAAGTGCAGTTTAGAAATGACATATACAAATACGATGAGTGGAGTAAAAGTCGAAATTGATAAAAATTAGGTGTTTGGATAGTGATAAAAAATCATTTACTGTTCAATAAGTAAGCTAAATTGGGTTCATAAGGCAGATAAAATTAACTGTTTATTATTTGACCAATCGATAATTGGTGTGTATCTTTGCGCTCAGTTATTGATTGATCTATTTATAAGTGAGTCCTTTACTGCATGTCTGAATTTAGTCCATTACGCCGTAAGATCCTTCTTGGTGGCGCAGCTACTGCTGGTTTAAGTTTATTTCCTTCATTCTCTTTTGCTTCACAATTTGCAGAGACGCCTCGTAAGTTAGCTTTGAGCAATTTACACACAGGTGAAGAATTAAAAACAGAATATTTCAATGGACGACAATATCAAAGTGCGGAACTTCATAAGTTAAATCATTTATGCCGAGATTTCCGTCGTAACGAAAGTATTGAGATGGATAAACGTCTATTTGATCAGTTATCAGCGATTCAAAATGTGATTGGTTGTGATACACAAGTTCAAATTATTTCAGGATATCGCTCACCAGCTACAAATGAAATGTTACGTGGTAAGTCTCACGGTGGTGTAGCGAAAAAAAGCTTACATATGCTTGGTAAAGCAATGGATTTTCGTTTAGAAGGTGTACCATTAACTGAGGTAAGAAAAGCCGCATTATCATTAAAAGCAGGTGGAGTCGGTTATTACCCAGGAAGTAATTTTGTTCATATCGATACGGGTAGAGTACGTTTTTGGTAACGAATACTTATTGAAAAAAATGGCGACCAATACGGTCGCCATTTTTGTATTAATTACTTGCTAATTAGGTTATCTCAATTGAGATAATATTAATTAGAAGTTAGCCGAACGTGGAGTACGTGGGAACGGGATAACGTCACGAACGTTGCCCATACCAGTTACGTAAGATACTAGACGCTCAAAGCCAAGACCGAAACCAGCATGAGGAACTGTGCCGTAACGACGTAAATCGCGGTACCAGCTCATGTGCTCAGGGTCGATGCCCATTTCAATCATACGAGCATCAAGAACGTCTAAACGCTCTTCACGTTGAGAACCACCGATGATTTCACCAATGCCTGGTGCAAGAACATCCATTGCAGCAACAGTCTTACCATCGTCATTTTGACGCATGTAGAATGCTTTGATGTCTTTCGGGTAGTTTTTAACGATAACTGGCGCTTTGAAGTGTTCTTCAGCAAGGTAACGCTCATGTTCAGAAGACATATCGATGCCCCACTCAACATCAAACTCAAAGTCACGACCAGAATCTTTAAGGATTTGGATAGCGTCAGTGTAGTCTACTTGTGCGAAATCAGAGCTTACGAATTGCTCTAGACGAGTGATTGCTTGTTTGTCGATGCGAGAAGCAAAGAACTCAAGGTCATCACGACGCTCAGCAAGAACGGCTTCGAATACATACTTAAGCATGTCTTCAGCTAGCTTAGCTACGTCATCAAGAGTAGCGAAAGCAACTTCAGGCTCAACCATCCAGAATTCAGCTAGGTGGCGGCTTGTGTGTGAGTTTTCAGCACGGAAAGTAGGACCGAATGTGTAAACTTTGCTTAATGCACAAGCGTAAGTTTCCGCATTAAGTTGACCTGATACTGTTAGGAATGTTTCTTTACCAAAGAAATCTTTGTCGTAATCAACATTGCCTTTGTCATCCATAGGAAGATTCGCGTGATCTAACGTAGAAACACGGAACATTTCACCAGCACCTTCTGCATCAGATGCAGTGATCAGTGGAGCAGACATCCAGAAGTAGCCTTGCTCGTGGTAGAAACGGTGAATTGCTTGAGATAGACAGTTACGAACACGTGCAACCGCACCGATCACGTTAGTACGTGGGCGAAGGTGTGCAACTTCACGTAAATATTCAATTGAGTGACGAGTCTTAGCCATTGGGTAAGTATCAGCGTCTTCAACCCAACCTACAACTTTAACTTCAGTTGCAGCAAGCTCAAAATCTTGGCCTTTAGCAGGAGAAGCAACGATAGTACCAGTCACTTCAACAGAACAACCTGTTGTTAGTTTAAGAACTTCGTCGTTGTAATTATTTAAGTCATTAGGAACCACGGCCTGAATCGGGTCGAAACAAGAACCGTCATAAACAGCTAGGAAAGAAATACCAGCTTTAGAATCGCGACGTGAACGGATCCAGCCGCGAACAGTTACTTCACTGTCAACCGCTAGTTTACCGCTTAATACGTCTGTTACAGGCGCGTAAGTCATGTTAAATACATTCTCCATTGTTGTGCCACATGCACGAATATTTTTATTTCAAGAGTGACATATTACCTTTCTTATAGCTCGCATCAAGTGTTGTTACGCTATAAAGATAAAAATTCAGGATAAGAATCAATTTTCGTCCTAAATTCGTCGAAAAAAACATCAATATGGCTAGGTAGTATATACTTAAGTGCCACGAGTCTTGTCGTTTAGTAGGGAAGTAGAGTACTATCCCTGCTTCATAATATAGGTAATAGAGATTTTAACTAATGACAACTGAACTATATAAAGACTTCATGTTTGAAGCAGCACACCATTTACCACATGTACTAGAAGGTCATAAATGTGGTCGTCTTCATGGTCACTCTTTTTTAGTTCGTTTGTATGTTGAAGGTGAAGTTGATCCACATACAGGTTGGGTTGTTGATTTTGCTGAAATTAAAGCAGCGTTTAAACCAACGTATGATCGTCTTGACCATTACTACCTGAACGACATTAAAGGGTTAGAAAACCCAACAAGTGAAGTATTAGCTAAGTGGATTTGGAATGAAGTAAAACCAAACTTACCACTGTTAAGCAAAATCGAAATTAAAGAAACCTGTACAGCAGGTTGTACTTACCGTGGTGAGTAATTTCAGTTTGAATTAATGTGTTTATGAAGGTGCTTGTTTGAAGCGCCTTTTTTTATGACTGACGTATACGGGCGGTAATAGAAACCAGAGCGTGATCGGTACTGAATTGGTCAATATCGAATCTTGGATTTACAATGTGTTTATCTGTCACCGTATAGTCAATGATTTCCAAAATATTGCCAGAAAATGAGCTATCAAACTCATTAGAAAGCAGTATGTAATCTAAAACAGATCCTTTCGCTCCGTGATAATGGGTGTGAGCACGCTTTTCTAATAAATCAGTGCCTTTTAATTCGCTATAAATATCCCAACTGTCTTTTAATTGAAATAGAGCTAAATAGTCAGAGCTAAACTTATCAAATCGCAACTCATGAGAGAGTAAGCCTTTGAACTCATCGTGAAACAAGGGCTTATTAAAATCGCCCATGACGACGACAGCTTGGCTTGTTTTTTTGCGTTGCTGAATAATATGGTTATGTAGAATATTCGCTTCCAACCCTCGTTGAACGGTAGACAGCCAAGATCCTAATTGTTCATCATGGAGTTGATTGAGGGAGGAAAGATTCTCTTCATCTATCTCGTTATTAACTTCAGGCTCTTTTGGGCGTTGAGATTTAAAATGCACCACATAGCAATCTGTTATACCCAAGTGAGGTAGTTCGATACTGGCATGAACGGGAATACGATTAAATTCAAACTCAATGCCAAATCGCTCAAGTTGTTCTTTTTCTGCAATAACGGGTTGAGCACTCAAAATAGGGTAGCGTGAAGCGAAAGCCACAATAGGCGAGTTAAAGACATAGCCATCTTCAGATTTTGGTTCATCTACCGTACAAAAATACGCGTACCCCAGCTCATTGACTAGTGCTTCTAGTGCGTTGGGACTAAATACTTCCTGAAAGCCAATTACATCAGAGTTTAATTCGGTAATTTTATCTCTAAACCAGCCTTGTTTTTTCAACCATTCATCTTGAGTCAGTATGTTTTCAAAATCGTAGAATGCATTAGGCGGCTCAACAAAGTTGAACATATTGATGGTGGTAAAGGTGAGGCTTTCTGGTGATGACAAAATACAAGGCTCTTTATTTTTATGATGAATATGAAGTGGATATACCTTCAGTGTAAAGGGGTTAGTCCACTCTTGCCAGTGAATAGTTTGATTTTAAAAGCTTATAAAAGTACATAGTTTGTCTTTCAAATGGTATAACTGAGTCATAGTATTCTTCATCTAGCGAACAAGTTGATATATATGCGTATTTTACATACTTCTGATTGGCATTTAGGTCAAAATTTCTTCACAAAAAGTCGTCGTAATGAACATCAACAATTCATTACCTGGTTACTTGAGCAAGTACAAGAAAATGCCATTAATGCCGTCATTATTGCAGGGGATGTGTTTGATACAGGGGCGCCTCCAAGCTATGCCCGTGAAATGTATAACCAATTTGTGGTGGAGATGAACAAAGTAAATTGTGAGTTGATTGTGCTTGGTGGAAACCATGACTCAGTTTCAACGTTAAATGAATCTAAACAATTATTGGCTCATTTGAACGCACGAGTGATTGCCAATACCAATGATGATTTGTCCACTCAATTATTAACGCTTCCAGACAATGATGGGGGCGTGGGCGCTATTTTATGTGCGGTTCCATTTATTCGCCCGCGTGACGTTGTCACTAGTGTGGCAGGCTCAACGGGTGTAGAAAAGCAACAAGCACTCGGTGAAGCGATTAAACAGCATTATCACCAGCTGTATCAGAAAGCGCTAGAGCTACGAAAAGAATTAAATGTGGAAGCGCCTATTATTGCAACCGGTCATTTAACCGCGCTAGGGGCAAAACAATCGGATTCGGTTCGAGATATTTATATCGGTACACTTGATGGTTTTGCTGCGGATGGTTTCCCGCCGGCGGATTACATCGCATTAGGCCATATACACCGTCCTCAACTTGTCGCTAAATCTGAGCATATTCGCTATTCGGGTTCGCCAATCCCATTAAGTTTTGATGAATTAAAATCTCAAAAACAAGTGGTGATGGTTGAGTTTGATAAGCAAGATGTCACTCAAATTACGCCAATTAATGTGCCTATGTTTCAACAAATGAAGGCGTTAAAGGGCGATTTGGAAACCATCGAAAAAGAATTAGCCCAATTTAAAGAGTGTGAAGAAACAACTTGGTTATGTATTGAAGTGGAAGTGCAAGATTATCTTTCCGATCTACAACAACGCATTCAAACATTAACTCAAGATTTGAATGTAGAAGTGTTGCAATTGCGTCGTGCAAGAAATCGCAGTGAACAAACTTTAGCACAAGAAAAAACAGAAACCTTAGCTGAGTTAACGCCTTTTGATGTTTTTACTAAACGTATAGAACAAGAGACGTTTGAGACAGAGAAAGAGCAGCAACGAGCTGAAAGAATGACAGTGAAATTCAAACAAATTCTGTCAGAAGTAGAACATAAAGATACGGATCCACAAGAAGGTGATGCATGAGAATTTTAAGTCTAAGTTTTTCAAATTTAAACTCATTAAAAGGTGAGTGGAAAATTGATTTCTCAGCATCTCCTTTTGTAGAAAACGGGTTGTTTGCGATTACTGGCCCAACAGGAGCGGGTAAAACGACGATTTTAGATGCGATTTGTTTAGCGCTTTATCATAAAACCCCTCGTCTTGGTGGTATTTCAACATCAAGCAATGAAATCATGACACGTGGGACTGCGGAATGTTCTGCAGAAGTGGAATTTGAAGTGAAAGGCAAAGCGTATCGTGCATTTTGGAGTCAGCGTCGCTCACGTGGCAAAGTGGATGGCAATTTACAAGCCGCTACCGTAGAGCTTGCAGAGGTGGACTCTGAAAAAGTATTAGCAACTCAAGTTAAAAAGAAAGATGAGCTAATTAATACCATTACAGGCTTAGATTTTTCTCGTTTTACAAAATCCATGATGCTTTCTCAAGGGCAATTTGCTGCGTTTTTAAATGCCGATGCCAATGATCGTGCTGGGTTATTGGAAGAGTTAACCGGTACAGAGATCTACGGTCAGATCTCAGAAAAAGTGCATGAGCATTACACCGCATCAAAACAGAAATTGGCAGAACTTAAGGCAAAAGCTGAAGGGGTTGAGCTGCTTTCTGAAGAAGATAAACAAGCGTTAATTGACGAGCAAACCGAACTGCAAGCTAACCAAAAACAGCAACAAGCGCAGTTAGTTGAATGGCAGGCGCATGTTGAGTGGTGGAACGCAGAGGTTAAAAACCAGCAGCAATATCAACAAGCGATTGAACATCATCAATTAGCATTGGATAAAGAAAAACAAGCGAGCGAGCAATTACATCGTTTAGCACAAAGTGAACCCGCTGAAAAACTGCGTGCGCCTTATCAACTGTGGCAAGAAGCACAAGAGCGCTTTGATGAAGTGGTTAAAGAATTGAGCTTAACCGAGGTATCTCATCAACAAAAAACAAGTGATAAATTGACGCTTGAGTCTCATGTTATACAGCTAAAACAAGTGTTTGATGGCGTTAAGGTTGAGAATAAAGCATTAGAAGCCTTAATCAATGATTCGATACAACCGCTTGATACGACAATAAGTCAATTAACTCAACAGTCGCAGGAAAAACAGCAGAACATTACCCATCTGACGACACGTTATGAAGAGGGGCATAAAAAGCAACAACACTTAACGGTGACGTTATCTGATGTGACTGCAAAATTGGTTCAGTTGGCGAGTTATGTTGAGAAGCACCAATCCGATGTGCAACTTGAACGTTATTTAGGTCAATGGAAGAAACAAGTTAGTCATATTTTACAGCAAGATAAAGAAGTGAGTGCGTTAAATAGCAAAGTGACATCAGCTAAGACCACACTAGACGCTTTACTTGCGGGTATGACGAAAAAAGAGACGGAACTACACCAAGCTCAAGTTGTTGTTAATACTGAAGTGGATGCGTTAAAAGCTGCGGAACTTGCACTACAGCAATCACAAGAAAAAGGCACAGAAGCACAACTGGCAGAGCAAGTCGCAGCACTAACTCATCGTCATCAATATCGTGTTGAATTGACTCATACAAACAATGAGTATTTGCGAGCAATAAAAGAGCTGCAAACCTTAGAGATTGTGCAGAAAACGCAATCTGAAGAGATTCAAACGTTGGAAGCGCAGCGTGCCGAATTAGGTTCGCAGTTTAAGCTACTAGAACAACAAGTAATCGATTTAACCACATTAATTGAGCAAGAAGGCGAACTAGCAAAATATCGTGCTGAATTAATGAAAGATCAGGATTGCCCACTATGTGGTTCAACACATCATCCATTGTTGGAGCAATCTCAATCTCTTGATCTTAATGCCACTATGCAGCGTAAAAAAGAGGCTGAACAAAAACGTGCAGAGATTGTTGAACAGGGCAAATCGGTACGTGAGCAATTGGATTCACTTAAAGTAAAACAAGAACATTGCCAATCTCAGTGCGTGCAGTTTCAAAATATTGTTAAATCGACTCAGCAGCAGTGGTCTATCTTGTTAGAGGCTACTCAATTAGCATTAAGTTTGGGTGACACAGATACGATTAATCAATCGATTGCTGAATGCGAGGCTTTGTTAACGGCACTTAATGAACAAGTCAAAAAAGTACGCCAAGCGGATGAAAAATACCGAGCGCAGCAAAACCAATTACAACAAGCTCAACATCGCCTTGATACGGTCACTGCTGGATTAGAGTATGATCGTAAATCACATCAAGTAGCGGCACAGTTACAGCTTGATGATTCGGTTAAATTAGAGCAACTGCAACAACATGATGCTGAGTTGAAACAGCAATTGGTTGCTGAAATTGAGCAAACCGGATTTAACGCCCCTAAATTGGCAGAAATAGAATCGTGGTTTACGCAAAAAGAGCAAGATTTACAGCGTATTCAGCAACAGATTTCGGAGCAACAAAGGTTTATTCAGCAACAACAAAAGCTGCAGAGTGAGCATGGTCATTTATCAGAGCAATTGAGTGAGTTAACTAACCAATTAAAAACAACTCAAGCGGAGAACGTATTACTGATTTCAGATCTAGAACAACAAAAAGCAAAACGTGTTGAGCTGTTTGGTATGCAAGAAGTCAAAGTCGCACGTTCTGAAATGGTTGAGAAACTGGGTGATTCTGAGCAACGCTATCAGGTTGAGCAACAAAAGCTGCAAATTCGAGTACAAGAACTTGCAGTTATAGAAGGTAAGTTGACGAGCTTAAAACAAAGTCATGTTAATAATGACAAGCTAATAGCAGAGCGAAGTGGTGTATGGAAAGAAGCATTATTGCATAGTCCATTTGAAACACTAGAGCTGTTCCAAGCAGCCTTGATTTCAGAAGAAGAACGCCAACAGTTACTTGATCTGAAAACAGAAATACAACAAGCGATTGAACGAACAAGTGCGTTGTTAGATAGCGCAAAACACACGAAGGAACAGCATTATCAAATGCCAAAAGCGACAGAGTGGCAATTAATGCCAAAAGACACCGTTGAGAGTGAATTGGCTCAAGTGAAGTCGTTATCTGAAAGCTTGGTGAAACGTGAAGGTGAGATTGCTCAAGCCTTACGTTCGGATGATGAACGTAAAACCAACCAAAAGACCTTGTTTGAAGCAATAGAAGCGTATCAGTCTGAATACGATGATATTCAATACCTGCATTCATTAATTGGTTCGCAAAAAGGGGATAAATTCCGTAAGTTTGCTCAAGGGTTAACGTTAGAGAACCTCGTTTATTTAGCCAATAAGCAGCTAACGCGTTTGCATGGTCGTTATGAGCTTAAGCGTAAAGCCAGTGATGGATTAGAACTGCAAGTATTGGATACATGGCAGGGTGATGTGGTTCGTGACACCAAAACCTTATCGGGTGGTGAAAGTTTCTTAGTCAGTTTGGCGTTAGCGTTAGCGCTTTCTGATCTTGTTAGTCACAAAACGAGTATTGATTCGCTGTTCTTAGATGAAGGTTTTGGTACGCTAGATAGTGAAACGCTAGATATGGCGCTTGATGCGTTAGACAATCTCAATGCATCTGGAAAAATGATCGGTGTAATTAGCCATATTGAAGCGATGAAAGAACGTATTCCAGTTCAAATAAAAGTCACCAAACGTAGCGGATTAGGCGTGAGTGAGCTAGAAAAACAATATAAAAAAGTCAGTTAATTTTGCAAATAGAGCAGTAAAAGGAATTTTTAATGGGTAAAACAAAACGTGAAGTAACGTTACGCTTTTTAGCTGAACCGGGCGATGTGAACTTTGGTGGTAAAGTTCATGGCGGAGCAGTAATGAAATGGATCGATTTAGCGGCATACGCATCAGCTGCTGGGTGGAGTGGGAAGTACTGTATTACCGCATATGCCGGTGGTATTCGTTTTGTAGAGCCTATTTTTGTAGGGAATCTTGTCGAAGTCACCGGTAAAGTCATTTATACCGGAAAATCATCTATGCACATTGCCATTGATGTGCAAGCTAGTGATCCTAAAGAGCAGAATAACCGTTTAACGACGCACTGCATTGTTATCATGGTGGCAGTTGATGGGAACGGTAAACCTACATCGGTGCCTGAATGGATACCAGAGACAGACGAAGACATTAAATTAAGAGATTCTGCTATTAAGTTAATGAATATGCGTAAAGAGATTGGCGAAGAGATGGAAGCTCACGTTCAATATTTAAAATAAAAGAGGATATCAATGCCATTAATTATTTGATCATTATTATTGGTATTGATAACGATGTTTTGCTCTAGCCTCAAATTTTATGTATAGATTTGGGGCTTTTTTCTGTTCATATTAATTGTCATGACAAAGTCATAAAATATTTGCAAAAGTTATAGGTTGGCAAATTTTTATATTCTTGCAGCTGGGTTAACCTTTTTTATACCCATTTATGAGTATTTATCTCATTTTCTGTACACTTAATTCATGTCTGAAATTTAGTGGTGAAGAGAGTGAATGCAGTAAACAAATCATTATTTTATAATGTTCGACAACATGCAAATCGTGAGTTTTTTTATCGATTGTTTGTTATTGCTTTCCCCATCACTCTGCAAAGTATTTTATTTTCAAGTAAAAGCCTTATTGACGTTTTCATGCTCGGTCAACTCTCAGAAGCCGACATTGCAGCTGTTGGTGTAGGCAGCCGAGCAATCTTCTTTACTACCATCATCCTCACAGGTATTACGACAGCTGGTGCATTATTAGCAGCACAACATTGGGGAGCGAAGAATAATAAAGGTCTGAGAGAAACGACGGCATTAACTTGGCTTACTTCGACATTCTCAGCTGTGATTATTATTTTTCTTCTACAGTTTTTTGCCAGTTTGGTTATGCAGTTGGCATCTAAAGATCCTAGTGTTATAGCTCTTGGTGTTGAATATATTCAAATAACCAGTTGGAGCATGCTTGCGGTTGCTTTTGCAGCGAGTCTTGGTGCTGGTTTCCGTTCGATACAGCAACCGGGAATGAGTACTTTTTTCAGTGGTATAGGCATTGCTCTGAATATACTACTGAATTGGGTTTTGATTTTTGGGTATTTAGGCTTTCCTGCTTTAGGTATAAAGGGGGCGGCTATTGCTACTGTGGTGAGTTCTATCATTGAAGTTGGTTTGCTTTATCTTTATTTAATCATGAAGAGTCATCTTTTAAAGTTTGGTTTAAAAGAGATTATTCAAAGCCTTCAGATAGACAAATTTCGTTCTTTTATTCGCTTAGCATTACCAACTACTACCAATTTTTTATTATGGGCAGGTGGGTTATTTGCGTATACCGCGATTATGGGACAAACAGGAACGGAAGGTTTAGCTGCATTTGCGGTTGTGACACCCATAGAAGCTGTGTCTCTTAGTTTTTTAATGGGGATAGCTAATGCATCTGGTGTGTTAGTAGGTAACCATATCGGAGCTAAAGAATACAACAAAGTATACTACCAAGCGATGTTGATGATGATCATCGGCTTTATGGTTACGATCGCTGTTTCTTTTTGTTTATTTTTATCTAAAACATGGATATTGGATTTATTTACTGCGTTAACACCTGAAACTCGCGAACTTGCTGATACTTTTGTGTCGATTCTTTGTATTGGTATTGTTTTACGCTCAATTCCAACGACATTAGTGGTTGGTATTTTAAGGGCTGGCGGAGATGTGAAATTCTGCCTATATCAAGACGTATTAACTCAATGGTTCTTTGGTATTCCTATCGCTGCTTTAGGTGCCGTGTATTTTGGTTATTCGGCTGAAGTTGTCTATAGTCTTTTCTTTTTAGAGACGTTGTTTAAGTGGTTTGCTTCTATCTATCGTTTAAAAAGTAAGAAATGGATAAATAATTTAGTTGATGTTAATGGATAGGGGAAACAAGTTTATTTAAGGGTTGCATTGCTAAGTTCATTATATAGAATGGATCGGACTACTAGTTTGGTAGTTCGGTCTGTAAAGGATTTACGACCTATTATTATAAAACGGAATGTGACTAATTAGGATGTACACATGATTTTCCAATTAACATCAGGCCCATTGTTGGAGCCTACAGAAGGTTCACCCCATAACACTGGTTTCAAATCATCAGTTGTTCTTTCTCTGCGTTTTTTCTCGTCTCAGTTTCTCGCGTTTCACTTCTTCTCGTATTTTCGATTTCTCCGTTTTTATTCGTAATTAATTAGCTCTCATTTCAACCGCGTTATCTTTTTGTGGGTAATTTCTTGCGCGTTGAATTTGACAAAAAATAAAACTAAAGCTCAAACTCGAATAAAAGTAAGGGAAACATTGTGAATTTAAAATTAATCGGAAGCTCACTTATTATTTCAGGTACTGCGTTAGGCGCTGGTATGCTGGCAATCCCAATGGTATTGGCTCAATTTGGCCTGCTTTGGGGCACCGCTTTAATGTTGTTTATCTGTCTAGGAACAACATATGCTGCTTTATTGCTTCTAGAAGCGAGTATTAATGTTGGTGGTGGTTTAGGTATGAACACCATCGCTCGTAAAAGTTTAGGAAAAAGTGGACAAATTATTACTAATGGTCTGCTTTATGCGCTTTTAATCTGCTTACTAATGGCTTACATATTAGGTGCGGGTGATCTGCTAAATAAATTACTCCGTGGTGTTGGTTTTGAGCTATCACTCATTCAAAGTCAGATTGCATTTACACTGGTGGCAGGCATTATTGTCGCTTCGGGAACTGCGGTTATCGATAAACTTAACCGTGTGTTGTTTGGCATTATGTTATTAATGCTTGTTTTGACTTTGGTGTTTTTGGTTCCTGATATCTCGTTTGAGAATATGACACAGGTGACGAATTCAAGCACAACGGATTTAGTTAAAACCAGTGCAATTATTTTTACCAGTTTTGGTTTTATGGTTGTTATTCCATCATTGGTGTCTTACAACCATGAAGCAACACCAAAGCAACTGAGAAATATGGTTATTCTTGGTTCATTAATCCCATTAGTTTGTTACCTAGTATGGCTTTACGCAGTGGTTGGTAATCTAACAGCTGAACAATTAGTTCATTTTACAAACGTATCTGAATTAATTTCTGTATTTAGTGCAGAACATGCATTTATCAGTGTTGTGTTATCTGGTTTTACAGGTCTTGCTTTATTAACCTCATTCTTAGGTGTAGCAATGGCGCTTTTCACTCAAAACCAAGATATGTTTAAGCAGAACAAAGTAGTAACTTACGTTATTAGTTTTATTCTGCCACTGACTGGCGCTATTTATGCCGCTGATCAGTTCCTATCTGTTTTAAGCTATGCAGGGATCATCTTAGTTTTCTTAGCGGTCTTTGTACCTCTTGCAATGGTAGTAAAACTAAGAAAATCAGAGAATGCTCAGAAAACATATATTGCTGAGGGTGGGGTAGCTATGCTGACTTTCTCTTTTGCTTTTGGTGGTTTTCTACTGATTTCGCAAGTGATCTAATTTTATATGCTCTTATTTATGGTGTTGTCACATACTATGAATAAGAGCACATCATATCGACAGCCTAGTTACAGTGTTGATATAAATTTGTTTCAAAAAGAATGATATACAATGAATTTTAAATTATTTGGTAGTGCGTTAATTTTATCTGGTACAGCATTAGGCGCAGGGATGTTAGCTATCCCTATGGTATTAGCGCAGTTTGGATTGTTTTATAGCACTCTATTAATGTTAGTTATTTGTGCAGGAACAACGTACGCAGCTTTGCTATTAACAGAAGCATGTTCAAAAACGGAATTGGCGTTTGGGATTAATACTGTAGCAAATAAGACCATTGGTAAAGGTGGTCAACTTGTTACTAATGCTCTGTTTTACCTTTTATTATTTTGCATGTTAATTGCTTATATTTTAGGTGCAGCAGATTTAATTAAACGTATATTTTCTATGATGAATGTAGAAATGAGCATTGAATTTGCTCAGGTTGCATTCACCTTGTTTGCGAGTGCTTTTGTTGTTTGTGGAACACAAATTATTGATAAGTTAAATCGACTGTTGTTTTTCTTCATGATTTCAATGTTGGTACTGACTTTAATCATTCTAATTCCAGGTATGACAGCGGAAAATTTATCGCAAGTAACAAATCACGATAAAGGTATGTTATTTGATACCAGCACGATTCTGTTTACTAGCTTTGCTTCTATGCCTGTTATTCCTTCACTTGTTGCGTACAACAAAGAGGCGACAAAGCAGCAGTTGCGTAACATGGTTATACTCGGTTCAATTATCCCATTAATTTGCTACTTGGTGTGGCTGTATGCGGTAGTTGGTAATTTAACAGCTAACGAGATTACGCACTTTTCTAATATTTCTGATTTAATCCAGACATTCAGCGCGAAAAATGAATACATTGAAATCATTTTATCGATTTTCACATCATTAGCATTATTGACTTCTTTCCTTGGTGTTGCGATGGCGTTATACAATCAAAATAAAGATATGATTTCGCATAATAAAATCGTGACATATGTATGTACGTTTATCCTACCTCTGTTAGGCGCTGGTTTAGCTGCGGATCAATTCTTATCTGTGCTGGGTTATGCTGGTGTAATTTTAGTCTTCCTTGCTATTTTTATTCCATTAGCAATGGTTGTTACATTAAGAAAGAAAGAGACAGAAGAAGTGCATCAAAACCTTCATATCTATACGGCTGAAGGGGATAAATTCGCTCTTGGTTTAACTCTTTTATTTGGTTTGTTGTTATTAATTAGCCAAATTTAATAGAAATTATGATCTGACCTGATACAGTTAACGTAGTATTTAAAGAATATTAACTGTAGAAGGTCAGCATTATGAAACATCTAATTATTGCGTTTTCTGCTTTACTCCTAGCCGCATGCGCCGGTACACCTCCACCTACTTCAATGCTTGATAGCGACTGGTCAACCTTTGGTTACGAAAGGGCTATGAAGGGACAAATAGCTCAATCAGAATCACGATTAGACAAGTTACTAGACGATCAGAATTTAAAATCGAGCAATTATCAGGCTTACTTAACCGGTTATAAAAAAGGTCAGAATGAGTATTGTTCGCAAAATGCATATATACTTGGTGTAACTGGTGGTCCATATAACGGAATATGCGATCTGATTGATTGGACTTTCCGAGAAGACTACAACAGTGGTCGATTTTCAACTGCGAATGGGATGTGAAAATAATCATTCGATGTAAGGAGACATTACATGAAAGCATTTATAACTGTATTACTTAGTTGTTTGTTGTTTGCTTGTTCTACAACGGCACCAATCACTTCAACGCAAGATAGTGATTGGAACCAGTATGGTTTTGACAGAGGCTCTAAAGGTTGGAACATAGAGACACAGGAGCAATTAAATAATGCTTCAGATGGTCAACAAATAAAAGTATCTAACTATCAAGCCTATACAGCGGGATACGCTAATGGGCAGATGAAATATTGTCAGCAAGATGCTTATGAATTGGGTATGAAGGGTGAGGTTTATACTGGTGTATGTGACAGCATAAATAAAGATTTTAAGTATGACTACTTACGCGGCTATCATTCACATACAAAAGATATGTAAATGATTTATAGTCTTGATATTAAAAATGGCGGGAATTCCCGCCTTTTTTGTAATTAATCTACTTTAATAATATTAAAGCGTCCCATCTTCTTTAATATAGGAATGAACTCTTTGTTCACTTCAAGCATTACTTTTTTCGCTTTAGTATAAGCACTTAATTTATCGTTGCCATTACCATGAGAGAATAGGCGACTTTTTGGCTTATATTCACCATCAACTAATTCTTTCCAACGAACAATATAGTAATCAGTGGTTCTTACTTCGCCAGAGAGTAGGGTTCGTTTTTTAGTGATAATATCAGGCTCGAGGCTGTGAGGAAGGCGCTCAAACAAACTAGGTGTATTTAATACTGCATTCCAACAGCTACCCCATAGTTCTTTACCAACTTTGTTTCGTTGTTTCACTGCTTCTTTTAATGCTTTTTCGCGGCCCTCTTTTAAGCAGCCAACGGAGCGGTTATACATACCATCATCAGGTGTATGGATATGTATTTTTACGCAATTGAATGAATGGGAAATAAAGCGATAATCACTTTTCATACCTTTCCATTCAGCTCTTAACTTTTGCGCTCTAGGAGATAGAGTGTGCTTTTTCTTATTCATATTCATTATGTTGTGTGTTGATGCATTAATGACAATATTACATTAATTGAGCATATTGTTAATAGTGAAGTGGTGAGAAAGCGTAAAGTTTTTGTAAAAAATAGAAATATTTAAGATAATTGTAGTTTAGATAGCTGAATTTTGTAGTATTTTTTTAGTAGACATAAAAAAAGGGACGATTTATCGTCCCTTAGTAATGGTATGTAATGCTTAATTAGCAAATAACTTTAATTGCTAGGCCACCTTGAGAGGTTTCACGGTACTTAGCATTCATGTCTTTACCAGTTTCAAGCATTGTCTCAATAACTTTATCAAGAGATACGCGAGGTGCTGAAGCACGGCGTAAAGCCATACGAGTTGCGTTGATAGCTTTAACCGCGGCAATACCGTTACGTTCAATACAAGGAACTTGTACTTGGCCGGCAACAGGGTCACACGTTAAACCTAGGTTATGTTCCATTGCAATTTCAGCAGCCATACATACTTGCTCTGGGCTACCACCCATAAGTTCAGCAAGACCAGCAGCAGCCATAGAACAAGCAACACCAACTTCACCCTGACAACCAACCTCAGCGCCTGAGATTGAAGCATTTTGCTTGTAAAGACCACCGATTGCGCCAGAAGCAGCAAAGTAACGGATGTAATCTTTCTCAGTTACTGTTTGGATAAACTTATCGTAGTACGCTAGAACAGCAGGGATGATGCCACATGCACCATTTGTTGGAGCGGTAACAACTCGGCCACCAGCAGCATTCTCTTCGTTTACTGCAAACGCGTACATGTTTACCCAATCAACTACTTCCATTGGATCTTTAGACGTCTTTTCAGAAGTCAGTAGTTGTTGACGTAATGCTGCAGCACGACGAGGAACACGTAGAGGTCCAGGAAGGATACCTTCTGTGTTCATGCCTTTTTCCATACAGTCACGCATGGTTTTCCAGATCTTAGCAAAGTAAGTGCGAACTTCATCTTCTGCAAGAATTGCATGTTCGTTTTTCATTACAAGAGTACTGATAGATAAGCCGTGCTCTTTACATAAATCAACAAGCTCAGAAGCGTAGTTGAATGAATAAGGAACTTGGATTGATGATTCTACTTCTTTACCAAAGTTTTCTTCATCAACGATAAAACCACCACCGATAGAGTAGTAAGTTTTAGAATAAGCAACTTCACCATCAATCCACGCATGGATTTGCATACCATTTTCGTGAAGTGAAAGGTTAGAAGTATGGAAGTTCATTCCACCTTCTTTTGGAAATTCTACTGTGTGGCAGTGCATGCCAACAGGTAAGCGCTCTGTTTCTTCAACACGAGCGATGAAGCCCGGAATAGAGTCAATATCTACGTGTTCTGGCGTGTTACCTGCCAGACCCATAATGATAGCGATATCAGTATGGTGACCTTTCCCTGTCAGTGATAATGAACCGTAAACATCAACAGTGATTTTAGTGATATCACGCAGTTTGCCCATGCTTCGTAAATCGTCAATAAACTCTTTACCTGCTTTCATTGGACCAACGGTGTGGGAGCTAGAAGGACCAACTCCGATTTTGTAGATATCAAAAACACTAATCATGTAATTACCTCGAATAAGCCCCCAAAAGAGGGGGCTTTATTATCATTATTATTAACTTCGTTTAACTAAGTTTGTATTGGTTTACAAATTAGTTATTAAAGAGCGCCGTAGATTACAGAAGTAATCGCCGCAACACCACATAATGCTGTAAAGATTTGCACAGGTGCTGAAGTTTTGTACTTAGCCATTGCTGGAACTTTACGCATTGCGAAGATAGGCATAAGGAATAGGATAGCTGCAATCATTGGAGCACCCATTGTTTCAATCATACCTAGGATACTTGGGTTGATGATAGAAACGATCCATGTAGTAACAACGATAAAGATTAGAGATGCTTTTTCTAGCTTAGCAACTGGTGCTTTTGAGCGAGATTTAGCTAGGCCAACAAGACCTTCGTGAGCACCTAGGAAGTGACCGAAGTAGCTTGAAGTAATCGCAGCGAAAGCAACGATTGGACCTAAGTAAGAGATAAGTGGAGATTCGTGTACGTTTGCTAGGTAAGAAAGTACAGAGATGTTCTGTGCTTGTGCTTGCGCTAGTTGCTCTGGAGATAGAGAAAGAACTACAGAGAAAACGAAGAACATAACAAAGCTCATTAGCATCATTGCTGCACCGCCAGTGATCATGTCAGTTTTAGCAACTGCATCTTCACCGTATACACGACGTTGTTCTTTAGAGAATTGGCTGATTACTGGGCTGTGGTTGAAAGAGAAAACGATGATAGGAATCGCTAACCAAACAACAGAAGGCATTGAACCCCAATCTGGGTCAACAGACATCATAGATGTGTTCCAACCAGGGATTAGGTATACAGAAAGAGCCATTAGGATGAATACAAGAGGGTAAACCATTGCTGAAGTTGCTTTCAGCATTAGTTCTTTACCAAATACTACACCACATGTCATCAGAGTGATAAGAACACCTGATAGTAACCAACGAGGGATAGATTCCATACCCATTTGGTTAACCATGAAAGAGTCTACTGTGTTTGTAATACCAACACCGTAGATAAGTACAATCGGATAAATCGCGAAAAAGTAGGCAAAAGTGATTAGGTTCGCGCCTGTTTTACCGAAATGCTCTTCTACAGTATCAGTAATATCTGCATCTGGGTTTTTAGCTGAAAGAACGAAACGAGCCAAACTCTTGTGAGCAAACCAAGTCATTGGAGCTGCAATTAGAGCAAGAATAACTAGAGGCCAAAAACCACCAGCACCAGCTTTGATTGGAAGGAAAAGAACACCAGCACCAACTGCGGTACCGAATAGAGAAAGACACCAAGTGAAATCTTTATAAGTCCACTTAGATTTTTTTGCACCGATAGATGCAGTATTTGTTGTTTGCATAATTAACATACTCTTAATTTTTTGGAACAGGAATTTTAGGAACGGCGCTATTGTCGTTATTTTGACGAGAAAAACTTTGACCCAGATCCAGAAATGAAAAAAGATGAACGAAGATCCAAAAATAATTGATAATGATCACAGTAGTTGTAATGCTGATATTAGAAAAAGTTATCGTTAATGATAAATTTTCTAAGTTGTAATGTAATTCATTGCATGAATTATTTCGGCAGTTACACCCCAAATGAGTTTTTTATCAAAAGGAATGAAAATCAGATTATATGTGTGGTTTTTGTTAAAAACGTGATGATTATAGGTGTTTTTGGGGTTAATAAGATGATTTATCGGTGCTTCAAATGTGCTACTAACCTCACCGTAATCGATTGCGGTGGTATAATTTTCATCAATTAATGCAACGATAGGGGTTACTTTATAACCTGATATTGTTGGTATTGTGTTAAGTTTTACTAATGGTTTAATGTGTGCAGGATTAATGCCAATCTCTTCATTAGTTTCACGAATAGCAGTATGAATAAGAGACAAATCACCGGGTTCAACCTTACCTCCAGGGAAGCTAATTTGACTTGGATGATGACGTAAATGTGGCGCTCGTTGAGTTAAAATTAAGTTGAAACCAGTTTCTCTTTTTACGATAGGAACAAGTACTGCTGCTGATTTAAAATGGCGATTTTTTAGCTGAGGGTGGGAGAGTAAACTGGAACTGTAATTTATCGGTTTATGAAGTAACAAATGAGAAAGTAAATGTGTATTCATAAACCGATCCTTATCGTTATAAAATGGGTAAGATTTTGCTTAATTTGTGTAATGTCTCTTCATATTCTAGCTCAACTTGGCTATCAGCAACGATACCACCACCAGCTGATGCATATAAATACCCTTTATATGCTATTAATGTGCGTATGGTTATGCTTGTATCCATTGTTCCACAGCGACTGATATAACCAATACTTCCACAATATAGATTACGGCGATGAGGTTCTAACTCTTCAATGATTTCCATTGCTCTGATCTTTGGGGCGCCAGTGATAGAGCCTCCCGGAAAAGACGCTTTAAGCAGGTCTGTAGCAGAATATTTTGTATCGAGCTCACCTGTAATCGTACTGACTAAATGGTGAACAGCAGGGAAAGACTCTATATCAAACAGCTTAGATACTTTTACTGAACCGGGTGTAGCAACACGACCTATATCATTCCTTAATAAATCCACAATCATCAAATTTTCAGAGCGATCTTTCGGACTATTGCGTAATGTTTTAGCTTCTAAGGCATCAACCTTTGGGTCATCAGCGCGAGGTCGAGTTCCTTTTATGGGTTTTGTTTCGATTTTTCTCTCTTTTACTTGTAAAAATCGTTCAGGAGAAACCGAAAGAATTGTCGCTTCCGGTGTTTTTATGTAAGCCGAGAATGGGGCGCCATTTTGTGTTGCTAGTTTTTGATACGCTTCCCATTCAGAGCCTTGGTACTGAGCTTTGAAACGTTGGGCTAAGTTAATTTGATAACAATCGCCCGATTGTAGATATTGCTGAATAACATCAAATTTATTAGCGTATTCAGATTCAGTCATATTTGATACCCAATCTGATGTTAAGCTAAATGCAGTATCTACTTCTTTTATAGAAATAAATTGTTGTAGCCAATGCAGACGATCACCACCTTTGGGTTGTATCAAATGCAGTGTTGATGTTTTATTATCTGCCACCAGTGCCCAGTTATAAATTCCCACAGCCATATCGGCACTTAAAATGTCCTGCTGAGCCGTGTTAGGAATACTTTCAACTCGACGACCTAAGTCGTAACTGAAATAGCCTAATGCACCACCAATAAAAGGTAAGTTTTCTATTGGTGAGTGGTGGGGAATTAGGCGTTCTTGATAATGAGCAAGTAATTGGAAAGGGCACGCTTCACTGGTTACAGGCTGTTTTCCTATTGCATTAATTGTGGTGATGGCACCATGTGTTTGTAATGTAGCGATAGGATCAGCAACCAAAATATCATAGCGATTATCAATGTGGTTTTTCGCAGATGAGTTAAGCAACATCGCCCAAGGTTGATTTGCGATAGCTGAAAAGAAATCAATCACAGAGTTAGATTGATAATCAAGTTGAGTGATACTTAGTTTTGCATCTAATTGATTGTTCATTTTGAGTTTTATAACCAGAATGTGATGAGCAACGATAGCCTTGGATGGAGAGCAAGAGTATCATAATGCGTGTTCTAAAAGAAAATAATAGATGGCGATTGCTCACGTCATAAACAATAAAAATCATCCTTAATTGCCATGGAAGCTTATAAAAAGAGGGCCCTATGATTAACGTTCACCAAGAAACATTGATTCGTAATGAAGATGTGATCAGTTCTGTAGCCGATGCTCTGCAATATATATCTTATTATCATCCGCTAGATTTTGTTCAAGCACTTGAAAAAGCGTATCACCAAGAAGAAAGCCAAGCTGCAAAAGATGCACTTGCACAAATCCTTATTAATTCTCGTATGTCAGCAGAAGGACGTCGTCCAATCTGTCAGGATACGGGAATTGTAACTTGTTTTGTTAATATTGGTATGAATGTTAGGTGGGAAGGAGACTTAACGGTTCAACAAATGATTGATGAAGGTACTCGTCAAGCTTATACCAATCCCGATAATCCATTAAGGGCATCAGTATTATCTGATCCTGCAGGCAAACGAATAAATACAAAAGATAATACACCTGCAGTGGTTCATATTAATATGGTGCCGGGAAACAAAGTCGAGATTCAAATCGCCGCGAAAGGCGGAGGTTCTGAAAATAAGACTAAAATGGTCATGTTAAATCCATCAGATGATATTGCTGAGTGGGTAGAAAAAACACTTCCAACAATGGGGGCGGGTTGGTGTCCTCCTGGTATGCTTGGTATAGGTGTTGGCGGTACAGCTGAGAAAGCAGCCGTATTAGCTAAAGAAGCATTAATGGAACACATTGATATTCAAGACCTTATTGAACGAGGTCCTCAGAACGCAGAAGAAGAACTGCGTCTTGATATTTTTAACCGTGTTAATAAATTAGGCATCGGTGCGCAAGGCCTTGGCGGACTTACTACCGTTGTTGATGTGAAAATTAAATCTGCACCAACACATGCAGCATCAAAACCTGTATGTTTAATTCCTAACTGTGCAGCAACTCGTCACGTACATTTTACTCTTGATGGTACAGGTCCTGCTGATCTTCAGCCGCCAAAGTTAGAGGAATGGCCTGATATTACGTGGGAAGCTGGTGCAAATACTCGTCGAGTTAATCTTGATGAGATAACAAAAGAAGACGTTCAAGAGTGGAAAACGGGCGAAACAATCTTGCTTAATGGTAAAATTCTAACAGGGCGTGATGCTGCACATAAACGTCTTCAAGGAATGATTGAAAGTGGTGAAGGTTTACCAGAAGGTGTCGACTTTAATGGTAAGTTCATTTACTACGTAGGTCCTGTTGATGCTGTTGGTGATGAAGCGGTAGGTCCTGCGGGGCCAACAACATCCACTCGTATGGATAAATTTACCGATATGATGTTAGCCACAGGTTTAACGGGCATGATAGGTAAGGCTGAACGTGGTCCAGCAACTGTCGCATCAATTAAAGAAAATAAAGCCGTATATTTAATGGCGGTTGGTGGTGCGGCATACCTTGTTGCTAAAGCGATCAAAAAAGCACGTGTAGTTGCTTTTGAAGATCTTGGAATGGAAGCTATTTACGAATTTGAAGTTGAAGATATGCCAGTAACAGTGGCTGTTGATTCAACAGGTGTTAATGCACATCAAATTGGTCCTGATACATGGAAGGTAAAAATTGCTGAAATGAGCAATTAATTTACATCATAAAGCTTATTAAATAATGAAAAAGCACTCATTTTGAGTGCTTTTTTTATTATTGTATCTTTTATGTTAATCATTTGGGTGTAATATATAAGTAACTATTTGATAAATAAATGAGGGAACAATGAAGAAGTTAACAATTGGGTTATTCATTACAGTACTTGTTGGGTGCGCCTCCTCTGATGATGTAGAACAAGAAAAGAACGTTGATGATTGGTTCGCAATAGGTGAAGCCAGAGCGAAAAATGGTTTTTTATTGCAGACAGAATCACGACTTGTTGATCGTTATCCTGAAGAAAAAATTACAACCGAATTCTATAATGGTTACGTAAAGGGTCATGAAGCTGGTACAAAAGTCTATTGTTCTCAAAATCCATATATATTGGGATTAAGTGAAGAACCTTATTTCGGACTATGTGATCAAATTGATTCTAATTACTCTGATGAATATCAAAAAGGGAAAAAGCATAAAAAAGAATAAAAACATTGTTTTTTATAACTAATTTTATTTGTTGACTGGATGAACAAATAAATATAGGCAATAATTCTTTATGTAATCAATTAATAATGACAAGGAACGGCATATGTTCAAAAAGACTGCAATAGCCGCAGTACTTAGCACCGTCTTACTCGCAGGCTGTGACAGTAAAGAGCCTAGTATTGCAGAGCCTGACTCTCGTCCCGCAAAGATCTTAACCGTTTCTGTTGGTGAGCACGAAACATCACGCTTGTTTCCGGCAAAAGCAGAAGCCGGTGATAAAGCCGTTTTGGCTTTTAGAGTTCCTGGGCAATTAAATACGTTAGATGTGCATGCAGGCCAATCAGTTAGTAAAGGCGAGCTCCTTGCTACAATCAACCCTGATGAATACCGTTTAATCCAGAAACAAGCACAAGCACAATATCGATTGATTGATGTGCAATATCAACGGATTAAAAAGTTAAGAAAAGATAAGGTCGTATCAGAACAAGATTACGATACAGCGGTTGCCAATAGGAAAACGGCTAAAGCTTCTCTTGACCAAGCTTCTGCAAATTTAAGCTACACGAAGCTTGTCGCACCATATGACGGTACGATTTCACTTCTTCCAACAGAAAATTTTGAATATGTAAATGCGAAACAATCGATTATGCATATCCAAACTAACGACATTCTGTATGTTGTTTTTCAACTTCCGGATTATCTGCTTCAACGTTTCAGTTTTACCGATGTATCAGCAACAGTTACATTTGATTCGTTTCCAAACTCTACTTTTCCTCTTGAATTTGAAGAAATAGATACTGAAGCCGATCGTAAAACATCGAGTTATACCGTAAAAATGAGTATGCCTCGTCCTAAAGATTTAGGAGTACTTCCGGGGATGTCTGGTCAAGTGAAGGTAACTATTCCTAAGGGCGGAAGTGAAAAACTGCCACTTTCAGCTATCGATCAAGATGGTGAGACTACGTATGTATGGCGTGTGAAAGAAGATGGAACGGTTGAAAAAGTACCTGTGGAATTAAATGAGAAACGTCAGGTAATCTCTGGAATCGAAGATTCAGATCAAATTGTATCTTCAGGCATCACAGGGCTAGAAGAGGGAATGAAAGTTCGTAAGTGGGTTAAGGAAAGAGGATTATAATAATGCAAAGATTAATGAAACTATCTTTACTTTCCAGCACGTTACTCCTTACGGCTTGTAATCCTGCTCCAACGGAAACGGTTGTAGAAATACCGAACGTTGTGATTAAAGATATTAACTCAAATGGGGTAAGTGATCGTCTTTATCTTCCTGCGGTAGCCACTGCTGCTGACCGTTCTCATCTAAGTTTTCGACTTTCTGGTGAGATTAAAGAGCTAAATATAAAAGCAGGGGAAATCGTTAAAAAAGGTCAAGTTTTAGCTGTGTTAGATAAAACCGACTATAACATTGATGTTGATAATGCTCGAGCTCGTTACAACGTAGCAAACAGTCAATATAAGCGTTCAAAACCGTTAGTTGATAAAGGCTTGTTAGCCAAATCACAATTCGATGAATTAGCAGCGCAACGACAAATTGCATTAGCGGATTTAGAGTTAGCAAAATTGCGTTTAAGTTTTACCGAGTTAAAAGCGCCAATTGATGGTGTTATTTCTCGTGTAAGTGTCGAACAATTTGAAAATATTCAAGTAGGACAACAGATCGTTAATATTAATAACCGAGATGCGGTAGATATTATTGTTCAAGTTCCTGACAAGCTTTATGCCAAGCAACCGAATAAAGAAATAATTGAAAGCATTAAAGCAACCGTTCGTCTTGATAGTGGTGAGAGTTATTCCGCCAAAATTAAAGAATACACTACAGAGCCTGATCCTGATTCAGGAGCATATCTAGTTACATTAACAATGCCTATGCCTGAAGATCAATTCATATTGGATGGCATGGCAGTTGAAGTGGCAACCAGTGAAAGTGAAATTCGCTTATCAACTCAAGCTGGGATGGTAATTCCTATTGAAGCTATTTTTAATGAAGATGGCGATACCATTGATCTCTCTGAAAAATACGTATGGCTTGTTGATGAAAACAATACAGTGAAAAAGCAAAAAGTAGTAACGACAAAAGCGACCTCGTCTGGTTTACGAGTTGTAGAAGGTTTATCAACCGGTGATCGCATTGTAATAGCAGGGGTATCACGACTGCGTGATGGCATGTCAGTGAATGTTATTAATGCGGAGGAGAAAAAATGAGCCAAGAAAAAGGAATTGCAGCTTATTTCATACAGAATAAAGTCATCAGTTGGATGTTAACACTGATCTTTATGATTGGTGGTACATCCGCATTTTTTGGTTTAGGCCGTTTAGAAGATCCCGCGTTTACCATTAAAGATGCAATGGTCGTAACCAATTACCCTGGTGCGACACCTGAGCAAGTGGAAGAAGAAGTAACCTACCCACTAGAAAAAGCGATTCAGCAACTTACTTATGTTGATGAAGTTAACTCATTGTCTAGTCGAGGGTTATCTCAGATCACGGTAACCATGAAAAACAATTACGGTCCTGATGATTTACCACAAATTTGGGATGAATTGCGTCGTAAAGTCAATGACCTGAAACGTCAATTGCCTCCAGGTGTTGGTGAACCATCAGTTATCGATGATTTTGGTGATGTTTATGGTGTGCTTTTAGCTGTAACAGGAAAAGGCTATTCATATAAAGAAATCCTAGATTATGTTGATTATTTGCGTCGTGAATTAGAGCTTGTTGATGGCGTTAGTAAAGTATCCGTTAGCGGTGTTCAACAAGAACAAGTCTTTATTGAAGCCTCACTAAAACGTATGACAAGTTTAGGAATTTCTCCTCAAACTTTGTACAGTTTATTGTCTAATCAAAATACGGTATCGAGTGCTGGCGCTGTAAAAATCGGAACGGAATATATTCAAATTCACCCAACAGGGGAGTTTGAAGATGTGGCACAACTTGGTGATTTGATCATTACTGATGGTGGTGCTCAAGGACTGATTTATCTAAAAGACATCGCAGAAGTTAAGCGTGGTTATGTTGAAGTGCCAAGTAATATCGTTAACTTTAATGGTAATTTTGCTTTAAACCTCGGTGTTTCATTTAGTGCAGGTGTTAACGTAGTTGAAATCGGTAAATTAGTTGATCAACGAATGGCTGAGCTTAAAGAGCAGCAGCCTATTGGTATTGATATCTCTGAAATTTACAGTCAACCAAAAGAAGTGGATAAATCGGTAAGTGGTTTTGTAGTCAGTCTTGGTCAGGCTGTTGCGATTGTAATTATCGTTTTACTTTTCTTTATGGGAGTACGTTCAGGTCTATTAATTGGTCTTATCTTATTATTGACCGTTGCTGGTACTTTCGTCTTTATGAAGTATTTTGCTATCGATTTACAACGTATTTCTCTTGGTGCACTGGTTATTGCACTCGGTATGCTTGTGGATAACGCCATTGTGGTGGTCGAAGGCATACTTATTGGGATGCAAAAAGGACGAACTCGTTTACAAGCAGCCACAGACATTGTGACACAAACGAAATGGCCATTGTTAGGAGCAACGGTTATAGCGGTAACCGCATTTGCGCCAATTGGTTTATCTGATGATGCGACCGGTGAATATTGTGGAACGCTCTTTACTGTGTTGCTAATTTCGTTAATGCTAAGTTGGTTTACTGCTATTTCACTTACGCCTTTCTTTGCTTCTTTATTCTTTAAAGAAAGAGTACAAAGCGAAGAAGAAAGTCTTGAAGAGAAAGACCCATACAATGGGATGATCTTTGTTGTTTATAAGCGATTCCTAGAATTTTGTATGCGCTACTCTGTAGCAACCATGGTAATACTGGTTGTGGCTCTTGGTGGTAGTTTATATGGCTTTACCAAAGTAAAACAATCTTTCTTCCCATCATCAACAACGCCAATCTTCATGGTGGATGTATGGATGCCTGAGGGGACCGATATTCGTTCAACTAATGCAACATTAAAAGAGTTAGAAGAATGGATATTAGAACAACAACATATTGAACACGTAACAACAACAGCAGGTAAAGGTTTACAACGTTTTATGCTGACTTATGCACCAGAGAAAAGCTACGCAGCTTATGGTGAAATAATGACGCGTGTTGATAACTATGAAGCTTTGCAGCCATTAATGGCGAAGTTCCGTCAGCATATCGAAGATCAATATCCACAAATTCAATATAAATTGAAACAAATTGAATTAGGTCCGGGTGGCGGTGCAAAAGTGGAAGCGCGTATTGTTGGTGCTGATCCAACAGTATTACGTGGTTTGGCGGCGCAAGTTATCGATATTATGCATTATGATCCGGGAGCAACGAATGTACGTCATGACTGGCGTGAGCGTACAAAAGTACTTGAGCCTCAATTTAATGAGAGTCAGGCTCGTCGTTATGGTATTTCAAAGACAGATGTAAACGAACTATTAGAAATGGCGTTCTCAGGTAAAGCAATTGGTGTTTATCGTGATGGTACAACATTAATGCCAATTGTCACTCGATTACCTGAAAATGAACGTGTTGATATTAGTACGATTGAAGGCATGAAAATTTGGAGTCCAGCTCTGTCTCAATACATCCCATTACAGCAAGTTGTACTTGGTTATGATGTGATTTGGGAAGACCCTCAAATCGTACGTAAAAACCGTAAACGTATGCTAACTGTAATGGCTGACCCAGATATTTTAGGTGAAGAAACCGCAGCAACATTACAGAAACGATTACAAACTCAAATTGAACAGATCGATTTTCCTACGGGTTACAGTTTAGAGTGGGGCGGTGAATACGAATCGTCTCGTGATGCTCAAGCGTCATTATTCCAAACGATGCCATTAGGTTACTTGTTTATGTTCTTAGTCACCGTGTTCTTATTTAACAGTGTGAAAGAGTCTGTAATTGTGTGGTTAACGGTACCATTAGCTATTATTGGTGTCACCAGTGGTTTATTGTTACTTAATACACCATTTGGTTTTATGGCCTTACTCGGTTTCTTGAGCTTGAGTGGTATGCTGTTGAAAAATGGTATCGTACTGCTTGATCAGATTGAAATTGAAATCAAATCAGGTAAAGAACCTTATCATGCGGTGGTTGATGCGGCATTAAGTCGTGTGCGTCCCGTTTGTATGGCAGCGATTACAACAATTCTAGGTATGATACCTCTATTGCCTGACATATTCTTTAAGCCAATGGCGGTAACGATTATGTTCGGTTTAGGTTTTGCAACCGTTCTTACTCTAATTGTGGTTCCAGTTCTATATCGAATGTTCCACAGAATTAAAGTCGTTGAATACTAAAATAGACGTATAGAATAAATGTTCAAAAGCCCATATTAGAATATCTAGTATGGGCTTTTTTTGTGATATTCTATCTGTATCAATCTGGATAATACAAATGCAGTCCACATATTAGGAACAGTAAATGAGCCAATTAGATCAACAAGCAATAGAAAAAATCCAAAATTACAATGAAGAAGAACGCTTTAATTACTTCATGAAAGAAGTGGTGGCAAATCGTCAAATTTGGATTTTAACCGATGAGCATGGTTGTGTAATGTTGAACACAGAGGAAGAAGATTGTGTTCCTGTATGGCCAAATCAAGAGTTCGCCGAAGCTTGGGCAACAGGTGAATGGGATGTGTGTAAAGCAGAGTCTATCTCTTTGAATAAATGGCATAGTCGCTGGACTAACGGTTTAGAAGACGATGAATTAGCTGTGGTTGTATTTCCAAATCAGAATGAAGAAGGGCAAGTCCTTTTCCCCGACGAATTTGATTTTGAATTAACAAAGCAAGAAAGAAAGCGTTAATCGAGTTTTGGGATTAGGTTATTTTTGTTAGTAGAAATAGCCTAGTTTTATGTATTATCGTAAGTTAAAGCATTAGTATTTAGTTCATTATTCCATAAACCATTACCGTTGAATCTTTATATGGATTTTCAATTCGTGCTGCTCGATAAGGAGAGCACATTGGTTGTAAATGGTGAGCGACAAAGAAAGGTGAGCTTGCGTCACATTCTTCTTTTGTATAATCGAACCATTCTGGACAAAACTCCAACATATCCTTCCAAATGAGATTATCTTCTAGTGGTACTGTAAATTGTCCCATCATTTTGCCAAGATATTGCAAAGAACTTAATTTGCCATTAATAAAAATAGCCTTAACTAAATTAGTTGCGGTGCTGTCTGTATTATTCATATTAAACTCCCGCAATTAAAGCAATACCAACACCTGTCGTAATGGTGCCAAATAAGTAAGCCATATAACGATATACTTGCTGCCATTCTTTTGATTGTGATTTATCTCTGCAAGCTAAAACAAGCAAAGCAGTACACGGAGATAGTGTAATAAATAACGATGAAGTCATGGTGGTCGCCTTAATTTGAGTGTTAATGTGAAATACAAAATAAGTATTTCATGAACAATTCGTTTTAAGGGTATGAGAAAGGATGGTAGTGGTCTAATTGATTTTAATGATATTAATTATAAGAGCTACTTATGATGAAAGTACACGATAAGTAGCTAATTATGATGGTGCTAGTTTTTATTTAGAAGCTTAACTTAATGCGGCTTGATAGCGTTGTAATCCTTCATCAAGATCATGAATAAGATCGTCAACATCTTCTAATCCAATGTGAACACGGATCAGCGTTCCTTCAAAGTTTGGGTTAGCGATGGTTCTTAATGCATTAAAGCTTCGTGGTTCATTGGCAAGAATAAGACTTTCAAATCCTCCCCATGAATATCCCATACTAAAATGCGTCATACCATCTAATAATACGGTGGTTGCTTTAGTATCTGATTGTTTAAGCACGAACGAAAATAGGCCATTACAACCTTTGAAATCACGTTGGTAAAACTCGTGTCCCGGACAGCTTGCAAGAGCAGGGTGACGAACATGATCAACCAATGGATGCGCTTCTAACCATTTAGCTACTTTGATGCTGCTCTTTTCATGCTGCTTTAGGCGAACCCCCATAGTGCGAATACCACGCATAGCAAGATACGCATCATCAGGTGAAATACATTGCCCCATCAAATAACTTTGTTCACGCAGTTGATCCCAATGTTTTTCGTTAGCAACCGCAGTGCCTAACATGACATCCGAGTGACCAACGATGTACTTGGTTGCTGCTTGTACTGAGATGTCTACACCGTGCTCAAAAGGTGCAAGATTTACTCCTGCCCCCCAAGTATTATCAAGTATGACGGTAATATCTGTTTCGTGTGCAATGCGAGAGAGGGTCGGTAAATCTTGAACTTCCATTGTGATAGAGCATGGAGATTCAGTAAACAAAACCGTTGTGTTTGGGCGAATAAGTTCACGAATACCTTCACCAATCATTGGGTCATAATAGGTGGTTTCAATTCCCATTCGTTTCAAGATAGTTTCACAATAGTCACGGGTTGGTTCATAACAACCATCCACCATTAAAATGTGATCGCCTGTTTTCACAAAGGCTAAAATGGTATTGGCGATAGCAGCCGTACCACAAGGGTATAAAGCACAGCCTGCGCCACCTTCAAGTTCAGCCATGGCATCTTGTAGAGCAAAGTGCGTTTCTGTACCTCGACGCCCATAAAAAAGCGTTTGTTTGGCTCGATTGGCCATGGCGTGATTTTTTTCTGCAACCGTATTAAACACCACAGTAGAAGCGCGTTGTACTGGTGGGTTAACTACGCCTTTTGTCCATTTTTTGCTACGACCAGCAGTGACGTATTTTGTCTCTAGTTTTTCTGACATATGAATCCATTCAATAAAAAGTAAGCAATATACCCATAAAGCCAAAATGAACACCAAATATCAAGGAATAAAGTGAATTGAGGTCGAATAAATTTTTTTTGCTGCTAAAATCACATCATCGTTAACCTCAGAGTTGAATATCAAATGCAACAGAATGAATTTGAAACATTAGTTAAAGAACTGTGTAAGAAAGAAAACCTTCCTCAAGTGCTAGAAGCATTAAAAACATGCGAAGACCAAGACATTGTTGAAGCGGCTCAATCATTAGCGGGTCAATTTCGTCTTGCAGAAGTAGAAGGTGAGCAACGTATTTATCATGTATTTACGGATGAAGACGAAAACGGTGAAGAGCAAGAGCTTGCAGAGTGGATCATGAACGAAGGTGATGATGTGATTAAATTCATCGCTTGGTTCTTCTACGCAATGTTTGATATGAAGCAAAAAGAAACGTATCAAGCAGCAGGTAAAACGTACCAACAGCCAAAGCGTTCTTAAGTACTAAAAAAGACGTAAATGAATTGAATAAAACCGAGCCAATGAGTGCTCGGTTTTTTTATATCTGTAGGTAATAGTAACTCCACTATTGAATGGGTCATTAGATCACCATGAGGTAGATTTTTATTTATTGTTTTTATTATCAATAAATTACGAGATATATTTGTGATCTGCGTCATTAGTGTAAATGCTCTACTTCACAGTTTTATTGCAATAAAATAAACCTGTTTCATTTTTTGTCTTAGATCAAAAAGTTATTACCTGCATCAATGTTAAAACATAAACAGTTCTTAAAAATTTATATAAATACTAATGGAGTTGGTTATGAGTGCATTTTTTATCCCTACAGTAAACTTAATGGGTGCAGGTTGTCTTACAGAAGCAATGGACAGCATTAAATCACAAGGTTACAAAAAGGGTCTTATCGTTACTGATAACGTACTAGTTGCAATTGGTATGGTTAAACAAGTATCAGATTTATTAGCAGAGCGCGGTGTAGAAGTCGCAGTGTTTGATGGTACGCAACCAAACCCAACAATCGGTAACGTAAATGCAGGTTTAAAAATTCTTAAAGAAAATGAGTGTGATTTTGTTATTTCTTTAGGTGGTGGTTCTCCTCATGATTGTGCTAAAGGTATTGCTTTAGTTGCTGCAAATGGTGGCGAGATTGCTGATTATGAAGGTGTTGATCAGTCGGCTAAACCACAATTACCTTTAATTGCAATTAATACAACGGCAGGAACTGCATCTGAAATGACGCGTTTCTGTATCATTACAGATGAAGCTCGTCACATTAAGATGGCGATTGTTGATAAACACACGACACCATTAATGTCTGTAAACGATCCAGAGTTAATGCTTGCTAAACCTGCTTCATTAACTGCTGCAACGGGTATGGATGCATTAACACACGCAATTGAAGCGTATGTATCTATTGCTGCAACACCAGTAACAGATGCCGTAGCAATTAAAGCAATGGAACTTATCCAAGCGCATTTACGTACAGCGGTTAACGATGGTCAAAATCTAGAAGCTCGTGAGCAAATGGCTTATGCACAATTCATGGCAGGTATGGCATTTAACAATGCTTCTCTAGGTTATGTTCACGCAATGGCACACCAGTTAGGTGGTTTCTATGACCTTCCACATGGCGTATGTAATGCGATTCTTCTTCCTCACGTACAAAGTTACAACGCTAAAGTATGTCCAGAGCGTCTAAAAGACGTTGCAAAAGCAATGGGCGTAAACGTTGAAGGCATGACAAATGAAGAAGGCGCTCAAGCTGCATTAGAAGCGATTAAACAATTATCACAAGATGTTGGTATCCCTTCTGGTCTAACAGAGCTTAACGCTAAAGAAGAAGATTTTGATACGCTTGCTGAAAATGCATTAAAAGATGCATGTGGTTTTACTAACCCTAAACAAGCGACGCACGAAGAAATCGTAAGTATCTTTAAAGCAGCAATGTAAAGCTTTATAGATAAAAGTATTAATTAGTTTAGAAAGGTCTAACGATTGTTAGGCCTTTTTTTTGATTCTTGCTTCCACGTTAGGGTATGCTTATGATCTTTTTATCTGATTAAGTCGTAGAAGATGTGATCTTCTCATTGAAAAAGGCAGTAAATTAGCATGGCAAACGTAAGAGCTCGTATAGAGTTAATGGTAGGGCAAAAAAGTAATATCCCTGCAGAGATGCTTTCATTTGAAGGGCTAGAGACTGAGAAAGAGCACGTTGCTGTTATTTTTAATCAAGCCGATAAACATCAATCCACTCCCTTAGTTCGTATGCATTCTGAGTGTTTAACAGGGGATGTCTTTCATTCATCTCGTTGTGATTGTGGTGAACAATTAGAAGAAACGATTAACCGTATGTCTGAAAGTGGCGGTATTATTTTATACTTACGCCAAGAGGGACGCGGTATTGGTTTATATAATAAATTAGATGCTTATGAGTTACAGAGCCAAGGTATGAATACCTATGAGGCCAATAATCATTTAGGGTTTGGTGATGATTTACGTGACTTCAAAGAAGCGGCACAAATGCTTGAAGCACTGAATATATCTAAGATAAAGCTAGTTACAAATAACCCAAAAAAGATTGAGGATATTCAAAACTACGGTATTGAAATTGATGAAGTTGTTAATACTCACGCCCATGTAAAACAGGGCAATGAGCATTATTTACATTCAAAGGCCGCACACGGGCATAAGTTAAATTTTGATAAATAATATTGTCTTTATTATTAACTGTTAAAAACCTCACTTATTTGTGGGTTTTTTTTATGAGTTACACAAAATTGGTAAAATAAATGATAAGGATTTGCATTTAGATTCAGAATGAGTATATTACGCAAATAAAAATTATTATCATTAATGAATTCTTACAGTTTTCAATTAATGGATTACAAGTCATATTCATTTGCTCAACAAGGACGATTCATGAATCACGTCAAATTTGCTCGAAATTTAATTACCGCATCTTTATTTGTTATTCCTTCTATTTCACAAGCAACGACTCAATCGGAAGTGGTAGAGCACTATGCTGATATTGCTCATGCTGTTTATAGCGATTCTTTATCTACAGCTCAAAAACTGGACAAAGCCATTACTACTTTTTTGAATAATCCTTCTAAAGATGGCTTAGAGACAGTAAAGCTTGCTTGGAAAGAGGCTCGTGTACCTTATCAACAATCGGAAGTTTTTCGTTTTGGTAATGCGATTGTTGATGATTGGGAAGGGCAATTAAATGCTTGGCCTTTAGATGAAGGCCTAATTGATTATGTTGCAGACGATTATCAATATGAATTAGGTAATGATGGCGCTAAAGCGAATATTGTTGCATCTAAGTCAATAAAGATTGGTGCTGAAACGATTGATGTAACATCAATTAAGGCTGAGCAATTAGCAGACTTAAATGAGTTAGGCGGTTCTGAGGCAAATGTAGCAACGGGCTATCATGCCATTGAATTTTTACTTTGGGGCCAAGACCTAAATGGAACTAACTCTGGTGCAGGTGAGCGTCCATACACTGATTATGTTATTGGTTCTGCGTGTACTAACGGTAATTGTGAGCGCCGAGCTGAATATTTAAAAGCGGCTTCTGAATTGTTGATTAAAGATCTTTCTTGGATGGAAAAACAGTGGAAAGAAGGTGAGAAAAATTATCGTGCCGAGCTTTTATCTGAATCATCAGAGCAAGGTTTACGTAAGATGTTATTTGGCATGGGGTCATTATCTCTAGGTGAGTTAGCAGGCGAGCGAATGAAGGTTGCATTAGAAGCAAACTCAACAGAAGACGAGCACGATTGTTTTTCTGATAATACACATAACTCTCATTACTACAACGAACAAGGTATCTATAACGTTTATACGGGGACTTATACACGAGCTGACGGTTCTCAATTGTCTGGACCAAGTATTCATGATCTTGTTGCAAAGAAAGATGCAAAAGCAGCAAAAGAGATTAAACAGCAGTTTGATGCAACTCGTACTCAAGTAGGTACATTGGTTTCTGCTGCGGAGAAGGATAATCAACACTTTGATCAATTGATTGCCGCTGATAACGCTGCTGGTAATGCATTAGTAAACAAATCAATTATGTCGTTAGTTTTGCAAACCGCTTCTATTGAACGAGCTGCAAACGTTATTGGCATTACGAGTTTAAATCCTGATACAGCAGATCACGAATTTTAATTCTAAGAAAAAGCAGTAATACAATGATACCAACCTAGAAATAGGTGTTAGCTCAATCACATTTCCCCCGATTTAGTGATTGAGCTCTTTTCTTTTTTCTATTGTGGTTATTGAAATAATAACGATAAACAATACCCATCGATACCCATAATAATATGACGATCAGGATGTGCGACTTTATGAAACCCGCAATGCTTGGAGCAATAACTTTATTATCTACATTTTCTTTTTCTTCTTTCTCAGCTGATGTTAACCCTATTGATGTTGCCTCTGGTGGTAAGACAAGTGTAAAAAAAGAGGGGCAGAATGCCTTCTCCTTACCTGCTGCAAATTTACCTATGAGTAAACGACTAGACTTTAGTGTCGGTAACAGTTTCTTTCGTAATCCTTGGGTACAAGCACCCGCGTCAACAGATGCCAGAGATGGACTCGGCCCTTTATTTAATACTAACGGTTGTCAGAATTGTCATATTAAAGATGGTAGAGGACATGCTCCTCGAGAAGGCGATACAAATGCTGTATCTATGCTTGTTCGATTAAGTATTCCTGCTTTTACTCCAGAGCAGAAAAAACGCATTCTTTTAGAAGGGGTGATCCCTGAGCCTACTTATGGTGGGCAGCTTCAAGATTTCTCGTTATCTGGATTAAAACCAGAAGGACAAATACACATTACCTATAATGATCTATCTGTAACGCTTTCTGATGGTTACGTTGTCACATTGCGTAAGCCAAATTTGACCATTACTGAATTAGCTTATGGTGACATGGATGAGAATGTAATGATGTCTGCACGAATTGCCCCACCAATGATCGGTTTAGGTTTATTAGAATCGATCCCTGAAAAAACAATCCTTGGTTTTGCTGAACAACAAAAGAATGAAAATAAAGGCGTTTCAGGTAAAGCAAACCGAGTGTGGGATGCAAAAACAAAGCAACTTGAATTAGGACGTTTTGGTTGGAAAGCTGGACAACCGACACTTATGCAACAAAATGCGGCAGCGTTTAACGGGGATTTAGGCTTAACGAGTAATATGTTCCCAAAAGATGATTGTACTCAGGCTCAGGCAGCATGTGCGAAGCTTCCCCATGGCGGTGAGCCTGAGGTTAGCGATAAGATTTTAAATTTTGTTGAATTTTATTCTCAGCATTTAGCGGTTCCAGTTCGTCGAAATGTAAATGATCCCGAAGTTATTAAAGGTCAAAAACTATTTAAAGATATTGGCTGTGAAAGCTGTCATAAAAGCAATATACAAACAGCAAAAATTAAAAACAGACCTGCGTTATCTAACCAGTTAATTCACCCTTATACTGATTTACTACTTCATGATATGGGGGAAGGACTTGCAGATAATAGACCGGAGTTTTTAGCGAATGGGCAAGAATGGCGAACGCCGCCATTGTGGGGACTTGGCTATACACAGGAAGTGAATGGACATACAGAAATGCTTCATGATGGTCGAGCTAGAAATGCATTAGAAGCGATTCTTTGGCATGGTGGTGAAGCTCAAACAGCTCGTGATGCCGTAGTTAAATTATCAACGCAAGATCGCAATGCGTTACTTGAATTTCTGAACTCATTATAAAGGATAAGCAATGAAACCTAAGTATCTATTACTAAGCAGTACGGTTTTGCTTGCTGCCTGTCAAAGTACTAGCCAAACCTCGACATCAAATGAAATGATTGAGCAAGTTTATGCTATTGAGCAACAATCCGCTCAACGTTTAGCTGAATCAAGTTTACAACTAGCGCAAAAGTTTGAATCTTACTGTGTAAAGCAAGCTGATAAACGAGAAGTTGAAGAACAGTGGCAGCAAACAATGCACTCTTGGATGGCATTACAAGGGCAAGAAAGGGGCCCGGAAGCAGCACTTACATTAAATTGGAATATTCAATTTTGGCCGGATAAAAAAAATACAACAGGTCGAAAAATGTCTCAGTTATTACAACAAGATCTGAGTTGGAATAGTAAGTTAATTCAACAGCAAAGTGTGACCACTCAAGGTCTTGGAGCTGTTGAATGGTTGCTGTTTGATCAATCATCTACGTTACCACAACCTGAAGCGTGTCAGTTGGGTAATGCGATTACACGCAATTTGGCGCTTAATACGCAAAAAATAGAACAAGCATGGCAAGTTAATCCATGGTCTGAATTTGATCAAACAATGTGGCTAAATGAATATATTGCGTTGTTAGCGAATCAACTTGATTACAGTATGAAAAAACTGAGTCGTCCACTGGCAAAAATTGGACAACCACGTCCATATTTTGCTGAGTCATGGCGTTCAGAAAAGTCATTAACGTGGCTTAAATACAATGTTGAAGCAATGCGCACACTTTATATAGCTAATGGTGTCGGTCTTGATAATTATTTACGTAAGCAAGGGCATGCAGAGTTAGCCGATCGAATTAATGATCATTTTGATTCTACATTAGCATCGTGGCCTGCATCTTCGTCGTTGTTTGCTGCATTGCAAACTAAATCAGGCTATCAAGATACACTCTCTTTATATAACAAATTAGAGTATTTGAAGTACCTAATTCATGAAGAAGTAGCGATAGAGTTGAATATTGTAATAGGGTTCAATGCAACTGATGGCGATTGATAATCATAAACGTAAGTTATTAAAAAGTAGTGCGGCTGCTTTGGCATTGTCACCATGGCTAACAGCGTGTTCTTCTTCGTCGCTTCAGAGAGAAAAAGCGGCATTGGTATCTTGCTCTCGTACCGCTAATGGGCATTTTAGTGCGGTTGTTGCGGACAGTAACGGTTACCCAATTTATTCGATTCCACTACCAGAAAGAGGTCATGGTGTTGCTATCTCCCCTAATGGTGAGTTAGGTGTCGCATTTGCTCGACGCCCTGGTAACTATATGCAGTTGTTTAATATAGAAACCGGTAAAAGTTATGCCATTACTGCGTCTAGCCCTGACCGCTATTTTTATGGTCATGGTGTGTTTTCTTCTGATGGAATGACTTTGTATACCACAGAAGGAGAAAAGAAGACGAGCCAAGGCATTATTGGTGTTTATCAATTGCGTGATCACCAGTTAATTAAAGTAAATGAATTTTCAGGCTTTGGTATTGGCCCTCATGAAGTGATCCGTGTTGATGACACAACATTAGCGATAGGTGTTGGTGGCGTTCATACAGATGGTAGAACGCCCTTAAATTTAGAGTCGATGCAACCAGCGTTAGTCTACTTGTCTACTGAGTCTGGAAAAGTGGTTGAACGTGTTGGATTAGCCGATCATAAGTTAAGTATTCGCCATTTATCTCAAACTCATGACGGACGCGTGTTATGTGGTCAGCAATATCGAGGAGAGCCAGAAGATGGTGTTCCTTTAGTGGCAATACATCAACGGGGTGGGGCTTTAATTCCACTGAAAGCAGAACCTGAAGAATGGCTTAGATTTAATCATTACATAGCAAGCATTGCTGTATTAGGAACACATGTTGTTGCCACATCTCCTCGAGGAAATTGCTATGGTGTCTGGGATCTTGAGACAAACCAGTTAACTGAGATTGCATCACTCGTGGATGCGTCTGGTGTGGTGGTTGAGCAAAGTGGACTTAATTCACCGCAATGGCATATTAGCTCAGGAGCCGGAAAAGTGGTTAACAGAACTGAAAGTGGTATTGTCACAAGTCATCAAACGAATGTGATGTGGGATAACCATTGGAATCGAATTCCCCTAAAATAATAGCCGTGCTATTCTTAGTGTAATTATTTTAGGAAGAGACAAATATGAGCTTACAATATCAAATTATTCCTGTGACTTCATACGAGCAAAATTGTTCAATCGTATGGTGTGATGAAACCATGAAAGGCGTTGTGATCGATCCTGGTGGTGATGTTCAATTGCTGAAACAAGCAATTGAGGCATTAAATGTTGATGTTGTGCATATGGTATTAACTCATGGTCATTTAGATCATGTAGGTGGTACAGAAGATCTGGCTGCTATTACTAATGCAACGATTGTTGGTCCGCATAAAGAAGATAATTTCTGGTTGCAAGGTCTTCCAAACCAAAGTGAGCGATTTGGTTTCCCTCACACAGAGGCATTTGAGCCAAGCCAATGGTTAAATGAAGGTGATGTGATTGAGTTTGGTAATCAAAAATTAGACGTTCTGCATACGCCGGGTCATACTCCAGGTCACGTAGTACTGTTTAATCAAGAAGCAAAAATGGCATTCGTTGGCGATGTACTGTTTAAAGGTGCTATTGGTCGTTCAGATTTCCCTAAAGGGGACTTTGATACGCTTATTTCTTCTATTAAAACAAAACTGTGGCCATTAGGTAATGACATGAGATTTGTACCAGGTCATGGTCCAGAGTCAACATTTGGTCACGAGCGTCAAACTAACCCATTTGTCGCTGATAAAATGCCACTTTGGTAAGAAATTTTGTAAAAGTGACGGACTTTTCACCATACAGTGTCGTCATGTCTATAAATATGGCGCGTTTTTTGGTATAAAACGCGCTTCGCCAATTCCAATACAACTATTTGGGTTACATTTTAGGAATTGACATCTTTTTTCCGCTATCAATTTGAGAGGGTAACTCACAAATATAGATATAGCGCAACGGAGTTTAAGTTTCATGAAAATTGCTCACAAACGTAAAGTTCAGTCTAAGCTGCATAAACGCATTAAAGCTAAAGTTACTGCACCAAAAACTGAAGTGAAAAAAGCAGCTAAACCTGCAAAAGTAGCTAAACCAGTTGAGAAAAAAGTGGAAGCAGTAGTTGCAGAAGCACCAAAAGCAGCAGCAACAGACATCGCACTTACGCCAAAGCAACAGACTGTATTTGACATTGTTTGTCAAAATCCTGAAGGCATCAATTCAAAAGAAATTGGTCTTGCAGCTGGTCAAGAAGAAGCAAAAGCGGCAGCATGGGCAACAGGTGGCTTGAAGAAGCTAGTTGAAGAAAACCTAGTTGTACGTGAACAACTTGCTGGTAATAAAGTGATTTATAAAGCGGCTTAATCGTTTAATAAACTATTTTATAGACACAAAGAAGCCGAGATTACCTCGGTTTTTTTGTGCCTTGAAAATGATGTTTAGATAGTACCAATTCCATTAATGACCATCTAATTATAAAAATAAAGGGCATACTAAGATGCCCTTTATTTTTGTCATTCTGATTGATGTGAATTTAGAATTTAAGTTTCACTTCAAGGCCGATAAACTGGTCGGTATAAGGCATACCCGCATCGTAAGCGTATTGAGCAGCATCACCATTACTAAACCATGCGTTGTAAGCTAGATTAACTTCTGTCTCATCACCCCAAGCATCGGTTACCCAGTAATGGATATGACCAACAGGGTTTAAGAAGAATAGACTTACGCTACCTAATGTTTCAGAGCCCATTACTTCGCCACCATTTTCGGTAATACGAAGTTCTTGTTGAAGCATTACTTCACCGACAACAGCACCAAAGAATGGAGTAACGAATAAATCTTGAATAGATGGTACTTCAGCAAATGCCTCTACACCATACTCCCAGAAGAATGTTGACATTGTTGTCGAGTATAAGAAAGATTCAAACTCGTTAAAGCCTGCGTGACGAGCTGCTGTATAGTAAACACCACCAAAGTAAGGATGCATTACATAGTTTAAGAAGTGCTCATCTTTATCCCATACAGGGCCTTGGCTTACGTTATCTTTCCACTTAGAGCCTAGGTTTTTAATGCTTGAATCTTCAGAATCCCACTTAGTGATGCTTTCAGGAAGAAAAGTCATTAAACCAACAGTTGCAACACTTAAACCTAGAATAGTGTATGACTGTTCCATTAGGTAGTCCCAGTCACGCTCATCTGATACGCGAAGGTAGTGCGGTAATTGTGTGCTTTGTGCTAGGGAATCATTTTCAGCAACTTTAGAAGGTGTCTCACCATCTAAGCGCATTGGAGAAAAATCAAATGACGCATTTGAACAATAGCTAGAGTAGATATTAGTAGAACAGTCGTCTTGATAATCCATATCATAAGCGCTATTAGTATCCAGTGCGAAAGCATTTGTTGATGCTGTACACCCTAAAAGCAAACCGGCTATTGCTTGTTTTTTCACGAAAAGTCCTTAATACAGTTAAATTTCTGAGCTAGTTCACAATTATCTACTATTCGAGAAAAAATGCAAAACATAAAAATAAGAAGAGCCAGTTTATCTAGGTTAAATGTAGACAAACTGGCTCAACAAAAGATCAATAATTAAGTTGTTATAGAGAACTGAAAAGTTGACTCATAATAATAAGTACACCAAAAGCAACGACCAATAAGAGTGCTCCGTTACCACCGATTACTTGGTATTCAGATCCTTTTTTAGTTTTTCTCGCTGAAATAACTAAAGCTACCGGCAAGAATAGAGCAAGAATAACAAGAGCAATAGCAGCATAGCCTAAAGCCATGATAAAGCCTTGTGGGTAGAACAAAGCAAATAATAATGGTGGCGTGTAAGTTAATAAAGCGGTCACAATTGATGATTGTTGCCATTTTTTAGATGAATCACGTAAAAATTCAAATAATCCCAAACTGACACCAATGAATGAGGTTAATAGCGCAAGATCGGCAAACAAAGAGAGTGCTTGTTGAATAAATTGGTGATCTATTGTGCTTTGAATTTCAGTGATGAATTGATTTAGTCCGTTTATTTGGCCAAATTCATTTTGTGACAACAAGCCTAATGTCATTCCTTGCCAAAATAAGTAAACAATTAAAGGTAGGGAAGAACCCACTAATAGACTTATTTTGATCTTTTTAACATCTAATTCAAGGTAGTTCACGATTGCTGGAATACTGCCATGAAATCCAAACGAAGTGAAAATAACGGGTAATGCTGTAATAAATACACCTTGCTCAACAGGCAATGCTAATAGGTATTCTCCAGTAATACTTGGCGTTAAAAAGAATAGAATAGAAACTAACATAACTAATTTTAACGTGAATAAACCACGGTTAATAATATCAACTGTTTTCGTACCAAATGTAATGATGGTTGCAACAATACAGGTAAAGATAATCGTTGATGTAAAATTTGAAAACTCAAAAGGAAGCAGCTCATTTAATTTAGAATGAAATTGTTCACTTCCTCCTGCAATGTAAGCCGCACACAAAGCGTAAAAAAGAAACAACATAGAGAAGGTTGCAACTTTTTGTCCGTGTTTTCCTAAAAATTGGCGAGCTAAACTATGAAGCGTTGCGCTCTGTTCTCCATATTGATGAACTTCTAACATCAGTAGACTTGTATAGCTCATGATTGCCCAAATACCAATCATTAATAAACTTGCTGTAAAGAATCCTAGACTAGCGGAAACAAGAGGTAGGGCTAACATGCCAGCTCCTATGGTTGTTCCTGCTATAATTAACGAGCTTCCAAGTACTTTTGTCTTCATATACTTCTTCTTTCTTAAATTAGAGTAAATTTGGGTGCTTATTTTCGATGGTAGAAATGTACGACTATTCTGAATTGAATACAATAAAAATGTACAATTATAAATACAATTACTGTAATTATATGTTTACACGGTAAGGCTGAAAGGCATTTTTATCAAAATAGAGTAAAATTAAAAGTAAGATGGTTTTTTAAAGTCACATATGTGATAAATTAGAAGTAATTATAGAAATATCAAAGAGGAAAGGTGCATGTTGCAAGTAGCAATGATTAGCACAGGCGAAGAAGTTTTACATGGTGATATTGTTGATACCAATGCTGCTTGGATGTCGCAACTTTTTTATCAACATGGCTTCAAATTATCAAATCGCTCTACTGTCGGCGATAACATTGATGCGTTAGTAGCAGAGATACACCATCAGACTAATCAAGCATCAATCGTAATTGTTAATGGTGGCTTAGGTCCAACCTCTGATGATATTTCTAGTGAAGCTGCGGCAAAAGTATTAAATACCAATTTGGTTATGTCGCAATATTGGCTTGATCGCATGCAAGCTCGTTACCTTGAACAAGGTAAAGAAATGCCACACAGTAATATCAAGCAAGCAATGCTACCTGAAGGTGCACAACTTATTGATAATCCGGTAGGGACTGCATGTGGATTCTTTATTGAAATAAACAAATCAATTGTTATTTTTACCCCAGGTGTACCGTCAGAATTCAAAGTGATGGTAGAGCACCAGATCTTGCCTCGAATGAAACAATGGCATCCAATGGTTGAAGCGTCTGAATGTAGCCGTTTATTTACCTTTGGTTTATCAGAATCTGGTATTCAAGATAAGTTGCAACAAGTTCGTTTACCTCATGGTTTTGAAATTGGTTACCGTTCAGCACTTCCATTTATTGAAGTGAAATTGTTTGGCCCTAAAAATCATGATGGACGCTTTCCTACTTTAGAGAAAATGTATCATTTACTTGGTGATAATGTGGTGAGTGTTGATGAATCGATGCTACCTAACGTAGGTGCACTTTTAAATGAATTTTCACTAAACTTCACGGTTGCTGAACAAGCGACAGGTGGGTGGTTAACTAATTGGTTGCAAGAGGATGAACAAATTCGTTCTCATATGAAACAAGGTTGGATTTTATCATCTCAAGTTGACCAGCAAATGGCGGGACAAGATCCATTGGCTGCTGCGTTAGCATTAGCTGCAGCAACAAGAGAAAGAACACAGACATCAATTGGCTTATCTTCAGGACCAATGCTTGAAGGAAAAGTCGCTGTAGCTCTTTCTACATCGTATGGTGAGTGGGGACAGTTGGTAAGTCTGAAGCGAGACTATAGCTATAATGAAATGCGCTCTATTATTTCAACACTAATGTTAGATATGTTGCGCCGTTGCTTAGAACGCAAGCCTATGTTTGGTGAGTACCAATCGCTAAATCGAGAATCTGAAATATATGTACCGCAAAGTGCACTGTAGACACATTTCAGAATAAGACATAGAACACAATAAGCCCAATAGGATAACTCTTGTTGGGCTTTTTTATGCTTTTTTAACTAACGTTTGAAATTGTAGCCCTTCAATAACTAAGTCCGTTTTCGCTTTACAAACGCAGGGAAGAATTTCATTTGGTCCGATAAAAGCAAGAGGAAAAGATTGATATTCCACTTCGCCTGACACTAGAGTACAACGACAAGTACCACAATCGCCACTTCTGCATTGAGATTCAACAACCAGCCCTTGTTGCTCCATTACTTCTAATAAAGAACGATGTGACGTGTTATGTAGCGTTATTATCTTGTTGATGTGTATTTTAGTCATGCTTAAAGAGCTTTCAGTTTATTTCCCTTAAGAAAGAGTAACACAAGCCATGAAATATTGAAGGTGATAAATGAGAAATTAATACATGGTTTCTTTGATATGCGCTAATTCAAAATAGCAATTTCGGCCATTTTCTTTTGCTTGATATAGTGCTCTATCAGCAGTATTAACCAGAGAATTCAGGCTGAGTTGGTTTTCAGGATCTTTGTTATAACCAATACCGACAGAGATTGATAAATAGCATGAACAAGTTGATGCCTTATGTGGTATCAATAGCTTTTTCACTTCTATTAATAACTTATCTAATTTTTGACGGATCTTTTCTGGCTTTATGCTCGGTATTAGAACGAAAAATTCGTCGCCACCATAGCGATATACTTGGGTTTCTAAACTATGAAAACCTTGCTTGATTAAACGACTAACTTGAATAAGAACTTCATCACCAGCAATATGACCATACGTATCGTTGTATTCTTTATAGTGGTCGATGTCGATCATTATCCCAGTGTACTCTTGATTCTGTTGTTGTTTTAATTGATTGAAATGAGCTTCAAGAGATTTTCTATTCCATATCTGTGTAAGATGATCTGTTTGGGATAAATGCAAAAGTTGTTGGCGATTGTACTGATTTTCAAGGGCGATGGATATGTAGCTTATGAGTTGCGAAAACAGCTCAAAATGAAAAGTTTGATACTGGTAGCTTTCTCTTGCTTGTATGGTGAATACCCCTTTTACTTCACCATTGATAGTAATAGGAGAGAACATAGCCGATTTAAATTGCACTTTGCTATCACAACGATCACCTAGCATTGCTACTTTTTGTTCGCTGTTCATATGATTAAAATAAAAAGCAGAATTACTTTTTATACAGTAACTCATATAAGTGGCTTCACTTTTACAATCGGTGATGTATGGCGTTTGCGCTGGTAAATTATTATCCAAGTAATGAATCGTAATTTGATCTTGTTCAGAGTTATAAAATCCCAGAGCGAGCGTATCTGTTTGAAACAGAGAGGCGAGGTCTTGCTGTATTTGCGGCAATGCATTTTTAATATCACTACTGGTATTAATGTAATGCCCAACTTTATTTATAACGGCTAAATTATCTGAAAGTGATTTCATTGTACTCAAGTTTAATTTAGCAACGTTTAAGCGATACAGCTGCTGTAAATAGTCACTTTCTCGCTTAAGTAATTCTCTTCTTGAATTAAGCAATGAAGAGGTAAGGGTTTGATAATGTTTCTCACGAATATTGATATCATCGATGTCTTTTATTCTTAATAGAATGATATCGTTGAAACCATCGATGAGCTTGTCACTTTCTATTTTTTTTGCCACAGTTAAACCAAGATCAATAAACTGATCTAGTTTTTTGTATTGCAAGCAACTAGTTAAGAAGTGGCAATATTCTAAGATCATTTCAGCATAATAATAATCATGCTCGCATATTTGCATATTCTTGATGGATAAAAGGTGAAGTTTATCAGCTTGCTTGAAGTCACCTGAATGGCTTGCTATCTCTGCTTGAATTTTGTAGTAAAACCCTAAATATCTTGGTTCATTTTTAATATCTTGATATAGGTTTTCAAGTAATTCATTTGCTTCGGTAAAAAGGAATTGCTTAGCTTTTATTTCTGCAATATTGAAATATGACAGGGCTGTGGCGGTCTTAGGGCCGTGTTGAGAAAGTAGTTCGGCAGCTTGTGTTAGGTAGATTAAAGCCTCATTAAAATTACCAATTTGACGAAAAATATCACCAATGTTGTTTTTTATGATGCCCGTAATGTAACCATCACAGAACTGCTGCATTTTTTCGGCTTTTGCCAGAAATTTTTGAGCATAAAAGTAATTTCCGAGCATGCCATAAAGCGTGCCGATATTGTAATGACAGAAGCAGATTAAAAATTCTTGTTGGTTTTGTTGACTAAAATTAATCGCATCAAAAAAGACACTAATAGAGTCAATGAGCTTTCCTGAGCGAGAAAGTTGATAGGCTTGAAAAATGAGCTCAAATTCAGTTGGGATAGTTTTTTTTTGCTTTGATGCTTCGACTATTAAAAGATTAAGACGTAACTGTACCTGCTCTTTTGAAGAAGCCATAGGTAATTGTCGTACTTGTTCGAGCAGCAACTCATTCCATTGATTCTTAGCCATAATTCTTTTTTATAATTTTTAGTCTAATTACAAGAGATTATCGCATGGATGTTCTTTTATATGAAGCGAAGTCTCATTTCTGAGTTGTTAAAAATGAAAATTGTGCGCAAGGTTGAATTATTATCCGCAAATCTATCAATAAGGTTTATTGCTGATAATAAAAAGCCGAGCATGAAAGCTCGGCTTTGGCGTTTATATATGCTTGATTATAACTCGAAATCACCTAAATCATCAGCATCGACATCGTTATCAATTTGACCAACAAGATAAGAGCTGATTTCAGTTTCTTGTGGAGCAACTTGAACGTTGTCAGAACTTAACCATGAGTTAATCCATGGGATAGGGTTCTGTGTTGCGCCTTCGTAAGCACTATTCAGACCAACCGCTTTCATGCGAAGGTTTGTAATATATTCTACGTATTGGCAAAGAATATCTTTGTTTAAACCAATCATTGAGCCATCTTTAAATAGGTAGTTTGCCCATTGTTTTTCTTGTTCAGCTGCTGCTTTAAATAGATCAAAACATTCTTGTTCGCATTCTGCTGCAATCTCAACAAACTCAGGATCATCTTGTCCAGTACGAAGTAAGTTCAACATGTGTTGAGTACTTGTTAGGTGTAATGATTCATCACGAGCGATCAGCTTGATGATTTTTGCGTTACCTTCCATCAGTTCACGTTCAGCAAAAGCAAATGAACAAGCAAAACTTACGTAGAATCGAATGGCTTCTAATGCATTAACTGACATTAAACATAAGTATAATTTCTTTTTAAGCTCACGCTTAGAAATAGTAATTTCTTGACCGTTTAAAACGTGTGTACCTTCACCGAAGCGATGATAATCATTTGTTGCTTGAATTAGATTATCGTAATAGTGAGCAATGTCTTTTGCACGTTTTAAGATCTCTTCATTTTCAACAATATCGTCAAAAATAACAGAAGGGTTATTAACGATATTACGAATAATATGAGTATAAGAACGCGAGTGAATCGTTTCAGAGAACGACCAAGTTTCAATCCACGTCTCTAGTTCAGGAATAGAAACAAGAGGAAGTAAAGCAACATTTGGACTACGACCTTGAATTGAATCAAGCAACGTTTGGTACTTTAAGTTACTGATGAAGATGTGTTGTTCGTGTTCTGGTAAGTTGTTGTAATCAATACGGTCACCAGAAACATCAACTTCTTCCGGACGCCAGAAAAATGAAAGTTGTTTTTCGATAAGTTTTTCAAAAATTTGAAATTTTTGTTGGTCATAACGAGCAACGTTTACCGAGTTGCCTAAAAACATAGGTTCTTTCAATTGATCATTTTTTTCTTGTCGGAAAGTACTGTACGCCATGGAAACCTCAATGTTATCAAAGCCAAAGAAATAGAAAAGGGCTCTTTATTTAAAAATTATGCCGATAGATACCTATACGAACTTAGGTACATATTGGATTAACCATTAAAGATGTTGAAACTAAAGATAATAAGCCCGCTAATGAAAGCGGGCTAAATATTAATGTGAAAACTTAGATCTTACAACCGCCGCCTGCACAATCGTCATCTTGTCCTAGGTCGTCTTGTGAGTCGCTAGCACCATCACGAGTGTTATGGTAGTAAAGTGTTTTAAGACCAAGCTTATAAGCCGTTAGAAGGTCTTTTAATAACAGCTTCATTGGCACTTTGCCATTTGGTTGAATATTTGGGTCGTAATTAGTATTCGCTGAAATTGCTTGGTCAACGAATTTTTGCATGATACCCACAAGCTGTAGATAACCATCATTTGAACCAATGTTCCAAAGTAGCTCATAGTTGTTTTTAAGATTTGCAAAATCAGGAACAACTTGCTTCAAAATACCATCTTTTGATGCTTTAACTGATACAAAACCACGTGGTGGTTCAATGCCGTTAGTTGCATTTGAGATCTGAGAAGAAGTCTCAGATGGCATCAGTGCAGATAGTGTAGAGTTACGTAGACCGTGTGTCTTGATCTCTTCACGCAATGTTTCCCAATCTAAATGCAATTCTTCATTACAGATAGCATCGATATCTTTCTTGTAAGAATCGATTGGTAGAATACCTTGAGCGTAGGTTGTTTCATTGAAAGCAGGACATGCGCCTTGCTCTTTTGCTAGACCAACAGATGCTTTTAATAGGTAGTATTGAATCGCTTCAAATGTTTTGTGCGTTAAGCCATTTGCACTACCATCAGAGTATTTCACACCATTTTTTGCAAGGTAGTAAGCGTAGTTAATAACACCCACACCTAATGTACGGCGGTTCATTGTTGACTTGTATGCTGCTGGCAGAGGGTAGTCTTGGTAGTCTAATAGAGCATCAAGAGCACGAACAGCAAGCTCAGCAAGCTCTTCTAGTTCTTCTAGTTTTTCAATGGCACCTAAGTTAAATGCAGAAAGCGTACATAATGCAATTTCACCTTCTTCGTCATTAACGTGAGTCAGTGGCTTAGTTGGAAGTGCAATTTCTAAACATAGGTTAGATTGGCGTACAGGTGCAACACTTGGGTCAAATGGACTGTGTGTATTACAGTGGTCAACGTTTTGAATGTAAATACGACCAGTTGATGCACGTTCTTGCATTAGTAGTGAGAACAGCTCAATTGCTTTTACTGTTTCACGTTTAATTGACGTGTCTTGCTCGTATTTTTCATATAAGCGTTCAAACTCTGCTTGATCAGCAAAGAACGCATCGTATAGACCTGGTACATCTGAAGGTGAGAACAAGCTAATGTTTCCGCCTTTGATTAAGCGTGTGTACATCAGTTTATTGATTTGTACACCGTAATCCATATGACGAACACGGTTTTCTTCAACACCACGGTTATTTTTAAGAACAAGTAGAGATTCGACTTCACGGTGCCAAATAGGGTAGAACAGAGTTGCTGCGCCACCACGAACACCACCTTGTGAACAACATTTAACTGCAGTTTGGAAGTATTTGTAGAATGGGATACAACCTGTGTGGAATGCTTCACCATCACGGATCTCAGAACCAAGAGCACGAATACGACCTGCGTTGATACCGATACCAGCACGTTGAGATACATAACGAACAATAGAGCCAGCTGTTGCGTTAATTGAATCTAAGCTATCGTCACACTCAATTAATACACATGAACTAAATTGACGAGTAGGAGTACGTACACCAGACATGATAGGCGTAGGCAGTGAGATCTTAAACTGTGACGTAGCATCATAGAAACGCTTGATGTAATCAAGACGAGTATCTTTTGGATATTTAGCAAATAGACACGCCGCAACAAGGATATAAAGGAACTGTGCACTCTCGTAAATTGCGCCCGTTACGCGGTTTTGAACAAAGTACTTACCTTCAAGTTGTTTAACTGCAGCATAAGAGAAGTCCATGTCACGATTGTGATCGATCATTTGATCCATTAGATCAAATTCTTCTTGAGTGTAGTCGTCAACAATATGTTTATCGTATTTACCAAGCTCGATAAGGTTCAGAACGTGGTTAAACAGCGTTGGTGGCTCGAATTGGCCATATGCTTTCTTACGAAGGTGGAAAACAGACAAGCGAGCAGCTAAATATTGATAATCTGGAGTGTCTTCAGAAATTAGATCCGCAGCCGCTTTAATGATGGTTTCATGAATATCAGAAGTCTTCATGCCATCGTAAAATTGGATGTGAGATTTCATCTCGACTTGCGACACAGAAACATTATCTAGACCTTCTGCAGCCCATGTGATCACTTTATGGATCTTATCTAGATTAATTTTTTCTGTGCTGCCATTTCGCTTAGTAACGGTAAGCTGTTGAGTCATTTGTCTACTTTTCCTTTAAATAAAGAACGAAGATGTAATTTTTGTAATTTTCGTTGTTAATTTGTGATCAAGCTCATAGTGGTGCGCTTTGAAATAAACACAAGATATAGGGCTTAATGATTAATTGACTACAAGATAGTGATTATTTTGCCTCTGATCAAGTTTCAAAATCATTGTCCCCTGTGGATAACCTATGAATTAAAAAAAACAGTAAGTATCTACTAACCTAATCACTTTAGTGATATCAAGGTGTGGGAAATGACGTTTTTTATTATGGTTGATAAGTAAGCAGTTAAAAAAATATTTTTCTTGATTTTTGTCGTTTATGAGGATCTTTGCATTTTAGAAAAAAATGATGATTTCTCATTCAATTTGGCATGATAAATGAAATGTAGAATTTAGGTATAGCAGTATATTAATTAAGGTTATAAATGGCTCTTTAATGAGACGCTTGTATAATAAAAAGCCATTTAGTCTAAGAAAGAAGCAGCAGGTTACAATGTAGTGTGAACAATATAATTAACATCTACATTCTTACCAAGAGAGTAGGTATCGGTAAGAGGGTTATAATGCAATCCGGTAATACCACGCTCTTGTAATGCGGTTTGATCTAACATTTTTAATAGTTCAGAAGGGCGAATGAACTTATTATGATCGTGTGTGCCTTTTGGTACTAACTTTAATAGCTGCTCTGCACCAACAATAGCAAATAAATAAGACTTGATATTACGATTCAGTGTTGAGAAGAATACGTGCCCACCAGGTTTTACCATTTTCGCACAAGAACGGATCACTGAAAGTGGGTCAGGTACGTGTTCAAGCATTTCCATGCAGGTAACCACATCATAGGTTTCAGGGTTCTCTTCAGCATGTTGCTCTGCTGTTGACTGAACGTACTCGAGTTTTGTACCTGTTTCTAAAGCGTGTAAGCGTGCAACAGTTAAGGGTTCTTTACCCATGTCTAAACCAATAACATCTGCACCTTGTTTTGCCATGCTTTCAGCTAAAATCCCGCCACCACAGCCCACATCAAGTACCTTTTTACCAAAGAGGCCATTTGCGTTTTCAAGCACGTAATTCAAACGAAGAGGGTTGATTTGATGTAGAGGTTTAAATTCACCTTCTAAATCCCACCAACGTGAAGCCATATCTTCAAATTTTTTGATTTCTGCCGGGTCGACATTTAACTGCTGAGTCATAGTTAATATTCCTTTTTTATATCCCTCTATTATATACAGAAAAAAATGAGAAAGAGAGTATTTAAAACGGCGATTTTTTCAGCACATTTTCTGAGGTTTATCAAGAATATGATGCTCAGGTGTGTGACTTGCACCCGATTTCGCAGGATTCTTAAGCTTAAGAGGCATTTTACAAATTAAAACGGTGCGAAATCCCACTTAACTGTGCTATATTTTGCAATCTTGCACGTTTATCAGTATTAATTATCTTGGTGCATAGAAATAGTATTATTTGCTAAGGCAATTGATATTGATACGACAGAACTAATTGAGGGATATTGGCTCTATGAGCGATCTTGCTAAAGAGATCACGCCCGTAAATATTGAAGATGAGCTTCGAGGTTCTTACCTAGACTATGCGATGTCAGTAATCGTTGGTCGTGCTCTTCCCGATGTGCGTGATGGCCTAAAACCAGTACACCGCCGCGTTTTATTCGCAATGGATGTACTAGGTAATGATTGGAATAAACCATATAAAAAATCTGCCCGTGTTGTTGGCGACGTAATCGGTAAATATCACCCTCATGGTGATAGTGCTGTTTATGACACCATCGTACGTATGGCGCAACCGTTCTCACTACGCTATATGCTAGTTGATGGCCAAGGTAACTTTGGTTCTATCGATGGTGACTCAGCGGCGGCGATGCGTTATACCGAAGTTCGTATGGCGAAAATCGCTCACGAACTGTTGGCTGATCTAGATAAAGAAACTGTAGATTATGTTCCTAACTATGATGGTACAGAACAGATCCCTGCAGTATTACCAACAAAGATCCCGAACCTACTTGTAAATGGTTCATCAGGTATCGCGGTTGGTATGGCAACAAACATCCCACCACATAACTTAACAGAAGTGGTAAATGGTTGTTTGGCTTTCATCGAAAATGAAGAAATCACGATCGATGAGCTAATGAATTACATTCCAGGTCCTGACTTTCCGACTGCTGCATTGATCAGCGGTCGTAAAGGCATCGTTGATGCTTATAAGACAGGTCGTGGTAAAGTTTACATGCGTTCTAAAGCTAACATCGAAGCTGACAAAAATGGTAAAGAAACCATTATTGTTACTGAGATCCCTTATCAAGTTAACAAAGCTCGCTTGATCGAAAAGATCGCTGAGCTAGTTAAAGATAAGAAAGTAGAAGGCATTTCAGCACTACGTGACGAATCTGATAAAGATGGTATGCGTATTGTTATTGAATGTAAGCGTGATGCAGTAGGTGAGGTTGTTCTTAATAACCTTTATTCTCTGACTCAACTTCAAACTACATTCGGTATCAACATGGTTGCACTAGATAATGGGCAACCAAAACTATTCAACCTGAAAGAAATGTTGAAGTGTTTCGTTGATCACCGTCGTGAAGTCGTTACTCGCCGTACTATTTTTGAATTACGCAAAGCGCGTGATCGTGCTCATATCCTTGAAGGTTTAGCACTAGCATTAGCGAATATCGATGAAATCATCGAATTGATCCGTAATGCGCCAACACCAGCAGAAGCAAAAGAAGGTCTAATCTCACGTGGTTGGGATTTAGGTAACGTTGCTTCAATGCTAGAGCGTGCTGGTACTGATGCTGCTCGTCCTGATTGGTTAGAGCCAGAGTTTGGTATTCGTGAAGGTAAATACTTCTTAACAGAACAACAAGCTCAAGCAATTCTAGAACTTCGTCTACACCGTTTAACAGGTTTAGAGCATGAGAAGATTTTAGATGAATACAAAGCACTATTAGATGAAATCGCAGAGCTAATGCATATTCTTGCAAGCACTGAACGTCTAATGGAAGTGATCCGTGACGAATTAGTGATGGTTCGCGACATGTACGGTGATGAGCGTCGCACTGAAATTGGTGCAGCGATTCATGACATCGACATGGAAGACCTAATTACACAAGAAGATGTTGTCGTAACACTTTCTCGTGAAGGTTATGTTAAGTACCAAATTCTAAGCGATTACGAAGCACAACGTCGTGGTGGTAAAGGTAAGAGTGCAACTAAGATGAAAGATGAAGATTTCATCGAACGTCTACTTGTTGCGAATACTCATGATAATATCCTTTGTTTCTCTACACGTGGTAAAGCGTACAGCTTGAAAGTGTTCCAATTACCTCAAGCAAGCCGTACTGCTCGTGGTAAGCCAATCGTAAACATTCTTCCTCTAGAAGAAGGTGAGCGTATCACAGCGATTCTACCAGTATCTGAATACTCTGAAGATAAGTTTATCTTTATGGCTACAGGTGATGGTACCGTTAAGAAAACATCACTAGATCAATTTGCAAAAGTTCGTGCAAACGGCTTAATCGCAGTAAATCTACGTGAAGATGATTCACTAATTGGTGTAGATATCACTGATGGTTCAAGTGAAATCATGCTGTTCTCTAAAGCAGGTAAAGTGGTTCGTTTCAACGAAGAACAAGTTCGTGGTATGGGCCGTACAGCTTCTGGTGTTCGTGGTATGAAACTGTCTGGTGAAGATCAGGTTGTTTCGTTAATCGTTCCTTCTAACGAAGGCGATATCTTAACAGTGACTCAAAATGGTTACGGTAAACGTACTGTTCTTTCTGAGTACCCTGCGAAGAGCCGTGCAACGCAAGGTGTTGTATCTATCAAAGTTTCTGAACGTAACGGCAGTGTTGTCGGTGCAGTTCAAGCTGAAGATGGCGATGAATTCATGATGATCACAGATGCAGGTACGCTAGTTCGTACTCGTGTATCTGAAGTTAGCCAAGTGGGTCGTAATACTCAAGGTGTAACATTGATCCGTACTTCTGAAAATGAAAATGTAGTTGCACTGCAACGCATTGATGAAGTTGAAGAAGCTGAAATCATTGAAGGTGAAGAGGGCGAAGTAACAGTGACAACTGAAGCAACTGAGGCCCCTCAATCTGATACCGATGCTGAGAGTACAGAAGAATAATTTATTCTAATGTTAAATAAAAAGCCCGCTTAGAAATAAGCGGGCTTTTTTTATTATTAAAAAACGTCAAAAATGCCTTGTTCTGAATATAAATTTGATGCAATAACAAACGTTTTTTTTCCGCAAGAAATACATACAGGTGGACCAAACCACGCAGCATAGCATTCTCCACATGAATAATGAGCATTAATTAAACGTAAATGAGTTTTATCAGGGATTACGTTTAAAGCAGCTTGTTGTAATTTAATTTGTCTTTCATCTTTTATTATTGTTTTCATTCTAGCCAACTTTACGGTGTTAATGAGATACATAAATTTCATTAATGAGATACCTATAAAGAAGTATGATATGATATGACTCGTAAAACAATAATGCAGATTGTGATCTAGATTGCCTTTTTAAAAATAAAAAAGAGTGCAGAAGCACTCTTTTATAAGTCATTATTTAATTTATAAATTTTAGTTGTTGTAAGCGGTTTTTAGAGCAACAAATCGCTCGACTAAGTCATCGATAGCGGTTTGATCGTAAGCCTTTAAACCTGTCGCAATCATTCGCTTAGTACCATGACCAACTTCTTCACCGTTTTCTGTAAATTTGAAGTTTAGCTTAACAATGCCACGTTTCCCTTCAATATCCATGGTTGCACCAGTGAATTCAACACTAGGTGCAGCAATATCTAATCGAGTAAATTCGATATCCATGCTTTCATAAATTACTAATGGGCGCTGACAATTAATCATTAATTGTTTTTCTTCCATTAATGGAACCATGATATGAGGGAAGTTCATTCCTGAAAATTGAACATATTGTTTTACAACATGCTCAATAAACTCAGGGTTAAGATTTTTTTCACCACTACGCTTTACATGAAGATATACTTTTTCATTATCGTCTGAAAGTGAATATTCACCTTGTTCAGTGTGGTTAATATGTAACGCTGTACCGTTAGATACCATACCTGCAAAATCGAAGTGCATTTTATTGCTGATGCCAGTTTTAGATAGTAAAACTGCAAACAATAAATCACCAGGAACACAGAAACGCTTAGAATCCACATCATGAATTGGGTTAAAATCACCAGCCACTTTTTTCGCAAAATCGCTTGCTTGTTGGCGTGTGAATTCAAATGAGTTATCTGTTTCTGAAAAATATTGATTTAACTGCATAATAAATTTGGTAAAAACCTAGCTAATGAAATAACTTGGATAGTATAACCAATCTCTTCTCATCTAATGGTCTATCCAGTGCGAATAAAAGTAAAAACAATCAGTTAAACGTTTCAAAATGTAGATAAATTGACATTTACTTCACGGTTATCTCGATATAATCACAAAAGAAGTACTCACATCAACCAATGTATTTATTGTATCTAAGGTTGAACATTAAGGTTAAAGAATGAAATCGTTAATAACGGTAGGGCTAGTTTTTTCATTAATAGCATCAAGTTACAGTGCTCAGGCAGAAGAAAAGCAATCTGGAGATCTCGCTGCAGACATTGGTGCGGTTGGGATTCCTGTTATTGCAGGTTCGATAGCTTTATATAAAGAAGATTATGATGGTTTTTGGATGTTTGCTAAAGGCGCTACTTACACTTTAGCTGCAACACAAGCGTTAAAATATACAGTAAAAGAGGAGCGACCAAATGGGGAGGACAATTTAAGTTTTCCATCTGGGCATTCATCGTCTGCATTCCAAGGTGCTTCATACTTACAGTTCCGTTATGGTTGGGAATATGGGGTTCCTGCTTATATAGGGGCGAGTTTAGTTGGATATTCACGTGTGGAGAATGAACACCATTATTGGCGTGATGTAATTGCCGGTGCAGTATTGGCGACAACCATTCAATATTTGGTTACTGATAAGTACCTTGATTCAAATAACGTCATGATTGCACCTGTGATCAGTGATGAACAAGTTGGAATCGCAGCATCTTTCTCATTTTAATTGGCAAATGGTGTACAAGCGAGTAAAATCAGCTCCCTTTTAATAATGCTAGGTGTACCACAATGTTTATTGGATTTGACTACGGAACCGCTAACTGTTCAGTTGCGACCATTCAAAATAACCAAACAAAATTACTAAAACTAGAAGGGGATAATACTTTTATTCCTTCTGCGTTATGTGCACCTACTCGTGAAGCGGTTTCTGAATATTTATTTCGTATTTGGGGCGTTCAGCCAAGTACAGATATAAATGAACGTTTGCTTCACACTGCAATTTCATACAATCGTGAAGAAGATATCGATGTTGATGCTGAGTCGATGACATTTGGTCAAGCAGCATTAAATATGTACATCGAAGATCCTGAAGAAGTGTATTACGTAAAATCACCTAAATCATTCTTAGGTGTATCTGGTTTGCGTGATGTACAAGTGAGTTTATTTGAAGATCTTGTTACTGCAATGATGAAAAACATCAAAAACAATGCAGAGCAAGAGCTACAGCAAGATATTACGTCGACAGTAATTGGCCGCCCAATTAACTTCCAAGGCGCAGCAAGCGACGAAGCTAATGCTCAAGCAATTTCAATTTTGTCACGTGCAGCAATGCGTGTGGGTTTTAAAAATATTGAGTTTCAATTTGAGCCAGTTGCGGCAGGTTTAGACTTTGAACAAACATTAACAGAAGACAAAACGGTTCTGATTGTTGATATCGGCGGTGGTACGACGGACTGTTCAATGATTCAAATGGGGCCGTCTTGGCGTGAACACCATGACAGAACGAAAGGGATCTTATCTCACAGTGGTTCTCGTATTGGTGGTAACGATTTAGACATTTACCTTGCACATCGTCAGTTTATGCCTTTACTTGGTTCACAGAGTCGAACTCATAAAGGCTTAGAATTACCAATGACGCAGTTTTGGAACCCAATTGCCATCAACAACATCGTTGCTCAGCTGGATTTCTTTGGTTTTGGTAATCGTAAACATTTAATGCAGATGTTTAATGATACTCAAGAGCCAGAAAAAGTTGCACGTTTAATTAAACTTTATGATGAAAAGTTAAGTTACAAACTGCTGCGTGATGCAGAGCAAACGAAAATAGCATTATCAGAATATGCAGAGAAAGCCGTTGATTTAAGTTATCTTGATGAAGGTTTAACCTTAAATATTTCTCAACAATGTTTAGCAGAAGCAATTGCGAAGCCACAAGAGAACATTAATAAGCTGATTAAAGAAGCGATCGTTCAAGCTGGTACGACACCAGATATCATTTATGTCACTGGCGGTTCTGCTCGTTCTCCAATTCTACGTTCAGCATTACAACAGCAATTACCAAACATTGAGATTGTTGGTGGTAATTATTTTGGCTCTGTTACAGCGGGATTAGCACACTGGGCAAATTACTGCTTTGGGTAATGAGCTCTATTTTATTAATTGTTAATTTTCGAGCTGCATTGTCGCAGCTCGAATTGTATTAGGAAAAGACAATGAAAACAGCACCAACAGAAATGACGTTTTTTGAGCGTTTTGAATCAGATATTTTATCGGGTAAGAAAGTGATCACGATTCGTGATGAATCAGAAAAAGATTACGTGATTGGAACCGAAGTTGAAGTTAGTACTTATGAAGATAATCGTCGTTTTTGCCGATTAGCTATCGACAATGTTGAACCAATTAATTTTGATGATCTTAATCAGTACCATGCTGAGCAAGAGAATATGACATTAGAAGAACTTAAAAATATTATCGAAGAAATTTACCCAAATAAAGGTCAACTTTACGTTATCTCTTATCATTTAGTTTAAAGGAAATAGAGGTCAATAATGGAATTATTATCTATCGACTTTTTAGGTCAGCCACTTCGTTTAGAAGGTTCAATAGCAGGTTGGCAGCAATTATTTTGGAGTAATACTCTTGTTGCTCAACACGCTGCATCGGCGGATCATAATGATCACTATCATCATGAGTTTCAGTTAACTCAAGGTGAAAAAATCATCACTTGTCAGTTAGAGGCCAAAGTGACTTGGCAACCATTCCTTATTGAATACCGTGCAATGATTGATGGTGAGTTAGTAGCAGAAGGCTGCCGTAACGAAAAAGACATTGAAAAACAGGTTCCGCATACTCCTATTAAAGCTGAGCGTAAATTCAGTTTAATAGGGTTAGTTTCATTAGGAATGAAGGCATTAAAAAGTGCCAAATTAATTAAGGTTGTTTTAGCCTCTGCAAGTCTTGCTGCATACTCGTGGTTATTCTCTATTGAATTCGCTTTATCTTTGATCGCTTGTTTAATGTTTCATGAGTATGGACATATAAAAGCGATGAAATATTTTGGAATGAAAACCAAAGGTATTTACCTTATACCATTTTTAGGCGGTTTAGCTCTGAGTGATGAGAAGATAAATACGCGATGGCAAGATGTTGTTATCTCGATTATGGGGCCATTTTTTGGCTTAATCCTTTCGCTTATTCTTATGGTGGTATATTGGATAACAGGGGAGATGTTCTTTGCTGGTCTTGCTGTATTTAATGCATTCTTAAATTTATTTAATTTATTACCAATACTCCCATTAGATGGTGGGCACGTTTTAAAAAGTATTAGCTTTTCAATGAACAGTAAGCTTGGTATTTTTTTATGTGCACTAGCAGCTGTTAGTGGTGTCATATTAAGTTACTATTTAGGCCTAGCGCTGTTTGGTTTTTTACTTATCATGGGTAGTTTAGAAATTGTATTTGAATGGCGAGCTCGTCATCACAGTCATTTATTGCCACTGGATCGATACGGACAAATTATTTCATCGGTTTGGTATATAGGGTTAGTGAGTTCATTAATTGGCATTATTTGGTATTTTGCAAGTAGCGGTGATGCTTTGCTGCAATTACCTATGCAAATATTAGGAACTTAATCTCTAAAATTAAGATTATTAGCTCTTAATAGCTAAAAGGAATTACGGATGTTTAAAAAATTAAAAGCCTCTCTTGGCATTGGTGCCGCAAAAGTGGATACCATTTTAGAAAATCCAGAGCTTTTCCAAGGGGATAAGCTTATTGGTGCCGTTCATATTCAAGGTGGCGATATAGAGCAGAAAATTGATGCTATTCATATCAAGCTGAACACAGAGATTAAAATTGAAAATGATAATGGTGTGAGTTATCAAATATTCACTCTATTTCATACACAAGCGGTTAATCCATTTGTTATCCAAGCCGGTGAGCAGAAAAAATTACCATTTACTATTAAGTTACCTGACGAAACACCAATTACGGCATTAAATGTTCGTAATAACCACTGTGACGTATGGGTTGAGACGGTATTGGATATTGATTTCGCATTAGATCCAACAGATCGAGATTTACTAATAGTAAAACCGTTACCTGTCGCTGGAGCGATTATCCAACAAGTTGAGCAAGCCGGCTTTAACATGGTAAAAGCAGATGTTGAGAAGGGCTTTTTAAATGGAGGTCACTTCAAGTCTCATTCTGGTTGTTACCAAGAAATTGAATTTAGAAGTAGCGGCTTTATTAATAAGAAAGAAATTGAATTGTCATTTATTTTGGATGGTAGTGTTATCCATTGCTTAGCGGAAGTTGACCGTTCTCTTGGTTTTAACCGTGGTGATCAATACATTTCATTCTCTTTAGGTCTAAATGCCTCAAGTGCTGAAATAAATAATGCTGTTCAGCGAATTTTACGTGTATAAATTCTGATGAAATAAGCGTTAAGTAGAATGATTAAATGAAAATAAAGCTCTCTAATTTAGAGAGCTTTATTTGTTTTATGCTTCTATAGCATTATAAAACGTTATTTTTGGTTCTTCTTCTAAAAGACCATCAAGGTTAGCAATCAAGTCAGTAAAATGTGTTTCTTTACAATGTGAATCAAAAGCATTTTGATCAGCAAATTGTTCTTGAAATAAAAATTTACGGTTATCTGATTGGTCTTGAAATAAACAATAGCGAATACAGCCTTTTTCGTTACGAGTAGGAGCTAATATTGCTGTTAGTAGTTGATATAATGCGTCTTCTTTTCCCATCTTAGCGCAGAACTGTGCAGTCAAGTGAATCATTTTTTTCTCCAATTTATTTATTATAAATAACGACCAGCTCGTTGAATAAACTCAATCTTATAGCCGTCAGGATCGGTAATGAAAAAGAACGTCGCTAATAGTTCGCCTTCATGATCGAATGATTTAATATCAGAAGCGTTAATACCGCATGCACTGAGACGCTTATGTGCCGTGTAAATACAATCAACACTTACCGCGATGTGTCCATAACCGTTACCGTGAACATAGGGTTCGTGTTGGTCATGGTTATGAGTCAATTCGATTTCAAATCCTGTTTCAGAATTCGCAAGGTAGGTCAGTGAAAAATCATTAAAATGATATTGATTAACGATCTCTAGTTCTAGTGCATCACGGTAGAATTTGATGGAGGCAGATAAGTCTTGCACTCTCACCATGCTATGTATCAGTTTTGTCATGAGTTCTCCTTGTGAGTGAGAACATCATAATGAGAGTTTGAAGCAGGGTGGTAGTACGTGAGTACGACAAATGATAAATCTATTAAAATGAATGTGTCATTAAAGAGTTAAGAGTGTTTCTTGGGGTTTACGTGAATAAATTAAACAAGCACAGCGAAGTAACGAAGCAAAATTAGTGACCTCTCCGTTATGTTCTAATGCCTCTTTGTATATTGTAGAAATAAAACGTGGGACGCTTAAACCTTGGTACTCAGCGATTTCTTCAAGTGTTTCCCAAAAACTAGCTTCTAGTTTTACACTGGTAGCATGACCATCAATTCGAATAGAACGAGTGATGAATTGGTAGTTTTCAGTTGGCTGATGAGCAAATATTTCACACATAAATATCATAGGTCTGTTGAGTGATTGCATTATTCTGTATGGAAATGAAGCGAGAATCAAATAACTGGGAAATATCATTTTTGTGATCTTGATTCTTTTTTTGCATTAATGAGTTAAGAAACGTACAATAGCGCTCTTGTGAGTATTCCCGACCTTTGTGTGGTTGATTGATTCTCACAACTATTCTATATACAACGTATTTTTCGTTTATTAATTTTTAGCATGTGTTGCTTCGTGTGCAACACCACTGTAAAGGATAAAACATGCCTGTAATTACTCTTCCAGACGGTTCTCAACGTCAATTCGATAACGCTGTTTCAACTATGGATGTCGCTGCTGACATCGGTCCAGGTCTTGCGAAAGCTTGTATCGCTGGTCGTGTTGATGGTGTTCGTGTTGATGCGTGCGATTTAATTGAAAATGACGCTCAACTTGAAATCATCACAGCAAAAGATGAAGACGGTTTAGAAATCATTCGTCACTCTTGTGCGCACCTTTTAGGTCACGCAGTTAAGCAGCTTTTCCCTGAAGCTAAGATGGCGATTGGTCCAACAATCGATAACGGTTTCTACTACGATATCGATATGGAGCACTCTTTAACGCAAGAAGATCTTGATAAGATTGAAAAGCGTATGAAGGATCTTGCTAAGACCAAGTACCAAGTAATTAAGAAGAACGTAAGCTGGCAAGAAGCGCGTGATACTTTTGAAGCACGCGGTGAAACTTACAAGATTGAAATCCTTGACGAAAACGTATCTAAAGACGATCGTCCAGGTTTATATCACCACGAAGAATACATTGATATGTGTCGTGGTCCTCACGTTCCTAACATGAGCTTCTGTCAGAACTTTAAGATTCTGAACGTTGCTGGTGCATACTGGCGTGGTAACAGTGACAATAAAATGCTGCAACGTGTCTACGGCACTGCATTCCAAGATAAGAAATTGCTTAAAGCACACCTTATCCGCCTAGAAGAAGCAGCAAAGCGTGATCACCGTAAAATTGGTAAGCAGCTTGATCTGTTCCATATGCAGCAAGAAGCTCCAGGTATGGTGTTCTGGCACCACAACGGTTGGACTATCTTCCGTGAACTAGAAGTATTTGTTCGTGAAAAACTAACTCAGTACGATTACCAAGAAGTAAAAGGCCCATTAATGATGGACCGCGTACTTTGGGAACGTTCTGGTCACTGGGACAAATACGCTGAAGCAATGTTCACAACAAGTTCTGAGAACCGTGAATACGCAATTAAACCAATGAACTGTCCAGGTCACGTTCAAATCTTTAACCAAGGTCTGAAATCATACCGTGATTTACCATTACGTATGGCTGAGTTTGGCTCATGTCACCGTAATGAACCATCTGGTGCTCTACACGGCATTATGCGTGTTCGTGGCTTCACTCAAGATGATGCACACGTATTCTGTACAGAAGCACAAGTTCAACAAGAAGTTAAATCTTGTATTGAAATGGTTTATGATACATATCAGACATTTGGTTTTGATAATATCGTAGTTAAGCTGTCTACACGTCCAGAACAACGCGTTGGTTCTGATGAAATGTGGGACCGTGCTGAGTCAGATTTAAAACTTGCTCTAGAGTCAATGGAGATTCCATACGAGATTCAAGAGGGTGAGGGTGCGTTCTACGGACCGAAAATTGAATTTACTTTGCATGATTGTCTGGACCGTGCGTGGCAATGTGGTACAGTACAGCTTGATTTTGCATTACCAGAGCGTTTAGGTGCAACTTACGTTGGTGAAGATAACGAACGTCACACACCAGTGATGATTCACCGCGCGATTTTAGGTTCACTAGAGCGTTTCATTGGTATCTTAATCGAAGACTATGCAGGCTTTTTCCCAACGTGGTTAGCTCCTGAACAAGCGATTGTTATGGGAATTACGGACAAACAAGCTGATTACGTACAAGAAATTGCAAAAAAACTGCAAAAAAATGGATTTAGAGTGAAAGCGGACTTGAGAAATGAGAAGATTGGCTTTAAAATCCGTGAACATACTTTGAAGCGTGTACCGTATATGCTTGTTTGTGGCGACCAGGAGATGGAAGCTGGAGAAATTGCAGTACGTACTCGTAAAGGTAAAGATTTGGGTAAATTCAAAATTGATGATTTTGTTGCATTCCTGCAGCAAGAAGTTAGTGCCCGAACGCTCAATACTGTGGAGGAATAAGGTATTAAAGGCGGAAAAAGAGCCCAACAGCCGGCTAAACAAAATGCTCATCGTTTAAACGGTGAAATTCGTGGCGTTAAAGAAGTGCGCCTAACAGGCCTTGATGGCGAATCAGTAGGTGTCGTTTCTCTAAACGAAGCTCTGGATGCAGCACTTGAAGCTGGTGTTGACTTAGTTGAAATCAGCCCAAATGCCGAGCCACCAGTTTGTCGTGTGATGGACTATGGCAAATTCCTCTTCGAAAAGGCGAAGGCTGCTAAAGAACAGAAGAAAAAGCAAAAACAGGTTCAGATCAAGGAAATTAAATTCCGACCTGGAACTGATATTGGAGACTATCAGGTAAAACTACGCAACCTGACTGGTTTCCTTGAAGACGGCAACAAAGTGAAGGTAACAATTCGCTTCCGTGGCCGCGAAATGGCTCACCAAAACATCGGTGTTGACGTTCTTAATCGTTTGAAAGCGGATACTGAAGAATTTGCAGTAGTCGAATCTTTCCCAACGAGAATTGAAGGTCGCCAGATGATTATGGTGTTGGCCCCTAAGAAGAAGTAATTTAGTGCATTCAAGTAATACAGCAGGGTAGCTGTTCGCAGTTACCCTGTTTTATTCGCCTAATTACTGTATGTTTAATCACGCAACAATGCGGAGTTATATTCATCATGCCTAAGATGAAATCAAACAAAGGTGCTTCTAAGCGTTTTAAGAAAACTGCTGGCGGTATCAAATTTAAGCACGCTACAAAACGTCACATCCTGACTAAACGTACTACTAAAAACAAGCGTCAGCTTCGTCCAAACTCTCTACTTCCAAAATGTGAAGTAGCAGCAGTTGCACGTATGCTTCCATACGCATAATTTTTAGTATTTATTTATAATTTTAGTTTAGGAGAGACATAATGCCTCGCGTAAAACGTGGTGTACAAGCTCGTGCACGTCATAAGAAAGTTCTGAAACAAGCTAAAGGTTACTACGGCGCACGTTCTCGTGTTTACCGTGTAGCTTTCCAGGCGGTAACTAAAGCAGGTCAATATGCTTACCGTGACCGTCGCAACAAAAAGCGTGTTTTCCGTCAACTTTGGATCGCTCGTATCAATGCTGCAGCTCGTCAAAACGAGATGTCTTACAGCCGTTTCATCAACGGTCTTAAGAAAGCATCTATTGAAATCGATCGTAAGATCCTAGCTGACATCGCTGTATTCGACAAAGTAGCATTCGCTGCTCTAGTTGAAAAAGCGAAAGCTGCTCTTTAATTAGAACAGTTTCAAGGCTTTAAGACTAAGAAAGGAGAGCACTAGCTCTCCTTTTTTTATGCCTGCAATTTATTCATATACCGACCATCAACCTCCTAATTCCCTTTCTATCTGTCAGTTTCTGTAAAGCTTATACAACTAACGTAAAGTTACTTTTGATTTAAAAACAAAAGCCTATTATTCACTCAATTGATTCATTTAATGAGTATTGAAAATGCGCAAATTTACTGTTCTGTTGCTTTTGCTATGGCTGCCATCTTTTGTTTCATCACTTACTGAACTTGATAGTGTGATGGATTTACGTAAACAATTAATCGTCTTAACTGGTTGGCTTGGTTTTGCTTATATGGGCGCAGCTATTGTTCTTTCTGCTCGTTTCAAATGGACAGAGCGGTTAGTGAAAGGATTAGATAAGGCTTATGGTCTACATAAAAAGTTAGGGATTTCAGCTTTTATTGCTTTGATTTTGCACTGGTTAGTGATTAAAGCTGCACACTGGGCTGTGCAACTAGGTTGGCTTGTACGTCCATCTCATGTAGGAAAAGAGAGAGTAATTACTGGGGTTGACTGGGTATCTCTTGCAGAGAAAGTGGGTGATATATCGTTTAAGTTTTTTATACTTTTTATCGTCATTAGTTTGGTTGAAAGAGTCAGTTATAAAAAATTTAAAGGGATCCACAAAATTGGTGGGGCATTAATGTTGGCTGGTGTGTTTCATACGCTGTTTTTGATCAAATGGGATCTTTCATTAATCCCAATGAATATTGCAATAATACTGATATCTGTTATTTCAGTTTGGTGTGCAATACTTTCACTAACGGGTTCTATTGGTAAGAAAAATAAAATAGACGGTGAGGTGGTTCAGGTTGATCAATTTAAAGATGATTCTGAATTTACTGTGGTGGCTCGTCTTCAAATTAAACTTGAGAGTGAACTGCAATATAAAGAAGGGCAATTTGCTTATATCAATTTACATGACGGTGAAGCGCCACATCCATTTTCTATTCTAAATTATAACGAAAAGACACGATTGGTTGAGTTTGGGATTAAAGGTCTTGGGGATTATACGCATCAATTAGTTAACCAAATTGCAGTAGGAAAAAAAGCAACAGTTGAAGGTGGTTATGGTTACTTCCAAGTCCCATCTGATATGAACCAAGTATGGGTAGGGGCAGGAATTGGGATCGTACCACTATTATCTCGATTATATTGGTTACAAAAGACGGCAAACAAAACGGCAAAAAATATTGAAAAGATCCATCTCTTTTATTGCGTAAACAATAAGAAAGAAGCCTTTTTCAGTGCCGAAATTACAACTATTTTGCGTCATATGGATTTTATTGAATTACATCTTATAGAGTCAGATAAGGGCTGTAGATTAACCACTGAGCAGATTCTAAAGAAAATCGATAGTGATTCATTTTCTGTTAGTTTTTGCGGACCTGAAGGATTTGGAATGAGTTTAAAGCAAGGTTTGATGGCTAACGGTCTTCCTGAAGCGTCATTTCATAAAGAAATATTTAAGATGCGTTGATCTGTATTTTTATTCAATCTAATCCTAAAGAGCCAACATAAACATATTGGCTCTTTTATTGAAACCTTTTTGGTTTTTATGCCGCAAAAACCACAGGGAAATTCAATGTAGGGTGGGCTTGCACTAAGGTTTTATGTCCATACACATTCTCTATCATTTCTGATGTTATTGCCTCCCATGGAGCGCCGTCTGCTTGGAGTTTTCCATCTTGAAGTACAATCACTCGATCAGAATATTGTGCAGCCAAATTCAAGTCATGGAGTACCACAATAACTGCAGCACCTTCGCTCGCTAACTCTCTTGCTAATTTTAATGTATTGTGTTGATGTGAAAGATCTAACGCTGACGTTGGTTCATCTAACATCACGATCTTCTGTTTATATTGGCTTACTTGGGTTAGCACTCGTGCTAAATGAACACGTTGTTTTTCACCACCAGATAAAGAGGGGTAGGATCTTTCTGCTAAATGACCTATTCCCGTTTTTTGCATCATGCCTGATGTGATTTCTCGTAATGCTTGATTCGATAGTGCTAATGGTAATCCTCCAAGCTCTACCACTTCATTTACATTAAAAGCAAAGGAAAGAGTACTGTTCTGAGGGAGAACCCCAAGCCGTTTTGCTAGTTCATTACTATCCCATTGGTCTTTTGCTTTTCCAAAATAACGAATGTCATTAAAAGAGGTGATTTCATCACATAACAATTTCAGTAATGTACTTTTTCCGGCACCATTTGGTCCAAGTAATGTGGTTACTTCACCACAACGAAGTTCTAAGTTAATGTCATCTAAAATTATTTTAGAACCAATGCGATAAGAAATGTTGTTGGCTGAGATAGCTAATGAAGAAAGGCTCATTAAATTTTACCTCGCTGGGTAAAGAGTAAATACAAAAAGAAAGGTGCGCCAATAATGGCCGTCACGATACCAACAGGTAATTCAGCAGGGCTAACGGCAACACGGGCAAACATATCTGCTGCAGTTAATAAAAGACCACCAAGTAATGCTGAAAGTGGTAATAAGGTTTTATGGTTTGGTCCAGATAGCATACGACCAAGGTGAGGGATGATTAATCCAATAAACCCAATCATTCCAGATAAGCTAACGGTAATACCAACGCCTACAGCACTTAATATGATCATACGTTTCTTTAATGATTGAACATTAATGCCTAAATGTTTTGCTTCTGCTTCACCAAGAAGTAGGGCGTTAAGTCCTGATGCATTTTTCATAAATAAAACAAGCAAGGTGATAAGACCAATACCTGCAAGTAGCAAGTCATTCCATTTTGCACCCGCTAGCGATCCCATAGACCATAACGAGAGATCTCGAAGCATTTGATCATCGGCAATGAAATTCAAATAGCCAATTCCAGCACCAGATAAAGCGCTAATAGCAACACCAGCGAGCAGCATAACGGTAATTGAGGTACCAAATTTACTGGTACCTAATCGATAGACAATGAGTGTGGTTATTGCGCCACCAAGAAAAGCAAAAATAGGAACAGCAGCAAAATTCATAAAAATAGGAAATTGCTGAGCAACGGATGAAAATAATACGATTGCCATTGCTGCACCAAGTGCGGCCCCCGCAGATACACCAATGATCCCAGGTTCAGCAAGAGGATTTCGAAATAACCCCTGCATGACAACACCAGAAATAGCCAATATGGCACCAACAAGCATACAAAGGATGGTTCTTGGCAGGCGAACTTGATGAATGATCAAATTAATGTGTGCCGGAATTTCAGCCGTTGACCAAGGAATAAGGCTATTAAAACTATCACTTAGCGTAATGTTCATTGGTCCTGTCGCAATGGAGCTTACTGCGATAATGAGCAGAGAAAAGCCACTTAACCACAGTAATTTTGAATAAGAGATGTACTTTAACAACATAATAATCACTTAAGGGTAAAGAAGGGTATTCAAACGAGCGGCCTCATCAAGTGTTGCTAAGCCAAGGCCACCGACGAGTGCTGAGCCATCAATCCCAATAATTTGTTTATTAATACCAGCAGGGGTGGAGGCTAAGGTTGGAATCGATTCGATAATGTTATCAATGCCTTTTAACTTCTTGATACTACGGTTGCTGACTAAAACAACATCAGGCTGCATTGAGATCATGGCTTCCATTGAAATAGGTTTAAACGATGATATCGATGAGCTTGCAGGGTTATTTGCTCCTGCTAAATGGATCAATTCATCCATTGTCGTATCACTGCCAGCCACATAAGGTGCTCTGCCTTCATGCAATAAAAGGTAAATGACTTTTTTCTGTTTCGCTTTACTTGGAATATTACTGTTTAGTAATGCGACCTTTTTATTTACTTGATCCTTGATCGCTTCTGCTTGCGATTGATGCTGAGTAATAGAGGCAATTTCGTCAATACGATCTAATAAGCCTTGAACCGTTGGTGTGGTGTTTACGATATTCACCTTTACATTCGATTGAGAAAGCAAATCTAGTGTACTTTGAGGTCCCATTTCGTCGGAACCAATAATTTGTGTTGGTTGTAAGGCTAATAACCCTTCTGTCGATAATTGACGGTGATAACCAATTTTAGGTAAGGACTGTGTCTGTGGCATTTTGCTCGTTACATCAACGGCAACAAGAGATTCTTCTGCACCTAGTGCATAAATTAACTCCGTAACGGCACTTCCAGCACTAATAATACGCTCTTGCGCTGAACTAATGGATGAGAATGAAAGCAATGCTATAGCAAAGAAAGAGGAGGTAAGTTTAGAATTAATCATGATTTATTTTCGTCCATTAGAATTTGAGTTGCTTTAATATTGTTATCTTGTAAAAAGGCCAATAATTTCACCATATGCTGAATTTCAGCGGTTTTATCTGAGGCAATAACCACTTGAAAATCTGGCTTACTTTTTACTTTTTGCAGTAATGCGTTAGTAAAAGAAGGCCAAGTGGAATAGGAATGGCCATCCAACCCCCAATATGGTGGTTGTTCTAATATATTGATGGTAAAAGATTGACTGTCTACGTCACTTACCGATTCGGTATCCGCTGTCGGTAAGCTCACTTCTAAAGATTGAAGTTTCACGGTAGCGGTGAGTAATAAAAAGACCATTACGATAAAAATAATATCGAGTAAAGGAGTTAGATCAGGCTGAATGGAATCTTCAGTATTCTGGGAGGGCGATTTGATCATGCACTCACCTTAATGATTTTATGTTGGCTAATTTCACTCATTGAATCACTTGAGCTAAATACCCCTTCAATCCATAGATTAGTGTAATTTAATGAATGCTCTAAACGTGACAATATACGATCAGCCCATAAGCCGAGAAGTTGTGAGCTTGCGATCGCAGGTAAGGCAATGATCAAACCAATTGCGGTTGTACGCATTGCTAGCCCTAAACCATCAGCCAAAATATTCGGAGTGATAGAACCTGTTGTTGCAGCGACATCTTTAAACATGTCGATTAAACCAAGAACCGTGCCTAATAAGCCGAGTAGTGGGCTGATCATGCCAATAAGAGCTAAAAGACGTAATCCAGAACGCAATTGGTGGCGCTTTTCTTGAAGCCATAATCCAGCCACATCCTCTCGTAATCCTTTTTCAAAATCACGATGAGCAAGTAGCATGGCATTGCCTTTTGCAGAGAGAGCACGACGTTTTTTCAATGCTTCAATAAATGATTGAATCCCTTGTGTATCGTCTTTTTTTAATTCACTTAATGTTGACTGTATTTTTTTATGAGAGCAGCCAGAAAAAAGTAAAAGCTGAATGGTTCGTTCAAGTAGCAAGGCAAGAGTGAGTAATGAACACGCGACTAGTGGTAAAGCCATAATGCCAAGTTGTGAATATAAGTGGGAAAAATTAAGCATAGTTAAATCCGGTATAACTGATTAATTAAGTGAAAATCGGACAGGGATCTGCACACGATGTGCAATCGCTTGGCCATTGATAACTTGAGGTGAAAATTGCCAATCACGAATGGCATTAAGAGCGGCTTCATCAAGAACTTGTGCACCTGATGAGGTGATTAACTCTTGTTTAATTTGTTTTCCATTTTCATTTAGCCAAATTTCATATAGCGCAGTACCTTCAATACCTTTACGCTGAGCTATGCGAGGGTAACGTGGTGCATCAGGGCGTTTTAAGAAACTCGGTTTTTGGACTAATTGTGGTTTTTCTGTCGCCCCTGATTTAGAAGCAACAGGTTTCGCTGCTGATTCTTTTTCTACAGGTTTATCTGTTTTCTTAGCCGTTTTAGTTGTTGGCTTAGTTTCTGCTTTTTCTTTAATAACGTTTTTTTTAGTTTCAATTGGCTTTGACGTTTTTGGTTTTTTAACCATTTTCTTTTTTGGTTTAGGTTTGGTGGATTTCTTCTTTTGCACTTGTTTTTGAACTGTTTTTTCAACAGTGCTTTGTTGCTTTGGTTGTTCTTTCGGTTTTGTTACTTCATTTTTTTTCGTTTGTACTGACTGAGGGGTAGGAACACTTGGTGCGACAAACTGGATGTTTACTTGTGATGAAGTACTACCGGTAGGCATAGCAAAGGCTTTTTTTTCAGGTACAGACCAAATAAGCGCGGTATGAATAGCTAATGAAATACCAGCTGCAGCTAGATAACGAAAGTTCAGCACGAATGTCTCCATTTAATTCAGTACTTTTTAAGATGACAATATTATAAACAAAACGAGAATGAGATCAATTATCAATTGCATTCTCATTTAAAAATACTTTATGATGTAAAAAGAAGCAAAACTCTTTGAAGTAACGAGTTAAAAAGAATTGAAATCATGAGAACAGAAATTGACTTAAATCAGCTACCTATTTCACTTGTCGGTGAAAGTACACCAGAGCCATTACTGTATGCCTTTCAAAGAAAAGCATCCGCTCATGCTGGGGGAGGCGCAACACCAATCTCGGCGGATTTGTTTAATGAGCGTTTTTCTTCCGTTTCATCGGAAACCACACAGATCAGTAAACATCGTTGTCTTTACGTTCATATCCCTTTTTGTCGTGTGCGATGCACTTACTGCAATTTCTTTCAACACGCTTCAAGCAAGCAACTAGTACAAGAATATTTTGATGCCTTATTAGTTGAGTTGAAATGGAAAGCACAGCTCGCTTGGACTCAAGCTGCGCCATTTCATGCGGTATATATTGGTGGTGGAACGCCTACGGATCTTACTGCAGATCAAATTGAACAATTGGGCAAAGCCATTCGCTCTCAGTTTCCATTAACCCCTGATTGTGAAATTACGCTAGAAGGGCGAATTAACCGTTTTGATGAAGAGATGTTTGATAAGTCATTAGAAGGTGGCTTTAATCGTTTTTCATTTGGCGTACAGAGTTTTAATACAAAAGTAAGACGCTCAGCCAAGAGGCTTGATAATAAAGAGTATGTATTACGTCGTATTCAAGAGTTAAGTGATTCAGAGCAAGCGCCCATTGTGGTTGATTTACTTTATGGCCTTCCTTATCAAACCTCCGAGATCTGGCAGCAAGATCTCAACGATTTTTTAGAGACAAACGCACATGGTGTTGATCTTTATCAGCTGATCGAAATGGGCGGAACTCCTATGAAAGGCATGATTGATAAAGGTAAATTGCCACAACCCGCATCAACCGAAGAAAAAGCCTATATGTATAAATATGGTGTGGAGTTCATGAACAAACATCACCTTAATCGCTTGAGCGTTAATCACTGGGCGCGAAGTCATCGTGAAAGAAGCATCTACAACAGTTTAGCTAAAACCACTGCAGAGGTATTGCCTGTGGGGTGTGGTGCTGGTGGTAATCTTGGCGGTGTAGGCATTATGCAACATCGCACGTTAGATGCGTATATTCAGTCAATTAAAGCTCAACAAATGCCGATTGCAATGATGACACAATCCGCTTCTTCAGCAGGATTATTCTCAATGATTAAAGCAGGGTTTGATCGTGGCGTTCTATCAAGAAAGGCATTAATGCAACAGACGTCAGAGGATGTCTATCAATACTTAATGCCGCTATTTAAACAGTGGCAAAACAATGGATTAGTTAAGGTTAATGCCGATTATTTAAGTTTAACGCTAGCGGGTGAATTTTGGGCAGTGACTTTAGCACAAAGTGTGATATCCGCTTTATCAATGACGAACAAACAGCCTGTTTTTAATGAACATGCTGCATAAATTTAATCAATATAATAAGAGTATTCCAGTGAATAAACACGTTATCGAATTATTAGAAAATGATCCATCATTATTACCAAGTGATATAGCTAAGCAACTGTCTATTAGTGAAGTCGAAGTGGTTAAATCATTACCTAAAGAGATGGTGACTATGGTTTCTGGCCAGAAAACCCAAGAGATATTAGAAGGGCTAGTAGGTTTTGGTGATGTAACAACCATCGTACATTCATTTGGTTCTATCTTTGAAGTTAAAGCGCCGTTTCCAAAAGGGAAAATAGCGTATGGTTATTATAATCTGATGGGGCGAGAGGGGCAGTTACACGGTCACTTAAAATTAGATTTAATTCAGGATATCGCACTGATTAGCAAACCGTTCAGAGGAACTGAAAGTCATTACTTTGGCTTCTTTAATCATGACGGGCATTCCGTATTTAAGATCTATTTAGGTCGAGATAAAAAGCGTCAACTTATTCCTGAACAAGTTGAAGCGTTTAATGTCTTAAAACAAGAATATAAATAAAAAATAGTCAGCTCAGCATACAACTTAGCACCAAATTTAAAAGGAAAGAAAAATGAACTCAAATGTTAAGCAGGAAAGATTACAAAATCGTCTTGGCCCTGAAATTCAAGAGTTTCGTGACTCACGTAAAACCCTTCAATTAGCAACAGTAGATTGCGAAGGAAAGCCAAACGTAAGCTACGCTCCTTTTGTTTTATTAGAAGATGGTTACTATGTCTTGATCTCAGAGATCGCACGCCATGCAAGAAACCTGTTACAAAACCCTGATGTATCGTTAATGCTTGTCGAAGATGAAGATTCATCAAAACAATTATTCGCTCGTAAAAGATTAACGTTTGATGCGACGGCGATTTTAATTGATAGAGAAGAAGCCAATTGGCAGCTTGCGGTTGATGAAATGAAACAACGCTTTGGTGACATTATTGACGGCTTGAGTTCGTTGGAAGACTTTAAAATGTTCCGTTTAAAACCCATTCAAGGATTGTTTGTAAAAGGATTTGGTCAGGCGTTTCAAGTAAGTGGTGATGATCTTGTTGACTTTGTTCACCTAGATGAAGGTCATAAGAAAAGAACTGCTTAATTCCAGCTACATAGCATCAATAGAATTTAAGACTAAAGCTCAATATTTTGGGCTTTTTTTTGTATCTGGAATACCATATTAATTGTAGTAAATTACGGGGCACTCTAACTTGTTAAAATGCTTGATAATTTCGTTGGCGTTTTTGATTATAAAATTGCAGAACATGTATTTATTATGATTGGTATCAGATCTCACTCGAAAAAGTAGCAAACAGAATAAGTGACCAATAATTTTGGCATGAATTTTAGTTTGATTGATTTTCAAGCGTGGAAGTGCCGTCGATCGCATATTTATTCATCAAATTAGGAACTAAATATTAACTTGATATCATTCAGTGTGAATTTTACTAAGTAACTGATTAATCTATTAATTAAGGGCTGAGTTGACCATGCAGGATGCAAATCAATCAAAGTTTGAGTTGAACGTAACCACGGTAGATATACCGCTCCAAGTCTATGAATTTACAGGTGAAGAAAAAATAGGTGAAAGTTACCAATTTGACGTTACCTTTATCTGCGAAGATCCCGATCTTATTTTAGAACAGTGGTTACAACTGCCTGCACGGCTAAGTATCTATGGATATAATGCAAATAGTGATGCCAATACTCGTTATGTTCATGGTGTTATTCAATCCATGGAGCAGATCAGTACATCATTTAGATTTAGCACGTATCGATTGTCGTTAGTTCCAGTATTTTCTCTATTATCACTTCGTCACAATTATCAGATTTTTCAACACAAACCAGTACATGACATCATTTCTGAAATTTATTCTAAATCAGGCATTTTAAATCATCATTATGAAATTGAACTTCATCATGTTCATGAATGCCGAGATTATTGTGTGCAATATGGTGAAACTGATACGCAATTTATACAGCGTTTAATGGCTGAAGAAGGATTAATTTCCTACTTTGAACATACAGAGTCGCAATCCAAGTTAATTATTTCCGATGGTAAAGAAACACACACTAATCTCCCTGAACTTGAATTTATGCCTGAAAATGGCATGGTTCAGGAAAGTGATGTTATTTATTCTTTGGCTAAAGAACAGAACATTCAAACTGGTAAATATGCAATAAAAGATTATGCTTTTCAGCAACCAAAGCAAATGATTAACGCTGAAAAGAGTACAGAGCAAGTAGAAGATACTGCGAGTGAAGAGGCGTTAGAGTGTTACGATTATCAAGCATTAAATCAAGCCAACCTTTATCTTGAAAGAAAACGCACCAATCAAATCGTATTACGTGGAGAGAGCGACAGTCCACAATTAACACCAGGCTATTTTCAGCCTATATCAAACCATCCGATAGAAGAGTGGAATACTAATTGGTTAATTACTTCAGTGAATTATGAAGGGAGGCAACCGCAAGTGCTAGAAGAACTGGCAGAGGGAACCTCTCATTTTGAATCTCGTTTTCAATGTATTCCTTGGTCAGTTCCTTACCGTCTAGCAAAAATAGAGAAACCTCGCATTCATAATATTGATACCGCAATAGTAACAGGCCCAGAGAATGAAGAGATCTATTGTGATGAATATGGGCGAGTAAAAGTGCAATTTCATTGGGACAGAAATGGTCAAGCGGATGAGAAAACAAGTTGTTGGCTTCGTACCTCACAAGGCTGGGCTGGTAATCAATACGGTCAGTTTGTATTGCCAAGAATAGGACACGAGGTGATCGTTAGTTTCATTCAGGGTGATCCCGATAAACCCATCATCACCGGTTCACTGTATAACGGGGATAATAAACCGCCGTATCCATTGCCAGAGCATAAAACACGAAGCACATTTAAAACATCAAGCTCTATTGGTGCAGATAATTTTAATGAATTACGTTTTGATGATAAAAATGCGTCAGAGCAGATCTATATTCATGCAGCGAAAGACATGGATAGTCAAATTCAAAACAACCGTACTAATGAGATATTTAATGATGATCACTCTGTTGTGCATCATGATCAATTTCATCAAGTCACCAAAGATAATCACCTGACTGTGCAATCAGGTAATTTAAGCTCAATTAAAGGTGACGCACATCAGCAAGTATCAGGCTCTGTTCAACAAAAGATCCAAGGCAGTCGGCTTGAACAAATAGGCACAGAGTTACACATTAAGGTGGGTAATAAAGCGGTCCTTGATGCTGGCAGTGAACTGACCATCACCACAGGCAGCAGTACTATGAAGCTTGATTCTGGTGGTATTCATTTACTTGGTTCGGCCATTGATTTAAACAAAGGCGGCAGTGCAGGAAGCGGTAGCGGATATGCAGGTATAACAGCAACTCAACCTATCATGAAGCAGAGTGAAACGGCAGGCAGCGCGGCTGAAATCGCAACGGCCTCTGAATACACAAGAAGTAAAATTCACGCCACTCGTCAGCTCGAGGCATTAAAAACATTAGATCCAGTTTGTGAGGAGTGTGAACAAGAGCAGGAACAAGAATAATGGAAACGCAGTACTTTGATTTTCTGAATATTGATGACTTCACCTCCTTCTATTTGATGCTAGATACAAGTCAGAGTGTTGATGTATTAAAACAATTGTATCAATTAGATACGGTGATTGAGCAAGAGCCTCTTTATTTGTATGCGCCTTGGAATGAGTTGATATCGGTTTCTCCTTATTTGGTAAAAGCAACGCCTGTTATTGCACAGTGGTTTGAAAGTCAGCGTGGTCAGCTAGACGGTTTCTTATTCAGTTCGGCGTTAGATCTAGAAAGCCTTGCAGAGCATTTAAGAAGTGTGATTAAGGTTCAGTCGCCTTACGGTTCATCCATCATATTGAAATCGGCGCATTCAGGGTGTGCCAATGTTTTATTCTCGACAGCAACTGATTGGTATTGGCAACACATTGATGAAGTTTGGCTTCCATATAAAAAGGGATGGGCGCATTACTTATCGCCTTGCTCTGAGATGAAAAGTGTCAAACCTTATCGTTTAACGGACGAACAATGGCAAGCGTTAGGAGAGTTAGCGACTGAAAATGCCTATGCCTATGTACTTAATCATGTGGAATATTTCTTCCCATATTGTTTAGAGGGCGTGGCAGATAAACAAAAATGGATTCAGTATTGGTTCGATGCCGCTTACAGCAGAGGGTTTCAAAATGAGACTGAAGTCTGTTTATTTATGAATGTGATGGGATATTTAGGAAAAGAAGCGATCACAACCGATAAATACCCCAAAATCACAGAATTGATCTATCAAACATCACAGCAAACCCCAGAACAAAGAATTAAACAAGCGGCGGATTTGGCCTATCAATATCGTCACTCTATGCAAAAGGATTTACAAGAATGAGCGAAGCAAACAATGCCGCCATGTGTGGCAGTAAAAAAGATGCGAAAAACCCAGCAGGGGCTTGTCCTGTAAAGTTTGGTGTGATTGACATCATTCCGGTTCGTTATGCGATTGATGATATGGATGATGAAGAAAAAGAGCAAAAACATCCATTACTTGAAACCCATCAAGGTTACGGCTTTTTTGATGTTGCTCATTCAAAATATACATTAAGACAATTAAGAGATGGCTGGCTTTACGTTTATAGCAATAGAGATAAAACCTTTCATGAATATCAGGTGAAAGGTACTCAATTCATTAAGATTGATTGGGGCTCAAATGAAGCCGACAAAGCACCAGAAGAGAGAGGTCAAGCAGGAGAGGCTAAAAGCTGTTTGTCTTACTCTAAGAATGACACATTAACCATATCATTTTCTCACCAACGTTGGACATGGCGCTTATGTGAGCACATGCGTTCAAATACTCAGTGTCGCAATGAATGGATGCGAACCGTCGATTTAAAAACCTATTCAAACACACTAGAAATAGAACACGGTGGTGGCATGCGTGATTTTGTTCATGCTGTTGCTGATATTGGAACTCCCAAACCCTCTGAAGCCTTGTTTGAAAAAACATGCTCCCCATTAAAAGACGATGCTCCCTCTGATGATGAGTTTCATCTCGCTACTCATAAGAAACCCGTATTAGAAACCGATTATCAATGCGATTTATTAGAAAAGAACAGCGCTTTGTATATCGCACTGGATGATCAGTTGGCAGATATAACGGATTTGTTTTTGAAGTTGTCAGAAACATACGTGCGTATTGTTGAACTACAAGGAACAGAGGAGGATGAGTACAAAGCTCAAATGGCTGAATTAACACGATCTTTAGCAAGGGTAACATTTAGTGATGATCAACTTCCTGAACATATTAAATCAGATCCAATTGAACGGTTAAAGCTAGAAATAGAGATAAATGAGTATTTATACCAAGAGCAAAATGTCCAACAATCTTCAGCATCTTATGAATATCATGTCGGTGAAGGGGTAGAAAATACCTCATGGTATAAGGCGTTAGAAGCGAAAAAACAAGTCATAAAAGATCGGTTTAATTTTGAAATTAAAAAGGAACATACTTCTCAGTGGAAAAGGCAATATCGAAATTTTGATGAAATTCGATGGAATGAATTAAATGAATACCTATTTGAACAATACGATAAATTATCAGAAGTAGAAACATTAAATAGTAAGTTAGTTTATCAACATAAAGAGGTAACAGATGCCATTGAACAGATGGGTATAGATCCTATGCATTTTGGTATTGATAACCAAACAGAGGTTGGTCAACGTTATTTATCTGAACTATTTTCACCAATAACCGTTGAGCTTGTTCAATCGGGTTTTAATGTTCCGGAAATTAAGCATTATTTAGAAAAAATGCTAGATCTGAGTAACCCAAATAATCTATTAGCATTAGCACCGTTTGCTTACTCAAAAGAAGTGGTGGATGAGTTAACCACTTACTCTGAAGGTGGAGATGCACTTAATATGAGCAGCCCAAGCGACATGATCGCACTGCATACTCGATTATCAGAATTCGATACATTAACAGGTGACGTAAGAATTCAAGATTCTGATTGGTACAAGCTGCTTCATATCGATATTAAAGCAGTGTTTGCTGCATTTATTGCAAGTAATAAAGCCAATCCGATACTGCAATTTCGACCTTCGATGGAGATGCTCAACGCAATCCAACCTCGAACTAATCAATTCAGCGCACTTAGTTTTATGACTCGCTTCAGAGTTCTCATCATGGAAAATCTAGCAGATAGCAGTTTTATTGTTTCTGTAAATCCTAATTACCCTAAAGAACTAGCAGCATTTAATAAAAAATATGATCAGTTTTTATTATCTAACAGTAAAACAATGGCTGCGATTATTCGGAAAGAACAATTTGCTGCCGTGTTAGTACAAAAAGCATCTGAATTTATTTCAGAGAACATGCCTCAAATGCTTAAGGTTTCACAAAACGGCTCAATGTTAAACGTAAAAGGAGCAATCAGCAAAGGCGTAGCAGAGAGTTGGACTGCATATAAGAATACAAAGGCAGATCTTGTTAGTTTTTCGGAAAGGAAGTGGAAAGGATCAGCAAGTTGGAATGGGGTTGTTGCAGCATTAAACATTTGGAACTCAATAACCGTTTTTTCAAATTTATTGCAAAGAAACCAAGAGAGTAAGACGACAGAAGAATATAAATCAGTCGCCGCAGAGGTTGTTTATACGGCTTCTTGGACTGTAAATGCGTGCGCTTTGGTATCAAGAGACGCAGCATGGGCTGAAGTGATGAAAGATAAAGATTTATTGAATGAAAGAAGAAAGCAAGCTTTAAAAACAAATAAAAAACTCATTACTAAATTTGTAAATCTAACTCGATTAGTAGCTGTTACTGGATTAATCGCCAGTGTGTCTGAAATTTATTATGTCTATAAGCGCTTAGATAGTCCTCTTTTATCAAAAGAAGAAAGGATGGCAGAAATTCTAAAATCAGGATCATTAGTAGGCCAAGCATTTATTTATTCTACTCAATTAATATCATGTTTTATGAATGGAACCATTGGTGCTATTTTTGCTCCTTGGATGGTTATAGGGTTGGTTATTTTTGGTGTAATTTATATTGCTGCAACGGTATTCATTAATATGTTTAAACGAACTGATATGGAGTTGTGGTTAGTGCAATCCATATGGGGAGTAAAGACGGCTAAGTGGTCACCAGAAATTGAATTAGTTAACTTGCAAAATATATTAAATAAACCAGTAGCCCAGATAAACACTGGAATAGTTAGAACGTATCAGTCAATTTCTGATTCAGACAAACAATGGACATTAACAATTGAGTTACCTGATTACTTATCTGATAAATGGTTTGGAATTAAAGTGATTAAAAGCGCATCTAAAAAAGCAATAAAACATTATAATTTCATTGGAAATAAAGAAGTGAGTCAATCAGAAGTTGAAGTCAACTTCACTAAAGTAAACAATGATAATAATTGTTATCAAATGAAAATTGAACGGAACCATTCAGAAGATATTTCTAATATCACTATTTATTTAGATGTTTTAGCCAATAGAACGCCTCATGTGATTTCTTATTTCGGCTTTCAAGGTGGTAGTGGAGACATAAAGCTAAATGTAAATAAGGTTATTTCATTTAATGATTATTCAAAAAAAGAAAATTTAGATATGGAGATTGTGAGGTTAAATAATGCTAACTCATAAAGATATAGACAATAACGATAAAATAGAAACCATGAGAATGGCTTTATACAACGAAGAAGTGCTTTATGAGTATGAAACCATAGAGCATCAATATTTGGGGTATTTTGCTGGTATTGGTTTTTTTAGTGTTATGAGTTGGATGTTATATGACTTTAGTCAAGATATGCTAGATACAGGTGGTGTGGTGGCATTTAGTTTACTTACCATTTTCATGACATTGTTTTTTATCTTTTTTGGTTCTGCAGACATAAAGCGGATTTACAAGTTCACTAAAAACGGAATAGTAACCGAGCAAGCAGATGTGGTGCCTGAGTACGCTTATCAATGCATACGAATGATAGGTCGAGTGGGGGTTGTTGTATGTTTGATTGCCGTTGTTTTTGTTGGCCCTATGGCGTTCATTGGAGCAGGGGCCAGTGCGTTACTTTCATTTAAATTGGTTAACTTTAGATTAAAACCTATGCTGTTTGAAACGTTGTATTTTGATGAAACGGTATTAATTAAAGCTTCGGATGTGAGTTATATATCAGTAATACCTAATGGAAAAATATCAGCCTCTAGAATGGGCTTTTTTTGTAATAAAGAAAATGTAGATGATATTTTTAATACTTTAAAAGAATTCTATCCAAATGGTCATTTTTATGAGGTTGAGAAAGAAGATGATATTTATGAGCATTATAAATTTAAAGAGTTCTTGCACCCAATGGATCAGGATTGATGTGAAGTCGTAAAGGATGTGCTAAATAATGCATGATAAAGAAAATGAATTAGAACTTGAGCGTGAACTTCATGAGTTACCTATAATTTATCAATGGGAAATTATAAGATGTGATTTTGGTAATACACTTAGATGGGTTATATCTATAGGACTTCCTTTTTTTGGTTATAGTTTTTTATTATTACTAATACAAGATATGGATGCGGCTCCAGTATTATTTTTAATTGGTTTAATAATGACATTTGTTATCCGTTATTTATTCTTATCGGATAATCAGTATTGTTATTTTTTAACGCAAAAAGGCATTCACTTTACAATAGAACAAGTAATTCCTGAAATTGCGTATAAAGTGATGAGAGGCTTTGCTTGGTTTGGTGTGGCGGTAAGTTTTTTGGCTGTAACTATAATAGGGCCAATGGCATTTGTTGGGGCAGGGGCTTGTGCATTGTTGTCATTTAAAATGACTGGTTTTAAATTAGTACCTCGCAGTTCATTTGTATATTTCGTAGATGAATATACTATATTTGATATTCAAAAAGAAAATACTTTTTCAATAATAAGTCATCCACATGATATATATGATTCATGCTATCGTTTGTATTGTTTTCGTGAAGATAGAGATGAAATAAAAAAACAATTATTTCAGGTGATTAAAAAAAGTCACTATAAAATCATTAACCACCCTGATGATATTTATGACTATGCTCCATTCGAACCCTCTGAAAACCTGAGTATAAATAATGCTAACTCATAAAGATATAAATAATAACGACAAAATAGAAACCATGAGAATGGATTTATACAACGAAGAAGTGCTTTATGAATATGAAACCATCGAGCATCAATATTTGGGATATTTTGCTGGTGTTGGTTTTTTTAGTGTTATGAGTTGGATGTTATATGACTTTAGTCAAGATATGCTAGATACAGGTGGTGTGGTGGCATTTAGTTTACTTACCATTTTCATGACATTGTTTTTTATCTTTTTTGGTTCTGCAGACATAAAGCGAATTTACAAGTTCACTAAAAACGGAATATTAACCGAGCAGGCAGATGTGGTGCCTGAGTACGCTTATCGATGCATACGAATGATAGGCCGAGTAGGTGTTGTTGTATGTTTGATTGCCGTTGTTTTTGTTGGCCCTATGGCGTTCGTTGGAGCAGGGGCCAGTGCGTTACTCTCATTTAAATTGGTTAACTTTAGATTAAAACCTATGATGTTTGAAAGTTTGTATTTCGATGAGTCAGTAATATTTAAAACAAGCAAAGAAAATTATATTGATATTACAGCAAATACCAATGATACCTGCTCTTCGATGGGATTTTTTTGTAATAAAGATAACGTAGAAGAAATTTTTAATACAATAAAAATATTTTATCCAAATGGATATTTTTTTGAAGTGATGAGTGTTGAAGATATTTGTGAACACGAAAAGTTTAATGAATTCTTACATCCAGCAGATCAGGATTGATGTGAAGTCGTAAAGGATGTGCTAAATAATGCATGATAAAGACAATGAATTAGAACTTGAGCGTGAACTTCATGAATTACCTATTATTTATCAATGGGAAGCTATTAGGTGTGACAGACTTGGAAATAAACTTCGTTGGTTTTTATCTATAGGGATTCCATTTTTTGGTTATAGTTTACTTATGCTATTAATACAGGATATGGCTGCGGTTCCAGTTTTATTTTTCATCGGTTTAATAATGACTTTTGTTATTCGTTATTTATTTCTTGCTGATGAGCATATTTGTTTTTATTTAACGGAAAAAGGCATTCACTTTACAACAGAACAGATAATCCCTGAAATGGCGTATAAAGTGATGAGAGGCTTTGCTTGGTTTGGTGTGGCGGTAAGTTTTTTTGCTGTAACTATAATAGGGCCAATGGCTTTTGTTGGGGCAGGAGTTTGTGCATTATTGTCATTTAAAATGATAGGGTTTGAGTCTAAAATCAGCAAGTCATACATACTTTTTTCTGATGAATATACTTTATTTGATATTAGAAAAGAGGATACTTTTGCAATTATAAGCCATCCATATGATTTATATGCTTCATACGAATGGTTATTTTATTTTCCTAAGACCGAGAAGAGATAAAGAATTATCTATTAAGTGTATTTCGTAAAAGTAGATACGTTGAAATAAACCACCCTAAGGAAATAGATAACTACGGCCCATTTGACCCCTCTGAAATAGTAAAATCATAATACAACAAATATAAAAAAAGCGGCGATGACGCCGCTTTGAACTAGCCAATTAACGTTGAGTGCTATTTATTTTTAGAATTTATAGTCTAACTCAATGCCCCAGTTACGACCTGCTTGAGCCTGTCGGTCAATTCCTTCTTCACCAACTTCAGTACCAATCATGTCGTTGTATAGCCAGTATTGTTTATCAAATGCATTAAATAAGCCACCACGAAGAGTTAAATCTTTCATTGGTTTATAGTAAGCGGTTAGATCAACCAATGTGTAACCAGCAACATTGATATTTTCATGATTAATGTTTGCCCATTTGTCTTTGCCTGCCACCATATTAATGTTTAATAAAGCACCGTAAGTGTAACCAACAGAGTCATAACCTAAGCCTAGGTTTGAAGTAAGGGGAGCAACACTGTCTATTGGAGCTCCCGTCTTTTTATCTCGGCCTTCTGCGTAAGCAATGCTTAATTTAGAGTACGTGCCTTGAGGCGCATTGAAGGCTTCATCTAATAAATACGTTGAGTTAAATTCAATACCGTAAATTTCTGCTGAATCGATATTCTCTTTTGTATAATGCTCTTTACCATCGTTCGGGCCACCAACGACTTTACCTAAGTATTGCTGATTGATGAAATCAGAATAATCATTATAGAAAGCGATTAATTCAAGTTGTGCGGCATTAGATTGAGCTCTAATACCTGCTTCATACGAAATACTGCTTTCCGCTTTTAGGTCTGGGTTTGCATCGATGACAGCGCCACTATCGTAAAAGTAGTACATATCTTGCAGAGTAGGGGCTTTGAATCCTTGGCTAATTTGACCAAGTACGCTGAAATTATTATTAATATGATAAACCGAACCTAACTTAGCTGTGAAAGCGTCATTTTGGCTATCAGGATATTCTGTTTTAAAACCTTCATTTGTTTCAGGCTCTGCTTTGAATGAGTCATAGCGTAAACCTGCAGTTAGCACTAATTGTTCATTGAATAAGAAAGCTTGGTCTTGTGCAAAAATACCGTATTGAGTCATTGTTGCATCAGGCATATCGGTATGGCCCGGACCAACGGTGCCTTTGTCGTATTTATAATCGGTATTTTCAGTTGCGAACTTGTTTTGTCTAAAGCTTACACCATAAGTGATTTGATGGAATCCTTCTCCAAACTCGGCAATTTTATCAAATTGTGCGTCAAACTGGATAGAATCATCAGTAGCAATACGTTCACGCATACGACGACCACTACCATAAGGACCTGTTGAAGTATCGTAGTTTTCTGACAATGATTCAGTTTGTTGTACGTTTAATTTTGATTCTAGCGTATCGAATAGTGAATTATTCGCTTGCCATTCGTGCTCTAAACCAACACGTAATCGAGTGTTTGTATCTTTATTGTAATTGTCATAATAAGTAATGATTGGGGTACCTCGACTCATCATCGAATACCCATTTTGTGATAATTCATCTTCATCGTATTGAGAGGTGAAGTATTCAACAGTAGCGCCGATGCGATGTGAATCGTTTAATTGGTAAAAGGCTTTAGCAAGAAGGTTACCGATTTGTGCATCGGCTGGGTTGGCAGCACCGCGATCAGGACCTTCAATATCAGCACCATTTGAATGAGTTTGTGATTCATTGCCTTTTTTATACGTCAGCATGATAAGAGTTTCTAGCTCTGCCGCACGCATTGCCCATGTGCCCGTTGTCTTTGAGCTTGTATCAATGCTGTTATAGCTAGTTTTTACTTCAAATGCATTTTCATCGCCATCGGTTCTTAAGATATCTTCAGGATTTTTCGTTTCCATTAGCACTGTTCCGCCCAGTGCATCTGAGCCATATAGAGTAGAAGAAGGTCCTTTATTTACCTCAATTGCTTTTAGCGTATCTATCTCAATAGTGCTTGGATATTTACGTTGTTCGTTTGAACCTGGGTTATAAGGAGTAGGTTGTTGAACGCCATCAACTAACATTTTTATACGGCTATCACTCATACCACGAATGGTAAATCCGGATAATCCAAAACGGCCACCACCATTAGCTGAAACACCTGGAGTGTATTTCAGTGCATCTTGAATGTCGGTTGCCATTGTTTTTTCAATATCATCTGATGTGACTTTTGAAATTGAACTAGATGTGTCTTTAATGCTTTGCTCTGTACGAGTTGCAGAAACAACCACTTCATCAAACATGGTTGTTTCTTTATTTGATGAGGTTTCAGCGTGGAGAATGGGAGATAGTGCAACGAGAATAGACGCTGCTAAAAATGTTTTTTTATTAGACATGAATTTTTCCTTTGAAGTTGTCCTCTCATAATTCGCCGGAGATAATACATATTACGAATGATAATTACTATCATTTTCATTTGATCTTTTCGTTTTTTGTTCTATGGTAGCAAAAAGTGATTTGAAATAGGGAAGAAAGACAGTGAAAAAGAAAGAAATAGTGCAGATAGGGTAAGCAATTGGTTAAGAAAAGCACTTTTTTCTATTAGATTGAATATTTTATCTAATTCAATTTGGATTTAGCGCTGTGATTTATTACTATGTGTTGTTATATGTATTTTACTCGCAACGGATACCACCTATAAGTGGATGAGGAAACGATGCAACATCTAGACGAGATCATTGCCAATGCAACGGCAGAAATTGAACAAGCTGGCTCTTTAGTCGCTCTGGACGAAGTCCGTGTTCAATATTTAGGTAAAAAAGGCCACTTAACACTTCAACTTCAAGGTCTAGGTAAACTTGACCCATCTGAGCGTCGTGAAGCGGGTCAATTAATCAACAAAGGTAAGCAAGCAGTACAAGCAATGCTAACAGAGCGTAAAGACGCACTGCAAACGGCTGAGCTTGAAGCAAAACTTGCTGCTGAAACTATCGATGTGAGCCTTCCTGGCCGTCGTATCGAGAACGGTGGTTTACACCCTGTTACTCGTACTGTTGAGCGTATTGAGCAATTTTTTGGTGAGCTAGGCTTTAGCACTGAGTCTGGTCCTGAAATCGAAGATGCATTCCATAACTTCGACGCATTAAACATTGCAGAAGATCACCCAGCTCGTACTGACCACGACACCTTCTTCTTTAACCCTGATCTAATGCTACGTACGCATACATCAGGTGTTCAGATCCGTACAATGGAAAACGGTAAACCACCATTCCGTTTCATTGCACCTGGCCGTGTATACCGTAACGATTACGACCAAACTCACACGCCAATGTTCCACCAAGTGGAAGGTATGCTAGTTGATGAGAACGTAAACTTTGCACAACTTAAAGGCATTCTTCACGATTTCCTTTGTAATTTCTTTGAAGAAGAAGTTGAAGTGCGTTTCCGTCCTTCATTCTTCCCATTCACTGAGCCTTCTGCTGAAGTTGATGTGAAGCGTAAAGATGGCAAATGGTTAGAAGTATTAGGTTGTGGCATGGTTCACCCTAACGTACTTCGCTCTGTTGGCATCGACCCTGAAAAATACTCAGGCTTTGCGTTTGGTATGGGTGTTGAGCGCCTAACTATGCTTCGTTACGGCGTAAATGACCTTCGTGCGTTCTTCGAGAACGACCTTCGTTTCCTTAAACAATTCAAGTAATTCGGGGCTAGAAACTTATGAAATTCAGTGAATCTTGGCTACGCGAGTGGGTTAAACCTGCTATTAACAGCGAAGAGCTAGCTCACCAAATCACAATGGCTGGTTTGGAAGTTGATGAAGTTGCACCTGTTGCTGGTGAGTTCACCGGCGTTAAAGTAGGTAAAGTGGTTGAGTGTGGTCAACACCCAGACGCAGACAAACTTCGTGTAACTAAAATTGATATCGGTGAAGAAGAGCTTTTAGACATCGTTTGTGGTGCTTCTAACTGTCGTCTTGGCCTAACAGTTGCTGTTGCGACGGTTGGTGCTGTACTTCCAGGTAACTTCAAAATTAAGAAAGCAAAACTACGTGGTGTTCCATCACACGGTATGCTTTGTTCTTTCTCTGAGCTAGGTATTGATGTTGAATCTGACGGTATTTTAGAATTACCAGAAGGCTCTACATTAGGTATGGACGTTCGTGAGCTTCTTGAGCTTAACGACGTTGCTATTGATGTTGACCTAACAGCAAACCGTGCTGACTGTTTCAGCATTCGTGGTTTAGCTCGTGAAGTTGGTGTTCTTAACCGTGCAGACGTAGTTGAACCAACGATTGAAGCAGTAGCGACAAGCATTGAAGATACGGTTTCTATTGAAGTTAAAGCAACTGAAGCGTGTCCACGTTACCTTGGTCGTGTTATCAAGAACGTAAATGCTAAAGCAGAAACGCCAATTTGGATGCAAGAGAAACTGCGTCGTTGTGGTATTCGTTCAATCGATGCGATTGTTGATATCACAAACTACGTAATGCTTGAGCAAGGCCAACCAATGCACGCGTTTGATCTTGCAAAGATCGACGGCGGCATTGTGGTTCGTATGGCTGAACAAGATGAGAAATTAACTCTTCTTGATGGCAACGAAGCAAAACTAAACAGCAATACACTTGTTATCGCTGATCAAAACAAAGCACTAGCAATCGCTGGTATCTTTGGTGGTCAAGAATCAGGTGTGACTTCTGAAACAACAGATATTATGCTTGAGTGTGCATTCTTCGCACCTGATCACATCCGTGGTCGCGCTCGTGCATACGGTCTACACACTGATTCATCTCTACGTTTTGAACGTGGTGTTGATTCTACATTACAAGCGACAGCGATGGAGCGTGCAACACAGCTTATTGTTGAACTTTGTGGTGGTGAAGTAGCTCCTGTTGTTGCTGTTGAATCAGAAGCTGATTTACCAAAAGCAAACACAGTTGAATTACGTCGTAGCAAGTTAGATGGTCTATTAGGTCATCACATCCCATCAACAGATGTGGTTGAGATCCTTACTCGTCTAGGTTGTGCAGTTGAAAGTACTGACACAGGTTGGACTGCAAGCTCTCCATCATGGCGTTTTGATATTGCAATCGAGCAAGACCTAATTGAAGAAGTAGGTCGTATCTACGGTTACAATAACATTCCTAACCAAGCGCCTGTTGCTGCACTAAACATGAACGATCACAAAGAAGCAAACCAACCGCTTAAGCGTGTTCGTGATCTTCTTGTTGACCGTGGTTACCACGAAGCAATTACCTACAGCTTTGTAGAGCCAGAGCAACAAAAACTGATTGTGCCTGAGATTGAGCCGTTAATTCTGCCATTCCCAATCTCAGCTGAAATGTCAGCGATGCGTCTAAGCCTATGGACTGGTTTGATCAATACCGTTGTTCATAACCAAAAACGTCAACAACCACGTGTTCGTTTATTCGAATCTGGTCTACGTTTTATTCCTGAAGAATCAGCAGAAAACGGCATGCGTCAAGAAATGATGCTTGCTGGTATCATTGCTGGTACTCGTGGTGAAGAACACTGGGATATCGCAACAAACACTGTTGATTTCTTCGACCTTAAAGGTGATTTAGAAGCAGTTCTTGAACTAACAGCTAATGAATTAGCGTATGAGTTTAAAGCGGCTAAACACCCAGCACTTCACCCAGGCCAAACAGCAGCTATCGTTGTTGATGGTAAAGAAGTTGGTTTCATTGGTACAGTACACCCAGAGCTAGAGCGTAAGTTTGGCTTAAACGGTCGTACAATCATGTTTGAAATCGAGTGGGACGCAATCAATACTCGCGTTATTCCAGAAGCTGCATCAGTATCTAAGTTCCCTGCAAACCGTCGTGATATCGCGATCGTTGCAGACGAAGCAATTGCTTCTGGTGACATCGTTGCTGAATGTCTAGCATCAGGTGGCGAGCTATTAACTAGCGCGAAACTGTTCGATGTTTACCGTGGTCAAGGCGTTGAAGAAGGTAAGAAGAGTCTTGCAATCGCACTGACACTTCAATCTGTTGAGCGTACGCTAGAAGAGGCTGATATCACTTCAGCTGTTGATGCTATCGTTGCTGCAATTGGTGAGAAGTTCTCAGCAACACTGCGTGACTAATATACTTCTTTTTTAACGAAAGAATATAAGATCCAGTACCGACATTTGTTGGTGCTGGATTTTTTTATTCAAAATTTAAGATTTATAAATTAATCTCGATGATACATTCATGCATCTTATGTGAAACATATTAACTCCACCTTATTAACGCTAAATCAGTAAAGAAATAGGCGCTTTCAGTATATAATCCTGAAACCATGATAAGTGTGAGTTTATGGTTATTTAGCGGCTAAAACTAACTACAACATAATCATATAGATGGACTATCTTCAAATTTATTAATAAAAGTTTGGCCTTTATCACAGAGTTAAAAACAGAGTTTTATCCTGTTATTTGTGAATATTTAGGTTTAGATATTATTTCAATAACTTAGCATGGCAAATAATAAGAGATTTCAGTAGATAAGACTTATAAACTTGATCTTTATCTCATAAATGCAGCATTAAATTTTAGAAAAAAGTTGGCGAAAATCAGTCGGTTGGCATACACTGTCATTAGTTAAACAATGCAGATGCATCGTACTAACTGTTCAGTTTCCAGTTACAGCAATGCTGTGACTCTGTCTAACGTAACTTGAGGGTAGTTTTTATGGCACTCACTAAAGCTGATTTGGCTGAGACCTTATTTGAAAAAGTTGGATTAAGTAAACGCGACGCCAAGGAAACGGTAGAAGTATTTTTCGAAGAGATTAAGCAAGCTCTAGAGAGTGGTGAGCAAGTGAAATTATCAGGATTTGGTAATTTTGACTTACGCGAAAAGAGTGAGCGTCCTGGACGTAACCCAAAAACTGGGGAAGATATTCCAATTTCTGCACGCCGAGTTGTAACATTCAAACCGGGTCAGAAGCTGAAAGCTCGTGTAGAGAATCTACCTGTAGAAAAATAGTCTTGCCATTTTAGGCGAACAAGAGAGAAGCCGTGTGATGCAGTTAATCACATGGCTTTTTTATTGCCTGTAATATTAACTCTATGAAGTGAAAGGTTTATACCAATCGTAGTATAACTGCATTGAATTTTTTGATTGTAGAATAACGACTTATCGAAACTATTTCTGATCATTTACGACAGTGATTGGTATTATTCAGGTTGTTATCACATATTTGTTTTTAATTTGTTATTGTTTTGTTTTTGTGATGGTACAGTTTTTAGTATTAAGTTTTACTAAAAACAGGAAGTGCCGATGGATCGCATTGCATTTATTAAAGACACACTGGATTTCTCTAAGCCAATAAAGTGCACAACTTGGTTATTAGACAATGGAACGCAAGTTAATTATTTAGCTAGAGGAATCATCGAAATTGTTCCTAAAAATCCATCAAGTAAAGCAATCGTTTTATCTTCAGGTATTCATGGAAATGAAACCTCACCAATTGAAATCCTTAATGACATAATCAACGATATTCAAGATGGCTCATTAGTATTGCAGCATCCATGTTTGTTTATCTATGGGCACCCAGCAGCAACGCATCAACATATTCGATTCATTGATACCAATTTAAACCGACTGTTTTTACACCACCAAGCACCAGACGATGCTATTCAAGAAGTCGCTATTGCTAATCAATTAATGTCTTCTGTTGATGATTTCTATGCTAAATATTCTGAAAAAGAAAAATGGCATTTAGATCTGCATTGTGCGATTAGGCGTTCTAAACATTATACTTTTGCAATACATCCTTTTAATCGTCATTATCAACGCTCTGAACTATTACTTCAATTTTTAAAACAGGGTCAGATAGAGGCGTGTTTATATTCAGATGCGCCAGCATCTACTTTTAGTTGGTACAGCGCAGAGCATCATGGAGCACATGCGGCGACGGTTGAGCTAGGGAAGGTATCCCGAATGGGAGAGAATGATTTCTCGTTGCTGAGTGGTTTTATTCAAGAGTTAAAGCGATTTATTTCTTCTTCAGATACGAATGCTACGGAACTAAGTAATAGAGAGATTGCGGAGTATCAAGTCACTCGAAGCATTATGAAAAAAAGTGATAAATTTGAGTTCTCTTTTGCAGCGGATTTATCAAACTTTACCTATTTTGAAGAGGGCGAGTCATTAGCTCTTGATGGTGTTGACCACTACAAAGCAAATAGTGGTGGTGAATCGGTTGTATTTCCTAACGCCAATGTAGAGATTGGCCATAGAGCGTGTTTGCTCGTACAAAAGTGTAAATAATATGCTTATCTGTCTTATAAATTGAGTCGATGAAGTGGAAGGCTTTACCTTGGACAGTAGCTTGATATGATAGAGAAAAAATAAATAAGGGCACTATTATGACAGCACCAAGCTGGGATCTTTCTATCGCATTCCAATCACTTCAAGATCCAAAATTAAAACAGACCATTTCTCAATTAGAGCAACAGATTGCCGATTTCCCGCAGTTAGACTCTGATGCCGCTGTATCGCAATTGCAGCACGCTATTTTAATGAAAGAAGCTATCACTGTGAATCTTGCAACCGTGGCCAGCTATGCAAACTGCATTGCCTCGGTTGATTCTGCGAATAACGAAGCAAAAGCCTTAGTTAATCACATGACAAAGCTAGGCTCTGCATTATCACAAGTATTCAGCCCATTTTTAGATAGTATCGTAAATTCACCTCTTGAACAGTTTGAGCAGATCATTTCAGAAAATGAAGAGTTGAATGCACATCGTTTTCTGCTTGAAGAAGAGCGCAAGCTTGTTGAAAACCGCTTAAGTGTAAAAGAAGAGCAATTGCTGTCTGCGATGAGTGTTGATGGTAAAAATGCATGGGGTAAGTTATACGATAATATAACAGGCTCTATGAAGGTCACATTGGAACTTGCTGATGGTACAGAAGAAGTGATGGGACTGTCACAAGCAGCAAGCATTTTATACGGCAGTGATACCTTACGTAGAGAACCTGCGTGGCGAGCGATTCAACAAGGTATGAAACAGAATCAAGAGAGTTTCTCTGCCATCTTAAATGCGCTAGCAGGTTGGCGTTTAACGGAATATCAAAAGCGCAGTAAAGAAAAATCGGTTCACTTTCTTGAGCCAAGTTTACATGGCAGCCGAATCGAACAAGCGACACTAGATAGCATGATGTCTGTGGCGAAAAAGAATCGAGAAGTAGGACAAAAAGCTGGGCGATTAATGGCTAAAATGTTTGGAACAGAGCAACTAACGCCTTGGGACCAACTTGCATCAATGCCACCATTAGTTGGAGAGGCTTCTAATTATAGTTTTGATGAAGCCATTGATATCATAAAAGATGCATTTTCAGGTGTCTCTCAAGAGATGGCTGATTTTGTTGATGTAATGGTGAAAAACGGTTGGATAGATGCAGCACCACAAGAAACCAAACGTCTTGGTGCTTATTGTACAAAGTTTGCTGACTCACGTACGCCATTGGTCTTCATGACGTGGGGTAACAGCATGTCTGATGTGCTTACTCTTGCTCACGAACTCGGGCATGCGTTTCATAACTGGGTAATGCGAGACATGCCATTGTGCACGACACGTTACCCAATGACACTTGCTGAGACAGCATCTATATTTGCTGAAAACGTAGTACGTGATGCTCTGCTTGCAAAAGCGAAAACCAAAGAAGATAAAATTGAAATGTTATGGGAAGAGTTGTCATCAGCATTGGCATTGACGATTAATATTCCTGTTCGTTATGAATTTGAAAAAGCATTTTATGAGCAGCGTTCATCAAAAGAGCTTGGTGCCGAGGATTTATCTGAGTTAATGCGTGTCACTTGGGAAGAGTGGTATGGTAACTCAATGAGTGAAGCTGATTCACTTTTCTGGGCAAGTAAATTGCATTTCAGTATTCCTGAAGTAAGTTTCTACAACTACCCATACTTATTTGGTTATTTATTCAGTATTGGTGTGTATGCACAAAGAGAAGCGAAAGGAGCTGATTTCTATGGAGATTATATTAATCTTTTAAGAGATACAGGAACCATGCGAGCTGAAGAAGTGGTACAAAAACACTTACAAATGGACTTAACACAAGAGACCTTTTGGCAGCAGAGTTTGGATAGAGTTAGTAAGCAAATTGACGAATTTGAACGTTTGATTAGCGAATAGAATTGAACAGTAAATAATAATACCAATTCCATTAATTAGTTGTTCATTATTACAGGTTAAATCACTCAATAGTTGCGTTAAAAATTATTATTGTAGAATAACTACTTATAAGAATTTTTGCCTTACTCTTAAGTGATTTTCCTGCGTAATAAATAGATCACCTAATTAGTTACATTGGTATAAAAAGCGCCTCACTGAAAAGTAGAGGCGCTTTTTTATCTATCAAACTTAAACTAACAGTAATTAGTCACGGAAGTTAGTGAATTGGAAAGGTTGACCAAAATCACCTTCACGAACTAATGCCATTACCGCTTGTAGATCATCACGCTTTTTACCAGTGATACGCAATTGTTCACCTTGAATCGCTGCTTGAACTTTGATTTTAGATGCTTTGATTTCTTTTACTAATTTTTTAGCAATTAGCGTATCAACACCTTGTTTAAAATCGATGTCTTGGTAAAAATTCTTACCTGAGTGAACCGCATCTTTGATATCCATAGCACGAGCATCAACGCCACGTTTTGCTAGGTTACCACGAAGAATATCAACTAGTTGAGACAGTTGGAAATCATCTTCAGCTTTGATTTTGATGTTTTCGCCTTTAAGTTCAAAGCTAGCGTCAACGCCACGAAAATCAAAGCGAGTTGCAAGTTCACGTGTTGCGTTATCAACCGCATTCTTCAGTTCTACATTATCAACTTCAGAGACAATATCAAAAGCAGGCATAGTTTTAATCCTTAAATTAACGAGATGTTTTAATAGTATTCGATAACATGTCTAACATAGCCACGGTATCTTCCCAACTTAAACATGGGTCTGTAATAGATTGACCATAAGTTAGGTTATTTAAATCCGTCATTGGTTGGTTGCCTTCAACAATGAAGCTTTCAGCCATAATACCAACAACTTTATTGCTACCAGATTCGATTTGAGCACAAATATCTTTGGCTACATCGAGCTGGCGGCGGTGTTTTTTCTGACAGTTAGCATGACTAAAGTCAACGATTAGGTGAGGAGGCAAATCAACATCCGCTAAACGTTGACAGGCATCTGTCACTGAATCGATATCGAAGTTAGGCTTATCATTACCACCACGAAGGATCACATGACCAAATGGGTTACCCGCAGTGCGGTAAACTGTCATACGGCCTTGTTTATCTGGCGAGTAGAAAAAGTGAGAAGCTTTCGCTGCACGAATCGCATCCATAGCAATTTGAATATTACCATTTGTACCGTTTTTGAAACCGACAGGGCATGATAATGCAGATGCCATTTCACGGTGGATTTGAGATTCAGTTGTACGAGCGCCAACAGCACCCCAAGTGATCAAATCAGCAATATACTGACCTGTGATCATATCTAAAAACTCAGTCGCTGTAGCTAAACCCAGTTTGTTGATATCAAGGAGTAGTTTACGAGCCTTATGTAAGCCAGCTTCAAGTGCATAGCTGCCATCTAAATTAGGATCTGTAATTAAGCCTTTCCAGCCCACAATCGTGCGCGGTTTTTCAAAATAAGTACGCATAACGATGAAAAGCTCATCTTTATACTGTTCTTGAATGTTTGCTAAGCGTTGTGCGTAATCCAATGCTGCTTCTGTATCGTGTACAGAGCATGGTCCCACAACAACTAAAAGGCGCTTATCTTTGCCAGTTAAAATTGCTTCAACCTGCGCACGAGATTGCTCGATATGTTCAGCAACATCGTCCGTAATAGGGTGAGCAGTCGTAAGCTCAGCTGGCGTTGGCATTGGGCCTAGAGGCTGAGTACGAAGTTCATCTGTTTGAAATGGCATAAAAGTTCGCCTGTTAATTCTTTTTTAATACACACCGACTAAGATAACGGAAAATGAGAGGGGATGAAACCCAAAACTTTTATTGTTAGCCACAATAAGTAAATAAAAGTTAACTTGTTGTATCTTTTGGACTTGAGTTGTTGGCAATGTATCGGTATGTTCACATTAATAATAACATAAATGGTATTTACGCGTTTACTGGAGCAAGCATGACAGACACAATTTTACCAACACTTAATCGTGTTGCGAGTTTACCTTCATATCAATCAGAAACAGACTCAGACGCTTCACTGTATGTATCTATTGCTGCATTAATTCAAGAGCATTTGTTTTATCACCCAAAAGCAGTAATCAAAGCACCTGAAATGACGTCAATTGATGCTCAAAGTTTTGCTGCAATCATTGAAAGCGCGGCAGATGGAAAAACGCATTTTATTGATACACTAGCAAACGTGATTCTATCGAATGTTACTGAAGCGACAAAAGAAATCAAAATTGCATTTTCAGATGCGGATAGCGCGGCTTTTGCAGGCCTTCTTGCTGGTCAACTAGAAGAGAAAGAAGCCAATCCAATGATGGGAGTTCGAGGTGTAACTCGATACGCTTCTGACGCTAGCGCCGATCAATTTGCACTAGAGTGTGAAGTGATCAAAAAGGTCATTGCAAACACATCAGCAAGTGTGCAAATCGTCGTACCATTTGTTCGTAATTTAAGTGATGCTGCAACCATTATTGATCGCTTAGCGATTCAAGGTTTACCGCGTGGTTTAGATAGTTTAAAAGTACACTTTGTGTGTGATGTGCCAGCTGCAGCATTAATGGCAGATAAATTACTGCAATACTTTGATGGTATGGTGATTAATGTTGATACATTAACGCAGTTTACATTAGGTGTTGATAAGCAAAATGAAGCATTAGAACATCATTTTGATCCACAAAACGATGCGGTTATACACCTTATTGGACATGCAATTCAATCAGCGAATAAAGCAAATAAGCCAGTGTTAACCACCATTGATGAACTGGCTCAAAACCCTCGTATTCAAGAGTTGTTAGAGCAACTGAATGTCGTAGATGTTGTAGTTACAGCGTAACTTAATGTTATTAAGTAGCAATAAAAAACGCCTTTATTTCGTTAAGCAATAAAGGCGTTTTTTTGTATCATAAGCTGTTTAATTATTTTTCGTCAGATATCTTTTCTATATCAATAATCTTTGAACGGTTAACAATGATTTTCCAGCGGTGCAACTGCGTGCTGTAATCATCCATTGTCTCTCTAATGACCAAATTAATTAAATGACGTTTCTCAACAGATTCTTTACTGACTTGACCATCATTTAAGTGATAAATCTTTTGAGACCCTTTCTCCATTAAACGAGCGATAGGGCGCAAATCAATCAGCATGGTTTCACGAGTTTGTTCATAACCACTCATGAATTTGGTAATGGCCATTTTAGTTTGACTTTTATAGGCTAAAACCACTTCTTCACGTTGCACAACACGGTGTTTACGTAATTTTTGAATATCAGAATCAAGCTCAGCAAACGTCATGTAATCAAGCCATTCTAATTTTCTTCCAACATAAGTATTACTTGTTGGGTCAAGGTAGCGTTTACGCCACTTAGGTTGTCCTTTACGTATCCAACGCCACATTACATCACGTAAGTCATCCTTAAAGACTTCACGCATGGCATAGATAAATGAGACCGCAAAAATGAAAGAGGCCGTAATTTCCCCCAAGAAACCACGAGCTTGAATCACCATTAATGATACAAAGATCATAACCACAGCCGTCGCACCGCCTTTTACCATGCGCTTAATATGTTTACCTAAAGCAAGGTTCTTTTCTTTAAGTACGATAGGGAATTCGATTAAACGACGTAGTAAACGCATTTTGTTTGACATACGAGTGATATCTTCCCGAGCTTTACGAGAGTTATAACTCTTATCTAAACGATGTAGATCTTCTTTTTCACAGAAATCGATAAGCTTCTCTTTCACTTCTTTATATTCTTCATTACGCGGCATGTGCGCAATCAGAGAAAGAAACTTCTGCTCGGTGTACCAAGAAAGGTAATTGTCGATGTTTGCGTAGTAACGCTTTAGCGTATCGTCATAAGGTACGTTACGACGTAACTTTCTAAGGATATCAATTGCGAGTTCAATAGCATCTTCAACTTCCTCGTGCGTAATGTCGTCACGAGTCGTATCGCTTAGTTGTTGTATCGCTTTCTCTAATGCAAGTGCATATTGATAGGCGTATAAACTCAAACTTAAACGATATTGTTCGCTCGATAAACGTCCACGTTGTGCAAGGCGAGAGTGCACAAGAGGTAGGTGGTTTTTATCACTAAAATAGGTTCGTTGGCTTTGAATCGAGTTGTAATAAAACTCAGATTCAGAAATCATATCCTTGTTTAATCCAAGCTCACCAGGAATAAAAAGAAACATTTCTAGTTCATGTTGTTTGGATTCTTCAACAATATGAGAAATTTTTAGTGATAAGCCATCCTTCTTACCAACTGTAATCACAGGAAATTCCTATAAAAATGCTAATTCATACAGCAAGCATATCAGAGTTCGGGTATAATCACCGAGTATTTTATTTAGGAATTGAAGTAATGGTTAAAATTGGTCAAATCAACAAATTAGAAGTAACAAAAACCGTAGATTTTGGTGTCTTTTTAGATGGCGAAGATTTTGGTTCAATTCTTCTTCCAAGTCGTTTTGTTCCAGAAGGCACAGAAGTAGGCGAAGCACTGGATGTGTTTATCTATTTTGATTCAGAAAATGAAGTGGTAGCAACAACTGAAACGCCAAAAGCACAAGTGGGTCAATTTGGACTAATGAACGTGATCGGTACAAACAGTATCGGTGCATTTGTGGATTGGGGCATTGCGAAAAAAGATCTGCTTATTCCATTTAGTGAGCAACGTGGTCGTTTAAATGAAGGTCAATCAATCCTTGTTTACGTATACACAGATAAAGCCTCTGGTCGTATCGTAGGAACAACACGTTTCAACAAGTGGTTAGATAAGACACCAGCAAACTACGAGAAAGGTCAACAAGTTGATATCTTAATTGCTGAGCGAACAGACCTTGGTTACAAAGCCGTTGTGAATGGCGAGCATTGGGGATTAATTTTCCACTCTGATGTATTTGGCAAACTGTTCATTGGTAAGCAACTAAAAGCATTCATTAGTGATGTGCGTGAAGATGGCAAAATCTCATTATCACTTCAACGTCCAGGTAAAGCACGTATGGATGACTTAAGTGAAAAAGTGATTGCGACATTAGAGAAGAAAGACGGTTTCTTACCGCTAAGTGATAAATCATCACCAGATGCTATTTTTGCTGAGTTTAGAACCAGTAAAGGCACGTTTAAGAAAACCATTGGTGGTTTATATAAAGCAGGCAAGATCACCATCGAAAAAGACGGTATTCATCTAGTTAAATAACGTTTTTACCCCAAAAAATAGCCCGTAACTATTCCTGGTCACGGGCTTTGGGAAACGGCTCATCGCGAGCCTTGCGCTAATAATAAAATGGAAAGCATTACCTTATTTAGCGTAGTTCAAGGGCTCGTCCTGTCCAGTTTTTCTTCAATTTATTTTCTTCAATTAGATATCTTGATAATGGGTGATTTTATTACGTCCATTATGTTTTGAGTAATATAGCGCTTTATCCGCTTGTTCAATCACATCATCTAATAGTACGTTTGGTTTATTAATTGTCGTAATCCCAGCGCTCAGAGTAATGTCTTCATGAAGCGTATTATAGTTTGAGATTTGTGTACGTATTTGGTCGGTAAATTCAATCACTGACTCAATGTCATTATCTCGAATAAAAAGAATAAATTCCTCACCACCATAACGACCAGCTAACACATTAGGGTATTGAGCCATTGTTCTACCCACGATAGCGATCACCTTATCACCGACTAAATGTCCGTAATTATCATTAATACGTTTAAAGAAATCGATATCCAATAAAATAATCGAATAGGGCTTAAATTTATTATTACTGTTACTCGATTTTATGAGTGGTGATACCTTGCTATGAAACGTTCCACGATTGTATAAGCCCGTTAGATAGTCTCTATTAAGTACATTAACTAACTTTCTGTGGCGATGGTTAAGTAACAACATCAAAATCAAGATTAAAGCCGTTAAGCTGATCACTAAAGTCAGTAAGCTATACAGTAATGTATTTGTAGGTTGATTTAATTCATCGCGCGAAATACCAGAAATGATCGCCCAGTCCAAATAAGGGTAATAGATAAACAACACATCTTTTTGGTATGTTTTATTATCTAAAGTAATTTGGTAAGTGTAATCCTCAATATCCATACGAGAATGATCATTTGAGGTGGTTTGGTGTTGATTCATTTGTAAATTGTACGTATGAGCAGATTGGCGTATCTTCTCTAACAATCCATCAGCGTGAGAGCCTATTAGATCACGAACATTTTCGCCTTCATAGCTAGGGTGCAGCAATAACTTACCATCTAGGTCGATGACATAGACATAACCAGTCTCACCATATTGATATTTATTTAACTTGCCTTTAAGTAAGCTTTTATCAATAAAGTGAAGAAGTTCGTCCTTATAAGCACTTGCCGATACGATAAGATCAGAATCAGGTAAATAAACGGAGTAAGTGATTTTCTTTCTTGGCTTCTCATCTCCAGGGTTTGTCCATAAATACTCAACAAAATTATCATCATTGCCAATTTGTTGCTGAATATGCAGGTACTGGCCTACATTACGACCCTGAAAAATAGGGTGGTAAAGCAAATCCCCGTTTGAGTTTAGAATGTAAGGATAGCCAGTGTCTCCAATTTTGCTGTCGTTAATATAGTCTTGTATGACTCTTTTTTTTTGCTCAGCACTTAATACTGGAGAGTTTTGAATTTGAGAAATAAATTCAGCAGAGGTTGTCACTATGCCTTTTAAATAACGTTTGATAGATTCATTAAGTGCAGTGTCTACAATATCGTAACTGGCTTCAATTGAGTTGTTGAATGCCTGAAAGGATGATGTTTTGATTGTTTTTTCAACAGATTTAAAGTTTTTGACACTAAACGTGAGTGAAATAGCAGCCATCCCAACCAAGAGTAAGATGATAATTGGTTGTAAGAACGATAAGCGCTGAAGACGAGATTGAGGCATAAGATAAAAATCCTTTTAACGGTACATGCAATTGTATTGGAAAGTATGGACTCTATCAATATGTTCTGATTTTATTCGGATTGAATGAGAAATAGACAAACGATTGATAATGAAAAAAAATTACTTGCAGACTGATTCTGAACTCGATAATATCAGCCTCGTTCTAAAGGAATGCGTCTGTAGCTCAGTTGGTTAGAGTACTACCTTGACATGGTAGGGGTCGGTGATTCGAGTTCACTCAGACGCACCATTCCTTCTGTTTGTTTTTGTCAAACAACAACTATTGATTTAGTCACAATAGGTTTTATAGAAGATTTAGAACACAGTGCGTCCGTAGCTCAGTTGGTTAGAGTACTACCTTGACATGGTAGGGGTCGGTGATTCGAGTTCACTCGGACGCACCATTATTTAAACGAAGAAGCCCACCTAGTGTGGGCTTTTTTGTGCCTGCGATTTGTTGTTTTAAATTTAAAATACTAAATATGGCCTCAACTCCTCAAGATTCCCTAAGATAATCTGCTGTCCTTTGGGGTTCGAGTTCAATACATTGATATCAATATTATATGCGTCTAAAACATAGCGTACTAAAGCAGCGTTAGTCGTTATGTGCAGGTTTCCATTTTTCATACCGTAATCGTTAGCAATGATCGCTGCTTGAGCTTCAGTTAATCTAGGGTCTGGCATTAATTCGATATAAAGCTGAGTGTTCCAAGTTTCATCTTCATCTTTTCCCATTACAATTCTATCGTTGATATCTGGAATACCTCGAATACGACTAAGAACAAAATCTCTATAGCCTTTGGCATGTTCACAATAAGCACGAACATGCCAGCGCAAAGGGGTACAAACGAGCGTATGTGGAGAAATAATTCGTTCAACTTCCTCGCCATCCCTTAATGATGTGTAGCTTATATCGACACGTTTTTTATCTCGAATAGCTTGAACTAGCGGACGTAAAATGTCCGGTGAGATATTCCGTGTTACGGGACGGACCATTGTTGTATTTTCAAAGCCCATATCAAGCTCATCAAAAGTTACCATCATGTCTTCAGTGCGAGATAAAACATGTAAGTACTCGTCTGCATGACCTATTGTAAGCTTAGGAGTAAAGCTCTCACTGGGTTTATAGCCTTTTAAATGTTTGTCGTAGATTAGGTTATCTGGTGCGATATTTGCTAAATAACTGTTTATATCTTTTGATGCTTGTTGGCGACCAATACCAAAGCTTTGGATTAGATGATTGGTAGTCAACCTTCCTTCCCATAACGCAATAATCTCAATCATTCTGTATCGAAAAAGAAGATCCCATCGAATTGGCCATTTGGTCATAGTTCGTTTCCTACCTAGTTATGCTACGTGTATATGTAATCAGTATTTACCTGTCGTTAATGACGTCATATTATAATCTGGTTAATTAAACATCAATAGCTGTTGGGGTAGAATTGTATGAACATATCGACAGAAGCATTTGCGAGTTTTGATTTTAAGCTTACTCCCGATCCTTCACCGCTTGATCAGTTGATCACAGAATCACTCGAAAATCACATTGAAATCAATGGACCTAAATCGGGAGCTTTACTCCCATTACCATTTCAGACAGGAATAGGCAAAACATACACGGCATTAAACTTTTTACTCCAGCAGATGTTAGATGAAGTACAAAATGAGTTGAAGGATGCACAAAGCGGTAATAAATCCAAACGCTTACTCTATTACATTACTGATTCAGTAGATAACGTAGTAAATGCAAAAGCAGATTTATTGGAATTGATTGAGAAGCAAACAATTAATGGAGAGCCACGTTTTAGCGCAGAGCAGCAAGAGTATTTAAAGTCGCAAATGGTCCATTTACCCAACCAGTCAGAGCAGTTATTGCAATGTTCTGATGCCATATTAAATGAAATTTTAAATGGATTTGATTTGAACGTCGATCGTGATGTTAAAGCAGAGTGGAATGCCATATCTGGTTTAAGGCATCATGCGAGCAAGCCGGAAGTTAAAGTTTCTTTGAACAGGCAGGCTGGTTACTTTTATCGTAATTTAATTGCTCGTCTACAAAAGAAACAAAAAGGGGTCGATAGAGTCTTGCTGAAAGGCTCGTTATTGACCTCTGTAGAAGCACTGTTACCAGGAGAGAAAATCCGTAATGGAAGTGCTCATGTTATTTTTTTAACGACTAGCAAATTTTTAAAAGGTTTCCATAATACTCGTGCGCGTTATAGCCCTTTACGCGATTTAAGTGGGGCGTTACTGATAATTGATGAAATCGACAAGCAGAATCAGGTCATTCTTTCTGAATTGTGTAGGCAGCAAGCGCAAGACTTAATTTGGGCGATAAGAACCTTGAGAGCAAACTTTAGGGAGCATCAACTTGAGAGTTCGCCTCGTTACGATAAAATTGAAGAATTGTTTGAACCACTCCGTGAGCGACTTGAGGAGTTTGGCACTAAGTGGAATCTAGCATTCGCATTTAATACAGAAGGGCCTAACTTGAACGAGCGACCTGTTCGGTTGTTTTCAGATAGAAGCTTCACGCATGTAAGCAGTGCGACTCATAAGCTGTCATTAAAATCAGATCTATTGAGACAGAAAAATCTCATATTCAATGATGAGAAAATAGAAGGTCCTCTCATTGGAAATAATGGCCTTTTAACCCGCTTTGTCAATGAAGCCGATATTATATACCAGTGGTTTCTTGGCACAATGCGTAAGGCTGTGTTTCAGTACTGGGAGAACGTTCGTAGCCTTGAAATTGAAGGACGTGAAAATCGAAGCCTAGAAGGAACATTTCAAGAAGCAGTTCAATCTCTGCTTACTCACTTCAACTTGCAAGAATTTGAATCTGCTGTTTACGAGTCATTTGATACTAGGGGGCTACGGCAATCAGCGGGCGGTAAAGCGAACAAGTTAAGTTCTAGCAAGAGCTATCATCATACTGGATTAAAACTTGTTGAAGTTGCTCATAATCAGGGAACTCGAGATACTGTAAATTGTAAAGCGTCATTCCTAAACCTTTCACCATCGGGTGTTTTGGCAGATATGGTGGATGCAGGAGCAGTCATTCTCGGTATCAGTGCAACAGCAAGAGCAGATACCGTAATACATAACTTTGATTTTAAATACTTGAGTGAGCGTTTGGGTAAAAAGCTTTTGTCTTTGTCGAGAGAACAAAAGCAGCGGGTAAATGATTATTATCATAGTAAGCGCAACTATAAAGATAATGGTGTGGTTTTAAAGGTTAAGTATCTTAATAGTCGAGATGCGTTTCTTGATAATTTGTTAGAAGAATATAAGCCGGAGGCTCGCTCAAGCCACTTTATCCTAAATCACCATCTGGGTATTGCCGAGTCAGAGCAGGCATTTGTTCGGAGCTGGTTGTCTAAGCTCTTAGCTAGTATTAATGCGTTTATATCAGTTCCTGATAATCGTTATATGCTGTCGCTGTTAAACCGTAATCTTGACACAACACGTCAGGATATCAATGACTTTATTCAGTTCTGCTGTGATAAATGGGCAAAAGAATTTAATGTCGAAACCAAGACATTTTTTTGTGTCAATGCTGATTGGATGAGACATATTGGGTATGATGAAATTTCCAATCACCTAAATACGGTTGCAGGAAAAGTCGTTGTATTTAGCACATATGCTTCAATGGGCGCTGGTAAAAATCCTGATTATGAAGTTAATTTAGCGTTGGAAGGCGAAAGCCTAGTATCCGTTGCAAATGTTACTTATAGCAAGCAGCAACGTAGTGATATAGATAGCATTTATCTTGAAAAACCAACTCAGTTATTGTTGTCAGACGATTACTCACATACTGCTAACCAGCTTTGTCAATTCCACCAAATTCTATCTTTGCAAGAGAATGGAGAGCTGTCACCAAAAAGCGCTGAAAGCTGGTGTCGCCAACAACTTATGGGCATTAGTAGAGAACGCTCTTTACAGCAATATTACCAAACAAGTGACTACCAAAGTGCGGTAAGGAAGTATGTTGAACAAGCGGTTGGTAGAGCTGGGAGAACGTCTCTGAAACGAAAACAAATTCTCTTGTTTGCTGATTCTGGTTTGAAAGAAATTCTGGCAGAAGAGAGTAGAGACACAAGCTTGTTTTCTCATGAATATGTTGCTTTGGTTGATAAAGCGAAATCAGCGAATAAGTCTTTAGTTGAGGACAGGGTTGTTCGACGGTTATTCAATCTTGCTCAAAGAAACAACAAAGACGGTATGCAGTCAATCAAAGCACTAGTAAACCGTCTACATAATCAACCTGCATCCGACAGTGATATTCAAGAGTGGCAAGACATTAGAACTCAGTTACTTCGTTATCCGACGGTGGGTTTTCAGCCAGAGAGATTCAATCGATTGTACTTACAGTCGATGACCAAAGGGTATTACCGTTACCAAGGTAATTTAGATGGTGATCCGAATGCTTTCGAGTTCTTTGATAGAGTTCCTGCGGGCTATATGGTTTCAGAAGAGTCCTGTAGTTTGGCAAAATTAGTTCAAAACCAGTACGTAAAGCCGTGGTTTGAGTTAAGAGGTTTTGCTTGTTCTTGGAAGGAAGAAGATTACGTGATGACTCCCGTTATGTTTACCAACATTTATAAGGGAGCGTTGGGTGAGCAAGCGGTAGAGGCGGTGCTAACAGCATTCGATTTTATCTTTGAAGACGTTCCAAATTCTATTTACGAGCGATTTGATAATAGAGTCAAATTTGCAGGGGTTGAGCAACCGATCTGGCTAGACAGCAAGTACTGGAAGCATGAAGGTAATGAAAGCATTGAAGACTACAGTTCGAAAATTGCGCTAGTAGAAGAAGAGTTTGGACCGTCGAAGTTTATTTATGTTAATGCGCTAGGGGATGTATCAAAACCAATTAGGTATTTGAATTCATACTTTATCGAAACGTCACCACCGTTAGCCAAGATCATTGAAATTCCGGCATTAATTGACGGTAGCAATGCAGAAACAAACCTAACATCAATACAGGAGTTGATAAAATGGTTACACAACAGCTAGAAAGTACGTCAATTGGTCCTTTATCAACCTTAATTGAAAAAATAACAATTGATACCGAGTGGGTTGATCAAAGCTTCGCGATTTACTGTGTCAGTTATAAAGGTATTGATGATAGCTCAGAACGATCTAAGCGTTTGGTGACATTAGCGTCTGAAATCTATAAATCAGGAAGTGTTTATTGCTTAGTCAAAGGTACCAATAAAGAAGCATGTTATTGGGTGCTGTTACCAAGGGATGTAAAATTAGAGCTCAAAGACACGTCTTTGGCTATTAAACCAAGTAGCGCTGCTGAGCTACCAACCTGGAAACTGGCTCGTTTGCTGATTAAAGCGATCCCCAAAGTATTGAGTAGTACTACGCCCGAGATAAAACGCTTTGAAAGTGAAGGTTTGTACTATCACGTTAAAAGTAAAAAGTTACCGAAAGGGCACCCTGGCTACGAATTAACTACTGTTGAAATCGATTTATTTCCATGTGGAGCGCTTCGAAATAAACAAGCACTGTCATTGAGCACTAAAACGTTTTCTCCTCTGTCTTGGTTTACACTCGAAAACGGAGAGATACAAAAAAAGGCAAAGTTTGCTACTCGTTATCAACTTGATGATGTGGGGATGTTGGTTAGTAAATCCCTAAAGGGCGACTACATCAAGAAGCCTCTTTACTCTAATACGAAGAATCGAATTCAGGCGATTGATATTACAAAAGAATCTTATAGTGGTTTTCAGCTATCTAAGGTCGGTATTCTTGAGCAGTTTATGCAAGATCTTAAGCAAGCTTATGGCGATTCAGTATCTTTGAACTTACAGCGAATTCCCGGAGAAAAACACAGATTTGTTTCAGATACGATTGTCAAAAATCACTATGTAGAAATATTTAATGCGTTAAAAGAGCATCGTTTAGTGATCTGTGATGTAACAGAAAACCAAGATACAGATGCTGCATTGACCCTGCTTCATGGTATCGATCACCTAGGCATAAACGCAGAAGTTGCTGAAGCTCCAATTCGTGGTGCATTGAATATCTTAATTGTTGGTAATAAAGAATCCTATCAGTCTGCCGAAGAAGACCCATATCAAGTTTATCGCAAAAAATACCAAGATACCGTTTTCCAGTCATGCTATCCAGAACGATTATGGGATCGCAGAGGACAGCCAAACCGTCATGTGGTGGAAGTATTGCTAAAAGAATTACTTATTAAGCTAGAAGTTTATACAAGAAAGCACCTGATTGAGTATCCAACTGGGCCAGAAGGGGGCGTATATTATATGCCTAAACGACCTCAAGACGAGTCTTCAGATATCAGAGATGGAGCATGGCCGGTTTATGCGTCTAAGTTAGTGGGTGATGAATGGCAATATACACAAGCGACTCAAGAGGAGCTTGAAGATCTTGAGCTTGATTTAGGTGATGATAAATGGCAAGTTTTTCAAGGCTATCAACGTTCCCCTGTTATCTATTGGCCTGAATCTGGTGACTATGCCATTTTCATTGATACAGATATTCAAATGCTGCCGGAGTTTGAAGCTATTGCAGAGCGGTTGCGTGAACTTAAAGAAGGGCGTTCACAAGATGTTCCAATCGCATTATTAACTCAGTTCATTGAAGAAAACCCAGATAGTAAAGTAGTCAATAAACTCAGAGCAATACTGTCGGAATGGGATGATACCGCCCCTTTACCGTTTGATTATTTTTCGACGATTTCGTACAAAAGTAATGATGAAAAACAATTTTACGATTGGCTGCGTGATCAAGGGTTCTTTTTAAAAACGTCAATGAGAGGGCAAAAAGAGGGATATTTTAACGCTTCTTTAGGTTTTTTCTATAACCGAGAACAGGGAATGTATTTTGCTGGTGGTAAAGGTAGTCCACAAAGCAAAATCGAAAACTTTAGCCATTTATACGTAATAAAACATTCGTTTGATGTGCTACCAGAAGAGGTTGAAAACTTGTTTGACGTTTATCACTTAAGGCACCGTTTACCAACCGTAACGCCTTATCCATTTAAGCATTTACGTGAGTATGCAGAGACGCAACGTTTTAAATCTTGATAACAGATAAGGAAATGAATCAGCTAGCGAATGAAACCAATGTTTTATTCGCTACTTGTGTCAAAAAACAGTAGAATTCACTCAATTATCCTTACTTTTATTGTTTGATTTTCAAGCAACTATCGCTAAAAGAAGAAAACTATGGACCACTCAGCACATAACAAACTCGTTTCATTTATTTGGTCGATTGCCGACGACTGCCTTCGTGATGTCTATGTTCGTGGTAAATACCGCGACGTTATCTTGCCTATGGTGGTGTTACGTCGTCTAGATACGCTTTTAGAACCATCAAAAGAAGCAGTATTGGAAGAAGTTAAATTCCAAAAAGAAGAGATGGATGAAACTGAGCTTGATGATGCTCCGTTATGTGCTGCATCAGGTTATGTGTTCTACAACACGTCCAAGTGGACTCTGCAAACGCTGTTTAACACTGCGACCAATAACCAACAGATTCTATTGGCTAACTTCGAAGATTACCTCAACGGTTTTAGCGACAACGTAAAAGAGATTGTTGAGTGCTTTAACCTGAAAGCTCAAATCCGCCACATGGCGGGAAAAGACGTTCTGCTAGATGTGGTTGAGAAATTCGTCTCGCCTTACATCAACTTAACGCCTGAGGTGAAAGAAGATCCTGAGGGCAACAAACTACCAGCACTTAGCAACCTTGGTATGGGTTATGTTTTTGAAGAGTTGATCCGTAAATTCAACGAAGAGAACAACGAAGAGGCGGGTGAGCACTTTACTCCGCGTGAAGTTATCGAGCTGATGACGCACCTCGTCTTTGACCCAATCAAAGACAATTTACCACTTTCAATCACAGTGTATGACCCTGCATGTGGTAGTGGCGGTATGCTGACAGAAACACAGAACTTTGTAGAAGAGAAGTACCCAGTATCAAACCGTGATATCTACCTTTACGGTAAAGAGATCAACGATGAGACTTACGCCATCTGTAAGTCAGATATGATGATCAAAGGTAACAACCCAGAAAACATCCGTGTTGGTTCGACCCTTTCTACCGATGAATTCTCGTCAGAACGTTTTGACTTTATACTCTCGAACCCACCTTACGGTAAGAGCTGGGCGAGTGAACAAAAGCACATCAAAGACGGTAAAGATGTCGTAGATGGTCGCTTTAAAGTGAAGTTAAAAGACTACTGGGGTGTTGAAGCTGAACAAGATGCGATCCCTCGTTCAAGCGACGGCCAGTTACTGTTCCTTATGGAAATGGTTACTAAAATGAAATCGCCGCAAGTGAGCCCACTAGGTGCTCGTATTGCTTCTGTTCACAATGGTTCAAGCTTGTTTACGGGTGATGCCGGCAGTGGTGAAAGTAATATTCGTCGTTTCATCATCGAGAATGACATCCTGGATGCGATAGTTCAGTTGCCAAACAACCTGTTCTACAACACGGGTATTACCACCTATATCTGGCTTCTAAATAACAACAAGCCTGAAAGCCGCCAAGGGAAGGTACAGCTAATTGATGCAAGCTTACTGTTTCGTAAGTTGCGTAAGAACTTGGGTAACAAGAACTGTGAGTTCTCACCAGAGCACATTGCAGAAATTGTCTCGACTTATCTAGATAACCAATCTGTTGAACGTGCCATCGATGAGAAAGGCGATTCGGTTGGTATTGCGGCCAAAGTTTTCAAAAACCAAGATTTTGGCTACCACAAAGTAAATATTGAGCGCCCAGACCGCCGCAGTGCTCAATTCCGCGCAGACCTAATTGAACCGCTACGTTATGAAAAATCGCTGCGTGAAGTGATGGAGTACTTGTACGCCGAATATGGCGAGCAAGTCTATGACGCTAGGTTTGTTAAAGACATTGAAAAAGAGATCACTAAGTGGTGTGAAGAAAACGATATCAGCCTAAACAAAGCAGCAAAAACGAAGTTGCTGGATACCAAAAACTGGATTAAACAGCGCACACTGGTTAATGCAGCGAGTCAATTACATAGCAAGATTGGTGATGAAGTTTACAACGACTTTAATCAGTTCAAACAATTAGTAGATGCAGAGCTTAAATCACTCGGTCTTAAACTCGCGGCAACTGAGAAAAAAGCCATTGTTGATGCGGTAAGCTGGTATGACGAAAATGCAGAAAAAGTCATCAAGAAAGTCGCTAAGCTCAAGCAAGACAAGTTAGATGACTTGCTAGAAAACTACGAATGCGAGATGCAAGATCTGCCCGATTTCGGTTACTACCCAACGGGTAATCACAATGAGTTCGTGACTTATGAGTCAAGTTCAGATCTGCGTGACAGCGAATCTGTACCACTAGAACAGAGCATCTATCAATACTTCCTTGACGAAGTAAAACCGCATGTTGATGAAGCTTGGGTGAACCTTGAATCCGTCAAGATTGGCTATGAGATCAGCTTTAACAAGCACTTCTATCGCCATAAACCACTGCGTTCAATGGATGAAGTGGCGAGCGACATTATTGCGCTTGAGCAAAAAGCGGAAGGTTTGATTGCTGACATTTTAGGTGTCTCTGTGGCTAAGGTTAAAGGGTAGGTAGATGAGCGATATTACGATTTCACAGATACCTAAGTATGAATCTTACTCAGCTACAGAAATTGGTTGGATTGGTGATATTCCCACTCATTGGATCGTTAAAAAAGCCAAATTTTTGTTCAACGAAGTGAATGAGCGCTCTATTGAAGGGAATGAAGAGTTATTGTCAGTATCACACCTTACTGGTGTTAGTCGCCGTTCCGAAAAAAACGTGACCATGTTTCAAGCTGAGGATTATACAGGCTCTAAATTGTGTAAGCCTGGAGACTTAGTTATGAACATTATGTGGGCATGGATGGGGGCGTTAGGAGTTTCAAATCTAGAGGGAATAGTCAGCCCATCATATGGTGTGTTTAGAACTAAGAGACCTAATGAGTTTAATTTAAAATTTTTAGAGTATTTGTTAAAGACGCCCAAATATATTGAACATTACAACAAGGTTTCAACGGGGCTACATTCTTCACGTCTACGCTTTTATGCTGATATGTTTTTTGACATGAAATTAGGTTTTCCTGACTTCAAAGAGCAGAACCTAATAATAGAGTTTTTGGATAAGAAAACATCGCAAATCGACGAAGCGATCGCAATCAAACAAAAGCAAATTGAGCTGTTGAAAGAACGCAAGCAAATCATCATTCAGCAAGCTGTGACGCAAGGTTTGAATCCTGATGTACCGGTGAAAGATTCGGGAGTGGACTGGATAGGTGATATTCCAGAACATTGGGATACAAAGAAACTAAAGTTTGTTTCTCATGGTTTTATGTACGGGACATCTGTTGATTGTAATTCTCTAGAATCGGGAACACCTGTATTGAGAATTCCTAATATAGATGAAATTACGATCAATTTATCAGACCTTAAATATGCCAATCTTAGTTCAGATGAGACAAAAAAATACTCGCTAAGTAAAAATGATATTTTGATAATTAGAACAAATGGCAACCCTGCATTGGTTGGAAAAAGTGCTATCGTTGATGCCGACGATTTGTGTTTGTTTGCGTCTTACTTAATTAAGTTGACTCCGAAAAGCAATATTGAGCCAAGCTTCCTAATCCATACAATGAACTCTTTCTCTGTTCGAGGTGCTTTAACCTACAGTGCTCGTACATCGGCGGGGAATTACAATTTGAATACACAAGCTCTTGGTGATTGTCATATCGCTTTTCCACCAAGAGAAGAACAAATTCAAATAGCTGATTTTGTAGACAGGGTGAGTGCAAAAACAGATCAGTCATTGGCTTTGGTTACGGAACAAATCGCCAAGCTTAAAGAATACAAAAACACTCTGATCAACAGTGCGGTTACTGGCAAAATTAAAGTGACGGAGCTTGCATAAATGGCGGTTGTTGTTGCCAGCTGCACACTAGAAAAGCTGTTTTCTGGTGTGCCGGTTTTAGCTTCAGACGGTAAGGTTGAAAAATACGTTCACGGGATGCTTGCCATCCCTGAATATCAACGTCCCTATCGCTGGAATGAAGAGCAAATAACACGTTTGTTAAATGACTTTAAGCTTCATAATCAAGAGCTAGTTGGTAAGCCTGAAACGGAGCATTGCCCATTTTATTTGGGCAGTGTCATTTTGCATCAACAAGGTGGCAAGCTGAATGTCATCGATGGTCAGCAACGCCTGACCACAATGGCTTTGATCTCTTATTTAGCCAATAAACATGCCGATCTTAAGCTAGTTTACGAGTCGCCAGAGAGTCAGCAGCAAATCAAACACAATCTTGGTTGGCTGTTTACCCAAGAAGCTTCATTGGCTGATATCGATTTTGCACAAATCAACATCACCTTGGTGGTAACAGATAGCGAAGATGAAGCCTACCGCTTTTTTGAAACCCAAAACACGGGCGGAGTGCGATTAGGTGGACCAGATATTATAAAAGCTCACCATCTTCGAGCGGTGGATGAAAAAGACAAATCTGCAGTAAACGCCTTTGCCACCCGCTGGGAGGCGCTTGGGGATTTAAACTCAGTGGTCGATATTTTGCTGCGCGGTCGCTATTGGCAATATCTGAACTTCCGAGACTACCCGCTGCACAACCAAACTCAGCAAGTGCGAAATAGTATTGTCACTGAACTGGCAGAGCACACAGGCAAAGGCGACGATATTGCTTTTGGACGAATTGCTCGCACTTACATGCCAAATGGCGGTGAGAGCTTGGCTCAGCCTCAAGTCGGTTACGAGTTGCGTCAGCCGTTAAATAGTGGCGCCAATACCATCCATTATTTGCAATATTTTGAGAAACTGCGCCAAACCTATTTGCTGAAAAACTCAACTCAAGGTGAGCTTGTAGGTTTTTACGAGTTCTATCAAAAGCTGGTGTGTCAACTTGATGGCTGCAGTTATCTTAAACAGCTTTATGACGCTTGCTTGCTGCTTTACATCAGCCAGCATGGGCAGCAAAGCCTAGAGATAGCAGCGAAAAAGCTATTTCGTGTGGTTTATTCTCGCCGAGTCGAGAACCAGAAAGCAGTAAAAGAGAAATCGGTTCCTGCTTTCGTAAAAGAAACCCCAGTGCTGGATTGGATTGCGATGAGCTATACCCCAGAGCAGTGTTTCGCACAGCTTGATGGTTTTAAGTTGTCGGTGGACAAAAGTGGCTTTGAAGAAAATAAAAACAGCGTTAAAAAACGTTTCGTAGAAAAAGTATCTCAATACTTTGGCCTTGATATAGACAAGCAAGATTATGCCAATCAATTTGGCCCTGCATTTAGCCAACACATCTCTGCGTTAGGAGCAAAATATGGGTGATCATTTATCGGTGCAAACTGAGCTTTTGACGCTCGAGAAAATCTATACCGACAACTACCAGTTTTCTATTCCTAGCTATCAGCGTCCTTATGTCTGGTCAGATGATGATGTCTTGCTGCTGTTTAGAGATATTAAAGAAGCGTGTCGATTAAAAGAGCCAAACTACTTTATCGGCACCATCCTGTCGTCTCGCATTGAACAAGATGGAGAGCGAATCTATGAGTTGATCGATGGTCAGCAGCGTACGACAACGCTAATGCTCATGACCATTGCTTTTAAATACGCAGGGATTAAATCTGATCTTGCAGGTCTTGCTGTTTATACATCGAGTAACGGTGAAGATAAGCCTCGTCTCCAGTTCTCAATTCGTGAGCAAGTTCAGCAACTTTTAGGTGGCCTAGCAGGGCTTAAGAACTATCAAGTGCCGTCTAAGGAAACGATCGCCGACAACGCTTATTTGAAACAGATGGGCGTGGCGTTAGATGTATTGACCAAAGAGGTAGAGAAGCTCAAATCAGACGGTTTGGTGAGTGCTGAAGCAATGGGGGATTACCTCTACCGCCAAGTTCAATGGGTGAACAATGTTGTTCCAACACAAATGGACTTAAACCGATTGTTCGCCACCATGAACACCGCTGGTATTCAATTAGAGCAAGCGGACATTTTAAAGGCGAAGCTGTTCAAACATATTCATACTGACAAAGCACAGTATGATGCAATGTGGGTGGCGTGTGAGCATCTGGAAAACTATTTTGAACGCAATGTACGCAAAGTATTTCCTAATGCGGATTGGTACCATATTGAACCAGAACATTTGGCATCTTTTGATGCTGAACGCTTCGCTGCAAAAGATGAAATGTCCGAGGAGTCATCTGGCTTGTCGATTGCTGAGTTAGCATCACAGGTTAAAGCAAGTTCAATTCCTGATAATACCAAGCAAGAGAAGTTTGAAACTTACGATCTGGACGTTGAAACAGTTTACTGTCGCCCAATCATCAAGTTCCCGCTGTTATTGATTCATGCTTACCGAGTCTATTTAGCGCTTAATAATCATAATGATGTTGCACCGCGCCTTCATAGTGATCGCTTGTTGGAGATATTTGAACCACTTATTAACGGTGATGAGCAATCGGTAAAACTGTTCATCGAAACGCTATGGCAGGTTCGCTACCAGTTTGACCGTTTGGTTGTGAAATGGGTTGAACGTGACGATACGACAGATGCGCAGCTTGGCTTAACTTATCAATCTCGCAGCAAGTCGAATGACACTTACTACATCAACCGAACGCAGAAAGAGCTGACGGATATTGTGCTTTTGCAAAGTGTTCGCAACTTTACCGGTGAGCGCAGCGCCCAGTATTGGTTAACGCCATTTCTTTCAGGCTTGATCCGTTCGAGTATCAAACAAGACTCTGAGGCGCTAGAGCTGCTTGAAAACATCGACAACAAAATGTCATTGTCTGTTGATACTCAAAAAGAGGCCAGCTTTGCACTGGCTGAGGGCTTGGAACCTAACTACCAGAGTTGGCAATCACAATCGACGTACTTTGAACAGTCGTTAGGGACGAGTTTCGAGCACTACTGGTTTCAGAAACTTGAATACTTGATTTGGAAGCAAATGAAGGCTTCAGAATCTTCGTTGTCTTCTGAAGAATTAAATAAGTTCAAAAAGTACCGAATTACGTCCAAAAACTCAGTAGAACATGTTCATCCTCAAAATGATGAGTATAAGAGTGAGTTAGCATATGAAACGTTAAACTCATTTGGTAATTTAGTATTACTGAGTCCGGGTGAAAACTCGTCTTATAGTAATCAAGACGTTGACAAAAAGCGCATTGATTTCGATAGGAAATCCCATTTTGATGCACTGAAATTAAGAGAGATATTCGGTGTAAAAGGTCAGGGACTATGGGGAAAGCAGCAGATAGATGACCATTTAGAAGACATGATGACTGTTTTTGAACGGCACTACGAAAATTAATAAAGACTCTGAATAATCAAAACAAACAACGGGGATTTATGGTTAGTAAAACAAATGAACAGGCGCTAGAGGCCGCAATAGAAAAAGGTTTAGCTGGTATTTGTAAAGAAGAGTTAGCACTGGGTGAAGCGCCTCTTAATTACAATAATGAGCTTTATCTTATTGGCTCTCCAAGTGACTTTGACAAACAGTACGCTTTAGATACCCGTTTGTTTTGGCAGTTTCTCGAAGATACTCAAGCGAGTGAGTTAGAAAAACTCAAACGTACCAGCCCCCACGACTGGCAGAGAAAAATCCTTGAGCGTTTTGATCGTATGATCAAGCGCCATGGTGTTTTGCGACTTCTGAAAAAGGGTCTAGAACTTGATGACGCGTTCCTAACGTTAATGTATCCAGCACCACTTGCAAGTAGCTCTGAGAAGGTAAAACAAGATTTCTCAGCCAACTTATTTAGTGTGACTCGCCAAGTTTGTTATTCCAATGCAAATCCATTGGAAGAAATAGATATGGTACTTTTCATCAATGGTATTCCGCTGATTACTCTTGAGTTAAAAAACCAATGGACGGGCCAAAATGCAGCTTATCATGGTCAGAAACAGTACCGTGATGATAGAGATGCAAAACAGCCTTTGTTGAACTTTGCACGCTGTTTGGTTCACATGGTAGTGGATACTGATGAAGTCTATATGACGACCAAATTGGCAGGTAAAAAGACATTCTTCCTACCGTTCAATAAAGGCTTCAACTTGGGTAAAGGAAACCCTACTAACCCATATGGTCACAAGACGGCTTACTTGTGGCAAGAGGTATTCCGTAAAGAAAGCATCGCTAATATTATTCAGCACTTTGTTCGTCTTGATGGTAGCAGCAAAAAGCAGTTGGATAAACGAACGTTGTTCTTCCCTCGATATCACCAAATGGATGTCGTGCGTAGCTTGGTTGATCACTGCTCAGTTAATGGTGTTGGGCAAACGTATTTGATACAGCACTCAGCGGGTTCAGGTAAATCTAACTCAATTACATGGGCTGCGTATCAGCTCATCGAAACTTATCCTATCAGCGATGATCTACCAGGGAGTAGAGGGAAAGAAGTGCCTTTATTTGATTCGGTCATTGTCGTTACAGACCGACGTTTGCTCGACAAACAGCTGAGAGACAACATCAAAGAGTTCTCAGAAGTTAAGAATATTGTTGCGCCTGCGTTTAAATCATCTGAGCTAAAGTCAGCGCTTGAGAATGGTAAGAAAATCATCATTACCACCATTCAAAAATTCCCATTCATTATTGATGGCATTGCAGATTTAAGTGATAAGCGCTTTGCAGTCATTATTGATGAGGCCCACAGCTCTCAGTCAGGTTCCGCTCATGACAATATGAACCGTGCCATGGGTAAAAAGGAAGTGGAAGAGCAGGAAGATGCTCAGGACAAAATCCTTCAGGCGATGCGTTTACGTAAGATGCGTGGAAATGCGTCGTATTTTGCATTCACTGCAACACCAAAAAACACGACTTTGGAAAAGTTTGGTCAGCGACAAGCGGACGGAACTTACGTTCCTTTCCATTTGTACTCGATGAAACAAGCCATCGAAGAAGGGTTCATTCTCGATGTTATTGCCAACTACACGACTTATAAGAGTTATTACGAGATTGAAAAATCAATCCAAGATAACCCTGAGTTCGACAGTAAAAAAGCGCAGAAGCGTTTGCGAGCGTATGTAGAGGCAAGCCAAGAAACGATAGATACCAAAGCTGAGATCATGCTTGAGCATTTTATTAAGCATGTGATTAACGGTAAGAAACTAAAAGGTAAAGGCAAAGGCATGGTAGTGACTCAAAATATTGAGTCAGCTATCCGCTATTATCGATCACTAAGAAGGCAACTCGATAAGATAGGTAACCCATTTAAAGTTGCCATTGCCTTCTCTGGAACCAAAGAGGTCGATGGTATTGAATACACTGAAGCCGATCTTAATGGCTTCCCTGAAGGTGATACCAAAGATTACTTTGATGTGAACTACAAGCTAAAGGAACCGGATTCTCCAATCCCTAAGCATGTAGATCAAGATGCTTTCCGTTTGTTGGTTGTGGCCAATAAGTATTTGACAGGCTTTGACCAACCGAAGCTTTGTGCCATGTATGTGGATAAAAAACTAGCGAGTGTGCTGTGTGTGCAAGCGCTATCTCGCTTGAACCGTTCAGCGCCAAAGTACGGCAAGAAAACGGAAGATCTGTTTGTGTTAGATTTCTTCAACTCAGTGGATGATATCAAAACCGCATTCGACCCTTTCTATACATCGACAACGCTTTCTGAAGCGACAGATGTTAATGTTCTTCATGAGCTAAAAGATGATATGGACGACACTGGTGTTTATGAGTGGTTTGAAGTTGAGGAGTTCAATAAGCGTTTCTTTGAAGGAAGAGATGCCCAGGACCTAAGCCCAATCATTGACATCGCAGCAGCGCGTTTTAACCACGAGTTAGAGCTTGAGAATGAATCAAAAATCGATTTCAAAGTGAAAGCCAAGCAGTTTGTGAAAATCTACGGTCAGATGGCATCGATTATGCCTTATGAGGTTGTTCAGTGGGAAAAACTCTTCTGGTTCTTGAAGTTCTTGATTCCAAAACTTTCTGTTGAGGACCCAGATAAAGAAGCACTAGATTCGTTACTAGATTCAGTCGATTTGAGCTCTTATGGGTTACAAAGGGTTAAGCTTAATCATTCAATCGAGCTAGATGACTCTGAAACTGAGTTAGATCCTCAAAACCCGAACCCGCGCGGAGCTCATGGTCCTGAAAGTGAAAAAGACCCGTTAGATGAGATCATCCAAATCTTTAACGAACGTTGGTTCCAAGGTTGGAGCGCAACACCAGAAGAGCAACGAGTTAAGTTTGTGAACATTGCTGAGAGTATCCGAAATCACCCAGACTTCGAAGCTAAATATCAAAACAATGCAGACCCTCATACGCGAGAGCTAGCGTTTGATAAAATGTTGAAAGAAATCATGCTTCAACGCCGTAAAGACGAATTAGAACTCTATAAGCTGTTTGCGCAAGATCCTGCTTTTAAAGCGTCTTGGACGCAAAGCATGCAGCGTATGGTTGGGATGTAAAGTCCCAATACTAAAGAATATTTTTATTAAATAACTAATTTTGGAAATAATTTGAATGACTAATAGCCTTAATCTTTCCAGCTTATGGCCAGACTTGAGCGGTCTAAATGTAATACCACCTCAAACACCTGAGCAATTGAGTGCTTTGTTTGTGGTTATTTTATGGGGCGTCGCTCTATTTTTCTTAATTTGCTCAGTAGTTGCATTTGTTCGGGCAATACTACGAGTAGTTTGGCTTAACAAGTCTCTGGATGATGCGGAGAAGTCGACTCCGTCAGGTGTTCGAAACGATTTGATTTTTAGAGCAGAAAAAAAGAAAGATTCAGTAGGGCACTTATGGCTTGAATTTGATGAAACATTACTCGAAGTAAAGGGGGCTGACGATGTGGTTCGATTGCATAACACATTTGATGCCGACTACTTTTTTAATAGCTCAAGCTTAGCTGGTGGTAGCACTGAAAACCGAATGATTGCAGCGGTGCCCGGATTTTTAACGGCACTGGGTGTTATAGGTACTTTTGTCGGTTTGCAGCTAGGGCTTTCAGATCTAAACATTGCGGGCAACGTTGATGTCAATGAAATGAAAAACGGCGTTGCTGGGGTGATTAATGGTGCAAAAATCGCATTTATGACATCTGTTTGGGGTGTCTTACTTAGTGTTGCATTCAACTTTTTTGAGAAAATACTTGAGCAAGTAATTAGAAAGAAAATTAAGTGTTTGCAAAACCGTATAGATAGGATGTTCCCTCGATTAAGTGCGGAATATCAATTGCAATCTATTGCCAATAACAGCCAGCAATCTCGAGAAAGTTTACAAGGACTTGCTGAAAAAATTGGTGAAAAAATGCAGGAATCGCTTGTTCAAGCTACACAGGGTATTCAACAAGGTCTTGAGAGTAGTCTGGAAAAAATTATGGCCCCAGCTATAAATAAGCTTGTTGATGAAACGTCAGACGGCAATCAAAAAGCACTTGAAAGCGTTCTTCAATCCTTCATGGATGGTTTTGGTCAACAAGGTGAACAGCAACGTGTGGCGATGGATTCAGCGTCTCAAAACGTAAATAAGACGCTAGAATCAATGAGTACTTCGATGGCTGCTTTCGTCAATAAATTGGAAGTTCAGCAAAGTGCATCTTCAGAAAGAGAGAAAGAACTGATTTCAACCATTTCAGTACAAGTTTCTGAGCTAATTACTCAGGGTAATGAGCAAAAACGTATTCTAACCGAGTTCGTAGAAAAACAAGTCTCCGAGTTAGGCGAACAGCTTACTAAAAGAGAATCAGCTGCTTCTGAGCGTGAACAGAAATTGGCTTCCTCCATGGAAAGTACGATTAAAGATTTAGTAGAAAATGTTTCAGCACAAAGCCAAGTGTTGACCGATTTTGTTCAAAATCAAGTTGGTCAACTTACCCAAACGTTCTCCGAACGTGATGGGGTGGCTAGCAAAATGGAAAAAGAGCGTAATGATATATTTGTGAATCAAACACAGGCGATGAAAGCTGGAACTGATGAGCTTCTAGCTCAAGTGAAAGCGGCGACTGAATCGCAACAAATCACATCTAATAATATTATTGAGCAAGGTAAACAATTGCAAAACAGCATTGATTCTTCTGTTTCGGCATCAGCTCGAGCTACAGAGAGTATGCAGCAATCTGCAAACGAGTTAAGAACTGCCGCTGATAGCATGAATGTGTTCGGTTCTAATATTAAAGAAGCTGGCAATAAATTATCTGGTGCTGTTACTGAAGCGGTCAATAGCACTAAGGATTTAGCAGAACAAAATCAGCTAGGCGTTGTGCGAATTCAATCGCTAAGAGATCAGTTGCTGGAAGATACAAGCAAGTTTGGTGCGATTGCAGATCAAATAAACAGTATGCTGAGTAGTGCTGAGCAGTCGTTTAGTACGCTTCGTACTAATCAGAATGAATTCCTTACAGAACAAAAGGAGAACCTGAACGAATTAACTTCAGAAATGAAGCGCAATGTTAAAGAGTTAACGGAGCAAATGACTCAACTTCTTGAAGATTATGCAGAACAAGCTAACGGACAAACGGCTGAGCATCTTAAAATTTGGGCTAATAGCAGTACACAGTATGCAGAGAGTATGAATACTGCAGTTAGAGCTATCTCTAGTGTTGTTGATGAAATTCAAGATAAAGTGAGCCAACATGCGTAGAGGTATTCGTTCGCATACACAAAACTCAGTAGATGAAGAAAATCCCTACTGGGTTTCATTTTCGGATCTAATGTCTGCTTTGCTCGTTATATTTATACTTGCTGCTGTTGCTCTGATTATTGAATTAACTCAAAAGACCAATGATGTTGAAGCTGGTATCGAAGAGCTTAAGCAAGCTGAGTTAGCAAGAAAGAACATTATTTATGACGTTCGAGATGAATTGGCGAAGAGAAACGTAATTGTTGAAATTGCTGATAACGATACGGTAATTCGGATCCCAGAAAGCACACTGACTTTTGCATCAGGTAAATCATCAATTCCGAACGATGCAATCATAGAGCAAGCAGTTAAGGACATAGGTGTTGTTCTTCATTCTGCAATTCAGAAGAAAGCGCGCTTTCAATATCTCGATACCGTTTTTATTGAGGGGCATACCGATAGCGATCGTATCCATTACAGAGGGAAAGGGAACTGGGGGTTATCTACTGATCGAGCAATATCTGTCTGGAATGTCTGGCAAAATGAACTGAGCTTAACGCCTAAACTCGGTGATTTAGAAAACGCATATCATGCAAAACTGTTCTCTGTTAGCGGCTATGCAGCGACAAGGCGTGCCAATCTACAAGAGTCGAATCAGCAAGAAAAGAGTCAGAACAGGCGTATAGATATTCGATTTACAGTTAAGAAGCCATCGATTGCTGAACTTGAGAGGATTGTTGGGCAGTGAGTTTAAATATAAAAAAGCTCAAAGTTAGTTTACCAGCTAATCCTTTTGGTCAAGCCATCAAGGATTTTGCACGTCTATCGAATCAGTTAGAAGTGTTGTCTAAGAGTGCTGGTATTGAGAATAATAAATTTAGAACAGCATATGGAGAGGTATGTAACGCGCTGGCCTCTAAAAAAAGAGTTGAAGACGTTTTGGATAGTTCAATACACGTTCGTGCTTTAGCTCTCTCGTTACATACGGATGCGAAGAAAAATGTCAGCTTTACGCGTCGATTGCTTAATAAGATCACTGAAATTGTAAAAAAGCCAAGCTCATTAGTTATAGAGTCTTTTTATCAACATTTCTTATCAGAATATGATCGACTGGCAGACTTGGAAGCTACGGCAGACTGGCTGTTGGATGCTAAAAGACGTAGAGGTAATAATGAACAGTTTGATGCAAATATATTGTCAATCAATGGCCCTAAATGGCTTGCAGAAAGAGCTATCCAAAGGGATGTGGATTTTGATCATTTAATTGCGGAGATGAAGCTAGAACGCTATGCAAATGGTCGTTATCTGACGGCAGCTAAAGGTATTTACTATATTGAGCAGTTAAATACGATACCATTGGGGCAAGATCACCCTCTTTTAGCGGAAGTTCAAAAAGAGATTGTTTTTGATTCTCTATATGATTCTGAAAGCTTGCTAGGGCATCAAATTCTTAGAATTTTGATTGGCCGCTCGATAGGTTCTCACATTAGTGAGTCTTGGATGAATGTGATCCTAGCAATTGGTGGTGATCCACGAGTGCCAAGTTCAAACCCAAGATACATAAAGTGGTGGAAGGGATTAGAATTAAACCTGATTCAAGCTGTTCGTGGATGGTTATCAAAACTAGATTTAAAGTTGTTCTTGGAAGCGTTGGAAGATTATTCATACTCTTCATTTAATTACGAGCTACAGAGGATGTACCCATCTAGGAGAAGTTTTTTAGAGGGGATGTTTGATGCGGGGGTTATTTTAAATACCCGGCTCTATTTGAGTCAGGATGCAGCAAGGTACTTGAAGAAAAATTACGATCCGAAGCATTTGCCAAATTTCTCTACAGTTAAAGATGGTGATAAATCCATAATTTATGTACAAATGAATGGTGCACACATGGTGGAGGGAAGCCATAGTTGTTATTTGTGGTTGTACCGCTATCTTGACCCTTCCGTTTGTGTTTTTAACTATAACATTGATAGGCCAACATATTCTCAACTAACCAGTGGGATTAATAATCAGATGACGCGATTATCGTCTGGAGCTGTAGCAAAAATAACACATTCTCCAGCAGGCTATTCATGGCAACGAAAAGCACTTACAGCATTAAGAGGGTTAGGGATTAAACTGACGCCTAAAGACGTGCTTTCCAATGAAGATTATATTGATTTTAAACAACGTTATGGGGTGCGAGAGTGGAGTTAACCTCTTTAATCAGTAAGTTTTTTTCTGGTTTAGATAAGTCATCTCAATTTGAGTTAGTCTGTGATGATAGCCTTGATTTTACTACTTCCAAGAAAACCATAGAGAAAATTAAAGCTGGTAAAGCTGATGAGTGGATAACAGCGCAATATGTTGCACTTAGAATGCTTGAAGAGCAGGGTGATGTAAGCTCATTCCCAGATGGCTTTATTATGCCTGCCGATACAGCGGTCAGACTCGATTCTGATTTGAGAGACTTGTTTAGCTTACCTCCGGTTTGGAAAGGGAACGTTGACGCTGATATTCAAGGAAAAGCTAGCACACCTACCTTTAACATTGACCTTTCGGTAACAACCAAGCAAGGTCGAACAACGCTAAATTATACAGTGGACGGTCCTTTCATTCGGTTTAGTCAAAATGAGCAGTACCTGTTAACGCCCGAGCAGCTTATGGTCTTTAACGCACATAAAGCCCATGAAAAGTCTGCTCGATCTGAATACGATAACTTACTTTACCTACACTCTTTACAAGAGGCTCAAAAGAGTGGTTGTAAGTTGAATCTAAAGCACTTTGAAAAGCTAAGAATACTGACGCCAAATAAAATCACAGTAGAAGCAGAACTGAATTCTCAAGGCGAGCTGATATTGACGCCAAACATGGGGCAAAGCGCGAGCCATGAGTCGATTCAAAAGGTTCTGGGACAGTTGCAAAGCGACAACGCGGTTACTCTGAAAGTGGGTGATGAAATAGTCTTGTTTTCTGAAGAAAAGCTCATGGCTGTAAAAGAAGTTATTAGCAACAGAGTAATACCTCAAAAACAAGTTAAAGCGTTCTTGGAGAACCCTACAGCATATATTGATGCGAGCTTAGTCGATCTTGATTTAGGTTTTTCTATCAGGGTTCATGGCGCGACAGTATTTAAGCACGCCTATTTTGGAGAGACCGATGAATCAGGCATTGATTGGTTTGGAGTCTCCTCTGCATCTGATGTAATCAATTCAATATCTAAGTTGACTGATAGTATTCGTGATAGAGCTACTCTTGATAACGTGGCCAAGAAGATTGAAGATGCTCAACAAACTGGAGCAACCGTTTTTGACTATGAAGGTAAATCATACGATATCAGTGATCCTGTTGCTGTTGATAAGGTTTTAAAAGAAATTGGCCATAAAATATCGAACTCTAATGTAGATAGCTCGAGCCAAGATGACCCAGAAGATGCTAAGACGGAATCGGAAAGTTCAGAAATACATGTTGTTGATATTGATTTAAATGATGAAGAACTGTCAGAAAATTCTCATAAAGTCGAACAACTTATTTCTGACATTTCATGGGATGGCGAGTTAAATTGGGATAACCACAAGCGGACACCTTATCCACATCAGGATATTGGTGTTCGTTGGATTTTAGGTGTTGAACAAAAAGGCTCATCAGACTCGAAAATTAGCGGAGCCTTGTTAGCAGATGACATGGGGTTAGGTAAGACCTTTATGGCTTTATCTGCAATCGAACATATTTATCAACGACAGAAAATTAGTAGTGAAACTAGAAAGCCTACACTGATTGTTGCTCCTTTGAGTTTATTAGAAAACTGGAAGGATGAAGTAGATAAAACTTTTACACACTCACCATTCAACGATGTGGTCATCTTGCAATCAGCTGCTGAGTTAAATGATTATCGAATGGGTGGTGTGGAGATCAGAAGTCAGAGTGGATCTGATGACAGCTTAGAACCCAAGTATTCATTAAAAGTTGGAAAACACTTTGGACCAGAACGTTTAGATTTACCAGAGCGTTTGGTTATCACAACATATCAAACTTTACGTGATTATCAGTTCTCTATGTGTTTAATTGACTGGGGGATTGTGGTTTTCGATGAAGCTCAGAATATTAAGAATCCTAATGCACTTCAAACTCGTGCAGCCAAAGGACTAAAAGCTGATTTTAAATTAGTTGCTACAGGTACACCTGTAGAAAATAGCTTAGCCGACTTTTGGTGTTTAATGGATACAGCTTGCCCAGGGTATCTGGGTAGCTATCAAGAATTCCGTACTCGTTTTATTTCGCCAATTCTTAAAGCTGCTGGTGATGAGGTTGAAGAAACAAGAGCTAGACTTGGAAGAGAACTTCGTATAGCTGTTGGGGCATTGATGTTGAGACGCATCAAAGAGGACAATCTTAAAGGTTTACCTCTAAAACATATGTATGCTGGCGGAGAATTCGAAAACTGGAAGTTTTTAGAAGAATTGAAGTCGACAATGGTTGGCTACCAGAGAGATGTTTACGAAGGAATCATTAGTAATCAACTCGAGAATGAAGATAGTCATGCACTTACCACTTTGATGAGGCTAAGAGACAGTTCGTTACATCCTAGGTTAAGTGATGGAGGTCGTCTTGATATCCCTAAAAATGCTAAATTATCACGAGCGTTATATGGTGAATCAGGAAAACTAGTTTCTTTACTTGAGACTTTAGACCGAGTACGGAGCAGACAAGAAAAGTGCATTATTTTCGTGGTAAATAAGCGATTACAAAGCTTTTTAAGTATTACTCTTGGTCAAATCTATGGTTTAGGACCACTTTCAGTGATTAATGGAGATGCTAAAGCAGTTGCTAAAAGAAAGTCAGTTCCTACGCGTAAATCAATGATTACTGATTTTGAAGCTAGAGAAGGCTTTAATTTGATTGTGATGTCACCAGTTGCTGCTGGTGTTGGTTTAACTGTCGTTGGTGCAAATCATGTTGTCCACCTAGAGAGACACTGGAATCCAGCTAAAGAAGCTCAAGCCACCGATCGAGTGTATCGAATTGGGCAAAAAAAAGATGTTCATATTTATATTCCTTTATTACATCATCCTCAACTGGAGTCGTTTGATGTCAACCTTCATAGGCTGTTAACGCAGAAAACTTTATTAAAAGATGCTGTTGTTACTCCAGAAGATGTTGTGCCGCAACCATCTGGTGTAGGTGGCAGTATTTCTGGGGAACTTATAAATAAGCGTATAACATCTGAGGAGTTGGATAAATTAAGTTGGCAGCAATTTGAAGCTTTATGTTTGACGCTCTTGTCACAGCATTATTGCAGTGATAACGCGTGGTTAACGAATGCAGGTGCTGACCATGGAGCTGATGGAGTCATCCTTACTCAGTCTGGTAATATCTTAATGCAGGCTAAATACACGCAACGAAGATACGATGGATATAAAGGAATACAAGAGATTCACTCTGCTAAGCCGATTTATGAATCAGAAATGCAGAAAACTTTCGACCGTTTAGTTTTTGTGACTAACTCACCATCATTAGCGAAGAGAACTGATGATATTGCTAAGACGTGTGGTGTTGAGATTATCGATAGAGCTAAGTTATTAAAATATCTTGATGAGAACAAAGTGACTTACAAAGATGTATTAACTCGCCTCGAAAAGCGGAGGCTTAAGGTGTAGGTATTTATGACTAAAGTTTCCATTTTTTAAAAGCACTATATTAATTAGAAAAGTATGGTTTAAAATTTAAATTAAACGAAGAAGTCCACCTAGTGTGGGCTTTTTTGTATCTGCGATTTGTTGTTTTATTCATTATTTTTAAAGGTGATTTTGTAATTAGAAGCTATATTTCAACCCTATTGAGAGTGTTGAGTATAGATTATCTAGGCCAGCTGCGTTTTCGAAAAAACTGGAATCATTTGTTTTGTTATTAACCTTTGTCATATCTGCATTGGCTTCAAAATATTTGGTATAAGCAATATTCGGTGTATAGATTCATATTTGGTTATAGTTAATCGATAGAGAAACGGCATCAGAGTATTCATTACTTTTTTCATAGAAAGTAAGGTTTCTTAGGTAGTGGTTATCAACATCTTTGGCTTTAACCCAAGGGCTTAATTTTAATAAAAAACTAAACTCAGAGTTATCTAGTCTGTATTTTCCTGTTAGCCCAGCATAAAACATACCGAATTCTTGCTTATAATCAATGCCTACAACATCAGGAAAAGTTCCCATATCAGTACCGTTGTTATATGAGTAAGTACCACCTAAATCCTCCCATTTGAATTGGTTATATTGAAATCCTCCTAAAGCGCCTATTTCGTAATTGTTTTGAATGAACAACCAATAAGTGGTATGTAAGCTCGCTTGATAAGCTTTTTTCAAGGTTGTTTTTGGACTTATAGATATATCAGTAGGAAAATGTTGATTTTCAATGAACCAATCTCGGTCTTCCATATGGGCGTTACCATCATCGGTTAATATAGACCAAAAATCACCCGTTAAAGTCCATCTTTGGTTAATATTCCAGTCCGTTTCTAATTTTATGATAGGAACATTATCGATTCTCCAATCAAGCTGACTTAGCTTTCTTCCAGTGTCGTCATATACAAGTTCTTTAGATGCTCCGTTTAAAACACCCAGTGAAAGGCCTAAAGATATATCTTTTTTATCGCTTTCAGCCATTGCTTCGGAGATTAAAACTAGGGGAGTGAGTATGAAAATTAACTGTTTCATAAGTATGTTTGATACTCCTATATTGTATATGTAAATTGGTTTTCTCGATGATGCTTTAAGAGTTCCTAATTAAGGTGGATGCCGTTTTAGCTATTTAAATAATGAAGCAAAAGGGATGCAGAATTAGCCTTCAATTGAGAGGCATTGTAGGTTGATCTATTTTGAAGGGTAATTGTAAGAAGTTACAGGTACTGCTCTAGGGTATCTTTGTTATATTGGTTTTATAAGTAGCAAATATAGGATACAAACATAGTAGACATTGATAAGGTGGTGTTTATTAATTTTACTGTGGATCCGTTATCTGTATAAATGCCATAAACTCAGCAGAATCAAATGATAAAACCATTTATTACTTGTGCATACATCTTATTTTTATGACAATACTCGAAATTATTTATCAAACAGATGAAGTTGTGAGAAAAGTATGAAACAGAAAAAAAGTATTATTCTGGTAGCGTCGCTAATGTCTTCGTTAGTTCTTACTGGTTGTGCGTCAAACGATGAGCTGATCGGACAACAAAAGCAGCATGCAGAACAAATTAACACCTTAGAATCAACAGTAAGTACGCTAGAGTCTCGAGTAACAACATTAGAGAACGAGTTACAAGCGCAAAAAGAAACTGATAAAGATATTTACCAAGAAGTAAACAAGCTAAATACAGAGCAAGGTAAATTGAAACAGCAAGCACAACAACAAGTTGAGCAAGCAGATAAGTTCTACACAATTAAACAAGATGATACGCTTTACAGCATTTCAGTAGAGTTTGGTTTAACAGTAGATGAACTACTTCAATTAAACCCAAAAATTGAAAACCCAAGACGTCTACTTATTGGACAAATTATCAACATCAAATAATGGTGTTAAATAAGTAACGAAAAGCCGCTAATCAATAGCGGCTTTTTTTATCATTAAGAAATGCACAGAGCGATTGGTAAAGATCTGCTTTTTACTTGATCGAGTAATAAACCGATTAATGCTTTAATAATTAACCAATTGTAGGACTTATTCTGTGATTATAATCGCTCAAATAAAAGCGATTATTTCCAGCCGATACATGTATTAGTTTCGGTATTAAAAAAATAATTATTTTTCAGTAGGTCTGTTTTTATCTTTTCTATTTTTGAGCATATTAAATTAACAGATTGATTTTCTGTTAATTTTTCTTTATCAATTGGAATACCATCAGAATCAATGAAGTTCTTTTTCATCTGAAGAGCTAATATAAATTCTAATTGAATCAGTGTAATAAAATAATTCTATTATCGGAAGTGTTAATATTAATATTTAATATGCATTCTCTCTTGTGATTTCTCAGGGTTATCTTTGATATGAGGAGTTTTAATGAAATTATTACAATACTATAAAAGTGTGTTATTTATCACTGAAAATAAGTGTTAAGTGCGAAACTATTCTTTAACAAATAATGAAAGTAGAGATGAATAGTGAATGAAAAATAATGACATAAAACTATCGATTCCTAGCATTAGACGTTCAAGATTAATAAATGTAATAAAATCGCATGGTTGCATCAGAATATTAGAAACTCATAATCCAATCTCAGCACTTATAGCAGAGAAAGCCAGTGCTAATGATAGTGATTCTGAAGAGAATGTTGAATATCAAGGTTTTTGGTCAAGTTCATTAACTGATTCGGTAAGTCAAGGTAAGCCAGATATTGAGTTGCTTGACATTAAGAACAGAATCTCAAATATAAGCGATATATTTGAGGTAACTTCCAAACCTCTAATTATAGATGGTGATACTGGAGGGAAAATTGAACATTTATCATTCAACATAAGGTCTCTTGAGCGACTTGGCGTGTCAGCAATTATAATTGAAGATAAAACAGGGCTTAAGAAAAACTCATTATTAGGTAATGAGGTTGAACAGAAGCAAGATACAATAGAATCATTCTGCACAAAAATAAAAAAAGGTAAAGAATCTCAATTAACAGAAGAATTTATGATTATTGCAAGGGTTGAAAGCTTAATTCTAGATGCTGGAATGGAGGATGCATTAGAAAGAGCTTTTGCTTATAGTGAAAGTGGTGCTGACGGAATAATGATCCACAGCCGACACCAAGATGGAAAGGAAATATTTGATTTTGCGAAACAATATAGATCTAAGTATCCAGATAAGATATTAGTATGCGTACCTACTAGCTACAATGAAATAAAATTCGATGAACTTAAACAAGCTGGCTTCAATATTGTTATTTATGCAAATCATATGCTAAGAGCAGCATACAAAGCTATGGAATATACATCTGAACAAATACTTAAAAATGGCAGAACATCTGAAATAGAATCTCACTTTCTATCAATAAAAAGAATGCTAGATCTCGTGCCTGGAACTCGGTAATGCTTATGTCTATATTTATATTAACATTAATGATTTTATCTCTAATATATAAGAGAAAATACATACCTTTGATTTTTATATTGCTAGGGGTTGTTGCTTCCTTGTTGAATGGCGTAGAATTACGAGAAATCGCTTTAAATTTCTCTAATGCATTAAGCTCTGTTTTTTTATCTATCGGTTTAAATATTGTTGTTATTATAGCGTTCTCTGAATATGTTAATAAAAATGGGGCAACAAAAGATTTAGTATTACTCGTTTATAAACCAATAAGTAAAATAAAAGATAGATACTTAATCCTTGCTATGTTTTATTTAATAGGATTAGCATTAAGCACAGTAATCACATCCGCGTCAGCTCTATCCATGATATATATGTCTACTGTATTCCCTATACTGATATCTAAGGGAATAAGTAAAGAAGGTGCAGCGGGAATGATCGCTTCAGTTGGAGTAATAGAATTTGGTCACTTAAAATCGAGTACTATTTTTATGGCTGAAGAGCAAAATAGATTAATAAATGATTATGTTATTAATGGACAATTATTTTTATTTATTGGTATCGCTATTGTCGGTGCAATTAGCCATTACTTCTGGCAACGTTACCTCGATAACCGTTTGACTAATGATAACGATGAAAAATCATTAACAGATAATCAAGATTATCAGCATAAAATCAGTATATTTACGGCACTGCTACCGTTACTTCCGTTATTTCTTATTTTACCTGAACATCTATTCACTAAACTAAACTTGCCACTTTGGACTATTGGGATGATATGTATTTCAATCTCGTTTATTTTAGATCTAAAATCCAATAAATTTAATGTTAAAGAACAATTATCTTTCTTTTTAACTAGCATTAGTAACTCATTTTTCTTTATCGTATCTGTCATTGTTGGCGGTAAATTTCTAGTCAATTCGTTACCGATAGAAAGTATTATTAATATTTATAGCCATATGTCTTTAGGTTCTATAAACCCGATTATTTTATCATCAGTATTATTATTGGCTATCGTGTTATTTTGTACTTTGCTTGGTTCTGGAACGGTCTCTTTTATTACAATAACGTCAATAATGTCAAAATTTAAAATCGTATCGATGAATCAGTTCAGTTCAACATTTACATCGATGCAAATGATATCAGGAATAGGAAGAACAATATCCCCTGTATCTCCAACTACATTATTATGCTCCCAAATTTCTGGAGTTACACTATCTAGCATAATACTAAGAAATATTGTCCCAACCATACTTATTGTAATTTTATCAATCATATACAGCAATATTTGAGGTTAGTTATGAATAAATACGTGATCATTTTGGAAGCTAGTGAAGATAAAAATAAGGATGAGACTGGCTTTAGAAAAGATACAGCACCGATAATTAAAGCCGTTCAAGATATAGGTATCAATTGTAAAGCTATACATTTCACACTAAGTGAAAAGGATAAAATATTTGATTTTATGAGAAAAAATTGCGTAGCTTACATATCAAGAGTTAACCCGGGGAAATTAACTACTGGGGAACAAACCTATTTTGATTTCTTAGATAACCTTATTAATGAAGGAATAGTAGGAATAGAACCCCCAAGTACTTTATTAGCGCTTGGTTCTAAGTCATCGCTCTGTAAGTTAGTAGGTACAGGATTGGTTCCTGATGACGTGAGAATATATAAAGACAAAAAAGAACTTATTGAAGATTTTGATATTGAAAGTCTGAATTCTGATAGGGTTTTTAAACAAAATAGAGGTTCTAGCGGAAAAGGCATTTTCAGATTAGGTCTCGTTGATAGCTCAGAATCAAAGATAAGAGTGACCGATGCACAAAACAACCGAACACAGAATATACATATAAATGATTTTATTGATAATTATGTTAACTTTGATTCAGGCGTTGTTGTTAATATGCCATTTTTATCTGGAATCAAAGAGGGTGAGTATCGTGTTCTCTTGATTGGCAATACCCCATGCTATGTTATTCATAAAAAACCGACAAAAGGTGATTTTAACTTTTCTACGACCTTGCACTCAGGTTCAGAATATAGATATGAAGATGTGTCCAAACATCCTATTTTGATTGATCTTGTTACTAATAACATTGAGACAATCCTAACAAAGCTAAATGACTCAAGACCTGCGCCATTAATTTGGAGTATTGATTTTATAAGGGGTATGGAAAATGACAAATTCCTTATATCAGAAATAAACTGTAATTGTCTTGGTTTCACATCATTATTAGATTCGGACATTCCTAAACTAATGGCTGACATGATATATAACCGAATTTATCATGAACACAATTAGTAGGAGCGAAGAATGAAAGTTTCATACAATGAAGTAAAAGAACGATTAATAAAAAAATTCATAGCTTCAGGATTGGCTTGGGATGATGCAAATTGGGTTACTGATGTTTTAATTTCTTCAGAGCAACGCGGTGATAAATCCCACGGGATAAAACATGCAAAGAATATATTTGATGTGATTAATAGTGAATGTTATATAGCACAGGCTCCTATTATTCATGATGAAAGGTCAATAACGATACTGGATGGACAGAATTCTATAGGACCAATAGTAGCGAAACAGGCTATTGATATAGCAATAAAAAAAGCGAAGAAATATGGAACAGCAGCAATATCTTTACGTTCATCAAATCATTTATTTTCATTAAGTCATTACGTTAGATATATAGCTAACAATAATATGATTGGTTTTATATGCAGTAGTAGCTCCCCCGCAATGGCTGCTCCAAATTCATTAAATGCCACAATTGGGACTAACCCATTTGCATTCGGAGCGCCATCATCAAAAGATCCCGTAGTTATAGATATGAGTTCGACAAATGTTGCACGAGGAAAAATAAAAGAATATAAGGATGCAGAATTAGATATTCCAGTATCTTGGGCATTGGATGAATATGGAAATCCAACCACTTGCGCAATTGAGGCACTTAAAGGCACTCTATCTCCATTGGGAGGTTATAAAGGTTTTGCTTTAGGCTGTATGATCGATATATTCAGCTCAGTATTGTCAGGTTCTGCTTTTTCGACGCAGATTACAGGTACAAGTCTTCATATGGAAGAGGCTGATGTAAACAAGAAAGGAGATTTTTTATTTGTCCTCGATATAAGCAAGTTTATTCAATTAAGTGAGTTTAAAATTCGTATGGATGAATTTATTCACATTATAGAAAGTAATGGTGGGTATATTCCAGGAACCAATTATATCAATAATCAGTTCGCTGATATAGAAATACTGAATTGATGAGTGGGGACTGAACGATGAGTATTAACTTATTGGGTATAGTAAGAAATAGCTCAAATAGTAGCATGATGATAAAAAGCCGCTGAATTTAGCGGCTTTTTGTTTTAGACGTGATGGTTATTCACTTAGCTACTCAGTGCGACTTTAATTCGTTGCATTGCTTGAATAAGTACTTCGCGAGGGCAACCTAGATTTAAGCGAATAAATCCTGAACCTTCATTGCCAAACGCAATCCCCATGCTTGGAACTATCCCAGCTTCTACTAATTTACGCTCTAGTTCTTTATCTGTTAGTTCAAGCTCTCGGCAATCTACCCATGCTAAATAACCCGCTTCTGGTGGGGTAAAGCGTAGCTCTGGCAGTTCGCTTTCAATAAAAGTTGCTAGTGTAGTAATGTTCTCTTGTAGATAGGTTTTCAGTTCATTTAACCAAGGCGCTGAAGTTTGATAAGCGGCGGTTGCTGCACACATTGCCAAACTATTATAAACATCCATACCATGAGCATCTAAACGGCGAACTAAACGTGCTTTTAATTCTTGATTTGGGATCATGAAATTAGAAATACGCACAGAAGACAAACCAAATGTTTTACTCGCCGCCGTAGCGACAATCAGTTTTTGTTGTAGATTTTCTGGTAATGATAACGCTGAATGGTAAATGTTATCTCCCATTGCTAAATCGCCCCAGATCTCATCACTTAGTAGCCACACATCGTATTGATGACATAGCTCTGCTACAGCGGTTATCTCTTCTTTTGACCATGCTTTACCAACAGGGTTGTGAGGGTTACAGAAGATCATTACTTTAGCGCCTTGCTGAAAACAAGATTCTAAATGAGCAAGGTCGATAGTGTAGTTTCCTTGCTGCTCAATTAATGGGTTCTCAACCAATACTCGGTCATTAAATTCAACGATTTTACGAAACGAGCCATAGCCCGGTGTTTGCATTACCACTTTGTCATTGGTTTCAGTCAGTAGCTGAATTGCCATTGAAAGCCCAGGTAATACACCGTGTACGGTTGTTATCCATTCTTTTTCAATGTGAATATGATGCTGCTCTTGATACCAAGTGATGATCGCTTGGTAGTAGTCATCATTACGTTCTGCATAACCAAAAATACCATGGTCAATGCGATTATGAAGTGCTTCTAATACGTGTGGTGGCGCTTGAAAATCGTAATCAGACACCCACATAGGTAGTCGGTCTGTGCCATCTAATCCGAGTTTTTCTTTCATGAAATCCCATTTTAATGAGCCTGTGTTACAACGGTTGTGAATGCAGTCAAAAGAAGTTGTCATGAGATAGCCTTATTTTACGTCAACTGGAGATAGTGAGTCGTTGTCTTGAGTTACTGGTGCTTTTGCAATACCAAAGCCTGTGAAACCATAAATGATGGCGAAAATCACGCCGGTGTAACATTGAATTGCCCATGGTAGGTAATCAAGCGTTGCTACGCCTAGTGTGCTTGCCATGTAAATACCTGCTGCAGTCCACGGAACCAGTGGTTCGATAATGGTGCCGGCATCTTCAATGGTTCTTGAAAGGTTTTTTGTATCTAATCCCATTTTGCGATAAGCGTTTTGAAATAATTCACCTGGGATTAATAAGGCAAGTTTGCCATCAGATGTTGTGAATACCACAGTAATCGTAGCAATCACAGTTGATAGAATTAACTGACCAGTGCTGTGAATAAGATGTAAGAAGCGGCCTAGAACCACATTTAATGCACCTGTTAGACTTAAAATTCCCGCAAAAGCAAAGGCACAAAATACAAGAAGAATGGTGCTCATCATAGAGAACAGGCCACCACGATTAAGCAGTTTTGCAATATCTGGAACTAAACCATCTGTTGTGTGACCGTTAGTGTTCAACATATCGATATTGAAACCATTAACAAACGCTTGCAGTGCTTGTTGTAAGCTGAAGCCTTGTAGAAATACACCGATAAGTAGAGCAAGGGCAGAGGCTGCAAGCATCAGAGGAAGTACTGGTTTTTTCGTGAATGCGCCCCATAAGATCATGATTGGTGGCACAATTAATAGAATGCTGAAGTTATATAAACTGTCCAAGCCAGCAATGATATCAACTACTTTTTGAGGTTCGCTCACATTTGTAATATCACCGTATTGACCAGCAAAGAAGAAGACAACAGAAGCAATAACAAAGCCTGGTAGCGTGGTATAAAGCATATGTTGGATGTGTTCATATAATGTAGTGCCAGAAACAATAGGTGCAAAGTTTGTTGAATCAGAAAGAGGGGAGATTTTATCACCAAAGTAAGCGCCAGAAACCACCGCGCCAGCAGCTGCCGCCAAGGATACGTCAAGACCTGCTGCTACACCCATTAACGCAACACCTACTGTTCCTGCAGATCCCCATGATGTACCAGTACACACAGAAACCACACTGGTAACAAAGAAAGCAGCGATTAAAATATATTGAGGGCTAATAACTTTTAATCCCCAATAAACCATGTAGGGGATAGTGCCACTGATCATCCAACTTGCGATTAGACCACCAACCGAGACTAAAATTAAGATAACTGGCATTGCTTTCGCTAATTTCTCAACAATGGCATTCATTATTTCATCCCAGTTGTATCCCATTTTATAAGCGATAAAACCGGTGAAGGTTGCTGAAGTAAGCAGTAGGGCTTCAATTTGTAGACCAAATAGGCCGTATCCAATAGCAAGTAGACCAAACATGACTGCAATAGGTGCTATTGCGAGTGCAAATGATGGTAGAGGCTTTGATTGTGTCATTTTGTATTCCTCGTAAACAGATGTAGGGTTGTTTTGTTTTTATGAGGTCATAATAAGAGTTCTATTAATTAGAATATGAGAGATAGGTAACGCACTCATGTAAGCGCTTACATGGGATTGTTACCTAAGATGTTCATCACACTTTTAGGGCTTGTTTATCTGAAAAAGGTATAACGGTTTGTCGCTCGACCAAGCTGGCATTAAAGCGATGATTAGATGGTGGAACATAGCCAGTGTTTTTTATTTTTAACGCTAAATCAGCAGCATAGCTCGACATTTCATCAATAGGGTTGTGCATTGTGGTTAAGCGAGGGTAGAGGTATCGAGCCAATAAAACATCGTCAAACCCAATAATAGAAATATCGTCAGGTACACGAATATTGTTTTCATGTAAATTAGCCATTAAACCTGCGGCCATTACATCGTTAAAGGTAACCACAGCTGTGACTTCTGGGCATTGAGTCAATAATTGTTCACCGGCAAGTTCTCCGCCTTGTTCGCTAAAGTTCTGATTTATTATCCAGTTAGGTTCAATGGTAATGTTGGCTTCTGCCATGGCATCGCGGTAACCGTTAAGTCGTTCTGTTCTATCTTCAATAGGAAGATCACTGGTGACACAGGCGATCTTGCGGTGACCTTGTGAAATCAAATGAGCCACAGATTCTTTGGCGCCAGCTCTATTATCAATATAGACAGAGCGGTTTGATATTTGTGGAATGGTACGGTTAAGCAATACCATCGAAGGGAGTTGAGCGCTGTATCGTAATAGGGTGGCATCATCTAGCATTTTTGCGTGCACCACCATGGCTTCACATCCTTGGCTTATCAAAAAATCCAACCCTTCTTTTTCTCGCTGTGCATCATGACCTCCGCTTACCACGACTAATTGGCATTTATGTTTACGTGCGACTTCTTCCACGTGTTTGGCTATTAGGGCAAAGAAAGGATCTGCTAGGTTGCCGGTTAATAATCCGAGGGTATTATTTGTTTTTTTAGCTAAGGCGCTGGCTCTTGCATCTCGTTGATAGTTGAGTTCACGAATGGCACTTTGTACTCGCTCAAGAGTCACTGGTTCAACATAAGCGGAATTATTGATTACGCGGGAAACGGTAGCGGTAGAAACTCTTGCTAACTTTGCAACGTCACTGATTGTCGCCATGATTACTACTTATGGTGATTAACATTAAGTCGGAGTGTAGCGTGGATTTTTCGATAAAGATGTTAGAACTATCAAATTCTGTGGAGCATACCGCTTATAATTACCTTCCTATCAATAGTCTTAAATATTTAATACATCATTCATTTATCTCATTGTATTATCTGATTGAGCACAAGGGTGTGCAGTATTATTTAAGGTTGGATATGTTTAAAAATAAATTAGCAGTGTTATTTACGTGTTTGTCTGTTTTTTCTTTTTCGGCTCAGTCTGGGAGTTTTGATACCGTTACGTTAGGGAGTAAAGGTGGGATCCAAGATGGTAATTTAACGGCTTTTTTAATTAAAAGTGAGGCGGATTCTAATTTTGTTATGCTTGATGCAGGCTCTGTTGTTAATGGATTAATTGTTTCAGAGCAGAAAGGAGCATTTAAAGATATTACTGTGCCAGACAGTTCTCCTTACACCAAAGTTGGTTACCTATTAAAGGATAAGATTAAGGGCTACTTTATCAGTCATGCTCATTTAGACCATGTTGCCGGTCTAATTATCTCTTCTCCTGATGACAGTAAAAAACCGATATATGGATTAGCTGCGACAAATAAAGATCTCATGAAGAATTACTTTAATTGGTCAGCATGGCCTAATTTTGGTAACAAAGGTGAAGGCTTTAAACTGAACAAATACAATTATGTGGATCTTCAACCGGGTGTTTGGAGTCTGATAGCTGAAACTACAATGAGTGTGATGTCATTGCCTTTGTCTCATTCTGGTGGGCAATCTACGGTATTTATTCTAAAAGACAGTGAAGGGGATGTATTTGCTTATTTTGGTGATACAGGACCTGATGAAGTAGAGAAAAGCTCGGCAATGAGGACTGCATGGTCTGTTTTAGCTCCTTTTGTAAAACAAGGGAAGTTAAAGGGGATTATTATTGAAGTTTCTTTTACCAACGAAACCCCAGATAAATCTTTATTTGGACATTTAACGCCAAACTGGTTAGTTAAAGAATTAAGTGTGCTTGAAGACATGAATGGCAAGGGTTCTCTAAAAGATCTAAATGTAGCCATAAGCCACATCAAATACAGCTTAAAGAACAGTGAAGATCCTAAAGTAATTATTAAAAAGCAGTTAGCAGAAGCAAATGACTTAGGTGTAAATTTCATTTTTCCTGAGCAAGGTGATTCACTGCAGTTTTAAGACAAGCTAATTTAGCTCATATCAAAAAAGAACAGCCTGCTCAATGAAAATTGAGTAGGCTATTTTTTATCATAATAGGTTATCTATCATAGGTGTGGTTTATTATGTTCAATCACAAGTAGTGATACAGAGATAAACACAATATCTTTAAGTAAAAAGAAGTTGGTTGTTAATACGCCATCAACGACTTTCCATGTATTCGGCGTGGTTGCTAAAAAGCTAAGTGTTGCAATAAATGTAAGTAAAGCAAGGATCCCTGAATAGTAACCAATTTTAGGGTTAAAAAAGCCTGCGATAAGTCCTATTGCAATTAAAATTTCAGTCAAGCCAATGATATTCGATACCATTTGTGCTGATATAAATCCGTATATCCAGCCCATTAAAGGGTGATTTGCAACTAACGGCTCTATAGCTGCCGCTTCTGTTGGGGTAAATTTAAAAATACCTATCCAAAGTAGGGTAAGTACGACACCAAAGACCCCAATTTTATAACCTAATGACGTTTCTGCTGAGATGGCTTTACAAGTTTGAGTATTCATTTTTATCTCCTGATTAATAAACTAAACTGTTTAGTTTAATTTATCGTTTATTTTGATACTGTCAATCAGTTTTTGAACTAAACAGTTTATTTTGCTAAAATCACTGCATTAATGGAGAGTGATGTATGAAAGAAGAAAAAAGAGTAAACGCTCTTAAAAAGACGGTAGAACTGTGCGCATTACATGGTTTTCATGGTACGAGCATGGATAAAATCACTGCTGCGACGGGGTTATCTAAAGCGACCATTTATAAGTATTTTCAATCTAAAGAGAACTTAATTGCTAATGCATTAGAGCTGTTTAGCCAACAATCTCTTTCTCATGTTCAGGCTTTGTTTGAAAATACAGAACTGACATTAGAAGAAAAAATTGCGCTTCGTTTTGAAGGTCTTGCTGGGTGTATTGATATTGAATCATTTAATGGCTGTTATTTTCAATTGGCGTACAGTGAATACAGCAGTGAAGATCAAGGAATTACTGAGGTAAGTGCGCAATACAAACAACGCACACAAGAGTTATTAATCGAGTTATTTAAAAGACACGATATTAAAGATGCAGAATTGAAGGCCAAAAAAGCAGGGTTAGTTTATAACGGGCTATTGGCATCGTTACAGCTAACAAAAGATGCAGAGCTAATTGAACTCGCTCACCAAATGTTTTTAGGTATTATCTTTAAATCTGAATAATGTTTTACGTTTTTGTTTCATAGGGAATGAATCATGAAAGTTGCACGTTTAGATCATCTTGTTTTAACGGTTAACAGCATTGAAGTGACGAGTCAGTTTTATTCAAACGTACTCGGAATGGATATCGTTACCTTTGGTGAGGGCAGAGTCGCCCTTACTTTTGGTGAGCAAAAGATAAACCTTCATCAATTGGGAAATGAGTTTGAACCTAAAGCGGCACAGGTTAAAAGCGGCAGTGCGGATCTGTGCTTTATTACTCATACGCCTATTAATGAAGTTCAAAGCCATATTGAATCACAAGGCGTGACTATCATTGATGGTCCAATTCAACGAACGGGTGCGATGGGTAAAATAATCTCAGTCTATTTACGAGATCCCGACGGTAATTTGATTGAACTCTCAAACTATTTATAACTCCTAATTAAGTAAGAGATATTACTTACATCTCAAAACCATTTTCTTAGCATATACTTATATCGTGTAGCGATAATATTAATCATAAAGGTTGACTTAAATTGAAATTCAACTAAATTAAACTAAACGGTTCAGTTTAATTTTGATAAATCAGTTTGCTGATAGGGGAAGTCGCAATGAAACCTGTAAAAATCACATTATATCGTTGGGCAGGCAGTTGGGGTCCATTTAAAGTCAATATTCCGTGTGGAGAGTGCACCTTAACGAAAGACATTCTGGAAGATACATTTAACACTGAGCTTGATGGTATTCCTATTGAGCTTGAAGTGAAAGATTGGCTGTCTTACTGGTGGGAACCTTTAAAGCTTAAAGCGTGGCATGCTCCGATTATCATTGTTGAAGATAAAGTGATAAGCCAAGGTGAAGCGCTAAATCGTGGTGTTTTGGTTCAGGCTGTTATTGCTCAAGTTGCCAAGCGTGATGATATAAAAGGCAATGTAGTATTTGGTAAAGCAACATGTCCTTATTGTATTAAAGCAAAAGCGGCGCTGGATGAGGCAGGTGTTGAATATACCTATCACGATGTGGTGAAAGACAGTGCGGCTCTATATCGAATGATCCCAGAGGTTAAAGCCATTATTGGTGAGAAAACGCCTGTGACAGTGCCTCAAATTTGGTTGGATGGTAAATACGTTGGTGGCTTTGATGATTTATCAAAACAGATGAACACGGATGTGAAAGCGGGGCATTAATATGAATAAAAAACTGATTTTATTACTTATTCTTCTTGCGTCATTTGCTGCTGTCTATGTTAATTTCGGGCATTTATTAACACTTGAGCAGGTGAAAGCATTTCATCAAAACGTGCAAAATGACATACAAGCCAATTTGTTTGTATACAGTGCCGTTTACTTTATCTCTTATGTTGTTATTACGGCTCTGTCTATTCCTGGTGCAGCAGTTGTTACTTTGCTTGGCGCTGCATTGTTTGGTTTTTGGTGGAGTTTATTACTGGTGTCGTTTGCCAGCACTATTGGGGCAACCATTGCGTTTTTAAGCAGTCGTTATTTATTAAGAGAGTGGGTAGACAGTAAGTTTAAAGATAAGTTGGTAGCGATTAATGACGGTGTGGAAAAAGATGGAGCGTTTTATTTACTGACGTTGCGATTAATCCCTGTGTTTCCGTTTTTCTTAATTAACTTACTTATGGGGTTAACCAAAATATCAGTAGGTCGTTTTTATCTGTTTAGTCAGCTAGGTATGTTACCGGGGACAATGGTGTATTTAAATGCGGGTACACAACTCTCAGAAATAACCTCGTTGTCTGGGCTAATTTCTCCACAAATTTTAGGTTCCCTCGCTTTACTTGGTCTGTTTCCAATTATCATTAAATTTATTATGGGACAGATCCAAAAGCGTCGCTCTCAAGTAAAAGAGTAGTCGATAGAGAGACCTATCCCACAATCTTATCTTTTGGTGGGCAGAATCATCTCGTAATCGTTATATTTATCAATTAAATTAATTAAGAAGAAGCATTTTCCCCAATGCTTCTTTTTTTCATTTACGGGGGCATGATTAAGGTTTAGGAATGAAGCTTAAAAGCTTGGTATTGAGTATTAGCGCTATCTTGCTATCTGGTTGTGGAACAATGGCAAAACAACAAGAATATAATGCAGATTTGATCATCAATAACGGACAGGTGTTAACCGTCAACGCTGATATGGAAGTGATTGATGATGGCGTTGTAGTGGTTAAAAATGACAAAATTATTGCTGTTGGTGACGAAAAACTACTAGAGCAATATTATGCACCAAAAAACATTGATGCTAATGACGGTATTGTGATGCCAGGAATGATTAATGCTCACAACCATCTTCCGATGATCGCATTTCGTGGTTTAGGTGAAGAAGGCATTTCTAATCGATTATTTGCTTATTTTTTTCCATTAGAAGCACAGAAGTTAAGCCGTGAACTGATTTATAATGCGACGAAACTTGGTGCTATCGATTTAGCCCAGAGTGGCGTCACCACTTATGCTGATATGTATTATCACATGGATGAAATGGCCAAAGCGACCAAAGAGGTTGGGTTAAGAGCCGTACTTGGTGAAACTGTTATTAAGTTCCCTGTGGTGGATGCAAAACAACCGTATGGTGGAATTCAATATGCCCAGTCATTTATTGAAGAGTATCAAAACGATCCGTTAATTACGCCAGCTTATGCGCCTCATGCTGTATACACGGTAAGTAAAGAAAAGCTTCAAGAGATCAATCAGCTTTCAGAAGATTACGATGTGCCTGTTTTAATTCATGTGGCTGAATTTCCAAATGAAGAGGCAAGAATTAAAGATCCAACTAAAGCGACATCTCCTGTTGAGTATCTAGAAGAGATAGGTGTTTTGGACGAACGAATGGTGATTGCTCATGGCATTCATTTATCTCAACATGATCAAACGTTATTAAAACAAGCGGACGCCGGAGTGGTTTATAACCCAATGGCGAATGCGAAAGGGGCAACAGGTATTGCGCCAGCTTGGGATATGTTTCGTGCAGATATGCGAGTTGGTTTAGGAACTGATGGACCAATGAGTTCCAACCAAGTGGATTTATGGCGTACCTTAAGTTATGCCGCAAATATGCAGCGTTTAAAACACTCAGACAGAACCATTATGATCCCAGAACAAGTGATAGAGATGGCAACCATAGGTGGTGCAAAAGCATTGCATATGGAAGATGAAATCGGTTCTTTAGAAGTCGGAAAGAAAGCGGATATCATTATTGTTGAAACTCAATCAGCGAACATGATGCCAAGTTATGATCCATACGCAACACTGGTTTATCAAGCCAACCCAAGTAATGTGGATACAACGATTGTAAATGGTAAAGTAGTCATGGAACAGCGTCAGATGAAGACGATTCAATTAGATGATATTCGACAAAGTGTTGAAGCGTTTGAATCAGATATCGCCGATTTTGCAAAAGAACTATCTAAAAAAGCGATAAAATCCAAAAGTTTGATGGATTAGTTTTATACAAAAAGCCTGATTTTTAGATGTTGAGTCAGGCTTTAAAATATTCTCATATTTTGGATAGAATGAGATGATCGATTCCCTTATTATTCAATCTTAAATCGGTTGCCGGATAAATAGGGTGTTTAAGTATTTATTGTTAGTAGGTGTACTTTTTAGTGGTACTTCTTTTAGTCGTGAATTGTTTGAAAAAGAAGCTGAGAGCAACAAAGATGAGATGTATCGAGTTCAAGCTTATGCTTTCTCATCTATGCCAGATCTAAATTTCAAAGTATGCAGTAGTAATATGTTAACGCTATATAAAATAGAAGATACGTATTATTTAGTGACTGACTTTACTACCTATGAAAATGCAAAAGACATAGTAAGTTCTTTAAGAGTAGAGTGCGGATATAAATCATGGATCCGACCTCAAGCGATGGATTTGTCATTTACTCAGGATAATCGAGCTTACTAAGAAAATGGGCAAAGGTATTTATTTACTTTTGCCCATTTTTATTTAGATAAGATTAAATTTAGTCCATACTTTAGAGCGCCAACGGCGAGCCATAATTATTCCACGAACCCATTCATCTGCTGCAAGTGCTAGCCATGCGCCAAGTACACCAAATCCAAATTGAACGCCGAGTAGATAAGTCAGACTAACGGCCACTCCCCACATACTTAATATCCCTAATTGAACTGGAAATTTAATATCACCAGCCCCTTTAAGTGCGGATATAAAGACAAGGTTAAATACCCGCCCAGCTTCCACTAAAATAGAGCCTGCAATTAATCCCGCAGTTAAAGTTATGACCTCTGGATCTTGTGTGAATATATCGAGCAGTTCATAACGGAAGAAAAAGACGATACAAGTAAGGGCAACAGAGACAGCAAAAGAGATTAAGAAGTAGATCTGAACTCGTGTAAGAATCTGCTCAATCCATTTTTTCCCTACGTAATAGCTGGTTTGTATTTGGCTTGCTTGACCAACAGCTAATGCAAAAGCAAAAGAGACGCGAGCAATATTTTGGGCGTAAGTAAAAGCGGTTAACGAAGCGGTACCCATTTTTACTACTAAGTAAACAATGACCATTTGTGACAAGTTATATGAGAGCATCTCACCAGCGTTCATTACTCCAATGTGCATTATTTTTTTATAAGTCGTTTGCGGTATCTTCTTGAAATTCATCATTGGTAATGCGATGTGTTTTCTATGGATCATTATCCATAAAATAATCGTATTAATGACTTGGCTAAATGCAGTCGCAACGGCTACACCTTGCACACCATAAACAGGCAATCCAAAAGGTTGATACAAAGCGCAATAGTTACCAAATATATTAAGTCCACCAGTGAGAAGATTCACTATCATTGGTGTACGAGAATATCCATTACTGCGTAATATGGTAGAGAAGACGATACCAAGGGTTACGGTTAATGTGAAAGAACCTGTAATAATCAAATAATCGTATGCAAAAGTTGCAACGTCACTTTCTAGTCCATACATGATGACAATAGGATTTGCGGCAAAAAAGGCAAATAAACTGAGGCCAAGTCCTAATATTCCACCAAGCACAACACTGGCTACCGCAACATCGGTTGATTGTTGAGTTCGTCCAGAACCATTGTATTGACCAATAAGAATGCCAGTACCAGTACTCACCATCATCGAAATTATCATTAAAAAGAAAATGATTTGCGAGATAACCCCAATAGCAGATACTGCCAGATCAGAGTAGCCACTAAGCATGAACACATCACTGGTACTAATGGCTGTACGCAGTAAAATTTCCACCAGAATCGGCCACGCTAATGTCGTGATCTGCATTCGGCGTTCAATAGGATTGCTTTTATCAAGCATAGTTTGTCCTTAAAAAAGGGAAGAGAGGATGCTCTTCACCATACTGCTAGGAAGGAAATATAAAGGTGTCTACTTTGACGAAATTCATTCTCCCAATCTGGGAGCTGGAACTCATTTTTGGATAGTATATTAATTCACACAATTATCTATGAAAATAGTGAGAATAATTGGTATTAACATCGAATTTTAGGAATGTCTTTCCATTTGGTAGTGTATTGTGGGGTGAGCATTTCTCGTTTCATTCCCCATTGGGTATTTATCCCTTGAGCGCCAAGAAATAGGGTATCTGTACCGTATTTATGATTGATTTTATCAAAAACAGTCATTAACTGATTATTGTTTGGAGCTGGGTTTAATAAATCGAATTGCTCATGTCTCCCATCAAGTAAATCTAATAAACCAACACCTACTTTATAATAGCGAACATCAGGATGAAACAGTTCCTTAGCGATGTGTGTGACTACAGAAGTAATGTGATTTACATCAGCTGTTGGGTAGGCAAAGTGATGAGTTGCACGTCCATTTACAGGCTTATCATCATGAGGTGAGTTTGAAGCAAAACAAAGTAATGTCTTGCATAATGAATCTTGTTTTCTGGCTTTTTGTGAAGCAATAGCTGCATGTTTTGCTAATGCTTGCTGTAGTGCATCAAGATTTGTAATGCGATTTCCCATACTACGAGTTGAGAATATTTGTTTTTTATCCGCACGGGCCACATCCCATGATTTACATGGTGTTCCATTTAACTCTAATACAATACGCTCAACCTCAACGTTGAAGTTTTTTCTCACTAAGCCGATTGGCATGTTGGTCAGTTGAAGTGCAGTATGAATCCCCATTCGATGCATACGTTCAGAGAGTTTTCGACCGATCCCCCATACTTCTTCAACAGATAAAAGGTGGAGAGCATTCAAACGTTCTTGTTCATTATCCAAAACACAAACACCATGATAACCCTTGAATTTTTTGGCTGCATGGTTTGCTACCTTGGCCAAGGTTAATGTGGTTCCCATACCAACACAAACCGGTAATCGGCACTCTTTCCATACTGCTTTACGTAATTGATTTGCATGTGAACGTAAACAAGGTATTGCAGGAAAGCTACGTTTAAAAGAGAGAAAGGATTCATCAATGGAGTAGATATGTTGCTCTGGTGCAAAGCGTCCAATTACTTCCATCATTTTAGACGATAAATCAGAATACAGTTCATAATTAGAAGATAGAGCAATCACGCCTTTTTCTTCACATTGTTTTTTTATTTGAAAGTAAGGTTTGAATTTAGGAATGCCAGCTTCCTTCGCTTGACGATTTGCTGCGACAATCATGCCATCGTTATTCGATAGTACAATAATAGGGCGATTACGCCATTCAGGACGAAAAACTTGTTCAGCACTGCAATAAAAAGAGTTAGCGTCAACCAGAGCAAACATTAAGATTGACTCAGTAAATAACTTGGACGGTGACAGCGAATAGAACGAGTAACAACACCCTCAATGGTGAAGGTATCGTAATCATTAATGGGAACGGTTTGATATTTCTCATTGGCTGAAACCAATAAACGGCGTGGTGTATCCAGTATTTTACAGACGAATTCGCCATTAAAATTAGCGACAATCACATCATTGCTTTGTGCTGTTACATAGCGATCGACAATGAGTAAATCACCATCGAAAATGCCAACTCCTTGCATTGAATCACCACTGGCACGTCCAATAAAGGTTGAACTTGGGTGCTCAATTAATAATTCATCGAGATCAAAAGAAAGCTGAGAATATTCAGCAGCAGGGCTTTCAAAGCCGCTAATACCAGCACTGGCGTGAAGAGGAATTACATTCATAAAATAACACTGTATATAAGTACAGTGTTATTTTGGGTGTGAATGAATAAAATAGCAAGCGATTAGATAAAAAATATCGTTAACTGCTTACTTTATAACAAGGCATTTTGCTTCATTAATTCTTTATCTACGCCTTTTAGCTTCATTTCATCCATAATGAAGTTAACCGCATTTAGCAGTTCTTGCTCGCCTTTAGGTACTAAATAACCAAATTGGCTTTTCGTGAATGGGTCGTCACAGCGAGCAGCTTCTAATCGCTTATCTGTTGCTTGATAGTAAAGCGCTTCTGGTGTTTCGGTTACCATTACATCAACTTTTCCTGTCGCAACGGCTTGAGGAACATCAAGGTTATTTTTATAACGTGTAAACGTTGCACTCTGTAGATGAGTATCAGCAAATATCTCGTTAGTACCACCAATGTTAATACCTAAACGAGTGCTTGATTTATTGACTTTATCAATGGTGTTATAAATCTCTGCTTTTCCTTTTGCGACAAGAAAGCATTTACCAAAAGTCATGTAGCCTTGGCTTTGCTCTGCATGCAGTTGACGCTGTATTTTTCGTGTGATGCCACCCATAGCAATGTCGTATTTGTCAGCATTAAGATCGGGAATGAGGTTTTTCCATGAGGTTTGAACTAACTCTAGCTTTACATCTAACTGTTCTGCTATGTATTTAGCAACATCAATATCATAACCAGAAAATTGCTTACCATCGAAAGAAGAGAAGGGCTTATAGTCACCCGTTGTACCGACTCGAATAATTCCGGCTTCTTGGATCTCATCTAAACGATCTGCGTGAGCTGTGAAGGAAGCGGCAAATAGCACAGATATGCATAAAAGTTTCTTTTTCATCATCAAATCTTTTTGTTTATTAATTTAACTAACAAACTTATCACTATTTTGTAAATAAACAGATCAAACCATTCTATAAATAACGATAAAAAAACATGAGTGAGACATATTTCAAGTGGATGATTACAGTATATATTGATCTAATCTATTTGAGTGTCGGTAAATGTAAATGAGATGGATTAATTGTTATTGAAAAAATGGAGTGAGCCTTTACCATACAAGGGCTGCTCTGGTTTTTCTTATTAATCTGAATTACTATTCTCAGCTTTATTTCAGCTGTGTGATGTATTGATGACAGTTTTATTATTCTTACAGATCGGTCTTGTTATTGGAGGCCTAACGTTCCTTTTTATGCTTGTGTCATTATGGCTTAAGAAAAAGGACTCAGAAAAAGACACTAATATATGGGCAGTTGGTCTAATTGGTGGTTTTGCAAACTTTTGTGACACTCTGGGTGTAGGAAGTTTTGCCATTAAAACGGCGGGTTATAAGCAGTTTAATTTAATTGATGACAAGGTATTACCTGGCACTTTGAATGCTCAAGCAACCATGGCGACAGTTTTTCAAGCATTGATTTTTCTTACCGCTGTTAATGTGGATTTAACGACGTTATTGAGTTTAATTATTGCTGCGTGTGTTGGCGCAACAGTGGGGGCTCGATTAGTATCAAATTTTGACCGTCAATTGATCCGTTTGATTATGGCAGGGGCTTTGTTGGTTGTTGCATTACTGATGTTTGCTGGACGTTTAGATTTATTTCCACTAGGTGGAGAAGCGTTGGGATTAACTGGTGAAAAATTGGTTATCGGGATAATTGGTAACTTTATTTTTGGTGCATTAATGACAGTAGGGATTGGGTTATATGCACCGTGTATGACAATGATTTATCTGTTAGGTATGAACCCGTTAGCGGCATTTCCTATTATGATGTGTTCATGCGCATTTTTATGTTTCTTTTCTGCTGGCGGTTTTATCAAGCAGAAAGCCGTGAACTCAAGAGCATCTTTGGTGGTGGCGATTACCGGACCTATTGGCGTGTTAATTGCGGCGTTCATTGTTAAATCTCTTGATGTCGATATGCTTGCTTGGTTAGTGGCATTTGTGGTTCTTTATACTGCAGTTATGATGTTACGTTCATGGCAGCAAGGCCGAGTGACAAATAAAGCGCTATAAAATGCGAGTTTCTGTCACATAGTTATTGGAGATATAAAAAGTTCGTGGTATTTTCCACCTACCAATTATTTATGGATTTTTTATCATGCCAAAGGCAAGTGACATCAAAAAAGGTTCAGCAATTGAACACAACGGTAAAGTATTTTTCGTTAAAGAAATCAGCAAGCTAACTCCAAGTGGCCGTGCAGGTGCAACATTATTCCGTATGCGTATGTACGATGTAGCAACTGGCTCAAAAGCAGACGAAAGCTTCAAAGCTGATGACATGATCAATTTAGCTGACTTTAGTCGTCGCAGCGCAACGTTCTCTTATGTTGATGGTAATGAGTATGTATTCATGGATTCTGAAGACTACACTCCATACAACTTCAACAAAGAAGCGATTGAAGAAGAACTACTTTTCATCACTGAAGAGACTCAAGGTCTTCAAATTCTTATCGTTGATGGCGCACCAGTAGCAATCGAATTACCGTCTGCTGTTGATCTAGAAATCGTAGAAACTGCTCCTTCAATTAAAGGTGCTTCTGCAAGTGCTCGTACAAAACCTGCAACGATGACTACAGGTTTAACAGTACAAGTTCCTGAGTACATCGCAAACGGTGAGAAAGTGAAAATCAACACGACTGAACACAAGTTCATGAGCCGTGCTTAATCGCTTTTAGATAGTATTTTTTAATACTGTTAAAAACATAAAGAAAAGGCCAGCTATTCGTTAATAGCTGGTCTTTTTTATGTCTTGTATTTTGCGTATCACAAGTCTCGTTCGATTTTAGGAGAGTAAATCGAGTAAGCGGTAATTTGCCCTGCAACAATGGCAGAAAACATAAAGAGTGCCGATAATCCAATGCTCGGAATAGGGAGTATGGATTGCTCAAACACACTTTGACTGGCGCTAACCAAGATGCGACTGCCCGGAACAAGAATGATGATCCCTTGTACGATAAAAATGATGCCCGTTAGATTTAAACGTCGGGCAATCCATGTTCCATAAAGGGTGATTAATACTGTTGTTACCCATGTACCCACAACCCAGCCACCATCAAAGCCAAGATAAAATGGCCCCCACATACCTAATACAGCAACTGGTAGGCTATATAGTGTATCGATTGGGCGAGCTTTAAACATCACACCTAATGAGAATGAAATAATAGGTAAGCCTAATATTTGCAGCCACAGTGGAAATTCATTTTGATACTCAATGGATTCAGTCGTACCAAAAATGGCTTCGCCAATGTGTAAACCAATAATGATCCCAATAAGAAGTTTGATAAGAGTGAGAAAGCACTGGCCAAGTAAACTGGTACCAGAGACGAGATCGTTAAAGGCTAAGCATTCTAATGCGTTTGAAATAGAAAGTCCGGGAACAAAAAGAACAACAGCGGCTATACAAAGTCCGAGAATAGGAATCGGTACGCCAAGGCTAGCAATAAATGCAACGGTAAAGGCAACAATTAAGGCACCAAAAAACTCAACAGCAATAGTGCGGCGTTTGCTACAAAATACTTGAGATAACCAGACTAAAAAGCCAAGCAGAAAACTGACGAATAATGCTTCGAATGTTGAGCCAACTAGCATAAGAAAAGCAGGGGGAATACAGGTATTTGCTAAACAAACCGCCCATGAAGGATAAGATATTCCTTCTGCAGGAGCTTGTGGAATAGGAGTTAATGGTTGTTGTAATTGAATAATCGTATTAGCAAGTAATCCAAGATCTATACTTGCAGGTTTATGACGTTTCATGATGACGGCGTTGTTGTCATCTGGAAACTGATAGTTAATGGAAGTTGGTGTTGCTTGGATCATACAATTAACGCCATATTTGTTGGCGTAAAAGGTAGTGTAGCGTTCTACTTTATAGGGAGCACAACCGCAACGGTGCAGTGTATCTCCAATCTCTACAATTCGATTGATACGATATTGTGAAGGCATATCCTTATTCCTACAGCTTGATGTATGGTACCAATCTAAGTGTTTGTACAATTTACTTAGATTGGCACTAATTTAAAAACGTATTAATTAAAACAAGTTTCCATCACGAACAAGTTCACGAGGTAATCCATTTTTGATTCGGTTACCCACCCATTTTCCTAAGCCAATAACTGCGCCTTTATAAGTAACAATTGTTTCGCCTTTTCCTGAAAAGTCCGGACGTACGTCTCGACCCATATACCATTCACGTGCTTGTTCTGTATTTAGTTCAGCGCAAGTAGGGTTATCGGCTGTCGCGAGTGCCATGATAGCTTCATGTTGCCAGCGATATCCTTTTTTATGGGTTTCAGCAAGTTTAAATCCAATTCGATGGTAGCGCATTTCGCCAATCAATGGCTTCATGCGTTTAGGGAAAGCCCAGACTTCTTTATCTCGGATCCAAAATTCATTATCTTCAGGAATTTCTAATTGTAGTGTTGATTTTAACTCTGCTTCAATAGCTTGTGCTTCTTTATTTGAAGCCGGTGCGAAAGGGAATTTACCTAAGCGCTTTTTCACTTCTGGAGGCGTGGTTGAGCTATTTTTTCGGATCTTAGCAACAAAGAAACCTTCGCTATCAAAAATCTGAGGGTAGATATGTAAGAAGCCTTCTTTTGTTAATGCTTTTTCTGCATTCTCAAATAAGTCACCTAACGGCTCAAACGTGACCGTGTCACCAAATTGTTCAACAAGGTGATGGCAAATGTTTTGGTTTTCTTCGTGGTTTAATGTACAGGTTGAGTACACCATTACGCCGCCTGGTTTTAGGGCATGAAACGCACTTTCAATTAAATCACGTTGAGTATCACCAATTTCGATAACTGATTCAGGGCTCCAGTTATGCATTGCATCTGGGTCTTTACGAATGGTTCCTTCGCCAGAACAAGGGGCATCCAATAAGATTGAGTCAAATGTTTCTGGTAACCAACCACCAAAAACGCGACCATCAAAGTGGGTTAGAGCAACATTGCTTACACCACAACGTTGGATATTTGAGCAAAGTACTTTTACACGACTTGATGAAAATTCGTTAGCAACGAGCGCGCCTTGGTTTTTCATACCAGCAGCCAGTTGTGTGGTTTTAGAACCAGGAGCTGAGGCCATATCGAGAGCCATTTCGATATCATCATTATCTTTTAATAATGCAGTAACAGGCATCATAGAGCTTGCTTCTTGTATATAAAATAAGCCTGCCATGTGTTCAGCGGTGCTACCTAGTTTTACTGTGTCGCTCTCAGGACGAGTAATCCAAAAACCAGTGTCACACCATGGCACAGGTTCTAAATCCCACTGTTTTTCAGCGGCACGTTGTTTAAATTCTTCAACACTGTTTTTTAGGGTATTCACACGAATACTACGACGTAAAGGTCGTTTACAAGCGGCAATAAACTCATCCATTGATAAGTGGGAAGGCATGGTCTCTTGTACTTGTGCCAAGAAAGCGTCAGGAAGAAAAATATTATCGTGCACGGGTGAATCTCATTGGATGATGTAATGGCAGGAAGTGTAAACGCTATTGTGAGTATTGTCTAAATGGAATTAAAGATAATAGATGAAATAGTGTGTTGATGAATAAGAAAAAGGCAGTTGAATGAACATCAACTGCCTTATTTAGTTAACTCTTTGAGCGCTTATTTATTTGGGTTTGGAATGGCAGCATTCCATAATGCCCAATCTTCTTCTGCGGTTTTATGCAGTAAGTAAGATTTATTGGCTTTTGCTTGTGGTTTTAGCGTTTCATCATCCGGTGTAGAGAAAGCAATACCACCACGCAAGATACTATCAACCGTACCAGCTTGAACTTTTGCACCGCTTAAACCAATAGACATATTTACACCTGATACATTCCAGAACACACTGTTTTCTCTAACAAGGTATGCAAATTCAGAGTGAATACCAATCGTGATAATAATGCGATCTGATAAATCACCAAGCCTTACATCAGTCACTTCACCGACTTCGATTTCTCTAAATAGGATAGGTGTCCCAACTTTGACTGAGCCACGAGAAAGCGCTTCTAACGTATATGAAATGAACTGATCACCTTGTGGTTGATCCGACAATGTAAATTGAGTTTTCGCTTTTCCTGAACCAGGCGTTACTTGAATGTAGCTGCCAAGTAGGGTGTCTAGATTTTCTGCGCCAGCTAAGCTAATGCTTGGTTCGACAACCCAGAAATGACTTCCAACGACTGCGATTTGGTCGACATATTCAGGGTAAATACGAGCTTGCACATAAACGTTATTACTAGAGAAGTTTGGTGTGATTTTACTTACTTCACCAACAGAAACACCTTTGTATTTAATTTGTGTTCCTTTGTCTATCGCATTGCTGTCTTTAGCTGTAAACGCGATGATTTTACCAAATTCTTGGGCTTCAGATAGGTTAGAGTAAAGTTTCCACTTTTTACCTAGTTTATTCTCAACACCTTGAATGTTATCAAAACCAATACCACCACGGATCATTGACATTAATGGCGCCGCTTGAATGTTAACACCGCTTAAACTCGCTTCTACATTAACTCCTGAATAGTTCCAAAAAACCGTATCAGATTGAATTAAATGTGCATATTGCTTTTCAATATTTATTTTAATGTTAACGCCATCATTACCTAAGTTGAAATCCGTTACTTTACCCACAACAAGGTTACGATAAAGAATTGGACTGTTTTTTGTGATTGGTGGTAACTCTGTACTAAATAGCGTGAGCTCAGTACTTTTTTCTGTTTTAAATTGTGCCAACTCAGCTAGAGAGCTGTTTTTAAATAAGGTATAGCTTTTTTGTTTATAGCCTTTACCTTCACTCGTAAAGCTAATCGAGCCAGAGATTAATGCTTGAGTTGGTGGCACATCAATGTTTAAACCAGAGTCAGTTAACTCAGCAGAGACACTGCCTGAAACAAAGAATTTGTTGTTTGATTTGATAAGGTGTTTGTATTTTTCAAATACCATTGCATCAAATTTAACTCTGTCATTAACTAGTGCAACATGAGTAATCGAGCCGACCTTAATGCCTTTATACAAGATAGTAGTATCAGGAGTTAAACCAAAAGAGCGAGCTGCATACAGAGAGAAAGTGAGCGCTTTTGCGTCCTGTTTAATCAGTTCTTGTTTACGAATCGCAGTAAATTCACGAGAGCGTTCACCATTGCCCGGCACAAGAGTTAGGAAGTTACCTCGAACAAGGTTGCCAATGTTTTCAACACCAGATAAGCCTAACTTTGCTTCTTCTAATACAAAACGAGAACCATCGTTTAAATAATCTGTAAAGGCAGGTTCAACAGTGGCAGAGGCAATAATGTCTTTTTTATCATCAGATAATTTTAAACTGTTTATTTGACCAATCTCTAAACCACGATACATGATGGCAGAGCCATTCGGGCTAATTTGGTTGTTATCTGGCAGTGTTATTTTAATCGGAATACCACGTCCTGCGGTTTTGATATTAGAGTAAAGTTGAAATTCTTTGCCGTTCTCAATGGCTTTGCCATCATCGGGAGAATCGACGGCAATAGCGCCGCCAATAAGTGCAGATAAGCTTTCAAATTGAACGTCTACGCCATTAAAACCAATATTGGCACCGATGCCACTCGCATTCCAAAAACGGCTTTTAGAAGTGATTAAATGTGCATATTGCTCTTCAATTAATGCTTTGATACGAACGTTGTCTGTTTCGTGGTCGAGTTTGAAGTTGTAGACCTCACCAATAGGAATTTTTTTATAGTAAATTTTTGAGCCAACAGAAATAGACCCTAAATCTTTGGATCGTAACGTCACACTTAATCCAGTGGTGTTTGGTTGAATAGCCGGAGAGTTAGCTAAAGCGGTAAACTTCGTTTTTGCCGCACCAGAACCCGGTAAAATAGCAATGTAGTTACCAGAAACCAGAGCATCTAATCCAGATATACCAGTAAGAGAAGCTTGCGGTTTTACTAACCAAAATTGAGTATTTTCTTTTAATAGGTCACTGGCTTCAGGGTAGATATCCGCATCAACATAAATATTAGAAAGATCCTTTGAAAGGGTGATGTTTTTAACCATACCAACTTCAAGACCTTGATAACGAATCGTTGTTCGGCCAGCCATTAAGCCTTGAGCGTCTTCAAAATAGATTTGAATACGTTGCCCAGCTTCCATTAGGGAAGAATAAACAAGCCAACCACCAAGACATAAAGCGAGTAAAGGTAGGATCCAAAGGGGTGAAATGCCACGCTCTTCTTTGATGTTGACTTGCTCAATCGATGAATCAAGATTTTTTGGTTGGTTCATAATTATCCCAAATTAAACGAGAATCAAAACTTTCGGCTGCTAACATAGTGAATACGACCACTAAACCAAAAGCCACAGCACCGAGGCCGGGAGTAAAATCTAAAATTTGTCCGCGATCTATTAATGTCATCATAATAGAGATAACAAATAAATCCATTACAGACCATTTTCCAATCCATTTAACCGCAGTATAAATGGACATTCTTTGACGATGAAAAACCGAGCGTTTAAATTGCACACAAAGCAATAAATAGCCAAGTCCAAGAATTTTAGCAACAGGTACAATAATACTAGCGATAAAGATAATCGCCGCAATACCATACATATCTGTTCTGATTAAGCCTGCGACACCTGAAAAAATCGTATCTTCTAAGCGTTTACCATTAGTCAGTAAAATTGAGATAGATAAGATATTTGCAGGAATAATGAAGATTGCCGCGGCAATTAAATAAGCCCAGGTTTTTTGAACCGACTTAGGTTTTCTGAAATGAATAGGGCGTTTACAACGAATACAGTGGCTGCCTTTTTGTTGTGTAAAATGACAATGGCCGCAATGAATAGAATGTTCAGGATCTACAATAGGAGCTTCAGTGTCTTGTTGATGCTTTCTTTGCCATACACGCCAATAACGACGAACGCTGACATGAGTAAGTAATAAAGAAGTGACAAATTGAAGAAGAACTAGACCATATAAACCAGAACCCACAAAGATATCGGCATGATCTTGAATTTTGAAACAGGCAATGGCTAAGCTGACTAAAAAGACGTCAAGCATCATCCAATCTTTTAAGTGTTGAACGATTGATAAACTCAGTCGGTAGGTTTTGAACCATTTTTTTCGAAGTGCTAGGTGAGCGATAACCACTGAGCTGCACACAAGAAAAGGAACAATAGAACTGCAAAATAAAATAAGTAACCCAAGCATTGGGAAACCTTCAGCCATTAATGTGATCGTGCCTGAAGGTAAAGTCGCAGGGATCATGACCCCAAATAGTTTGATGGTAACCATTGGGAAAAAATGAGAAGGAATAAACAGCAATAGTGCAGCAATGGCGATAGCAAGATCACTATTTAATGAAATTCTATTTCCACGATAAAGCTGTGTGTTGCAACGAGGGCAATGAGCGTTTTGCTTTTTCTTTACCTTCGCGACTTCAACAACAAGATCACAGCCGTGACAGCGACGAAATTTAGCGTCTTCCACTTCTGTGATCCATTAAATTAGCTTTGAATAGTGCCATACAGTGTTTGATACAGTCCTTGCTGTGTAACTAATTCATGGTGTGTACCCGATTGAGATACTTTACCATCATCTAAAACATAAATAGTATCGGCTTGTTTCACCGCACTTAAACGGTGAGCTACTATGAGTGTAGTACGTCCAACTAAAAAATCACTGAGTGCTTTGTGTAAAGCGGCTTCAGTTGCCGTATCTAATGCCGAAGTTGCTTCATCTAAAATTACAAACTTAGGGTCGGTTAACACCATTCTTGCGATAGCTAACCGTTGACGTTGTCCGCCAGAAAGTTTAACACCTTGACGACCTATTTGGGTATCAAGTCCTTCTGTTAGTTGTGCTACCACATCTTGTAATTGCGCTACATTAAGAGCATCCCAAAGTAAATTATCAGAATAATCAGCGCCTAACGTAAGATTATGCCTTAAAGTATCATTAAATAGTATAGGTTGTTGTAGCACTACTGATATTTGGTTTCTAATATTATCGAATCCAATCTCTTTCGTATTGTGTCCATTAAAGGTAATAGTGCCGTCTGATGGTTGATATAACCCCAGTAATAGCTGAATAAGTGTTGATTTACCCCCTCCGCTAGCGCCAACTAAGGCGACTTTTTCACCTGCTCGAATGTTCAAAGATAAATCATTCAGGACTTGGCATTCATTGTTATAACTGAAATTTATATTGTTAATAGATATTTCAGCGGTATCACTTTTGTAAAATGGGTCGATATCTGAATGAATTTTAGGCTCTTCATCAATATGCAATAGCGCATTAACTCGTTTTAAAGCAGCGGATGCACCATACCAAGAAAATTGAATATTGAGCAATTCTTGAATAGGAGAGAGCATTACCCATAAGTAGTTGAAAATGGCAAACATCTGACCGATACTTAAATCACTAAATAGCACCATGATCATTGCAGCAGCCCGAAACAGCTCAAAACCGAGTAAAAATAATAAGAAAGATAGACGGCCTGCCGCTTCAGATTGCCAAGCAAACTGGTCTGCACTGTGCCTAATGTCATTGGCCTGATTTTTGAGTTGTTCTAAAAAAAGTCGTTCACGATTTGATGCTCGTAATTGATAAATTCCATCTAAGGTTTCAATTAAGCGTGACTGAAAGCGTTCATACGATTGGTTTTCTTTACGTTTCAGATCTTTTACACGGTTTCCAAGCTTACGAGAAAAGTAGATGACGATTGGATTGACAAGAAGAATGAATAAGCCTAATTGCCAGTTAATCCATAATAGAACACCAGCCGTGCCTATAACGGTTAAAAAAGAGACGATAAAGCGACTTAATGTAGGACCAAGGAACTTATCAATCGTATCAATGTCAGTAATGATATGAGAGTTAATACCGCCACTGCCGCGTGATTCATACTCTTTCATACTGATACGACTTAACTTATCTAAGAGTTGCAGTCGAATTTGATAAGTGATCGTTTTTGAAACCAAACTAAATTGGCGACCTTGAACTATATTGAGCATTTGGCTTATTACTCGCATGAGAATAACCAAAACAAGCACAAGAAGGATATAACCCGTCGCATTTTGCCAAGCCGTTGGTAAAAGGTGATTTAAGATCTCAACACCGGACGCAGGTTTATGTAGCAGAACTTCATCTACCATTAATGGCATAAGTAGAGGAATTGGAACGCTAATTAAGGTTGCAATAATAGCGATGATATTTGCTGCAACTAGGCGTGTTTTGTAGTTTTTTGCTTGCCTTAATAGCCAATTCCAGTTAATTGTAGAGGATATGGTACTGCTCATAGTGATAATGATTCCTATTATTATCTTTTCAAAGGCATTGTACTCAGTATAAATAGAGTCGCAAGTGATTGGTACAAATACAGGATAAATAAAAAGATGGAATTAAAACATTACGCGCGATTAACACAGCAAGCTCTGGGTTTGATTGAAGGCGAAACTGACTATATTGCAAATTTGGCAAATATCAGTGCGCTATTGAATATGGAACTGGATGATATTAACTGGGTCGGTTTTTATCTATTTAAAGAAAATGAATTAGTTTTAGGTCCATTCCAAGGTAAACCCGCTTGTATTCGAATTAGCGTAGGGAAGGGAGTGTGCGGCACTGCTTTTGCTACAGAAACTGTTCAACGTATTGACGATGTTCATCAATTTGCTGGTCACATTGCTTGTGATGCAGAAAGTAACTCTGAAATTGTTATTCCATTTTATAAAAATGGAAAACTTGCAGGAGTGTTGGATATTGATAGTCCAAAATTTAATCGATTTAGCGAAATCGACGAAAAAGGACTGGTTGATTTCATGAAAGAAGCAGAAAAGAGACTTTAATTTTCTTTCAGTAGTGGTTTTTCACGCTTAAGTATCTATAATAGCGGAATATCTTTACTAGAAATAAACCTAAATACGGCTAGAACCGTACTATCAGGAAACTACATGGAAAACTCTGAAAAATTAGCGAACAGCAAAGAAGTAATTGCATACATTGCTGAGCGTTTCCCGAAATGCTTTATTTTAGAAGGCGAAGCTAAACCTCTTAAAATTGGTATCTTCCAAGATCTTGCTGAACGTTTAAGCGATGATCCTAAAGTAAGTAAAACTCAGCTACGTGCTGGTTTACGTCAATACACATCTTCTTGGCGTTACCTACACGGTGTTAAGCCGGGCGCATCTCGTGTTGATTTAGATGGTAACCCTTGTGGTGAACTAGAAGAAGAGCACATTGAACACGCTAAAGCGACTCTAGAAGAGAGCAAAGCAAAAGTTGCTACTCGTCGTAAAGAGCAAGCTAAAAAAGCAAGAGAAGAAGCAAAAGCTAAGAAAACAGCTCGTGCTGCTACTCCACCTAAGCGTCGTCCTCAACCTGCTGCGAAGAAAGTTGAACAGCCAGTTGAAACTCGTGCTTTAAACGCTGATGAAATTACTGTTGGTAACAACGTAAGCGTGAACATGGGTAAAGGTAATATGCCTGCGACAATCGTTGAAATTAACAAGGATGATGTACGAATTCGCTTATCGAACGGCCTACAAATGGTTGTTAAAGCGGAGAATCTTCGTTCATAAAGGAGCACTCCCGACGCATGAATTGTCGATTTAGAGTCTCGCTGATTGCTGCTGGCGTTATGCTAGCAGCATCTGCACACGCACTTGAAGCTAAGGTATTAGACGCCAAGTTTTCCGAAACTGACTTACCAGTATTAGCCGCAGAAACGCAGCATGCCACTGCAAGTAAGCGCGTTACTTCTCGTTTTACACGTTCTCATTATAAGCATTTCTCATTAGATGATGACTTTTCGGTTGCCATTTATGAGCGATATTTAGATATGCTTGATTATAATCGAAACGTGTTTACACAAGCAGACCTTGCTTCGTTCGCCCCATTATCAACTCAATTAGATGACCAGTTAAAAGTTGGTGATACCAAAGCCGCTTTTGATATTTATAACTTATCTTTAAAACGCCGTTTTGAACGATATGTTTATGCATTGTCATTATTAGATAAAGAATTTGACTACACAGTTGACGAATCTATTGAACTTGATCGCTCTGAAGCGGCTTGGCCAAAAGATGAAGCTGAGTTAAATGAACTTTGGCGTAAACGTGTTAAATATGATGCACTTAACTTGTCTATGGCAGGTAAAGATTGGCCTGAAATCCAAGAGATGTTAGGCAAGCGTTATAATAATGCGCTTAAGCGTTTAACTCAAAGTCACAATGAAGATGCGTTCCAACTTTACATTAATGCGTTTGCTCGTGAAGTTGATCCTCATACAAGTTATTTATCTCCACGTAATGCAGAGCAATTCCAATCAGAAATGAATTTATCATTAGAAGGAATTGGGGCAGTATTACAAGCAACGGATGACTACACGGTTATTCGTTCTCTGGTTGCTGGTGGACCAGCATTAACAAGTAAGAAGCTTTCTGAAGGCGACCGAATTATCGGTGTTGGCCAAGAAGGTGAAAAAATTGTTGATGTTATTGGATGGCGTTTAGATGACGTTGTTCAACTTATCAAAGGACCAAAAGGGACAAAAGTGAAACTTGAGATCTTGCCTGAAGGTAAGGATTCAAAAAGTCACACTGTCACAATTGTTCGAGATAAGATCCGTTTAGAAGACAGAGCAGTAAAATCTGAAGTTATTGAGCAAGATGGTAAGAAAATTGGTGTACTAGAAGTACCAAGTTTCTATGTTGGTCTTGCTGAAGATACGAAAAAAGAGATTGCTGAGCTAAAAGAGAAAGATATCTCAGGCATTATTGTTGATTTACGTAACAATGGTGGTGGGGCATTAACTGAAGCAACAGCATTATCTGGTTTGTTTATTACTGCAGGACCTGTTGTTCAGGTTCGTGATAGTTACGGACGAGTTAATGTAAATGCAGATACTGATGGTGAAATTTCATATACTGGTCCAATGACGGTTCTCGTTAATCGTTATAGTGCATCAGCTTCCGAAATTTTTGCAGCAGCAATGCAAGATTATGGTCGTGCAGTTATCTTGGGTGAAAACTCATTTGGTAAAGGTACGGTTCAGCAGCATAGATCATTAAATCATATCTATGACTTGTTTGATAAACCACTTGGTCATGTTCAATACACAATTCAGAAATTCTACCGCATTAATGGTGGTAGTACTCAGAATTTAGGTGTTGTTCCTGATATTGCTTTCCCAACAGCTATTGATCCAAAAGATACAGGTGAGAGTGTTGAAGATAACGCACTTCCATGGGATAGCATTAAAGCTGCTGATTATGCTAAAACAAATCAAATTGCAGAAACAATTGAACCATTAGCGAAAAAACATGTTGAACGAATTAAAACCGACGAAGAGTTTGGGTTTATTCAAGAAGACATTGCTCGTTATAAAGCTGAAAAAGACATTACTTCGATTTCATTAAACAAAAAAGTTCGTGAAAAAGAGAGTGATGATGCAGATGCTCGTCGTCTAACTCGTGTAAATGAGAGACAAAAATTACTTGGAAAAGAAGAGTTTAAAACACTTGATGATATTCCAAAAGATTACGAAGTGCCTGATGCTTATTTAGATGAAGCCGTTTCAATTACGATTGATTTAGCATTAATGAATCAGAAAAAATAATCTCAATCTGAATTATTTTAAAACAGAAGTCATAATGGCTTCTGTTTTTTTATGTCTAAAAAACGGCAAATCATTGAATTTACAACTAGGCTTAAAATAGTAAGCATTCTATTTACTTGGAGTCTTGATATGAAGCCGATTATTTTGTCTATATTACTTTTCTTTATTAGTCCCTTTGTATCTAACGCAACGGTAGAGTTAGAAAATAAATCGCTAACGTATTTTGAAAATCCATTTTTATTAGGTGATTGGTATTTCTTTAAACCACCACATATTGAAAATGATTTTGATGTTCTTCATATTCGACTCAATTCTGATCATCAATTTACGATTGAAATGATAAAAGTAGAAAAGAACACTGCAGATTCGTGGTCTGGAGAGTTTCAGTTATCACCAGAGCGAATTTTGTTTAAAGGCGGTGAAGATGAATCTCATGTTTACCATTACCAAGTTAGTCATAACCGACTGTATTTAAATGGTGTTGAATTCTTTAAAGTTGTCCCTGAAACCTACACTGGAGCCTGGCGCTCACAACTCGTTTCTGGTGAAGATATTATGGTAAGTGATGTTCAAAATTTGAATCTGTTTTTAGGCTCAGATTTTATTTTTTCACTAGAAGTGATTTCGAGTACAGGTAAACGAAATCAAAAAATTGGTTATTATTATTTTGAAGATGATGACTTGGTTCTTTTATATGATGAAGGAGAGCAGGAATCGACATTTGAAATTAATGAAAATGCACTTGAGTTAAAAAATGAGCAATTTGGGATGTATGCACTGTTAGTTCGGGATTAATGTTACTCCAAGTATAGAAATATGAGACTAGAATATTTTTTAATAACAAATTTGTTGGATCTTATGCGAGAATGTAGGAGTTAAATAGCTATTATCACTAGCTTTGTTTTCAGTGATAGAAATCATAAGGATATATTATGAGCCAACAACCTCAGGCTAAATTTCGCAGTGATTATCAATCTCCAGAATTCACAATTTCAGATATCGATTTAGTCTTTGATCTCGACGATACCAACACATTAGTTTCGGCCACTTCAAAAGTACAACAATTAAAACAATCTACGGATCTTCTTCTTGAAGGTGAAGGTGAAGGGATGAAGTTGGTGTCTTTAAAAATTGATGATGTTGAGTACAGTGACTTTACTCAAACAGACACTCAACTAACTATTCATAATGTTAGCGGTGATTTTACATTAGCTATCATTACTGAAATTAATCCTCAAGAAAATACCGCATTAGAAGGTTTGTACAAATCAGGTGATGGATTCTGTACTCAATGTGAAGCAGAAGGTTTCCGCCGAATTACCTATTATTTGGATCGTCCTGATGTTCTTGCTCGTTTCACCACAAAAGTGATTGCTGATAAAGACGCATATCCACATTTATTAAGTAACGGCAATCGCATCAGCCAAGGTGATCTTGACGGTGGAAAACACTTTGTTCACTGGCAAGACCCATTCCCAAAACCGGCTTATCTTTTTGCTTTAGTTGCGGGTAATTTTGATGTATTAACAGATACTTATAAAACTAAATCTGGCCGTGATGTTGCGCTAGAGATTTATGTTGATCAAGGTAATCTAGATAGAACGCCTCATGCAATGGCTTCTTTGATTAATTCAATGAAGTGGGATGAAGAGCGTTTCGATTTGGAGTATGACCTTGATATTTACATGATTGTTGCCGTTGATTTCTTCAACATGGGTGCGATGGAAAACAAAGGCTTAAACGTATTTAACTCTAAATTTGTTTTGGCTAAACAAGAAACAGCAACAGATACTGACTATTTAGGTATTGAAGCGGTAATCGGTCACGAATATTTTCATAACTGGACTGGTAACCGAGTGACTTGCCGTGACTGGTTCCAATTAAGTTTAAAAGAAGGTTTAACGGTTTTCCGTGATCAAGAGTTCTCATCTGATCTTGGTTCTCGTTCAGTAAATCGAATTAGTAATGTTTGTATTATGCGTGGACCACAATTTGCTGAAGATGCGAGTCCAATGGCTCACCCAATTCGTCCCGAAAAAGTGATAGAGATGAATAACTTCTATACTTTAACGGTATACGAAAAGGGCAGTGAAGTGATCCGTATGATGCATACCTTATTAGGTGAAGCGAATTTCCAAAAAGGAATGAAACTTTATTTTGAACGTCATGATGGTACCGCTGCAACCTGTGAAGATTTTGTATTGGCAATGGAAAATGCATCGGGCATCGATCTGACTCAATTCCGTCGTTGGTATAGTCAGTCAGGTACACCGGTACTGACGGTGAGTTCTTCTTATAATGATGTTAAAAATGAATACGCTTTAACGGTAAAACAACATACTCCAGCAACAGAAGATCAAACGGATAAATTACCACTTCATATTCCTTTTGATATTGAGCTATATGCACAGGATGGTTCAGTTATTCAGTTACGCTGTAACAATGAAAAAATCAGCAATGTATTGAATGTAACTGAAGAAGAACAAACTTTTATTTTTGAGCAAGTTTCTGAAAAACCAGTTGTTTCTTTACTTCGTGAGTTTTCAGCTCCTGTTAAATTAAATTACGCTTATTCAGATGAAGAGTTGATTTTCTTAATGGTTCACGCACAAAACGACTTTGCTCGTTGGGATGCAGGCCAAATGTTATTAGCTAACTATATTCGTAAGAACATCGCTAATATTCAAGATGACAAAGAACTTGTTCTTCCTCAAGCTGTCGTTGATGCGTTCCGTGGTGTATTACTCAATGCTGAATTAGAACATGCTTTTATTGCGGAAATGTTTGTATTACCAAACCATAATGAAATCACCGGTTGGTTTGATACAGTCGATGTCGATGCGATTGATAAAGCACTTGGATTTATCAAACAAACATTAGCGACAGAATTGAAAGATGAATTTTCTGCTACGTATCATAGTTTAAAACAGGGTAGTTACTCTGTAGAACATGATGCAATTGGCAAACGAGCTTTACGAAACTGTTCATTAAGTTATCTTGCAAAAACAGAAATTGGTGAAGCGTTAGTTGAGGCACAGTATCAAGATGCAGACAACATGACAGATACTATGGCTGCAATGGGGGCCGCGAATGCCGCTGAGCTTTCAATTCGTCAAACATTAATGGATGATTTTAGTGCGAAATGGTCACATGACGGATTAGTTATGGATAAGTGGTTTATTCTTCAAGGATCAAACCCAAGTTCAGAAGCGTTATCAATCATCAAAGAAACAATGAACCACAAAGCGTTTAGTTTGAAAAATCCAAACCGAACACGTAGCTTAATTGGTTCATTTGCTGGTGGTAATGCGGTTAACTTCCATAGTAAAACTGGCGAAGGGTACGCATTCTTAGGGGATATTCTTATTGAAATGAATGAGAGTAACCCACAAGTTGCTTCACGTTTGGTTGATCCATTATTGAAATTTAAGAAATACGATAGTGATCGTCAATCGCTTATCAAGGCTCAACTACAACGCTTGGCGGATCTTGATAACCTAGCCAAAGATCTTTATGAGAAGGTAACGAAAGCATTAGCTTAATTATTCGATCTTAATTCATGAAAATGGTCAGTATTTTACTGGCCATTTTTTTATTTAAGATCCAAAATAGAAAAATAAATCAGTCATATATCCAATATGTAATAGAGAACAATGAACAAATTTTATTACTTCAGAATGAATGTTACTTATCAGGCGTTTTTAAGTCATTATTCTGGTGCAGCAAGCACGGTGTTAGTCGTAACAGAGCAAGGGTTAAAATTGCAATTGCCCGCGTCACGTTTTCGTTCGTTTCTGACTCAACTAGGAGTGAAAGGACGCTTCAGATTGACAACAGACCAAAATAATCGTTTTCTAAATCTAGAGCAAGTAGGATAAACCGCTACCTTAATCACAAATCTAACGATTAAGCTTCTAGCACGCAAAAAAGTCATAACGTTTCTGCCATATAATCCTTACAATGTAAGGTGCGTGGGCAGTTTCAACTGCTACACTATATAAATAATACTAATCATAAAAAACGGAGCATTCGCTTTATGACGACGCGTGATCCTATTGTTCCTGTACTACTTGAGAAAGTGTACGCTCTTATTGCTGAAAAGCTTGAAATGCCTCAACAATCCCTAATAACGCAACTTGCTCAGCGTTTATTTGCCAACATTGATGATGACGATTTACTGCAACGCAATGAGTCAGATATGTATGGTGCAACACTCAGTCTTTGGAACCACTTATCTGATGTTAAGATATCGGATATTTCGGTTCGTGTTTTTAATCCTAAACTCAGTCAAGATGGGTGGCAGTCAACACATACCGTAGTTGAGATCGTCACACCAGATAGCCCATTTTTAGTTGATTCCGTAAAAATGGCTTTAGCTCGTTTAGATATGACGAGCCATTTTATGCTTCATGGACCACATTGTTTTGGCCGTAACGAAAGCGGTGAGATCATTTCAGTCTGTGAGAGTAACGCTGAGATGCAACAAACTCTATTCCATTTTGAAGTTGATCATTTAAATGACAAGGTTGAAATGGAAAGGCTTCAAAATGAATTGCTCATTGTTCTACAAGATATCCATCGGGTCGTGAATCAATGGAAACCGATGTCAGATAAATTGACAGAGGTAATTGAAGAATTAAAAACGTCGGATTTACCAATAGTAAAAGAAGAGATAGATGAAGCCATTTCATTTCTTTCTTGGCTTAAAAATCACAACTTCACTTTGATGGGTTATAAGAACTTTGATTTACAAGCAGTAGAAGGTGATCATGAGTTGGTTCCAACCCAAGAAGAAGGGTTAGGGCTGTTCTCATTAGCGTCACGAATTCATACGACAAAGCTTTCCGAAATGCCATCTTCTGCACGAGCTGCAGCAAAGAAATCAGATCTTCTTATTCTTACCAAATCAAACACCAAATCACGAATTCACCGTCCTGCTTATACTGATTACATCGGTATCAAACGTTTAAATAAAGAAGGTAAGGTAATAGGCGAACATCGCTTTACAGGTCTTTATACGTCAACAGCATATAACCAAAGCGTTTCAAACATTCCATTATTGAGTAATAAAGTTGAACGTATCTTGGATGCGAGCAAATACATTAAGGGCTCACACTCTTATAAAGCTCTGCATAATATTCTAGAAACGTACCCACGAGATGAATTATTCCAAGCTAATGAAGAAGAGATGCTTGAAGTTGGCGTGGGTGTGGTAAAAATGCAAGATCGTGATTTATTACGATTATTTGTCCGTCGTGATCCATTTGGACGCTTTTTTTCATGCATGGTGTATGTCACTAAAGAGCGTTATAACACAGAGTTACGCCGGCAAACTCAGCGCATATTACAAAATTATTTTGGCTCAAAACAAGAAGTTGAATTTACGACTTTCTTCTCTGAAAGTGCGTTAGCAAGAACGCATTACATCGTTCGTGTCGATAATAATAATGGCGATATTAATGTGAAAGACATTGAAAATAATCTAATGGAAGCCGCTTCAACTTGGGATGATCGTCTTTGTGATGTGATTGTTGCTAATTTAGGTGAGAGCAAAGGAACGGCAATAGCTAAACAGTATCAACGTGCTTTTCCTCGCTCGTATAAAGAAGCGACATTACCAGGTTCAGCGGTTGCTGATATTGAACGATTAGAACTGCTAAACGATGATAACAAATTAGGTATGCTTTTCTATCGTCCACAAGAAGAGAAGAAAGGTTCAGCTAACGTTAAATTAAAATTGTTCCATCGTGATGAGCCAATTCACTTATCTGATGTGATGCCAATGCTTGAAAACCTAGGGTTACGAGTTATTGGAGAGTCACCATATGCGGTGAAAAAGAGTGATGGATCGGTTGATTGGATCTTAGATTTCTCGATGATTCATAATGGATCTGCTGAGGTGGATCTTCGTCAAGCTCGTGATCGTTTTCAAGAAGCGTTTGCTCAGATTTGGAATGGTCAATTAGAGAGTGATGGCTTTAACCGATTGGTTCTAGGTGCTGGTTTATCTGGCCGCGAAGTGACTATTCTACGTGCTTATGCGCGTTATATGCGTCAAGTTGGCTTCCCATTTAGTCAGCAATATATTGAAGATACATTATCAACTCACACTGATTTAGCGGTTTCTGTGGTTAAACTGTTTGAACTCCGCTTTGATCCTAAATCGAATTGGTCTGATAAAAAAGAACAAAAACAACTAGATGCCATTTATTCAAGCTTGGATAAAGTAGAGAGTCTAGATGATGATCGTATTATTCGCCGTTATGTAGAAATGATCGTTGCGACGTTACGTACCAACTACTATCAAACAGCAGAAGATGGACAAGCTAAGCCTTGGTTATCGTTAAAGATGCAACCATCAAATATTCCTGAAATCCCAGCACCAGTACCTGCGTATGAAATTTTCGTTTATGCGCCAGATATTGAAGGTGTGCATTTACGTGGTGGAAAGGTAGCTCGTGGTGGATTACGTTGGTCCGATAGACAAGAAGATTTCCGAACCGAAGTGCTTGGCTTAGTTAAAGCACAACAAGTTAAAAATACGGTTATTGTTCCTGTTGGTGCAAAAGGCGGTTTTGTTTGTAAGAAACAGCATAACTTTACGACTCGTGAAGATATCTTTGCTGAAGGTCAACGCTGCTATAAACAATTCATTCGAGCGTTATTGGATGTATCTGATAATATTATTGAAGGTGAGGTGGTTCCTCCATCTAATGTTGTTCGCCACGACGATGATGATCCGTATTTGGTTGTTGCAGCAGATAAAGGTACCGCAACCTTTTCTGATTTAGCAAACTCAGTATCAGAAGAATATAACTTCTGGTTAGGGGATGCATTTGCTTCCGGTGGTTCTAATGGTTATGACCATAAAGCCATGGGTATTACGGCAAAAGGGGCTTGGGAATCGGTAAAACGTCATTTCCGTGAAATGGGAATTGATTGTCAAACGACGGATTTTACAGCCATTGGTGTCGGTGATATGGCCGGTGATGTGTTTGGTAATGGCATGCTTTTATCAAAACATATTCGACTGCAAGCCGCGTTTAACCATTTGCATATCTTTATCGATCCAAATCCTAATTCTGAATTGACTTGGCCAGAGCGTAAACGTCTATTTGAGCTTCAGGGATCGAGTTGGGAAGATTATGATAAATCATTGATCTCTCAAGGTGGTGGTATTTTCTCTCGCCGAGCTAAATCGATCGAACTTTCTCCTGAAATTCAGAAAATGTTAGGTACTCGTAAGCAATCTCTTGCTCCAAATGATCTTATTCAGATGATCTTAAAAATGGAGGTTGATCTGTTATGGAACGGCGGGATTGGTACTTACGTTAAATCCAGTAAAGAAACCAGTGTTGATGTTGGTGACCGTGCTAATGATGCCTTACGTATCAATGGCTCAGAGCTAAATGCTAAAGTGGTTGGCGAGGGTGGTAACTTAGGCATGACTCAATTAGGGCGTATTGAATATGCACTAAAAGGTGGTCGAGTTAACACCGATTTTGTTGATAATGTTGGTGGAGTTGATTGTTCTGATAACGAAGTAAACATTAAGATCTTGCTGAATGGCTTAGTGGCTAATGGTGATCTTACTTATAAACAACGCAACGTACTTCTTGAGAAAATGGAAGATGAAGTCGGTGAAATTGTTCTTGATGATGCGTATTGTCAGTCTGAATCGATCTCTGTAACAGAGCAACAAGGTACATCATTGGTGAAAGAGCAGATCCGCTTTATTCACCACTTGGAAAAACAAGGTAAGTTAGATCGTGCTTTAGAGTTTATTCCAGACGATGAAACTTTAATTGAGCGTGAGAAAATGGGGCAGGCATTAACTCGTCCAGAGCTTTCTGTTCTTGTTGCCTACGGAAAAATGGTATTAAAAGATCAGCTAGCTTGTGATGAAATCGCAAATAATCCGTATCATGCTGATTTATTAACAACGTATTTCCCAACTGAGTTACAACGTAACTATAAAGCTGCAATGGATAACCATCCATTACGTTCAGAGATTATTGCGACATGTTTAGCCAACCAGATGGTTAACGAGATGGGCTGCAATTTTATCACTCGTCTGCAAGAAGAAACAGGTTACGCTGTCACTGATATTGCTAATGCGTATGCCGCAACTCGGGCTATCTTTGAATTTGGTGATTTATTTAAGCAAATTCGCGATCTGGATAATACGGCGACAACGGAAGCACAATATGAAGCCTTCTTTGCAATGCGCCGAACCATTCGTCGTGTTACTCGATGGTTATTGCGTAATGGCTCTCAAAATATGTCCATTCAAACACTTATCGAAAAATACAAATCAGCGGTTGATGATATTAAAGTGAATCTCGATGGGTATTTGGTTAATGATGAGGTGGTGGAACATATTGAACAAGCGAATCATTACTTTGAGTTAGGGGTTCCATGTGAACTTGGTAATGTGCTAGCACGCTTAAGTAGCTTATATTCAGCGATGGATATTTCAGAAGTTGCAGAAGCCGCAGGGCAACCTGTGTCTGTCGCATCACGTTTATATTATGTATTAGGTGATAAATTATCGCTTCATTGGTTCTTGAAGCAAATTAACAACCAAGGAGTTGATAATCATTGGCAGGCTTTGGCTCGAGCATCGTTTAGGGAAGATCTTGATTGGCAACAACGCCAATTAACAACACTGGTTTTGGCTGAATATAAAGATGATACAAGCATCGAAAATGCAATAGAGGAATGGTGCTTAAATAACACCGCTTCTGTAGAGCGTTGGGAAAGTATCTTGAATGAATTTAAGGTCGGTTCTGTGCACGAATTTGCTAAATTTTCAGTCGCATTGAGAGAATTAACCTTATTAAATTTGAGTTGTTCTTCTGCTGTAATAAGATAAAAAAGCATAGCTTAAAATAGGGCAAGCCAAACGTTTGCTCTTCTATAAGGAAAGTGATTTTTTATTCACTTTCCTTTTTTATTACCCCGAGAATTTTCTCATTTACTTACATTTTTAATCGGAAAGAATGAATATATAATAATTTTGATAAATGTGAGATGTCAGTTTGCAATAATTAATTATGAATAAAGTACGATTAAGTTTGAATTGTGAATAAAATCAGTGAATAATGTCTCCCCGTTTATACGGGACTTAATTTTGGAGTTACAATGTTATATCGCATCGCCAGAGCTGGCATTTTCAAACTTGATGCTGAAAAAGCACATGACCTAGCAATTCAAAATTTCAAACGCTTCAACGGCACTCCTCTTGATATCTTCTATCGTCAAAACCTTGCTTCTAAACCGGTAGAAGTGATGGGTATTAAATTCAAAAATCCTGTTGGCCTTGCTGCTGGCCTTGATAAAAACGGTGAATGTATTGAAGCATTTGGCGCTATGGGTTTTGGATTTGTAGAAGTTGGCACTGTAACACCTCGTCCTCAATCTGGTAATGATAAACCACGCTTGTTCCGTCTTATTGAAGCTGAAGGTATTATTAACCGTATGGGATTTAATAACCTAGGCGTAGATAACCTTGTTGAGAACGTTAAGAAAGCAAAATTCGATGGCGTTATCGGCATTAACATTGGTAAAAACAAGGATACACCAATTGAAAAGGGCACGGAAGATTACCTAATCTGCATGGAAAAGGTATATCAATATGCAGGTTATATTGCGATAAACATTTCATCTCCAAATACTCCAGGACTTCGAACTCTTCAGTATGGTGAAGCGTTAGATGATCTTTTATCTCAATTAAAAGAGAAACAAAAAGAGTTAGCAGAGAAATACGGTAAGTATGTACCTATTGCACTTAAGATCGCTCCGGATCTAGAAGACGATGAATTGACTCAAATTGCAGAATCATTGATCAAATATAAAATTGATGGTGTGATTGCCACAAACACAACATTAGATCGTTCAATGGTTGAAGGCATGAAGCATGCTGAAGAGATGGGCGGTTTAAGTGGACGTCCAGTTCAAACTCGCAGTACTGAAGTTGTTCGCCGTCTTAAAGAATTGCTTGGCGACAACCTACCAATTATAGGTGTAGGTGGTATTGACTCTTATGTAGCAGCAAAAGAGAAGATGGTTGCTGGTGCAGAACTTGTTCAAGTATATTCTGGATTTATTTATAAAGGTCCTGGCCTTGTTCGAGATATTGTCAACAACATTTAAGGCTAAAATTTCAACAGTAAGTTGATTACAAATGATTTTAAGAAAGGGGAGAATAATATTTTCCCCTTTTTTTATTGCTAACCTCTTGTAAAATTAACAGTTAATTGCATCAATGAATTTTTTACGCGAAAACAGACGGAAATTTTCGCTATAAAATTGCATCCATTGATATTTGGCTGGCACGGGATTTTTCCCATTTTCAAGAGAGAATTCATAATGCTTAAACCTAGTGATACATGGACTTGGTATTACGATAATAAAGCACAATCTCTAATGCTTGATTTGGGCATGGATATGGTCTTTTGTGTAAACCTTCCACATAAAGTATTAGTTGAAGGCGCATTTTCTGAGTGCAAATTCTCTGTAGATGATGCATCTGCCTATCAAATGTTCGTTGAACACATTTCTTATCTCCCTTTATCTGAACCTCGTAAAGTAGAGCTCGCTCTTAATTGTGTAGCAGCTAAACGTTTTCATAAGCCTATGCTTCCTAAAAGCTGGTTTTTTGATACTCAAAGCGATGCAGGCTATGCTCCAGAAGAAGGTGAAGTTATCTCTCTTAAGAATGATTTAGGGGAAGGGCACTTCATTATTGTTGAGAACTACGAATGTGCCAGTATGTGTATGTTGGTGGACATGGACGCTTTCGCTCTAAATCCGACTAAATACATGGCGTTTTGTGAACCAATTAAAGTAATGCATGACCGCATGGCTCCAATGCAGGTAGTCAACTCTTCGTACTATGCAATGGTAGGTTAAGGCAAAGCGACGTTTCCTTTCTTTGATACCGCTATCAACCAACACTTCTCTAATTAAATACATACCTCACAATAGTATTAATATGCATCTATAGAACGGCTAAATGCTGTCTTGTTGGATTGTATTTATCTATCTAATCGTTTGCTTGAAATAGGTGAGTCACATCGTGGTATTTAGATTTCTAAAGGTGCTAATGCTGAAAACGTTCAACATTTAAACTCTTAAAAATGAGACCTAGAGCCAAGAAGTATAAAAAAACAACACTCAGAACAATAGTTTAGTACGTCTATAAATAGGTCTTTTCACTATTATTTTCCCTGTTTTTCGTGTTTTGTAAGTAAATTACATGACTAATTTACCACTGGTATAGTCCAGATTTCATGGTGGGTGTTGCTTTATTTTGTGTTTCTTTGTGGAAACGAGGTTTGGGCTTGCTTTCTTGTTTGATTAATAAGCTTTTGTTTTAAAAGAAATTAAGGGGATAAAAGAGTTGTTATTTATCTGCTATCTAAATGTCCTATTTCATATAGATTCATGTATAATGCGAGGCAATTTAATAACGAAAAGAATCCCATGAAAAAATACTTAGCCATTACTTCTAAAGGCCTTGAAAACTTACTTGCAGATGAACTAATTGCACTTGGTGTGACTGACCCTAAAGTGGTTCACGCTGGTGTTAAATTCGAAGCACCAATCGAGGTCGTTTATCGTTGTTGTTTGTGGAGCCGTATTGCTTCACGTTTCATTCAAATTCTTTCTGAGTTCGATGTCCGTGATGATATGGACTTATACCTAGGTGCTTCTTCAATTAACTGGCCTAGTTATTTCTCTGCTGATAAAACGCTAGTGGTGGACTTTAACGGTACTAACCGTGAGATTCGAAATAGTCAGTACGGTGCGTTAAAAGTAAAAGATGCGATTGTTGACCGTTTTACAAAGGCTGACTTAGCACGTCCAAACATCAGTAAAGTAGAACCAGACTTACGTGTTCATATGCGTTTATCAGGCGAGAAAGGGATTCTTGGCTTTGATTTAGTGGGTTCGGGTTTGCACCAACGTGGCTACCGTACTGAGGCTGGTCGTGCACCACTTCGTGAAACACTAGCTGCAGCACTTGTTATGCGTAGTACATGGGATGAGTCAAAACCTCTACTAGATCCAATGTGTGGTTCAGGTACATTACTGATTGAAGCGGCACTAATGGCATGTGAAATGGCTCCTGGTGTTAAGCGTGAGAAGTGGTGTTTTGAAGCACTGAATGATTTTGATGCTGAGCTTTGGGCTGAGATTCGTTCTGAGGCTCGTGTAAAGAGTCGCCGTGGCGTTAAGAAAGTTGATGCTCGTTTCTACGGTTTTGATCGTGATTACCGTGTCATTCAAACGGCTCGTGAAAACGCACGTCGTGCAGGCGTTGAAGATTTAATTACATTTGATGTGGGTGATGCAACCAAAGTTGAGCGTCCAGAAGGGTTTGAAAACGGTGTTATTCTTTGTAACCCTCCTTATGGTGAGCGTCTAAGTACAGAGCCTGCATTGATTGCACTGTACAGCGAATTTGGTCGTCAATTAAAAGAAGTATTTGGCGGTTGTACGGCATCTATCTATTCAAGCAATGATGATCTACTTGCTTGTTTACGTATGCGTGCAGATAAGCAATTTAAATTGAACAATGGTGCATTACCTTGTGTTCAGAAAAACTACTCAATTACTGAATCTGCTGAACGTAAAGAAGCGGTAAGTGTTGAGGTAGCTCCTGAGTTCATGAACCGTCTTAAAAAGAACATTGGCAAGATTGGTAAATGGGCACGTAAAGAGAAGCTAGATTGTTACCGTATCTACGATGCTGACTTACCAGATTACAATGCAGCAATTGATGTTTATAAAGATTACATCATCATTCAAGAATACGCAGCACCAAAAACGATTTCAGAAGATAAAGCGCGTCGTCGTTTAACGGATATGATCCGTGCAACGGTTCTAGTAACGGGTGTTGAAACAAATAACGTTATTTTAAAAGTTCGTCAAAAACAATCAGGCAAAAATCAATATCAAAAACTGGCAGAGAAATCTCGTTATTTTGATGTTGAAGAGTACGGTGTGAAACTGATTGTTAACCTACAAGATTACTTAGATACCGGTTTATTCTTAGATCATAAATTGACTCGTAAAATGTTAGGTGAAATGGCAGCAGGAAAAGACTTCCTAAACCTATTTGCTTACACAGGTTCAGCAACCGTTCATGCTGCTTGTGGTGGTGCTAAATCTACCATGACGATTGATATGTCTCGTACCTACTTAGAGTGGGCGCAGAAGAACATGAATACCAATGGTCAAACGGGGACACAACATCAATTCTTACAAGCTGACTGTTTACAATGGCTACAACAAGCGGACGGTGAATTCGATTTAATCTTTATCGACCCACCAACGTTCTCTAACTCTAAGCGTATGGAACAAACGTTTGATGTACAGCGTGATCACATTATGTTGCTTGAAAACTTAAAACGTATGCTACGTGAGAACGGTACTATTGTATTCTCTAACAATAAACGTAACTTCAAAATGGATGATGCGGCATTAGAGAAAGCAGGGCTTAAAGCGAAGAATATTTCTAAGCAAACTTTGCCTCTTGATTTTGCACGTAACAAGCATATCCATAACTGTTGGATTATTACCCACAAGGAAGACTAAGAGATAATGATCACTCTCTATAGCACGGAAGGCTGCCATCTTTGCGAGCAAGCGTTTGACTTGCTTGTTGAGGTGGGTGTAGATATGGAACAAGTAGATACCGTCGATATTGCATTTAACGATGAGCTTTTTTCTCGTTACGGTGTCACTATTCCTGTAGTGGCGAATGGCTTATCTGAGCTGAATTGGCCCTTTGATGCATCACAACTAAAGAATTGGTTAGAAGATAATGGCATTACTTACAATTAATAACGGACAACTGGCTTTTGGCGATCATCCGTTATTAGATAAATCTGATTTCGCTTTACAAGAAAATGAGCGTGTTTGTTTGGTTGGTCGCAATGGTGCGGGTAAATCGACGCTTATGAAGGTAATTGCTGGTGACATCATTATGGATGACGGCAAATTACAAATTAATCAAGATGTGGTGGTTTCACGTTTAGAACAAGATCCACCTCGAAATGAAGCGGGAACGGTTTTTGACTATGTTTCTGAAGGATTAGCAGAGGCAGGTGAATATTTAAAAGAATATCACCGTCTGCTTGATCTACTAGAGACTGACCCAAGCGAATCAAACATTAATAAGCTTTCTCGTGCTCAAGAAAAAATTGATCACCTAGGTGCTTGGCACTTTGATACGCGTATTAAATCGGTACTTGAATCACTAAAACTGGATGGTCATACACTTTTAACGGATTTATCTGGTGGTTGGCAGCGTAAAGCGGCACTGGCTCGTGCTTTAGTGTCTAATCCTGATGTTCTTCTTCTTGATGAACCGACGAACCACTTAGATGTGACAACGATTGAATGGCTTGAAACCTTCTTAAAAGATTTTAAAGGTTCGATTATCTTTATTTCGCATGACCGTGCATTTATTCAATCAATGGCGACACGTATTGTTGATTTGGATCGTGGTCAATTATCTTCTTTCCCTGGTGATTATGAAGGTTATTTACTTGCGAAAGAAGAGATGCTGCGTGTAGAAGCAGAGCAGAATGCCCAATTTGATAAAGTGCTTGCTCAAGAAGAAGCATGGATTCGTGAAGGTATTAAAGCGCGTCGTACTCGTAATGAGGGGCGTGTGCGTGCTTTAAAACAATTACGTCGCGAGCGTTCAGAACGTCGTGAAGTAATGGGTAAAGCGAACATTCAAGTTGATGAATCAAGTCGCTCAGGCAAGATTGTTTTTGAAGCGGAAAACATTAATTACGCTATTGAAGGCAAGACAATTGTTAAAAACTTCAGCTTTAATGTCATGCGTGGTGACCGTATCGCTTTAATTGGTCCAAATGGCTGTGGTAAGAGTACATTATTAAAACTGATGCTTGACCAATTACAACCTGAATCAGGCCGTTTGCACTGTGGCACTAAGTTAGAAGTGGCTTACTTTGACCAATACCGTGAAGCGTTAGATCCTGAAAAAACAGTTATTGATAACTTAGCTGATGGTAAACAAGAAGTCACTGTTGGTGGCCGTGAGCGTCATGCATTAAGTTATTTACAAGATTTCTTATTCTCTCCAAAACGTGCTCGTCAACCAGTTAAAGCATTGTCTGGTGGTGAGAAAAACCGTTTATTACTTGCTCGTTTATTCCTTCGTCCTAATAATTTATTGATTCTTGATGAACCAACCAATGATTTAGATATCGAAACATTGGAACTTTTAGAAGAATTACTTGCCAATTATCAGGGTACGTTATTATTAGTAAGCCATGACCGTCAGTTTGTTGATAACACAGTTACGACAAGTTGGATCTTCGAAGGTGAGGGCCAGATCGAAGAATTCGTAGGTGGTTATCACGATGCACAGCAACAACGTGCTAATGTACAGGCCGCTCGTGATGCAATGGCACCTAAAGTAACCAAGAAGAAGCCAGAAACTGTTGAAATTAAAGAAACAACAGTGCAAGCGAAACCAAAGAAATTATCTTATAAGTTACAGCGTGAGCTTGAACAGCTACCTGAACTTTTAGAGAAACTAGAAAACGAAATTACAGAACTTCAAGAGAAAGTGAACGACGCAACTTTCTTCCAACAAGAGCCGAAGGTGACAGAACCTGTCTTGGCTCGCTTGGCTCAAGCAGAGCAAGAGTTGGAAGTGGCATTCGAGCGTTGGGAAGAACTTGAAGCTCTACAATAGGAAGTTAAATGAGTAGTAAATTACAATTAACCACATTAGCTGTTTTGGTGTCTGCTGCGCTTCCTGCGCAAGCAGCGCTTTATAAAGTGGTGGAAGTAGCTCCAGGTGTTTCTGGTAATGAAGTATATGGAACTGCGATTGAGCCAGGTACAACATCTGATCCAAAAGGGTGTTTTGTTAACGATTGTGGTGATGGAGCTAGTTACAAATTAGCTGGTGAAACTCGTAATCGTCCTGATGGTTTTTCATATCGTGAAGAAGTTCCTTTCGCAATGGATAACTCATTTGGCTATATTGAAGATGATTATGACGGCTTTGAAGACTATTGCTTCTATCAGCTAGGTTATGCAACGTGTGAATACTGGGCTTCTGATCGTTGGTCTAGTTGGTACAATGAAACATATAGCAGTAATACACCTAACTCATTAGCATTTATTGAAGGTAGTGCTGAAAAACCATCTGGTGCGATTAATACTGTTATTAACTCATTGGATCCTAGTGGCCAGCCAGTTGGTAACTTTAGTACTTCAAGTAAGCGTAATGAAGCTTTTTCTGCTGTAACAAATTCTACCTTAACATCAAAAGCTCAATCTCGAGCCTGGGCCAGTGATGGAACGTATACGGTTGGTAGCACTTCATCTAAGAGTGGCATAGGTGGTGAGCGTTATTATTACTCATCAGCGCCAGCTATTTGGAGTGCTTCAGGTTTTGTATCGATTCCAAGGGCTGGTGGATATGACGTTGATGGTGATTATTACGCACAAGGCAGCATGCGTGATTTCTATATTGATAGTGCTGGTGGTAAGACTTATGGCGTAGGTTATAATAACTACAGCGATCAGCATATGAATGCGACTATTTTTATAGGTAATTCAGCGACACCGACTTCAGCTACTTGGAGCTCAGCATTAATTTATAATGCTCAAGTTGATATTAGTGGTGATAACATCAACTCTAATTCAGTAGCGACCAATATTAATAAAAACTTAGTTGTGGTTGGCCAAGCCAAACGTTCTGGTGGCTTCCCGCAAAATGGTGCCGCATCGAATCGTTTGTTCATTGTTCCTGATGCATCAGCAAGTTCAATTAATGCTTCATTCTTCTATGGTGGTATCTTCTTTGATGGTGCTGGTGGTGAAATGGGTGGCATTAACAATTTCAATGAAATTGTTGGTCGTATTGACTCTGAAAATCACCGTGAATACGATGGTAAACAGCGTCGCCAACGTGCATTTATTTATCCGTATGGCATGACACCTAAAACCGATTCTTCAGAAGAAGCTGCAATTACTGCTAGAAGATCGATATTTAAAAATAAAGCTTGGCTTCTTGATGATTTAACAAATGGTGGTTCTGAAAGCAGTAACAACAACCAATATCGTATCTATGATGCCAGTGACATCAATGATGCCGGTGTTATCTCTGCAACCGCGGTGAAGTGTTCAGGAGGCTATGACTCTACATCACATAACGCATATTGTGGTGATGGTAATGGGACTGAAAAAGTTGTAGCGGTTAAGTTAGTTCCAATTGTTGGGTCTGATGCTTCAGTAATACAGCCTCGTAACTATGATAGCACAGCAACAGAACGTAAAGGTGCGGGTTTAGGCTTTGGTGCTTTGACCATGCTAGGTTTATTTGGTTTCATGCGTAAGCGAATTAAATAAAACTTAATTAATAAGATTAAGCCTGAAGTCACATTATGTGGTTTCAGGCTTTTTTTATACTTGAAAAACACACAAAATTAGTCGATTCTTAATATTGTCATCATGAAATGTTCATGATGAACCCTAACTAAATAAAAGGGTGAAGTAGTAAAGTAGTACATTTATGAAGCAACATGCTTTCCATCTATGAGGACTGAACTATGAAGAGACAAAAGCGTGACCGTTTAGAACGAGCACAATCACAAGGGTATAAAGCAGGCTTAAATGGTCGCTCATCAGAGCATTGCCCATATCAATCAATGGATGCTCGTTCATGTTGGCTAGGAGGCTGGCGGGACGCAAGAGACGACAAACAGTCCGGTTTGTTTAAGTAAACCCATAAAATAAAAAGAATTTTAAAATTAAAGCCTCTATATGAGGCTTTAATTTTTTTCTAGAGTTGACGAAAAACGAGTTAAAGTAACCTAACACCTAGAGTAGGTAATATAAGTTACAAAACAGCACTAGCGCACTATAACTTATTATATGTAGCAATAAAAAAGCTAGCCCCGAGCTAGCTTTTAATCACTCTAAAGAATAGTTTAATTAGAATGCCGATGTATCTTGGAAAAGACCAACTTTAAGATCTTTTGCTACGTAGATTTCTTTACCATCAACAAGTACACGACCATCAGCAAGGCCCATAACCAGTTTACGGTTGATAACACGTTTAAAATCGATTTCGTAAGTTACTTTTTTCGCAGTAGGAAGTACTTGGCCTGTGAATTTAACTTCACCCACACCTAAAGCACGACCTTTACCTTCGCCGCCAATCCAGCCAAGGAAGAAACCAACTAATTGCCACATAGCATCAAGGCCAAGACAGCCAGGCATTACAGGGTCGCCAGGGAAGTGACAATCAAAGAACCAAAGATCTGGAGTAATATCTAACTCTGCGATCACTTTACCTTTACCAAATGCACCTTCTGTTTCAGACATAAGAGGGATGCGATCCATCATTAGCATATTTGGTGCAGGTAGTTGTGGACCATTTGGGCCAAATAATTCGCCGCGGCTTGATGCTAGTAAATCTTCGCGATCATAAGAACTAGGTTTGTTTTGCATTAAAGTATTACTCCTAAATAAGTTGCAGAAATTCTAGCTAACACTTGTACTCATATCAAGTCTGATCAGCGCTGGTTAAACCAGTGTTTTATTCGACATAATAAAGCGGAACAATGAGTTGGATGATGTTCAACCTCTTCAATATGTTGAGCAATTAAAGAGAAAATAGACTCATGTTCTTCTGACTGTAATGGTAACCCCAATAAAATCTCAACTGCTTCTTCAACGTTATTTACAGGGTAGATAGTAAATAAGTTATCTTCTACAGCTTGAACGACATCATCGGAAAGTACAAGATTAATTCCATTTGTTGCTGGGATAATAACACCTTGCTCACCAGTTAACCCACGTTTTTGGCATAACTGATAAAAGGCTTCAATTTTTTCGTTAACACCGCCAATAGGCTGAGCAGAACCAAACTGATCGACAGAGCCTGTAATAGCGATACTTTGAGTTATTGGCTTAATTGATAGGGCACTTAATAATGCACATAATTCAGCTAAGCTAGCGCTGTCACCATCAACTTCACAATAAGATTGTTCAAATACCATTGAAGCGGTAAAAGGTAAAGGTTCACGAGAATCAAGTTGGCTTAAGATATAAGCTTGCATGATCAACATGCCCTTAGCATGAATATTACCACCAAGTTCCACTTTACGTTCAACATCAGATAGCTCGCCATCACCAGTATGTACAACACAAGAAATGCGTGAAGCTTCACCATAAGAAATAGGGTGCCCTGGAACAGATACGACGGTTAGCCCGTTAATTTGGCCAACTTTTTCACCTTGAGTTTCAATAAGAATGTTGTTTTCGAGAATATCGTCTAACGCACGTGATGGTAAATAAGATTCAATATAGTATTTAGATTCAATAGCACGATTAAAATCGGCTGCACAAACACTGGTTTTTGATTCAGAAGCTAATGAAGCTTGAGCCAAAAATGAATTTAGCCAAATTAAACATAAATTTAATCGAGTTTGATCTTCACACTCACGTGCGCCAACTTTTAATAATGGCAATAACGATAAGCCATCATTTAGTGGTAAATGTCCATTATCGTTCAATATAGCATTAATGAGCTGAACGTAAGCAGTTACGCTGTCACTTGATATTTTTGTATCAAATTCGTACTCAGAATACATGGACATGCCAGCAAGTAAATCGGGTTCTAGTTGTTCAATTTCACCTAATAAAGCGCGATCACCAACGATGATTAATTTTACATCGACAAACAGTTGATGGCTTGTTGTTTTAGGTGATTTAAGATCACTTGAAGGAATCGTTATAGGACTGCCTTGCAGTAGACTTTTTAATCTAGGCCATAAATATGGATTAGCAAGCAAGATACTTGGCGATATAATTAAAAAACCACCATTAGCTTGTTGAAGTAAACCTGATTCTAAACTATCAGATTTATTATGATAGATACCAAATAACTCTGCTTCAGATGCACTTTCAGCAATAATAACCGGCACATTGCTATCTTGATCAACACGGTTCTTACTATTATTCTTTAGCCATGTTGCAACATATTCACGATAAACTCGGTTATCTAATGCGGTTAACTGAAGTATATTAATGCCATTGATTTGAGAGAAATTCGTCAGGGCTTGAACTAATCGAGGTTGCAAAGAGTAGGCGTCTTGAACTTCAGATAAGAGTGCATTATTCAAATCATTTTCGATATGCGCGAAATTTGGTGAAATTGTAAATGGCGTGTCTACTAACTGCATGCTTACTTATGACTAAAAAATAAAATCGATTATACATGACATAATGTAAAACGTCTGATTTTTCAGAGCTTACATTAGCAATTAGATCAGAATCTCATATTTGTTGTTATTTAATTGAACTTGCCAGTGTCTACAGTTACACTGTCACCCAACATTTTCTTTTATAACGAGTGACTTATTATGAAGTACCAACAACTTGAAAACCTAGAAGCTGGTTGGAAATGGATGTATTTGTTCAATAAGCACCGTATGGGAGAATCTATTACTTGTTATATTGATTCAAGTGAACAAAAAAAATGGGTTGATGAGTTTGTAAAACTTGAACATGAACCCGTTAAAGCGCTTGAGTGGATTCAAAAACACATGAATCCAGAGCTTGAAAATAAACTTAAACAAGCAATAAGGGCTAAACGTAAACGTCATTTTAATGCAGAACAAGAGCATACTCGTAAGAAGTCTATTGATCTTGATTATCGAGTATGGGAAAAACTCTCGTTAAGAGCGCAAGATTTAGATTCAACGCTATCAGATACCATTGAATATTTACTTAGTGAAGCATCAAAAACAGAAAAGGTTAGCCGCACTGTTTCTTCATTAAAAGCTGACTTGCATGAGCTCCTTAAATAGGAGCTTCTTTATTACACTTAATGCACTATAACTCGCTTTCGTGTATCTAATTAATCAAATAACTCAATCACTAGCTTATTGTTTTTTATAACTAAATTAGGTTCAGAAGACTTAATAAGAGATTCTTTAAGTTTATTGGAATCGAGCTTATATGCTGGTTCATTTGAAAGTGCATAACCAATAATTGAAACCGCGGGTTTTAATAGAGCAGCAATATCTTGCGGCAATTCGCCATTTTGATCTTCAAATTTTTCTAATCTAAGTGCTTTTAAATAAATTTCACCTGTTTTTTTATCGTATTCAGGAATCGCACTGAACTCTAGAGATAAAGCCAAATTCTGGGTTAGTTGATTCATGATCTCAACATCAGCGGTTGTATTTGCATAAACGGCAATTCGATTCGCATCTACACGGCCAATAGTGACATTCACATCTTCAACATTTACTTGCGCATAAAGCACACCAGGAATACCTACAGATTTTTCAACATGAACTTCATTAGATAGGTAATCTGTCATTTCTTGTTCTGTAACTGAATAGCTAGCACATCCAGATAATGAAAGAACACAAGACAGAGATAATAGCATTGATTTACAGTGATTCATGGAAAGTCCCATATTGAATAGTAATAGATATTGTGACAATGTAACTATTTAAAAATAACAGATACAGTTTACTGGTGGATTAAAGTAATAACAAATTAAAACGTAAGATATCACCAAGTATTGACTTAAAGTGCCAGGATAATTTAGTAGAACGAGTGAATAGCAAAAATGACGATACACTTAAATGAGTGATTTAAAGAAATGAATCATAAACAGAAAACTAAGATAGTATAAGAAGCATAAAAGAAAACTTGAAACCATATGATACTAATAAGCAAAAATAGCATTTTAAAGCCGATTTTCTCTGATAATTAACCTAACACTTTAGTGCGCATTATGTATATTATGTTAAATAGGGTTTAGGGTTATATAGATTGTTGCTTGTAATGCTACACTATCTCTTATCTTCACTGTTTTTCGCTTCAATTTAACCATAATCGTATTTACCATAAAATAGCTAATAATCATTAAATAATACTTCGTATTTATCTATTGATTATTAGCCTGATTGTTACAAGCTAAGTTACTTAAGAACTGTACTTGATTAAAATATCTGATAAGTCTTTTGCTCTGATTGGTTTTGATATGAAATCGTTCATACCAGCTTCCAAACACATTTCTTTTTCTGTCTCCATTGCATGTGCTGTGATTGCTATTATGGGTAGCTCGATACCTAACTTTCTTAATTCAGTTGTTGCACTGATACCATCTTTAACTGGCATCGATACATCCATAAGAACCACATCAAAAAACTGACAGTTTATCTGATGTTTAAATATTGAAATAGCCTCTTCACCATTACTGACTATTGATACATGGTGGCCCTGTTTTTCTAGCAATATCTGAAGAACAGCTTGATTTGCTTTATTATCTTCTGCTAACAAAATATTTAAGCTACGCTGATTAACCAATTCTTTAGCTTCATTATTTAATTGTTTCGGTAAATTGCTGATCTCTTTTAAAGGCAGAGTTATTTTAAAAGTACTGCCTACATTTAAGCGGCTTTCTACTGCTATTGTTCCTTGCATTAGTTCAACTAAGCGCTTAATAATAGCTAAACCAAGACCAGTTCCACCGTATTTTCTAGTTATTGAACTGTCTGCTTGCACAAATGGTTTAAATAATTGCTCTAATGTTGTTGAAGCAATGCCAATTCCGCTATCAGTAACTGATATAGATATTGAATTATTAGGTAACTTATCGATTTTAACAGCGACATGTCCATGATTAGTGAATTTAATCGCATTGCCAACTAAATTGAAGATTATTTGAGATAACCTAGTTGCGTCAGCAAAAACATATTTAGGTATATTTTGTGACGCCGTAACAGTTAAAGTAATCCCTTTATCCTTAGCTCTTGTGTTTAAAAAATTAATAGATGTATTTAAAGATCTCAATAAATCAATTGGTTGTTCGTTTAAAACAAATGTTCCAGCTTCAATTCTGGATATATCAAGTACGTCACTGATTATTGTAAGCAGTAATTGAGAAGAGCTTTCCATTTGATTGAGCCAATCTAATTGCTCTTCTGAAAGTAAACTACTATGAAACACATCCACAAGACCAAGTATCGAGTTTAATGGTGTTCTAATTTCATGACTCATCATAGCCAGAAACTGTGACTTTGCTTTATTTGCTTTTTCAGCTTCAGTTTTTGCAGTTTGAATGTCTCTGATTCGTTTTTTTCTAGCAGAGATATCTTTTGCTGTGCCTCGGTAACCAACAAAAGTACCAAACTCATCGAAAAATGGTTTACCACTAAGGCTTAACCAAACTTTATTATTGAAAATATCAGGATTCCATTCCACTTCATGAAATGGTTCAAGCTTTTTTTCTGATTCAATTATCGTAGAGTTAATGAAATCATTGCTGATCAAGCTAAGTAGATTTTGAGATATGATTGATGTGTTATTTATTTTAGTATCAGACAAGTAAGTAAAATTAAATTGAGGATCCGTTTCCCAGAACCAGTCTCCGACGGTTTCAGCAAAATCTTGAAAACGTTCCTTACTTAAGAAAAGCTCTTTTGTTTTAAGTGAAACCATCGCATTGAGACGTTCTTTATAATCGATATCAATGACTGCCCGCTCTACTAATGGCATAAAGCGTTCAATTTTATCTTTTTCTAATGTCGAGTAAGCTCCAAATCTTGAGCATGCTAAAATTATTACAGCATAACCCGAATGGGACTTCAGGCCACATATTGCAACAGAAGAAAATAAACTTTGTAGGTCTGAATTCTTAAATAAAAATGCTTTTGTTTTATGTGGTTGGAATAATACGATGGTTTCATCATGGCAAGCACGATAAAAGAGATCGTTATACGACCACTCTAAATTATCAAAATATGGATTTGTTGATGCTAAAACTGAAAAATTATCTTTATCGGTTGATGAAACAACAATAGCGTTATCAAACTCAACAAATTCCTTAATGACATTTAATAAACCATTAAAAATATCTTCTTTCGTTTGTGCATCTGAAATGGCAGATAAACCACGCAAAATAACTTGATTTTCTTTATGAAGTTGAGCTTCACGTTCTTTACTTCGTTTTAATTCCAACAGTATTTCTTGAAATTGTTCTTTTTCAGAATGATTTTTCACAGACAATACCTAATTATGAAATAAAACGGTTGATACCATTAAGTTACCGTGAGCATTTTCCCCACCAGTAAAACGACCTTGTTCACCAAAAGTAAATGGGCAAATATAAGGAGCTCCGTGCATTGCTGCATTCACCGAATCACAGACATCTAACATAGAGGATTTAATGTGCATCATTGAACCTGCACAAAAAATATTAATGCCACCAATTGGGACAAATTTCTCTTGTTTAAAATTCGTTGCAGAGTCAATAACCCGTTGAGGTCGTGATATGATTTGGTCTTTTTCTCCATACATAACAAATACTTCTTCGCCTTCATATATATTTGCGAAGCACTCAATCCCTCCATCATTCGTTATCTTAGTTGGATGTGCAAGTTTAAAGTATGGAATATCATACATATAACCAGCAATACGTCCGAATGGGTATTGAGCCATGTTTTCTAATAAATTTGCGCTTTTGTTTAACAAACAAGACATATTCGTCCACTCTTTATATACTTCAAGAGCTGGACGGTTATCTATTTCATAAATAGTTCGTTTATCTGTTTTTGTTGCTATACCAGATACATTTGAAGGAGCGTATCCTGAGTGAAATGAATAAGATACTTTACAGGAAGGATAGAAAACTGAAATTGAAATACCGCTTTTCACGCAACCGTCTTGTGTAAAGACACTCCATAAACCTTGATTGTGATTGTCTGCAGCTGTGCCACCAATAAGTGGAACAGGAGAACCAAAAAAAGTATCAATAACTGAAATTATTTTTTCTTCATGGCCTGAAGTTGCATGTAATAATACTAACGAAGGTAATTCCCCTTCCCTGCCACTATCTTTAATCGCTTCCTCTAGTAGGTGGATTGTTAATGACTCTATATCATAGTGGGAAATAAACTGACTGATACTCGTCCCATAGCAACCTAAACCGGAATCGAAAATCCCCCATACAGCTATTGAGTGGTCATCAGCAAATCCTTGATCAGTCATGATTCCTTGGCAAGATGTGCATCCATGAATTTTACTAGACGGAAACTGACTCTTTAATGTCGAGATGATCGTTTCTTTATTATGCCGTTCAGTGAAATAACATAATATTAAATTTGGAGCAGATTGTTCAGTAGCCATATTTCGGATACAGTCATATACAGCATCATATGAATTGTTTTTTTGCGAAACACCACTAATTATCTTCAAAATTGCTCCAAATAGTCATAGTTATATGTATATTTTACATATTTATGTTCGAGCGCTTGATTTTTGAACGTTATCTATTTAACCCTATGAAAAGAAATTATTTTTTTGCAGTAAATATGATTTCTTCATTTTTCCCATCTGCTGTAATCATAACTAACCATTTCATTTCATTATGTTTACATTTAGGTACAAAGGTTGAATAAGACGCTACATCACCGCCCTTTAATTCTTTTGTGAATTTCAATATGCCCATATTCATGTCGGCACCTTTTGCTTGAAGATTTAAGGCAATATCCTCGCCTTTAATGTTAACAATCATCTCAGCATTTTGCTGTATCGGTCTTGAGGCAACATCAATAATGAATTGATTATTATCAATATTAATCAAACATGCTTGCTCTGTCATATCACATGCCGTTGATAATTCACTGTTAGATGTTAAACCACTTTCGGGAACGTAGGTAATTGTTCTCCAAGTAAATGCGGCGATTAAGACAAATAATAAGAAAATAAGTTGAAATAAACGGGGTCCTGTTAACTTTTCCACTGCCATAGTTGTAAAAACCTTTGTTATCTAGTTCAAAAAAAGAGAAAAAATGTTGCTTAACCGTAAATTTAATGTGGCCACCAACTGTCATTCAATTTTTAAGTGAAGTATCATTGATGCCGAAAATGCCATTTTTGCATTAAAAAAGGATATTTCAAAATAAAAGAGTCACAAATTTAATTATTTAGAAATAGAATTTTGGATGGCATTGCGAACATTTTGTTCGCACTAGGGAAAGTAAAGTGTAGTTAATAATAAAAGTGGAAGCATGCAATTATGAGCCAAGTACAGCAGCATGAACAAAACTACAACTATACCGTTGTTCGTCAGTTCTCTTTAGTTACCATACTTTGGGGTATTGTTGGCATGGGTGTAGGTGTACTAATTGCCGCTCAGTTAGTTTGGCCGCAACTAAATTTCGATACACCATGGCTAACGTATAGCCGTTTGCGACCTCTGCATACTAATGCAGTAATATTCGCATTCGGCACAAGTGCCCTGTTCGCAACATCTTATTATGTTGTGCAGAGAACTTGTCAAACACGTTTGTTTGGTGGTCCATTAGTTGCGTTCACCTTCTGGGGATGGCAAGCAATTATTCTAGCAGCAGCAATTACGCTGCCTCTAGGCATTACATCAGGTAAAGAATACGCAGAATTAGAATGGCCGATTGATATCGCTATTACACTAGTTTGGGTTGCGTATGCCATCGTCTTCTTTGGAACTTTGTTTAAGCGTAAAACATCTCATATTTACGTAGCGAACTGGTTTTTTGGAGCCTTCATTTTAACCGTTGCTGTTCTTCATATTGTGAATAGCCTTGCGGTTCCTGTATCTCTGACAAAATCGTATTCAATGTACTCAGGTGCGGTTGATGCGATGGTTCAATGGTGGTACGGCCATAATGCGGTAGGCTTCCTTTTAACTGCTGGTTTCTTAGGTATGATGTATTACTTCGTACCAAAACAAGCTGAGCGTCCAGTTTACTCTTACCGTTTATCTATTGTTCACTTCTGGGCATTAGTTTCTCTTTATATCTGGGCAGGTCCTCACCATTTGCATTACACCGCACTACCTGACTGGACTCAGTCACTTGGTATGGTGATGTCATTAGTTCTATTCGCGCCATCATGGGGCGGTATGATCAATGGTATTATGACGTTATCTGGTGCTTGGCATAAACTTCGTTATGATCCTATCTTACGTTTCCTAATTGTGTCTTTGTCTTTCTATGGTATGTCTACCTTTGAAGGTCCGATGATGGCAATTAAATCAGTAAACGCCCTATCTCACTATACTGACTGGACAATCGGTCACGTACATTCTGGTGCTTTAGGTTGGGTTGCAATGGTTTCAATTGGTTCTTTGTACCACCTAATTCCTAAGCTATTTGGTCAAGAGCGTATGTACTCTGTATCACTAATCAATGTTCACTTCTGGTTAGCGACAATTGGTACCGTTCTTTATATCGTAGCAATGTGGATATCTGGTGTTATGCAGGGCTTAATGTGGCGTGCAGTAAATGCAGACGGTACATTAACATACAGCTTTGTTGAATCATTAGAAGCTTCATACCCATATTACTTTGTTCGCTTTATAGGTGGTTTAATCTTCTTATCAGGAATGTTCTTACTTGCATACAATACATATAAGACCGTTACTGCTCCGAAGAACAGCCTAAAAGCTATTCCACAACCGGCACATTAAGGAGACCATGTTATGAGTTCTAATCGTCATGAAATCATAGAAAAAAATGTTGGTCTTCTTGCGGTTCTTATCGTTGTTGCTATTAGTTTTGGTGCATTAGTTGAAATTACTCCTCTAATTTTCCAAAAACAAACAACAGAACCGGTAGAAAACCTACGTACTTATACCGCTCTTGAAATGGAAGGTCGTGATATCTATATCCGTGAAGGTTGTAGTGTTTGTCATAGCCAAATGATTCGTCCATTCCGAGCAGAAACAGAACGTTATGGTCACTATTCTGTGGCAGGTGAAAGTGTATGGGAACATCCATTTTTATGGGGTTCTAAACGTACAGGCCCTGACCTAGCTCGCGTTGGTCAACGTTACTCTGATGAGTGGCATCGTGTTCACCTTATCAACCCTCGTGATGTTGTTCCTGAATCAAATATGCCTGGCTTCCCTTGGTTGGAAGAAAACGTACTTGATGGTGAACTAACATCGAAGAAAATCGCCCTTTTCCGTGACAACTTTGGTGTTCCATACACTGAAGAGGACGTGAAAAATGCTTCTGAAGAAGTAAAAGGCAAGACTGAAATGGACGCATTAATTGCTTACCTTCAGTCTCTTGGACATGCAATGAAGTAAGGAGGTCCCTATGGACGCTGGTACTATTCATGCAATTTGGACGGTCATTCTGTTTTTAAGCATGGTAGGCATTATTTTCTGGGCATACAGCAAAAAACAAAAAGCACGCTTTGAAGAAGCTGCCAACTTGGTTTTTGCTGATGAAGAAGAAAATACTACTTCAAGCAACAAAACGACAGGAGTTGACAAACAATGAGTACTTTTTGGAGTCTCTGGATAAGTGTCATTACTATTGGTACGTTGATTGGTTGTGCTGTTTTACTTCGAGCTTGTTTGAAAAATACAACAGGTATTGAAGAAGGCGAAGACATGGGTCATGAATACGATGGTATTCGTGAACTTAACAACCCATTACCAAAATGGTGGTCTTATCTTTTTTGGGCAACACTAATATTTTCGATTGTTTATTTAATCCTTTATCCAGGATTAGGTAACTTTAAAGGAGTATTAGGTTGGACTAGTTCGGACCAAACCGTTCGAACAATTGAAGAATCTCGTGCATCTATTGAGCGCTCTCACAAAGAGAAAACGCTGGACCAATTTGCACGAGAACTAGACGATGCAAATACAAACTTTGGTGAAACATTTTCAAAACTTGCATATAAGCCTGGAACCTCAGAGTTCCGTGCAATTACAGATATAGCTAATGATGATGAAGCACTAAAAGTTGGACAACGTCTATTCTTGCAAAACTGCTCGCAGTGTCATGGTTCTGATGCTCGTGGCATGATTGGCTTCCCTAACCTAACTGATACTGCATGGTTATATGGTGGCGAACCGCAAGCTATCAAAACAACCATTATGGAAGGTCGTATTGGTAACATGCCAGCTTGGGGAGACGCTTTAGGTGCTGATGGTGTAAAAGAAGTTGTTTCTTATACGCTTAGCCTATCAGGCCGTAAAGTAAACTCTAAAGAAGCAGCGGCAGGTAAACAGCGCTTTGTTGTTTGTGCTGCTTGTCATGGTACAGATGGTAAAGGTAACCCTGCATTAGGAGCGCCTGATCTGACTGATAATGACTGGCTATTTGGTGATTCACGAGCTGCAGTTACAGAAACTGTCGCTAATGGTCGTCAAGGTGTAATGCCAGCATGGAAAGACGTATTAGGAGAAGAAAAAGTACAACTTCTCTCTGCTTACGTTTGGAGTTTAAGCAACAAATAATATAATAAAAGCCTCTGTGTAATCAGAGGCTTATTCTTTTCTTATTATTTTTCGATAAGATCTTTTTATAGGAATTATTACTATGCCTCAACCTTGGTATAAGCAGTTCTGGCCTTGGTTTCTCATTATCCTTCCAGCCACTGTTGTTGTTGCCTGTATTACAACGTTTGTCCTTTTTGTAGAAAATGATGTCGATCTTGTTGCTGAAGATTATTACAAAAAAGGAAAAGCGATTAATGTTGATCTTTCTAAGATTAAAGTCGCTCAAAACTTAGCTATTCACGCTCAAGTCCGTAATCTTGATAACGTAATTGAAATAAAGTTAGATAAAGGTAAGTTAGAACATAACCCTGCTATTAAGGCTATCTTTACTCATAGAACATTACCAAATCATGATTTCTCGCAGATCTTAACTTCTGATGCGAAAGGCATTTACCGCATTACATTAGAAGAACCTATTACTGGTCCTTGGTTTATTGAATTACTGCCACATGACAGTTCATGGATGGTTCAAGGCCGAACTAACTTCCCTAGCAAAGATTTTTTCCCTTTAGGTAAATAATTAAAATAAGTAGACCATATGTCGAAGGAATGTTACCACTGCAATGAGCCTGTACCATCAGGCTCAAATTTTCATGTTGATATTTTAGGTGAAACTCGTGATATGTGTTGCCCAGGCTGTGAATCAGTAGCGCAAACTATCGTTGAAAATGGCCTGTCTTCTTATTATCAATATCGTACGGCTCCAGCAGACAAAGCTGATCTAATCCCTGAACAATTAAAAGCACTTACTCATTATGATCACGAAGAAATTCAAAAGGAGTTTGTGAGAACAAATGATAATTATCGTGAAGTGACATTGTCACTTGACGGAGTCTCTTGTGCTGCCTGTGCATGGTTAATTGAAAAACAACTTTCAGCCGCTAAAGGCATTCATCAAATAAAAGTAAATACATCAACACACAGAGCATTACTCAGTTGGAATCCAGAAGAAACAGAGCTCAGCTCCCTACTAACTTTAATCCATCAGTTGGGCTATAAAGCTGCACCTTTTGAAGCAGACAAACAAGAAGAAGAATATCATCGTTCAATGAAGCAATATTTATATCGTTTAGGTATTGCTGGATTAGCAACAATGCAAGTAATGATGCTTGCTGTTGCTCTTTACTTAGAAGTATTTGGTGATCTCGACGCAGAATTTCGTAATTACCTGCGTTATGTCAGTCTAGTTTTTGCAACGCCAGTAATGCTTTATTCCGCCTTACCTTTTTACATGAATGCGTGGCGTAGCCTTAAAGCACGAACACTAGGCATGGATGTTCCTGTTTCAATTGCCATGTTATTTGCTTATTTTGCAAGTGTCGTTGCAACCGTAACTGAAACCGGCGAAGTTTTCTTTGAATCTGTGGCGATGTTTACTTTCTTCTTATTACTTGGTCGCTTTCTTGAAATGCGAGCAAGAAGAAAAGCCGCAGCGATTACGGGGAATCTCCTTAAACTCATCCCAGTAATGGCAACCTTATCTTCAGGAAAGCGAGTTCCGGCTCGTACATTAGATATAGACGATATTGTTGTTGTTCCACCTGGTGAGCACCTTCCAGCTGATGGTATTGTTGTTTCAGGAACAAGCGCTATTGATGAATCCATGTTTACCGGTGAATCAATGCCAATTGCAAAGAGTGAATCCGATGCTGTTTATGCGGGTACAATTAATGGTGATGGCAATTTAACGGTCAAAGTCACCAAAACAAAAGCAGATTCACTCATCTCTAATATTGTGAAACTTCAAGATGAAGCGCAAATGTCCAAGCCCAAAGTAGCAGAAATTGCTGATCTTGTTGCTCGTTATTTTGTTGCTGGAATATTGATAATCTCGGCATTTACTTGGTTTTATTGGCATGAAACGAAACCAGATGACGCCTTCTGGATCATGCTTTCAGTGCTTGTTGCAACCTGTCCATGTGCTCTTTCATTAGCGACCCCGACAGCCATTACCTGTTCGACATCACGTTTAGCTCAATTTGGACTTATGTTACGTAGAGGGCATGTTTTAGAAACCTTATGTAAAGTAAATCGCCTAGTTATTGATAAAACAGGAACGTTAACTGAAGGTAACATTCGCTTAGTTAAGGTGAATACATTCACTAATACGACAGAAGAAGAATGCAAAGCGCTTGCTGCAGAACTCGAATCTTTTGCTAATCACCCTATTGCACAGGCATTTTCATCATTTAGAAAGCCTGAAACTACCTATTTTGAGCGTGTTGAAAATGTTATTGGTTCTGGGTTAATTGGTTATCACAATAACAGTGAATGGAAAATTGGTCATAAAGCGTTTGCAGCACCGACAACTCATATAGCTAATGAAGATAACTATCAAGTTTGGTTATCTAAAGATAATCAAGCAGTAGCAGCATTCTCACTTGATGATCCTATAAGAAAAGAGAGTAAAGAATTTATTGATGCTTTGCATAAGTTAGGCATCAAAATAACCATGTTAACTGGAGACAGTAGCTCTGCAGTATCGAAAGTCGCTAATGAATTGGATATTGATACCGTCGTTTCTGGCGTTTCTCCGCAAGGAAAATTGGAATATCTCACCTCATTACCAAAGCATGAAATTAGTTTAATGGTTGGGGATGGAATAAATGATGCACCGACTTTGGCTGGCGCTCATTTATCCATAGCTATGGGATCGGGAACTGATGTAGCTAAAGCTTCTGCGGATATGATTTTACTTGGCGATCAACTAACAAGATTAATTGATGCTCGCGAATTAGCGATGAAAACACGTAAAATTATTCGCGAGAACTTAGCTTGGGCTTTAGGTTACAATGCAATCATTCTTCCACTCGCAGTTATGGGATTAGTTGCACCATATATTGCCGTTATCGGAATGTCAGGAAGCTCTATAATTGTTGTAACTAACTCATTGAGGTTATTAAAAGAACATGGCTAGTTTATATTTATTAATCCCTATCGCAATTATGCTCGTTTGCGTAGCTGTCGCTGTTTTTATTTGGGCAGTAAAAAGCGATCAATTTGAAGATTTAGACCGTCAAGGCTCTGAAATCCTATTTGATGAAGAAACAAAAGCCTCAGTAAAAGATAAAAAAAATGAACATTGATTTTGTTGCTGCATTTTTTGTGGGCTTAATGGGAGCTGGCCACTGCATAGGTATGTGCGGTGGGATTTCTGCCGTAATTTCCATGAACGCTTCTACTAGCCGCTTTCCTAAGTGGCAATTTATAGTTTGTTACAATATTGGAAGGCTCCTTTCTTACTCTATTTTTGGAGCAGTTATTGGTGGTGTTTTTGTATCGATAGCGAATGCAAGTCAAAGTTATAGTGCATTAGTTTATTTACGTATATTTGCTGGTTTATTAATGTGTTTGCTTGCACTTTATATTGCAAACTGGTGGAAAGGCTTAATTTATATCGAACTATTAGGTAAAAAATTATGGCACTACATCTCACCTCTTACCAAACCACTATTGCCTCTAAAAAGCCCATTTCATGCGATTCCGTTCGGCTTTCTTTGGGGTTGGTTACCTTGCGGATTGGTTTATTCCACCCTAAGTTGGGCTGCAGTTTCTGGAAATGCCATTAATGGCTCACTATTAATGTTTTCATTCGGATTAGGAACTTTACCAGCAATGTTACTTGTCGGTCTTGGCGCAGAAGCACTAAAAAAATGGTTAAATCATATTGTTACCAAAAATATTAGTGGATTACTATTAATGGGCTACGGTCTACAAACAATATATATTGCGCTAAATCAATTAAGTTAATCGCAAATTTTTTGCATAGTCTTATTTTTATGCTACCACTTTAGTGCGACTTAGTTTAAAATTGACCTATATCAAATATAAGAGCATTGAATGAGATGATGTCAGATAACTCAGCAAACAAACGAATTCAGTCAGGCGGTTGTGCTATTCACTGTCAGGATTGTAGTATCAGTCAGTTATGTATCCCATTTACTTTGAATGATTCTGAATTAGATCAGTTAGATGAGATCATTGAACGTAAAAAGCCAATTCAAAAAGGTCAAGAGCTATTTAAAGCGGGTGATGAACTGAAGTGTTTATACGCTATACGTTCAGGCACAATCAAAAGCTACACGATCACAGAACAAGGTGATGAGCAGATTACTGCATTCCACCTAGCTGGTGATCTCGTTGGTTTTGATGCAATTACTGAAGCTCAACACCCTAGTTTTGCTCAAGCTCTTGAGACATCGATGGTATGTGAAATTCCTTATGAAATCTTAGATGATTTATCAGGAAAAATGCCAAAACTTCGTCAGCAAATCATGCGCTTAATGAGTAATGAAATTAAAGGCGACCAAGAAATGATCCTTCTTCTTTCTAAAAAGAACGCAGAAGAACGTTTAGCGGCATTCCTTTACAACCTATCGACTCGTTTTCATCAACGTGGCTTCTCTCCAAGAGAATTCCGTTTAACAATGACACGTGGTGATATTGGTAACTACCTAGGTTTAACTGTTGAAACAATTAGCCGTCTATTAGGTCGTTTCCAAAAAACTGAAATGCTGACAGTAAAAGGCAAATACATCACAATCAATGATCATGATGCCCTAGCTGAGCTTGCTGGTTCTGCGAAAGAAATTAAGTAAATCGTAAACAATTACTGCTTTTAAAAAGTGAGGTATATCTCTTGATGTACCTCACTTTTTTGCATCTAACTTCCCCACTTTCATTCCCTAACTGCTACAGTATAGATAACAGAACAGTTTTATGAATTTGGTTTTTACCAAGGAGGTTAGTATGAACCGCTACCGTAAAATACTTGTTGCTGGGATCATAGATCAGGAAGAACAACCTGCACTGAAACGTGCATTAGATATTGCTAATCGAAGTACAAAACCAAGTGAGATCACCCTGTTTTGTACCACTTATGATTTTTCTTATGAGATGACTTCTATGCTATCTGCTGATGAGCGGATGGCGATGCGTAACGGTGTTGTCTCTCAAAAAGTAAAAATGCTTAATGATGTTATTGCTGATTATTCTAAATCAGATCATGTCACTATAACCATCAAAGTCGTTTGGCATAACCGCCCATATGAAGCCATCATTAATGAAATCTTCGATGGCAGTTATAACATATTGATAAAGGCAACACGTCAACATGCAAAATTAGAGACTGTATTCTTTACGCCAACGGATTGGCATTTGTTACGCAAGTCTCCTATTCCAGTTTTATTGGTTAAAGAACGCCCATGGCCTGAAAATGGCAACATTCTAGCCTCAGTACATGTTGGGTCTGAAAACCCTGCACACTTACAACTGAATGATAAAATGGTTGATGAAGCCATCTATTTCGCTGAAGTGTTAAACTCAACACCTCACCTAGTTAATGCTTATCCATCAACACCACCATCTATTCATGTGGAATTACCAGAATTTAATGCTGTGCAATATAAAGATGCTATTCGTGGCCATCATTTGACACAAATGAAAGCATTAAGACAAAAACACGGTATTCCAGAAGAGCAAACTCACGTATATGAAGGGCCAACTGAAGAAGTAATTTCTGAAGTTGAAGATGAACTTACCGCAGGGCTTGTTATTCTTGGTACCACAGGCCGTACTGGTTTGTCTGCAATTTTTATTGGTAACACTGCTGAAAACACTTTAGATTTACTTAACTGTGATATTTTAGCCTTAAAACCAGATGGTTATATTAGCCCTTTGGACCCTAACCATATCAGCTAAATTTCATTAAGGCCTAATTCTGAACAAGTATTAGGCCCTTTTCTCCCAAAATAATCCCGTCTAAACTCGCTTATTGATCTTGTTTGGGTATAATACCCGCCTTATCAGTTCCACCATTAGTTTAGAGTAAGTAAATGAGCGAATTAACTAAAGCGCAGCAATACAATTTCAATAAGCTTCAAAAGAAAATCCGTCGTAATACTGGTAATGCTATTGCCGATTACAACATGATTGAAGACGGTGACCGCATCATGGTATGTCTATCTGGTGGTAAAGATAGCTTCACTATGCTTGATATCTTAATGAGCTTAAAGAAAAGTGCGCCGATCTCATTTGACTTAATCGCTGTAAACCTAGACCAAAAACAACCGGGTTTCCCTGCGCATATTCTTCCTGAATATCTTGAGAAATTAGGTGTAGAATATAAAATTGTAGAAGAAGATACCTATTCTATCGTTCAAGATAAAATTCCTGAAGGTAAAACGACTTGTTCTCTATGTTCACGTTTACGTCGTGGCATTCTATACCGTACAGCAAAAGAACTAGGTGCAACTAAAATAGCTCTTGGCCACCATCGTGATGATATTCTAGAAACCATGTTCTTAAACATGTTCTACGGTGGTAAATTAAAAGGCATGCCACCAAAACTAGTTTCAGATAATGGTGAACACGTTGTAATCCGTCCTTTAGCTTACTGTCGTGAAAAAGACATCATCAAATACGCTGACATGCGTGATTACCCTATCATTCCATGTAATCTTTGTGGCTCACAACCTAACATGCAACGTCAAAACGTTAAGCAAATGCTTAATACATGGGATAAACAGTTCCCTGGACGTATTGAAACTATGTTTACTGCAATGCAAAACGTAGTTCCAAGTCATTTAGCTGACTTTAATACGTTTGACTTTAAGAGCATTAACCGTGATTCAGGTGTTATTAACGGTGGTGATATTGGTTTTGATAAAGAAGAAATGCCAACATTACCAGTTGATGCAGACGATGCCGTTGCAGAATTTGATCCTGCATTAAAATTAGATGTTGTGAATGTAGAGTAATAGCAACACCCTAATACAAAAAAGGCGCAAACATTAACCGTTTGCGCCTTTTTTATTTTGTTTTTATTCGAACTATTTTACTAGCCATGGTGTTACTTTTAATGCTTCAGTTGGTAGTTCAAATTTAACATCATCATTATACTTTCGAAGATCTATTGTTACTTTCCCATTGTTAAGTGGCAGTAACTCACCTGTCGAAACGCTAACACCATTAGTGACCGCGTCACTAAAAACAAAAGTAATACCTTCAACATCAGGCATGAAATATTTGGCAAACATTCCACCAATATCCGAAAGCATTGCATCCATCTGAATCGTTAATTCTTTAAGCTCTTTAGCTGATACTGAACCAACGAAAGACTTATTTGCCAATACCTCCATCGAGATATCACATTGCTTGCCTTCTTCAGTTTGGATATAAACTAATGGATTAGCTGACTTTAAATTGTTATCAATAGGAAGAGGTAATTCTTGGTTATTCGGAATCGCAAATTCCTCATAATGCTCTTCTTTTTCCATCCATGCTTTTGTTATCTGACAAGCTTTACCGGTTTTAGCGTCGTTAAAGAAAAGTGCCATACGAACATCATCATGCCCTTCTTTCTGGTTCACTTTTAATTGATAGTAAAGCTTTGTATACGTAAAGCGATACTGCTCAGCTTTCACAGGTAGTGCCAAACACAATAGTGACAACGTCGTCGCACTAATCCATTTTTTCATTTTATCTCCAGTATTGGCTGTTGTGGCGGATCATCGCTTGAATTTCTTCAACATATGCCTCACCACGCTCTGAGTAACGAATTAAGCCATTCGCTAATACATTCGCTTCTTGCTCTGGTGTTAAGTTTTGTGGAGAAGCATGCAATTCCATACGAATTTTACGAAGGTCTGCATACGCGTTATTGCGATTAACATTCATAAAGTATGCATGAACCGCTTCTTGAGATGAATCAAACTTAGCGACCTCATGTACAGCACCTTCATTGCGTTTACTCGGTACAACACCACAGCCTTTAGTGTAACACCACTGGCCAAAGTAATTGTTAGCTTCGCGAGCAAAACGAGATGTGCCCCATGCAGATTCATTAGCCCCTTGGCTAAGAACTAAAGGCGCAGGAATGTAATCAACCTTAACAAGCATATTATTAAGCCACTCAGCCGTTACACCTTTATCCGTTAACTTTTCTTTATAGGCTTTTGATAACTCAGTAGCCTTTTCTAACTCTTTTGATGATAAATCTGTATCGTTGTCGTTTTTAATAACTAATGATTCAATAAACGCACGCTCTTCTTTAACACGAGCATTTTCAGCAATAACCGCTGGATACATAAAATTAAAAAAAGCAGCCTTTTTTTCTTTTACATCTTTAAATGCTTTAAAATCCGGCACTTCTTCTTTAGGTGTACATGCCGCCATCATTAATACAGTAGATAAAATTAAGATTTTTTTAATCATTATTAAACTCACGCATTGAAAATATCATTTTGAACAGATTGATCAGGTTTATCCTCATCATCTCCACTCTTATCTTTCACCATTACTTTTAAAGTAATACCAAACATATTGCGGTAAATAATTCCTTTCACGTTAAAAATGAAAGGCATAACTACAATCAAACCGACACCATATAATGCAATACCGAACACCAACGCCAGCATAATAACAATATGAATTAACAGCATAGACGCCAGTTTTTTATTTGTCGCTCTAAATGAAAGTAATAACGCTTGTAATGGCGGAACCTTTTTCTCGCACACAAGTAAAATAGACATACCAAAAGCCATCGACAAATAAAGGGCTACCATTGGTAAATAAATATTTACCATACCTTGCAACACTTCAGATAAAATCGTAACGAGTGCCACCATGCCAGCTGAAGCGATCCCTTTAAAAATATAGCTTGTGCGACATTTTAAACCAGCAGCATGACTCATGCCCATTAAGCTTGCTCCTGCCGTTAGTGGAGAAACAATCACTTGAGCACTTAAACCAGCGACAAATGCAGCATATGAAATCTTCGTTGTTAGTTCAGTTTCACCTAAAAATGCCTTAAATAAAACAGCAGGATCACCCAGTTGAATTTGAAGCGCTAAAAAGAATACCGCCATATATGAGAATGTGAGCAATAGTATTGCTGGAGAAAAGACGAAAAAATGTTTAACCGTATTTTTCCAAGCTTCTTGAAGAACACTCACAGGGCTCAATTCAAATTGACCTGAAACTGCCTTTTCAATACTGCCGCCTAAGATAAACGTTTTCTCTTTTGGTTGTTCACTCATTTCTGTGTACCACAATAAAACATGGGGCGATTATACGTATTTCAAAGCATGTGTGCAGTATTCATAAAAAAGAAATTATCTAAATACAAAGTTATTTGTAACAAATGACACCAACTTACTGATTTTCGTCTATAATAAAGCTCAAAATAGATACACAAATAGATTGAAAATCAACGACTTTTAAAAAAGTTTGCCATATCAAATAAAAAAAACTTTTCATATTGTGAGATGGGGTCTATTATGCGCCCGAAATCCCCATTTATAATCAACACTTAAACGCGGTATCACTACCCAAGGCGGAGATAAAAAGACATTGAACGTTACACAACAATCCGAAAAAGAAGCAGTTATTAAATTAACTGGTATTTCTAAAAGCTTTGATGGCAAAGAAGTGATTTCTAATTTTGACTTAGATGTAAATCACGGTGAATTTTTAACAATTCTTGGTCCTTCAGGTTGTGGTAAAACCACAGTGTTACGCATGATCGCAGGTTTCGAAACCGCTGATGCTGGAACAATTTTATTGGATTCGACAGATGTAACGTCAATGCCCGCAGAACAAAGGCATGTGAATACCGTATTCCAAAGTTACGCCCTATTCCCGCACATGACGGTGTTTGAGAACGTTGCGTTTGGTTTACGTATGCAAAAAGTTGCAGAATCAGAAATTGAGCCTCGTGTAACAGAAGCTCTGCAAATGGTTCGTTTAGCTCAAATGGCAAACCGTAAGCCTCATCAGTTATCTGGTGGTCAGCAACAACGTATCGCAATTGCTCGTGCAGTTGTAAACAAGCCTAAGGTTCTTCTTCTTGATGAATCTTTATCTGCGCTTGATTACAAACTACGTAAGCAAATGCAAATTGAACTTAAACAATTACAACGTCAGTTAGGTATTACTTTTATTTTCGTAACTCACGACCAGGAAGAAGCTCTTTCAATGTCTGACCGTATTATCGTAATGCGTGATGGTGTTATTGAACAAGACGGTACTCCTCGTGAAATTTACGAAGAACCAAAGAACTTATTTGTTGCTCGCTTCATCGGTGAAATCAACGTATTTGCAGCTACAGTGCAAGAACGTCTTGATGAAAAACGTATTAAAGCAGAAATCGAAGATACTTCAGCTATCGTATATTGCGACCTTGATGTTGCTCCTGGCGATAAAGTGAAAGTATTACTTCGTCCTGAAGATTTACGCCTAGAAGAAATCAAAGAGTCTGACAATAAAGGCATCACAGGCTATGTACGTGAACGTACGTACAAAGGTATGACTTTAGACTCTGTACTTGAATTAGATTCAGGTATGCGTGTAATGATCAGTGAGTTCTTTAATGAAGATGATCCAGATGTTGATCACTCTTTAGGTCAAAAAGTAGCAATTACTTGGGTTGAAAGCTGGGAAGTGGTGTTAGCAGATGAACAAGAAGTTTAATCTCCAAAATATCATCATCACAATTATTGTTAGTTGGTTACTGCTGTTCGTTTTCATTCCAAATGTAATGATCATCGGTACTAGCTTCTTAACTCGTGATGAAGCAAATTTAATCGAAATGACGTTTACGATGGATAACTATCTACGTCTTTTTGATCCACTATATGCAAAAGTGCTGTGGCATTCATTTTATATGGCCATTGTTGCAACGTTAATCTGTTTGGTTGTGGGTTACCCATTTGCCTACATCGTTGCAAAAATGCCTGAAAGATGGCGTCCATTTATGCTGTTTTTAATTATTGTTCCTTTTTGGACTAACTCGTTAATCCGTACTTATGGTTTAAAAATTGTGTTAGGTACTCAAGGTATTTTAAATAAAAGCCTAATTGCAATGGATATCATCGATAAGCCATTACGCATTATGTACACAGAAACAGCAGTAATGATTGGTTTGGTTTATATTCTATTACCTTTCATGATTTTGCCACTGTATTCAGCAATTGAAAAACTTGACGGTACTTACTTAGAAGCGGCACGTGATCTAGGTGCAAACAAACTTCAAACTCTATGGAAGATTGTATTGCCACTAACAATGCCAGGTATCATTGGCGGTTGTTTATTAGTATTACTTCCAGCTCTTGGTATGTTCTATATTTCTGACCTATTAGGTGGTGCGAAAAACCTACTAATTGGTAACGTAATTAAGAGCCAAGTATTGAACGCACGTGATTGGCCATTTGGTGCAGCAACCAGTATCGCCCTCACCTTAGCAATGGCATTAATGCTTTATGCTTATTACCGTGCAGGCAAGTTATTAAACAAAAAGGCGGATCTAGACTAATGGGACGCACAATTAGATTTAGTTTTATGAGCTTGGTATATCTTTTCTTATACCTACCAATCATCGTTTTGATTGCGAACTCATTCAACGCAAGTAAATTTGGTATGAAATGGGGCGGCTTCACTACAAAATGGTACGAAGCGCTAGTAAACAATGACAGCTTAATGCAAGCAGCTTGGCACTCGATTACTATCGCTGTAATTTCTGGTACTGCTGCAACTATTATTGGTAGTTTAACGGCTGTTGCCCTTTTCCGTTATCAGTTTAAAGGCAAAAAGTTCGTTAATGGTCTACTGTTTGTTGTGATGATGTCTCCTGATATCGTAATGGCAATTTCATTACTGGCTATTTTCCTTGTAATTGGTTTTGAGCTTGGTTTTTTAACACTATTGATTGCTCACATCACTTTCTGTTTACCATTCGTGGTTGTAACAGTTTATAGCCGCTTAAAAGGTTTTGATGTGAAGATGTTAGAAGCTGCACGTGATTTAGGTGCAAGTGAATGGGTAATTCTTAAACAAATTATCCTTCCTCTAGCAAAACCGGCTGTAGCTGCTGGTTGGTTATTAAGTTTTACCCTTTCATTGGACGATGTAATCATCAGCTCATTTGTAACGGGTCCAACTTACGAAATTTTACCATTGAAGATTTACTCGATGGTTAAAGTTGGTATTTCACCTGAAGTGAATGCCTTAGCAACAGTAATGTTGTTTGTTTCTCTGATTTTAGTTGTACTTTCACAGCTATTAGCAAGAGAAAAAATTAAGTAATAGTTCTAATGTTTTAAATTAATTGTTTCATGTAAACCGTCGTTTCATGCAAACAATAAATCTGGAAGACATGCCTTTTGTTCGACATGTCTTCTTTTTTATCACTCTAATGGAGAGTCAATCAATGAACAAAATGGCTGCGTTTTTTACTGGAACCGCCTGCGCTTTAGCACTAACAATGAATGTTGCAAACGCAAAAGAAAATGATGAATTGGTATTCATGAACTGGGGACCATACATCAACAGTGATATTTTAGAAGAATTTACTAAAGAAACTGGCATTAAAGTTATCTACTCTACTTATGAGTCAAACGAAACTTTATACGCTAAAATGAAGGCTCACAATAAAGGTTATGACCTAGTTGTTCCTTCTACTTATTTCGTTGCAAAAATGCGTGACGAAAAAATGCTTCAACCAATTGATAAATCAAAACTATCAAACTTCACTCAATTGGATACGAACTACTTAGACAAACCATTTGATCCTAAAAATGAATACTCGATTCCACACGTAGTAGCGATCACAGGTCTTGCAGTTAACACAGAAATGTATAACCCAGATGATTTCAATAGCTGGGGCGATCTTTGGAATCCAGAATTTGAAGGTCAATTAATGCTTATGGATGATACTCGTGAAGTATTCCACATTGCATTACGTAAGTTAGGTTACTCAGGTAACTCAACAAACCCGAAAGAAATTGACGAAGCGTATGCTGAGCTACAAAAACTAATGCCAAACGTATTAGTATTTAACTCAGACAACCCAGGTGCACCATACATGGCTGGCGAAGTTGGTCTTGGTATGCTTTGGAATGGTTCTGCAGCAGCCGCTCAAGCTGAAGGTTTACCAATTAAACTTATCTTCCCTAAAGAAGGTGGTATCGGTTGGGTTGATAACTTTGCAATCCCTTCAGGCGCAAACAATGTAGAAGCAGCTCATAAGATGATCGACTTTTTACTTCGTCCAGAAATCGCAGCACGCATTTCAGCTGATACTGGTTACCTAACAGCAGTTAAAGCATCAAACGACAAGTTTAAAGACGTTGCACCACTGTTCCCATCACAAGAAGATTTAGACCGTGTTGAATGGCAATCTGCAGTTGGTGACATGACAGTTAAATACGAAGAGTACTTCTTAAAACTGAAAGCCGGACAGTAACCTAACCCTTACTGAACCTTACTAATGGCAGCGTATATCGCTGCCATTTTTGATCTCCCTCGCATAAATTTCCTTACAAACTAATTTATATTACCTTGATTTAAGCCAAGTTATTGATTTGCAATGACATGAAGTCTTCCACAAAAATTGCTATACTACCCGCTTAATTATGGATACTCCCCTCATATATAGGAGAAGGAAATGAAAAAGTGGACAACTCTCGTCTCTACAGGACTGTGCGCTGCAGCCTTAATTGCTGGTAATGCACAAGCTGCAGATAAAGAGCTCTATTTTTATAACTGGTCAGAATACATTCCCAATGAAGTTCTTGAAGACTTCACTAAAGAAACTGGTATCAAGGTTTACTATTCGACGTATGAGTCGAATGAAAGCATGTACGCTAAATTAAAAACTCAAGGTTCTGGGTATGACCTAGTTGTTCCTTCAACTTACTTTGTGTCAAAGATGCGCAAAGAAGGTATGCTACAAAAGATTGATAAATCTAAATTACCTCATTTCAAAGACTTAGATCCAAACTACCTAAATAAGCCTTTTGATCCAAATAACAACTACTCTATTCCTTACATTTGGGGCGCAACTGGTATCGGCGTAAATGCTGATATGATGAACCCGAATGAGCTTCATTCTTGGAATGATTTCTGGGATGAAAAATGGCAAGGTCAGTTAATGATGATGGATGACTCACGTGAAGTGTTCCATATCGCATTAACGAAACTAGGTTACTCTGCAAACACAACAAATCCTGAAGAAATCAAAGCCGCTTACGAAGAGCTGAAAAAGCTAATGCCAAACATTTTGGTATTTAACTCAGACTTCCCTGCAAACCCATACTTAGCGGGTGAAACAAGTGTTGGTATGCTTTGGAACGGTTCTGCTTACATGGCTCGTGAAGAAGGCGCAAATATTCAAATCGTATGGCCTGATAAAGGTGCAATCTTCTGGATGGACAGCTTAGCAATCCCTGCTGGAGCTAAAAATATAGATGCAGCGCATCAAATGATGGATTTCTTATTACGTCCTGAAAATGCTGCTAAAATTGCTTTAGAAATTGGCTACCCAACGCCAGTAAAATCAGCTTACCCTCTTCTACCTAAAGAGTTTGCTAATGATCCAAACATCTTCCCACCTCAATCTGTAATGGATTCAGGTGAATGGCAAGATGAAGTGGGTGAAGCAAGCACACTTTATGATGAGTATTTCCAAAAGCTAAAAGTTGACATGTAATCAAGTCACGTTTTAATTAATAAAAAGCCAATAAATCCAACGATTTATTGGCTTTTTTACTAATGATTAAAACTTTCTCTAAACGTTATACCAACCTTAATTGATATTATACTTCCAAAAGCTCTGCAACTAATTCAGGTACTAGAATACCCGCTTTACCATATCGTTTTTCTTCAAATTCATCGTCTACGGCACTTGGTTCTAAGTTAATTTCAATGGTATGCGCACCATGTAAACGAGCTTCATGCACAAAACCAGCAGCAGGATAAACAGAGCCAGACGTGCCTATTGAAATAAATAAATCAGCCTGATTTAACGCTTCATGGATTCTGCCCATTTCTAATGGCATTTCACCAAACCATACGACATGAGGACGTAACTGAGCTGGTATTTGGCAACAATGACAAAAATCACCAGTATGAATATCATCAGTACACTCAAACACTTGATTCGATTCTTCACAACGAATCTTGTTTAACTCACCATGCATATGAATTACATTGGTGCTTCCACCGCGCTCATGCAAGTTATCAATATTCTGAGTCACAATTGTCACCGTACCATCTAACTCTTTTTCAAGTTTCGCTAATGCTTTATGAGCAGCATTTGGCTGAATACTATCACTTTTCAACAGAGCTCTTCGTTTATTATAAAAGTCCTGAACCAAGTCAGGATCCTTTAAAAAACCTTCTGGTGTTGCGACATCTTCAATTCGATGATTTTCCCATAACCCATCACTAGCACGAAAAGTTTGGATCCCCGACTCTGCCGATATTCCAGCACCAGTTAAAATTACGATATTCTTATACGGAAATAGCATGAAATCATCCTTAATCAATTTTGATTCTTATCCAAACTCTATCATGAATAACATTACAGTTTCTATGGATACTAAAAACAAACACCTAAGCTGCTTTATTCGGCACAGTCCCTCCATTACAATGGAGTTAACCATACTAATAATGAATAGAGATATACATGTTAAAGCAAGCCAAACAAATGATTGTGTTCAACGCCTTAACTCAACAACAAAGCTTTACTAAAGCTGCACAGCTTCTTGATATATCGCGAACTCAAGTAAGCCAACAAATTCAATTATTAGAAGAACGCTTAGGTGTTCAATTGGTTCAACGTACAACACGTTCATTTTCTTTAACTGAAGCTGGACAAACCTTTGCTGTTCACTGTGCAAATATCGCCGATGAGATTAACGAAGCTGAAAATGAACTACTGACCAATATTGATAACCTACAAGGTAAATTGCGTGTTGGTATTGCTCAATCATTTGCGACTAATCACATTCTTCCTTATTTATCTGAACTTCATCAGGCTTATCCACAATTAAATATAGAGATCACTTTGTTCGATCATAAGATCGATGTTATTGCAGAGCAATTAGACTTATGGATAGGTGTGATGGATTCCCCACCAGAAGGATTTGTTGCTCGACATTTAATTGATTGCCACTTTGTATTAGTTGCGAGCCCTCTATATTTGGCAAAACAAGGGATCCCTTACCACCCTTATGATTTAAAAAAACATAATTGCTTAACTTATATTAGTCGAGAGCGAAAAGATAATGTTTGGGGCTTTCACAAAGAGGATGAAAACCTCCAGATAAAAGTGTCTGGTAACTACCGTATTGACTCTGCTGATGCCATTCGTAATGCCACCACTGCAGGTAACGGTATTGGTTATATTGCCACTTATCTTCTGTCTGATGAATTACAAACAGGTAAGCTCGTTCAACTTTTACCTGATTGGGAATTAAACCAATCAATGCCACTTTATGCCGTTTATCCAAGACGAAAATTTCTACCTAAAAAGGTACATGTTTTCATGGAGTTTGTTCGTCAGCATATAAATGAGACACAAATTGCTAAATTTTAATCATTTTACTGATGGGACTATTCACTAAAAAACCACCACCATTATCCCAAATACTAAAAACTGACTTTTAAATATGTGACAAAAGCCTCAATAACTAGGTTTTTGTCTACTCCTTCATCAAAATCCCGTTTTTATGTTAAGACAATGTATTTGGCTTAACAACTTGATCCTTGTCACACTTTTATTTTTGAATAGAATACCTCCGCAATCATCACACTAGATACTTTTGGAGTTTGACCGTGAACTTTTTGGTCAGTATTTTAGGCATTGTTTGCCTATTCGCGATTGCAATTCTTTTCTCAGAAAACCGTCAAGCCATAAAATGGAGAACCGTATTAGGAGCCTTCCTAATTCAACTGTTGTTTGCCGGTTTTATCTTATACGTTCCTATTGGTCGAACTATCTTAAATAGTATTTCTATGGCGGTATCAAGCATTATTGATTACGGCCGTGTAGGTACTGAATTCCTTTTTGGTGATCTTGCACAATACAAACTGGGCTTCATTTTTGCCGTAAACGTTTTACCTACGATTGTATTCTTCTCTGCACTGATCTCTGTTCTTTATTATCTTGGTGTTATGGGCTGGGTTATTCGTACCATTGGTGGCGGATTACAACGCTTCTTAGGCACAACTCGTACTGAATCTATGTCTGCAACCGCAAATATTTTTGTTGGTTCTGTTGAAGCACCACTGGTTGTTCGCCCTTTCCTTGCAAAAATGTCACGATCTGAATTGTTTGCCGTTATGGTTGGTGGTCTTGCCTCTGTAGCAGGTGGAACAATGGTTGGTTACGCAGGGTTAGGTGTCGAGCTTAGATATTTAATTGCTGCAAGTTTTATGTCAGCACCTGCTGGTTTAATGATGGCAAAACTTCTTGTACCTCAAACAGAAGAAATCAATGAAGCAGAGCAATACTCAGAAGATGAAGTTGATGATGCCCCTGTAAATATTATTGATGCAGCATCACAAGGCGCATTAAATGGCTTACAAATTGTATTTGCTGTTGGTGCAAGCTTATTAGCTATCATTAGCTTAATTGCATTATTAAATGGTGGTTTACATCAATTAGGATTACTTGTTGGTTTAGACAATTTAAGTTTAGAACTGATCTTTGGTTACCTATTTGCACCAGTTGCATGGTTAATCGGTGTACCATGGTCTGAAGCAACGGTTGCAGCGAGTCTAATTGGTAAAAAAATCGCAATTAATGAATTTGTTGCCTTTGCTGATTTAATGGCAGTGAAAGATCAATTAAGTGAACATTCCCAAGCGATTGTTACTTTTGCCCTATGTGGTTTTGCAAACCTAACCTCTATTGCAATGCTAATGGGTGGTTTAGGTGGCGTAGTTCCAAGTCGCCGCCCTGATATTGCACGCTTAGGTATGAAAGCAATCTTTGCAGCAACATTAGCAAACTTAATGAGTGCTACTGTTGCAGGCATCTTCCTGTCTTTCTAATAGTAAGTAAGACAATAAAAAGCCACTTGTGAATAATCATAAGTGGCTTTTTTTATAAATGAATAATAGATTTAAAGCTTAGTCATTCGATTCATAACAAACGAAGCAATAGAACCATCCACCGCCTTTACATAATTAATAATATGAGGCGTATCTAAATGAGCTTGAAGACACTCTTCACTTTCCCATTGCTCATGAAATACAAATACATGTGGATTTTCATTATCTTGGTGAAGATCATATTGAATACAACCGACTTCTTTACGTGTCGGTTCAAGTAACTTAAGCATTTCTGCTTTCACCAATTCAATTTTACCTTCTTGCGCTTCAATTCTTGCAACAATCGTTAATATCTTAGTCATTGTATAAATTCATTCTATTTAAAAAGCGTTGATTAACTATTAAAGCACGTCTTCATTCAGGAAGTACAATTAATCCTAACGGTTCTAACAATTGCTCTTGTTGCCATCCACAGATTTTCACACCGGTTAGGTCAATTCTACGAGGATCTAAGCCCTCTAATTCACAATAGCATAAATTACTCTCTTGAAACTTAAACTGCTCCCATGCATCTTCTGAGAAAGAGCCTCGACTTAGATCAGAACCTTTAAAGGACGCACCTTGTAAATTAGCGCCATTCCATTTATTTTCAAACAAGTCACACTTCTCAATGCATAAGCGTTCAAAGTTCGCATACGCTAAGTTACAGCCTGTAATGTAAGCTGAACAAAAGTACATTTGATGATTAATTTGATTTGAAAAGCTAGCCTGAACAAAGTTTGCCCCTTTTAAATCACACTCTCTAAATTCAATACCAAATGCATTTGCACCTTTAAAATTAGCCATTGCAATCTTACAACACTTAAAGGACGAATCTCGCAAGTCTGCATATTCAAAATCACATCCTTCAATTGCCCCTTGTTCAATAAAACTGCAATCAACAAACTGAGCATCTCTTAAATTTGTACGAGAAAAGTTACATAGGTAAAACTTACACCCTTCATAATATGCGTTACTCAGATCTTGGCGTGAGAAATCAATACTATTAAATGTTTCATTATATACAGCCATACATACTCCTTAAGCTTGTTAAGAAGAAGACTACCAGTAAGCGAAATAAACTCAACAAAAAACAAAACCTTTAATATCAATAGGTTAAAATCGCCATTTTCACCCCCTAGAGCGAGTTATAAAAGGGATTAACGCCGTTTTAAACTGACAACCGAACGCCAAGACCAAAAAAATAATTTCACAAGCTAGAAATGCACATAGCGCGTTAATACATAACGTTCTACTTATACTAAGAACATACAAACATTTTGCTCTTTGCTCTTACAAACGCCGAAACCTGAATGCTACGTGGCAAATTAAGCTTCATCACGTTCTCACAGCATTTCATTAGAACTTCTGTCGCTTGTTCTTCCCATTCATGTTCTGTCTCTAACGAATGGAGAGAAACGCAAGGCTCTGTCTTTGAATTTTGCTGAAAAGTAGTAAAAGATTTATTAAAAATAACATCTTCACATGCTCTTGCTTGAGATTCTGAAATGAGTTTTTTTCTTAAAATTGTCTGCACAGAGTTACTTAATGTAATCGTACAAATAAAATCACGCTCATTAAAATAAAGGTCAATCGCTCTATTTAACTGATGTAATGCAATAGTCACACTGTCCATAATTACCTCCTTGTGGTTATAGATATATTCTAGGAAATTTTTTTAAAACAATGTGCCGTTGTGATCACTAATAAATGATATTGTTCACAAATTATTCAATTGTGTATTTTATTGATAACAATATTTATGTTAGACCTGACCACATTTCATCAAGTTCATCGTCAGATGGCATTTCTGAATGGGTAATAGTCTTAATAACTCGGCAAGGATTACCAACAGCCACACAGTCTGGTGGGATATCTTTTGTCACTACACTTCCTGCACCAATAACACTTCTATCACCTATCGTCACACCATCTAATATAACGGCATTAGCACCAATCCAAACATTATCTCCAATCTTAATTGGGTTAGCTGATGCAATAGGTAATACTCGTTCTGCTAAATCAAAAGGATGCCCTGCTGTACTTATCACAACATTTGGGCCAACTTGAACATACGATCCAATAAAAACAGGAGCAAGATCTAAGATCTTAACTCCTGCATTCAAAAATCCACCACACTCAAAATGTATGTTCTTTCCCATATCACAATAAAATGGAGGAACGATAGTTACTCCCTTGTATTGCCCAAGGATAGATTTTAATACGTCGGCTCTTAACTGATGTTCTGATGGTCGAGAGTGATTAAAGTCATACAGTTGCTCTTTTACTTCATCCTGAAATGCACACAGTTCTTTGTTAATGGGAATTTGAACTGAAAAATCTGACAATTTATGACTCATAACCACTCCTTAGTTAAGCTAATCCCTACCTATTGAGCGACTTGTTTTACCTCATTAATAGGGAAAGCTTTATCATAAGCTAAATTATATACATACGCATAAAACAGATAGAAAACCACGAGACCGATATCAAGAATAAACGCTTCTAGAATACTAATATTTAAAAACCAGGCCATGGCAGGAATAGTCAAAATCAATAACCCGCCTTCAAACCCTAAGCTATGAACAACACGGTTTAATGTTGATTTTACTGTGCTGCCTGTTTTTCTCATCATGTACTTATCAAATAAGATGTTATAGACATAATTCCACCCTGTTGCGACAAGTGAAAATACGACACCCATAATACCAACATGCCCCATTTCAAAACCAAATTGACTTAAAACACCGACAATAAGAATAAGACCAATCAATTCAAACATAATAGCGTGACGAATTCGGTCAAAACGACTTCTCATAATAACAACTCCAAAGGTTAATGTTGGCGTCATTATATAAAGAAAAATAGAGAGTAAAAGTTAGAAGCTATCCGCTTTTCGTATACTAATTTTTAGTATGATTAAAAATATACTCATAAAACACAACCATAGAATCCATTTCTTCTTTGACAACAAATCCTACTTTTTCTAGTAGTTTAGCAGAGGCAATATTATCTTTATCAACACCACCAACAAGTCTCTCTATAGATGGGTGTTGGTACAGGTAATCTAAGAGACCACTGAGTAATTCTGAGCCATAACCTTTATGCCAATACTCGTCACCTAATAAGTACCCTAAATGAACTTCCTCGCTATCTGCTCCCGATAAAAATAAAAAGCCAATAATATCCTTAGTATTCTTAGCCGATACCGTAAATAGCTGACTTTCATTCGACATTTTCTTCAGCCATATTTCCGCTTCTTTTATCGTTTCTATATCATGGAAATAAGGAGGCAACCCTTGGGTAACTTGAGGTGTTAGTAACGCAACAATCTTATTCAATACGACTTGGCTTCCTTGCTCGTTTACTATCACAGAATCTATATGTTCAATGACAAGGCGTGTCGTTTTATAACTCAGTTCAGTCAATTGATCTTGATGGTGCATACCTATAATTATTCCTATCGTTAGTTAAATCGAATTCGTCAATTCGGAAGGTCTTAAGAATTCACCTTCTAGTTTTAAGATTTCTCGATAATACATTTCAAACATAAAAATATTCTTTACGTATACTCGAGTCTCTTTAAAAGAAATTGACTCTATATAACCAAATATATCAATCTCTTTACTTGCCGCTCTTCGCCATACCGTCACCATAGTTGGTCCCGCATTGTATGCAGAAAATGCGTAAGCTCTATTGTTCTTATAGCGAGCAAGCAGATGACTTAAATAACGGCTACCTACAGCAACATTTTTATTTAAATCAAACAAATCACTTGAATTACGATAATTTAAATTGTACTTCTGTGCCATAAATGCGGCTGTACTTGGTAGCACTTGCATCAATCCGCGAGCACCAACTGGTGATTTAGTGGTAAGCTCTAAGCCACTTTCTTGTCTTGAAAGGGCTAATAAGGTTACAGGATCCACATTATATTTAGCACCATAGCGTGAAAATTCTTTCCAATAGCGAACAGGGAAACGCAGATAAATATAATCCCATAACTCCCCACGAATGGTGGCTTCATGCGTAAACAAATGCCAATGCTTCTTTTTAGCATAACAAGCTAAAACCGCACTCTTGGCTTGATTCTCTTTTGCGACTACATGACGCCAATGTTTTCTTGCTGGATACGTTTTACCTAATGCTAGTAACTCCTCGACACGATCAATATCATCTTGATATGGTTCTATTTGCTCTTTGTTACACTCTACACGGGCAATAGGGAATCGAGGTTCTCTTTTTAGTGCAATAGATGCAGCAATACTATAAAAGTGTCTATTACCAGCAATGCGCTTTAAGCGTGTTTCACCAGACTCGGTATCTCCTAACTTCATTTCACTACGAGCTAACCAATATTGCCATCGATATGATGCTTGTTCTTCACTTGTGAGCTTATTAATCCAAAATATAATTTCGTTCCATTCCGTTTTTCTAATTGCTAAACGGATACGCTGCTCTAGAACGAGATTATCACTTGAACGCTCTAAAACATCATCTCTCCATTGGATTATTTCAGGATCTTTTGTATCTAGTAACCTAACAGCAAGGTACTCAAGTGTTGATTGAAGTTCATTATCTTCAAACGAAAAATGGCTCTGTACAAAGCTCACCTTATCATAAGCGGAATTTATATTGTGTTTTGCCAAATGCTTTAACGCTGTTTGAACATAATTACGATTAAATTGTGTGTCCTCTTTCGTTTCAAAAAACACGGTAAACTTTTCAGGTTGACGATAAAATCGCAGCATTTCCGTTAATGTGTCTTTACTATCAACCGTAGAGGCTAATTTTCGCAAATAGGTAATTAATCGAGGGTTCTTTGCATCAATAGCATACAAGGCACGTTCAAGTATCATGTCATCGGTACGCTCACCAGCCTTATCCCAATATGAAAAAAGGGAATTACAAGCGCTAGAGACACTCTTACCATCTAACCAAAGTAGCTTTGCTCCATTAAAGGCTATGTCTAATTCATTCTCGTGATAAAAAGCGGTGTAATACCAGCATTGATAATCTTGATCACGAGGTAACTCTGTTTGATAAGCAATTAAGTATGGCCAGTTTTTTGTGGCGATTAAGGCATTAAGATAGTCAGCCCGAATAGATACGGAGAATGGATAATCAACAAACTCTTTTGAAAACTGATTTACTTCTTCTGGCGTTTTATTTTTTAAATCAAAAAGAAAGGCACGATAATCGGCATACCCAGATAATGGGTAGTTATCTAAATCTCCACGCTTCTTATGATAAACAGAAATATTTTTTTTATTAAACCCTTGCTGAATCGCATCATAAGCGTAACGATCAAGCCATAACTCTGAAATCGCAAAAGCACTGTTTGAAACACACCCGAGCATTAACCCGACAAATCCTTTTTTCATTAGTCGCATCAATCATCCTTTTTCTGCATTTAATGAGTGTGGTATAGAGTTTCTAAATCTTCCATTAGTTATGATAGATAAATTTTAAAAAAGAGAGTGTCCCAATTTTGTAAAATCCGTTTTTTAGACATAAAAAAGACTGGTTTCCCAGCCCTCTTATAAAACAAGAATGATTAAGTAATTACACCCCTAGCGGATTAGGAAATTGCACCACTTTAATATCATAGGTTTTTGGCTTATACGCTTTACTGCCTTCCATTACGTAAACCACTTCAACTTCACACTCTAAGACTGACTTAATGTTGGACAAACAAATAAGTTCAGCTTCAGATAAGTGTTTTCCAGCCTTTTGTACTTTCACAAATAGCAAAGAACCATCAGGCTTAAATAAAAATAATTCAGGCTCACCAGCGGTTAATCCTGTTCTTATTCCTTTTAATAAAGAAAGCTTGATTGGACAAATATACTGAGAAAGCAATACACGACCAGCATCGTATAAAGAGTTAGATGTTGGCGTATTTCCTAATGCATAAAACGCGGTACCATACCATCCAAGATCTAAATAATGCGTTAATGCATAACACTCATGAAAATATTTATTAAAGTAGCTTTTGCAGTCAACAAGCTCAGTTAAATCAATAGGCAACCAATCTTTATTTCCTTTCAGCCACTCTTTTAATACCTGCTCTGGATAAGTAATCACTTTTTCTTGTATCGTATAAATCATCATAAATTCCTTTTATGAATTACTTAATATACGTACAAAAATATCATGATTTTTTAGCCTGATTTGTGAAGTATTTTAAAAATACGGTAACTTCAGTTCTCTATTTCTTCATAATGCGTTTTCACTCGTGCAATCGATATTAATAACTGCACCAATAACAAAATACCTGTTACTCCTAACCCAATGCCAATCCCTGCCCATATGCCGCTTAATCCGAATATAGGCATTAAATACCATGCAGCAGGCAAACCACATACCCAATAACCAATAGCTGTTATTACAGTAGGTAAAGAGACAATTTTCATTCCTCGTAATAAATTAATCGCCAATAATTGCCACGCATCAACAATAAAACATAAAGCAACAACCCAGATAACAGAGGTAAGCAAAGCTGACATATTATTTTCGCCATTATCTAGTTGGAATAAATCAGCAATACTCTCTGGCCAAATGATAAAGACAGCAGCAATAAATGCGCTCATTACCGTAACCAAAACAAAACTATACTGTGAGGTTTTCTTTATTCCATCCACATTGTTTGCACCAAAATCTCTTCCAACTAAGATTGCAGCAGCTTGCGAGAAACCAAAGTTAAAATTCCAAGTAAAGCTCAAACATTGCAATAGGATTTGATGCAAAGCTAATGAGGCAATACTGATGGTGCCAGCCATTAATGTGCCACCATAAATCAATCCGTGCTCTAATAAGGCAGCAACAGCAATGGGTAGCCCCATAACTAATAAAGGAGTTATCAACTTTATCGAGTACTCTTCTAGATTTAACCAAGGAGCAAATGGTTTGTATTCTTGTTGTTTAAAGACCCAAAGCCCATAACCTAGCATCACCATTAATGCCGCAATGGCAGTACCCAGTCCTAATCCATACAATCCCATGCCAAGCTGAAAAGTAAGTACATAGCTAATAGGAACATTTAAAACGACGGTAATCACAGACATCACCATAATAGAGCGAACGTTGCCCAATGCGCTTGTTAGTCCACGTAATACCAATAGTATTAATGAAGGAAACATAGCCCACTTTAAAGCATCAACGTATTCCATCGCCAATGAAATCATGTCTTCAGGTTGTCCCGCTAAACGCAGTACATTTGGAGCATAAGAAAAAGCAAAGAGTAAGATAACGCTCAATATTACAGATAATAAAACCGCGCCCTTTATAGCAAGTCTAATTTGTTGATTCCCAAATTCAGGTCTCGCCAATCGTTGTCCATAAGCAATAGCGATCAAATTAGCGACGCAACCTACTGTGCTGCTTGCTACGATAAAAATAAAAAAGTAAACCGAAGCGCCCAAACCACCACCAGCTAATGCTGAAACACTTAATCGTGACATCATCCAAACATCAGTAAGAACCAACGTCATAGAGATCAATTGAGAAACAATAAGAGGGAAAGCGAGCGTAAGAATTTTTTTCATAAAAAAGATAAATTAAATAATTTCACATCACGTTATCGTTTAAAAAAGTAGTATTCAATTAATTAATCCGTCAGACTGACATTCCAAAAACTCATGCGAGAATCTAATGACACCCTATCCAACATTACCTTACTCACATAACGGATTTAAAGCTTTTGAATCGGTTGCAAGGTTGATGAGTTTTACTTCAGCGGCAAATGAGCTTAATGTGACACAAAGTGCAGTCAGCCGCCAAGTAAAGCAACTTGAGGATGATCTCAATGCATCTCTAATTATACGCAAACACCGTTCGATTCAACTGACGACCCAAGGTTTAGAACTGTATAAAACGTTACAGGATAACTTTACTTCCCTCGAATCAGTGATCTCTTCCTGGCAAGATCCAAAGCCTAAGCGTATTGTTATCAAAGCGGCATTAAGCTTTGCTACCCGTGCTCTCTTACCTAAAATTAAAGAAATGAATGAGAAATATTCAGATTATGAAATCGTCATCATTCCTTCTCTAGAAGAGGACGAAGCTCTCAATATCGCTGATTATGATTTATTGATTTTCCATACAAGATTAAAGAATCATTACGATAATAAATCTAATTTTTCTCTGCTACGCGAAGAGTTCATGGCACCGGTTTGTGCAACCAGCATTACCACAAAAGACACGGCGTTAGATGATGTTCTTCAATTACCAAGGTTGCATCCTACGGTTGATCATCTCGATTGGATTACTTGGTTAAATAATGAAAAAGATGTTCCCCATCAAAAAGTGAGAAACACCAGTTTTCACTCATTAGATCTCGCATTAAGTGCGTGTTTGTCAGGTCAAGGTGCAACCGTTACCGATCTCTTATTGATCTTACCGGAATTAGAAAGAAACTTTTATTACTGCCCAAAGCACACCACACTTCAGCACAGTGCATGGGTATATTATATTCATCAACACACGCATTCTTCAGCGATTAACGAGCTTGTCGACTGGTTACAGCAGGAAGCAAAACGTGAGATTGAGTCATTAAAGTCTTTAGCTAAGGAGCATCATTGGGGAGGAATTATTAACCAAATCTAATCTTACGTATTTATTACAACTCACTCTCTAGTTGAGTTAAGTAATCGCGCATATATTGAGTGCGTTTTTCGGCCTCAGCTACCGCAGATATCGTTTTCATCGTATTCGCTAGTGTTAGCAACTTGGCATAAAAATGATCGATGGTATAAGCCTTATCATTCGGCTCTCTGTGATAACAAAATGGATCATCAATGAAGTAAAGTGGTGAATTTAATTTCGTACTGACTTGTAGACAACGAGCGATACCTATTGCTCCTAAAGCATCCAACCTATCTGCATCTTGAACGATCTTTGCTTCTAACGTTCTCGTTTCTACTTTAGCACTAAAACTATGAGCAACAATCGCATGGTGTATCTCATCATAAAACTCAGGTGGATAGCCAATCTCCTTCAAAAACGCCAAGGCTTTATCTGCCGCGAATGCCGAACTTTGAGAGCGATTCGGATGATCTTTTGCAAAAGAAAAGCAATCATGTAAATAAGCAGCAGGAATAACCACTGCCTCTTTTCCCTTCTCTTCTACACACAAACGCTTTGCCATACTAACCACTCGCAACACATGGTTAATATCATGCGCTAAGTCTTGAACCATTTCTTTTTGGATAAAACTCAAAAACTGAGGCTCAAAATGTTCTATAGATTGCATTGTTGTTTCTCCAACTTAAGCTCAGCCGATACTTTGGTCACTCGAACTGAAATCGCAATACAAATTAAATAAGGACTTAAATACCAAAATATCTCTTCAAGTGGGTGTTTCTTCGTTTCTTGTAGTGTGGTCTCATAAACCTGTTTTTGAGTTTTATAATTATCAAACATGCTACGCAACCAAATCACATCAGATTCAATAATGCTTTGGCTAAACGTAATTGGTGGTAGGTTTTCAAATCCAATATTGGGTAAATCATTAAATCGAACAGATTCTAAATATTTTGCTGAATCAAGAAACCAAGAACACGATTGTTTTGCTACAAGATCATCCTCTACACCCGTCGCTCCAGAGCACAAATAGCTTTTTAATTGATTAACAGTATAACTATTAATGGATTCTAAGCTGGTTACTGCTCGCGTGTGTTCAGTTTCAGCCCAATCGGCAGCCACTCTTGAGCGAACCTCTGAAACCGTGCCCATCAACCCAATAGCAGCAACCAAAGGCCAAAGGTAATCCACTTTCTTCCATTGGATTTTAGTTAAATTTTTACCACACCATAATGGAATATGAAGAAACCCAGTCAGCAACAATGTCATAAAGAAAAAGAAAGTCGAATGCGCAAGAATAATCTCACTACTAAAAAAACTATCCATAACTACCTAAATATGTTCATTTTTCTAAATATACAATCCAAAAAATAAGTAATGGTGCCAGAATATGACACCATTACTTAAATAAAACTCAGTGATTTAGCCGAAAATAATTAATTCGAAAAAATTCTTTCGCAAATAGCTCACACTAAACGGATTTGATGACTCTACAAGGATTACCTACCGCAACGCTATTATCGGGAATATCGCGGTTAACAACGCTTCCTGCTCCAATCACACAATTATTTCCAATACGTACACCAGGAAGAACAGATACATTCCCTCCTAGCCATACGTCATTACCAATAGAAATACTTGCACCGAACTCCGTTTTTTGTCGCTCGATAGGATCAATTGGATGCGTACCAGTAGAAATCATCACATGTGGCCCAAACAGCACATTGTTTCCAATAGTAACCTTACATACATCCACAATCGTCAAATTATGGTTAGAATAAAAATTACTTCCAATTTCAATGTTATAACCATAATCACAAAAGAAATTTGGCTCTATATGTGCTTTGTCCTTTATACACAGCAACTCACTTAAAATAGCCATTCTTTCATCAAGCTTAGTTGGGTTAGCTAAATTAAATTGGTGGCAAATCGCTTTGGCATTCATACGATCATTTAATAACGTTTCTTCCCAAGCATCATAAGGAAGCCCTGCGAGCATTTTTTCTTTTTCAGTCATTGAAACCTCAATACATAAAACAACTGAGGCTCTTATACCTATCTTCCACCACGCATTCTGCTAGAAAGATCACTAATTTACTCTCTTTACTAAAAGCTTACACAATCCTCATCAATTTCGACTAGCAGTAGACAATAAAGCTCCTGCTCCGACAAAAACGGTTCCACTTAATTTGTTGAACCATTTAGCACGTCCTTTAACCATTAACCAGCGAGACGATGAAGAACCTAAGTAAGCATAAAACAGCAACCAAGAAAGCTCTAATACAATAAAAGTACTCGCAAATATCAGGTATTGAGGAACAAGAGCCACTGATGGGTCAATAAACTGAGGAAACAGAGCAGTGAAAAACAAAATCGCTTTCGGGTTACTAGCACCAACAATAAAGCCACTTACAAAATGCGCTTTAAATCCTGTTTTAATCTCTGTATTTTCAGCCGATGATGTATAACTTTCTTGTTTTGATAAAAAAGCTTTTATTCCCATATAAATAAGGTACGTCGCACCAATCCATTTAATGATCGTAAACACCAATTCAGATGAGGCAATGACAACCCCAAGCCCAGTAAAAGAGAGTGACAGGATAATGGTAATCGCACTTAAACTACCTAACGCCGTAAAAAAGCCGTGCTTCCACCCATGCGTCACCCCTTTTGTCATGCATAATAATGAACTTGGGCCAGGTGAAGCGGTAAGTACCAATACCGCTAGCACATAATAAATCCATATTTCTAACGCCATAATAGAATCTCCTTATTCCATTTTTTGTCCATAAAGGATCTATTAAAGCGTATATATGGGATTTTACAAATTACGCATCCCGTTCATCTTGCTTTAACTATTTCAAGTTACCCAATAGTTATCTAAAACTGATTGCAAATTACGTATAAAAACCTACTATTTACCCATATTTTAAGCGATAAGGCTCTTTCTATGATTGATCGTATCTATAATGCTTACCAAGGCGAAGTGTACGGCATTGCTTTTTTTACTTACTTCTCCGAACGCTACTCTATGCTCAACAAAAATGAGCTATGGAACACGTTGATTAACGTTGAAATTCTTACAGCACAGTTGCTAGAACCGACACTTACAAAGCATAAGATTCAGTTTGATATAAAAGATCAAGCGATGTTAGTAAAAGGGACTTCTGATGCACATAAGTGGATTCATTTAGAATGGAATGCATTGGTGGATACATTGGCACACTGGGTAGAGCCTTATGAAGTGAAATACCGAGAATGGGCTACAGAAGCGACAGAAGAAATGGAAGCGTTTCAACTCATTGCTGATCATGAAACCGCCATTTATGAGTGTTGGCAAGCGGAACTTAACCAGCAATCTGGATTACCTATCCTTCTCTCTTTTATTGAAAAGTATCGTTCATAAAATTTTTTAAACGTATTTAGGCTTTATTCAATGGATAAAGCCTTTTTTAACTTAGTGATTAGTATCCCCAAGAAGAATATCTGAAAGTTTACTTCCAATACTAAAGCACGCAATAAGTACAACAAAAATAATTAATAGCGATACGACATATCCCATAAAAACGGATAAGCCAAATCCCCATACAACAGAGAACACCAACCCTTGAAGTGCCTCATACGGCCATTGGTAAATCGGAAAATGAGAGCCTCCCGCTAGTAACAAGATAACACCCAATAACCCCAACAATGACGCCAACAACCCAAATACAGTTGCTCTTTTCATTTTTCTTTCTCAGCACAAAATTGAAGACTCTAATTTACAGCATAACTTCAAATTATCAGAGCATTTTAAACGATTTAGATTGATGAAAAAGACACCGAAGCCTAAAGTACAAATGCTATATTGATTTGTTCAATTGTTGTTTTGGAGTACGTCATGAAACTGATCTTAAATGCTGATGATTTTGGTTTATCAGAAAGTGTAAATAATGGCATTGTTGATTGCTTTAAATCTGGCACAGTAACATCAACAACAGTCATGATGAATCAACGCGGTATTGAACATGCAATTGAACTCTACAAGCAAGGTTTAGTGCCTGATATTGGTTTGCATTTTACGGTAACCGCAGGAAAACCTTTATCCAAACCAGAAGATGTGTCTAGCTTAATTGATGAGAATGGTTATTTTCTCAATAGACAAACCCTGATGACAAAACAGGTTTGCCAAGAAGAAGTCTATTTAGAGTTGAAAACACAATACCAAGCGGCACTTAGTGCGGGTTTTAAAATTAATCATATTGATAGCCACCACTTTGCAGGTGTTTATCCCCCATTAAAAAATGCGTTTATTCGCTTTGCTAATGACATTAACCTACCCGTGCGTAGAGTTGATAACATCGTTGCTGGCCAAGATACACTGACAGTACCGACCCCAGATGCATTTGATATGCGCTTTTTTGATAGTGGTGCAACGTTTGAAAATCTAAAAACCATCCTTTTAGAATACAAACTCACACATCCTAACGGTATCGTTGAGTTAATGTGTCATCCAAGTAGTGACACGAATGATCTTATTGAACTGAGCAGTTACCATGAAATGCGCAGTATTGAAAAAAACATTTTAACGTCACCTGAGTTAACTCATTGGCTAGAAGAACAAGGCATTGAGTGTGTGGGATTTAATTATCTAAATTAAGCACAACCTAACGATAAAAAACAGCAAGCCACACTGTCGTTTCATTTGGTGCTGTGGCTTGCACCTTATGCTTTTCGTGCGCTTTAATATTAAGGTAATCTCCTTCATTTAGGGTAATAACACGTCCATCATCAAACTCAATAACACCGAATCCAGATAAGACTAATACCCATTCATTTTCATCTTGATCATACCAACCTTGTTCAGGGGAACTATGCCCATGAGATAAAATCCGCTCAATACGAATATTGGGGGTAGATAAAATGTCTTCAAAGATCTCACTAGGTAATTCGTTTGGTATATCAGTAAACAAATTCGACATTAATCTTCTCCAATTAATTCATGATTCAATTGCGTAGATATCGCTTCAAACTTATCTAAGATTTGCTTATAGCCATATTCCGAAGGCAATTCCCAATCATGACAACCTGAAAGACTTGGTACCCCGGGTAAAAGCTTAAGTTGTAGCCGAGCTTTGTTGTCCCTCGCCATAAACCGAAAATCATACGCTGAGTAACAATATAGAGGCTCTGTCGGCGAGATTTTCCACTTAACAATCCCTTTCCCGATGAATGACGCATTAGCGCGATCCATCACCCTGATCTCAGTTTGATGCTGTTCATAATGATTCATCAAATACTGATGGGTTATCTCCCACAATTCACTCTGATTTTTATTCAGATCAGTGTAAGTGTACATTTGAGCTTTTACATTGACTGGATCGATCTGCATGGTTAGTGGATCTGATGAGCTGCACCCATTTAAAAATAATACAAAAACAGACATCATAATGTGTCTTTTTAGAATGATTACGCTCTTATTTTTCACAATAACTACTACTCAAATTAATTATAAGATTTGTCTTTCCATTACATAGTTGATTAACTGCTCGCCTCTCACATCAATACATTGAGGTTTAACAACCGTAAAGCCAAAACGCTCATAAAAAGGTTTTGCTGTAATACTGACATGAGAATACACACGAGGCAGTTTTCGCTCTTTAGCAAGCTCAAGAATATGTGTCATTAAAGTACTACCAACCCCTTTTCCTTGATGTTGGTAATGACAAAAGAAATGATCTATCAATCCATCGTCTTGCAAATCTGAATAACCGACAATCACACCGTCTATCTCTGCAATAAAAGGATTCAACGATTGCATTTTGTTCTTCCAAATATCGGTATCAAAAGATTCAGGAGCCCAAGCCGTCACTTGCTCATTAGAATAATCTTTACGATTTACCTTTCGTACCGTATTAAAAAACAGATCCCACAAAGCTGATGCATTTTCTTCTTGATATGTTTTGATGACTATCATTGGTAACTATCTTTTGTTAAACCATAAATAGCATGATCAATAATGCGACCATTTAAGTTCTCACTGCTAGTGATAATCCCTTCTAATTTCATTCCGAGTCGTTCGCAGACTGATCGGCTTGGTTGGTTATCTACCGCAGCTGAAATTTGAACCTTATTAAGACCAAGCTCATTAAACACCATATCAATAAGTTTAGATACACAACGAGTGATTATCCCTTTCCCTTGATAATCCTCATTTAACCAATAACCGATTTCTGCCGTTTTCAGATTTTGATTAATCGAATTAAAACTGATGTTCCCAACTAATTCACCCTGATAAATCATGCCGCAAACCATGCTTTTTCCTTCAGCATAATCTAATAAAGATTTAGTTATAAAAGAATGGAAAAAGACTTCTGAATCAGCATGTGGTGGCCAAGCCAACCATTGAGATAGATACGCTCGTTGCCTTGATACAATATCGAAATACTTAGGCGCAAAAGAAGGTTCAATAAGGGCTAGATTTAATTCGTTATCAACTTTTAACGTAAACATAATGAGTTACCTTCCATTGGTCTTACTCTCTTTAAGAGATTTCAACATAAAAAAATCACACGCAACACGGTTTGCCATTGTTGGTTGATCCCAAGCACCGCATAAATCTTTTGAATTATTTGGTGTACGAGTAAACTGGCGACACTGCCCACACTTATATATTTTCCCATCCATTGGGTTATCCTCATCCCTAATTAATTAGGCTTTAAGCTTTCTTTACAAACTGAGCCGTCACCATCATTTCGCCAACACCATCAACCTTACAGTCTAATTGATGATCTTTTCCATCAACAATACGTTTGATAACCGCTTTTGTTCCCACTTTAATCACTAAAGAGCTGCCTTTAACTTTTAAATCTTTAGTTACCGTTACCTTATCGCCTTCTGCCAACAACGTACCGTTAGCGTCTTTAACGATCACCTTATCTTCCATAAGCGCTTCTTCAGGGTTCCATTCATGAGCACACTCAGGGCAGATAAGATGGTTTTGATCTGGATAAACAAATTCAGAGTTACATACAGGACAAGGAGGAAGAGACATATTTAGATTACTTCTTAGTTAATAAACATAATCTCTATAGTAATAGGTCTATATAAAGAATGAAATGCCTTCATGAATATCATTAAATCGCAAATACAAAAACGCCCCATTCAAGATGAGGCGTTAATATTTAAACCGCTTTTACGCTAATTGTTTTAGCTTATGCTCAACTAACGGGTCATCAGGCACTAACAACTGTGCCATTTCTAAAAGCTGAATGGCATCTTGTGGATGCTCATCTTGGTGCTTAAGTGCGATATCAATCAAAGGCTGAACATCTATCTGTGCTTGGTGTTCTTGTACGTGCGCTTCTTTCTCACCAATAACAATGTTATGTGCTTTACTCAATAACCCCAGACGATGCTCAGAGCTTGAGTTCGCTTTATTAAGGCGTTTGTAATAATCTTCTTTAAAGCGTAACGTTTTAGTCTGCTGACGAAATTGAGCAATATCGACCTTTTGGTGACGCATGAAATCAACCGCCACCTGTTTGTAAAAGCCAAATTTATTAAGGTAAGTGGCGTGAGTACCATGTCCCATACCAAACACACGTAAATGCGTTAGCTCAGGATAACGTTTAGCGTGCAAACGATCGATTCGGTTTGTTGGGTCATAAATGATATAGCCCTTCGCTTTTCCTAAATCAAGATCGTGATAATCGCCTTCCCAATCAAACTTCTGTGCAATTTCAGTGCTTGATCTGTCATCCCATGGCGCAATGTTTTGGTTTTTAGTACTAACAGGATGAAACAACAAAACTTGGTCAAGTTGCAACAAATTAGCAAATGCACCAATAGCGAATCCACCACGACTTAATCCATACCCTAAACGATACGTAAATGGTTCAAGCAAGGTAGATAATTGCTCTAAAAAGAAGATTAAGTTTCGACTACGGAACCAGTTACTTTGGCCCAAGTGTTGAAATGAAATCACATTAACGTCTTGTTTGCGTGCTAAATGATAGCCCCAAGGCGCATAATCTTCGTGAAGGTCTTGCTCTTTTAAGTTAGTTCCCGCAGGAGAAAACGTAAACAGTAGTGGCTTGTCCAAATCAACAAACTCATACTTAACAAACACATCGTCAAGTAAATCGCTGCCCGTCATCGGAAGTCGCGCTTGTTGTTGTGAACGTGAGTTGGTTAACCACTCATCTAACCAATACAGTAATTTCATTTAGCTCTCCTTTAAAACAGGCGCGAGATTGTATCAAAGATAACCGCTGAACGAAAATTTAGTTTGAGTACTAATAATTACAACAGAAATGATTTAGCTAAATAAATGATAAAGCCGCCTAAAAAAAGAGCGGGGGTTTCCTCAAATTAGTCTTTTAAAACAAAATAATGCCACGGCCTTTACTTTCTATGTTCTACATCACATAACAGCACAAATTAGATCTCAATAATAAGATTAAAGGCTATATTTAAATTATTTCTATTGATAAAATAAATAATACTTAATTCTTTTTTGATATTCCTGCATGAAACTAAAGCTTTTAACAGCTTCGCTGATTTCAATAACGCTAATCGCTGCGCTTTTTATTCACTTTTCATCAAATGATGCATCTACAAGCACATCAAAAGAATCATCTTCAATCAAAAAAGCCATTGAGTTAATTCTTGATATTCAATCAGCACGCCGTGGCGAACATCTTGATTTTTTAGAATCGGCAGTCTCACAAGATCCCACTTTAAAAACAAACAAGTCAGATATCTTTTATATCGAATTTATTAAAGGCTATATAGCATCAGCCAACAACCAATTTGATCTTGCTGAAAAGCATTTTAATTACGCAAAACAATACATCTATCCTGCTCTTCCCTCACATGTACTGTCCCGTTTTTATTATGAAAGAAGTTATATTGAAATAGAGCAAGATCAATATGAAAAATCGAAACTTAGCTACCAAAATGCAGAAAATCTATTTAATTCAAATCAAGACTATAGCGATGCTTTTATCTCGATCTCACTAGGTCGAACGTATGATCTTGCACACGTTGAACAAGGCAGTTTACTCAGTATTCAACAAGCTCAAAAAACACTCGAATTTGCGCAAGAGATCAAATACCAAGAAATGGAACAAGTCTATTTCATCCTTGGCCTTTCCTACTGGAACAATAACCAAACCATTCTAGGCATTGATTTTAAATTAAAAGCATTAAATATTTACATAGAGAAAGAACAGTATAGCGATATCGTTTACACCTTAACGGATATTGGTATCGATTATCTGTTTTTAAAAAACTACGACGAAGCAATTCGCCAGTTAACGCAAGCACTTGAATATCAAAATAAAAATAACAACACAGAACCTGACGAAGCCTATTACATCGTATATAAACTATACAGTGCTTATCTTCAAATCAACGACATGGAAAATGCAAAGTATTATTTAGATGAGGCGGCGAGACTCCTTAGAATACAGAAAGACTCCATTGTTAAAGAGAATTTTCAAACAAACCAATTATTGCTAGAAGCAGAGTACCTGTCGATTATAGGAAAAGCGAAAGAAGCGCTTATGCTACTGACACAAGCCAGCGAGCGTCATGCAAATGGACTTTCAAATAGCTTTTATCATTTCGACGTCACTTTATATAACGCTTATGGTAAGGTTTACAATCATTTAGGTTTGTATGATGACTCTATTCATCACCATATTTTAGCCAAAGATGCGATTCAAAAACGTAAATTGTTTTATCTAGAAGATGAAACTTACTTCTATTTATATGATGCCTACTTGAAACAAAAAGACTATCAAAAAGCGGCGTTGTATTTAGCAAAAAGCCACGCAGTAAAAACCAAACAATTGAATGATAATAACCAAGCACAAACGCAGTTTTTACTTCACTCTTTTGATAATAAAAAGAAAGAAAATAGGATTTTACAACTTGAAAGAAACGCCAGTAAGATTATGTTCTTCTCTGGTTTTCTTCTTTGTATTTTGATCGTTATTGCCGCTTTCGCCCGAATTTTGATGAATAAAAACAAAGAGATCAACGCACTTAATCTTAAATTACATGATCTTAGTTTAACGGACGGTTTAACAGCAGTACCCAACCGCAGAGCATTAGAACTTCATCTATTAGAGAATAAGCAAGATTTAACGGTTCGCTCTGTCATGATGATAGACATTGATTACTTTAAAAAATACAACGACACCTATGGTCATAAAAAAGGTGATGAAGCATTAATCGCTGTCGCTAAGGCATTAAAAGAAAGCTGTAAAGAAAATGACTTTCTTACAAGATTTGGTGGTGAAGAATTTATTATTGTGATGAAAAATACCAATAAAGCAGAATCAATACAGATGGCCGAAAAAATTCAAGCCTGTATTACTTCTCTATCTATTCCTCACGAGAGTTCTGATGTCTCTTCCTTTATCACGTTGAGTATTGGTATTACTACCTACTCTATTAATAAAGAAGATGATTCAAACAATGAAAAGGCGATCATCGAAGCTGATAAGGCGCTGTACTATTCTAAAAATAATGGTAGAAACCAGAGCAATCACTTTTGTGATATTTAAATATGAAAAAGCCGAGTAACACTCGGCTAAAAATCAGATTTTATTAATGAAAATCAACTGATTGATGTTTGCATCGATAAATATCAGCTGCAAGTGATGTAGGATTAGCACCATCTGTGTCAATTATTTTTGTAATATGATATCTATTACCACCACGCATAAACACTTCATTTGAAAGTTCTATATAAATGTTGTCTGGGTTTGTTTTGTCTACGACATGACTAGTCAGTACTTTACAATCTGTATTTTCAATTTCTGAGAAAGTAATAGGTTTAACATCATGAGCGCCTGGTAGTAAATTTACTCTCCCAGCAGGTTTAACTTCATAAGGATTAGGACAGCTGTATATTTCAGCAACGACTCCCGTAGGCTTGCCGCGACGTTCACTTAATACTGAAGATACTCTATAACGATTACCACCAAGTAAAAATGTTTGATTTTTAAGTACTGGCAATACGTTGTTAGGATGAGATTTTTCTAATACGTAAGTATCAACAATTTCACAATTCAATTTATGTGCAGCCATTTCTGATATAGGACTAATAACTTTAGCTTCCGGCATAATTGGAATTTTTCTAGTTACACATCCACTAACTAAAAAGAGCATACAAATAGCAAAAATAATCTGTTTCATTTAAATATCACAAGAAAAAAAGAGCTTTTTATCAGAGAGTTAAGAACAATCAAAATGTATAACTATCAATTGAAGATAACTTTATATTTATGTTCTATTTATTCTAAATTACTTTACTCTTTAATAATCTATAAATAAAAAATAAGTAAGTTACCCTGCTCGGCTTTTAGATGTATTTTAACAACATTGCTATTTGCTAGTTTATTTTTTGTACAAATCGCACGATTTAATTAAATTGCACATTTTAATCGATACCCTATAATTATTATTGTAATTCAAGAGTTGGAGCTTAACCATGTACACATTAACAGCAAATGATGCCAAACGTAATTTCGGAGAACTACTTTTAAACGCTCAACGTGAGCCAATTAAAATTAGCAAAAACAGCAAAGATGCCGTTGTTGTGATGTCGATAAAAGATTATGAAGAACTTGAAAGTATGAAAGCGGATTACATAAAACATTGTTTTGAATCTGCAAAAAAAGACTTGGCTCAAAACAATGCAGTTGACGGTGAACACTTCTTAAAGACGCTATAAGTAAAGTATGCAAAAGAGTAAATACAAACTAAGTACATTAGCACAGGCTCATTTACATAAAATCAAAAATTATACCGTCACAAACTTTTCGCAGATGCAGTGGAACAACTACAAAGACATACTTCTTAATGGGTTTCAGATGCTAGCTGACAATCCAAGTGTTGGTAGAAGTTGCAATGATTTATATGAGAACGGCTTTTACTTCCCAGTTGGAAAACATACGGCTTATTTCACTAAGGAAGACGACTTTATTTTAGTCGTTGCAGTCCTTAGTCAAACCCAACTACCACAAAATCATTTGCGATGATTTGGATTGGTAATCAGACACTCTAATAAGATTTGAGCAATGCTTTATGATGTATTGATTACGCAAGCGCCCTAATTACAGCTTTAGGATCTTTAGCAAGCACATTTAGTAATACCAACGCAGGACCTCTAGGCGTTCTATCTCCACGCTCCCAATGACGTAACGTTCCTAAGCTAATACCAAAAGTAGATGCAAATTCAGCTTGAGTCATTGCTATGTTATTACGAACGGCTTTAACGTCAACAGGAGAAAATTTGTGGACTGTCGCCCTTTTAGTTTCACCTTCAGAAAACTCAATTGCTTCCATTAAGCCTTGTTGGATACTCTCAAATGCACTACTCATGATTGTCTCCTGTAATTATCTGCAAGTATTTTGGTTAATTTATTAAGAACATTACATTCAGCTTTGGATAGATTTGCTTTCTCATTTTTTCCAAAGAGTGAAAGCATAAAAAGTGGTATATCTTCATTATGATAATAATAAATAACTCTTACACCACCACTTTTTCCACCGCCTTCTTTCGCCCATCTCAGCTTACGAACTCCACCAGTACCTTGCATTAATACACCTGCTTTAGGATGCTCTGCAAGATAACTGATGATTTGTTTGTTCTCATCTTCAGAAAGAAGTTTCTCAACTCGTTTCTTGTATTCGGGTAATTCAACGATAGTATGCATAAGCTCAGTGTAAGCCAATGGATTACTTCTGGCAAGTTCTGCTTACATCTACCCGATAAAACGCATTAACGGGCTTTTCTACAAAATACGACCACACATGCTTAAACACTGCATGCTGATTTGGAAATGGAGCCAACTCCAGCGCTTCTTCTAAATTACACCACTTATATTCGGTATGTTCTTCATTTAGCACCACCTCTTGCTGTGGTGGACACATCACAACAAAAACGGGGATGAGTTGAATAACATTAACACTGGCTTCGTAAAATTGTTCTAGATACTGGGCATTGTATAGGTTTGAAACGTTAATTTGAGTCTCTTCCTTAAACTCACGAACGATTGCATCAATACCCGTTTCACCCTGTTCAATTGAGCCGGCAACATGACACCAAAAGCCACCTTTGACTCTTTTCATGAGTAGCATTTTTACTTCGCCATCAATTTTTGATAACGCCACGCCAGACACGACAGATGAACTTAGTGGGATCATATTTACCTCAAATTTGAATTGGTGAACAACACAAACCTATTTATTTTTTTCTTTGTTTTGTAAATATTCGGCATATTTCTTAGAAATAAACTTGTGGATATGAAGCCCTGTTTTACGAAGTAAATACCAATCTATCGCAATTAATATGAGTAAACCTATTACCGTTCCCATTTGAAACCCTCCCTGAACATAGAATCATAACTCTACCAAACCATTGGTAAAATTTATAAACCTGAAAGCAATTTATGCTAAGTAGCTATGATTTTTAGAGAAGTTAAAGTCTGTTGAGGGAGAAAAACTCATTTGAAGTAGAGAGAAAAGATGCCGAAGGTCACGCTAAACACAAAATGCAACGCACAGTAAAATTTTATGCGTTGCGAATCATTTTTTAACAGTTTGTTAAAAACCATCTTCCGCCAACGCTGCTCTAACGTCATCTTCACATCTTACACAAGCAAAATGTTTGATTGTCTCCATATCGCCTGTAACAAACTCATCACAATTAGGGCATGAAATAGCTTGCCAACCTCGGTCAAAACAAGTGATGCAGCTCCAATGACCATCTATGTAAAATACGGATGGTTCATCGTCATGGCATTCGTGACAATAGGCAATCCATTCTGTGCCTTCTTCACACCAACCATCTCCATCAGAGTATTTTTCGCGGCAAGCTTTTAGGACTTGTTCATGCTCGATTTCATTATGGCAATGAGGACAACTCTTAAAATTTTTGTTGAAAAATTCGATATCCTTGTTGCAATGATGGCAAGGAATCGTAGCTGCAGTTGGGACGATAAAAATATCTTTAACGCCACATACTAGGCACTGGTATTCATTGCCCCAACTATTATGTTTAGTAATTTCAGCAGAAGCCATATTACAATGGCTACAAACTTCAATCTGTTTACCAGATTTTTTCTTAATCTCGATGGCGGTAGTTATTTCGGCAAATCTTGCAGCAATAAATTCCTGCTGCCCCATCATTCGGTTATGAATTCTCTTAATTTCCTCAAGGTAACCATCAAAAATAGGGGACCAAGTCGTTACAATTAATTCATGTAGATAGTGCCAAGCACTCCATTGCTCAACTACAACACTCACCTTAGTTGCATCAATATCTTGATAATTAGTATGAGCGAAATGAACGATTTGATTTCGATGCTCTCCTAAAGCTTTGAACACATCGACGGCTTTAGCAGGAAGAGGAGCACGAAGGATGTTTTTCATTCTTTTAACAGCATCATCAAGGAATACGGAATGAAAATCTCCCACTTGAAAACTATCAAGATTTGCCAATTCAGGACGACTAAGAATTAGTGTCCAATGTTCATTCATTAATCTTGCTTTCAAAAAAAGTTCAATCGATGAGTAGAAATCAACAATTGAGTTTTTTGGTCTCTTATCGAGATCATCTAAAGATGCATCAAGGAAGTCGATTGCATTTTTTACCAATGCATCAAACATTTCTTCTTTACTTTGTTTCTTTTGAGAAATGAACTTATGTCCCACAATTTCCACCTCTGGTTTTTAACGCCCTGTTAAGGTGTGAGCAACGCAATACCGATACAGCCGCATACCACCTTAAAATACTAAACGCAACGCCTAGCAAAAATACCAAGCATTGCAAATCACTCTTAAACAGATTATTGCTGTACTTTTTCATTACGAAATTATTTGGTTTACCCACTAACTTCCATTTACTGAACTACTATCGCCAAGCGAAGGTCAACTGTTATTTTTCAATTTTAGTAATGTGTTACGCATTTTCCACAAACGATAATTGATTGTTTTCATAGAGCCAAGCCTCAGAGAACATCGATGGTTCTTTATTTACAACACTTTCATCCCATTCTAAATAGCAACAGGAAAATCCAAATGATTTAGTTTTATTTAATTCGTTTGTGATTTTTTCTAAATCTAAGCTCATTTCAGGGACATTACCTATGGACATTAAAACCCAATGTTCATTGCTCCATTCACAATCCAATCGATTCCAAAATGTTCGAGGAACATAACCAGGAGCAACAACTTCATCAACATCTGATTTTTTAATTAATATTCTTCTTCCACATATTGGCAATGCGGCAATTCCAGTTTTATATGACCAGTAATGTTCTTGAAACTCAAAAAATCTTCTTATAAATGATGCTCGACTTGATTTAGAATCACTTATTTTATCAACAAAAAGGTAAGAACTGCAGTTTTTGACAAATTCAGAGGATGTATATGATCCTCTATTTTTCCCTGAATTTATTGCATCAATGTAAATTGTATTAACTTTCATATTTGAAATTAGATCATAATCTACAGGCACTAATTTATTGCCTATTATAAGTAGTTTACAAACATCAGATGCGCGATCTTTAAGTTCTTTTATGGGAATGTTAGCTAGTTCGTTTATTAAATCTTTATTTAAACAGGTTGAACCAAGACCTTTTATAAACGAAATAATGTTTTTAGCTAAATAATGCGATAAATCTTTTGATATTTCTTGTTGAAATGGTAATAAACGACTCACCAGATCAGAACGTTCCAAATTAATAGGTAAACGGCCATCTTGATCAAACACATTTATAGAAGGAGTATTAACATCTATAAAGCCAATTTTATTTGAAATATCAAAATCTTGTAAATATAAGCTATCAGTAATCACTATACCGTTACAAATTAAATGAGTATCAGAGTATCCATATCTAGTTTTCTTTATTCTGTCATATGACCATAAAATATCGTCATAACCATCTGCTACCGTTCTATTCCAAGGAGTATCCTCAATATTTGAGCCTGAATTCGGCACAACCCTAAGCTGGTCTAAATGTTTATCTTCTGAATCTTTAATTATTTTCCTTATTACTTTTGGAGAAGAAAGGGAAAACCAGTCCCATGACCCCACCTCATTTAATAAGCTATCTCTGACTTTATCACTGATTTTAATTGTGATTCTCGTCCCTATATGAAATTCCACATGAGATACAACAATACTGTTACAACCTTTACTGCATTTGAATAAAAGTGCTTTGTCTGCTGCTTGGCTAATATGCCTTGTTTCCACCTCTAGCTCTTCACCAAGAAGATATGCAGCCAATAACCCTATACCAAATCGTCCTGTCCTATAAACGTTTGAGTGACCATCGGTTTCATGATCCTTTTTCCACCTGTCACTGTTTCTAAAAGACGCACCTATATTCAAAAAATAATTTTCAACTACATCTAGTGTCATTCCAATTCCATAATCTTCAATCACTATTTTACTATCACCATTTTTATCATGAAGGGTTACAGAAACGTCGAAATTTGACTCATTTGTAAACGTACGGCCATTTTTGATTTGAGTATCTTTCAGCTCTGAACAGGCATCTATCGAATTTTGGACTAGCTCCCTTACCCCAATTTCAGGTCGGTCTCCATATAGAGGAGCTATTAGCAATTCCATCATTTCAGAATCTGCGGTTTTAAAACTGAGAACTTTAGGAATATATTTAGGTTTTTTATTAACTATGAATTCATCGAAGGAATCTAAAGACGATCTAATTCTTCTAATTTTTATAGCAAAGTTTTTAAGGTGTTCCGACTTTCCATAAACTTCTCCCAGAACAGACCATGAAAGGTCAAGCTCTGATTGAATACCTGCAAACAGTTTTTTCAACTCTTCATATGTAATTGCATCTTCTGGTTCAGCATCTACATAGATAGCTTCTGGATCATCATGTTCTTGGTGTATACCAATGATTGAATTATGCTTTTTCCATTCACCTATAGAAGTTGGACTAATTAGAGTTTTCAAACGTAGTAATTGGTTCGGAGCTCGTTCTGCATGAATTTGAATATAATCTGAAATCCTTAGAAGGAGCATTATGAACGGAACATGTGTATCTAAATGAACTCTCCTTGTGTTTTTTTCAATCATATCGACAGCTTGACGTAATCCTAGATGATGGCTTCTCGCAATAAAACCGCATAAATCTAGAAAGTTACTTTGTGGTTCTTCACCTAGCTTAATTGTTTCACCATTAACACCTGGTACACCATAAAAAGCTATCTCATGTGCCATCCTTGCATGATGTCTACGAATAAATTCTCCGATAAGTAATATATCTCTTGCTGACAAATCAATTTTATTCGTTGGGATATTTTTAACTGGAACAGTATCACCAAAAATAGAATGAAGTTTTTTCGCATCAAACCTTTTCGCCTCTGAGAAATAGTTATTCCATACTTCACTCCAACTATTTTCTGAATTTATATAACGAGATACCACTCTAGGGAATTTATCTTGAATTAAGGCATAAAATCCATCCACTGTAATATGCATTGCACAATCGTGTAACAAAATAGACACAATCATTGCTGCAGCATCTTTCGGTGTTAGATAAGCCCAACTTTCATCCGAAATAATACTATCTGCCGTTAATAAAACTTCATTTAAGTGACGGAACCCATGATCAGTATACTCTGGAAAAAATATAGGCTTATTGTCGCTGATCCAAGGTGTTAAATTGGAAATACTTGAATATACAAAAGCTTTTGACGCTGTATCTTTTTCAAGAAGAGTTTTGGTTCTATTAGGTAATTTTAACAATTCACTTTCCTTATCATTTAAGATTAAAACCTTGAGGTGCGTTAAAAATATGAATATACATGGCGAATGTCTAACGCCCTCTCTACGACAAATGTCATATAGATCGATGATTCATGCTATATGACAACATGTCGCTTTATGCGGTGAATTCAAAGACTACTTTGATAAACCATAAATAGCATGATTAATAATGCGGCCGTTCAGGTTTTCGTGATTAGTAATAATGCCTTCTAATGTCATTCCTAAATACTCACAAACTTTATGGCTTGGTAGATTGTGCTCGCCTGCTGCTATTTGAATTTTCTCAAGCTGTAAATCGGTGAGTGCTATATCGATTAACTTAGATACAGCGCGAGTAATAATCCAATAATGATTTACGGACAAAGCATAAAAAGAAATCTTCAGACTTAGCGTGTAATAGCCAAGCAAGCCATTGAGATAAATGGGCTTCATCCTTTGAGTCGGTTGCTTATCTTTCGCACATCATACCCTTTAATGGGTAGATTTCATTTGTTTTTTTCTTGTTTTGCTTATAAGTTCTAATTTTTATTAATAACTAACCTATTGATAATATTAACTATAGATGAAGCAATTTCTCTTTCACCAAGCATCAGGCACAAAAAAGCCGAGCAAGTTACCCTGCTCGGCTTTTGAATTTATGACAATAAAGTGATTAACTTATTTAATCTACTTTCTTATCTTGTGGTTGGTTTTCAGGAAGGTCTTTCACTTCGTGATACCATAAGTCATGGTGCTCTTTTGCCCATGTCTCATCAACATCACCTGTTACCATGCCATCTAGACCCGCTTCCATACCGAACAGACCGATATAGATGTGGAAGATGAAACCACAGATCAGGATAAGTGCTGATAGCATATGCACAAGGTTAGATAGTTCCATGTCACGACGTAATTGGCCGAACATTGGGAAATCTAAAACAAAACCACTGAAAGCAACAACGATACCGAATACAATTAGTAACCAGTAAATTGCTTTTTCACCACCATTAGAGAAACCTGCTGATGGGTGTGAACCTTTGTGTTTGCCTACCATGCCGCCCATTTTCATGAACCATTGAATATCTGTCTTGTTGAAGATAGATTTTCTCCACCATTTCAGAAGTACACACATTAGTAGAATAAAGAAGATCGGTCCCATGTAGTTGTGGTATTGCTTCGCGGCATAAATGATCATGCCCCAGATTTCACTTGGTAAAATCGGTTTTAAAAAGTGTTTACCATAAACTAAACATAAACCACTGAACGCTAGAGTTAAAAAGCTAAATGCCATGCTCCAGTGTAAGGCGCGATCCATACGAGACCAACGTTTGATCTTACGGCCTGTTTTTGGTTTGCTTAGTTTTAATGGACCAACGACAAAGTACGCCAGTGTTACCATTACTAAACTACCAAAAATAGCAAGTGCACCTAATGGTGACATCCACTTCTCTTTTAGTACAAACCACGTTTCGCCTGCCGTACTAATAAGTACGCCATGTTCAGGCCATTGCGAAGTTGTGTAGCCTTCTTGACCTGCTCTTACTTCACGCCAGATATCTGCGCCAGCAAGTTGGGTCATTTCTTTCTCTGCGCTCTTCACGGCTGCACTCTCATTTGCCATGCTTGGCATAGCAAATGAAAGCGTTAATGCTGCCATTAGCGGCAGCAATAACGAAAGAGAAAGACGTTTTAATTGTTTCAACATCACTCTCTCCACCGGATTAGCTCTTAGTCGCATCAAACGCAAGATCTTCACCGTCAGTCCAACCTGCGTCTTTCGCACCACGTTCAACAACACGTTGACGGAAGATGTCAGATACTTTCTCTGCATCACCAGCCAATAGTGCTTTTGTTGAACATAGAGAAGCACACATTGGTAATTTACCTTCAGCGATACGGTTTGCACCGTATTTCTCACGTTCTTCTTTAGAACCTGGTTCTACACCTGGGCCACCAGCACAGAATGTACATTTGTCCATTTTACCACGCTCAGCAAATGCACCCTGTTTAGGGAACTGAGGTGCGCCAAATGGGCAAGCAAACAGACAGTAACCACAACCGATACAAAGATCTTTGTTGTGACGTACGATGCCGTCTTCTGTGTGTTCAAAACAGTCTGCAGGACATACTGCTTTACATGGTGCATCAGTACAGTGCATACATGCTACTGAGATTGATGTTTCACCTGGTTCACCATCATTTAGTGTTACTACGCGACGACGTTGAATGCCCCATTCTAGAGCATCGTCATTTTCGTTTTTACATGCAGTGACACAGCCGTTACATTCGATACAACGCTTGGTGTCACATAAGAATTTCATTCTAGCCATTTTATATCACCCCTTACGCTTTTGTGATTTTACATAGTGTCACTTTGGTTTCCTGCATTTGCGTTACAGGGTCATAACCATAAGTGGTTGCTGTGTTTGCTGCTTCACCAATAACGTATGGATCAGTGCCTTCTGGGTATTTATTACGTAAGTCTTCACCTTGGAATTTACCGCCAAAGTGGAATGGTACGAATGCTAAGCCAGGCTTAACGCGACGAGTTACCATTGCCTTAACGTGAATGCGACCTTTCTCTGCACCTTCAACCCAAACCATGTCACCGTCTTTAAAGCCGATGTCGTTTGCGTCTTTCGGGTTAACTTCAACGAACATTTCTTGTTGAAGTTCAGCTAGCCATGGGTTTGAACGTGTTTCTTCACCACCACCTTCGTACTCAACAAGACGACCAGAAGTCAGAATAATTGGGTATTCTTTAGACTTGTCTTGGTCTTGAATTGTTTTGTACAGCGTTGGAATACGGAAGTTCGCAGCGCGGTCATCCCATGTTGGGTAATCAGCAACAAGATCACGACGAGGTGTGTATAACGGCTCACGGTGTTGTGGAACACGGTCAGGGAACGTCCATACAATTGCACGTGCTTTTGCATTACCAAATGGCATACAACCGTGTTTAATAGCAACACGTTGAATACCGCCAGATAAGTCAGTTTTCCAGTTTTTACCTTCTGCTGCTACTTTCTCTTCTGGTGTTAAATCGTCCCACCAGCCTAGTTGTTTAAGCAGTTTGTCAGTGAATTCTGGGTGACCATCTTCGATTTCACAACCTACTGGGTAGCTGTCTTCAGCTAGTAGGCTTTGACCTTCATATTCCACACCAAAACGTGTACGGAAGTTACCGCCACCTTGAGCAACAGGTTTAGACGTATCATAAAGGATATGCGTACCTGGGTGCTTCATTTCTGGTGTACCCCAACAAGGCCAAGGAAGACCGTAGGTTTCACCATTTACTGGGCCGCCTTCTGCTTCTAGCGTTGTTTTGTGGAACGTATGCCAGTTTTGTGTGTGCGCTTTAATACGCTCAGGGCTTTGACCTGTGTAACCGATTGTCCACATACCTTTGTTGAATTCACGTGTGATGTCTTCAATTACAGGTTGGTTGTTTTCATCAATTTGGATGTTTTTGAACAGTTGATCTGCATAACCAAGTTTTTTACTTAGTAGGTACATGATCTCGTGGTCAGGTTTTGATTCAAACAGTGGCTCAACGATTTTTTCACGCCATTGGAATGAACGGTTTGATGCCGTTACAGAACCGTGCGTTTCAAATTGTGTTGTTGCTGGTAGTAGGTATACCCCATCAGTACGGTCGTTCATTACCGCTGCAACTGTTGGGTATGGGTCTACAATAACCATCATATCCAGCTTGCTCATTGCTTTTCTGATTTCAGTACCACGTGTTTGTGAGTTTACTGCGTGACCCCAGTAGAACATTGCACGGATATTGTCGTTTTGTTCGATGTTTGCTTTGTCTTCTAAAACACCATCAACCCAACGAGATACAGGAATACCAAAGTTATTCATTGGCGTTTTGCCGTTGTATTTACCTTGGTCGAAGCGGCCTTTCACCCACTCGAAATCCAATTCCCATACTTTAGACCAGTGTTTCCATGCGCCTTCACCTACACCGTAGTAACCAGGAAGCGTATCAGAAAGTACACCTAAGTCCGTTGCACCTTGTACGTTATCGTGACCACGGAAGATGTTTGCACCGCCACCTGATTTACCCATGTTACCAAGAGCAAGTTCTAGGATACAGTATGCACGTGTGTTGTTGTTACCAGTTGTATGTTGAGTACCACCCATACACCAAACAACACAACCTGGACGGTTTTCAGAAAGCAGTTTTGCTGTTTCGTAAACTTCAGCTTCAGTGATACCTGTTACACGCTCAACTTCTGCTGGGTTCCATTTTGCAACTTCTGTGCGGATCTCATCCATACCAAATACACGTTGGTTAATGAATTCTTGATCTTCCCATTTGTTTGCAAATACATGCCATAGTACACCCCAGATGAAAGCAACATCTGAGCCCGGACGCAATGCAACATAGTGATCAGCTTTTGCTGCTGTACGTGTACGACGTGGATCAGCAACAACGATCTTACAACTGTTCTTCTCTTTTGCGATCAGAATATGTTGCATTGCTACTGGGTGCGCTTCTGCTGGGTTTGAACCAATAAACAGAATTGACTTACAGTTATGCATGTCATTGAATGAGTTTGTCATCGCACCGTAACCCCAAGTGTTTGCTACACCGGCTACAGTTGTTGAGTGACAAATACGCGCTTGGTGGTCAATGTTGTTTGTGCCCCACATTGCTGCGTTTTTACGATACAAGTATGCTTGTTCGTTGTTATGTTTTGCAGAACCTAACCAGTAAACTGAATCAGGACCTGACTCTTTACGGATCTCAAGTGCTTTGTTACCCACTTCTTCGATCGCTTGTTCCCACGATAGTTTTTTCCACTTACCGTTTTCAAGCTTCATTGGGTATTTTAGACGACGCTCACCGTGACCATGTTCACGAAGTGCAGCACCTTTTGCACAGTGACCACCTGCGTTGAATGGGTGGTCAAATGCTGGTTCTTGACCAGTCCATACGCCATTTTGTACTTCAGCGTAGATACCACAACCTACTGAACAGTGTGAACAGATAGTACGTTTCACTTCTGTAGGTGCATCAACTGGCACTTCTTTCGCTTGTGCTTTTTTCATCATGCTTGGAACAAACATGCTTGCACTTGCTACTGCACCCGCAGCAATTGTTGAAGTACGCATGAACATACGACGTGTAATGCCCAGTTGGTTCTCTTGCTTCTGTACCGAATCGGAACGTTTAGTCAGTTTCATTATTATGCTCCGTTATAGGCTGTCGTAATAATCACGAATGTGTTGAGTTTCACGATATCCATCGCCTTTTTTCTCAACGTTTTTAGTTTCCGCTACTGTGTTTGCATTTGCAGTACCAGATACCGCTGCGGCTACTGAACCTGCGGCAGCAGCAGTTGCAAGGCCTTTCAGTAGATTACGGCGGTTTAGGTCCGTTTTTTTATCGCTCATTCAATGCTCCTATGATTCCAATGTATTTGGAATGGGCTTTTGTTTTTATGGTTCTAATTCTAGTTAAATGAATTGATTTACGTGCTATTGCACTTCTGTAATTTCAATTTCATTTGGGTTCTTAGCAAATCGTGTTTGCTCTACGCTGAAAAACGCCAGAGTCAAACTCACTACCGATTTGTAGAAATTTGCATGTTCAGCCTGTGTAATTTGATCACAAAGTGACACAAACCAAGGTTGAATATGTCGATTAAAGAATCGCTGTTGCAGTACTTCTGCATCACCTGACTCTATAAGCATAGCCATTACTTCACATAGTGCTGAAATGTGATCTTCTGGCTCTTTTACTTCTTCTGCACGCTCGAAACCAAGCTGCATTAGATCTTGTCGTAGTGCGACTAATGGTTTTTCCATTAATGCACCAGCCATGTGCCATGAGCCAAACGGCATCACTTCACCACGGCCTACACCAATAAATAAGTTTTGATACTCATCTTCTAGTGCTTCTTGTTCTGATTTTTTTGCTGCATCTGAAATCACAGACCATGCTTTGCTCATTTCGTGGCTGTCATCGCCTTCGACTTCAATACCACTTAACCAATCAATCACATTTTGATCAGGTGCTACTCGGTATAAATGCGCTAATAAACCGTAGATTTCTTGTCGAATTTGTTGTTGTTCATTCATGCCATTACACCTTTAACTGTTTTTCAGGGTTTGCAGACAAATCGGTAAAGATGTCTCGAACTCGACAATCTTCACACATATATAGACGTTTAATTGATGCTTCATCGTTGAAGTGAGGGTTACCCTGTAACTTAGAGCGTAGCATTTCAATCATTGATGCTGGAGCAAAAGGCGCACCACAGCTAATACAGCATGCCGCGTCTTCTTTATGCACAATTTGTGTTTCTTGACGTGTCTCTTGGTTCCAGTTCATTTGCACTTTCATGCTTAACACTTTTTCTGGACAAGCACTTACGCAAAGACCACATTGAACACAATCTTGCTCAATGAATTTCAGTGTTGGTGAATCTGGATCACTATGAAGTGCACGTGTTGGACACACAGCGACACAACCCATGCACAAGGTACAATCTTTAGTTTCGCAAGTGATTGTTCCGTATGGTGCGTGTGATGGTAGAGATTGGATCTCTGTGATTTCAATTTGGTTTGCTTTTGAGTCGGCAGCAAGGTGATCCAACGCCCCCATTAGACGCTCACGCTTGTTACCTTTTAATGGTGCATCCATTACAGATAACGGCGTATCAATCAGTGTCATCTCATTTAACGCTTCCATGTAAACCACTTGGATTCGTTGAGGATCTAAACCTAATTGAGTTAACAATGCCTGAGCAATTTCCACTTCTTGTGTTAGTACACGTTGAATGGTTTCTGGCATTCTGCGACTTGCAATAAACAGAACTTGCGCTGCGCCATTCACTAACGCAGAGAACCATGTATCAATACCCACTGATAATAATTCATCAAGAACCACTGGAATAACATGGTCTGGCATGGTTTTAAGTGCCATTACATTGAAGTTCTCATGGCGGTCACTACAAAAAGCGATAATAGGTGTCTCTCCACCCTCTTTTTTGTAGTTTGCTAATAAGCGAGTTGCAAAGTTTTGCGTTTTCTCTGCTTCTGGTAATGCGTAGCTGATCGCTTCTGTTGGACACGCGGTTGCACATGTACCAACACCTTGGCAAAGGTATGGGTTAATTTGGATGTGGTGCCCCGTTTGATCTGAACCTTCACTGGTTAATGCGCCAGCAGGACAAGCATCAACACAACGCTCACACCCTTTTACGCCACGTGAACTGTGTGCACATAACTCTGGGTTTAAGCGGAAATATTTTGGTTTATCAAACGTACCAACAAGACCCGGTAATTCATCAAGCACTTGTGCAAGTGTTGGATAACCACGGCCTACTGGGTAGTAACCCGGTACTGGCACTTGTTCTTTCATCACGCTATCTAGTTTCATATCTAAAACTAAATCAAAAGCGGTTTTTCCGATGGTTGTTTTGGCAAGGTTTACACGCTCGCCATTAACCACGCACTCAACATCGAACGCACCTAAGAAGCCTTTAATAGTGACCTCTTTTGCGTGATAAACAGTTTTGTCCGTTTTTTTATCTTGAGTATCTGATTCTGTCGATACCAATGTGATGCTGTTTAATTCAGAGAACTGCTCTGCTACATCAACAATGATGCTCGTAGGCCCGATAATGACCAAGTTACCACGGCTTTCGTAGCTCACCGTTGGCGGGATCAAGTTGTTTAACTCAACGGTTTGCTCAATAGCGAACTTACGCGCTTTGGCATTCGTTGTTTCTGATTGTGCTAAAAATTGGGTTAACATTGCTTCACCTATTCTTGACCCCATTCGGGCCTATTCAGTTCTATGACTGGTTTATAGGTTCTATATCGCAATATCCGTACCAACTTAATGGCTAATTATGAGAAATATTAATAGGTTGAATTGATGATTATTTAGACTATTTGGCGGGAGTTATTTTTATGCGGGACATTTTGTCTCAACTTGGTTCAAAATGTCCCGATTCTTTATATGGTCTTTTTTGTCTCACTTGAGTCAATATCGTCGCTATTAACGTATTGATATTCATTATCATTTTCATTTATAGCGTCAGTATCAAGAGCGATTTCTTCGTCTGAAATCTCCTCTTTTTCTTCTTCAGGCTCAACTAACCATTCACGTAATTTGCTTGCTGTTTCACTGTCCAATTTTGGTGGTGTTGAGTAGTTTGGCTCATCTTCCATCGCAAATTCTGGATTCAAAAACATCTTACGCAGTGCTGCTTTTTTCAAGTTTTTATCTACGCCTTCAGCCATAAATTGACTGACGTTACTTGTGCCTGTGATAGTGACTAAATCTGCTTCGGTAGGCAGTTCAGGCTCTATCTCAGTTTCGCTTTCTTTTTCAACAGCAACACTAGGCTCAACAAGGACTTGTGAATCTTCTATCGTGTCTGATTCAGTAGTTAATACTGGCTCATCACTGACTTCTTCACCCTGCTTAACTTTTTGTTTTCTTAAAGACCATCTACTTAGGAAGTTGCTCACTTGCGCGCCCCGCACCTTTACGTTTTTTCTTACGAACTTCTAATAACTCGCCATGTTTACCAATATAAGCTTCTAACCATGCTTGCATCGGTAGCGGCATTGCTGTTGAAAGCACTAAATAATCACCATCCATATATTGTCCGATCATGCTTTGTGATGCGGTGATCATAACTGGTGTTAGTTGATCATTATCGTTTTCAAAAGCAAAGAACAATTTAGGATCTTGTGAGCTTAGATTGAAACGATAATCCGTTCTTTCATCGCGGAAAATTTCTAAATCACGCTCAAACAGTGAAACATTATCTTGTGTCTCATTTACCTTCTCATAAAGATGAATATCACCAAGTCGCCATGATGGTGCACTCCAACGGCCAACCTGTTTGATTTCTTCAATCACTTCAAATTGTAATGGCCATTTGTTTTCTGTTTTCTGTTCCACAAGTTATCCTTCTTTTGATGAAGTTTTGTATTGCTATTTATACTCTAAAGCAAAGCTTGTACCAACCACGCTTTCTTTTTTTACTCTATGGTATAAAATTTGCCTAACCTAGATAAATAATCAAATCTCATTCATTTGGAGCTTACTTTGAGCCAATCACCTAAAATAATTACTACTGGCACTGTACCAAAACAAACCATTTCTGTTGATGTTTATGATGAATATGGTGAAAAGCTAACAAAAGAGATCGCATGTGAACAACCTTTAACCGTAATGCTGAATTGGCAAGAAGTCGTAACATTAATGACCCTTGGCGCTCGCCCTGCTGAGTTGGTTTTAGGGTACTTAAAGAACCAACATTTTGTTACTGATGCTTCTCTTTTAGAATCGGTGATTATTGATTGGGAAACCAAAACGGCTGCTGTAAATACGAAAGAAACCACTGAACACGTTAAAGAAAACTTGAAGAAAAAGACGGTTACTTCAGGTTGTGGTCAAGGCACCATGTACGGCAACGTAATGAAGCAACTTGAAAACTATCAAGTACCACAAGTGACGATTAACCAATCTGATCTTTACGAATCATTAGAAGCGCTGACATATCACAATGATACTTACAAAGCAGCAGGTGCTGTGCATGGCTGTGCAGTGTGCAAAGACAATAAAGTGCTTTCATTTGTGGAAGATGTAGGTCGTCATAACGCGGTTGATACGTTAGCTGGTGAGCTGTGGTTAAAACAAGAAGCAGGTGATGACAAACTCTTTTACACCACAGGCCGTTTAACGTCAGAAATGGTGATTAAAGTCGCTCAAATGGGCATTCCTGTTTTACTTTCACGCTCTGGTGTAACTCAAATGGGATTAGACTTAGCTCAAAAATTTGGCATTACCATTATTGCTCGAGCAAAAGGTAAGCGTTTCCAAGTGTTTGCTGGACATGAAAAAATCAATTTTGATGTGAAAGGTTAAGTAGAGCTTAGGGACTAAAAGCTAGGGACTAGGGGCTAGGAAAAGCAGGGACGAGTGAGAGCTAAAAGCAGTTACTCGTCCTTCAGTTTATTAGTTACTCAGTAAGCGACATTCATTAATTGTTATATCCAAATTAGCTTTACCAGACTTCCAACTTTCTATATGTAATGTTCTAAGATAGGGTGTATATGTATAATTTGTTCCATTTTGATCTTCATATTCGAATGTAAGAGGATCTTGTATATTAACCTCTATTGTTTCAACAACATTATGAATTTTTATTAAATCTTGTTCACCATTACAACGAAACTTCCTATTTACTAAATTATCATTTGCCTGTGATGAACAACTAATCAAGGCTAGAGTTACAATTAACTTTTTCATTCCGGATACATCCAATACAATTTATAAATTCAATAATTTTTGGGAATCTGGTATTAACTTCAAGACTGTAGTTATTACTCGCCCCTAGTCCCTAAAAACTAGTCCCTGCTCTTATTGATTATTCTCAAAAATAGCTCTGAACTCTTCATGATGCTGTAAGAATATATCGACAATCTTAGGGTCGAAAGAAACTCCCTTTTCTTCTTCAATGATCTTAATCGCCACTTCATGAGTAAAACCTTCTTTGTAAATACGCTTTTGTCGTAATGCGTCATACACATCCACAATACTTACAATTCGAGCTTCAATCGGTATCTCTTCACCCACTAAACTCAAATACCCTTTACCGTTCCATTTTTCATGATGATAAAGCACGATATTTTTAGTTATCAAACTCAAGTCAGTATTCTTGATAATCTCATAACCAATGTTTACGTGTTTTTTCATTACGTCGAATTCATCAGAATCCAGTTTTCCCGGTTTCTTCAATATGTAATGAGGTATACCAATCTTTCCAATGTCATGCAGCGAAGCAATCATACGAATTTCTTCTACAAACGAGCTTGGCATTTTCAATAAATTAGAAAGATGCTCAGAATATACGTTGATTCGCTTGTTATGCTCACTGGTTTCTTCATCACTGTATAACGAGGCCATCTCCAATGAACCAATCAATGATTCGTTCATTCTTAAAAGACGAGCTTGTGCTTTTTTCTCTATATAAACTCGAGTTATCAACACGCCAATGATAAATAAGCTGACAAGTAAAACTGCGATTAGTAGCCAGAAATCATCTTTCTGATACTTTTCATTCTCATTGATATAGATGTTTTTAATCAAACGTTCATTATCTGATGATGTTGATATCAAATTAATGGCATTAAATAGCGCTTCATGCTCTTTCTTTACTGCGATATACACAGAGAATGTTTTGGTTAAGGTTCCTGCGGTTTTTAAATCATACATGTCATGGTTGATTGTATGATTCATTAATAAACGTTGGTCACCAAAAGCATAATCAACACGTCCGTCATCTATTGCTTCAATGATCTCTTCAAAGGTATCAAAAAAGACCATTTTCACATTTAATGTGTTGTTTTTTATATAGTCGTAATAATAAGCGTTTTTTAACATCCCTACCGTCGAGTAGTTTATATCTGCAATACGAGATATGAAATTACCTTCCAACTTATTAAATACAGACAATTCAAAACTGTAATACGGCTTTGTTAGAAAATATTTATCAGTGATGCACTCATTTTCAAATGTCGAAAGTAAAACATCATAATCTTTACACTCACCAACACTTGGCCCAGTAAAGGTGACCGAATCTTTAAATATTCGCTTAATACTGTCGAACAACGTTGGTGCAATGCCGTGATACTCTTCATTAACTAAGTAGCTTGCAGGAAACTCATTAACGCCATAACCAACACTGACGCTTGCTCCTTTAAGTTCATTACTCCCTTTAAAAAGATACAAAAAGTAATCTTCACGGGATTTTTTAACAAACGCTTTTACTTCTTCAGATTTCAACTCAATAAAGTATTTTACTAATATGCTATACAATTCAGATTGCGATTTTGGTATTGCAAATGACGTATATAAGTTATTCAACCTTGGTAAGTTTAATGTCGGAAATGCTTTGTCCGTTATCTCTTGTGTATCAGCAACAAAAGCATCAACCTCTCCGGAATTAAGAGCGTTTATCAGTGAATTAACATCCGCAAATTTTACTGGCGTATATTGTATAGAGTCAGAGTATTGTTCAATAAAATTCGTCGTAGAAAACCAATCTTCAACCAAGCCAATTTTCTTATTATTTAAGCTTACAAGATCAATAATTTGATCCGTATTTTTGAAAAACACTTTAGTGCTAACACGATATAACGTTGGGACAAAAAAATAGTTTTCTTTTCGATTTTCTGTATCAGCAAAATCTAAATAAGCCCCACTCTCTAAACGATCAAACATTGCATTTAAATCATCAATGTCTTTTAGTTTTAGTTGGAAGTTTGTATTGAGTTTTTTGTTAATATCTTGAATTAGGATGCTGTACAGTCCTTTTGGTGTCCCATCCTCAATAAAAAATAATCTTGAATTATAATCATTGTTATAAAACACAAAATTTTTATTGTTTTGTATCCATACTTGCTCTTCCTCTGTTAAATTCATTGAAGAAACAAATGAAGAAAAAACACACATGATAAAAACGAAAATTCGTTTCAATTTGCATACACCATAACAATCAATAAACACAAATAAGTGCAAAAAACGCACACTAACAAAGCACTCTGCAAATGTATAATGGAATTTATTGCACCTATCAATCAATAAAATTTATCTAACTTTTCTCATTAAATTCTTTTTGAAATTTAAGCACTTTTTCTAAATATCTACGAGCTTCAGCCTTAGGATGTTTGTTAGTTAACGCCCAATAAAGCTGATTTGGTTGCAAGCTATTTATCTCATCAATAGCTTTAGTTCTGCTTGGATCAAATGTTGAGAAAACGCCACCAGAGCCACCGTTATAAGCCGAGATCATACTGTAATGCTTATTCGTTGGGTGTTTGATGTCTCTTAAATAACGATTCTTCAAAATATAGAAATACGCTGTACCTGTATCGATATTATGCGCCGGATTAAACAAGTACTCTTTTGTTGGGATCCCCGGCTTATTCTTAACTAATTTAAAGACATCCGCTCCTGCGGTTTTTGGGATCACTTGCATTAAACCATAAGCCCCTGCATGACTTACAGCATAAGGGTTAAAGCTGCTCTCTGTCTGAATAATCGCATAGATTAAGTCGATTGAAATATCGTACTCTTTTGATGCTTTTTTAATTAAATCAGCATATTGAAATTCACGTTGCTCTAAATGGTCATCAACCATAGAGATCTCAACATAATACGCTTTACCATTTTTAATGGTTTTCGTTTGTAACTTATTTTCGATTAAGTAATCAGCATAACGCCCTGCTCGCCATGGCCATTCAATGTCTTTATTCTCTTGGTCTTTAATTTGACCAAGTAAGAATGGACGGCCACGTAACGGAATTGATTTATCACTAAACAAATCCACATGTGATGGGTCTGCTGGCATTAATACAGTGCCGATGATCGCTTTCTTCAACGTTTCTTTTGGTTGGTATTGAGATATCGTCGAAACGTAAATTTTGCCTTTATCAAAATCGATATGTGCACGAGTTCTATAACCATCTAAATATTTTACGTAGCGATGCTTACCCGCTTCTAGAAACTCTTTATCTCCCCATGTTTTATGAACATGATTAGCAAGATTTTCTAATTGCTCTTCAATGCTTTGATTTGGTTTTGATGTGCTAGGTTTCCAAGAATCTGGCTTTGAAGTTGCACTATTGTTCGAGTTGGTTGTGTCACTCTCACAATTGCATGAATTCGAGTTAGGTCTTTGGAAATTACCATCAAAAATAGGCGTACAAGAGACTGTCGCTAAAGAAATAATAAAAGGAATTAATACGTTTTTCATCGATGTCCTAAATAGCGTATTGAATGGATTTTTCAATGCACTGGGATAGATTACACATTAGGTGTTACTAAATAAGGAGGCGTATTTTACACATTGTTTATTTTTTTGGAATAGCATACGAAACAAACTTCATAAGTTTTTTCACAAGGTGCAGACTTATACAACATTGGAAACAAAATCACACTTTTTTGACGTAAAAAAACCGTCACTTTTGGACGGTTTTTTACTGTTTATTAATAAGTTACAGTTTATATCGTTTAATTTCTTCTTCTAATGAATCAGCTAACGATTTTAATGACTCAGCCTGCAATGCTGCGGTCTCTGCCTCATACGCCATTTGGTTTGCTACTTCTTGCACCCCTTCTGTATTTCGACTAATTTCAGCCGTAACACTTGACTGCTCTTCTGCAGCAGAGGCAATTTGAGTTGCCATATCGCTAATCACATTAATTTGCGCAGCAATATTCCCGATACTGACTCCCGCTTCATCGACATCTTTTACGCTTGTTTCTGCCAAGTGATGGCTGTCCGACATGACTGAAACCGCTTCTTGTGTTGTAGATTGAAGTGTTTCTATCATTGCTTGAATCTCTTCTGTTGAAGTATGAGTTCGTTGAGATAGAACTCGAACTTCATCAGCCACAACCGCAAATCCTCGTCCTTGCTCACCAGCACGTGCCGCTTCAATTGCTGCGTTTAATGCGAGTAAGTTTGTTTGCTCAGCTATCGAACGAATCGTAGCCAAAATTGAGCTAATTTTTAATGCGTGTCCGTTAAGATCTTCAATAATGCCTACTGCACTATTTACTTCACGAGCGAGGTTTCCAATAGATGCTTGGCTTTGATTTGCTTGATCGTGACCTGCTTGTGTTAATCCCACCGCTTGCTCTGCCGATTTCGCTGTGTTTTCAGCATTTCCTGCAATCTCTTGTGTTGCACTCGCCATCTCTGTTACTGCAGTAGCAACCATGGTTATTTCATCTTGCTGATGACGGATATTTTGACTGCGTTGAACAGCTGAATCTGCACTTTCTGCTGCTGAGCGATTTAACTCAAAGGTTATTTCACGTAAATTTGATGCCATCGCATGCAAGCGTGATACGAACTGGTTGAAGTTATCTGCTAACTTACCTACTTCATCATCCGATTTAACATTAATACGAACCGTAAGATCTCCTTCTCCATTTGCAATATCTGCTAATGCATTTGAAACTGTTCCTAACTCTCGTAATTGACGAGTAACAAGCCAGCCCGTAAACATAGAAACAAACAATAAAATTAATGCACCTATAGATAATAATTCAAATAGCATTGAATTTAATGGCGCTTCTAATGTGTCCTTGTCCATCACCAAGGTAATCGCCCAATTGGTATTTGGAACCGCCGTGATCATGACCGCTTTCTCTTTCCCATTCTCTTCAGTAAAGAAAAAACCATCAGATGCAATTTCATTACTTAAATTATTAGCATCGAATCCATTACCAAGTTCTGAAATTGGTTTTAATGCCATTTTCTCATTCGGGTGTGCGACAACAATTTTATTCGTTACATCCAGTAGCATGGCATAACCATTACCTGGAACTGGAATATCAAGAACATCATCAATTAATGCCCCTAGTGCCAGATTAGATGCAGTGACACCGACAATACGCCCATTTTCACGAACGGGTTCAGTTAAGGTAACAACAAGAGCTTGCATCGTATGACTAACATAAGGCTTTGTTGTTACACCCTTATTTGCTGCCAATGTTTCTTTGTACCACCCGCGAGTTCGTGGATCATATCCTGTTTTATTTAACGATGGGTCTTGGCGTTGCATCACGCCATTTTCGTCACCGTAATAACTTAAGCCAAAACCACCTGATGTGAATGTCTGTTTTAAATGAGCGACCATATCTAAGTTAGGATCTCGCTCTATTGCTTCTTTCATAGCAACAATCGCATCTTGACGACCTTTAAACCAATCACCAATACCTAAGCTATAAGCCTTCGCTGTATTTCCACTTTCACTTTGAATGGCATCCCATGCCTGAGTTTTCATTGTCTGATACGAGAAAGTACCAAGAGATACAATGGTTAATACAATAAGCGCAAGACTCGTCAACACGAGTTTAGTTTTTAATGTTAGATGCATAATACGTCTACTTCTAATAATTTTAATTGGTGATATATGCTGAATCAGTAAAACGAACCTAGCCAACTTCGGTTTGCTGACATATATCTCATAATTGAAACAAATAGTTACACTGCGCATCATATAACATTCGACGTACATCAAAATGTGTTCATTTTCACAAACTTAACTGTCTATCTCGTTAAATCTCTTATAATGTCTTCAGGCATAAAAAAACCTAAGAACAATAAACATTATTCTTAGGCTTTAAAAAAGTGAGGCTAATTATCTTAACAAATCGTTCCCGCACCTTGTTGGATATCAGAATCGTTATCAATGATGGCTTGTGCTGCTATTGCTAAACCTTCTGCAATTTGCTCAAGTTTCATCGTTGGTTGTGAACCATCAACCGATTGCTCTGGTAATAATGGAATGTGTACAAAACCATGACGAACATTCGTGTCTTTTAAGTAATGTTGTATTCCATAAAACAGATGGTTACACACAAATGTCCCTGCAGTATTTGAAACCGTGGCAGGTATGCCTTGCGCTTGAATTTCACTAACCATTGCTTTGATAGGAAGTGTCGTAAAGTAAGCGTCAGGCCCACCAACGACTACTGGCTCATCAATAACTTGAATACCCTCGTTATCAGGGATTCTAAAATCGTCTACATTAATTGCAATACGCTCTGGTGTAATGGCTGCACGTCCTGATGCTTGACCCACAGTAATAACCGCATACGGTTGTTGCTCTTCAATTGCTTGTTTTACTGTTTCAATAGATTTGTATCGAACCACTGGAACCTGACAAATAACGATCTCGCCGCCATTAAGCTTACGTCCAGCAATTAACTTAACTGCTTCCAATGCTGGGTTGATTTTATCATTGCCAAATGGTTCAAACCCCGTAATTAAAATCTTTTTCATTGCCTAATTCCCTAAAACGCAAACAGATACATAAATGTAGTATTAATAAGTAACATGATAAAACCAGGAATAAACTGAGTAATAATCACTTGGTTTTTGTTCTCTAACTCTAATAGTGCGGCAGGTACAACATTAAAGTTGGCCGCCATCGGTGTCATTAATGTTCCACAATAGCCAGAAACCATACCAAGTACACCAACGATCACTGGATTACCGCCCATTTCAACCATAAGTAGCGGAATACCAATACCTGCTGTGATAACAGCAAACGCCGCAAAAGCATTACCCATCACAATGGTGAAGATAGCCATGCCGAATGTATAAGCAATAACGTAAGCTAAAACACTACCATGAGGCACAATTTCTTTTACGATTTGTGAAACGGTATCACCAACACCCGCTTGACCAAACAGATAACCAAGTGCAGCTAAGAATTGCGACAAAATAGCCGCCCAACCAATGGTATCAATTAAACGACGACCTTCATGTATGCTTTGCACAGGTCGACATTTGGTCATTCCGTTTGCAACTAATAAAGCCGCAACAGAGCTGATCCCCAAGCCAATAAGTGCACTCTCACCAGTTACTTGGCTCCATAAAATAGTACCAACAGGAACGATGATCGCAGGAAGAAATAGCATATTTTGTAATGACTTCGCACTGGCTTTTCTAAATTCATTATCACTTGAATGATAAGAACCAATTCCCATTAATCCAGCAGAAGCAATCAGTGTCATAAGTAACACCAGCACGCCAACAAACCAATCAGGTAAAATGCTTCCTAAACAGAAAGAAACACCATATGCCAACCAAAATAAACCTGTACCAATTGCTTTTGGATTTTCCTTATCCATAAAGCTTTGAATCGAAAAGGCAATTAATAATAAGCCCGTTGCTTGATAAATATATTCTAACATGATGAATCCCTACTCTTGCTTACCAGCTTTTGCCAAACGCGAATCTTCTATCCATGCTCGAACATAAAACACAACACATGATGCCAATGCGGTTGGAATTGCCCACATAAACATATCGTTTAACGCTACACTGTAACCGTGCTCTTCCAACACGCCTTTAATAAGCAACAAACCACCAGCACCAATAAAGATCAGTTGACTAAAGAAGTTAGCAAAGTTTTCACTCATTGCAGCTAAAGCGCGTAAATGTTGCTTCTCTTTATTTGTTAATGGTTTTCTACCTTTTTCTGCTGCCGCTTCTGCCATTGGAGCAACCAACGGACGGATCATTGATGGGTGACCACCCAGATTCAAACCAAGTGCATTTGTCACTTTACGTAATAATAGATACGTAAGCATCACACGACCTGCTGATGCTTGCTTGATTGATCCAATCAAGGTTTCTGCTCTCTCTCTTAATCCAAAACGCTCTAGAACCCCTATCATAGGTAGAACAAGAATGAATAAAGACATATAGCGGTTTTGCGTAAAAGAAGCCCCGAGGATTGATAAGATCTCAATAAAATCAATCTTAGCAACCAAACCGGTAACAATCCCGGCGGTTAAAATAACTAATAAAGTGTTCAAGCGTAATGCAAGACCGACTGTGATGATTAAGACACCAATTAATGGCCAAAAATCAATCATATTACATCCTTATAAATAGTATCTTTACTCCCATAGCAAGATACAGTTAGTTTTTAAAATGGGTAAAACCAAACAACCCCAAAACGTTATAGAACGTTTCGGGGCATTTAACGAGTATATTCAAAAATAAGTAGATGAGAAGTTTTTAAATATTTTTTATTATTAATTTGTGCAAAATATTTAAGAAAATGTGCCTCTCCGGTTAAATAAGCAACATGTATAAGGTATATACACTCATTGCTGCCATCATTGCTGTAATTAACCACCCAAACACCGACATCCATACTGGGTGCTTATAGTCTCCAACAATTTGTGCTTTTTTTGCCGCTATCAACATAATGCCTAAGGTAACAGGCAGAATAAATCCGTTTAGAGCACCAGCAACAATTAGAAGAACAACAGGCTTACCGATAAAGCAGAATATAAAAGTAGAAATAACAATAAAACCAATAATGAATTTACGAGAGTGCAAATCAATCATCGGATGCAATGTCTTTAAGAATGATACTGACGTATATGCAGCACCGATAACGGAAGTAATTGCCGCAGCCCAAAGAACCAAACCGAAAATTTTATAACCTATGTTTCCGGCAGCGTGTTGGAACATGGATGCAGGCGGATTTGAAGGATCCAGAGTGACCCCTGTACTGATTACACCTAACGCTGCTAAAAACAAAATAACACGCACAATTGAAGCCACACTAATCGCAGAAACTGAGCCTCGATTCACTTGTGGCAACGCTTCTTTTCCTGTTACTCCGGCATCAATTAAGCGGTGTGCTCCAGCAAAAGTAATATAACCACCAACCGTACCACCAACTAGCGTGATGATTGCAAGGACGTTTAATTTTTCAGGCCAGACTGAACGATACAGTGCCTCTCCAATTGGTGGTGACGTTGAGAAAAGAACATACAGAGTCATTACTATCAATGCTGCACCCATTAAAATAGTAAAACGGTCCATCACTTTAGCGGCATCTTTTAACATAAAAATAGTTACAGCAATAACGGCACTGATTGAGGCTCCTGCTACCGGAGATATACTCGGGAATAACACGTTCATCCCCATCCCAGCACCACCAATGTTCCCAATATTAAATGCTAACCCTCCTAGAGCTACGGTGCCTGCAATTGCATAACCTAAACCGGGAAGTAAATCATTTGCTATATCCTGAGCACGCTTTTTTGAAACAACGATTACACGCCAAATATTTAATTGAGCACCAATATCTAAAATAATAGAAACCAGAATAACAAAGGCAAAACTAGCCCCTAATGTTTGTGTGAACACCGTTGTTTGAGTTAAAAAACCGGGGCCAACCGCTGAGGTTGCCATCAAAAAGGCTGCGCCCATTATCAATGACCAACTAACACCTGAACTTTTCGGTAGTTGCCCTTCCTTTGTGGTCGCATTTGACGATTCACTCATGACTTTTTCTGATGACATATCATTTCCTTTTGTTATCACGTCACTGCATCCTTATTGTTGCAGTACCTTCTCGTCTATCGAGATATTTATTAGAATAATTAAGAGTTATAAGAAGTAAAAAACTGGCGCTGAATATGTAATTCAGCTTCTGCACTATGCAGTTCTTTTTCGTAAAATTGAACCGTTGAACCCGGAACACATTGAGATAAACGGCTGATATCAGCGTGTATTACACAACCAATTTTCGGATAGCCCCCAATCGTTTGACGATCACGCATTAGTACAATAGGTTGACCATCATTCGGAATTTGTATTGCCCCAAGAGCAATCCCTTCTGAAATCAGGTTATTACGTTGACACTGAATGGCTTCTCCAGATAACCGATATCCCATTCGATCAATGTTATTTGACACGGTATAAACCGTAGAAAAGAATCGTTCACGCTCTTCTGGTAAAAAATCATCATATTGATAACTCGGGATCACCCCTACCTTTATATGTTTACCATATGTGGGAATAAAACGATTTGGAACTTGTTTACGTAATCTTGGTTCTGAAAATACCGTTGATAACTGAGATACATCTACAGAGTAACGAATAAGTACGTTTGCTTTGAGTGGTTTACCATTTCCTTCGAGGCCGCCTAACCCATCACGAACCACTGTTGCTGTACTGCCTAAAATATTATCAATTTTAAATCCACCACTCACTGATAAATAAGCTCGCAGCCCAGCACTCGCAGCCCCCATTTCAAGCTTATCACCTGAATTAATAGCATAACTCTGCCAAGGGACTATTGGGTCACCATTTAATTTGGCCTGCATATCTGCACCAGTTAATGCCATTGTGGTTGCAGCATAAAAAGTACAGCTAAATTGGCCAAGTGTGATTTCAATTTGTGTTGCATTAGGGTCATTACCAAGTAACTTATTCGCCCAATCAAACGCATGTTCGTCCATTGGCCCCCCCGGAGTAACACCTACAGACTGGTGACCAAATCGTCCTTTATCTTGAAGTAATGCTAATGGACCTGTGCGATTAATTCGTAAAGTCATTTTTATCCCTCACAGACTCTGATTCACAAGGTAATTCCCCACCCATTTCAATATAGGTTTCACGAGAAATTGAAACAAAGGTTACTTTCGCTCCCATCTCAAATAAGGTTAAGTTTTTACGATTAAAATCAATAAGATTAACAGGCGTTCTTCCTATTATTTGCCAGCCACCAGGAGATGACTTTGGGTATATAGCCGTTTGTTGTTCAGCAATAGCTAAACTTCCAGCAGGCACCATTAAACGTGGTGTGCTTTTTCTAGGGACATGAATTCTAGAATCTGTATTTCCCAAATAAGCAAATCCGGGAGCAAACCCTATGGCATAAACTCGGTACGTTTGAGATGAATGTATCGATATCACCTCTTCAAAACTTAAGCCTGTGTGCTCACAAATTTCATCAGCATCAAGTGACACTTCTTTTCCATAATAAACTGGCAGTTCTATTTCTATCGTTGATTTATTCGCTTGCATCTTCTGTAAATCAGAAGGTATACACTGACGTAACCGCATCATAAAACGGCGCAAATCTATACTAGAGGTGTCATATGTGATTAATATAGAGGTATATGAGGGAACAATATCGACGATAAGTGAACCGAGCTCCCGCGTAAAAAGAGTGACTGATTCAGCAATCACATCAGCGATTTCAGGGCTGACTTTATCAGCAAAAGTAAGTAACAACGTCGATTCATTTACAGCGGATATTTTCATCATTACTCCGCCTTTGATTTTAATTTTTTTCGTAGATACTCAGCCGTAGAGACAGCAAATGGTCCATCCCCATGAATACACAATGTATCTGCACGTATTTTTATAATGTCGCCATTTAAGGTCGTTACACAACCTTCATCTATTAATTGATTTGCTTGTTTTTGTATGGCTTCATCTGAGTGATGGCTTGAACCAGGAATACTTCTTGGGACTAAGCGCCCTTGCTCGTCATATGCTCTGTCTACAAAGGCCTCAAACCAAAGTGTAATGCCGTACTCTTTCGCCATATCTACATAACGTTGATGATCAGGTACTGCCATAATGACCAAGGGTAACGTCGCATCATATCGCTTCAAGGCTTCTAATAACGTTTGAAGAATGACGTCGTTTTTCATCATTGCGTTATATAATGCGCCATGTGGTTTTACATAGCTCAACGAGGTCTGCTGGCTTTGACAAATCCCTTCTAACGCACCTAGCTGATAGATAAACAGCGCAGCTAAATCGTCTGAGTCCATTGAGATATCACGTCGACCAAAACCTTGAATATCGTTATAACCGGGATGAGCACCAATCGCTACGCCATGCGCCTTTGCCAGTGCAACCGTTTTCATCATGACACTTGGATCCGAAGCATGCATACCACATGCTATATTCGCCATATCTAACGCTGGCATCACTGCACTGTCATTACCTAATTGCCATAAACCGAAACTTTCGCCCATATCACAATTAATTCTCATTCCCTGCTCCTTAATTATTAAATTTGGTAGTAACAATAAATGTATGCTTTAAAGCACGGCAAACTCTGAACTTAGGCGATCAGTGATCAACATTTTTCCCGGAGCGTGCGTAATACAAAATGGCGGTCGACTCTGACGAATAACATTTTGTGGTGTAACGCCACACCCCCAAAAAACAGGCACTTCATTTGGCTTTATTTCAACGACATCGCCATAGTTTGGGGTTGATATATCGTCAATTCCAATCAGGCTTGGATCGCCAAAGTGAACTGGCGCTCCGTGCGCTTTAGGAAAACGAGTAGTAATTTGAATAGCACGAATAGCATCAATGGAAGTGAATGGGCGCATTGACACCACATAGTTTCCACTGAACTTTCCTGATGATTGGCAAGGAATACTGGTGTCATACATTGAAACATTCTTCCCTTCATCGATATTTCGGATGGATAAACCAGATTGTATTAACGCCTCTTCGAATGAGAAAGAGCACCCTAAAACAAAAGTAACTAAATCTTCTCTCCATAGCGTTGAAAGATCAGAGACTGCAGTTTCAAATTCACCATCATAAAAAACATGATATTCAGGAACGTCAGTTGATAAATTAATATCGTCCCCGATGGATTTAAGGTACTTTTCTCCTGGTTGGCTGACGTCAATTAAAGGACACGCCACCGGATTTTTTTGACAAAACAGCAAAAAATCAGTTGCCCACTCAGCTGGTAATATAACAAGGTTTGCTTGTAAATATCCTGCAGCACAACCTGTTGTTGAACCCGTAAATTGATTATTCCTAATAAGATTACGTAATTCTTTAAGAGGCAGTTTATTGAGCGACAGTCCTTGATCCATATAACAATCCTTTCGTTATTTGTAATTTTATCGTTAACCAAGGGTTACATTACTGCTTATTTATATAATGTCTATTCGTATTTTTCTGCTATTCTTGATAAAAAAAATTTATCACCCCTCAACAAATTAATAAAAGAGAGGCTTAAATGCTCAATTTAAAACAGCTGGAAACGTTTGTCTGGATAGCGCATTTGGGGAGTTTTCGCCAAGCCGCAAAGCATTTATGTACAACACAGCCTGCCATCTCTACGCGTATTGCAAACCTCGAAGAAACACTTAATACGGCATTGTTTTATCGTGATACTGGTTCAATTTCATTAACAGCCAAAGGACGTGAATTATTACCTTTAGCCGAAAAGTTATTGAACAATGCCGATCAATTACAAGTTTTAGCAAACAGTGCTGAAGCAATATCTGGAATTTTACGGATTGGGGTTTCTGAAACGGTCGTACATACATGGTTACCGCACTACTTAGCGCTTATTCATCAGAATTTACCTCACTTAGAGGTAGAACTTATCGTTGATGCCACCATAAATTTACGAAAAGAATTGCTAGCACGAAATATTGATATCGCGATTTTATTAGGAGTAGTTGATGAACCGAATGTGGTTAGTCAAGCCATCTGTAATTACGATTTACACTGGGTGGCAAGCCCGACATTACAACAAACACAAAAAAATAAAGTACTTAACTTTGCTCAGTGGCCATTGATTACCTACGCCCGAAACACATCACCATACTATGAAATAGAACGTTATTTTCATACGCACAATAATCAAGCAACACGCTTCTACTCTGCGAGTTCTCTATCCGCAAGCATTAGACTCGCTGAGAGTGGTATTGGTATCGCTATCCTACCTAAAGAAGTCATACATACTTCTCTGCAAAACAATACATTAGAAATAATTGAAGCAGACTGGTCACCAAGTCCGCTTCAATTTTCTGTTGCTTATATTGATACGCCTGTAAATCTGATGACAATAGAGTCAGTCAAACTGACTTTTGAGGCCGTAAAACAATATAAAAATGTTAACTAATTTAGCAAAGAAGGATATCCCCAACCATTTTCATTTTTTATCACTCTTTCTTCAGTTAAATATTGATACAGTGTTGGAGCTAAAGAACCGTTCTCTTCAATGATAAGTGGTGCCATCTTATTCTTTATAGGCTCGCCCCAAAACCCTAAGAACGCATCTTTCTCTAAATAATGCTCTCCAGCATGACGGCCTGGTACCTTGGTGTTAAAACCAACACCAAACTTAGGAAATAAATTAATCGTTCCAGCTCTGTCTTCTTCGTACAAATAGGCTAATTGGTTTACCACATCAGGACGAGCTGTAAATGATGTTAATGTTCGCCATTCTTGCTCAGTACACCATGAACTCTCTTCATTAGCATCAGCTGAGATCATGCAACGTTGGTATAGTTCATCATATTGCTTTTGTTCAATCTCGTTTAACTGTGGTTTATAGATATTAAGTACATCGACCTCAAGCAATTGAGATGAACCAGCAACAGGTTGATAAAACAGTCGGTTGCCCTTCTTAGAGATCAATTCATCAACTCTTATGTCGTCTTTAAAGCCAATCACTCGTATCTGACATTCATCTAACGAACAAGGCGTTTCTCTCACAACCAGATAATCTAACGACTCTTTTAAGCGTGAAGCAATTTCATTCACAACATTAATCGATTGATCTTCAGGTGCATTAACTGGTATCCATGTTGTGAGCTCGGCATACGTTGGTTGTACTTTCCACCCTTGTTGAGAATTAAAAAAGTCCATCATAAAATTACCACCTGCAGTAGAAGCCACGACAACATCGACCTCTTTATTACTCTCATAGTTTAATGCGTTCGTAATTTTTGGACCTTCTCCTTCATCAGAGGATATTTTCTTAATTATTAATGGGTAATCTAGCTCAGATTGAAGCGTTTCAAATACTTGCTTCTCAGGGTTTAATGAATAATAAACTGGGGCCAAGCCATGATCGCCCGCCATTCCCCACAATGTGCGATCATAAACATTGGCTGATTTATACACATCTGAAATTTGCGTTAACCAATAGTCCAAGCGGTTAAGCTCCCCCGTTGGCATCAATATTTCATCACTAAAAGGGCCTGTAAAATGAGCAAAGTGATCTGGCCATGGGTTATAAATAAGAGCGTAATCCGGCATACCTTTTTGCTCTAACTTAGAGAGCGTTTCTAATTGTTGCTGAATCTTCCATTTCTGTGTGAGCTTACTGTAAATATCTAATACAAAAATATTTTGATAAATGCCAATTTCTTCAATTAGCTCTGCTCTCATTTCTGTTATGGCTTTTTCTGTTTTTGCTCTTTGAGTTAATTCACGTAAACACCGTTTTTCCCCAAAATCACGCAGACTTTCTCCTGCCCCTAAATTCACTAAACCATCGTAAGTTGTATGTGCATTCCAATCATACTGAGCATTGCAATTGAGCGTAACTAAGTAATCTAGGCGATCAAACATAGTTTGAACTTTATTTGCATCCATTAATCGATCTAACTGCAACGCATCATTACCAAAAAAGTAATAGGCACGGTCATCTTGTCTGTCAACAAAGTGGAAATTAGGGATCCCTGTTCCTCCCTTGCCCGATACCTTTGCACCTGTTTTGATTATTGGTAAATTACGAACACTTATCGTAGGTGTTGATGAAATGCCAACATTAACAATGCTCTTTTCATACTCTTGGTATAACTGGTTAAAAAAAGGCAAATAGTTTGGATCTTGATAACCCTTTTCTACCATGGTTTTTAAAAAGGTTAATTGCTGTTCATGCTCTGGTTGAGAGGTTGGCTCCCCATGAGGCTTATATTCATTGCGATTTAAGTGGTCTTGATATATCTGATTTAAAAACGTTTTTTCTGTTGGTGTAACTAAGCCTTCAATAAGGCCTTGTTGCAAGCCATCTACCGTAATTTGTACGGCCAATCGACGCTGTTGACGTGATGCTAAATAAGCAACCAAGGTGTCAGGATTGTCTTTAAATGTTTCTTGTAACCACAAATTTAATGCGATTTGTCGTTGCTCTTGATACACAAATTGACGATAAGATTTCAGCACGTTAAGACGAACAAAATCAATTAATGTTATGGTCAGGGCTTCTGCTTTATTATTTACTTTGTTTTTATTCTCGGGTTTACCATCTGCAATAATAAGCTCTAATGCACTTCGCATCTCTCCCTTATCCATACCAAGCACAGATTTCTCTAAACCAGATAATATAATCGGTTGAATCTTATCGATAATGGCTTTGTCTTCCGGACTATCTGAAAGATACGTATAGCGATCCGGTAAGGTATTAAGATCTTTCCACTCACCAATTTGAACCAATTCATCATAAACCACTACCATATTGGCGATAAATTTACGATCAACCTTTAATCCTTGATGATGCCCTTCTGATGGTTCCAATACATCTTCTGCTTTTTGAAGCTCATTAAGTGTGAACAAAGAATGGCTAAAACGCTGTAATTTTTCTTCACTGTATTTTGTTTTTAAATAGGTTTTAAACGCATCTTCATTATCCATATCTCCGTATTTATCAACGAAAGTATAAAGAAAATGACCAAGGGGAATGGCGTAATAAGGATTAGATAATTGTGCAATAACACGTTTTTTGACGCTACTATCAAGCGGTAGAGATAAAATGTAAGCATCTAGCGTAAGGCCTGCAATAGTAAAAATAGCAGCGTCACGAACGGTGGTTGTCGTATAAGTAATAGAATCATTAATTTGATGTTTTAAGATCTCGCTTGAATTAACAATGCCACCAACAACAGGCACTGCACTGATATTTGCGGAACATGGCAAACTCAACATAGAAAATGATAACGCACTCATTCCTAATAACGACGACACCGTTCTTTTTTTCACTTTAATTTCCTTTCCCGTATTGTTGTACTATTTTTTTCAATGGTGGCATTTTTAAATATTTATAATTACACATTTGAATATAGCCAATTTCTCGTTCTGGTGAAAACCAAAACTCAGTCACCATTCCATCAAGAGAATAACCTGAATGACTATAGAACTCACCATTGTATAAATTCTTTGCCATCAGCCCATTCACGTATTTAGAGCCTCCCATTTTAAACTCTGCAGCTCCCCAATACGCTGTAAATTCTGGGTATTCACCCTTAGACAACGTAAGTAACTTCTCACGGGCCTCATCTGCATACTTAGGTTTAATTAAATGCCCAATCCACTTAGCCATATCCGGAACTGTACTTTGTATTCCACCATCACCTTGTGTAGCTAACATTGAGTGACTATGAGCATAATTACCGTATTTATCGACATAATAACTGGATGCTTTCCAGTTAATAATAAAATTGTCTTTCGTTGATGCTTGAGTGTTGTTCATTTTTAAGGGAATGAAAATTCGAGAGGCAATTTCATCTTCAAATTTATGGTTGGTCACTTTCTCAATAATATCAGCAAGTAATACATACCCTGTATTGCTATATGAAATTGATGTTCCCGGCGTAAATGTGGGTGATTTTAATTGTTTACTAAAGCCGACAATTTCAGAAAATAAATACGGAGTATCTACCATCCCACCCCAGAGTGCGTTATTAATTTCTTTATCATGAGTTTTAAAACGTTTCATCAAATAAAGAGCGGATTCACTATCGTTTAAATAATCAGGAATACCACTTTGATGATGAATTAAATGAGAAAGCGTAACGTTATTAAACCACTCTGGCCCATCTTTATAAAAATCAGCCAGTGTTTGTTCTTGGGATAATAGCCCTTCAGATTCCAACGCCATAATAATATAAGCTGTCATATGTTTACTAACAGAGCCAATATCAAAAACGGTTTTGTTATCAATAGGAACTTGATATCGAATACTTGATTGCCCAACGTACAGCTGTTCAATTAATTTATCGGATTGAATAATACCAACACCGCAACCAGGTGTTTCATTATCTTGTATGGTGAAGTACTGGGCAATATTAAGATCTTTAGCTGATAGTACCGAAGAAAATAATAAAGGTAATGAGATGAAGCTTAACGTATAGCGATTCATGGAAGTCCTCTACATAACTCATAACATTGAATTTTATAGAATACTCCCACTATATCTAAATGTCGTAAATTCAATCGGAATTCCGATTTACAATTAACTTTTATGCAATTGATTCACTTAGCAATTACATTGACATTTAAATTATAAACCAAATCCAATCTTAGGCTGACGACGAACAGAGCGCACACCCCATGGGGTTAAATCTGGCTTTGGCTGTCCTTCAAAATCACCAAGACAAATGTATCCCTTAGAAAGGTAGCGATATAAGAAATCACCGCCATCTAATGAACCGGTTTTATCATCGCCAAATGGCAAATAAATTCGCTCAACACGAAGATCTGGAGCTTTTTTAAATGCAGGATACGCTGTTGAATTAACTTGGCGTGAGTCTAAGCTATTAAGAAGCGCTTTATCTGACATTTTAGCTTTCATGCGGCTAAAAATCATGATCATTCGTTTCTGTCTTTCAGAAGAGACGATTATCATTTCCATTATTGGATTTCCTTTGAAACGAGAAAGTATATAGTAATGCCCTTCTTACGGCTATATTTAGTCTATGTCACGGGTGATAACTGCTGAATTAGACAACGATATTCATAGCAATCAATAATTTCACCATCAACAAAAGCAAACTCAGGCTTAAATCCAACTTGTTTAAATCCATTTTTCATTAATACTTTCTGAGATGCTGCATTATCTGTCGATGCTACTGCGTTTACCGATGATAATTCATATCTGTTTTTCCCTATTTCTAACAGCTCTTTTGTGGCTAATGTTGCTAAACCTTGCGAAGTAAACTCTTCACCAATTCGATATCCGATTGAACCGCTGTTTTTCACTCTATCGATATTGTATAAGTTTGCTCTACCGAGTATTTGATCGTTTTCATCTTTAATTAATGTTGGGTAAAGTAACCCTTTTTTATATTCAGCTAGACAAAAATTAACGTGATCTTTTATGCCATTATCATCAAAAAAATCATCGTCTCTGGCTTCAATAAAAGATTCAAACCACTCTTTATTTTTTAGTTCAAACTCAAGTAATGCCGACGCATCACTTTGTTTTAATAATTCTAATTTGACCATCATTAATCCCTCTTATGTTATTTCCTTTAGCAATGATGTTAACTGAACTTTAAGTTAACATTATGTTGCTATAAATTGATTATAGACAAAAAAAAGCCACGATATGTGATCGTGGCTGACTATTTAAATCAAAGCGATAATTCGATTAGAGACCTTTCACATACTGATTATGCGTATTAATAGGCACCATTGAATATAAGGCTTCTTGAACTGTGCTTTCACCTTTAACCAGAGCCTCAAAGTGTGTTGCTAATTCAACAATATCCGCTTGCTCTTTAGAACCACCACCAATATTGGTTAGATCAATAAAGAATTCATCAAACAGATCAGATAAATCATTAACGACATCCATGTTTAAGAATTGCTCATGGTTATAAATACTTGGGTAGCCGCCTTTTTGCTTATCAACAGCAAAAGAGACCCCTTTCATGTTCGTAATGGTTGTCGCTTTTTCACACTTAATCATACAACCGGCTTCAATCGCACGCTTATTACAACCAACCGTTTGTTGGAAGAAACATTGGCGACTTGTCATCAACAAAATTGGATGATAAATGCTGTAAAGTAACTTAAAGTTTTCAGGACGACGAATGTGCTTCATCTGTCCTTGATTAATTTCATTAGAAATGAAAGCACCAGCACAATTAAACTCTTCTTTTAGTGTAATTAATGCATGTGAGTTGGTGGTATTCATGAATGGACCTGCCACCCACTCGATTCCCATTTCATACGCTTTATAAGCAATACCGGTATTATTAGTAACAATACGTGTAGGTTTTACTTCTTCAAGGAATTTCACCGCTTCATTATAATCTTTGCCAATCAGTACCGCAGGGAACCATGGGATCAATCTTGGGTTTTCTAAGAAAATATTGATGTACGTTTTATCATTACGTCTAAAGCTTTCTGGTAACTTAAAGTAAATATCAGCATCAGTGACATCGCATACTTTTAAGTCAGCAATATCTGCGATGAGCATAGACAACTTAGGTTGTTGTTCAACTTTCGGCTTCTGAGTTAATTTTGGTAGTTCAACATGTTTAATAACCGCTTTATTTCCATTTAAACGATACGCTATTTGATCTTTCAGATCTGAAAGCTCTTTAAATGGTAGGATCAATCCTTCATCAACTTGAGAAAAATCATAACCAGAGAATTCATAATCACTATTAGAAACCCCTTTAAAGCGTTTCTCTAGCTCTTTTGGCGTAATTGACTTCTCACCAGCAGACATAAGTAACGATGTTGATTCTAACTCAAAGATCTCTTTTGAAGTTGCAACAACCACTTTTAATGGACTATCAAGCTGAGCTTTAAATGCAATGGATAATGGCAGCTTTGAAATATCCAGCTCTTGAATTTTCTCACGTAACTCTTCACCAAGATTGTCTTTTGCTGCGTTCAATTCAGCTTTAACATCATGAATTTGAACCACATCAATAGCATTACTTTTCTCTACCGCATGAGTAACACTGTGATCTCTTGGGTTATCGATGAACATGTCTTTGGTTAAGTTACCAGTCAAAAATGAATTGGTAAAATCACGATTGAACACTTTGTGAAGGTTTGAATCATCTTCTAATAAATCACCAGACTCGATGAATTTATTGATGTTTTTGCGCCAATTATCAATAACTGTATAAACGTAATGAGAGCCTTTAATGCGCCCTTCTACTTTTAAAGAATCAACTTTGGCATCGACCAGATCAGGCAAATCAAAATACGCTGAGTTGTCTTTTAAGTTTAGAGGGTATTTGTTACCAACCGCTGTTTCTTCGTATTCATCACGACATGCTTGGCTACAACGGCCACGGTTACCTGAGTTACCCGCACTAACTGATGTTGAATAACATTGACCAGAAAACGCGATACATAATGAACCATGAACAAACACTTCAGTTAACACATCGTGTTCATGAGCAACAGCAGTCAGTGATTTCACTTCTTCAATATTGAGTTCACGAGATAAATTAACACGAGAAGCCCCTAACTTAGCTAAGAACTTAATTTGTCCTTCATTATGCGTAGTTAATTGCGTTGAAGCGTGAACATCGAGTGTTGGGAAATATTTTTTTACTAAATCAAACATTGCCAAATCTTGCACAATAATACCATCAACCGATGTATTCACTAGTTGATTCAGTAATTTAGCTATGCTTTTGATTTCATGTTCAAGAAGAACAATATTCAAAGTAAGGAATACTTCACAACCATGCGCGTGTGCAAGGCGTAAAATACCAGTCAATTCATCAAATGAGAGATTAGATGCACGGTTACGGGCGTTAAATACATCTAAGCCACAATAAACGGCATTTGCCCCTGCTACGATGGCCGCTTTTATCGCTTCTACATCACCGCCGGGTGCCAATAATTCAAGTTTTCTGCTCATTCTGAAATTGCTCACTTCGTTTTGCTGTAATAATTTTTGAGGGAGTATTCTACTCGCCTCACACTTTTATTACCAGAAGTAAGGGTTTTTATTGATCCAGATCATGAGGTATAGCTATGATTTTCATTAGCAATGACACGTATTCAGCGTCATTCAAAACTTGAGGTAACAATGACTATTCCTATTCTCTACTCATTACGACAATGCCCATACGCAATGCGTGCACGCTTAGCCATTTTATATGCTGAGCAAACTGTTGTATTGCGTGATATAGATATGAATAATAAACCCAAAGAAATGTTATCCATTTCACCAAAAGGTACGGTACCTGTACTTCATTTTGAAGATACGGTTATTGAAGAAAGTGTTGATGTGATGCTTTGGGCACTAACCCAATCCGACCCAAGGAACTTACTATACCATCATGATTTGCTTCAGCTTCCATTGATGTTGGAATTAATTCGCCGCAATGACACTGAATTTGTGCATGTCTTACAAAAATACAGAGCTGCCTCACGTTATCACGACGATGACGAAATTGAGTATAGAAATCAGTGTGTCGAATGGTTATCAGACATTGAAGAGCGATTATCTAGACATACGTTCATCATGGGGGAAAGTGCCAGTATCGTTGATTATGCGCTTTTACCTTTTATTCGCCAATTATCACGAGTAGATAAGAAATGGTACAACAGTGCTCCTTTACCGCATTTGAGATCATGGCTCATTCATCATTATGATGACCCTATTTTCTCTAAAGCCATGACGATCTACCCTAAATGGAACGGTAATACTGAAGCTGTGATTTTTGGTTAAGGTTCACCTAAATATCCACTAAAACAAAGAGAGCGTTCCATCTCAACAAAATGATCATCTTCTCGAACAATTTGATACCCTAACGAGAGATAAAAATCGATGACTGGTTTATTGTTTTTAAAAGCAGATAAGCATGATTTAGTGACAACGTCACTATAGTGTTTTTGATAACACTTCATCACCGCAGTACCAACACCTTTCTTTTGGTATTTTTCAAAAACAATCAATAAGTGAATATGGATAATGCTTCTGATGGCATCTGGCTTAGTACAAATTATCCCTAAACGCTCACCGTTATACATTATCCAATCAAACCACTCTTTTTGGTATGACTGATTAAAACGCTGTTGTTGGTACAATTCATCCCAACCCAGCGCTTCCTCTATCGTTGGCTGCAAGTATTTTTTATATATAGAGAATAAGGACGGATATTCACAATCAGTTACGCGTTGAAATATGATTTTATCCATAACATTATCCTTATCTCATAAATCCATGACTCACACTTGCAATAGACTCTTTCAGTTTAGACCATCATGGTGGTTTCACTTAGCTACCACTACAATTTCTTTAAAAATTTGATCTTACTAGTATCGCTTGAGCCTTCATCTTCATAGCCTGAAATGTGATATCCACTAGAGATAAGCAGTTGCAACATGGCAGGATAACGATTCATTGATTTAACACTGATCGCTTCATAACTTTGCTTTTTAGCCCACTCTTCTTGCGTCACTCTTAACTGAGTTGCAATGCCTTGCTTTCTTGCGCTCGGGACGACACCACCTAACCAACTATAGAACTCAGAATCAGAAAGTTGGTAGCCCATCTTATACGCTACTGGAATACCTTCAGAGACAGCAACTAAGATAAGGTGCTTTTTATCACTTAAACGTTGTGTCAGTTTCTCATGTGTATTTCGGTTATCAAATTCAGGGATTTGTTGATCCACAATAAGCACGTCAGCCACTGTGCCTTGATGTATTTCTATTTTCATATTATTTGCCATCTAAAACCATTGTCTTGATTTTATGTGCTTTCTCAAAGTGATCTAATTTATGTGTTGATATCCACCATGTCGCCGCTTCCATTAATAGCTCTGGATCATCATTTTTATTAGCAAAAAAAGCATAAAAAGAGACACCAACGTTATCTCCTTTTTGCTCTATTTTTTTATCACAAACTGCAATTACCTTGTCTCTTAAGCTATTTCGCATTGTCTAAACCTTAGCTCCTCAAAGAACAAACTCATTATTCAATCGGTAACTTATGATTGCTTCCCCAATCAGCCCATGAACCATCGTATAAAATGACATTTTTATACCCAATTGAAACTGCTGCCAGAATTAAAATACAAGCCGTTATGCCTGAACCACAACTGAAAAATACCTTTGCGTTATTTGATGGTATTCTTTCTTGAAAAACAGAATTCAAAATCTCTTTATTTTTAAACGCCACATTGTCTAACAACAAAGAAAATGGGAGATTTTTAGAACTTGGAATGTGACCACTACGAACGCCTTCACGCGGCTCAGCTGCTTTTCCTAAAAATCGCATCTCACCTCGTGCATCTAAAATAATGGCATCTGTATCGATAGCTTGAAGGATCTCATCTGAATCACAAGCTAAATGCGTATTCGACTTAGCTACTGCATTACCTAAAGACGGTATTGGTTGATAAGAAGTAACGACTTCCCTCTTTTCTTCTTGCCATTTTGGTAAGCCACCATCCAATACATAAACGTGCTCAAACCCCATGACTTTAAATGTCCACCAAGCACGAGGGGATGAATAGATACCTTGATTATCGTATATCACAACGACTGAATCTGAATTAATCCCAAGCTCTTGAGCGACTTTTGTAAACTGTGATTCTGTTGGTAATGCATGAATTTGAGAAGAAGTGTGATCGCAAAAATCCAGCTCAACATCAAGTTTTCGTGAGTTAGGCAAACAACAAAGCTCGTCATAAACAATCGGTTCTTTACCAACTATATTCGCCATATAAGCATCAACAATTACAAGATTGGTATCATTAATATGTTCTGCTAGCCACTCAGTAGTAACTAATGGGTTATCAGCTAATAATTGGTTCATGATGACTCCCTATTTGGTATTTGTTAACTATCATACGTAATATTCATTACATCAGGGTGAATAAATTCATAGCCTAACGCTTCTTTTATTTTATGATTACTGATGATTTTAAATGTTTGTTCATTAGATTCAATAAACGTTGGTGTTTCAACACCAATACGTTGCGTTGCTTGTGTATAAAATTCACGTTTACTTGGGTGAGTATCAGCACACGCATTAAAAATCTCATTCCATTTTTCTTGCTTAATGATTTGAGTAATCAGTCCAATACAGTCATCCTGATGGATCATATTTACTGGTGCATCGGGGTTACTCACAGAGCGCCCACTTTTGGCAAAAAAGCGTCCTGGATTCCTTGAATACCCTACAAGTCCGCTAAATCGAATTACGGTTGTTGTAAACTTGGTCGACTGCATAAATAAACGCTCAATCTGTGATAATGCAGAAGCAGGTATGGTTGCATCTTCTTCGGTAACTACTCGATTCGCGTCTTCATAAACCGATGTGGAGCTTACAAATAGCACATGTTTTATCGACGAAGATTCAATGATAGGAATTAAAGAGGTAAATCCTTCGATATTTTTTGATGGTACTGCAATGATTAAAACATCAGAGGTCAAAAATTGACTCCATGATTGTTCAACGGTGTCTATATCTAACAAATACGGTTTAATATGATTTTTTTCTAGGTCACTTATTTTGCTTGAACTTCTTATAGAGCCTTTTACCATAAAACCAGAATCAATTAGGTGTTTTGCTAAAGGCAACCCTAACCAACCACATCCGAGTACGCTTATTGATATCATCATAATCCCTAATCTTTATTTAATTTATATCTAAAGCAAGTACCAAGCGATCTTCACCAAGACCAAAATAATCCTGCTCTTCCTTCAATAAATAGAATCCATAGGATTGGTATAATGCGTACGCTTTTTTATTTTTTGGACATACGGTCAACAATAATCTGTCGTAATCTTTTGCGGTTGTAATTGCCGTTTCTAAGAGTTTTTTTCCAAGACCACAACCTTGTGCTGCTTTTGATACTGCTACCGCCAATATCCAAGCATCACCTTTAACCACACTTGATGGTACTTGCAATACATAACCAAGCGTCTCACCCTCTTTTTTAGCGACTAATAAACCATCAGCCCAGCAATCAAATGCTTGTCGAATAAAGAAAGATGGATAACCATGTTCACCAAATGCTTCAGTTTCAATATCAAAAACTCGAGCCAAATCGGTTTTTTCTGCTGTGCGAATACTTACCATCAATACATTTCCCTTTCTACTTCATGAATCACATTGCGTATGTGCTTTTGTTTATATTTCATACTATTTGAAACAACTCGCATTGTTAAAACAGATATAACAGATGAGATAACTAAATCTACTAAAAACTCCTATAGTTATTCCAACTTAATTTCGTTTTTAAATTATCACAAGGAACGTTAATCATGTTTAAACTCGCTCTTTTACCTTCATTGCTAGCATGCAGTTTTGCAGCTAATAGTTTTACAATGAATCCTCAACCTGACCCTGATAATCCAACAGGTTATGTTGTATCTAAAGCTGAAATTAAAGCAGCTGAAGATGCGAAAACATTAGACCCTATGTACGATGTTTGGGCTAAAGCATTAGAAACTCGTCCTAACAGTGTTGTTGAAGCTATTGATGCAGGCGTTCCTACTAACCCAGATAACGTAAAACGTGTTGAACGAGTTTTTCCGCAATCTGAATGGTTTTTCCTAACTCAAATGGCGGCGCCAGAATATACTTATACTCGCTTCTTACGTGCTATTGGTAAATTCCCTGCGTTCTGTGGTGACTATACCGATGGACGTGATGCTGACGCTATTTGTAAAAAATCCATTGTAACGGCATTTGCACATTTCTCACAAGAAACGGGTGGCCATATTGCTGTAGATAACGTATCAGACAACCCATTAGGACTTGAAGAATGGCAGCAAGCGCTTGTTCACGTTCGTGAAATGGGATGGTCAGAAGGTCAAGAAGGTTATACAACAGGTTGTGGTCAAAATGATTGGCAAAACAAACGTTGGCCGTGTGCAGCAGGTCAAGGTTACTTTGGCCGCGGTGCTAAACAGCTTTCTTACCACTTTAACTACGGTGCTTTCTCTGAAGTTATGTATGACGGCGATGCGACTGTATTATTAAACAATCCAGGTTTAGTTGCTGATTCTTGGCTAAACTTAGCGTCTGCTATTTGGTTCTTCTTAACACCACAAGCGCCAAAACCAGCAATGCTTCATGTTATTGATCGCACATGGACACCATCACAACGTGAAACAGATGCAGGAATTGGTTACGGATTTGGTACGACTATTAACGTAATTAATGGTGGTATCGAATGTGGTGAACAGAATAAGGATAAAGGACAACCAGTTAACCGTATTCGTTACTGGGAAGGACTGTCTTCACATTACGAAATCCCAGTGGAAGCAGATGAGAAGAATACTTGTTGGCAACAAACTCCTTACGGTAGCTTGAACCTAAATGGTGCAACAGATGTACTTTACACTAACTGGGATGGTAACTGGAAATATTACCCAGATCGTCCAGAAGGTGCGTCTTTTGAGTGTGAATTAGTTGGCTTCCAAACCGCCTACTCTGCACTTGTTCCTGGTGATTACGAAAAATGTGTCACTAACTTCTATGGTTCTCATGCAAATTGGCCTGAAACTCGAGTTGTAGAAACTCTACCAACAGACCCATCTGAACCAACGGATCCGACAGACCCAACAAATACATGGGATGCAAACAAAGTTTATAATACAGGTGATCAAGTTGTCGTTAACGGCGTGACTTATCAAGCTAAATGGTGGAACCAAGGTGATAACCCAGCAACAAGTACAACTGGTGTTTGGGAAGTAATCAGCGGTACACCAACAGAACCAACACCTCCTGTAGCCGTTGAGCCAACTCCTGTTGAACCAACACCACCGGCACCAGTTGAACCTACTCCGCCAACGGAGCCAACAGATCCATCATCAACGTGGGATGCAACAGCAACATACAACACTGGTGACCAAGTTACCGTTAATGGTGTTACGTATCAAGCTCAGTGGTGGACCCAAGGCAATAACCCAGAAACATCTGGTGAATGGGGAGTTTGGAAAAGAGTGTAATCATATCAAATAAAAAATGGGCCGTTTTGTCGGCCCATTCTTATTTAAAATAAATTGATAAAAACAAGATCATTCGCTTCAAAATTAAGTTTAATGTTCCCCACATGTTGAGTAGGAATCATTGACTGGTTATCTCCAATTATTCTTCCAGCAATATAGCAGCTTTGATAACTAGATGTTAGCTCACTTATCTTTTCTCCAAATTGCGTTTCAACATCAATAGTAAATGATGATTCTGGTTGTGAAATACTATAATTAGGAACCGATGCATCAAAACTAATATTTCTTTCACCATCAGGATAGGTACAGTTTAAAAAGGCCATTTCAAACGAATATTCATGATCAGGAACTGCATCCCATTGTGCCGTGACTAAGCTCGTATTGTTTAATACTTCGTACGTGAAATTTTTTGTCGGTTCAGGAAGTCTATCAACCGAACTATATCCGACGAGTTCATTATTACGATACCAATAAAACTCGTAATTTGAACCTGAAGTATCCAAATTAGAAAACGTTATTGATGCTGAATCATCCCTTTTATGTAACACACCATCCTGAAGGATCTCCAATCTATCAATATCAGATACCGTCATTTCGTATGGATAAACAGATGGTTTATTTTGACTAGAAAAATCACCTCTAAAATAGAGACCGCCATCATGCTCAACATACATAGTATAGGTCAATTCAAGCTCAGAAACGGAATACGTACATGTTAAGCTCTGACCATTAGAACAAAATCCATAAGGAGGATCTGTCTCATCACTTCCACCACCATCACTACCACCACAAGCAGTAAGTAGCCCAAAACATGGAAGAATTAATAAACTCTTTTTCATAATAATCTGTCCTTGATAAATACCCAGAACAATTTTACAAACAAGAATTACACAGTTCATTTACATAAATTATACCGAATGATAGGCGTCGCAATTTTGTATTTTAATGAAAACAATCTGCGAGCTACTTCATTATTATTAATTGAACAGCAAAATACATAATTGACTTTATTCAAAACATCATACCTAAAAGAAAAGCCCTTTAACTACATAGAGTTAAAGGGCTTCATTTTTTATGCTGTAACTAATTTTAGTTGCTTAGCTTGGTTTTCTACATACCAGAAAGCCAATAATGATACCGCCCAAAACTGGAATAAGTATTGAACATCAGAAGCTCCTGCTAATGTTTGTGTAACAGCCATTGATGCCGTTACAAACAAAGAGGATAACAAACCTGCTTTCAATAATGTTTTCGGTTTATTCGGTAAGATTTCTAATTTCAAAAACGAGGCAATTAAAAATACAACGGGTAAAATTTGAAGCACAATTAATACAGGAAATAAATAATCATACATAGGTACAAATATCGCATCTGTTAATGGCTTTTTCGACCACGTACCTGCAATATATTCTTTCCATCCATCCCAACTATCGCCTTGTCGTGTTCCAAATAAAATGCCATAAAACTTATCGACTACTCCGTTTGAAAACCAAAACGGTGCAAACAGCATATAAAATGGAAGATATTTAATAATTTCAATCGCTTTTTCTAACTTTTTCATTGTCGTTTCCTAAGTATAAAATAAAAATATTTAATTAAATTTATACTAATTCCATTCACGCACTTGTTACCCTAAACACAACGATTAAGTGGTGTAATTCGTAGCAGTTAACGAGCAATCCCTGAAATTAGTATTACTTAGGTTTTTATTCTAGAAAAACGCAGAATCTAAGATGCCGACGCCGAACCTTTTGAACTTGTCGTTCAATGGGTTCAATAAAGATTGGAGGTGAATGGAGTAAAGGGATAACAACTAAAGCAATCGCTATGAATAACCAAGCACCTAACAATAAATCGTGCATGCTATTTTCAAAGGATAATAAGTGCTCAACCAATTCGCATTTAGGCGCTATCGGCTTCGACTGAGAATCACTTCCCTTTATTGCTTCTAATTGATGTACTTTTGTTTGAGCTTCGATCAAGTGTTCTTTACAGCTCGAAGTTACACCAATCAATTGACTAAAACAGATAAACACACTTAAAAGAACTAAGCATAATAATAGCTTAGCTCTAAATTGTTTATTTCTATTTGAAATAAGTGTGCTCATAAATATCTTAGTAATAAGTTGAATATCAATTACACCAACCCTAACAAAGAATCTCTTTGATATAAATCAGTTTTTTACCTATCAATAATCAGTTTATAAATTTTATTATTAATGATCTTAATTAAAGTATCTGTTCACTGTTTTAGTTTGTGCTAATTTAAGATAAGAGTGCAATTCATTATTCTTATACTCTATTGCTGAATGAATATTTACTGATGAATTTGCCACAACCACGAAGTCGTATTGATTTTCGTTCTTAAAAATTGATATGTGTAGCAAACCATCAATGAGTTCCCAATGCCCTACCGTTTTTAATCGTTCAAACAAAGTAAACTCAATTAAACTCCCATTTTGACTAAATATAAGCTCCGTAATATAGCCAGCCGTACAGGTTTTTATCCAATGAGATTCAAAGATTTCGTCAAATGAAAAATCTCTCTTTTGTCTAAACCACGTAGCAAGTTCTGTTTCAGAAATATCACAACTCGAAAGTTCATGACGTTCTACAATTGGAGCTCCTTTTACTTCACGCAAGAATAACTGCTGCAATACGGCTTTTTTACTTGGCATACATTCACTCCTAAATGGTTATTTATCCATAATAAAAAAGGCTTACCGCAGTTTCTGCGACAAGCCTCTCATTCAATCAAAACGTTTTATTGGTTCGTTATCAATAACTACACTGTAACGCTTTTTGTGCAATCTACCGATGATTTACTTTCAAGCTCTGCACTCTTCATACGTAAAACCGCAATCGGTCCAGTAATAAAAGTAACACCCACCAAGAAAGAAACCGGTACAGCTGTAATTACGATAAAAGATTGAAGTGCATTTAATCCGCCATCACCTGCAATCAATAAAACGCCTGCAACCACACCCATCATAACAGCCCAAAATAGACGCTGATATCTTGACGGTGTATCAGTACCCTCTACTGCCATTGCAATAGAATAAGCCATTGAATCACCCGTTGTTGCAACAAACGTTGTTGTAAGTACAAGGAATGCAGGTATCAATAAGAAACTAAAAGGCAATTGAGCTAATGAAGCTAATAACACCGCTGGTAAGCCCGCTTCTTGCAATGGTTGAGAAATGCTACCCGGAGTTTGTAACTCAAGGAAAATCCCTGTTCCACCCAATGATGAAAACCAAAAGTTTGTCGCAATTGGAGCAATAATTGCTACCGTAATAATCAACTCACGAATGCTTCGGCCTTGAGAAATGCGCGCAATGAAGATAGCCATCATTGGAGCAAAACCAATAAACCATCCCCAGAAGAACCACGTCCACCACGAATTCCAAGAAGGATCCGCTGTGCTCAAGCTCATTTCAGGTAAATGCTGAATATAAGTACCAAAAGCGATACCAAACTCTTTAAAGATAAAACCAGTAGGACCTAGAACTAAGATCGCTGCTAATAACGCAACTGCACCAATAACATTCATACGGCTTAACCACTGTAAGCCCTTGTCCATGCCTGAGAAGGCCGAAACAGAATAAATGCTAACAATCACGGTCAAAATGATGATTTGACTCATCAGAGAGCTTTCAAGCCCTGTCAGGACTGTCAGGCTATAACTTAGCTGTGTTGCTAAAAATCCAATAGGTCCAATGGTTCCTGCTGCTACAGCAATAATAGAACAAGCATCAATAACAGAACCAATCCAATGATTCTCTAATTTATTGCCTAAAATAGGATATAACAACGCGCGAGGACGAAGTTTTACACCACAGTTATAGTGAGCATACATAAGAACAATCGTACTTAATGTACCAAGCACTGCCCATGCTAAAAATCCCCAATGCAAGAAACTTTGGCTTAGTGCAGGCGCAACTGCTGCCAACGTGCCGCCTTTAACATCAGAAAAGCTTGGTGATGGTGTAATGAAATGGAAAATAGGTTCAGCTGCGGACCAAAACACGCCTCCGCCTGCAAGCAGAGTACACATGATCATAGCTACCCAACGGAAAGTACCGATAGTGGGTTTTGATTCACTGCCCATCTTAATTTTGCCATAACTGCTCATCGCAATGATAAGAGCCAAAACAAAAGTGATGATCATTAACCACTGCCACCAATAGCCGAACATGGTCGAAACCGACATGAACAAAGATTGAATAGTTGCAGTGAATGCTGAGAGATCAACAAAGGCAGCTAAAAGAAATAGAAGGATAAATCCTATTGTGAGGGTTGGAACAAGTTTGTCGCTAGTTTGCTTACTATTTGTAGACATAAATATCTCACTTGATGCGTGAGGGACGGAACTCTAGCAGCTTAAAAAACGTAAAACCAGTGAAATATTTTTCAACTTTCCATTTTTCCAGTGAAAAAAACATGAATATCATCACAAAAATCGAATATTACTCCTAAAAATCAGACAGTTATAAAATCAACCATAAAATAATACAAACAACCAAAAAAATTTACACTTTTATCAAAATAATCCATTCGAGGTAGGCTGTTTTTTAATCACTTACGGTGTTATTTGTAATTATTCTCTCTCCTACAAAATTCATTTTATATTCATATTCGCTGTTTTATACTTAATCACATAGCTAACCTATTGAGATAAATCATGCTTAAAAAATCAGTCATATACCTCGCCGTACTTCTCTCTATATTCTCTCAGAATGTATTGGCCGATAATCATCAAAATGGGCATGAATTAGTCCAAGATATTCAAACGGCAGACACACGAATAGAAATAGATGAAGATCAAGATGAGGTATATGAAGCAGTGAAATCCGGGTTAATTAAACCATTTTCTGAGCTGTATACCACTGTCGCTCAAGATTTTAATGGCCGTATCATTAAAGTAGAACTTGAAGAAGACGATGATGAGTGGACTTATGAGCTAAAGATCGTACACGATAATAATGTATTAAAAGTTGAATATAATGCGGCTAATCTTGCTATCACAGAAATTAAAGGCCGTGATATCCGAGCTGCACTTAAGTAAACCAATCCACAATATATAAAAGAGATAACAATAATAATGAAGATTTTAGTTGTAGAAGATGACTTACGTTTAGGTGAACAAATTGTGGAGACGTTAGAGTCTGCCGATTGGGTTCCTGAATTATCTCAAGATGGTGTTGATGCATTATATCGAGCAACAACTGAAGAATGGGACGCAATTGTACTCGACCTAGGTTTACCAAAATTAAACGGCTTAACCGTACTTAAAAGTATCCGTGATGAAAACATCAATACTCCCGTTATCATATTAAGTGCTCGAGATACTTTATCTCAACGTGTCGAAGGCTTAAATGCAGGTGCAGATGATTACTTAACCAAACCATTTGAAATGGTGGAATTAATTGCCCGCATTCGTGCTCAATTACGTCGAGCTTCTGGTAATGCCTCCCCTATTTTGAAAATTGGTGATTTAAGCTTAGATACCCGAAGTTCCAAAGTATTATGGCAAGATCAAGCAGTAAGCCTAACTGCATTAGAATATAAAGTGGTTGCTTATTTCATGCATAACCCAGATAAAGTGATCTCTAGAACGACACTTGTTGAACATATTTACAAACAAGATTTTGACCGTGATTCAAATACCGTAGAAGTGTTTATTGGTCGAATTCGTAAAAAGATAGCACCGAATATCATCAAAACCGTTCGTGGACTTGGTTATCAGCTAAATTCATAGCACTAATAAAGGGTTACTATGAAAAGAACACCACGTCGCCTCCAGCACGCATTTAAAAAATTAAGTCTAAAAAGCCGCTTGCTTCTTGCCGCGGCTTTTTGGCTATCTTCAATGATTTTAGCGGCCGGTATTGGCATACCAAAATTAGTTAACGACTATCTAGTTAAAGACGTAAAAGAACAATTAGCTTTGTCTATGGATGAGATCACCGCAAATTTGGAAACCAATGAGCAAGGGAAATTGGTTTTATTTTCACGACTATCAGATCCTCGTTTTAATCAGCCTTATAGCGGTCTATATTGGACTGCGAGTACAAAAAAAGATGAATTGCGCTCTCGCTCTTTATGGGATAAAAAGCTCAATTTTAAAGAGAATACTTTAGATATTGCTCCTACTGTTAAAGGAGCAAAAGACGAAAAACTTATCTATATTCAAAAGCAAATCTACCTTCCAGAAATTAAAACACCAATAACAATAACAATTGGTGTTGATGAAGATCCTTTAGAAAAAACATTGCATCAGTTAACAGGGCAAGTTTGGGTTATCTTAGGATTGCTATTTAGCGGTGTTTTATTCCTTATTGGTATCCAAGTCAGTTGGTCATTACGTCCATTAGCTAAAATGCAATCTGAATTAATTCAGCTTCGTAAAGGCGAGCAGCAAAATTTGAGTCAACACTACCCTCAAGAAATTGCTCCCTTGGTTTCGGATCTCAATGCGCTTTTATTTCACTATCAAGAATTACTTGAGCGTGCCCGCAATCACGCGGGCAACTTATCTCATTCTTTAAAAACTCCACTATCCGTACTTAAAAATGAATTAGAACATTTAGATGAAGAGGATAAAAAGCGATTATCTCTGCCTATTAATAAGCTTCAAGAGCACATCGATTACCATTTAGGCCGTGCTCGCATGGCTGGGTCAATGAATATTTTATCTGTTGCAACCTCTCCATCCGATCGCGTTGATGCCATATCAATGGCTTTTGATAAAGTCTATGCTGCCCGTGAAATTATATTAATTAACGAACTTAATAGTGATGACAATATTGCCGTAGAAGCAACAGATCTTGATGAAATGCTTGGTAATTTACTCGAAAATGGCTATAAGTGGGCAAGTTCTATGATTCGTGTTCATTCAAAATACGCTGCTGACAATCTCATTGAAATCACAATCGAAGATGATGGAAATGGCATCCCAGAAGATAAATTAGAGCACGTGATTCGACGAGGTGTTCGTCTGGATGAATCAACCCCAGGTACAGGACTTGGTTTAAATATTGTAGACGAAATGGCGCACAGCTATCGCGGTTCATTGCTTTTAGGTAGAAGTAAAATGGGCGGTCTAAAAGCAACACTCACCTTCCCACTTGTGGCTAAATAAATAACCTCGTATGTTATCCATTATTGCCAATAGATAACGTACGAGTCCTGATAACCAATATCTCTCCATCAGAATAATAGTCATGCTCTTCATCTTTACTCACAGGTACTGAATAAGCTTGTTTCGATGTAGATAGATTGTTCGAAAATAAATCGATCGTACTTTTAAATTTATCTCTTTCTTTATCTACATCTGAATCAATGCTGTGTAGCATAGTTACAATTCCTCGATATGGAGTAAAAGTAAGACCATCATCATAACTTAACGCGCCTAACCAAACCTGTTGTTCCCCGCTATTTCTTCCAGCATTCCACCAACGTATATGACTTCGTTTTAATAAATTTCCTGGTAATTGAAAAGCCATATCTTGAACTCGCCCATCCCAAAACAAATCGGATACGGGTGGCGTCTTATTCCTCATAAGTAAAAAATAATCGACTAAATTAATATCATTTCTTGAAAATGTTTTGTTTTCAATCCATCCAAGTTGATTCATTATCGTCTGAGGATTGTTACCGATAAATACAACGTTAATCGCTTGTGCATCAAAAAAGGACGACTCTCCAGGGAATGCTTTGAATACGGTGCGTGTTTCATCAAAATACAACGGTTTCGTCTTAACATCTTCGATTACATCATCGGCCGTCCAAAAAAAGTGACTGTAATTTAAATAAGCCACTGCCGCTATAAGGGCAAAGGTAAATTTTAATCCGAGTTTGCGCCATCGATAACGTTTAGCTATGAACAAAAAAACAATCAAGAAAATCAACATCAGAATAGACTGTATATGCTCTATAACAAAAAGCTCAGCTTCTTTCAGCAATGGCAGCGTATCAATGCCATAAGATAATAAATATCCCCATAAAACAAATTGAGTAACACCGAGTAGCAAACCAATAGAAGTCAATAATGTAAATCGCCCCCAACCAATATGATTAACACCTGCGATAAAAGGAACTATCCACGCTACAGGTCCTAATAAGCGAAAAAAAACAAGAACAATTGTTCCTCTCTTTTGCAATAGCAAACGGCAACGAGCAATAGGACGTCGTGTTTTTGGAAGCCACCTCATTAACCATGATTGAGCATTTCGCCCAAATCGGCGACCAATAACATAGCTAATTTGATCACCTAAAAAACCGCCTAAAATGACTGCAACAACGCCACTCCAAATACCTTGATGAAGCTGAAAGCCTGCTGCAATTAAAAAAGGTTCCCCAGGAACAAATACATTAGGTCCTATGAGCGCATCAAATAATGCGCCCCAAAACAAAGTCATCGTATCAAACATAATTTACCTTTACGTATAAATTACTTTTGATTTGAATAATGTCCGAACTTATATTCCATTTCGTTATTGCGCATTTCTCCAAATAAGAAACGGCGAACATTAGCTTTTAAATAGGTATACCCCATTTGCAAAAAGCCATCTTGTTCTAAACGACGTGGATCAAACTCAAATGTCATTGGAAGAAAACGAAATCGCCAAGTTTTACTTGCTCTTTTTACGTAATCACAATCTTCGCATAACGTAATATTTTCATCGAAGCCAAGAAGATCTTTATGCGCTCTTCTAGTCGAAAAAATACACGCTCCAACTGCGGTAGGAAATGCAAATTGAGTTAAAAATAGGCCAATATTAAACGTCATATAACCAAGTTTATGAGCAACAGGTAACCCCTTCGAGCCCATATACACACCTGCCACTTCAAGTCCTTTTTCATTAAGTTGAGTTAATGCTTTAATAAGAAAGTCTGGAGACAAACGCACGTCAGCATCTAAAAATAATAGGCGTTCATGTTTTGCTATCGATGCTCCAGTATTACGACCTAAACTAACTCCTTGTTTATCCATTTTATGAACGGTTAAATCAGGAATACTTGCAGAGAAGGATTGTGCAACCTCACACGTCGCATCTGAACTATTTGAATCAACAACAATTACTTCAAAATTTTTGAATGTTTGCTCTGTTAAATCTTCAAGTAAACGTCCAATACGTTTTTCTTCATTTAAAGTAATAATAACAATGCTTAATGGGTTCATAGTGTACCTCCAAGTAAAATGAATTAAGCTACTTGAAGCCATAATAGCGAATGCTATCTTAACCAATGGTGAGGGATTTATTCATCTTTGATTCATCCTTTGCAATCGAACTTGTTATTTGCATATAAACCATCGTCTGTTTTTTATTCAATCTAACATTTCATTTTTAGCTGTAGCACATCACTCCCACCTCACTTATTGTTAAATTTGTGTTTAAAAGGAGAAGAAAATGAAAGTGATAATTCAATACACTCAAACAGGTATGTATAAGGACCATGCATGGGAAGCATCTACGATTAGAGTTCAAGGACAATATCATGCTGTAACGCCGTCCTATGCTGCTCAACTTATCGAGCAAAATAAAGCACAATTACATACAGATAATAGCAATAATATTGTGTTAGTTGATTAATTTTAAAGATTGAAAAATTCGATTGGAATTTAATGATTTATCAATAAGATAAAAAGAGAAAGGAAAGCCACACGTCTCAAAATGTGGCTTAATTTGGAACTGTTCGGGGTCATAACCGGACGTGTTAACTATCTAATATCACTGACTTAATTTCAACAATTTTCGTGAACACAATGGTCAGAAAAAGTACAAAATTTGAAGTTGTTCCGTATTTTGTGAGTCGTGTAACACTTATTGACTCACTACTCAACCGACTAAATTATGATATTGCTGCTCTTCTGTCTTTGTTGGCAAATAAATAGTAAAGACAGTCCCCTTTCCAAGTTGAGATCTTACTTTAATTTCACCGCCAGTTTGACTTAATAAACTTTGTGAAACAGATAAACCAAGTCCCGTTCCATCACGCTTTGTTGTATAAAACGGGTCAAAAATTCGATTAAGTTGCTCACCAGCAATGCCACAACCAAAATCTTCAACTTCAATAATAGCGCCGAATTCAACGCCTTCATGACACCAAGTTCGGCTACGAATGATTAGCTTACCTTTACTGTTCATTGCATGAATGCCATTCATTTGTAAATTGACCAATACCTGCAATAAATGATGACGATTCACTTCTACTCGTGGTGGTTGATCAAAATCGAATTCAACTTCAATATCTCGTTTATGAGCACCTGTACGAACTAAGGTAACGCTTTCTTCAATAATAGGATTAATGTATTGCCATGTCACCTCATCTTGAATTCCACCTTGTCGACTGTATTGCAATAAACTACGAGTGATATTACGAATTCGGTCTATTTGCTCCATAATAGTTTCTAGCTCTTCAGCTATTACGTGAGCCTCTTCGCCTAATTCATATTTAATTAATTCCGCATTACCTAGAATAACAGCTGTAGGATTATTAATTTCATGAGCAATACCCGCCGTCAGTTCACCAAGTGATGCCAGTTTTTCACTCATCACCAGTTTATCTTGAGCTTGTTTTAATAACTTTATGTATTGCTCTAATTCCACGGTTTTTTCATGTAAGCTAGCCGTTCTTGATTCAACTTTCGACTCTAGCTCTTTAGAGGCCCTTTGGATCTCTAAGTTTCGTAACTGAAGTTGATCAAGCATGTTGTCAAACTGCTGAGCCAAACTCGCCAACTCATGGCTATTATCTAAACCTAAATCCCCTATTCGAACGTCTTTACCTAATTGAACTGACTTCACTACAAAATGAATCTTTTCAATTGGTTGAAATAGATCTCTTGCACCTCTGTGCACAAAAAAAGTCGACAACAATAACGTAATAAGAATGGTAATACCCGCCTCAAGCAGGTTTTGTAAATATTGTTTTAATAACGGCCACTCTAAATAACCGGTATAAAGCATCCCAATAACTTTTCCGTTCATATCCTTAATTGGTTGATATGCGGATATGTACCAATCGTTATAAACATAAGCTCGATTTACCCAACGTTCACCAGTTTCGATAACTTTAGCTTTCACTTCTGGAGATACTTTGGTTCCAATAGCACGGCCTTGGTTTAACTCTTTATTTGCAAAGTCAGTATGAAGCGGTACGTTCGTACTGATGCGAAGGCCATCTAAAAAGAGTGTTACTGTTCCTATATTATTAGACGGTAAATCACCTGATGGATAGATCAAATCACGAATCCTATCTACAAGTAACGTGCTGTTATTTAATATAATTCCACTATCTACAATCCAAGACAGCTCCCCTTTTGTGTCAAAAATAGGGATCAGTGTTCGGCTGATTAAGCCTCGTTTTTCTATACTGCCATCTTCTTTGTTTGTCACCCAAACTTGCTGTTTAAGTTTAGGGTTAATATCTGTCAGCTCTTTTTCTGTCATGACTTGAAAGAAGGTTCGTGACATACCAATCTTCATGTCATTAATTAAAGAAGAAGGTAGCTCATTCATATAGGAGACAGGGTGTAACGCAATAAAATCAGAGTTGTATTTACCTGCTTGCTGCGAAACCCACTTTTCAAAATCAGGTGCTTTATTTTCAAACTTTTTTTGAAAATAATACGATTCAACAAAACCTCTTAATTCTGCGCTTTGCTCTCGCTGTAAAAAGTCAATACTGTTATTGGCAACGGATAATTTACTACCAACATCATTCAGTGCATTTTGCCAAGTATAATGTGTAGACCAAAATGCCGTAATGATCACTAAAGCTAATAAGGTTAAGAATAATGGAACCGAGTTCAACCAAAGTAAGCGGTAACGCACCATGGTTTTAATGCGTTTTTTCCAAACTGTTGGAGATAGCGTCATGCGTTTTCTTCGCTCCACTCTTTAAATTTGCGCTCTAAAGTTTTACGAGCAACGCCCAACTGCCTTGCTGCTGCAGATTTATTACCATCATGTAAATCCACAACGGTGATAATGTGTGATTTTTCCACTTCTTTTAATGTCCATTTTTCTGGGTAAGTATCTAAGATTGGCATGCACGTACACTCGCCTTCCTTATTCCTTGATGCGTCATCACTCTTACGTTCTTCATTGTTTTGATGAATAGGCTCATCACCTTGTAACTCAGCCCAATGCTCCACAGGAGGTTTACCTAATAAAATACAACGTTCAATCATATTTTTAAGTTCACGAATATTGCCCGGCCAATCGTAATTTGCCATTGCTACGATATCTTCATGAGCCCAATGCACAGGTTTAACCCCCATTTCATTTGCGATCATTTGCGAGAAGTGTTCTGTTAAACACGCAAGATCAGCTTTACGCTCACGTAATGCAGGTAGAGAAACCGTTAGAACATTTAAACGATAAAATAAATCTTTTCTGAAATTTCCCTTTTCTACTTCTTCTAATAAATTACGGTTAGTAGCTGCAACAATACGAACATCAACAGGGATTTCTTTTTCAGAACCTACTGGACGAATGGCTTTTTGCTCTAACGCTCGAAGCAGCGATGATTGCATTCCAATTGGCATTTCACCGATTTCATCTAAAAACAGTGTGCCACCATTCGCAACTCTGAATAAACCTTCACGCCCTTTCTTAGCGCCAGTAAACGCACCAGAAGTATGGCCAAACAGTTCACTTTCAAGTAAGTCCGGAGCAATAGCCCCACAGTTTAATGGTACAAACGGCCCTTTACGCTCACTTAATTGATGCAAACCACGAGCAACTAACTCTTTACCCGTTCCTGATTCACCTTCAATTAATACAGCTGCATTAGAGGGTGCAAGTTGAGCAACCATCTTCTTTAACTGTAAGGTTTTCTCTGCATTACCGATGATCTCAATCGGATTTTTCTTTTCTACTTCGCGTTTTAAAGCGAAGTTGGTTCGTTCAACCAAACGGCGATCCATACACCGCTTTACCGCTTGTAGCATGTTTTCAAGATTAAACGGCTTTAAAATAAAATCAGACGCACCTAATCGAAGTGCTTGAATTGCTGTATCTAACTCTGCATAGCCTGTCATGAAAATTACATCATAATTACGTGCATCACATGCAATGCTTTCTTGCCACTCTAAACCGGTTTGACCGGGTAAGTTAATATCAAGAATGATCAAATCAAGATGGTGAGATTGTCGAATTTCTTCTGCTTCTTCAATCGTACCTGCGGTATGCACTTGTCCAAATTGTTTACTTAATGCTTTTTTTAGTATGGTTTGCATACCAATTTCATCATCAACAACAAGAACTGAAAACGCATTCCAATCTGATTTTACAACCATATTTATTCCTAATAAGATCTAAAGAGTTATGTGGGTCAAAATGTCCTAATTATTCTAACCTGTTATTTGCAAAATGTATCCTTTCTATTGCGACATTTTGTCCTAATCACATTTTTTGTAAGGTTTTTATGTAAGAATCCTATTCAACCACTTAAATATCATTACGTTAAGTGTGTGTTTAAAGGCATTATACTTGGCATAGTGATTGCTTTAGTGGGTACGAGTCTATTCACTTCAGAGCATTATGCTTTGCAAGTTAAACTTCATTACATGGATATAACATGAACAATAAAATTAAGACATTTTCTGCAGTTGCTGCACTGGCTTTAGGTTCTTTCTCTGCGACTGACGTATACGCTAATGACGCGAACATTGTACGTTTAGCAACGACAACAAGTACTTACCACTCAGGTTTATTAGATTACCTTCTTCCAGAATTCCAAAAAGATTCAGGCTACGAAGTTCAAGTTCTTGCTGCTGGTACTGGTAAAGCATTGAAAATGGGCGAAAATGGCGATGTTGATTTAGTAATGACTCACGCACCAAAAGCTGAAGCAAACTTTGTTGAAAAAGGCTACGGTGTTGAGCCAAAATCACTGATGTACAATGACTTTGTACTAGTAGGTCCAGAGGCTGATCCTGCTCATATTCACGGCATGAAAGACGTAACAGAAGCTTTCAAGAAAATGGCTGAAGCTGACGTAACTTTTGTATCACGTGGTGATGATTCTGGTACAAATAAAAAAGAATTGAATCTTTGGGCTCAAACTAAAATTGAACCAAACTTTGGTGGTTATAAAGCCGTTGGCCAAGGTATGGGTCCAACACTAAACATGACATCTGAGCTACAAGCTTACACATTAACAGACCGTGGTACTTGGTTAGCTTACCAAAACAAACTTGATCTTGAGATCATGGTTGAAGGTGATAAGCGCCTATTTAACCCTTACCAAGTAATTCTAATTAACCCTGAGCGTTACAAAAACCTAAATACTAAAGGTGCACAAGCATTCAGTGATTGGTTAGTAAGTGACAAAGGTCAAGCAATGATTAATAGCTTCAAACTGAATGGTAAACAACTGTTCACAGCGGACGCTAAATAATACATGACTATTTTAGCCACCTCTCAAGAGGCAATTCAATTACTGTTTAGTGGTGATACTGCATTATGGAGCATTGTAGGTGTTTCTTTTTCTGTGTCCCTATTTGCAATGGCAGTTGTATTATTACCTGCTCTTTTGTTGGCATTTGCGCTTGCTTATGGATCTTTCCCTGGGCGGTGGCTATTACTTTCTATTATGAATACATTGCAATCCGTACCCACCGTTGTTATTGGGCTGCTACTGTATATGATGCTTTCTCGTGCTGGCCCATTAGGTGACTGGCAACTACTCTTTACCCAAGAAGCCATGGTTATTGGACAGATATTTATCTGTTTTCCAATAATGGTCGCTATGATGCATGGTGCATTTCAGCACAGTGACCGTCGTGTTTGGGAAACCTCATTCACACTTGGTGCTTCACTTCCACGCGCATTTGGTAGCTTAATTTGGGAGACTCGCTTCCCTATTTTAGCCGCTGTAATCGCTGGATTTTCTCGTATAATTACTGAAGTAGGTTGTTCAATGATGGTTGGTGGTAACATCTTCAACTCTACTCGAAATATTCCAACTGCGATTGCAATGGAAAGCCAAAAAGGCGCATTTGCACAGGGTGTTGCTCTTGGTATGGTGTTATTAGTTTTAGCACTCGTTTTAAACTTTTTACTCTCTATCACTCGTGGTAAAGGGTATTTACGTACTTAGTAGGCATATAACGATGACAATTAGAATAACTGCCGATAATCTATCTATGCGATTTAACGATCGTGTGCTTTTTCATATCCCACATTTATCTCTTGGGCCAAAAGAATCTGTTTATTTACGTGGCGCCAATGGCGTAGGTAAAACCACTCTACTCAAAATCCTATCGGGTCTGCAAACCGCAACAACAGGTAAGATCAACCTTGACCAACCTCACTGGTCTGTTCGTTTACTAGGCCGTTCAGGTAACAACCAAATCGTTTATTTACATCAGAACCCATTCCTTTTTGATGGTACGGTTTATGACAATGTCATTTACGGTGTGAAATACACAGCAATGAGCAAGCAAAACAAACGTAATATGGTAATTAATGCCTTACGTATGGTTGGGCTTGAGACATTAGCTGACGAACATATTTCTGTTTTATCTGGTGGTGAAAAACAACGTGTCGCTATGGCTCGAGCTTGGGTATTAAAACCGTCTATCTTGCTAATGGACGAACCAAGTGCCAGTGTTGACCAAGAGTCCATCGATCTATTGGTAATTATGGCTAAAGATCTGCTTGATCGTGGCTCTAGTATTGTCGTTACCAGCCACCAAACCAATGCTTTAACTGAAATTTGTCATCGTCAATGGACCATTTCAGATGCAAAGCTGATAGAATCAACCCCATTAAAAGTGATTGTTAGCAAGGATAAGTATGCTCCAGCCAAAGCAAACTAGTTGGGTAATTTTAGCGGGTGGGCAAGCTCGTCGTATGGGGGGGAAAGATAAGGGGTTTGTTTTATTTCAAGATAAACCACTCATCGAGCACGCTCTAGACACATTAACATCTCAAACTGACCAGATTGCCATCAATGCTAACCGCAGTATAGAAGAATACTCACGTTACGCCGTCACCTTTCCTGACCAATTTAGTGAATACCCAGGTCCTTTGGCGGGTATGCATTCTGGTCTTGTAAACATGAATTCTGATTGGGTTGGGTTTATTCCATGTGATTCCCCTAACCTTCCAAGTAATTTAGTTTCTTTGCTTTGCGATGCAGTAAAAGAAGATACTGATATTGTAGTAGCTCATGATGGTGAGTATATGCAACCTGTTGTCACTTTAATGCATAAACGTATTATTCCAAAAATTGATGCCTTTTTAACGCGTGGAGACAGAAAAATCATCCTATTATACAAAGAGTGTAATACTGTATTTGCTGATTTCTCTGACTACCCTAACGCTTTTATCAATTTGAATAGTCCTCAAGAACTTGAACAATTTGGAACTTTATTATGAGCTTAACGTCTGCGTCTATCCCTCTATTGGGTTTTGCTGCTTATAGCGGCACAGGTAAAACAACATTACTTGAAAAACTGCTACCTAAACTGACTGATATGGGACTAAAAGTCGCAGTCATTAAACACGCTCACCATAATTTTGACATCGACCAAGAAGGCAAAGACAGCTACCGCTTACGTAAAGCGGGCGCTAGCCAAATGTTGATCAGTTCACGCTTTCGTAACGCATTAATCACTGAAACACCAGATGAAGAAACTACGTGTCAGCAGTTAATCAATAAACTCGACCAGACTGAATTAGACTTAATTCTTATTGAAGGGTTTAAACAACTGCCATACACCAAGATTGAACTGCATCGTGATGAAGTCGGTAAGCCTTGGATTTTCCCAGAAGATGAGAACATCATTGCGATTGCCTCGGATTTAAAAGCTGAATCTGAACTGCCTCAAATGGATATCAATGATACCGACTCAATCACGCAATTCATTGTTGACTACGTAAAACAGCATCAACATAAACAGCAAAGTGACCTATCCGCTAATTGCGATGAGTTATCTCCTGCATTTTTATCTGTTAGCCAAGGCAGAGCAAAGATTTTAGACGCTATTACTCCTCTAAATTCACAAAGTGATGTTTCTTTAGTTGAGTCGATTAATGCATTAGCTGCTCAAAATATTTTATCTCCTATTAATGCTCCTCAGCACAATAATTCAGCAATGGATGGCTATGTGATTTGTGGTGATGATTTAGAGCGTGAAAGCTATACAGTTGTTACCGAAATCATGGCGGGTCACAGCTATGATCGCCCTCTTCAACATGGTGAAGCTGCAAAAATCATGACAGGTGCGCCAGTACCTGAAAATGGTCATGCGGTGATCATGCGTGAACAAGCGACTCAAGAAGGCGATCAAGTGCGCTTCGATACGGGTAAATCAGGCATTCGTAAAGGTCAAAACGTTCGTCTAGCCGGTGAAGATCTGGCTATCGATCAGATCTGTGTAGCTAAAGGCTCACGCATTACCGCGCCTGAAGTGGGTATGCTTGCGTCTTTAGGTATTGCTTCTGTTCCTGTTATCGCTAAAACAAAAGTGGCTATTTTTTCTACTGGTGATGAAGTTCAAGCACCGGGTGAAGCACAAAAAGCCAACTCTATTTACGACTCAAACCGTTTTACTTTAATCGCATTACTGCAAAAATTAGGCTGTGAAGTGATTGATTTCGGTATCATTGAAGACAGTGAAGCAGCTTTAGAATCAACGCTTTCTCAAGCATCACAACAAGCAGATATGATTTTATCTTCTGGTGGTGTCTCGGTTGGTGATGCAGACTACATCAAAACGATTTTAGACAAACTGGGTAATATTAATTTCTGGCGTATCAATATGCGTCCGGGACGCCCTCTTGCCTTTGGTCATATTGGTGATACTCCATTCTTTGGTTTACCGGGCAACCCTGTAGCAGTAATGGTAGCGTTCTTACAATTTGTTGAACCTGCACTTCGTAAACTTCAAGGCGAAGATAATTGGCAGCCTGAAACCTTCACTGCAATTGCAAAAGAGTTTATCCGCTCTCGCACTGGTCGTACGGAATATAGCCGTGGTATTTACTCTATTAACCAAAATGGTCAAATGGAAGTGGTAACCACAGGCAAACAAGGCTCAGGTATCCTACGCTCAATGAGTGAAGCCAACTGCTTAATTGAAGTGCAACCAGACGTTGAGTCGGTAGATATTGGTCAAAAGGTAACGATCATTCCGTTGAATTCGAGAGTTTAATACTTTTTACCTAAAAATTATAAACAGGCCTGTTTTACAATTAGGTCTGTTTTCTTTTCTAATCACTTTATCCCATCTCGTGTTGATGGTATAAACGTGCCTAAAATACTGTGTTCTAAAATTATAAGGCTCCAAGATGTCTAAAATGTTCTTCAAAGGTCGTATCGAGACTCGTCAAAACCACGTTCTTTCTGGTTACAACACTAAGCGTGACGTTAAGTTAGGTACTGAAGAAGCGCCATTAACTCTAGTTGTTCAAACTGAAGAGCGTAAAATCGAAGTTGAAGCCCAAGTTGCTGAGCATAAATTGTTTGCTAACATTGAAGTGAATGCAGAGAAAGAAGAAAATATTCTTGAGCTTGAAGGTGTATTGAATAAACCTCAAACGACTCGCTTTGAGAAAACACCTAACCGCAATGATCCTTGTTCTTGCGGTAGCGGTAAGAAATACAAAAAATGCTGTGCTTAATAGCTAATTAACGTTAAGTTGCTTAATTAAATCTAAGCGCGTTACAAAAAAGAGCCTCTGTTTATCTGTTAGTAATAACAAACAACACGAGGCTCTTTTTGTATCAGCATTTTCTATCTTATTTTTATAGCGCTTAGTCTTTAATATTCAAGAATGCCGCACCACGTACGCCACCTGAATCACCATGCTTCGCTTTAATAATACGAGGTACACGCGCAACAGATAGAAGGTGTTTTGGTAAACGCTTTGGTAGTTCTTCATAAATCAATTCAAAGTTTGATAATCCACCACCAAGCGCGACAACGTGCGGGTCAAAACAAGTAAATAGATTAGCAAAACAAATTGCCAAAAGTTCCATGAAGCGGTCAACATGTTCTACTGCATTCACATCACCTTCTGCATGAGCTTTGATGATATCAATCGCTTTCTTTTGCTCACCGTAATAATGCGCATAAAGTAGCTCAAAGCCTCGCCCAGAAAGATAACTATCTAAACAACCTTTATTACCACAACCACAACCTAATAACGGTGCGTTTTCTCCAAGGTGGAACCATGCATCAATAGGTAAACGTGAATGACCTAGTTCACCAGCTACATGGCTGTAACCAGAGAAAGCTTGACCATCAAAAATTAAACCACCACCGAAGCCTGTTCCTAGAATTAGTCCCATTACTGATGGTGAATCTTTTAACTCTTCATCCCACGCTTCTGATAGTGCAAAACAGTTGGCATCGTTATCGATTTTTACTGAACGACCAATTTTTGCTTCTAAATCTTTTCGCAAGAATTGACCTTTCGCTGCGGGTACGTTACTTGTTAATAAAGCCCCTGTTTCAGCATCTTCCATTCCTGGAATACCTAAACCGACTTTACCTTCAACGCCAAACTCTGCATCATACTTTGCAATCAATGATGCAATATCATCAACTAATAACGAGTAATTTTCAGTTTGTGTTGGAATTCGCTCAGTTGCAACACGCTCAAGTTTTTCATTAAACGCACCGAACTCAATCTTAGTTCCACCCACATCAAAACCGTAGTACATAAGGTATCCTTGTCCTAAACTATTCTAAAACTTTTATGGTGTTATCTTACCTAATTTTTAGCTATACAGACTGTGACCTATCCGATATTCGTCGGTTTTTAGTGTGAATTGAACCTCAAACTGGTATTAGATTTCGTTATTTACTTTCAGATTTGTACGAAATTCAATCAAACGTTTTAAGCCCATACCTCGTTCTGCGCCTTTTACTGGACGTTTACTATAAAGGTAATGTTCTCGAAACAATTCAAACCAATGCTCTAGATGTCTTGCATTATCTTGCTCACCAAACAAATCAAGTACCATGCTAGCAACTTCGGCCGTAGCAAGTTGATGATCTTTCGATGCTTTACGCATAATATAATTTGAAAGTTGTTCACTCTTAAAAGAAAGAACAGGTAATTGATGTAAATATGGGCTTTTACGATACATTCTTCCCGCTTCACGCCAACTACCATCTAATAAGATAAATAATGGTGTTTTGCCCTCTTCGACCTTCACTTCATTGCGTACTAATGATTTATCTTCAATTTGCTCTTCTGGGAAAACCACAAAAGGTTGATAAGCCTCATTATTTAGCAGTGATAACATCTCTTCACTTGGCTCAGTACGTGACCAAAGGTAAGCATGAGTTTCAGGAATCACATCAGCAATCAACTTACCCGTATTACTTGGCTTTAATACTTCCGTATCAAACATAATAAGCAAAAATGCAGCATTTGATGTGGTTTCTGGCTGATGTTCGCAGATACAGTGGTCTTTATGTACTTGGCAAAACTCACAACGATTCACATTCGCCCCTCTCGCATTAAAAGGTTTAGAAGAGCGAGCTAATCTTTCTTTATGTAACTGATGAACTTTATGAATTCGCATGAACAACAACCAAGCAATTTTATTTATATGGAAAAAAAAGCGCATTTTACTTACAGTATGAGTAATAACAAGTTCTAAAGAGAAATTCCTAATGGAAAATAATTGGATTGAATACAGTGACACGTTACGTTTTGGATTTTTTGTTACTGCTTTCATCATTTTTGCTTTGGCTGAATACAAATGGCCTCGCAAAGCACTCACTCAAAATAAACAGTTCCGCTGGTTAAACAATATAGGCTTAATTTTTTTCAACAGTATCGTCCTTCGTTTAACCTTACCGTTATTAGCCGTTGATGCTGCTTTTATCGCAAATCAGGAGCAATTTGGTTTATTTTATTACCTCAATACACCAACGTTCTTAACGATTCTCTTATCTATTTTATTATTGGATTGGCTAATTTATTGGCAGCATCGAGCGTTTCATCGCATTCCTTTACTGTGGCGATTACATCGAATGCATCATTCAGATCAAGATATTGATGTCACAACAGGTACACGCTTTCATCCCATTGAAATTATTCTCTCTATGCTGATTAAAATCGCAGCGATAGGGTTACTTGGCATCCCAGTTGAGGCCGTCATTATTTTTGAAATTGTTTTGAATGTCAGTGCGATGTTTAATCACAGTAATTTATTTATTCCACGTACACTTGATCGTTATATTCGAGGGTTATTCGTTACTCCTGATTTTCACCGAGTTCATCATTCAGTTCATATCTCAGAAATGCATAATAATTATGGTTTCTTTTTATCTATTTGGGACCGAATTGGAAATACTTATTTAGTAAAACCCATTGATGGTCATCAGGATATGAAGATTGGATTGGGATTTTTCAGAAAAGAAAGAGAGCAGCGCTTAGATAAAATGCTGACTCAACCTTTTAGAAAGAAATAAACAAAAGCCTCTGTATAAATGCAGAGGCTTTTCTTATCATTATTACTTAAGTGAATCGTATTTAGCTATTTCAGCTTGTAACTGCTCAAAGTCTGAATCACATAAAAATGATTGTAATGCATCAAACTTCTCTTGAGGCCAGTCATATATTCTTAAGTGAATGAGTTTCTCAATCGTTTCACTATCAAAGCGATATTTGATGTGCTTTGCAGGATTCCCTCCTACCACACTATATGGTTCAACATTTTTTGTAACAACGCTGTTAGCAGCAACAATTGCCCCTTCTCCAATAGTCACGCCAGGCATGATCATTGAACGCATACCAAGCCAACTACCATCATGAATAATCGTATCTCCTTTCCCCTGATACGCTTCATCAATCATATTCATAAAAGGATATAAGCAAAACCAGTCAGCTCTATGAGTATGATTACCTCCCATTAAGATAATAACTTCAGCTGCGATACATACATAATCTCCAATATAAAGTTTATCTATATCCCAACGAGGCTCCCATTCGCGACTCACTTCATCACCGTGTAAGTAGCGTACGACAGAATATTCAAAACCATTATCCCAGCAGTCACTGTAATAGCTGTGCGATCCTTTAATGGAGATATTCGGATTTGTATTTACTTCATTTAATAATTGAAATTTAGACCAATGTTTTTGTGTCATGACAATATTCTCTAGTTTTTTATAGTTTAAATGCCACGGAACGCTGAATTGTGGCGATATGTTCACGTTCTAAACACATCACGTTAATTGATCTGAGGTTGCTTTAATAATGGGAGTAGCTTCATATTTGCATTTCATTCACTGATTTATAACTGAATAAGTGTAATGGAATTAAAGTATGACTTCTAGGTCAGTAATAAAAAACAAAAAAGGCGAACCGAAGATCGCCTTTTTTATTTATAGATTATGTATTTCTAGCTAAATTTCTATATTGATTATGGTGTATAGAACGTAGCTGCACCAGGACCAACTGGTAGACCAAATACAAACACCCACACATAAAACAGAATACTCCAACCAAACATAAAGCAGATTGAATATGGCAGCATAGTTGCAATCAGAGTACCGATACCCAAATTCTTCATATAACGAGTTGCTACGGCAAGAATAAGACCGAAGTAGCTCATCATTGGAGTGATGATATTCGTTGTTGAATCACCAATACGGTATGCCGCTTGAATTGTTTCAGGTGCATAACCTACTAACATTAACATTGGAACAAAGATTGGTGCGGTTACTGCCCACTGTGCAGATGCTGAACCGATCATTAAGTTGATAAAACCACACATTAAAATGAATGCGAAGAACAACATAGGACCAGTAAGACCAACGTCTTGTAGGAAGGTCGCCCCACCAACCGCAATTACTTGACCAAAGTTAGTCCACTTAAAGAAAGCGACAAACTGTGCTGCAAAGAATACAAGAACAATGTACATACCCATTGAAGACATTGATGTTGCCATTGCATTGATAACATCACGATCATTCTTCATTGAGCCTGTTACTTTACCGTAAACAAAGCCTGGAATAGCAAAGAATACAAAAATAAAGGCAACGATACTCTTAAGGAATGGTGAACCCGCGACTGTACCAGTTGCTGAACGTAAAACACCATCTTCCGGAACAATTGTCCACGCAAGTAATGCACTTACAGCTAGAACAGCGATACCTGCTAGTTTAAGACCTTTCTTTTCAACATCCGTTAGTTTACCCATCGAATCATTAGACAGATCTTCAGATGCTTCTTCATCATTGTATTTACCCAATTTCGGCTCAACAATTTTCTCTGTTACAAACGCACCAGTGATAGCAATAAAGAAAGTAGAAACAAACATGAAGTACCAGTTTGCTTCAGGACCAACAGTATAAGTTGGGTCAATCATTTGCGCTGCTGTTTCAGTAATACCTGAAAGCAGTGGGTCAACCGTACCAATCAGAAGGTTTGCAGAATAACCACCAGATACACCCGCAAACGCGGCAGCAAGACCGGCTAATGGATGACGACCCAATGAGTGGAAAAGCATAGCAGCAAGAGGAATAAGAACAACATAACCAAGCTCTGCTGCTGTATTTGAAATGATACCAGCAAAAACAACGGTTACAGTAACCATACGCTTAGACGCACCCATTACCATGCCACGCATTGCCGCTGATAATAGACCTGAATGCTCTGCAATAGCAACACCAAGCATCGCCACAAGTACAGTACCTAATGGAGCAAAGCCAACAAAGTTCTTCACTAAATTAGTTACGATTAGTTGTAAGCCTTCTGCATTAAACAAGCTTACTACGTGGATCATTCCATCAGCTGCACGCCCTTTTGCACCTTCTGGACGAGGATCTATAACTGATAGCTCAAAATAACCTGCGATACCGGATAAAACGAGAATGGCCACACAAAAGATTGCAAAAAGAGTAATTGGGTGTGGTAGTAAGTTTCCTAAGTATTCAACAGAATCAAGAAAGCGGGTAAATAAAGGCCTTTTAGGCTGTTGTTGGTTTTGTTGTTGTGATGCAGACGAACTCATCTGTAACTCCTTGTTTTTGACCCACCTTAAACAAATCATATTAAACGTTAGAAACAATGAACAATATTGTGTAATTTAGTTAAAAGTAAGTACATCCAAAATTCACAGAAAGGTTACTTGATTGTTACAATCATTAAAAGAGCAAAATGTCACAAAGTATTTCAAATGTAGTTAATTTGACCAGTTTTACATCACAAAACAAAACTTTTGATTAACAAACAATCAAATCATTTCACATAAAAGTCGAGATAAAAAATGAGAAAGTACTATAATTAACTTTCAATATTCTCTATTTTGATGTTAATTCCCGTGAAATTCATTCAAAATAGTTATCTGCATTTTTTTATATAGGCTTGTTATGTTTCGTCACCTTTTCGCTATATTTACTGTTGTTGGCTTATTTGGGTGCTCATCAACTCCTCCAGTAGCAGAATTAACAAAGCAAGAGATCACCACTCAACATCCACAACTCTCATCATCAGATGCTTATCAAGATTATTTTTATCAATGGCAAGGAGTTCCGTATAAATACGGGGGTACTTCTAAGAATGGTGTCGATTGTTCCGCATTTACTCAAAACGCATTTGATGTTTTACATCGTTTATCGCTACCAAGAACTACAGAATATCAAGCAACTACTGGCACTCAAATCGCATTAGCTAATGCTAAAAAAGGCGATTTAATCTTTTTTAAAACCAGTGTAAAAGTAAGGCATGTTGGTGTTTATATTGGAAATAGAGAATTTATGCATGCATCAACATCCAAAGGCGTGATTATCTCTAGCTTAGATAATCCTTATTGGAAAAAAGCATTCTGGCAAGTTCGAAGAGTGTTATAAACAAAAAAGCTAAGTGAAATACCCCTACTTCACTTAGCTTCATCATTTCATTATATTTGTTAATTACTTAAATGCGCTGTCAAACAAGTTTTTAATTAAACCAATATAATCATCTAAGAACATTACTTGTTCATTCGTCGCTTTTTGAATCCATGCTCCGGCTAACACTTCCCCTAAGTCATCAACAACAGCATCAGCTTCTCTTAACAGTGTAAATCTAACATCAGGATCCAATTCAGGATTTTGCTGAAAAACGACCATCAAATTTGAAGCAACAAGATCATTAACGATATCTTCAACCGTTTCTTCTCCTGTATCACCTTGTTGGTTTGCAAAAATTGAAAGGTGTTCAGTCAAATATTCAATTAATGCGTGGTATCCATCAGTGTTGACAATCATATTCTGTCCATTTAGTTGTATTTTATTATTAACTAACCAGTAATTTATCAAAATTGAGATCGACACTCAAACGCTTTCCATTAAGCTTGACAGATAGATCGACTCTTTAATTGATTTCCTTCACGCTTATTACTTCCTTTTTACGAATTGCTTATAAGCTTTTCACATTGAGGTATTTTTTAGTCTTACCTCACAGATATTTATCTCAAATATACTATGCTTAGTGTCTGTTTATCAGATATTGTGAGGTAATATTATGTGGCAAGCTATTGCAAAACAAATCTCTGAAGTAACTCAACAACCTTTCAGTATCTCAGAACGTGAGAGTGTGAATGGTGGCGAAATAAATGACTGCTACATGATAAGTAATGGAAGTCAGCGTTATTTTGTCAAAATTAATGAGAAAGCAGAACTTCCTATATTTGAAACGGAAATAGAAAGCCTCACTCAACTTGATAAATCAGATCATATCTTTGTACCCTCTCCAATCCATATAGGAACAACAAAAGAGCATTCATTTTTAGTTCTAAATTACCTCCCAACTAAAAGTATGGATAAAGATGCTTTTTATGAATTAGGTGTCAGTCTTGCAAATCACCACCTATGGGGCGACCAGCTCGAATATGGTTTCGATTGCGATAACTATCTTGGTAACGTATTACAAGTGAATACTTGGCACCGTCGTTGGGATTGTTTTTTTGCAGAGCAACGCATTGGCTGGCAACTTCAACTACTCAAAGAAAAAGGGATGATTCTTGGAGATATCGATACCCTAGTTAAAAATAGTAAATTAATTCTTCATAACCACCAACCTAAACCCGCATTACTGCATGGTGATTTATGGCATGGAAATATTGCTCTAAGTGTTAAAGGACCAATTAGTTACGATCCCGCATCTTATTGGGGAGACGCTGAGTGTGATTTAGCAATGGTTGAGCTGTTTGGAGGGATTCAAGACAGTTTTTTTGAAGGTTATGAATCCATATATCCTATTTCTGAAGGGTTTGAGACCCGCCAGCATTTATATAGTCTTTATCATGTATTAAATCACTGCAATATGTTTGGTGGTGAATACATGTTCCATGCACAACAGCTAATCGATAAGCTGAATTTAAATGACTAGCAATATACATTCATTTAATAAATACAATGAGATGGTACTTACCATCTCATTTTTTGTTTAATGTTAAACTCTTTGGCTTAAAACATCGCATCAATCAACTTTTTCACTTAATTCACTGCAGAAACAAACTCTTTTTTCTACTATTACATGGATATTCATTAATGCGTTATACCAATTCTATAAAGATTAATTACATCCTTATTTAAACTGGTATTTACGAATTACAGAACAGTAAAAGGAGTTTGTTGTGAATAATTACATTAATAAAAATATCCAGTGCCCTAACTGCCATCACTCTATTGATATGGTTATCGATCAATCTCAATCAAATAAAAAAGTATACGATGACTGTCCATCTTGTCATCGTGCCATTGAATTTAATATGGAGATTAACCCATATACTCAATCAGTAAGTCTTTCTATCAATAATGATGAAGATGGCTTGTTTTAGTTGATCTTATTGTTGGTTCGCTAACACTCGCTCAACGGTATCTACAATAGCTTGTGTTTGCGGATCAATCTCTAAGTTAATTTTATCGCCAATTGTTCGAGAACTTAAATTGGTACGCTCTAGAGTTTCAGGAATTAAATTTACATTAAATCCTTTCTCATCGACATCTCCAATCGTCAGACTGATCCCATCAACCCCAATATAACCTTTATGTAAAACATATTTTGTCCACTTCGCTGGAACATCAAACCATATTTGGCAATTTTCTGTCGTCTTGATAATTTCACGAACCGTCATGACATCAACAATATGACCAGACATTGAATGACCACCAATCTCATCACCAAAACGAGCGGCACGCTCTATATTCACTTCTTGTCCTACGTCTAATAAACCAAGATTCGTTAAGCGTAAAGTTTCTTCGATAAGATCAAAATGTACTTGCTGATTTTCAATTTTAGTTACCGTTAAACAACAACCATTATGAGCAACCGAAGCACCAATTTCCAAGCCTTGATGATATGGCGCAGGAATTTCAATAACGTGAGTTTGAAATTTGTCTTTTTTTATAATGTTAACAACTTTTGCGGTGGTTGCGACGATACCTGTAAACATTTTCAACTCCAATGACTTTGCATTAACTATTTGAGTTATAAATAACTCACTCAACTTTATTACAATAATCTACAATACTTGGAATATTTCATTTTGTGAAGCTCACTGTTTTCTATATAATGACGCCTTTCTGCTTACCTTTAACAGTTCCTCTGTTCAAAGCACTCAATCAGACCTTTTTCCTCATTGCATCCTTATGTAATGACGAATCGATAAATTAAACTCCTTATTTACAAATATATTGATACGGTGACGCAGTGCACAGATACCAAAAAGAAATCGTTCGATTAGTTAAACTTTCTACACCTGTATTAATTGCAAGTGTGGCACAAACAGGCATGGGCTTTGTTGATACAGTAATGGCGGGTGGCGTGAGCGCAACTGATATGGCTGCCGTTGCTATCGCTGCAAGTGTTTGGCTACCTTCTGTATTGTTTGGTGTTGGTCTATTAATGGCTCTTGTGCCTGTTGTAGCTCAACTAAACGGTTCAGGAAAATCGAAAAAAGTACCATTTGAGATCCACCAAGGTGTTTACCTTGCTCTATTAACCTCTATTCCTATCATGTTGGTCTTATATAATGCCGGTTTTATCATTGCTGCAATGGATGTAGAACCTGAGCTATACGAGAAAACTCAAGGTTATTTACACGCCGTTTTATGGGCCGCGCCAGCATTTTTATTATTCCAAACTCTGCGTAGCTTTTGTGAAGGATTGTCATTAACAACACCTGCAATGATTATCGGTTTCATCGGTCTCGCCGCCAACGTTCCATTAAACTGGATGTTTGTTTATGGTGAGCTTGGCGCTCCTGCACTTGGTGGTGTTGGCTGTGGTGTTGCTACAGCTATCGTTTATTGGTTGATGTTCTTAACCATGACATTGTATACGTTTATCGCTCCAAAACTGCGTCGCGTAAACCTATATGAAAACTGGAATAAACCACAAAGAAAAGAGATCTATCGCCTTTTCAAACTGGGCCTTCCTGTTGCTTTGTCTATTTTCTTTGAAGTAACATTATTTGCTGCAGTTGCATTATTGGTTTCTCCATTAGGTTCGACAGTTGTTGCCGCTCACCAAGTTGCGATTAATTTTTCATCTTTAATCTTTATGATCCCGATGAGTATTGCCGTTGCGGTAAGTATTCGTGTTGGTCATAAATTAGGTGAGAAAGATCTTGATGGAGCAAAAATCGCTAGTTACTGTGGCTTAGCATTTGGGTTATTAATGGCGTGTTGTACTGCGGTATTAACTTTATTATTCCGTGAGCAAATTGCCTATTTATATTCAGATAACCAAGAAGTAATTACTTTAGCGGTAAGCTTAATGTTATTAGCTGCTATTTATCAGTGTACTGATGCCGTGCAGGTAGTTGCTGCTGGTGCCCTTCGTGGTTATAAAGATATGAATGCCATCTTTAAGTGTACTTTTGTGTCTTACTGGATAGTTGGTTTACCTTCTGGTTATATTCTTGGTATGACTGACTGGGTTAGAGAACCAATGGGTGTATATGGTTTTTGGTTCGGTTTTATTGGTGGCTTAACGACATCAGCAATCTTACTAACTTGTCGTCTACTATGGCTACAAAGAAACCCTACTCGTATCGATATGGAAGTAGATGAACTGCAAATCATGCACTAACTTTCCATCTTAAAACAATGAAAAAGCCGAACATACTAAATATGTTCGGCTTTTTTATATTCTAATCAAATAGTTATGTGAGTTGATAATTACTTACGCTTCTCTTTTAATTGTTCAATCACATAGTCAGGCGCTACCTTTGCTAGCTCTTCTAAACACGCATCTGCTTTTTCATTTCCATATCGCACATAGATATCACACACAGCATATAACTGCTCTGGAGAACCAGAAATTAAATACGCTTTTTCAAAAGATTCAGTTGCTAATTTCACATTAATACTTTCTTGCAGAACACCATTCAAATACCAATAATAGCTATTATTATCAGCCAATGTTGCTGCTGTCTGAATGGATTTAGCGGCCTCTTCTTTTTGATTTAAACGCACTTGAGTTAATGCTTTTGAATAAAATAAACTCGCTTCTTTTGGTAATTGCTCTATACCTTGATTTAATGTGATTAGCGCTTGTTCATCTTGGTTTTGACCACGGAAATTATCTGATAAATTCAACCATACTTCTGCATTCTCTGGTTCTGATTTAACTAGTTTTTGATAAATCACGTCGGCTTTAGCCCACTCACCATGCCAACGATATATGTCCGCCAATTGCAGTTGAGTATCCTCTCTATTTTGCGATGTCAGAGTATCAATTAACTCTTTATATACAGGTTCAATTTGAACCTGCTGCTCTACCTTCATAGAACGATATTCACGCATCAGATTAACACCAGCAGCGAGACGAACACTCATTTCAGGATCACTCAATAACGGCGAAATCATTCGCCAACGGTGAGATAATTTGTACAACTCAGATCCCGTTATTGCCGCCTCTCGGATAACAGGACTGGGATCTTTCAATCCTCTAGCTACCGCAACTAAACTATTTTGGTTCGGAAAACGAGCGAGTTGACGCAACGCATCAGCACGATTTTCTACCGTTTCATTTTTATTTTGAGCCCTATACGCTAACTCTTGCTCAGGGCTCATCTTTTGCGCTTGATTCATCGTCGGAGCTTCCTGAACACTGTCACTTGCAAATGAAGTAGCAGAGAATCCCAATAAGGATAACAAACTAATACAGACTATTTTTTTCATGAGGCACTCTTAAACGTACATTCTTAAAGCTTAAACTATTAAAACTTAAATTATTAAAACTTAGTTGGAAAAGCATTTTGGTGAATTTGGTGCATTTTCGCATCACTGTATTTACCATGCTGAACAGGGTTCCCTAGCATTTTCAATATGTAAGCGATCGATTTATCAGCATGCGCAAAAAATTTCTTCCAACCTGCACATAAATAATTTAAGCCTGGTTCACCATCACGTGTTTTAATGAAACGGTTTTTAGGGCACTCACCATGACACGCAAATTTATATTCACACTTCTGACATTGAGTTGTTAACGTCTTTGATTTTGCAAAACCAAACTCTTGTTGCTTACGACTAAATGCTAATGTATCCAACTCTTCGTTATGAATATTTCCGATTTTATATTCAGGGTACACATAATGGTCACAAGCAAACACATCTCCATTATGTTCCATTGCCAACCCTTTTCCGCAAATCTCACCTAATGTACATAATGGATTTTTACGACCCATCCATGTTTCAACACTGGCTTCAAAATACTGAACAAATACCTTGCCGAGGTCATGCTGAGTCCACTCATCAAATACAGCAATTAAAAAATTACCCCACGCCTCATCTGAAACACACCAAGGTTCCATGATGGACTCTTTATTACCTGGAATTAAACGCTTATCGCCTTGACGCAACTGAGCTGCAATTTGCTCAGTTTGAGGAGCAACCGTTCTAAACGTTTTTTGCTCAACGATAGGAATAAACTGCATTTGTGGCGATTTAACCACATCACGTAAGAATCGATATACTTCAAGAGGATTTCGGCTCGTTAAATTATTCACACACGTTAACGTAGCAAACTTAACGTTGTGCTCATGCAGTAAATCAACCGCTTTCATTACTTGCTTAAACGTACCACGGCCAGCTTTGTTAGTACGATAAGCATTATGTAGCATTTCAGGGCCATCAATACTCAAACCAACTAAAAAATTGTTTTCAGCAAGAAACTCGCACCATTTATCGGTTAATAACGTACCATTTGTCTGTAAATCATTAGAAATCAAGATCCCTTCAGGTTGGTATTTCTTTTGAAACTCAACAATTTTTTTAAAGTAATCAAGACCTAATAACGTTGGCTCGCCACCTTGCCATGAGAAAATGATTTCTGGTGTATTTTGCCCTTCAATGTATTGACGAATATAAGTTTCAAGCGTTTCGTCATCCATTTGCGGTGAACAACCCTTTTTATACTCAAGTAAATCTTCTTTACTTAGGTAATAACAATAAGAACAATCGATATTACATACAGCACCAATAGGCTTGGCCATAACATGTAATCGTTTTGATGCTTTACCTTGAAATTGCGGACCTTGAGTAATGATCATATTGATTCCTATTATTTTATAAATTTGGTTAAGTAGAACTTACCTAGCAAAATAGAAAACCACCCTTATAGTTTTGTCGCTAAGTAAGTTCTAACTTTATAATAAACAAAAAGAACTACTCTATTAGTTATATACGTTATTCCAATTTGGAATGTTAAGTTACTGTATGATAAACGTACAAAAATAACTGTTGAGGATGTCATGTTTAACGTCTCTTTTTTTACAAAAAACAAAACTTTTTTACCTATTTTATTCTTTTGCTTTGCTTTATTGGGATGTACAAGTACACCGCCACATCCTATTACTCAAAAAATTGAACAAAATATGGTGTCCGTTAAAGGTGGAGAATTTCAAATGGGCTCTAACGCCCCTGAAGCAAAAAAAGCCGAAAAACCAGAACATTCTGTATTTGTGGATGATTTCTATATTTCTAAGTTCGAAGTTACTCAAGAAATTTTTGAATCAGTAATGGGCTCTTCTCTTAGCTATTTCCAAGATCCTAATATTCCAGTTAATAACTTAAGCTGGCAACAGGCTAATTTTTTCATTCAAAAATTAAATGAGCTAACAGGTGAAACTTATCGACTACCAACCGAAGCCGAATGGGAATATGCTGCTCGTGGAGGCAGTTTAAGCAAAGGTTATATTTATAGCGGTTCAGACAATATTGATGATGTTGCTTGGTATTCTAAAAATGCGAATAATCGTGCTCACCCAGTTGGAATGAAGCAACCGAATGAACTAGGCTTATATGACATGACTGGTAATGTTGGTGAGTTTGTTAGTGACGCCTATGATGATAATTTTTATCGTGTTTCACCAAAAGATAACCCTAACAACGCGCGAGACGAAGCAAGTGGTTTAGTGCACAAATCAGTCCGCGGCAGCAGCTTTTCTTATGATGCAAATGAGTCAGAAAACTATCGACGTGATTTTGCAAGTCAGTCCATTATTATGTCGGACATGGGATTACGTTTAGTAAGAGATAAAAAATAACAATCAAACCTACACACTTTGGCAAGGAACCCAATAATGAAAAATAAATCATTACATTATGTGGCGTTAGCTGGTGTATTAATGACACCTCAACTTTCATTCGCAGCTGAACAAAAACCAAAACTTGTATTGCAAATTACCGTTGATGCACTACGCGGCGATTTACTTAATCGTTATAAAGCAAATTTCGGTGATGGCGGATTTCGATATTTAATGGACGATGGTACTTACTTCACGAACGCCTATTATCAACACGGTAATACTGAAACCATCGTTGGTCATGTATCTCTCGCCACTGGTGCTCCGCCTAGTGTACATGGCATGGTAGGTAATGTTTGGTACGATAGAAGCAAAGAACGTTTAGTATATAACGTTGAAGATGGTAACTATAGCATGTTGACTTCTGGTGCCGGGGTAAACAAATCAACTGAGATCGATCCTACACAAAAAGTAGCGACACAAGATGGACGCTCTCCTAACCCAATGTTATCAAGTACTTTCAGCGATGAATTAGCTATTGCAACCAATGGCGAATCAAAAATCTTCTCTGTTTCAGTAAAAGATCGAGGGGCAATCTCTCTAGGCGGACATTCAGGGAAAGCATTTTGGTTCTCAAAGTCCGGTTCAGAGTTCGTTACCAGTAATTATTATTATGATAAATACCCTATTTGGGTTAATGCTTGGAACGAAAAAAAATTACCAAACCAATATTCTGGTAAGCGCTGGGAGCTCTCCCTTCCTGCGGATCAATATACGCTGAAAGAAAGCGACCCTAACTATAAAGTTGATTTAGCTGGCTTTAAACGCACTTTCCCCCACCCTTATGGTCCAGCAAGTTACAAATACTACAGCACTATGTTGACACTAAGCCCAGCAGGTGACGAACTAACCGAAGATTTTGCGAGCACTTTATTAAAAGAGGAAAATTTAGGTCAAGGTAAATTCACTGATTATCTAGCTGTCAGTTTCTCTGCTAACGATTACGTTATTCATATGTACGGCCCAACCAGTTTAGAAGCCGAAGACAACCTAATTCGTTTAGATAGAACCATTGCTAAACTACTTAAGAATGTCGATAAACAAGTTGGATTAGAGAATACGTTGATCGTACTTTCAGCTGATCATGGTGCTCCTGAAGCCCCAGCAGTCGTTAATGCTTTAGGAGTTTCACAAGCGGCAACATTTGATCAGAAAAAATTAATATCTCCAACTTTGCTTAAACGTCTTAAAACTGAATTTGGCTTAGGTGAAAACGCAATTCGTTTATACGCACAACCTTATATTTATTTAAACCACGATGTTATTAAAAAGAAAGGTGCTTCTTTAGAAGCAGTGCAAAAAGCGGTATCCGAAGAGCTAATGAAAGTTCAGGGGATTGCCTATGCAGTCACAAGTTCTGATATTGAAAAAAACCAAGTTCCAAACACTCATACGATGCAACTTGTAAAAAACAACTATCATCCTCAGCGTTCAGGGGATGTTTATGTGGTCTATCAGCCTCGTAACTTTATTAATGATATGGAAGGATTAACCATTGCTTCTACGCATGGCTCACCATGGCGTTACGATACCTATGTCCCTGTGATTTTCGCAGGGTATAACATTGATGATAAAAAAGTAAGCCGTGAAATAACGCCTTATGATATTGCACCAACCCTATCTGGTATTTTAGGCATCACTCAACCAAGTGGGGCAACTGGAAAGGTACTGCCTGAAGTTATTTCAGATTAATAACCCACCAATAAAAACAGCGCTGAACTAAACAGCGCTGTTTTTATAAAACGATTCTAATATGTCACATATCTATACGACTAATAATGATTAGATTGTAGACATTAACAATCCAGATCAAAAAACATTCTTAGCTGCTTTTTGAATTTGCTGACGCAACCAGCGATGACCACTATCGTTACTTCGGCTTGGATGCCAAATACTACATAAATCATGTTGCTGACGATTTAAAGGTAAATCCAAAGATTTCAAATTATAGTAATCACCTAAATCATCCAATGTTGACTGAGGTAACATTCCAATCATCTCTGTCGAACCAATAATTGGCATCATCTCAAAAGCACCGGCTGCACGAATAACAATATTACGGGCTTCTAACTCCCCTATATCTTCTGCATTTAGCAAACTACTACGGCTATGCCAACGAGATGCAGCAACGTGTTCTTCACTTAAGAACTGCTCAAGACTGATTGAATCTCCTATTCTTGGGTGATCTTTACTGCATACCACTCTTAATTTTTCGGTATAAACTACCTCAGATTTTAAAATCGTTCGTCCTCGTATCGCCATATCGATAACTAAATCATAGCGTTGCAAACGTAAATCTGATTCTAAATCTTCAGTAAATTGAGGGTGAATTTCTAGCGAGATATTAGGTGCCGATGCTCGGATTTGTTTGACTAACTTTGGTATCAAAGAATAATTTACGGTTGATACCACCGCTATTGAAAAAATTCGATTGGATGTTTTAGGATCAAATTCTCTTGATGAGGATAACGTAGAAGTAAAGTTCTTAAGTGCTGCAGACATCGCTGGATAAATATCTGAAGCAAAAACGGTTGGTTCTACTCCTGTCGTATTTCGATGAAAAAGCGCATCATCATAGATTTCTCGTAGACGCTTTAATGCTTTACTCACGGCTGGTTGGCTAATATTCATTCTTATCGCCGCCTTTGAGAGATTTTTCTCTTCATAGATGGCGACAAAAATGGGGATCAAGTTTAGTTCTGTGCTTTTCATAATAACCGACACGGCTGATTCATCCTGATTTCACTTTATATAACTGAGCAGATGAAACAAGTGCAGTCCATCAGTTCTGTGTTGATTATCTTACTTTTTCTTTTTATTTATTCGATACTTATTCAGCTGAGGTAAAGCTTTCTTAAATTTAATTCTCTCTCCTAACTGATATTTAGCAGTATCTCGACGACTAATTGCTTTCCATAACCGCTTAGATAGTGACGTTGTCACCTCTTTACTTTGAAATTGTCTTGTATCACTCTGCCATTCTTGCTTACTTTCATACGCTTTGAGCTCAACGAGATAATCTGTTTCTCTCAATAAACGATAAAGCAACATTCTAACCGTTCCCCACTCCTCTTTATTTACTGCTCTAGAATATACAAGCCATGCCGGAAGCGGATGAGTTTGGTAATAACGCAGTGTTTTAATAGCTACGGCAATTAGAATTAGAAGAATGAATACACAAGCTGCGAATGGTTTCCAATATTCAATAAACCAAGAACGCAAAGTATGTGATACCGCAAAGGTTTCGCCCTCAATATTAATTGTTTTTAACTCCCCAGTTTCAACATCCCACCAAACTAACTCAAGAGCAGGAAACGTAACTTCTCCACCCGTTTGTAATACATAAACTGAAGACTCTTCTCGTTGAGATAAATAATCGCCTCGTGTTTGTGTATCACTCAATTTGGGTGGTTGATTATATGTTTGATAATGCGTACTTGATGTCGATGGTAGAATCTCAGGGATCAACATTGCGAGCGTATCTGCACCTTTAATCGTAATCGTACGGGTTATCGAATCTCCAGCTTCAAGCTCTGAATTAGACACATCCCATTTTTGTTGTACAGTAAAATCCTGTCCAGACACCCATTGTTGTTTATCATCAAGTAATCCAGATGGTTTAATTACATTAAATGTTTGAGCTTGGGTATAAATAGTTCCTGAGACATTACCTACACCTTCTTTTGATACTTGCACCTTTACCGCCGTAGGAGGAATAACATAAGTACCCGCTTTCTGAGGATACAATGTAATTTCCCAACGTTGATGCGTCCAAGTCACTCCGTTTTTACGCTCTGTAAAATTGGTTGCAAGTTGGTTACGTTGTTTAACGGCAACATTTGGAATATCAATCGCAGCAATACGAGTACCGCCAGTAAACCACCTTGGAGTAACTACTTCTATGTACAAAATAATTTGTTGATTAATAGCGTATGTTTTCTGGTCTTCATCGGTTTTTGAAGGCTCACTTAACCACGTTTTAATTGATACATTATCAGCACTTTCAAGCTGATTCGCTGCATTTGATCTCGCACTGAAACTTACCGTAATAAGCAGTACTACCATAAATACGAAAAGGTGTATTAAACGTCGTTTATCATTATGCTGAGACATTATTTCACCTCTTCATTTTGCATTGCTGTATTACTTGTTTGTTCACGAAGTTGCAATTGGAACTTAGCACGTAAGAAGTATTTTGGATCTGCCTCAACACGACGAAGCCATTTGTCCGCCAACTCTTGACTCCCCAAGATCTCATTTGCATTTAAACTTTCTTTAGTCATTAAAGAAGAGTCCACTTCTTCATCAGCACCATCGCCGGTTCTAGGTTTATCATCACCCAGTTCAAATGACTCTTCTGGACCATCGGTCGTGCCTTTTTGACTTTCACTCATCCGATTGACCTCATCAACAATGCCTTGCATGACGTTTAAGTTATTTTGCGCTTTTTCTTTTAAATCAGGTGCAAGATCTTTCTTTAACAACAGACGATAGATGTCTCTCGCAGCAACATATTCTCTTTGTCGAGCCAACGCATTTGCGGCATTAAACATTCCTAAATCTGATTTCACCGCAATAAATGCACTGTGAGCCAACTTGTACTCACCGGCATAATAATACGCAGTACCCTTCATTAATGGATCTTGATAACTTTTTGCTGCTTTTAAATAGTCTGATTGATCAAAATACCATTGTCCTTGCTGATCGGGCGTTAGCCACAAGTTCATCCACCAGCCTGATGTTTTTTCCCATAAAGTCACTTCTTTAACCGGTTCTTGAGCTTTCGCTTTTAAACTTACGGTTTCTGCGTATGTTGGCATTGAATAAAATGTCGGGCAAACCAATACCACCACTAGACACCATTTCACTAGCCACCCTCTTCTGAACCATGACAACATAAGTAATGAAACAGGAAATAATAAGTAATAACCCATGTCTTTCCACGGCATAGCTGATTCATTATTTAATTGCATATGTCGTTCAACTTTACTGTTTAAACTACGAACATCACTATCATCCACAGTAACGTTTATAACGCTTCCACCACTTTTACTTGCTAATTTTTTTAATGAGGCATAATCCATCGGGTTGTCACTCGCTCTGTTTTCATTACCAGCGGCAAGCACAAGCAGTTGATGACGACTCGTAGAAAAGTATTTCTCATAAGCTGATATGGTTTCAGGGTTAGCGCCATCCGTAATTAATAATACGGTTCCCGCACTCTCAGTTCCTAATTGAGGTTCAATAAGTGGTAATGCACTTTCTGCATTTTTACCTTCTACAGGCATAATATCCGGTTGAGTTGCGGCTAAGAATGGTGCAAAAACTGAGTTATCTTTTGTTAACGGCATAGCCAAATGTGACGTTCCTGAAAATACAACAAGCCCTGTTTTTCCACCTTTACGCAATGCAATTAAATCTCGAATTTTTTGCTTAGAACGTTCTAATCGATTCGGAGCTAAATCCTTTTGCAACATGGATTCACTGTTATCTAAGATTATAAGCAATGCGGCTTTATCTTCACCAAATGGCGAAGCCTCACGCTCCCATGTAGGACCAGCACAAACCACAATAGCTACGAGCATAGAAACAGCCAATAATTTTAATGGTAATTGTTTTTTCCAACCAAGATCATTAACCGTTAACACAGAACGAAGGTGTTTTGGTAATTCTTGCTGCCACTCATTTTTAGTGTCTTGTTTCCAGCGTAAATAAATAACAATACTTAATGGAATTAAGGCTAATAGCCATAACGGACGAATAAAATGAAATTCAGTCATAATTTGTTGCCACATCAGAAGATCAAACATGCTTTTCTCCTGCTTTTTTTGAAGACGATGAAAAATAACGTCTAATAGTGGCAAAACCAAAGGCAAACAAATACATTGCAACAATTAACATCGCTGGATATTGATGAATTGACTGCTTTGGTCGATAAGTCGTACTTTCATAAAGTTGAGGCTCTAACTCACCGATTTCATCATAAGCTTGTTCTAATTCATCACGATTAATCGCCTGAAATGCTTTACCTCCAGACTCTTTAGCAACACGATTAATGATGTTCATATCCAAGGCTTGCTCACCCACTGTTCGCGGATCTCCCATTGCAATCATATGTATACGCACGCCTTTCGCTGCTGCAACTTTCGCGGCATCAATAGGTTCAACATAACTGCCAGTATCGTTACCATCCGTTAAAACAATCGCGACTTTTTCTCGTGGCTTTGCATTTTCTTCAGTTGAGGCTTTATCTTCGCTGCTCTGCTCAAACACTTTAATCGCAAGACCGATGGCATCGCCTAGGTGAGTACTTTGCCCTGCCATTGCAACATCTGTTTGATTCAACAATTCAAGCCAAACGGATTGATCAGCCGTGAATGGCGTTTGCACAAAAGCAGCATCACCAAATAAAATAAGTCCTAAACGATCTCCTTTACGCGTTTTAACGAAATCAGCTAATACTTCTTTTGTTGCTTCTAGGCGTGAGATTTTCTTTATTTCACCAGAATCTGACGATTGCTTAGACACAAAATCTTGCTCAGCCATTGAACCTGATAAATCCACCACAACCATGACATCACGGCCTAAACTTTCACGAGTTTGTGGCTCACCTAATATCGTTGGCTTTGTTAAAGCAAAAATAAGCAGACACCACGACACAACCAAAAAGGCTTTTTGCCATAAGCTTGCACTTAATTGGCTTGCGCCTTCTGATGGTTCCTCATCTAACGCCTTAACCAACACATCAAAAAATGGGACTTTAATGGCTGATTGACGTGTTCGATATGCAGGTATAAACCAATATATTATCAGTGGTAAAGGAAGCATCCATAACCAATATGGATTTGCTAATTCAAGTTGATCAAACGGCATAATCCTCTCCTTTTTTAACGTCTTTGTTCGCCGTTTTTATATCTTTGTGACTCTCTAACCAATCAATGCACAGCGCAAATAAGGCTGCAATTTCTTGTTCATTTAATGTTATTTTTGATTTAACTAAAGAGTACATCCATCTTTCGCCTAATTCTGAATGAAATGCCTCTCTGTCATCACTTCCATATGAATCAATCGCTTGCAAAAAAGCGTCTCCAAATTGATTAGAGTGGCTCGGGTCGATATACACTAATACCGCTTTCATCACTTCAAATATTTCATAACTGATAGATTGATTCGGTACTTGTGAATCTCGCAATAATAAAAGCACATCCAATGCTTCACGACGATAACGATTTGCCCACCATCGTTTTAGCCATAACACACTTTTGTAGACAATAAATGCAAGCAATACAAATGCGAGAATTTGCCATCCAATGGTCTGAGGAAACCAACTTACGTGATCAGGTACCGTCACTTCACTTAATTTTTTTAATATATAACTGCTAGGTGGCTGATGTACGCTCATCGACGTCCTCCTATTGCACGCTTGAACTGCTCAATATGAGATCCTGACGTATCTACTTCTATAGTAGGAAGTCCTTTTGCTGCCATTAATTGAATGAGTTGTTCTTTTTTCAATGATTGATGCTCAGCAAGTCCCTTGTTCGCTAAATCAAACTTTTTGGCATCATTTAAGTTAATTTGAACATCCCCATTACCAACAACCCAGTCATTACTTAATGAAGGTAGCATTGATTCAAATGGATCTGAGATAAGAACACCAAGCACATCATTATGCTTTTGAAGATGCTTTAAATGCGTAACATCATCAGGAGTTGCCCCATTCCAATCACTCAAAATAATAATCGTGGCTTCTTTGAGTTTTAAACGACCAAGCAAAGTAACAAATTGGGTAAAACTAACAGAATCAACATCGGTGCTCGTCACGTTTAAAGATTGATTTGAACTTGCTAACAATTGTAATCGATGGAGCAAATCACCCTGAGATCGTTTTGGTGTTAACCAGTGTAATTTCTCACTTGCATTAATGACAAAACCAACACGATCGCTATCTTGTAAAATTCGCCATGCCGTTAATGCTGCTAATTCTGCTGCAACAACCGATTTCATGGTATCGACCGACGAAAAAAACATACTACTGCGCTGATCAACACAGATAATAAAATTTCGATCTTTCTCTTCGGTATAAGATCGAACATGAGGTTTACCTGTTCGCATCGTCACTTTCCAATCTAGGTTTCGAATATCATCACCTAATTGATAGTGCCTTAACTCTTCAAAATTTAATCCACGTCCACGAAATACTGAAGAATGACGACCAGACAGTGCCGTCCCTGACTTTAAATTAGGAAGCAAACTAAAAAAACCAGCTTGAGATTGTAGTTTTACCAGTTTGCTGTATTCACAATGTATGCGTGCGTCTTTGCTTTTCTCTGTCATCAAAAGCCCTACCCAATAACAACGTGATCCAATAATTCGTTTATCACTTGTTCTTGTGTCACTCCATCTGCCAACGCGTCATAACTTAACGTAACACGATGCCCCAGAACTGAGTGTGCCATTGCTCGAATATCATCGGGCTCTACGTAATCTCTACCTTGTAACCAAGCGTAAGCACGAGCACATTTATCTAATGCAATAGATGCTCGCGGACTTGAACCCACTTCTATCCAACGAGATAAATTAGATTCAGCGTAGCGCTCAGGCTTACGTGTCGCCATCACTAACGCCACAATATAACGTTCACTGATTTCTGAAACATCAATATTTGACAGTTCCGATCTCGCTTGCATAACAACCGACGGATCTAATTGAATAGTATCAGGCTTAAGAATCGTGTCATTTTCTGAAGGCTCCTTATCCAATGGCTTTTTATCCAGATTTTCTTCGCTTCTTACTAAACGAATAATATCCAGCTCAGCATCATCATCAGGATAATCAACCGAGACTTTCATAATAAAGCGGTCCATTTGCGCTTCTGGCAATGGGTATGTGCCCTCTTGCTCTACGGGGTTTTGTGTTGCTAATACCATGAACAAATCAGGCAAAGTATGTGTTCTATCACCAACGGTGATCGTTCCTTCAGCCATCGCTTCCAACAGCGCAGCTTGAACTTTAGCAGGAGCCCTATTTATTTCATCCGCTAATACAATGCTGTTAAAAATTGGGCCAGGTTGGAAATTCAATTGTGGTTTACCATTTTGCTCTTGATAAACCTCTGTACCGGTAACATCAGAAGGTAAAAGATCTGGAGTAAACTGAATACGACCAAATGACGTATGTAAATTATCAGCCAACGATTTTACTGATCGTGTTTTTGCTGTACCGGGTAAACCTTCAAGCAAAACATGACCTTGAGTAAGTAACCCAATAACTAATGAACGAACAACATGAGCTTGACCAATAACTGATCGCTCAACCTGTGACATAAGTGTATTTATTGCTTGTTGCGTTTGGTTCATGTTTCCTCCTAAACCCGATACGATTCGTTATCCATATTCATTGTAAGTAAATTAACTATAACTATTGGTTATACACATCATTAATGGGTGCTTACCTGATTAAGACGTTGGTTTAATGAATTAATCACATTCGCAGGGGCGTATTTCTGTAATTCATTAATGCATGCTTGTGCTTTATTTGATTGATATTTCAATAACATGTCACATTGTGCAAATAAGTGCTGAGGGTTTTTGCTTATGGTAAAAGCACGCCCTAATGCATCGGCCGCTTGCTTACCATTAAAGGATTCCATCGATAACCCGTAAACATACCAATATTGGGCATTTTGTTTTTCTATCTGAGTGGCTTGTTTAAACCGCTCTGCCGCTTCTGTTTTTTTATTTAAACGTAAAAGCGATAATCCCGCACTATAACGAAGTGCTCCTGAATTAGGTTGCGCTTTAATTCCCTTTCTTAATATTTCGTATCCTTTATTTTCATTACCTTGAGAGCGATAAAGATCAGCAAGATTGACGTAACTATTCACAAAATACGGCTCTATCTCTATTGCGCCTAAATAGGCTTCTTCCGCTTTAGCTAGCTCTCCCTGAGCACGGTATACATTACCTAAGTTTGTTCGACCAAAACCTCTGTCAGAATTAAATTTTTGAATCTCGATGTATTCATCTAGAACAGGTGACAGCTGCTCTCTTTGTAATGGATTCAATTCAGACCAATAAGCAGCTAAAGCTCCTGCTGTTTCCGTTCTAATAGCTAGCACAGGATCGGTTAATAAAGGAGAGATAATTTGCCAACGATCAAGAGCCTCATAGCCAGCAGAACCTTGAATGGCACCTAACCTTATTAGTTCATCGTTATTTTTCACCGCCCGCCCTAAAGCCACTAAGGTATTTTTACTTGGGAAAGCACTTAATCTCTGTAATGCCGAGCCTCTGATTATTCCTGCTTGTTTCGCATCTTGAGCGGTATAAGACAATGCATCACCAGCGCCTCGATAATGGATATCTGATGCATAAAATGCCACGGCAAAATGTTGTTGGTTTCTATACGGAGAATCAGGAAACCATTGCCCGACTTGCTCGTCAGCCCAAACATCATCCTTGTCTTCATGGCATTGAGTACAGACATTCGGAGTACCAATGTTCTTGCTAAGATCTGGTCTTGGTATTTGCCAACTGTGATCACGCCTTGCATCAACTCCCATATAAACCGTTTCAGGCATATGGCACGTCGTACATTGAGAGGCTTCCGTATTGGCTAAATGAAAGGTGTGTTTCTCTGGTGTGTATTCTGATGCGATATGACATTGACTGCATATTGCTTCTTCTGGAATGCTTAATTTTGTTGTGTGAGGATCATGGCAGTTAGTACACGTTACCCCTTTTTTGGCCATTTTTGACTGCATAAATGAACCATAAACATAGTCTTCATCATAAATCTGACCATCATTATGATAAAGCTCTGGAGTAATTAAACTTGGAAGGTAACTATCCAGTAAAGAACGTTCATCAAAATCACCTTTTGTATGTGCTTGCGCCTCATTTAATTGAGTTCTACGACTATGACACTGAGCGCATACCGTAATTTGATCCGTTTTATTAATTGCTTTTGGTTGAAGGGTTGATGAACCTTGTTTAAATACCCACTCTTTTACTGATTTGCTCAGATCACGCTCAAAACCATAATGAAGTCCAATAGGAACCTCTTGCTTTTTACTCCATTTTATATGTTCACTCGCAGGGCCATGGCACGCTTCACAGCTGACATTTATTTCTGACCATGAAGTCTCATAACTATTTTTCTCTGAATCGTAATTTTTCTGCACATTGGTTGAGTGACAATCTGCGCACATGAAATTCCAATTCTGCCCGGTATTGGTCCAGTAAAACTCGTCCGTTTTTTTCATATCAGGGTATAAATGATACCAACGTTGCCCCCCCTGATTTTTGTGTCTTGAATCCCAAGCAAATGGAATTAATTGAATTCGCCCATCGTCAAACTCAACCATGTACTGTTGTAGCGGTTCGAACCCAAATGTATAACTTATTTTATAATCATGAAATTGACCATCAGGCCCTTCAATATTGACCCAATACTCTTTGTCTTTTTTGAAAAATCGATTGGTTTTGCCTTCAAACTCAAAGGTAGCATTATCAAAATCGCCAAATACGCTACTTTTATCCGCATGCTTCATCGCCATGTCATGATCTGATCCCTCCCAAGCATCAACGGCTTCTTTATGACAATCAATACAAGATTCACTACCAATAAAATCAGCAGAAAATACAGTTGGTGAAAACAACATAATATTCACCCACATGACCAAAAATACGTAGGTAAGATTTTTCTTAGTCATATATATCCTTATACATCTTGACCATAATTCTGATTTCAAAAATAAACAAATAACGATAAGTTAGATATAGTTCACTTGTCATAAGTTTTCCATTTAACTCATTGATTTTGTGTGTTCCCTCTGAATTTATATTGCTACTCTCTTTATATAAAAAGGGGCTCCGAAGAGCCCTCTTAATTAAGAACTGTAATGATAAATTAAATTACTTACTGTGAGGCTGCTGAAGTTTTTCCATTACCTGATCAAGACTAAAGCTTGCCGCTTTTTGACGAGGTGGGAACTCTTCAAATGTTGCTAAGTATTTTCCTACATAAGCTTGCGCTGGTACGAACATATAAGCATGATCTAGTAACCAGTCATAATATGTATTCGACGTTACATCAGCGACTTCATATGGGTCCATACGTAAGTTAAATAGCTTAGGCACACGTAATGTTACAAACGGTTCAGCCCAAATTTGAAGCGTTCCGTTCACACGTTGCTCCATAAATACGGCTTTCCACTTGTTATAACGAAGGGCAGCTAAATCGCCATCATCAGTGAAGTAGAAGATTTCTTCACGACGGCCTTTCTCTTCTTCACCCGTTAGATAAGGTAGGAAGTTATAACCATCTAAATGGTTTTTAAAACTCTTATTACCAAGCTTGGTTCCTTTTTTCAGATCCTTTTTAATATGATCGTTACCAGCAGCAGCGGCAAAAGTTGGTAGCCAATCCATGTGGTGCATAATTTCATTAGATACTACACCCGGTTCAATTTTTCCTGGCCAACGAACCATTGCAGGAACACGATATGCCCCTTCCCAGTTTGTATTTTTCTCACTACGGAATGGAGTTGTACCCGCATCCGGCCATGAGTTCATATGAGGACCATTATCGGTAGAGTAGAAAACAATGGTGTTATCTTTAATACCTAATTTATCCACTGTTTTTAAGAGTTCACCAACGTGGTTATCATGCTCAACCATACCATCAGCATAGTTACTGATACCTGTTGAACCTTGTAACTCAGGTTTTACGTGAGTTCTAAAATGCATACGAGTTGCGTTCCACCATACAAAGAATGGCTTATCCGCTTTTACCGCTCGCCCCATAAAATCAATAGCTGCTGAAAGCGTTTCATCATCTACCGTTTCCATACGCTTACGAGTTAGAGGACCTGTATCTTCAATTTTTCCATCAGCAAAAGATTTAATTACACCACGAGGGCCAAATTTTTTACGGAATTCAGGATCTTTTGGATAATCAATATTTTCTGGCTCTTCTTCAGCGTTTAGGTGGTAAAGGTTACCAAAAAACTCATCAAAACCATGTGCTGTAGGAAGGAATTCATCTTTATCGCCAAGATGGTTTTTACCAAATTGTCCTGTCATGTATCCCATAGGTTTAAGTACTTCAGCGATCGTTGCGTCTTCAGCTTGTAAACCGATATCTGCACCAGGTAACCCAACTTTACTTAGACCTGTACGTAGAACACTTTGTCCTGTAATAAAAGTTGATCGACCAGCAGTACATGATTGCTCACCATAATAATCAGTAAACATCATGCCTTCTTTAGCAATACTATCGATATTTGGTGTTTTATACCCCATTAAACCAAAGGTATACGCACTGATATTAGATTGACCAATATCATCGCCCCAAATAACCAAAATATTTGGCTTTTCTGCTGCTAATGTATACCCCGAAGCCCCCATTAACACTGCACTTAGTATTGTTAATCTACGCTTCGTTCCTTTTTTGACTTCCATATAAACTCCTGTTTCCATTGATAAAAAGAGCATCATTAAAGGTATAGTACATAAACCTAAAACTAACAAAGGAATATACAACAATAATTTTACTTTTTAAGTACATAACTACTGGTTATGAACTTAATAACCAATTTCAGTACATCGTTTTTTCCGCTTTTGCAGCATAATGCCGTTTTATTTCCAATATTATCGAACTGAAATCATTCCTTCAGGAGATAGCGATGAACAAAATAGTTAAAAAAACCGCCATTGCAACAGGCCTTGCTTTATCAGGGATCCAAGTAGCTCATGCTGCTGCTCAACCGAATATCCTTGTTATTTTTGGTGATGATATTGGTTACGGAAACATCTCGGCTTATAACCAAGGTATGCTCGGCTATCAAACGCCGAATATCGATAGCATTGCAAATGATGGTGCACTCTTTACTTCTTATTACGGCCAACAATCATGTACCGCTGGTCGTTCAGCCTTCATCACAGGTCAAATGCCCGTTCGTACAGGCCTAACTAAAGTTGGATTACCTGGAGCAAAACAAGGTTTACAAGCACAAGACATTACACTAGCTCAAACCTTAAAAGATCAAGGTTACGTTACTGGTCAATTTGGTAAAAACCACCTTGGTGACCGTGACGACATGCTGCCAACGAATCATGGCTTTGACGAATTTTTTGGTAATCTTTATCACTTAAATGCAGAAGAAGAACCAGAAAACGCAGACTACCCTAAAGACCCAACCTTCCGTAAAAACTTTGGACCTCGCGGCGTTATTCACTCATACGCAGATGGAAAAATTGAAGATACAGGTCCTCTGACTCGTAAACGTATGGAAACCGTCGATGAAGAAACGATGGATGCGGCAATGGACTTTATGACCAGAGCAGTAAAAGCGGACAAGCCTTTCTTCACTTGGTACAACGCAACTCGAATGCACATCAAAACTCACGTCAAAGCCGAAAACTCTGGAAAAACCGGACTTGGTGATTATGCAGATGGCATGGTTGAACATGACAATATTGTCGGAGACCTACTTGATAAAGTCGATGATCTCGGTATCAGTGATAACACTGTTATCATTTATACAACTGACAATGGTCCAATGAATGCAACATGGCCTGATGCGGCCTTCAGTCCATTCCGTGGTGAGAAAAATACAGGCTGGGAAGGCGGTTTCCGTGTACCAGCAGTCATTAAATGGCCAGGACACATCAAAGCCGGCACAAAACTTAATGGTATGTTTGCTGGTGAAGACTGGCTACCAACATTAACAGCAATCGCTGGTAATAATGACATTAAGCAAGAGCTACTTAAAGGCTACAAAGCGGATAATGGCAAAACGTACAAAAACCACCTAGACGGTTATAACCAAGTTAATTACTTAACAGGAAAGTCAAAAGAAAGTGCTCGTCAAGAGTTCTTCTATTGGTCTGATGATGGTGAGTTATTGGCTATGCGTGATGGCCGTTGGAAAATGCACTTCAAGATCCAAGAAAACCAAGGTTGGAAAGTATGGACTCGTGAGTTTACGAACTTACGTATTCCTATGATCTTCGATCTGCAAGTAGACCCATATGAAAAAGCTGATCAAGGGTTCGGATATGATTCATGGGTTTTTGATCATGTATTTTTACTCGTTCCTACTCAAGCAAAAGTAGCAAAAATGATTGAAAGCTTCAAAGAGTTTCCACCACGTCAAGAAATCCCAAGCTTCTCTGTTGATAAGGTAATGGAACAAATGAAAAACATGGAAAAAGTAGCTAACGCTAGTAAATAACATGAATAAGATTTAGGGCTCATATGAGCCCTATTTTGCTATTTATAAGATACATCAAGGTGAAAACCATGCAGATAAATGCAAACTTTACATTCGATGAATTCAGTGAGAAATTATGGTCAATATTTCATGGGCAAGCCTTAATCACAAAATTCAGTTTTCCATTAAATAACGCCTGTTTCTCGTTTAAATGTCTAAAACGAAATAATGTAAATTTTTACTTATTTGAAAGCCCTGATCCATTAACGTTATTCAGTTTCCACCTTCCTTCTACATCACAACCAAAAACATTGTTATTACTCGATGTTAATAATACCGGAATGCTTTTTAATGGCATTCTATGTGAAGAGCATCAATTCGCTTTAATTTCAGAAAAAAGCCAGCAACCATTTTGCTTACAAATACCAGCTAAAAGTCCGATTTTAGTATGCGATATCAATACCGATAACAAACAGTTTCACCAACTTTGCGGCAGCTTAGTGCCTGTTGGTATTGATATAAAACACGCAGAAGAATTAAAAACTGCTGTTCGTAATGCAAACAATATGTTCCCAAATAATCATTCAAATGTAGGTGCAACCTTGCTGATGCATATTGTTGAGCTTTTATCTTTACATCCAATTCCAATGCGTCGACAAGCATTAATGGGAAGAAGCCGTTTACCAAGACGCAATTTTATTCCTAAATGCATTGATTATATGATGGAAATGTCCTCGACCGACGCCATCAACAAATTAGCCAAAGAACGAAATATTTCAGAAAAAACCATTAGAAATGGTTTCAAAGAAACGATTGGCTTTACTCCAAAAGAATTTGAACAAATCAGTAAACTTTTTGCATTTCGTCGAGCCTTAAAGCAACCAGATATTAAAACCGTCTTTGAAGCTGCTATTGCGAGTGATGTGTACCGCTGGTCACGCTACGCTAGTCGTTATTCTAAGATTTTTAATGAATTGCCAATTCAAACTCTTTGAGAAAGCTCTCAATCCACCCAAACTTTAAACGCCATTAAATAATACAATAAACCTATAAATTCAACAACATAGGACACAAGATAACTTTTAGTTATAAAGTCTATAAAGCGACGATTTAAAAAAATTTATTTATGATCATCGCGAATTAATCACGACTATAATTATTATTTGGAGTTATTTATGGGTAATCATTTAAGCAAGATTGCTGTTGGAGTTGGCCTGCTTGCCACCTCTAGTGCAGCAATGGCAGCATCACAACCGAACATACTGGCTATTTTTGGTGACGATGTTGGTTATTGGAATATTAGCGCCTACAACCAAGGTATGATGGGTTATAAAACACCTAACATCGATCGTATCGCGAATGAAGGTGCACTGTTCACTGATCACTATGGCCAACAATCTTGTACTGCTGGACGTGCTGCTTTCATTACAGGTCAAGAACCTTTTCGTACAGGTTTATTAACCATCGGTATGCCTGGTTCTGATCACGGTATTCCTGATTGGGCTCCTACCATTGCCGATCTACTCAAAGAACAAGGTTATATGACGGCACAATTTGGTAAAAACCACCTTGGTGATCAAGATAAACACCTTCCAACCAATCACGGCTTTGATGAATTCTTTGGTAACCTTTACCACCTAAATGCCGAAGAAGAGCCAGAAACTTACTACTATCCTAAAGATCCTGAGTTCCGTAAAAATTATGGTCCACGTGGTGTAATTAAATCTTATGCTGACGGTAAGATAGAAGACACAGGTCCAATGACGCGTAAGCGTATGGAGCACGCAGATGAAGAGTTCTTAGATTCTTCATTAGCATTTATGGAAAAAGCGGTAAAAGCGGATAAACCTTTCTTTATCTGGCATAACACAACTCGTATGCACGTTTGGACTCGTCTACAAGAAAAATACCAAGGTAAATCTGGCGTAAGTATTTATGCTGATGGTATGCTTGAGCACGATGATCAAGTCGGTGTTCTACTTGATAAACTGGATGATCTTGGTGTAGCTGATAACACGATCGTTATTTATTCAACCGATAACGGTGCAGAAACAGTAACATGGCCTGATGGCGGTGCAACCCCATTCTACGGTGAGAAAGGCACAACATGGGAAGGTGGTATGCGTGTACCACAACTGGTTCGTTGGCCAGGAACCATCAAACCAGGAACGAAAATCAATGAAATGATGGCACACCAAGATTGGCTTCCAACCCTACTTGATGCAGCCGGTGTTCCAAACGTAAAAGAAAAACTTGCTAAAGGTTACAAAGCAAATGGTAAAGAATTTAAGGTTCATATCGATGGTTACGATTTCAAACCATACTTTGAAGGAAAAGTAGATAAAGGTCCTCGTGAATCACTGCTTTACTTCACAGCAAATGGTGAGTTGAATGCCGTTCGCTGGCAAGATTGGAAACTGAACTTCGCGGTAATGGAAGGTAATATTTCTGATGCAGTTCGTTTGTCACCAAACTGGCCTCAAATCATCCATCTACGTGCAGACCCATTTGAAAAAGCACCGCATGAATCAGGCATGTACTTACGTTGGATGGCAGATAACATGTGGTTATTCGTACCAATGCAAGATGTATTAGCTGAGTTCTTTAATACTCTACCTGATTACCCAATGCAAATGAGTACTCAAATGAACCCTGCTGCTATCAGTGCACAATCACTTGGCTTAAAAGCGAAAATGCAACAGCTAGATAAGCTTCAAGCTCAAATGAATAAATTAAATGCTAAATAGTAATATCTAAAACTAAAACGCCCCGAATGAATATTCACTCGGGGCGTTTTTCTATCTGGAATCTAGCGACGCTGACAAGTTGTGCAACCACGACACGCCGAACGTGTATGTGGGTCTAGCCGCCCTCTTTGTATTTTACAATACGCATTTTTAAGAGCTCGGCGAGCTGAAAACCAATCGTCAGGCTTTGCTAAAATCAAGTTGCCATTAAAACGTTTCATTAATGGCACTCGATACTCATTAATAAACTTACTGTCGAACTCAATCTCAAAATGCTCAAGTGCTTGTTCAATCGAAGTGAAATTCGCAATCACTTGTTGGATAGTAGATTGGTTCATCGTTTATTAATGATTAAATGCGTTCATTTCTGCTGCACTTTTTGCTGTTAAATCACCTGTCGGGTTTAATAAATGCGGCAAAATTTTTGGTAGATTTAATACGATGTCTTGATTTTCTACTGGGTAAATAACCTCGTTATACCAGCCTAATAAACCCATTGTTGCATAACCAATTGCATCATTATCTTCACGGTTTTCAATAATGATTTGTAAAAAACGTAAAATCGCTCTGTCATTTGAACCAGCTTGATTACGAGTGTCATCAAAGATAGTTGTCGCTTCTGAAACTAAGCCTTCAAATTCAGTTTCAATCGATACTTTAAACGAACCACCATCAACAGATATTTTCATATTTTATAGCCAATTATTTATTTTAATTGTGGCGATATTAACGAATAAATTGCCTCTTGTCGCTACCCTCAGATAAGTGATTTACACAAAAATAAAAAAATGCGTTTCTATGATTGTTTTTTAATCTTCGCTGTCAAGTTCATGGCATATGCCAAAAATAATTATTGGCATATGCCAGTAATAAGCCTATACTTTCATCAAATTTAATGGAGAGCATTGATGGCTAGACCTAAAAAGTGTCGTCGAATTTGTAGTAGAGCACCATACAGTTGCTTCAAACCTAATGGCGTACCAACAACAGAATTACCTCAAGTTCAATTACTTGCTGAAGAATTAGAAGCATTACGATTGGCTGATTTTGAAGGGTTAAGTCAACAAGACGCAGCCGATCAAATGATGGTGTCACGTCAGACTTTCGGCAACATTGTGAAACAAGCAAGATTTAAAGTAAGCAGTTGTTTAGTTAATGGTCAGGCTTTAATGCTCCAAGTGGAGACTGAATAATGAAATTTGCTATTCCATACCAAAATGGTCGTATCGCAGGACACTTTTCTAAAGCAGAATCGTTTCTATTTACGGATCAAGAGCATTCAGAAATAACACCAAACCCAGCACTGAATAATACGGGCTGCGGTGGAAAAAAATCACTACTCTCATTATTAAAAAGCCAACAAATTGATGCTCTTGTCGTTCGTAACATTGGACAAAAGATGCTTGGTAACTTACTTAAATCGAACATTCGAGTATTTCATGCGAAAGGTAATGCATCATTAAATAACGTTGCATTTACAAATTTACCTGAGCTTACAGATGCGACTCAAGGCCGACCTTGTAAAAATACAAAACAAGGTTGTTGTAGCAAAAAACAAAATGTTATGACGCCGAAGTTAACAGCACCATTACAACTAAAACAAGCATTCACTGTATTAGGATGTATAGCATGAATACTATTTTGATTACTTTTGGCGTTTTTATATTGGTCATTCTGCTAATGGCATTAGGCGTAATTTTTGGACGTAAAGAGATCCAAGGAAGTTGCGGAGGATTAAATAATGTTGGTGTTGATAAAGTATGTAATTGCGAAACAACTTGTGATGAACACAAGCTTTATCAAATTTCAGAACCAACGGACAAATAAAAAGTGAAACCAGTTATCTAGTTTCACTTTCTTTATGTGGTAACGTTTTATTTCGTTTCTTTTGTATTATACCAATCACAGTAAGTAAGTGATCAGAAATAGCGAAGGAAAAATGCTTGAGAACAAGGCAGCATTTTTCGATAAGTAGTTATTCTACAATCAAAAATTCTAACGTAGTTATCGAGCATTTTAACAAGCTAGAGCGATCAGTTATTTACTACGATTGGTATTACATAAATAAGCGTTACCAAACATGGTCACAGAGCTTGAAAAATCTAAAGACTGGTATAGGTACAATGTATCCGCCCCTAACGCCGCAGCTTTGATACGCATTTGGTTTAACGTTCCCCAAACCATATCCTTATCAGCATGTAGCCAGTAATCATAAAAATGCCCTTCTGAACCAAAAACGATTCCCAGACGTTGGCAATTCTCAACTACTTTTACTTCATCCCAAATAACTTCGACCTTTTCAGACTCTTTAGTCGGAAAAGTAACACAGCCCGTTAACAACGTTGTTAAAGCAAACATTGAGTTAATGATACGTTTTTTCATTAAATAATCACTACAGAATAAATGTTGCGCGATTTTAGTAAAAAAAGTATCAATAGCAAGTAATAAGTAACTAGACGATTAATTAAAAATTATCCTCTACCTTGTTATATTATCGCCACTTGTTTGCTTCAGCTTCTCCATTTGCACGACGAGCCGCCGCAGCTACTTCTTTATCTACAATCGTTTGACCAATAGGCGCAATTGAAATCGCCGCCAATTTTAAGTGCTGAATAGCAAACGGAATACCAATAATCGTAACAAAGCAAGCAACAGCTGACATTACATGGCCAAGCGCTAACCAAAAACCAGCAAAAATAAACCATAAAACATTGCCGATAAAACCAAGGCCACCTGTACCGATATCTTCAGAACGTGTTAATTCATCACGGTAAATTGCCTCTTTACCAAATGGGAAGAAAGAGAACCCTGCCATAACAAAACATGCTCGGCCCCAAGGGATACCAATAATACTAATAAAGGCTAAGATCCCAAAAAAGCACCACGCTAGCCCCATAAATACGCCACCAAAAAGGAACCAAATTAAATTACCAATTGCGCTCATTTTATTTCCTTAACTTATAACTACGATTATTACTATAAATCAATAACAAACTCATGAAGTGGTTAATCACTTGCACCACACTTGGCACATTCATCATACGTTCTATCGCCTTCACTGATAACGGTATATTCAGTGACACATTGTTCACATAACGCAAGAACAGGATAAGCTTCTTTTTGTTTTTTGGAAGATGTATTTCCTTCCGTTGTATAGAATTTTCTCATTTTTGTCTCAATAATCTTTTTATTTCAAATAACATTATATCGCTATTTACTCAGAAACCTGTCATTAAATAATAGTTCAATCACTTGTATCAAATTACATACAAAAGTAACATGCCTTGGACAAAGTTATACACCAAAGAAATAACTCACTTGGTACAATTATAATGAAAAAACTACTATTAATTTCGCTACTGTCTGTTCCAGCATTTGCTTCAAGTAATATTGCCAATAATTTTTCATATATCGGTATTGGTTTTCAATCTGCTAAATACTCTTCCGAAGCTCTATCACCGTATTTTAACGATAAATACAGTAATGGTGAGAAGAAAACACTAGGAGGCCTATATATTGATGTTAACGCAAACCTTGTAGATAAGGTCTTTTTTGATGGGTATGCCGATTTCGCAACCAGAATCAGTTCAGATGTTGATACTTGGAAAGCCGGTCTTGGTTACGCTTTTTACTCAACACCAACCTTATCGGTTCCTGCATCTTGTGGTTGGGTAAACTACCATGCTGAACGTGACTCAAAATCATACTCAGAGGGTGCCGGCTATTGTAAAGTCGGAGTAAAAACACAAATAGCAAATCACTGGCTACTGGATGCAACCTATCAACATGAATTTTTAGATAAATCTAAAGATACTTTGGGAATTAAAAACGTATTTCAATTTGGACGTGTTTTTGGATTAGTTGCAGGCTTTAAATATGCAGAACGAATCGAGAGTGAAATCACATATCAATTAGGTATGCAGTTCTCTTTCCACTAATTCAATTAGCTATATTGATATTAATGGCAAAATGGAGGTCTACATGGTATTCCTCCATTATCAAATAACACTATTATCACTCTAAGATAATTTTCGAGCTCAGTTCTTGCTCTTCACTTACCACACTTTGCACTGATGGATTACTAGGGTAACTATCACCATCAAAGCGCATTAATACACTTCCCTTTCCTTTTGACCATACGATTATATCGTTCCATCCACCCGTTTTTGTTTCAGCAATACGTATTGGTAAACCCGTTACTGTACTTTTAGATATGAATGTAAAATCCGAACCTGTGTTTTGAAATATTAATACGGTACATCCACCAGAGCCACACCAATTCATTCCTTTCAACATTACAATTGCATCATCAAATCCATCTGAATTTAAATCAACATAACCAACATCAAAATTGGGTTTATTTTCTTGAGATATTAATGACACTGCTTGATTAATATCTGGAATCTCATGGACTTCTTCATTACAACCAAATAAAAATAATGAAAATAGAATCCACCAATATTTCATCTCAATCCTCTCTTATAAAATTAAAACAACCTTATTAAAACAAAAACACTCGACAAATTTTAACTGTCGAGTGTTTTTTAGATTATTCATATAACAGTATAGAGTTACCAATTATCTTTGTATTTCTTTTTGTTCTTTTTGCCAGTGCCCTCAGGCTTAGCGACAGGCTTAATTGAAGCTAAAAGTGCTTCAGTGATCTCTTCATTGACTTCAAACCCTTCAACTTGCTCTCGCTCAAGACGGATCTTGTTTTTCTTCTCAATGATTTTAAAGTGATGATAATCTTCGTAATCAATCAAAGATAATGCTAGACCAACTTCACCTGCACGGCCACTTCGACCAATACGGTGCATATAATCTGCTGGGCTTCTTGGTAGATCAAAGTTAATCACAACAGGCAGTTTTTCAATATCCAAACCACGAGCTGCAATATCTGTTGCGATCAAAACATCAATCTCACCCGCTTTAAATGCTTCAAGAACACGAGTACGAGCACCTTGACCTTTATCACCATGAAACACTTCCGCAGCAATGCCACGTTTGGCAAGCTTATCAGCTAAATGGTTACACGCATTTTTAGCATTCACAAAAATAAGCGCTTGTCGCCATTGGTTCTCTTGAATCAAATGAGCAAGAACCGATGTTTTCTCACCTTTATTAACGGTAAATACACGTTGAACTAAGGTGCTTGCATCTGCGCTTTGTAATTGAATTTCTACGGGGTTATTCAATAACGCTTGAGTTAATGTTTGAACTTCTTCAGGAAACGTTGCTGAAAACAGTAATGTTTGTTTTTGCTTTGGCACTAATGCTAATAATTCAGCCAACTCTTCAGTAAAACCTAAACTCAGCATTCTATCTGCTTCATCAAGCACTAGCGTTTTTACTTTATCTAGCTTAACTGCGTTACTTGAAATTAAATCTAATAAACGCCCTGGAGTAGCAACTAAAATATCTGCACCACCACGTAGTGCAAGCATTTGAGTATTTACAGACACACCACCAAAGACAGAAACGGTTTTGATTGCACCATTAAAATGTACAGCGTAAGACTTAATGCTATCCGCAACTTGTTTCGCTAACTCACGAGTAGGTACTAATACTAAACCAGTAACAAAGTTTCCTTTGCTCACTTGCGCTTTACTCGATTGAAGCTCCGCAATCTGTTGCAATAAAGGCAAAGCAAACGTTGCAGTTTTACCAGAACCTGTATTTGCTCCTGCAATCAAATCACGTCCAGCAAGCACGCTTGGGATAGCTTGTGCTTGAATTGGTGTTGGCTGTTGATATTCCAACTCAGTTAAACGAGCTAAAAGAGGCGAAATAAGGCCAAGTTCTGTAAAATTGGCAGGTGCTGTCGTAGTGGTCATGTATATAAAGAACTCAAAGCTAAAAAATAGCCGATCATTTTAGCCTATTTCGATGCGATTAAGTGAATTAATTACGTAATAAATTCGGTAGCCATTAAAAACAATTGATCTTTCACGACTGCGATATGAATCATTCCTTCTATTGTTTTTCAATAAACCATGTACCTCGGCACGGTGCGTTTGTTACTTTCCATTCACCTTCAATACGATTATTTTTAGCTAAGCCAGTGAAGCGATAACCCCACTTTTGACTATCAGCATACAAGGCTAGCTCCCCGTGATCAGATATCCATCCTTTTAGTGTCGTATTGTTGTACACCAGTCTTAACGACACCTTTCCTTCTTGAATGGCACCGACAACGCTTGTTTGACGACAAATACTATCACCACTAATATCAATACGTTTTCCACTCCAATCACCATCAAAATCATTTGATATATTAAATGAAGGATTATCAGGTAATGGCGTATTTAATGGCACTCTTTCCTTATTGTTCATATTACTCGTAATAAAAACAAATAAACCAACCGCAATAATACCCAATAATCCTTTTTTCATCTTATATCCTTATAATACATTCAAATAACAAACTACTCTGTTGCTTTATTATCACGTAAAGTGGCTTTTACAGGTTCAATAACAATAGTATTTATATCGATATCAGCGACATTATTTTCGATATAATTAAGATCTCGTTCATTTTTATCATGTACCGTAATAGTAATGTCTCCATTACCACCACAGCGGTCACCATAAATTTCGCCGATGTACTTTATTTCTTTTGGTTTTAATGTAAATGATTCGGTGATCATCGGCTCATCATAACTAAAAAATGGATTCGTATTCGATAACCAGAAATCATAAGTACCCGGTTCAAGAACGGTGGAATAAACTAAGGCATATTCTGATTCAAAAAAACTATCAATGTATCCATTATTTAACTGATAAACACCGATACTATCTGCGAAAACAGCCGGATCTTCTGCTGTTTTTATAACAACTTGAACGGTATTAATCTTACAAGCTTCATATGCACCAGCTGAAAAAATTAATACGGATTGATTCTCTTCTAGGTTATTTACATCAACGTCATAAACCGTTGGCAACGTGGTCGCGCAACCAGTCAATACACTTAATGCTGTACCAATAAACAAAGCTTTAGTTTTCATTTTGCATCCTTGTATAAACAATATATCCATTAACGAACACTAAGTTTATATAGGTCTTTTTTCTTCATCATTACTGTTTTTATTTCAAACAATAAATATGCCAAGTCACTCTAATAACTTGGCATTGAATATAAAAAAATGAGAGTCACTCGATATATCAGTTAAATTCACCACAGTTATTTATTTAATCTATAAATACATTAATTCTTTATAGAAACTCCGCAATTAGTTACAAAAAAACCTCAAATAAAAACATTAACACATCCATCACCAGACAAATTACATTTCCTTACAATCGTCACAAAATATTCAATGCTTTTTTATATATTTCTGCCGATATAGTGAGCGAATAGTTTTTTTCGATAAAACGATATGAAATAACAATAATTCAACTCAATAAAAAAAATCATTAAATTACATTAAGGATGAAGCAAATTGATCAAAAAATTAGGATTTAAAAACGCTCTATTAGCAACCACTGGTTTGCTTATGGTGAGCGCTCTAGCTGCACTTTCAGGGATCAGTTATAACTTATTCAACAACAGTTCTGCACAAAGTGTACGCAATCAATTGGAAGAAATGGCAAATTATGAGGCGGATAACATCTCTGACTGGCTTCAGATAAAAGCCAAGATGATTGATGCACAAAGCAAAGAATACGATCGTCAGACACTGGTGGATCATGTTGCTTTTGCGCATTACACAAAAAATCTAACAGGATTTAGTGAAATTTTCGTTGGCACAAAATCAGGGACAAGCTACTCAACCATGGGGGACACTGGCGTTTGGCAAAATGGCGTTGTCACTGCTGACAAGTTTGACACTCGTACCCGTACTTGGTACCAAACTGGCATGCAAAAAAATACGGTACGATACATACCACCAGAACCTGATGCCACAACGGGAGAGCTGGTTATCACTATTGCAAAACAATTTTCTGATGGTGTGATCGGTGGTGATATCTCTATGAATTATCTTGTGGAACGCTTAAGCCGAATTGCACAGCGTGAAGGACTGCTAGCCGTTTTATACGATCCAAATGCTGATGCATTAGTGTCAACCACCCCAAACGTTAAATACGGCGATAGAATTGCTGAAACAAATCCACTAAAAGATCGTATGTTAATCAACTATATCGATTATGAAGAGTACACAGGACTAGATGGTGTAGAACGCATTGGTATCACTCGTGAAATTGAGCTTTTCGACGACACTAAATGGTATATATTTATTGGGTTAGATCGAGATGTTGCTTACAGCAATGTTGATAAAACGGCTGAGTCAATGATATTCACTGTCATCATCGCTATCATCATTAGTTGCGTTATTTTTCTACTTGCAATTAACTTCTTGTACAAACCAATTTTACAGCTTAAAGAGGTGATCAGCGATCTTGCTTCAGGTAATGGCGATCTAACTCGACGTTTGCCTGTAGAAAACAAAGACGACTTGGGAGAAATTGCTGAAGGTGTAAACACATTTATTGAAAATCTACAGGGCATGATGCTTGACGTGGAGCAAGCAACTCAGAATATTTCCACCAGCATTGATAAATTGAAACATCAAACGGATCACAGTAAAAATACGTTAATTGCGCACTCTGCAGAAACAGAGCAAGTGGTAACTGCGATTGAAGAGATGAACGCTACCGCCGCCGATATGGCAAAACTGACGGCGGATGCTGCTTCTCATGCAAGCAAAACCAATGAACAAGTTGAGCAATCCAGTATTGCGATGGTTTCGACAAGCAATACAGTATCGCAAATGGGACAAGATACGAATTCAACAGCTATTAATCTTGGTCAAATCAACAGTAACATGCAGGAAATTACCAATATTTTAAAAGTCATTGGGGATATAGCTGACCAAACTAATTTACTAGCACTTAATGCCGCTATTGAGGCTGCGCGAGCCGGCGAGCAGGGCCGAGGTTTTGCTGTCGTTGCCGATGAGGTAAGAACTCTAGCGTCACGTACACAAATGAGCACAGAAGAGATTGAGCAAACAGTAAGTCGACTAAATCAAGGTATGACAACCGCCATTAGCGCGATGTCGAATACACAAACATCATGCGACCGAACAACCGAGCAAACTACACTTGTTGCTAATAATCTTGACGAAATTGGTAATATGGTAAGACTAATCAATGACTTGAACACTCAAGTAGCAACAGCAACTCAAGAACAAAGTGCTGTCACTATTGAAGTTGCTAAAAATATGTCCTCAATCAGAGAAATCGTTGAGCAACTTGCTCAAAACAGCAATGAAAGTGAGGCTGAGGCTTACTCCTTATCATCTGCAAACCAACAACTAACCGCCCTATTAAGTCAGTTCAAACTCAAATAATACTTCTCAACCAGATAGCTTTATCTATAAAAGCTATCTGGTTTATTTCTCCTTGACTCCCAAATCACCGTCATACCTATTATCCATTAATATTAATCACATTCATTTAAGCTCATTCCATGAAACTTTGCGCTAGATCTCTTATTTAGTTTTTCATCAATTAGATTCCTGCGTTTGATCACACTTAGTTACATTCCTAGATGCAATGTGTCACTTCTTGCTCTAAATTCACCATCGAAACGTTTACGCAAACGTTTCGATGAGCACAAAACAAACAATAAACGCTCATTGCATTTTTAACTTAAGGTATCCTCATGAAAAAAAATACGCTGCTAAATTCTGAATTGTCATACGTTATCGCAACACTTGGTCATACTGATGAAATCACCATTTGTGATGCTGGCCTTCCTATTCCTGACGCTTCACAACGTATTGACCTTGCCCTAATTCAAGGAATACCAACCTTTATTGACACGGTAAAAGCAACACTTGCTGAAATGCAAATTGAAGGTGTTATTGTTGCCGAAGAATTCAAAACCGTTAGCCCAAAAATGCACGATGAGCTAATGACACTCATTGCAGCCGAAGAAGCGCAATGTGGTAAATCAATCACTGTTTCTTACATTCCTCATGAAGAATTCAAAATCCATACTCGTGAGAGTAAAGCGATCGTTCGAACTGGTGAATGTACCCCTTATGCCAATGTAATTTTTCAATCTGGCGTTGTTTTTTAAGTAGGATACGTTATGACTCAAGCTATCTTAGAATTAAACGGCATTGAGAAAGCCTTCCCCGGAGTGAAAGCTCTGGATGGTGCTTGTCTTAATGTCTATCCCGGCAAAGTCATGGCCCTGATGGGTGAAAATGGCGCGGGTAAATCAACCTTAATGAAGTCACTAACGGGCATCTACGCAATGGATGCTGGCGAAATCCGTTACGAAGGCAAAGCAGTTAACTTTAATGGTCCTAAACACTCTCAAGAATCAGGTATCAGCATTATTCACCAAGAGTTGAATCTTATTCCTGAATTAACCATTGCAGAAAACATCTTCTTAGGCCGTGAAAAAACCAATGCGTTTGGCGGGATCAAATGGTCTGAAATGTACAAAGATGCCGATGCCCTACTCAAACGTTTGAATGTAAAACACCACTCTCGCCAACTATTAGGCGAACTGAGTTTAGGTGAACAGCAAATGGTTGAGATAGCCAAGGCTCTGTCATTCAAATCCAAAGTTATCATCATGGATGAACCGACAGATGCGTTAACGGATACCGAAACCGAATCGCTATTTAAGGTAATTAACGAACTACGTGATGAAGGTTGTGGCATTGTTTATATCTCACACCGTCTAAAAGAGATCTTCGAGATCTGTGATGACATCACAGTACTGCGTGATGGTAAATTCATTGGCGAACGTGTTGTTGCGGATATTGATGAAGACACATTAATTGAAATGATGGTAGGCCGTCGTCTTGATGAACAATACCCTCGTATTGATGTTCAACATGGTGAAAAATCCCTAGAGCTGTTCGATGTATCAGGTCCTGGTGTTCATAATGTTAGCTTTTCATTAGACCGTGGGGAAATCCTTGGGATCTCCGGTTTAATGGGCGCAGGCCGTACTGAATTGATGAAAATCATCTACGGTGCACTACCAATGACTTGTGGTGCTATCAAGCTAAACAACAAAATGATTAATCCTATTTCACCACGTGATGGGTTAGCAAACGGCATTGCCTACATCTCAGAAGACCGTAAAGGTGATGGTCTGGTTCTTGGATTATCAGTTAAAGAGAACATGTCTATTTGTTCTTTAGATCAACTATCGAAAGGCATTCAATTAGATCATTATGCGGAAGTCACCGCGGTTGAAGACTTTATCCGTTTATTCAACATTAAGACCCCTACTCGTGATCAAATCATTGGTAATTTATCTGGTGGTAATCAACAAAAGGTGGCCATAGCTAAAGGATTAATGACTCGTCCAAAAGTATTGATTTTAGATGAACCAACACGTGGCGTTGATGTTGGTGCGAAAAAAGAGATCTACCAATTAATTAACCAATTTAAAGCGGAAGGCATGAGCATCATTTTAGTCTCATCTGAAATGCCTGAAGTTCTAGGAATGAGTGACCGAATCTTAGTTATGCATGAAGGCCGTATTAGTGGCGAATTCATGGCAAAAGATGCCGATCAAGAAAAATTATTGGCTTGTGCAGTAGGTAAAACTGTTGAGCAAAATGTAGAGGTAACAGCATGAGCACCAAATCAATGACTTCAACTGAAACGCAACAAAAGAAAGGCGGCATTTTTTCTAAAGAATGGCTGATTGAACAGAAATCATTAATCGCGCTATTGCTTTTGATTGTCGTGGTTTCCTTTTTAAACGACAACTTTTTTACTGTCGACAACATCCTAAACATCCTACGTCAAACCTCAGTTAACGCGATTATTGCGGTAGGTATGACACTGGTTATTCTAACAGCAGGTATCGACTTAAGTGTCGGTTCTGTATTAGCCCTTTGTGGTGCCTTTGCTGCAACCATGATTGGCCTTGAAATTCCGGTAATGATTGCGGTTCCAACGGCACTACTTGCTGGTGCAGCTCTAGGTGCAATCAGCGGTATTATTATCGCAAAAGGTAAAGTTCAAGCATTCATTGCAACGCTAGTAACCATGACGTTATTACGTGGTGTGACAATGGTTTACACAGAAGGTCGCCCTATCTCTACAGGCTTCACTGATGTAGCTGATAGCTTTGCATGGTTTGGTACAGGTTACGCGCTTGGCATCCCAGTTCCAATCTGGTTAATGGTTATCGTGTTTGCATCTGTATGGTACTTACTAAACCACACACGCTTTGGTCGCTATGTTTATGCACTCGGTGGCAATGAATCAGCAACTCGCTTATCTGGTATCAATGTGGATCGCGTTAAGATCGGTGTTTACGCTATCTGTGGTCTACTTGCTGCACTGGCTGGTTTAATTGTAACCTCTCGTCTTTCTTCTGCTCAACCAACAGCTGGTATGGGCTACGAGCTAGACGCTATCGCAGCGGTTGTACTTGGTGGTACAAGCCTAGCAGGTGGTAAAGGTCGCATTATGGGTACATTAATTGGTGCTCTGATCATCGGCTTCTTAAACAACGCACTGAACTTATTAGATGTTTCTTCTTACTACCAAATGATTGCCAAGGCGGTGGTTATTCTACTGGCAGTATTAGTGGACAACAAAAACAAGTAACACCTCTTTATACAATAACTTATACGAATACCCCTATAAATTCGTTTGCTGTAAAACAAAATAGGCACAACCAGACGTACCATGTTTGACTTGTGCCGCCCTACACCTTATAAGGAATATAGAATGAAAAAGTTAGCAACCCTAATCTCTGCAGCCCTACTTTCTACCTCTTTCGCATCAACAGCGGCAGCTCAAGATACGATGGCGATGGTCGTTTCAACATTGAATAACCCATTTTTTGTGACCATGAAAGAAGGCGCTGAAGCAAAAGCAAAAGACCTAGGCTACAAACTGATTGTTCTTGATTCTCAAAACGATCCAAGTAAAGAGCTTTCAAACATTGAAGATCTTACGGTTCGTGGCGTAAAAGCAATTCTTATCAACCCAACCGATTCAGATGCTGTTTCAAATGCGATTCGTATGGCTAACCGCTCAGGTATTCCTGTATTAACTCTTGACCGTGGTGCGAGCCGTGGTGAAGTAGTTAGCCACATTGCATCAGATAACGTTGCTGGTGGTGAAATGGCGGGTAAATTCATCATGGAAAAAGTGGGCGAAAAAGCACGCGTTATCCAACTTGAAGGTATCGCTGGTACCTCTGCTGCACGTGAGCGTGGTGAAGGCTTCATGAAAACAGTTGATAATGGTGATCTAACTCTACTTGGTAGCCAACCTGCTGATTTTGACCGTACTAAAGGTCTTAACGTAATGGAAAACATGATTGCAGCAAACCCTGATGTTCAAGCGGTATTTGCTCAAAATGATGAAATGGCGTTAGGTGCTCTACGTGCAGTCCAAGCATCAGGTAAAGACGTATTAATCGTTGGTTTTGATGGTACTGAAGATGGTATCGCAGCGGTTAATCGTGGCCTACTTGGCGCAACTATCGCACAACAACCAGACCTAATTGGTGCTCTTGGTGTAGAAACAGCGGTTAAAGTTCTTAAAGGCGAAAAGGTTGAGAAATTCATTCCTGTTGACCTAAAAGTTATTACAAAATAATCAGCTTATAAAATAATAAAAGCGGAGCATTGATACGCTCACAACAACCAGTATCAGTGCTCCCTCTTTTCAAATATAGAAACACATAAAACCTATCGTTAAATGAACGAGTTAATCAATAAATTGATCGCCCATTTACCCATAAGTTTTAAGACTATATTCCGGTCACAGATAAGAAACAAGGCACATTATGAATAAATTAGTTGTTTTAGGTAGCGTAAACGCAGACCACGTTCTTCAAGTTGCATCATTCCCTCGCCCAGGTGAGACGTTACACGGTCACAGCTATTCCGTTATTCCTGGTGGCAAAGGCGCAAACCAAGCGGTTGCGGCAGCACGTTTAGGCGCTGATATCGCATTTATCGCAAGTGTCGGTGATGACAGTTTTGGTCATCAAATGATTGAAGCCTTTAAATTCGATGGCATTAATACCGAAGCGGTGATGATCGAAGAAAACACACCAACTGGCATTGCCATGATCCAAGTGGCAGCAACCGGCGAAAACAGCATTTGTATTTCTGCTGAAGCGAATGCGCGTTTAACCGCAGATCGTATCGCACCTCATCATAGATTAATCGAAGCCGCTGATACCCTATTAATGCAGCTTGAAACGCCTATTGAAACCATAGAAAAAGCAGCACAAGTGGCCAAAGCGGCAGGCACTAAAGTGGTATTAAACCCAGCGCCTGCACATCAATTAAGTGATGACTTATTACAACTTGTTGATATTATTACACCAAACGAAACAGAAGCTGAGCTATTAACCGGCATTCAAGTCACGGATATGGCAAGTGCTCAACAAGCAGCAGATGCACTTCATGCAAAAGGCATTGATACCGTGATGATCACCCTTGGCAGTAAAGGCGTTTGGATTAGTCAAAATGGTTCTGGTCGCCAAGTTGAAGGTTTTAAAGTACAAGCCACAGATACGACGGGCGCAGGAGATACTTTTAACGGTGCTTTCCTAACAGGATTACAGTCTGGCCGTAAATTGGATGATGCCATTAAGTTTGCTCACGCTGCCGCAGCAATATCAGTAACTCGAATGGGTGCTCAAACCTCTATCCCTTCTATTACAGAAGTAGAGCGTTTTCTCTTAGAGCATTGATAATTAAATATCGTTGTCTGTATTTGTATTTAATGTAGGCAACGATATAAACAAGGATTGAATTTATGGCAACAATCAAAGATGTAGCCAAACATGCAAGTGTCTCAACCTCAACAGTAAGTCATGTTTTAAATAAAACTCGATTTGTTAGTGAAGACATTTCAGAACGTGTCATGGCCGCTGTAGCAGAACTCAATTATGCGCCTTCTGCCCTCGCCCGCAGTTTAAAAGTCAATCATACAAAAACCTTTGGCATGTTGGTGACAACCTCAACGAATCCATTTTTTGGTGAAGTGGTAAAAGGAGTAGAACGTCGCTGCTATGAAAAAGGTTATAACCTCATTTTATGTAATACCGAAGGCGATGCAGAGCGTGTTCATTCAAGTTTAGACACTTTGCTTCAGAAGCGTGTCGATGGCTTATTACTAATGTGTACCGAAATCGAAAACCAAGTGCTTGAACTCTTCTCTCGTTATCAACCAGTTCCTACCGTTGTAATGGATTGGGGATTAATTGATTTTCCAAGTGACAAAATTCAAGATAACTCCCATCACGGTGGCTATCTAGCAACAAAGCATTTAATTGAACAAGGTCATACCGAAATTGGTTGTCTAACTGGCCCTCTCAACAAACTGCAAGCGCAACAGCGTTTAAGTGGTTTTGTGCAAGCAATGGAAGAATCAGGATTAGAAATCAATAAAAAATGGATTGCATCGGGCAATTTTGAATGTGAAGGTGGTGAAGCCGCTTTCAACGAAATTCACGCTAAAGGTAAACTACCAACGGCATTATTTGTTTGTAATGACATGATGGCAATGGGAATGATCAATTGCGCAAGCAAAAAAGGCATTTCAGTTCCTAATGATATTTCAATTGTTGGTTACGATGACATTAAAATGGCTAAATACATCACGCCATCACTTACTACCATTCATCAACCAAAACACCGATTAGGCCAACAAGCGGTCGATTCACTGCTAGAAAAAATAGCAACAAAATCAGAAACGAATCGAGTCTTTCAACTAGAGCCTACACTCATGGTTCGAGACAGCGTAAAAACGTTATCAAATTAGAACCACCACTGAATAAAAAATAAAGCAGAACAATAGAGCCTCTCATCATATTCCTTTCTAATGGAAGATAATAAGAGGCTCTTTCTATTCTAATAATTATTTCTCACTGCAACGTATCGTGCAAACCTTGGGATTCCGTTATCTGTATAACCGTTATAACGATAAGTCACTGTAGAACCCAGTTTAGGTGGGTTTTCTCTCACTTCCACACTCAAACCGCTGCCAACTTTAAATTCTATTCCATTTGGCATACGTAAAATCATCGCACCCACCATACCGCGAAACTTACCTTTTCCATCGGTATAGCCGATCACAATGGCTTCATTGTCTTGGTGTTTTTTTACTTTAATTAAATCGTCACTTCGTCCAGGTCTATAAACTTCACTGACCTTTCTTAACATCACCCCTTCACCATTACGTGCAGAGATATCATCTAATGCTTCTAATAGAGAGTCTTCATTGCTAATGGGATAATGCTCAACCAATTTTAAATTTGGATGGTCGATCTTTTTAACTATGGTTGATAACTCATAATATCGTTTGGGAAACATACCGGCAGAGCTAGGTAAATCGAATGCCATGAAACGAATTTTTTTCCATAGTTCATCATCAGGTTGGCTATCTAACACTGTTTTTGCTACTTGCTGAAATCCACCTCTTCCAGCCCATAACTCTCCATCAATCTTATGATCGGGTAATGGGTCAGTAAACCAATCTGGTGCATATATCGTGTGGCCTGTTCGTGTTATTAACTTTTCCCCTGTCCATAATGCTCGAATACCATCTAACTTCTCACTTGCCCAATACCCTTCAATATCCATTCCTTTTTCGTATTGAGTAGCAAGAACCACATCTATTGATGCCGTATTTGGTTCATCATGTGAATATGTGGGGAGTGGGGTTAACCCAAGCGCAACCAAGGCTGCAAGTAGCTTTATTTTCATCATCCTGACCTATTATCACTATTCCTTTAATTCATGATTACATAAGCTAGTGAACAACTAACGAAAAAATTGAACAAACATCACTCTATTTCGATCCATCTCCAGAAACAATGAAATGCGAGAACTATCACTTTCACTGTTTAAATATCCACTATTACCATAATTGTTATTTCATTGAGCTCTGCCAGATTTGCGACTCATCAAAAAGATCAATGTCTCAGCTTTAATGCAAAAGTAATGTCTGTGACACATCAATATGAGATGTTTATTTATAGATAATTCTAATATCTATAAATAATTCATATAACTCAACTATGGAAAGTAGTGAAATGAAAACAACACAAATCAAAACCTCGCTTGCTATGGCAATTGGCTTAGCGCTATCTGGCAACGCTTCTGCTGACATCATCATCTCTCAATACGTGGAAGGCGGAAGTTACAACAAATCATTGGAGATCAGTAACACCTCTGATAACTCAGTATCCCTTTCAGGTTATGTACTTAAATCTAAATACAACGGTCTCAATGACTGGAAAAACGATTTAGATTTATCGTCTATTACTCTTGATGCCAAAAGTGTTTATGTCATCTCTAATGGCCGAGCATCCGACTCAATCAAAGCGGTTACCGACAGCATTGAAAGCATTGTAAATCACAACGGTGATGAGACTTACATGCTATTTAAAGATGGTGTAGAGCATGATCGCATAGGCATTGATGGCGATGTTGATTGGGGGAAAGATAAGAGTTTTGTTCGTGCTGATTTAACACCAAGTACAACATTTGACGCCAATATGTGGATTGAAAAGCCAAAAGACGACATTGACGGATTAGGTGTATATCAAGAAGGCGTCACACCACCTCCGGCATTTGCGTGTCAAACAGAATCAGGCGCAACACCTGTATTTACAGAGATAAACCAGATTCAAGGAACCGGAGATAAATCGCCTCTTATCTCTAATGGCTTTATTTCAGATGACGAATATTTTGTTCAAGGTGTTGTTACCGCTCGTGGCGAAAGCTTACTAAAAGGATTTTACTTACAAGGTCTCAACGATGATTTTGATCCTAACAGCTCAGAAGGCATATTTGTTAGCACAGGAAGTGCACCATCATTAGAAATTCAACCCGGTACATTAGTGTGTGTGAAAGCCAAAGTTCAAGAATATTATGGCCAAACGCAATTAAAACCTGATACCAATAACTTCTTAGTTCAAGGTCACCAAGCCCCTGTAGCCGTTACCGAGCTAACCATTCATGAAAACGAAACGCTTGCACAAGCCCTTGAGCGCCATGAAGGGATGCAGGTTAAACTCACTTCGCACTCAGATTTACGCATTACGCGTAATTTCAGCTTTGACTACGCAAGTAAACGCAACAACATGGTACTTTCTCATGGTGAACCACTATTCAAACCTACACAGCTCTTTGCTGCAGAAAGTCCAGAAGCCATTCAACTTGCTGAAGATAATACAAAACGCCAAATCACCATAGAGTCTGATAATAAAGCACCCAATGGAGAAGTACCTTACTTTCCTGATTTTGCAACCGATGCCGATCAAGATGGTAGCGCAGATTCATACCTACGCCTTGGTGCTCGAGTCGAAGGCTTAGAAGGTGTTATCACCTACTCTTACGGCCAATACCGCCTTGTTACCACCAATACTATTTCACAAGAAAACATCATCACTCAAGCTTTCGATGAAGATGGTAATACCCTATTTAATGTAGAGCGTACTGACGAACCAAGTGTTGACGATGCTGATCTCACCATTACTAGTTTTAACGTATTAAATTACTTCACATCGGTTGCAGCTGGTGGTGATGCCAACCCAACAGGTCAAAACCGTGGTGCAACAAGTGCTGATGACTTTGCGATTCAACAGGCTAAAATCCTATCTGCATTAGTGGCTATTGATGCTGACATTATTGGTTTAATGGAAGTTGAAAATAACGGTTTTGGCGAAAACAGTGCCATTAACGATCTAACCACCGCATTAAACGCCCAGTTTGAAGACGAAGAAGATCACTACAAATACGTAGAGATCAAAAACAAAGACAAATACCAAGGGGAATACCTAGGCTCTGATGCCATTATGGTTGCCCTTCTTTACCGCCCTAGTGAAGTAAAACTAAAAGGCAAAGCTCGCGTTATCAAAACACCAGAGCAACACATTGCAGAAAATACCATTACTCGTGACAATAACGGGACCATTGAATTTAACCCAGCTTATGACAAATACCAACGTCATAGCCTAGTTCAAAAATTCATGGTTAAAGACGCTAAAGAACCATTAACCGTTGTTGTTAACCACTTAAAATCAAAAGGCTCTGAATGTATTGAGCAATGGCAAAACTTTGAAGAAGATAAAGACCCATCAGATCTACAAGGTAATTGTAACCGCTTTAGAGTATCAGCAGCAAAAGCCATTGGTGATGAACTAGAAACCGTAAAAGGCGATGTATTAATTCTAGGCGATATGAATGCTTACGGCATGGAAGATCCACTATTAACCCTTACGGATTACAGCCAAGAGAAATATAACCGTGACATCTTTACCGCTTCTTACACTACCCTAGGCACAGATAAAGATGGTAAACCACTGCCTTATGAAACAACAGGCAGCCAGATCACTCAAGGTTACGGTTACATTAATTTAAATACTTTACTGCATGGAACGGATACTTTCTCATACACCTACTCAGGTGAATTAGGAAATCTTGACCACGCTTTAGCGAATAAGTCACTGGCAAAACGTGTTGCAGAAATCGAAGATTGGCACATTAACGCCGCTGAAAGTAACTTATTTGAATACAGTCCAAAATACACAGGTGATATGGTGAAATACAATGATATGTATTCAGCATCTGATCATGACCCAATTGTGATCACACTTGATTATGAGAAAGGCGCATCATTTAACTTCTTTGCGTTAGCTTCATTATTAGGCTTTGGCTTCTTACGCAGAAAACTACGTAAGTAACGGTTAATAAGAGAGTGTTAAATAAAAATGGCGGAGTATCTACACTCCACCATTCTTTTATTTTGAAGCCACAGGAACTTCCAGTTCTTCGTCGGTTTCTGCTCCACTTTGCATGATAACTGCATCGTTATTACAAAACGGCGTCATGGTGACACTAATGTCTGCTAATGCATCTTCTGTGCATACAGTTTCACAATGCTCTCTCACCATACTGATCACGTGCATTCTTAACACAATTAAGCTGATAATACCGAACACCACATTACCAACGGCTTGACCATATAACACACCCAAACCGCCATACCACTGCGCACCGAAGTACACAAAAGGCAAAGTACCAATGGTTGCTTTACTTAAATTAAGTGCCGTTGAATATAAAGGTTTACCCAAATTATTAAATGACGTATTTGCCACAAACATTGCGCCATTAAAGATAAAGGTAATAGCCACAAAACTACAGAATGTTATCATAATCAGCGACGCATCACCAACCAAGTTAAAGGCTTTAACAATGTAATCTTGCAATAAAAACAGAATCAGTGACACCGCAATACAATAAATCGCAGTAAAAAACAGCGAATTACGCAGCGTGTCTTTTACCCTATCAATGCGTTGTGCACCAAAGTTCTGCCCTATGATTGGACCAACGGCCCCAGACAACGCAAAAATAACCGCAAACGTAACAGGAATTAATCGTCCAATTACCGCAAAACCTGCGACAAAGTCTTCACCAAACGGCGCAAGGGTCGATGTCACAATCGCATTACCAATTGGTGTTGCCGTGTTAGTAATAATAGCCGGAGCAGCAATAGTAATAATCGCAGGTGTATGATTTTTTATGATCGACCATTCAGGCCATTTCACTAAATTGTGCGTTTTAACTAATGGATATAAAGAGAAAACTAAAACCGTAATTCGAGAGATTACCGATGCAATCGCCGCCCCTTCAACATTGAGTCCAAACCCAAAAATGAAAATTGGGTCTAAAATGGCATTCACAATACCACCGTATAATGTGGCTAACATTGAACGTTTAGCATCACCTACAGCACGAAGACCTGCACCCGCAGCCATAGCAATGGCGATAATTGGAGTACTTGGTAATAAAATCGAAAGATACGCTTGAGCACGCTCAGCAACAAACCCTTTTGCTCCTATCATTGACAGCAATTCAGGAATAAAGCAGAACATGACAATCGTTACAACGGTATTAACAATAAAGGCGATCGCCAGTGTACTACTCGCTAATTGTTGTGCTTTTTCGTTCTCTTTTGCCCCTAGCGCTTTAGATACCAAAGCCCCCATAGCAATAGAAGAACCGATAGAAACTGAGGTTGAAAAGAAAATTATCGTTCCAGCAAAACCAATGGCAGCGGCTAACTCAACTTGTCCTAATAAACTGATAAAAAACATATCTAATAAGTCAACGACAAACAGTGCCATTAAACCAATAGAAGATGCTCCCGACATTACTAAAATATGTCTCATGGTCGATCCATGAACAAATTTAGCCGTTTGATTACTCACATATCTCTCCTACCATTATCTTTCTACTCTTTACCATTTTAGATAAAAATAGCGTAATGGTGTTGAATACTAAAAATTAAATCGTTATTTCCTAAAAATAAAAAAAACCACAAACTAATTGTGGTTTTCTTAAAACAGTGGAAGTAATAACGATTACATGCCTATGCTTTCACTAATGCTATCAATTTCTTTGATATCCATCTGTAGCAATTGTAATTCATCGTTATATTGAGTGATGAGTTTTTTCGCCGCTTCTTGACGTTGGCATACGTCAGACTTCACATCCCAACTCTTACCCTCAAGGTACACTTCACACTCTTTCGCAAGACGTTTTTCATTTGATGTGGTTACTTCAAGTTTAACTTCAAGTGCACTTGCTTCTTCTTTCAATTGAAGTTGACGTTGGAACAACTGCTTTGCACGCGTCAGCATCGTCACTTGTAAATCAACTTGGTTAGTTAATTTATCAATTTGCTTATTTTGCTCTTCAACTTGCATTTCTAGTGAGGCTTTTTGAGACTTCAATGCACTCACTTCTTTTGTTAATGTCGCATGTTTTTTTGATTCTTCAACAATCGCTTGTGCTTTCTCTTCATCAAGCGTTTGTTTTTGTGCTTCTAATGCTTGCTGTTTTTCTTTTTCAACCAGCACATCAACCTCAGCACTCTTCTCTTTTGCTTGAGTTAACTGTGATTGATATTGCTTAGTTTGAGTTTCTAATTGAGTGTAGGCTTCTGTCCATTTATTTTCTGAAATACTAGAGCCAATTAAACCACCAGCAACCGCACCGATAATCAAAGTTACCCCTGCTACCCAATGGCTCGCTTTTGATTTCTCTTCAATAATAATGACATCTTCATCGTGCTCATCAGATGTTCTTGTTTGATTTTCTACACTCACGTGATAACCCCAAGCAAATAGATTTTATTGAGTATAGTGTTATTACCTATACTCTTTGTTAAAAATAAGACAACTTATCGAATTAGCTCTGAAATCATGACATATGCCACATAAATGACAAGTCCTGCAACAGAGGTATAAATAACCGATTTTTGAACCTTCTCATTTGATCTGAACTTAAACAGTACAGCAGCAAATACGAATAATAAAATGATGACCGCAATTCTTAGCATAGTACACCTCACTTTTCTTATACTTTAGCACATTTTTGCTTTCTAAATACTTGAGTTTTAGTCGTTATTTTGAACAAAGAAATCGGTTTCTTATAATATTTTTGAATTTTTGAAATAAAATGCATGACAACAAAATGTGACTTAGCTAACATAGCGTCTTGCTGTTATACAGCACACAATTTGTTGATCCGATGAAGACTGCAGGAGAGTGGCAAAAACCGTCAAGGTTATCGCCCGCCGAAGAAGTAAATCTTTCAGGTGCCGAGTTCATTTTTTAAATGAATAAGGTGAGGACTGTAGTTGGAGGAATCTCTGGAGAGAGCCGTTAAATCGGCCGCCGAAGGAGCAAGCCCTTATCTGAAAAATGATAAAGGTGAAACTCTCAGGCAAAAGGACAGAGGAGAAAGTGATCCGATTAATCTCGGCTCTATACTATTTGTCGATCTTTTGACTTTGGTACACCACTCTCTCTTCTCCTTTCTATATGTTTTATTAAGGGGAAACCATGAACACTTTTCACAACACGCTTGTTACTATTGATAACTTCATTTGGGGCCCACCTCTTTTGATTTTATTGGTTGGTACGGGTATCTACTTTACGTTTCGTTTACGTATTTTCCAACTTCGCCACTTACCAACTGCACTTAAAATGGTTTTTTCACGAGAAGAAAACCAAAGTACAGGTAAAGGTGATGTTTCAAGCTTTGCAGCGTTATGTACGGCCCTATCAGCAACCATTGGTACAGGTAACATCGTAGGTGTAGCAACAGCCATCAAACTGGGTGGTCCTGGTGCTCTTTTCTGGATGTGGCTTGCAGCTGTATTTGGAATGGCAACAAAATATGCCGAATGTCTACTTGCGGTTAAATACCGTAAAACAGACAGCAAAGGCGAAATGGTTGGCGGCCCAATGTATTACCTTGAATACGGTATGGGTAATAAATGGTTGGCAAAACTGTTCGCCCTATTCGCTTTAGGTGTTGCTTGCTTTGGTATTGGTACATTCCCGCAAATTAACGCTATTGTTGACTCAGCACAGCTAACAATGAATGCACCTGCATGGTTAACAGGCGGTATCCTTACGGTTCTTGTTGCGGTTGTAACTCTTGGTGGTATTCAATCTATCGCTAAAGTCGCAGAAAAAGTCGTTCCAACAATGGCTGTGGTTTACGTTGTATCGTGTGCTTCAGTTTTAATTATGCAAGCCGAAGCTTTACCTGCTGCTTTTCAATTAGTCATTACGTCTGCGTTTACAGGTACTGCTGCAACCGGTGGTTTTGTTGGTGCATCAATCATGTTAGCTATCCAATCGGGTGTGGCTCGTGGTGTATTCTCAAACGAATCAGGTCTTGGTAGCGCACCAATGGCAGCGGCAGCCGCTAAAACCGACTCTTGTGTAAAACAAGGCCTTGTATCAATGACAGGTACCTTCTTTGATACCGTGATCATTTGTACCATGACAGGGTTAACGCTAGTCGTTACTGGTGTGTGGCAAGGTGATGCGGCAGGCGCATTAATGACAACTCAAGCATTTGCTATTGGCCTAGGCTCTGAACAAATTGGTCCTTATCTTGTTTCTATCGGTTTAATGTTCTTCGCCTTCACCACTATTTTAGGCTGGAACTACTACGGTGAACGTTGCGTGACTTACTTATTTGGTCGTAAAGGTGTTTTACCATACAAAATAATCTTTATTAGCTTAGTGGCTTCTGGTGCTTACATGCATTTAGACACTATTTGGGTTATTGCTGATATTGTTAACGGCTTAATGGCTATTCCGAACTTGATTGGTTTAATCGCCCTTCGTCATATTATTATTGAAGAAACTCACCTATTCTTTAGTAAACAAAAAGAGACTGAAAACGAACAAGTTTTTAATAGAATATAGCGTTCCAATGAATTGTCTCTGTTAATTTTCAGAGACAATTTGAAACATTTATGTAAACCAATTCTCACAAATATATTATTTATTCTGCTATTATTACCTTATACATTAAGTGAGGTGATATATGGACATATTAACTCTTATATTTGGCTCAGTGATTTTAGTTTTAGTCATTGGTTTTTTAATCTCCTTTTGTAAGGGACTTATTAACGAGTACAAAGAGCTACATAAATGATAAACCCAATATAAAAGCAGCTTTCTCGGCTGCTTTTTCATTTTTGTGACTACCAGTTAAAAAGTTATCCTGCCACTCTTGATAAAATTTCACTACAATAGGCCTAGCTTAATTCACAGTTATCGAGGCTCTATGCGACATTTTATTTGGATCTTACTCTTCTTTAGTTCACTTTCCTTTGCTAGCGAAGCACAAGACTTAAGTCATTTAGAGAAAATTAATGCTGAAATTGCACGACTAAAAACAGAGTCAAACTCATTTAGCGGCAGTGAATTGGCTATTATTCGAGTTCAACAAGTCGAAAAAAATAATGAACTGCGATCTGTTTTATCAAAACTAATCCAAAATCACGATAAAACCACTACTGCCCTTTTAATCTCAGAGGTGAATAATCAAATCGGTTATGCCGAGCGATCTTTTGCCTATTTAGATAAAGAATTAAAAACAAAACAAACTCAACTTGATAAAGCTGATATTGAAAATAAGCTTGCGCTTCAAAACACATTAAAAGAAACCCGAGACTATTATTACCTATCCCTTAGCGACCAACTTGAAAATTATCAATGGCTTGCAGATCTTGGTGAATCTAACGAAGCTCAGATCGATGCGTTCAAATTACTCATTGATCAAAAAATCAAATTTCTTTCTGCTTCATTAAGCTTTGATGCTAGCCGTGAACAACGTTTATCCGACCAACTTCAACACTCTTCAGAATCAGAAAAATCATCATTAACCCTAGATCACCTGTTCTTTGAGCGTAAAGTATTTAACTCCACATCAGGGTTAGAAAAATTGATCAGTATTGCCGATCAGTTGGACATTAATACCACCGATTATAAGCGTCAGCTATTTTCGACAACAGGTAATTTAACTGAAGATATTCTTAAATTCCCTGTTATTGCCGCGATCTTAAGTAATTGGATATCTTCAGGCAGTAACTGGTTACTTAAACACGCTCCTGATCAGCTATTAAAGTTCTTAGTCTTCATTCTGATCTTATTTGCTACCCGCTTAATTGCCCGTTTAACAAGCCGTGTGGTACTAAAAGCGGTTGTTCAGCCTCATTTACGCATGAGTAAATTGATGCAAGATTTCTTTGTATCCATGTCGAGCAAGCTCATTTACTTTATTGGTATCCTAATCGCCTTTTCAAAAATCGGATTAGATCTGGCACCTGTATTAACAGGTTTCGGTGTTGCCGGTATTATTATTGGTTTCGCATTACAAGATACCTTATCTAACTTTGCATCGGGCATGATGCTACTTATCTATCGTCCATTCGATGTCGGTGATTTAGTAGAAGCAGGTAGCGTATCAGGCAAAGTAAGCCACATGAGCCTAGTAAACACCACCATCAAAACCTTTGATAACCAAATTATTATTCTACCTAACAGTATGATTTGGGGGGATGTGATCAAAAACGTCACCCATGAAAGAGTGCGACGTGTCGACATGGTATTTGGGATAGGATACGAAGACAGCATAGAGCACGCCGAGAAAATCTTAGCTGAGATTGTAGACGCACACCCTGCAGCATTGAAAAAACCAGAACCAAACATCAGAGTACACACACTAGGAGCCTCTTCAGTTGATTTCATTGTTCGTCCTTGGGTAAAAACCGATGACTACTGGGATGTGTATTGGGACATTACTCGTGAAGTAAAACTGCGTTTTGATAAAGAAGGCATTTCGATTCCATTCGCACAGCAAGATGTGCACGTACACTTTGCTAAAAAAGATAAAAAACCAAAGAAGCCAAATCCAATCACCGAGAAGATTGGTAACGTGATTGACTCAGTGAGATCAAAAGACAGCTAAACAAAAAGTGCCATGCGTATTCAATAATAGGCATGGCACGCTTTCATTCATCTTTTATATCAAGCTAGGCACTTTAAAAACAAACTATTTAGAAACAAGTAAGTTCACACCAAGCATCACAAGTACCGTCCCTGTCACCCTTTCAATTCTATTTTTAACCACAGAGCTAGACATCAACTGCTTGGCTTTTTCCACCAACAAAGCAACGCCACCCTGCCATATCATCGCAATGACAAAATGAATGCTCGCCATCAATGATGATTGAGCAAATGCACTGTACTCAGGGTTAATAAATTGCGGTAATAACGCCAAATAAAATACTGCGGTTTTTGGATTTAAGATATTAGATAAAAACCCTTCTTTAAACGACACTTTTAATGACGGCGCTTCAAGGCTTTTATTGCTGCTCATGTCTATGGATTGTGAGTGACTAAAAGTACTTCTTATGGATTGCACACCAAGCCAGATAAGATAAATCGCACCAATGGTTTTCACCACGGTAAACAACTCAGCCGAACTCACCAATACCATAGACAAACCAACCGCTGACATGGTTGCATGGACAAACAGTCCACAACAAATACCAAGACTGCAAGTTATGCCATCTTTCCAACCACCACGTGTTGTATTACGAATCACTAACGCCGTATCCAAACCAGGTGTCATTGTTAACAGCAATATGGCAATAAAAAATGCCCAAAAATCCATTATCATAAAATATCCATTTTTTTACTTTTATCTCGTTTTATAACAAACCGTTTAAGAAAGCTATTCATTTTATAACTAGAGCATTAACTCCATTAATTATCGCACTTTTCATAGATTCATCATATTTATATAAAATAGTCCATATATAGATCATTTTGACCTTTATCGGAAAGTTATTTGTTCGATATACGGTTAAAGTACACGCATTCATATCACGGGGTAAACAGCAATGAATCATGTAAAATTTGAATATCAAATCATGGGGATTGGAAGATGGATTTCGGCAACCGTCTCTTTGGATATTGCAACCAAATTAGCAGAAGAATATACATCTTACGGTTGGCCCGTAAAAATTAGCTAATACATTTTCTCATCCTTTTCGAATTAGCTTCTCTCTCATTTGGCCTCGAACTCTCGGGGTCATTTTTTGATATTTTAAAAATCACTGAATAACTCACTTCCCCATCTTAAGAAAATCGCGATATCATGAGCCTTAACTAAAAAACCTTACAAGGAACTAGCCTCATGAGTCATTATCAGAAACTTGTTGCTCACAGTTTAAAAATATCTCGTTTTGAACACTTATCTGCAATTTGCGGTTGGGATCAAGCCGCTGTAATGCCATCAGGCGGTAACGATGCTCGTTCAGAAGCCATGGCCGAGCTTTCTGTACATCTTCATAAACTGGGTACAGAGCCACAACTGGCGGAATGGTTTGATAAAGCAGAATCAGAATCTCTGTCTGATAACGAACGTGCAAGCCTGCGTGAAATGAAATCAAAATGGCAACAAACCACAGCTCTACCTGAAACGCTAGTAGAAGCACAATCGTTAGCAGGCTCTAAATGTGAACACGCTTGGCGCTCACAACGCAGTGAAAACGACTGGGACGGCTTTAGTAAAAACTTTGCAGAAGTCGTTGCTCTATCTCAAGAAGAAGCGCAAATCCGAGCGGAGATCACAGGCCTAACCCCTTATGATGCTATGCTTGATTTATACGAGCCGGGAACCACCACAGCAAAACTGGATGTGGTATTTAACGACGTAAAATCATGGCTACCAACGCTCATCCAAAACATCCAAGAGAAACAAGCAACCGAGTCCATCTATTTACCACAAGGTCATTACCCAACCGAACAACAACGCCAGTTGAGTTTGGATGTAATGAAGTTTTTAAACTTTGATTTTAACCATGGTCGTCTTGATGTCAGCATGCACCCTTTCTGTGGCGGCGTACCAACTGATGTTCGTATTACCACACGTTACGATGAAAACGATTTTGTGCAATCTTTGATGGGGACTGTTCACGAGACAGGACACGCTCGTTACGAACAAGGTTTACCAAAAGAATTTGCAGGCCTTGCTGTTGGTGAAGCACGCTCAATGGGAATTCACGAATCTCAAAGCCTGTTTTTTGAGATGCAATTAGGCCGCAGTGCTGAGTTTATTTCTCAGCTATCACCATTAGTACAAAAGAACTTTGTGAATGCGGATCAAAAAATCTTTGAAACCGATAACCTGCAAAAAATCTACACTCGTGTAAAACCTGATTTTATCCGTGTTGATGCCGATGAAGCGACATACCCTGCCCACGTTATTTTACGTTATGAAATCGAACGTGATTTAATGAATGGTAACATCAACTATAAAGATATCCCTGAACTGTGGGATGCAAAAATGCAGCAATACCTAGGTTTAACCACCAAAGGCAATTACAAAAACGGTTGTATGCAAGACATTCACTGGACAGACGGCAGCTTTGGTTACTTCCCAAGCTACACATTAGGTGCCATGTACGCAGCACAATTTATGGCAGCAATGAAACAAACCGTAGATGTAGAGAAAGCCACACTAAGCGGTGATTTAAGCCCTATTTTCACTTGGTTATCAGATAATATCTGGAGCAAGGCATCACTATTCTCAACAGATGATTTAGTGAAGCAAGCAACAGGTGATGTGCTAAATGCGAGTTTCTTTAAAGCGCACTTAGAGAAGCGTTATTTGGGGTAAAAGCTAGACGTTAATTAGCTGCTTTACTCTATGTCATTAATAAAATGGATGTGGTTCTGGCTACATCCATTTTTTGTTCAATGCTAATAAACCACTCCCTCACCTCCTATTCCATTTGGGAATAGAACGAATACCGAGCTTTCCTTTATAAAATAAAAAAATCGCCCGTAGAATATTTCTTCTAATTCATCAAACTTAGAAGTGACCATCCATGAAATACATCTGTATGGCGTGTAATAAAGAATACGCACCGAAACCTGAACTCATTAAATGTGAATGTGGCTCTGCCCTATGGGTTAAACCTCAAACGTCATTTAGTAAAAAAGATCTCATAGAAAATGAATTCACACCTAGACGCTATTCTAGTGCTTTCCCAGTAAAAAAAGACGATATCAATATCACTTTCAATGAAGCCATCACACCTTTTTGCCAAGCTGAAATATCAGGAACTCCAATACTGGTTAAACTCGATTCGCTACAACCAACAGGATCATTTAAAGACCGAGGAGCCTCTCTTGTAATCAACTACCTTAACAACCATGGAATAACGAGCATTGCTGAAGACTCAAGCGGTAATGGAGGAAGTGCTTATGCCGGTTATGCCGCTAAAGGAAACATGCAATGCAACATATTTGTGCCTGCTGGAACATCCAAAGGAAAGACCACACAAACGCGATTATACGGCGCTAACTGTATTGAAGTAGAAGGAACAAGAGAAGACGTCGCTCTAGCTGCAATAGAGAGCAGCGTCACTCATGGAAGTCATTATGTTGGGCATAACTGGCATCCGCTATTTATCGAAGGCGTCAAATCCATCGCTTATGAAATATGGGAACAATGTGGGTATAAAGCCCCTGATAATTTTGTTGTTCCCGCAGGGAATGGAAGTTTACTCGCCGGAGCATATATCGGTTTCTCTGAATTATTAAAAGGCGGAGAAATAAGTAAACTCCCTCGCCTTTTTGGTATTCAAAGTGAAAGCATTCAGCCGTTCGTTCAAACCTTTAATAATAAAGAAATCAACATTACATCAGAAAATACCATTGCCGAGGGTATTAAGATTAAGCGTTCATCACGTATGAATGAGATCGTTCAATTTGTCAAAGAAACGAATGGGAATTTTATTAGTGTTAATGAACAACAAATTCAATCTGCATTAAAAGAAATGGGAGCGCAAGGATTCTTTATCGAACCAACATCAGCGACGGCATTTGCAGGAATCGCTCAGCTTATAAAAACGCAAGAAATCAAACCTGACGAGCTTACCGTTGGTGTCGTAACCGGAAATGGACTCAAAGCAACAAACTCAATTGAACATTTAATTAATGATATTAGAGGTTAATAATGAAATATATTCAAACTAAAAATTCATTAAAAGCAGCAGGACATTACTCTCAAGCGATAGTACACAATGGGTTAATTTACGTATCAGGCCAATTACCAATTAACCCAAACACAGGAGAAAAAATAAACGGTGATATAAACCAACAAACCCGTCGTGTATTAGATAATTTACATACCATTCTTGAAGAAGCAGGAAGCGATCTTCAACAAATATTAAAACTGGTTATCTACATTTCAGACATTGATATGTGGGACACGGTTAATGATATTTGCAAAGAATACTTTATCGATCATAAACCGGTGCGAACCATAGTACCAACCAGAGAATTGCACTTTGGATTAAAGATTGAAGTCGATTGCATCGCTATATGTGAATAACGTCTCATAGCTTAATATTGATGTGTTCAGAAAGTGCGGTAATGACTTTTTGAACTCGCTCTAATCGATAATTATTTTGTCTAGTGCATATATAGATGGGTCTAAAAAGCGGTTTGAGCTCGCTATATTGATATAAATAACGCTCTTCTATATTTAATGCTTTTATTACCGAAAAAGGAATCAGTGCCGGAGCAGTCCCTTGTAATGCTAAATGGGCTGCTGCGGTATATGAATCTAGCTCCATTATAGGGTTCACTTTTAAGGCTTCTAAAATAACCGATTGATGAGTATTCGCACTGTTTGTCAGATCCGTTGTTATCAATTCATTAGGTAGCTTATCCAAATGTTTGTTGCTAACAACATAAAATGGTTCATCAAAAAGATGGAAGCTTAATAACCCATGCCCAGATGGTAAATACCCAGCACAAAGGCCTAATGTCGCTTTTCCTGATTTTACGTTTTCGACAATTCGTGGCGTATGATTCGTTGTGACGGTCAAATTTGGATCATCATGAAAACATGTTGATAGCGCTTGGCTGAAATACCCTGCCACAAGCGTTTCAGAGCAATCAATTCTAAGTAAAGAGTCATTCGCTAAGGCTTGTTGTTCATATATGCGTCCACAAAGTTCGCTAAATGTTGGAGCGATATTGTCAATTAGCGATTTAGCATCAGCCGTGAGCGTGACATAACGGCCATTAGGCTCTATTAATTTTTTCCCTAACCGCTTTTCTAGTTTTGTAATACGCTTACTCACCGCAGATTGACTAAGGTACAGTACGCTGCCTGTACGACTCATTGTCTTCTCTTTACTTAAAACTAAAAGTGTTTCAATGCCTTCAAGTAACATCTCATTATCTTATGAAAATCAGGAATAGTTAACTCAGTTTATCTATGTTTTATGATGCTTGCAAAAAAGTTGATGGGGAGTGATTTGTTTATCAAACTCAATCATTAAATAACGCAACCTCCCAGCACATAAAATCATTTTTAACATAAATATCAATAACTTGAAAACCTTAAATTGAAGATATAAAGTGATTATTTTTCTTTTATATATATACTAAGTGAATGAGTGAAAATCTCATGTAAACCAATAATTAATAATAAGGATTTAACATGAATAAGGTGTTAGTTGCTAGCGGTGTATCATTAGCTTTATTAGGTGGAGCTTTTGCTGCCAATAACTACATGATTGAAAAAATTGGTCAAGAAATTCCAACTCAAGTATTAAACGGCTTAGAAAAAATTGATCCACAATTACTGCAAGTTCAGCGTGTTTCTAGCCAAATTAATGGGAAAGAAATAAAAGAAGAATACTCTTTCTACTTTATTATTGACGGTAAACGCCAACAAAAACTTCCCCTCCTCATGACTCATTATGCTGAAATTGGTCTTTTTGGTTTAAATGTGAATGGCAACTTTGCATTAACCAAAGATAAAGGTTTTGCAGCTGAATTTATAAAGGAAGTAACTACCTTTAATGAGAATATTACATATACGTTCTCAACAACTACCCAGCAACTTGATCTGAATGGTGATATTCAATTAGGTGCCATTCAATCACGTAGAGAAAAGGTTAACATTGGTAAGCTTTCATTTAACTTAATTGCAGACCACAAAGAACAAGTTCTTAAAGCCAACTTACCAACAATAAGTTTAGGAGATAGTTCTTTTGCACTAAATATGAAAGATATAGATCTTACACTTTTAGATAACATTGAAACTAATAACAGCTCTATCAATTTTAATCTTGGTGATTTTAACTTTCAAAGTACTCGCTCAAAAGAAGGTATAAGATTGTCAGATAGCAATTGGACAATAAATCTTGCTGAAAATGAAACCGGATCAAAATTTTCAACTAACATAAATATACAAAAAGCTTCACTTCAAGCTAAGCAATTTTCCGTACCTAACTTAAATTTTAATTTCAAGACAGCAGTAGAAGGCATCCAATTAGATCTTCTAGAAGAATTAGGAGACATTGCTTTACACTCAACAAGCATCAATTCAAATAAACAACAGCAAGAGATTATGCAACAATTTTTTGAAGCTGGTATTAATGCAAAAGAACTTTCATTATCAATTAACGAATCAAGTATAAATGGAAACATTCAACTTAAGCCAGATAACTATAGTAATATGCCTAAGTATAAAGTAGGCGATGCAGTAATCCGCAACATTCATTCTAAGATTGATATTATTGTAGATCCAAATACCATTGCAAATATTTCACCACTGAAAAACGTTGTAGATAGATATTTTAATGCTGAACCAAGTGGTAATTTCAGTGCAACCTTTGAATTATCTAATGGTCAACCAATGCTTAACGGTATGCCTCTTTAATTCATTCACTATCAACGGGATAACTATATCCCGTTTTTATATTTCCGTTATTTCTTTGGGAACATGACGCTAGCTCAATTTGAGATGAAAACGACTTAGGATTAAAATCCTAAATCATTAACTTTGAGTAAGTTGAATTTTGGCTAAATCTGACGGTAGAGAGCTAACCAAACAATGCATTTTCACATAATACTGCATGATCTTTATGTCGATTCACTTAATCTCAAACTTTCATAGTAATCTTCGGCTAAAGCGGTCATTTTAAATTCAGCTTCTATTCCTGCAATCTTCTCAACGGCTTCTTGTATAGATACGAGATCGGTATTAAAGAACTCTTTACGAAGATTTACCGCATTTACACGTTTAGAATTAAACTCTCGGTGTAGCGCTGTTTCAAGCGCTGGTGCATCATCAGTGTAAATCATGGCATGTACGTCAAATGGGAATGGTACACTTGCATCACCCAATTCTTTAACCCTATCCATTGGCTCTAAACGTCGAGTAAGACCAATCTTATAAACATCCTCACCAAACGAACCAATATTACTTATAACATAAACGTGTCCCTTACGGGTTTGCTCAGCCATACTCTTAGCTCGTTCTTCTTTAGCTTCTGCTTCAGCAAGTTGTTGTTCAATAATTATTATGCGTTGTTCCATCTCGGAGCGATCTTGCTCAGTGGCTTTAGCAAGCTCTTGCTGTGCTTTATCAAGAAGATTTCGATACATTTTTTCTTCTTTTTCAGCATCCGAAATTGCTTTTTCAAACTCTTTAATAGCTCGTTGTTCTTCACGGATCTGCTCTTTGATAAGTTTCTGTTCCGCAATCTCTTCTTGTTTTTTTAGTGTATATTGATATTGAAGCTTACACTCTTCGAACTTTAGTTCGATGTAATCTATATCAAAGCCGCATTCCAAAGTAGCAGCTAACTTCTCGAGTGTATTAGCTAGTTTTTCAATACGCTCAAGAGTACGTCCAAAAGAACTAGGTGATACCTTACCAATAAGCATGTCACATTCAATATTAAAAGCAGTAAGCATGAGTTTAACTTGGCCATTTAAAATCTTATTATTAAATGACTTGTCTTTAGATATAACCGTCGACTCTGGGAAAGTGATCGCTGTTTTATCTTTGATCATATCTTTCTGCTGTTGCCTAATATATTTAATTTCTTCTACAAATCTAGTAGATGTTTCATAAAGGTACTGCGGCATTTCGAAATGCCCATGAGATGTATATTCATCAAGTCTTGAATATAAGTCGATATCTCCCATCAACTCTTCCAAATCAAGTTCACCTTTATCAATACTAGAATTAAGCTCCTCTAATTTGTCTTTAATTGAATCTAAGATCAATTGCTGCTCTTTCATACTAATTTTCAATGCATCATCTTGTCCTTTTAAAACTTGGAGTTCAGCTGTTTCTTCATTGATTTTAACTAACTCTTGCTTTGCAGCTTCATTAGCCGAAATTATTGTTTTTCGACTGATACATACTGAGTCATATTCTTCTTTTGTTTTGGTTAGTGCTTCATCTAACGACTTGTACTGCTCGATTTTTTTATTAGCTGAACGCTTTGTTAAAATATAAGTTAGTACGACAGCTACTAATGATAAGCCTGCCAACATCAGTAAATTATTATCCATGGATTACTTTAGAACCTCTTGTATAAATTGCTTTCTTAGGACTGCTCGCTCTTCGCATCGCTCTTGATACTCTTCGGCGGCGCTTGCTATAGCATCTTTAAAAGCTTGCTTTGCTGCAGACTTCCTTAGTCTTGCTTGCCGCTGCAATTCACGCTCAGCTTCTCGCACTTCTCTTTCATGCTCTCTTATTGCCTGAGCATTCGCTCGCTCACGAGCTTTTTGTCTGCGTTGAGATTCACGAGCAGCTTGCTTGTTGGCTCTATCTATTGCCTTAACAACCTTTATAGCTGTTCTTAAACCACTACTTCGTCTGGCCAATGTTTCCCTCCTTTAAACTGGGTAATGCTATATTTCGAGCGCTAACACAATCAAACGCCTCCCCACCTAATTTTCGATTTAAATCGACCATAAATACCGACACTCCAAGGTCTTAATTTAGGCCATATTACCGCATGACCGCATATTTCTTCTACAAATAGCAGAGTAAATCTATCAACATTTCTCAAAATTGATTGCAAATTCACAAAAGTTAACTTGGCTCAAATACAGTCCATTATTTATTACGCTAGACTACAGCTAATTTTCGAGTCACTTCACACTTTATCTGGCCGTACATAATGACTTCATGGATTCTTTCAACAAACCCGATTGCTCGCCTCTTTAAAAAAGAAGCGGTTGTAACAATAGATAATGATGGAATACGTGTTGTTCAGGCCGAAAATGAAACCATCATCAAGTGGGATCAACTCGATTCTCCACCCAATCTTTCACTTTCTATCGATGGCGGTTGTTTAACGTTTATCTCGCAAGGAAAAAACCATCGCTACCGAATGTTGGGGTATTTCACGCCTTTTAAATATGCCAAGCGTTTCTTTCCCTTTTGGGCGAATCAAAATGCAGAACGTTTACAAGATTTTCTCAGTGATGCTTACATTCAGTGCACATCAACGTTTCTTAGAGACTCTTCGATAGAAAATATCCGTTCTGTAGTACGTAATGAAATTAAGCGTTGGAAAGGTTGGGATAAGGTTGAAGGATTATCTGAGCTTGCGCATAAAACGGCGACTCAATTTACCAATATTCATCATTGGTCGTCAGCAGATATTGAAAAGATTCGCCAACGTTATGTGAACAAGCAATTAGCTCAATACCAAACCTTTTTTGATAGTGTTGAATCTAACCCTTTAACCAATAGACAAAGAATCGCTTGTGTTACTGATAATGACAACAACCTCTTACTTGCTGGCGCAGGAACAGGCAAAACAAGCGTCATGATCGGTAAAGCTGGGTATTTGGTTAATAGTGGTAAAGCGAGTCCAAAACAGATCTTAATGCTCGCTTATGGCCGAATTGCTGCTCAAGAAATGAATGAGCGAATCAAAGAAAAACTGGGCTTTGATGATGTAAAAGCGAGTACCTTTCACAGTCTTGGTGTAAAAATAATCTCTGAGGTTGAAGGCAAAGCCCCTAGCCTATCTAAGCTTGAAGATAATCCAAAAGTAAAAGCCAAATGGATGCACGATGAGATTGAAATTCTTATGCGTGATAATAACTATAGAAAGGCATTACTTGATTATTTTAGCTCTTATTATTTCGTTGATAAAAACCCGTGGGAATTTGAATCTCAAGGCGCTTACCTTAAATATCTAAATGATAATGAAGTTCAAACCATGAATGGCGAGAAGGTAAAAAGCTACGGTGAGCTTGTTGTTGCCAATTGGTTATTTAGAAAAGGAATTAAGTATCAATATGAAGCCAAATACCGCTTTGATGTAGCTACAGAGAAGTACCGTCAATACGAGCCTGATTTTTATCTCCCTGATTATGATATCTACATTGAATATTACGGTACTGATGAAAATGGGGATACTGCACCATACATAAATAGAGAGCGCTATCAGCAAGGTATTGAATGGAAACGCAAGACACATAAGCAATATGGCACAGGTTATGTTGAGGTTTTTTACCATCAGCATAAAAAAAGAAAACTGCCACAAACGCTTGAAAAAGAGTTACTCGCTCGAGGCGTAAAATTAGAACCTGTCTCTGATAACGCCTTACTTGATAATTTAGAACAACTGGGACAAGTAACAGAGTTAGCAAAATTATTAGGTGCATTGGTTGATATGTACAAAGCGGCGTGTCTTGATGAAAGCGGTGTCGATAAAATCATTAAAGAATCCGTTGACCCAATGCAAACAACAAAGGCGTTGGAATTATTAATGCCGCTTTATCAACGTTATGCTAAGTATTTAAACGATAATCAAGTTATCGACTTTAACGATATGATAGGTAAAGCCTTAGAATACGTTCAAAACCGTCAGTTTCACTCTCCATGGAAGTTTCTGTTGGTGGATGAATTCCAAGATATTTCAGAACCAAGAGCAAGATTAGTTAAGGCTTTGCGTGATAATACGGTTAAATCATCACTATTTTGTGTGGGTGATGATTGGCAAGCAATATATCGTTTTAGTGGTGCAGATGTACGCCTTACAACGGAGTTCTCTAACTACTTTGGTGCAACCTCTGAAACGACTTTAGACATGACTTTTCGATTTAACAGCTCTATTGGTGATGTCGCCACTCGTTTTGTTACGCAGAATCCTGTTCAATTGAAAAAAGACATTAAATCACTTGTGCAAGTTGACCGCCCTGCCGTCAGTATTGTTCGTCAAGGTATTGAAGATTCTGGTATATCAGCATTAGATAAAGCACTCACGGCAATATCTAATCAAGTCATTGCTTCTAAAACACCGAGTAAAAATAAAGTCTATTTACTTGCTCGGTATTGGTATCAACTCCCCGATTTAAACCTTTTAAGAAGAATAAAACACCAGTACTCATCACTGGATATTGAGCTTCAATCTTTTCATGCATCAAAAGGTAAAGAAGCGGAGTATGTCGTTGTTATGGGGTTGGCCACTGGTAAACACGGTTTCCCTTCTGAAAAACAGACGCCACCACTAGTAGATGCGTTGTTACCACAAGGAGATAAATTTGAATATGCAGAAGAGCGACGCTTATTTTATGTTGCTTTAACTCGTGCAAAACATCGTGTTTATCTTCTGGTTGATATGATGGATGCGAGTGAATTTGTCACTGAGCTTATTAAAGCCAAATACCCTGTAGAGACCAATGAATTTGATGTGTCTCTTATTCAAAAAGAAGCAGAGAAGATCACTTGCCATCAATGTGGTTCTGGGGTGCTAAGACCAAAAGCGGGTCAATATGGGAAGTTCATGTCTTGCTCTCTTTATCCACGCTGCAAGCACAAAGAAACGCCATGTACTAAATGTGGAAGCCCAATGGCACACGATGCCACAAACAGCTATCAAGTTTGTATTGATGTCAGTTGTGGCGATAAACGTCCACTTTGCCAAAACTGCGGAAGTGAAATGAAGCTTAGACAAGGCAAATATGGCGCTTTTTGGGGATGCTCTACCTACCGTAAAAACTATGAGAGTAACTGTTCATATAAGCAGAATTGTTAAAAAAATGAATGACAAGCATCTATAATTTCTCAAGATCAGACAGCAGTTTTTCTGCTCTCTCTAAAATAACTTGCTGCTGTTCTTCTGATTTTTTCTGCCAATTTGCATAGACCATTCTAGAACGAGGATTATTATTAAACTGCTCAATATGTGTATGCATAAAGTGCCAATACAGTGCGTTTAATGGGCATGCTTTTGGTTCAGTTATTTGTTTCACGTTATAGTGACAATCGGAGCAATAATCACTCATTTTATTCACGTAGTTACCACTGGCAGCATAAGCCTTAGAGGCAACAATACCACCATCTGCAAACTGGCTCATGCCACGAGTATTTGGCATTTCAACCCACTCAATTGCGTCGATATAAATCCCTAAATACCACTCATCTACTTCATCAGGTTTAATGCCTGTTAATAAACAAAAATTACCCGTGATCATCAAACGTTGAATATGGTGTGCGTAGGCGAAATCAAGAGACTGCTGTATCGCATGATGCATACAATTCATCTTTGTTTTCCCTGTCCAAAACCAACTTGGTAATGATCGTGACGCTTCAAGTTTATTTAGGTTTTGATAATCAGGCATATTGCGCCAGTAGATCCCACGAACAAATTCTCTCCACCCTAGAATTTGACGAACAAAACCTTCAATCTGAGCAATATCTATGGCATCTGGGCGTTGATTAAATTCCGTAATAGCAGCATCAATCACTTGCATAGGACTGAGTATTTTTGCATTAAGAGCAAAGGATAAACGGCTATGAAACAAGCTCCATTGTTTCTGCGTGAGCATATCATCAAGTTTACATGTCATTGCATCTTGAAATTTCCCAAACAACGGTAAGCAATAACGACAGAAAAACACTAATAACTCACTCGCCTGCTGCCGATTTACAGGCCACAACAGTTGATTATTCACTTGTCCAATCATCGTCACATTATGACGTTTCAGACGCTTAAGAATATCAGTGACATCGTTAGCGAATAATAATGGCGTGGGTACACAATCAAACTCACTTGCCTTTAATTTGTTTTGATTTGCGCTATCAAAATTCCATTTGCCAGCAACGGGTTCTCCCTCTTCCATCAGTATATTAAAGCGCTTTCTCATCTTACGGTAAAAAGGTTCCATACGATGATGTTGGTTCGGTTTAAACTCTTTTTCAATTAGTGTTTCAGAAAGAAAGAAGTGTTCACTTTCATAAACTTGAGAAGATATTGATAATGACAAGCAATAACGCTCTAGTGTGCTACGTAAACGGTATTCGTCAGGGAGTTGATACTCAAAATGGGTAATATGGTGTTCAGCAATAAGGTGGTCTAATAAATCCTCTATTCTTTCAAATGGCTTCGTATCGTCCAAGGTTAAGTGCATCACTCGATGCCCCGCACTTTCTAATGCAGTTGCAAATTGTGCCATCGCAGCAAAAAAAGCACACACTTTTTGTACATGGTGTTTTACATAGGCGGTTTCTTGATGCATTTCTGCAATCACGTAAATCGTTTGTGGATCGATGTGTTGAAACCATGAATGGCTGGCATTTAATTGGTCACCTAAAATGAGTCGTAAGCGGTCAGCGGTGGCATTCATAATCATCCTCTATCTTAAATCTTCATATGTGGATTTATTATTCACTTTGATGTCGTGAAGACCGACAGCGCTTGGAGCAATATTTAACCATTGGCCAGTCTCGCTCCCATTTCTTTCGCCAACTAAATGGTCTCTGGCAAACAACGCATATTTTTTCTGGCAACTGTGATTTTTTCATGCTGCTCTCCATAACGTCATTGATCGCTCGATACTAAAAACGGAATCATTACCGACCACCTACAGAGAAATTACGCAGGAAAGCACTTTGTGGTTCACAAAAAGATCAACTAATTCAAACTAGTTAATCGAAATGGTGATCTAGGTATAGTGCAAGCTCGTAGTTAGCTTAGTAATAAAAAAGTGCTTTTATTTGTATACGAACGAGGAGTTACATATGGATAACAGACTGACGATTAAAGAGTTTCTTAGGGTATTTGATTGCGTTCGTTCATCTGGAAAGTTACTGGATAATAGATATGTATTAGACGATATATCCGCATGGCATGATTACGATGGATATACCTGTTGGCTGGGCTATAAAGATGTGACCGTCACATTGATGTTTCATGGTTCACTTAAAATTGAATTCGACAAATCATCAAACTACTCAGATTTCACCAACCAATGTTTAGCAATGATCACAGCAAATCATAGTGTTAAGGAAAGTTAAGATGAATGGACAACAACTTGAAATTATTGATTTTACACAGCCCAACGAGCATCAAAAATGGTTAGCCATAAATGACAACGTAATGGGTGGTATTTCATGTGGTCAGCTTCATTACGATGGAAATACATGCCGATTTCAAGGTGAATTATCATTAGAAAACAATGGTGGTTTCAGCTCTATCAAACGTTCTATTGAATCTCTATCTAAAGAGGTAAACACAATAGAACTCATGTTTACGGGTGATGGACATACCTATCAATTAAGACTTACCACATGGAAGAATGGTGATCGCATTCAATACAAACACGATTTTGACACCACTAAAGGAAAGGAGCAGAAAAAGACATTTCACTTACACAATTTTCAAGCTGTTTTTAGAGGACGATTACTTAATCACGCTCCTGAACTCGTGGCGAATGATATCAAGCAAGTTGGCTTTCTCATTGCGAATAAACAAACATCACCCTTCGCTCTAGGTTTGACTCAAATTCAATTTAAATAACTCAACAACGCTCCAACGCCTCACTCCATTCCTCAATCCACTCAAGAATAAGCCCAAACACTTCTGCATCTGGTTTTCCATAACAATAAAAAGCATTAAGACCAAAAGAGAGGTTGTGACCAAGCTCTTTTAAGTTCAGCTCAATAAGTTCGCCTCTCTCTACGTATGGCATCATGTAATGCCTTGGCATAATTGTCCAGCCATGCTGTTTTACTAACTCACACAACAGATCGTTATTACTGACAATGTGCATTTTTGGGGAAACTTGAATCGAGGCAAAATTCAGTTTTAAGGTCGCAAAGTTCTCGGTGACGTATTGTGTCTCTAGCATCAGATTTTCGAGTCTTAAATCATCAATTAATGCCAAAGGTGAATTGACGCTTGCATAACAGCTAACTTGGATGGGTTTTATCGCTTTCCATGTAACTTCTTTCTCTGCAAACAGCTGTCCACGATACGGCATGATGGCAATATCACATTCACCTTCTTGGAGTTTATCCATGGCTTCTTGCCGAGTTCGGTGCTTCCAATTAATAATGATGTCTGAGTTATAATCCATCACACGGTTTTCAATGTGCGTAATTAAACTGAGTGGCGTGATCACATCATAGTAAATCGTAATGGTATGAACGTTAGAATCGTACAAGGCTTGGCTTTGCACAAACAAAGAGCGATTTTGTTTTTCAACTAACTTAGCACGATGATACAGCTGCTCGGCTTTCTCTGTGGGGATCGCTTTTCTGCCTTCTATCACAAACAATGAATACCCTAATAAATCTTCATAGGTAACTACGTGTTCACGCACTGTCGTTCGGGATTTTTTAAGCTCTCGCGCTGCACTGCTGTACGAGCCATGTTCATACACGGCAACAAAAGCGCTCACTTGCTCTAATGTATGCATTCAATCACTCCTTTGATGTTATATGCCCACCCAACTTGTTAGGCATACCCTATCATAATCGATTTCTTTGTTTTGGTATTCCATGAAAAAATCCTATTCAGTTCATAAATAACTATGATTACGAACAGAGAGGACATTATGAAGACGTTCCCATTGAGTTTATTAGCAGGCTTTCTTGTTTCACCTTTTGTATTGGCTTCACCCGATCTAATTTTTACCAATGGTGATGTTATTACCGTGACGGGTGAATCTGATCGCGCTGAAGCGATTGCAATAAAAGATGGCATCATTGTCGCTGTAGGTAATAACCAAGAGATCCTTAATAAAAAAGGCACCAATACCCAAATCAGAGATTTAAAAGGCAAAACTCTTGCACCAGGGTTTATCGACAGTCACGGTCATTTTGCTCAATATCTGCCTTTAATTGAAAGCCCGTTCCTTTACCCTGCACCAATGGGAGAGGTGAACTCGTTTGATGATATTGAACAAATAATGACAGCCTATTTTAGCCAACCAAATCTTGATAAAAACAGCCTTCATGTTGCTTTTGGTTATGACGATGCCGAGCTAAAAGAAAAGCAGCACCCTACTAAACAATTCTTTGATTCTTTCAGTAAAGAGTACCCTTTCTGTGCAATGCATATATCAGGACACCTTGCGAGTTGTAACAGCAAAGGGCTAGATTTCATTGGATTCACCAAGCAAAGTACGAATCCTGATGGTGGCGTATTGCGTCGTGATAATAATGACGAACTCACTGGCGTATTAGAAGAATCTGCCATTTACCCGATTTTAGGAAACCTTCCTGAAATGACGCAAGAAGATGCGATTCGTCGTTTTGGCAAAGTTCAAGATTTATACGCAGGTTATGGCATTACTACCACACAAGAAGGCTTAGCAACGCTTCCTGCACTTAATGCAATGAAAACCATGGCAGAGCAAGACTTATTAAAAATTGACCTACTTGCTTACGCAAAATGGGTGGATTTAGAAGAAGCAATGACATTATTGCCGATGAAATCTTCGATTAATGGCTTAACGTTAGCAGGAGTGAAAATGGTAGGTGATGGCTCTCCACAAGGGAAAACCGCTTACCTTTCTACTCCCTATTTTGAACCACCACACAGCCACGCTTATGATTACCACGGCTACCCAGTGTTAACCCAAGAAGAAATGAATCAGTGGGTAGATAAAGCGTATCAAGTCAATGCTCAGATCCTAAGTCATAGTAATGGTGATGCGTCAGCAGATATTTTATTAAATGCGGTAGAACTTGCTGATGCGAAATACGGCAAAGAAGATCGCCGAACCGTAGTAATCCACGCTCAAACCACACGTTTAGATCAGATAAAACGCATGAAGAAAAATGAGATGATCCCTTCTTTCTTCCCTGCTCATACCTTCTTTTGGGGAGATTGGCATCGTGACTCGGTGTTAGGCCCTTGGCGTGCATCTAACATCTCACCTATGGGTTGGGCAAATTCAAATGATTTGATGTTTACGATTCACATGGACGCCCCTGTGTTATTTCCAGATATGATGACCAATATGTGGAGCGCGGTAAATCGTGTAACACGCAGTAATCAAACCTTAGGTGAACATCATAAAATCACGCCATACCAAGCATTAGAAGCGATAACCATTAATGCGGCGTATCAAAATTTTGAAGAGAAAAGCAAAGGCTCTATTGAAGTTGGAAAACGTGCCGACTTGGTGATCTTAGATGATAACTTACTTGAAATTGACCCAATGAAGATAAAAGACATTCCAATTCTAGAAACCATTAAAGATGGAAAAACCATATACATAAACGAACAACTATAAAAAGAAAGCAACAAAGAAGCAGCTGAGATTGGCTGCTTTTTTGTAAATCTGCAAATTCATCGTTACATCTCTTCTTATCTCTCCTTTTATCTTTACTTTTCTATCTCCCTCTCGCTACACTGTCGCCGCCTTTTTATTGTTAATAATTTTATATTTATGATCCGTTCTGTTTTACTTGCTGTTGTTCTACTTTTTAGTTTCGCCGTTCATGCTGATTCTCTTGAAGATAAAGCAGAATCTGGTGATGCTCGTGCTCAATTAAAATTAGCAATGGAATACGAATCAGGTACTAATCGCCCTAAGAATATCGATTATTCTATCCAGTGGTATAAACAAGCAGCGATGCAAGACCTTACCTCTGCACAGTTTAACCTTGGACAAATTTACAAAAATGGTTACGGGGTTGCTCAGGACATTAAACAAGCCATTTATTGGTTTACGCGAGCTGCAACACAAAACCACCCACCTTCACAATTCTATTTAGGTGAGATTTACGAATACGGCCTTTCTGGTTCTGTTGATTTATATAACGCGTCTTTGTGGTACCAAATTGCGTCTCATAATGGTCATGGCGAAGCTATGCTTGGTTATGAACGTGTACTTCAAGAGATTAAGATGCAACAAAAAGAAGAACAACTGAAATCAACTCAACAGCCAGAAGAGCCGAAAGTTGTCGAGCCAGAGCCAAAAACCATCATCATTACTCAAATGGAAAAACCAACGGCTCTAATTACTCTTGGCAGCTACCTGTTAATCGCCATTATGATTGTGGTGTTAGTCTTCTTGGTTTTACGTCTTAAACAAACCATGAAGCGAACTAAAAATGACGACCCACTTAAAACCAGTTTCGCTAAATCATTACAAAATGAAAAAATGAAGCAGCTGCAAGACAGTAATGACAAATTAAAGATCCGTGCGGATGCTCAAGAAGCCACCATTAAAAGACTAACTATTGAGTTAGATGGTAAGAAACCACTTTCACAGTTTACACCTCATCAATTATTAGGGGTGACTGTTGCAAGTGAAAGCAGCGAAATTAAAAAACAATATAGAAAACTGGCTCAACTCCACCACCCTGACCACGGTGCTGATGGTGTGATGCTTGCTGAAATTAATAAGGCTTATAATTCAATTAAACGATAACGTACACGGAATACGAGACTTAGACTTTACATATCATTCTTGTTCGGTATACTTCGCACCACTTTTATATGTTATCAAAATGTAACAACAATAATTTAACGTATAAATCTTAATAGAATAAAGAGAAAGAAGTCTTATGTTTAATTTAGAAGGTTATTGTGACTGGTGTAGAAAGCCAGCGATGGTTCTGCAACATCAATACTGCGACGGTGCAAAATATTACGCCTGTGAACACTGCAACGATTACGCAAAAATCGATATCAGGCAGTATGATTTAGCAGAAATGGAAAAGATGAACCAGAAGTAAAAATAAAAATGCCGATGACGTTAATCATCGGCATTTTTGTATGTGTTTATAATGAAACAGCGATTATGATTCTTTCGCCATTACTTTATAGATAAGTGCACCAATTACCGCACCTACAATCGGAGCAACCCAGAACAACCAAAGTTGCGACGTTGCCCAATCACCAACATAAACCGCTACTGCTGTACTACGAGCCGGGTTAACTGATGTATTTGTTACAGGGATACTGATAAGGTGGATAAGTGTTAAACACAGACCAATTGCAATTGGAGCAAAACCTGCTGGAGCACGGCTATCTGTTGCACCCATGATCACAATTAAGAACATTGCCGTTAGTACTACTTCTGTAATAAGTGCAGCTGTCATTGTGTAACCACCTGGAGAGTGTTCACCAAAACCATTTGATGCAAAACCACCAGCTAGATCAAAACCTGCTTGACCGCTTGCGATTAGGTATAAAATACCACCTGCCGCAATACCACCAAGAACTTGAGATACGATGTATGGAACTAAATCTTTAGCATCAAATCGACCACCTACCCATAAACCAACTGATACTGCAGGGTTTAAGTGACAACCTGAAATGTGACCAATGGCAAACGCCATGGTTAATACCGTTAGACCAAACGCCAGTGATACACCAACAAACCCGATACCTAGTTCAGGAAACGCTGCCGCCAGTACTGCACTACCACAACCACCCAGTACAAGCCAAAATGTACCGATAAACTCTGCCATATATTTATTCATAATTATTCCTATGTTGTTATGTCTTGATTTCAGTATTAATTTTTTATACGAACCAAGTTTCATTGAGAATAAATATAGGTGATGGTTAACAAATTAGACACTTAAATATTTCAATTTATTTCTAATTTTCATTTTTAAGACACAATTTTTAAAGATAAAACACCTTCTATGGCTTAAATTACAATAACTTGCTTATAAAACAGGCAAAATCCACGTCTGAGTTTTATTATCAATGTCCCAAAAACAACAAAGGCTTGGATTTCGCCAAGCCTTTATAAATGTTAATGGATGTTTATTTTTTAAATACTAATGTTAACGACACTGGTACTCTGTCTGAAATTTTGATCCCACCAACTGTTGCTGCAAGTTTAGTTAAGTTTTCACTTGGGATCCCAAAATCAGAAGCCCCTATAATGACTGCAGAAGAAGAACTAACCATTATATGATTCCCCTCTTCTAACACCACCACAGGAAAATTTATCGATTTGGTTTTTCCATATAACGTTACTTTCGCAGGGATCACTAGCTTTTTAGGGCCATTAGATAATGCTGACAAATCAACGTTACCGCTGACTTCCACCTCTGGGTATTTCATCGATTCAAAGAACAGCTCATTTAATCGATTATCTCGAATAGGAATGCCAGTGCTTATCCCTTTAAGATCGACATCGATGCTAAATTCACCGCTCTTGTTTAGTTCGCCAGATAACGTGTTTATCGTCGCTGGCTCTACAACAAATTGATTTTTGATTGTAGTAAAGCTAACAGAGGATAGTTCTGGCTCTAAAAGGTAGTTATCGGCAGCAAAAGAAGGTGTAGAGATAAGAACTAAAGCAAAACTAAGAGATGATATTATTTTTTTCATTATTGTTACCCTTATATTGAGTTATTGTTTTGGAGCAATCGAATAATACTCCGAATAAAATGAATCAAATAAAGAATTAAATCGATGACTTTGGCGAATATTTTCAATGAGATTTTGTTCACAATTCAAACAATGTAAATGAACTAAACTGCAGTTACACAGAATCAATTACACCCTATCTTTCTAATCACTTAATTTTAACATCTAAACCAAGTGATATTAAGGTTCCGAGCAATGTAGTGATAACCACAGATAACATTGAACCAATCAATATCTAATATTAATACAGGAACTAATAATGCGATGCCGTGTAATAGAGAATGAAGATATAACTCAGGTGAGCGGTAGGTGGATTCTTTCTTTGATTCTACCCATTGCTTTGGTTGTAGATAGAAATCGCAGATAATATGCATCAGCAAGAACGGTTTACATGAAAGTGCAAATTTAGCCATTTTTAACTAATAACTTAGATTTAGCCATTTTTGGCTAATAATTAGGGTTGGTAGAGCTAAAAACTTTGCCCACATTCAATAAGCGTTACGCATCACGCCAACTCAAAATAGAGTATTAAACTATCGGTGTTGATCATTGAGCCCGAAAATTTTCATTCCTCGGGATGTCGCCCATAAGTAAGCATTAAAGTTCTAGAAGCACCTAATAAATAAAGATCCACTATTTTACAATGAAAACTACAGCGCTCTTATCTTATGGTATAAATTAACTAAATCGAACTTTTAGGATTAATATCTACGATGCTAACTTATGCATTAAGTAAAGATACAAACAAGCTTGAACATATCGATTCTGTTGCTAATGGATTGAAATGCAATTGCTTCTGTTTCGGATGTAATGACGCTCTTGTTGCTAAAAATAATTGCTCATCCAGTCGTAGCAATCATTTTTCTCACTACTCTAAGGATGAAAATCGAAATTGCTTAATGACTCAGCTTCATTTAGCTGCGCAACACCATTTTTTAAACGCAGAATATATAACACTTCCAGAAGTATCATTCCTATATAAAGATGAGTTCCTTACTAACAAAGCGATAAATTTAAAAGTTCTTTCAGCTCAATTAGAAACTAAAATTGATCGTTATTATGCAGACGTTACTATTGAAACTGAGATTGGTACTATTGCTATAGAAATTTGCGTCACGCATAAAAATGAGCACGATAAAACTGCTTACTATCAACAGAACAAAATAGCCTCTATTGAATATGATTTGAGTTCGTATCTATCGAAAGATATTGATGAAGCGATAAAAGACTTAAATGAGTATGCCGTCGAAAGTACTTGGCTTTACGAATGGTGCCGAGATGAGCTAATTCAGAACCATAATGTATTTTTAGCAAAAGAAAAAGTTCGTATTCACCAAAAACGGCAGCGCAGTGCTAAATTATCAATGACAAAACTAATGTTCGACAAACGAATCACCCTTCCTGACCTTACTCAATACTTTAAACATAAAATAGGAGGGACTCAGTATAGTGAAAATGTATCTGTTTTTACTCAGAAAGAAATTCAATTAACTGAAGTCTTTGAAGTAGCATCAACCCAAGAGTATTCATTGCTTAAGGGGAATTTAAACGAACACATTATATGGATAGCATTCCTCCTAGAACGAAACCAAATCCCCGATGATATTGCGAAACTTGGTGGAAGTGCAATTATTCAAACTCCTTCCATAAATGAAAATGAGCAAGCTACTTGGAGTTGGTTAAAATACCCAAGACTTGCAAGAAGAATTGAACATACAAAAAAACAATTCATAAACAGATGCAAATTAAAAAAACAACTCAAACGTAATGTGAATTGGTTTTTATTAAATACAGACAATTTATATAAAAAAGACTATCAAACTTGGTCTAATTGGATGAAAAAAATAAATTATCATCTCAAGTTTATCCTAAGCTTTCATATGTTCTGCGCTATAAAAAAGAATATTCATGTTTGTGGATGTTTAATTCTTGGCATATTTTAACTCTCAGCTATTTAACTGAAATAATAGACAGTAAGCCACAAAATAGCATCATTTCTTACCGTGATATTTTTGATGACTTAGCACAGCGAATTGACTTACACGAAGACTTCTTAATACTAGAACAAAACCTAACGGCTTTTGTAACAAAGGATGATGATAAAAACCTTATCATTCGTGAAAGTATCATTGAAGAAGCTCTTCTTCCATTTAGAGAGTTAATGCAAATCTTATGCTTGCATGATGGTTGTAAACGTATAAACCCATTAATGCCTTCTTTAAGTTTAGGGAATTAGTTTTTTAATATACCTATACTCAACCACACCCGTTAGGTGCGCATGCAACTACAAGTTAAGTAATGCTTCTCTCTCCCTCTTTTTTCCTTGTCCAACTTGGTGTGGTACTGAATGTGCGCATTTCAATAAATTTTCATAAATATGCTCATTTTTGGCTAAATTTTCCATGATTTTACTACCCTCTGTAATTAACAATGAGAATTGAACTTTCGATTTGATTTTAATGATCTTTTAAACGATCTCTTAAACAACTAGATCAGCACTAAGACAGCAGTAACAGCAATTATTTAACCATTGATGGTAGGTATTTAGGGCTTCTTTCTTCTTCATTTCCTAATAAGTATTAATATAGGCTTGATCGTGCTTATCTTTTTCATAGTTTATTCAGTCCATACCGTTCTGCCCACCCTTCGTAAATCATGAAGTGGCCATCGCATCGTATTGTGCTTGGGTAACTTCAGTTTTAATAGCGTTGTTTACAATGGTTTCCGCAGAAGAAGTGTCGCTTACAAAATAGATCGCAATATCTTAGTTTGAAAGTTGAATATTGGGTTTTATTAATTTGGTGTGTTCGGTGCGATATGCGATAAACCATGCTTGCTGGTAACCAAATTGAAATCAATGCCAAAGACAACGCCCAGTATAACTCCCACTGAACAAATGGCTTTAGTCGCTAATCTCTTCATATAATTTCTCGCTGATGGGACGTTTGCGAATTTCTTCGAGCGTTTTCTTTTTGTAATGTCGGTTAATTAACACGGTAGACACCACGCCCCCCCCCCCCCC
>NZ_WOBR01000004.1:265915-435701 GCF_009727955.1 Aliivibrio fischeri | reverse complement strand
CCCCCCACCAACGATGCTCATCCAATCTTGCAATGAGAACGCACCAAACAAAGCAAAAGCCCGACCAGAAACATACGCGGATAAAGAACTTATCTTTTCTTGCATATTTCCCCCATAAAAAAACACCCCGAAAGGTGCCAGTAAACGTCATAAATTGCAGGTATAAAAAAACCCCGCCGGATGGGCGAGGTTCTTCAATGTGGTAATTATGCTTTATAATAAGATTTAGTCAAGGAAGTCAGATGCTTTTTCAGTCAATTCATCAATGAAAAATTTAAAACTTTCATCTTTTCTAGATAACTCTTCAATTCTAGTATCACCACCTTTCTTAAAAAATGGCATTGTAAGTTCATCATAAGCCTCATATATCTTATGCATTTTAAAAGTTTTCCCTTCCCTTTCAAGGTATAGCCCTAATTTTTCTCTATCTCCATGATGAATCCGCTGTATAATCTCAACCAGCCTTGATTCGCCATTATTAATCATTTTATTCAATTTAGGGTCATTATTATAATGCTTAAATATCCATGTTTCTAAACAGTGTACAGATATCGCAAAGATGATTTTATCTTTATTGTTTTCAAAAAAATCATCTTCTCCTGAATCAATTTGAGAAATTAGCTTATCTTTAACTTTAAGTACAATTTCAGAAACGTCATTTAAAGTGATGCCACCTTCATCAACTAAAGGGATATCGAACCCCTTCATATGACAAACATCAGTATCAATCTGAATAACTACATACTGATTCATTAAAAATGAATCTCGAAATTTATAACTTGATAAATAAGTTAAAACTCGCTCCCATCCACCTTCACCATTAGATTCGGAGGCTCCTCCAGGTTGAAGTTTATTGATAACATCAGAGATATCATCATCAAAAAAACCACATAATATATTCTCAATCGTGATTTGATCGGTTGGTCCTTCACATACTAATCCAAAACTCATCTAAAAACCTTTAGGTATCCCACCAATATAACCGCGAATCATGGCCTCTGAAAGCATTAAGTATTCTTCATTTTTTGTATCGAATTTTTTAGCTATATTATGCGTAGTTGGCATTTGACTAGACTTAAACTCACGAACAGAGGTTTGTCCTCTTTTCTTTCTAGAGACAACAAATAATTTTTGTTGCTCATCAAATAAGTTTATACCATCCAAAATTGCTGGGTTATGCGTAGTTAAGAATACTTGTTTATCATACTTCTCAGCTAATTCCACAATATAGGTCATTAGTTTGGTACAAAGTTTAGGATTTAGCGCTGCATCTATATTATCAATTGCAAATATTCTAGGTGTTACTTTAGAGACCAATAATGCCATATAAAATAACATATATAGAAAACCTTCATTTGCACTTCGTTGAGTAAATGACATTGGTAGGTATCGGTCTTTAATAAACAATTCATCTTCAATCAACTCTGGTTCATTATCTAAATCCATAGACTCGTACCAACCGATTAATTTTAAACCTTTCTCAATATCACGCATAGCATCTGGTTGTTCTTTATGAATTTGTCTTAATAGCTTAAATAATCCTTGTCCTTGTATACCTATTGGGCGCAAAGCCCCTTCTTCTTTTAAGTTTCTTAACTGCTTGTTTTCTGGTGAGTAAATTGCAAAATTATTTAATGGTTCCATCCCTTCAGTTACTGTCGATTCTAATTCTTTAATTAACTCTTCTGCATCATCTATTTCTTTAAGAAATTCTTCATTTTTTAAATGTTCTACACTTGCTTTTAATTCCGAATTATCAGAATTAAGAATTTTTGAGAACTCATCTCTAGATAATAGTTTATTAAAAGCTTTAATCCTTGCTTTTATAGAATAATAATCCTTAGAACTTACTGACTCATCTGGAGAACTATTTACTATCGTGTCTTTAACTATTTTCCACTCTGAAAAAAATTCATTTTTATTTTCAAAAATATAATTCCTCGCAGTAGAACCTTCATCATTTAAAAATAGTTTAATCTCAATAGGGTTATCAACTGACTCATCATTGAAGCAAGATCTCATAAATTCAGGAGATGTAATTCGAATACCTCGATTTTCCAAAAATTCACTTTCTAAACGATCATTTTCTGCAGCAACAGCAAATGCAAGGGCTTCCAATACTGTACTTTTACCTGAGCCATTTTCTCCAATAAAAGTATTTATTCTTCCAAATTTCAGGTTTAATTTTTCTGCTGATTTGAAATTCTTTATCTCAATAGCTTTTATCATGAACAAATATACTCCAATTTTCATATAATGCCGTCATAACACGCTACAACCATGACGAACAAAGCAGTTCTTTAATTCTAAACGTAGCACTTGATGAACTGAGAACCCCAAGTGTGAAATAATTTTTCCTTGCTAACGCTCACCAATATGTGTGCATTGCACTACTCCTGCTGCATCAAAGATTAATGCCCAGTGTAATAAATCATAAAGATATTTTGTAAAATAACGCCTGCATAACACGTTTACAACTATGCAAAACAACCTGAATCTTAACGCCTTAAACACTGAAATGAAAGACAAACCTACAACGCCGAGTGTAGAAAATCGTGTTGATACATTTGTTATAGATTTAGGAATGCTTTTGTTTCATAAAAATGTGATTTACAACATTACCCACCCTATAAATAACCTTATTTTTAGAGTAGTCATTAAAGTGAATGTTAGTACTGAGATAACTCATATGCTCTTTCTGTTGCTACTTTTCCGACTTCTAACAAAGTTTTTACTGAGAATAACCTCGGTTCTTTGAGCAACTTAGGGATCTCGGTTAATCCAAACACACAACAATCATTCGGAACAACTTGTGAACTCACAAATACCCCACTCTCCATAACCATGAGCAATCGAACACTGTTAGACCTTAATTCTTCCAAACTATCTTTTGGTGAACTTTGAAGTTGCTTATCCCTTTTAAATCAAACTTTACGACTACACGTTCAATATTCATTTGTTGTTCTTCCAAACCAAGAGCTCTGCTAACTTTCACCTCTGATAATTCTCTAATGCCTTGCGATTGTGTGATAGATCTCTGATAATCAATGTATTGCTTATCATTGGACATCACTTATGCCACAAAACAATGCACCTAGTTTCTTCTTTTTTGATTATGAAACATGGGGAACTAGCCCTTCTCTTGATCGACCGTGCCAATTTGCTGGTGTCCGCACTGATGAAGATTTCAATATTATCGGTGAGCCTTTAGTTATTTACTGCCGTCCTCCAGTTGATTACCTTCCCTCACCTGAAGCGTGTTTGATTACGGGTATTACGCCACAAACCGCCGTTAATAAAGGACTTTCTGAGCCAGAATTTATTGCCAAAATTCATCATGAATTATCACAGCCTAATACTTGTTCTTTAGGTTATAACAACATTCGTTTTGATGATGAGGTTTCTCGCTACACGCTCTATCGTAACTTCTTTGAACCTTATGGTTGGAGCTGGCAAAACGGCAACTCTCGTTGGGATCTATTAGATGTAATGCGTGCGGTTTATGCACTTCGCCCTGAAGGCATTAATTGGCCTAAAGATGAAGAAGGAAGACCAAGTTTTAAACTTGAAAAGCTCTCTGTTGAAAATGGCATTGAACACGCCAATGCCCACGATGCCATGGCCGATGTTATCGCGACCATCGAGTTAGCTAAAAAAGTAAAACAAGCACAGCCAAAAATGTTTAACTATTTGCTTTCTATGCGTAACAAGAAGAAAGCAGCGACATTAATCGACATAGTTGAAATGACACCACTTATGCATGTTTCAGGCATGTTTGGTGTAGATAGAGGTAACATCAGTTGGATAGTGCCTGTGGCTTGGCATCCAACCAATAATAATGCCGTTATTACTATTGATTTGGCTTTAGACCCAAGTGTTTTTCTTGAGTTGAATGTTGAAGAACTGCATCAGCGTATGTACACCAAACGTTCTGAGCTTGGTCCTGATGAGCTTCCAGTTCCTGTTAAATTAGTGCATTTGAATAAGTGCCCTGTTCTTGCCCCTGCAAAAACATTAACTGCTGAAAATGCCGCTAATTTGAATGTGGATCGCGAAGCGTGTTTACGTAATCTTAAAGTAATACGTGAAAACCCTGAGATCAGACAAAAACTGATTGAGCTGTACAGCATTGAGCCAAACTACGAGAAATCAACCAATGTGGATACGCTTCTTTACGATGGTTTCTTCTCACATGCTGATAAAGCAACCATTGATATTATTCGTCAATCAACGCCTGAACAGTTAATTGACTTTGAACCAAACGTGACAGATCCACGTATCAAACCACTGTTATTCCGATACCGTGCACGTAACTTCCCGCACACATTAAACGAAGCTGAGCAATTAAGATGGCACGCTCACCTTCAAGACTATTTTCAAACTCACTTGCCAGATTATGAAGCGAGTTTTGAAAATCTATACCTTGAGTCCGAAGGTAATGACAAAAAAGTGGCTATTTTAAAAGCCGTGTATAACTACGTACAACAATTAATATCATGATTAAATATCTTTATTCTTTCGCTTGGATCTTCGCCTCGTTGTTTGCTGGTAACGGCATTCAATCTTGGTTGAACATATCTGTTCCGGGAAGCATTATTGGAATGCTTATTTTATTCACCGCTATGGTTATCGGTATTTGCAAACCAGATTGGACAGCAACAGGTTGCCAATTTTTTATGCGCAATATGCTGATCTTGTTTATTCCTATTTCGGTAGGTTTAATGACCCATTTTGATTTACTACTTAACAATGCAGTTCCAATTATTGTGAGTACGGCTGGTGGTTCATTATTAGTATTGGTTTGCTTAGCACTCTTTATCGACAAAATTGATAGAGGTAACAGCTAATGTGGGTCATTCTTACACTTATCGTTTTTTACTCTGCTCGTTGGTTTGCAAAACGTTTCCCTCACCCAGTGAATAACCCGTTATTGCTGAGTGTGTGTATTGTTATTCCTATCTTGATGGTTCTGCATGTACCTTACGAAACCTATTATGCTGATAATGCTTTCCTAAGTTACTTGTTACAACCTGCCGTGGTTGCACTTGCTTATCCTTTGTATGAGCAATTACCTCATATTCGAGCGAACTGGAAAATCATCTTGCTTGCATGTAGCGTGGGTTCGTTGTTCTCAATGATCTCTGGTGCGTTCCTTGCGGTTTGGATGGGAGCCGATATGCAACTGGTTGCGAGTATTTTACCAAAATCAGTGACGACGCCTATTGCTATGGCTATTTCAAGTCAGCTTGAAGGTGAAGCGGCAATCGCAGCAATCTTAGTACTTCTGGCTGGTTTGATGGGGGCAATTTTTGCTTACCCAATTTATAACATGTTGGGTATTAAGAGCTCACTTGCTCGTGGTCTAACAATGGGTAATGTTTCTCACGCATTGGGGACAGCTCAAGCAGCTGAAGAGAATCCACAAGATGCAGCATTCAGTTCATTAGCCCTAGTTATTTGTGGGATCATCACCTCTCTCGTTGCGCCGATTATCTACTCCTTCATGGTAATGATGAAATAATCGCGCTCAAAACAGCACCAATATGGTGTGACTTCTCTCTCATTGATGTAATTTATGTAACTTTACATCAATGAGTGTGATTTTGATCTATGTTTCCAGCTCAATTGTCACTAAAATGATCCTATAAGAACTTAAAAGGATCACCCTACTCATGACAAGACTACAACAACGCTTAGAAGAAGCCCTAGCGAACTTACCTGAAGCCCTGCGTACTTCATTAACACCGATTATTAATACTGAATTTAAAGGTGTAATTAGCAAGGAACAATTTCAATCACTGCAAGCTGACAGCCAGTTAAGCGATAAAGAATTACGCTTAGCATTATTACCTCTTGCTGCTGCTTTCTCTGTTGCTCCTATTTCCAATTTTTATGTCGGTGCGATTGCTCGTGGTTTGACTGGTAACCTTTATTTTGGCGCAAACATGGAATACAACGATGTTCAACTTGGCCAAACTATTCACGCTGAACAGTCGGCAATTAGCCATGCGTGGATCCAAGGTGAAACGGGTATTTCTGATATTACGATTAACTTCAGCCCTTGTGGTCACTGTCGTCAATTTATGAATGAGCTAACAACCGCTGATTCTTTAATGGTTCAACTTCCTGAGCGTAATGAAAAATCTCTGCAAGAATATTTACCTGAGTCTTTTGGTCCTAAAGATTTAGGCATTGAAGGCGGATTACTTGCTCCTCTTTCGCACAACTTAGCGTTAGAAACTGAGTCTCCACTATTACGTAAAGCATTAGAAGCGGCAAACCGCAGTCATGCGCCTTACTCACATAACTTAAGTGGTATTGCGCTTGAGATGGAAAGTGGTGAAGTGTATTACGGCATGTATGCTGAAAATGCGGCATTTAACCCAAGCTTACCACCACTGCAAGTGGCGCTGGTTCATGCAAATATGTCTCGTGAAGACATCTTAACGGTTAAATCAGCTGCGCTAGTTGAAGATCACAAAGGCGCAATTAGCCATCTTGCGATTACACAAAGTACATTAGAAGCACTAAATCCGGATGTAACTTTAGAGTACGCTTCTTTATAAGAAGTAGAAATTATTCTATAAATAGATGACTTAAAAGGAGGCTTTGTTGGCCTCCTTTTTATTTGATTAACATCTTTAATGTCTATTGATTACCCTGCCAACGAATAGCCACATCAATCAATTGTCTATCCATTCCTTTTTGCCCAACTAATGAAATGCCCCAAGGAGAATCATTTACAGTAAACCAAGGTAAATGCAGCTGAGGTAAATCCGCCAAGCTTGCCAACGAGGTGTATTTTAAGATTTGAGCATTCAATTTATATAATTGCTCATCCGTTGCCGTTGTAGGCGGTGCAATATTGGCGGTTGTTGGCATAAGTAGCAGTGTTTTTTCATCTAAGATGGATTCTAAAACAGAGATCACTAGCTCTCTTTGCTCTAAAGCGATCCTTTCATCTTTATATTTTAAAGACGCAAGCCACTTCATCTGCATCTTTATTTCATTACCTACTGCCGCTTTGTTCTTTTCATACCACAGTTCTAAATTACGCAAACCTCGTGTTGCTGAAAGTACTTTGAAGCTCTCTGCCGCCTTAGTGGTGATAATTTTACTGATCGATTTGCTGCGTACCACTTCATAAGGAGAAGATTTAATTAATGTCTCTAACTTTGTTTTGGCTTCTTCTGGAATATCAATAAATAGACTATCAAGCACAACAATACGTTCCACCGTCACTAATGGAGACATAGGCGTAAGCACGGTTGCCACTTTTCGTATATCCGATAAATTTTTTGCCACCCACCCCAATGAAGTATCTTCTTTTGCAATACAATCGATACCTTGCATGTTTACTGCACTGGCTGATGCTTTAAAACCATATAAACCAGCATATAAAGCAGGAACACGAATACCACCACCAAAATCAATGCCTAGACCAATGTCTGCGTCGCCATTAACCACTGCTGCAACTGCACCACTCGATGAACCGCCAATAAAGCGCCCTTCGCTGTTTTTATTTGGTATTGGTGCGTAGTGTGGATTGTGTCCATGTAGCCCAAACCCAAATTCATCCATTTGAGTTTTACCGACGAATATAGCGCCTTTTTTTAATATAAGATCAACAGCTGGAGCGTTCTCTCTCGCTTTTTTTTGCTCTAATAGCCACGTTGGATTACCTTGGCCATTTGGCGTATTTTTTATATCAATGCAATCACTTACGACAAATTTTTTATTTTCTAAAAGGCCATAAAACGCCCATTGTTGCGACTCAACTTGATGAGTGACATACATGGTTTGATTATCCATAATTCAACGTACTGCTTAATTTAAAAAATGCAGCATACCAGTCACATAAATGAATACAATTTTACTTATTCTCATTATCAAGAAAACTATCAGTTACGTGATCTAGTTTACATTTTAAATTCCATTTAGTTTATGAAGAATAAATAGCAAACGTTTGCGTATTTAATTAATTTTAGTATGATAGCGCCATCTTTCTTTATTACATGAGAATTTCATATGTTTGGTACCGCTCTGTCTTCTTCTGCAACAAAAGTATTACTGCTTGGCTCTGGTGAACTAGGTAAAGAAGTGGCTATTGAATGTCAGCGTCTAGGTTTTGAAGTGATTGCTGTTGATCGCTACCTTAATGCTCCGGCAATGCAAGTTGCTCATCGCAGCTACGCAATTGATATGCTTGATGCCAACGCCTTAGAAGAAGTCATTAATAAAGAACAACCTGATTTTGTGGTTCCTGAGATTGAAGCGATTGCAACGGATAAGTTAGTTGAACTAGAGAAACAAGGCCTTAATGTTGTTCCAACGGCTAACGCAACAAAATTAACCATGAACCGTGAAGGTATTCGCCGTTTAGCAGCAGAAGAATTACAACTGCCGACCTCCCCTTATCGCTTTGTTGATAGCTATGAAGAACTTGTTGAAGCCGTGAAATTTGTCGGTATGCCTTGCGTTATTAAACCGGTAATGAGCTCTTCTGGTAAAGGTCAAAGCGTTATCAAAACAGAAGCGGACATTCGTACTTCTTGGGATTATGCACAAGATGGTGGCCGTTCTGGTGCAGGACGTGTCATTGTTGAAGGCTTTGTTGATTTTGATTATGAGATTTCATTATTAACGGTTCGTGCTGTTGATGGTGTTCATTTCTGTGCGCCAATTGGTCATCGACAAGAAGATGGTGATTACCGTGAATCATGGCAACCGCAAGTGATGACTGAGGCTGCATTAAAACAAGCACAAAATGCAGCAGAGAAAGTGGTAAACGCGCTTGGTGGCTATGGTTTATTTGGTGTAGAACTTTTCATTAAAGGCGATAACATTTACTTTAATGAAGTTTCCCCTCGCCCACACGATACGGGTCTTGTGACACTTATTTCTCAAGAAATGTCTGAATTTGCCCTTCATGTTCGTGCATTTACTGGAATGCCAATTAATCAAATTACGCAATACGGTCCTTCGGCATCGTCAGTAATTTTAGGCCAAGGCACTTCAACTAATATTCGTTTTGATGGCTTAACAGAAGCGCTTTCGCAACCTCAAACTCAGATCAAATTATTTGGTAAACCAGAGATTGATGGACGTCGACGTTTAGGAGTTGCGATTACACGTCGTGATAATTTAGAAACCGCTATTGAGGATGCAGTAACGGCTTCAAATAAAGTTCAAGTAATCTATTAAGTTACAAATATGTATAACAGAATGGTTTCAAATACCGTTCTGTTGTACTTTTTTAACCTTCTTATTCTTTTTTTACTGCTAAATCCATTTAATTTGCTTTTTTCGTTACCTAACCGTTGCAAACTTACAGGATTAACAGGTATAAATAAGCTAACTCTTTTATTTTACTTACACCATGGATGATGACTATGTTTGAAAAAATCGCTGCCGCTCCTGCTGACCCTATTCTTGGCTTAACAGATGAATTTAAAAATGACCCTCGTGCTGAAAAAATCAACCTTGGTGTTGGTATTTACAAAAACGAAGCAGGCCAAACTCCAGTTTTAACTACGGTTAAAAAAGCAGAAGCAGTATTGCTTGATACAGAAAAAACAAAGTCATACCTAACCATTCAAGGTACAGCAGAATATGGCCTTGCAGTACAAAAATTACTGTTCGGCTCTGATGCACAAGTTATTGCTGAAAAACGCGCACAAACAGCCCAAGCTCCAGGTGGCACTGGTGCTCTACGTGTTGCTGGTGAATTCATTAAGCGTCAACTTGGCGATGTGAAAATTTGGATCAGTAACCCTACATGGGCAAACCACATTGGTGTGTTTACTGCTGCTGGTATTGAAACAGCGCAATACACTTACTACAACGCAGAAACGAAATCTAAAGACTTCGCTGCAATGCTAACGGATTTACAACAAGCGGAAGCTGGTGATGTAGTTCTTCTACACGGTTGTTGTCATAACCCTACTGGTATCGATCCAACTGCTGATGAGTGGGAAGAACTAGCTAAGTTATGTGCAAATAAAGGTCTACTGCCATTATTTGACTTTGCATACCAAGGTTTTGCAAAAGGTGTTGAAGAAGATGCGGCTGGTTTACGTACTTTTGCTCAATACTGCCCAGAGCTACTTGTAGCAAGTTCATTCTCTAAGAACTTCGGTTTATATAACGAGCGTGTTGGTGCATTTACTCTTGTTGCTAAAGACGCAACGGTTGCTGCCGATGCTTTCTCTCAAGTTAAAGCTATCATCCGTTCTATTTACTCTAACCCACCAGCTCACGGTGCTGCTGTTGTTACGCATATTCTTAATGACGATGCGCTACGTGCAGAATGGGAACAAGAAGTCGCTGAGATGCGTGACCGTATTCAAGAGATGCGTACTCTGTTTGTAACGACATTAAAAGAACAAGGTGTGGATGCAGACTTTAGCTTTATTGAACGTCAAAACGGTATGTTCTCTTTCTCTGGCCTTTCTAAAGAGCAAGTAAATCGCTTGAAAGATGAATTCGCAATTTACATTGTTGGCTCTGGCCGTATCAGTGTTGCTGGTATGACAAAAGACAACATGCTTCCTCTATGTAAAGGTATTGCTGCGGTTCTTTAAGAATAAAAAGTAATCGTAAGACATAGAAAAGGCGCTTTAGTTAGCGCCTTTTTTTATGGCAGTTTTACACTTTCTTAGCCTGAATAACAATGTTTCTTGGGGTATCTTCTTTTAAACAAAACTCCCCGATACGAACGTTATAGCCAGCCTCTTCTAATAATAAGACACGATCCAAACATAACCATACTTCCAATGGACGTTTAAATACTTGTTGCACTAAATCGCACTTTTCCATCACCACAAACGCATCTTTCCCTTTGTTTAACCAGTGAGAGAAATCAACATCATCTCGTAATTGCAGTTTTTTATGCTCACTCGCCCATCGGCAAAAAGCGTCAAAACCATCACTTAATAATGATTTTTTAATACTTGGTACAGGGACATAATTATCATTGCCAGTAACAAACTGCTGCAAGGCATTAAACCCTAATCGATATTGCATTTCCTGCTCTCGATGATGTTGTGTGCGTTTGCCTGCGGTTACTGTCTCTTGCAGTGGCAATCGCAAATCTTCTTTAGATAAACGGATCTGCGCTTGTTTTGATAATGCAGACAGTCCTTCATAAACCGATGACTGAGTTAAATGAAAGCAACAAGGAGATAAAGTAACGGCATCTATCGACTTATCGATGCCTTTTTGAATTAAACTTACGTGAAGATCACCACACGCATGCAAGGCGATTGCATGTTGGTTAGCTTTGATCAGTTCCAATGCGCTTTTTGCTAATGCATCACCTTGAATAAACGTCATGTCTAAATGGTGCTTGTCCGCATATTCTTGACCACTATGACACAACGTATCTTGCCACTCTAATGTGGTTACAGGTTTTCCTGATGCCACATTAAGTACCCGACCTAAATATCCTTTACCACCACACCACTCTAGCCACTGATCTTTAGGTTGTGAATATTGAATACCCAAAGCACTTAGATTGGTAATTTGTTGCCACTTACGACCGTTAATTCCTGAATCCAATCCCTTTGGCATCACTAATGGAGCCGCTTGTAGTTGCTCAAGCTGACTTAATGCATAAAGATCATTAACTTCTGGAATAAAAACTGACAATGCTTGCGTTAGTTTTTCAGGGACTCGCTTTAATTCCTGCACTTCAGCCAGAGTTAATCCATCAAGCCAATGGCTTAAATTTTCATGCGTGGTGCGCCATGGGTAATCTGAACTATGAAAAGCAGAAAATTGCCAAAAAAAGACCGTCTGCGATAACAAACGGTCTATATTTAAAAACTGCTGAGAATGCATTATATGCCCCTGAAAATAATATCAGGGCGATCTTAACGGACAGGAAGGTTTATGTCTTTAAACATCTCTTCAATTTCGTGATTATTTTTCAGCATCGTTGCTTGTTCAACAATTGGACGAGTTAAATGCGGTGCAAAGCGTTCCATAAAATCAAACATGTAGCTTTTTAAGAATGAGCCACGCTTAAAGCCAATGGTTGTGGTACTCGCATCAAAAATATGGCTTGCATCAATAGCAACAAGATCAGAGTCTCGCTCTTCATCCATTGCCATACTCGCAATCACACCAACACCAATACCTAAACGAACGTAAGTTTTAATGACATCGGCATCGGTTGCCGTAAAGACGATTTTAGGTTTTAGACCCGCTTTATTAAAGGCACTATCCAATGCTGAACGTCCCGTAAAGCCAAATACATAAGTAACTAATTCAAAGGCTGCAAGATCTTCAATCGTCACTTGCTGTAATTGTGCTAATGGGTGGTCTTTTGTGACAACAATAGAACGATTCCAATGATAACAAGGAAGCATGATCGCATCTTGGTATAAATGAAGCGCTTCGGTTGCTATAGCAAAATCAGCCGTACCTTTGGCTATTGCATCGGACATCTGGCTTGGTGTGCCTTGATGCATATGCAACGACACCGCAGGGTATCGATTCTTAAAGCCTTTAATTACGTCCGGTAACGCATAACGAGCTTGAGTATGCGTAGTAGTTATATTTAAAGTTCCTTTTTCTGGGTGCGTATGTTCACCAGCAACCGATTTAATGCTCTCAACTCGAGATAAAATTTCACGTGATATTTTAACGATCTCTTCACCTGATGGGGTAACTCTTGTTAAATGTTTACCACTTCGCTCAAAGATTTGAACACCAAGTTCATCTTCTAATAATCGGACTTGTTTACTAATACCTGGTTGTGACGTATATAGCGACTCAGCAGTCGATGATACATTTAAACTGTGGTTCACAACTTCAACAATGTATTTTAATTGCTGTAATTTCATTTTATGATTTCCTGTAATCCTTTACATTAAATTCTACTTATACGATACAGTTATATACCTATTCCTACCTATTTTCAAAGTGTTATGTTTATTAATTATATTTCGAACATATTACAGGCAAAAACATTAAAGAAATGTGAACAGGTGTCGATATATCTTAATGACAACCCGTATATAACTCCCCTATACGCTAAAATAGCTATTGGAGTTAATCACCTGCTATTCATTTAGTTTACAAGGTGTTACACTGGAAAATATTACTACTGGATGTATGATAAAAATATGAATATTGCTCTTATTATTGGTCTTTTTGGGATTCTGCTTACATTGATTATTGGCTACAACATCATTGTTCAATATAGAACAAAGATTGAATCTGCCAAAAAACAAGAATCTGCAAAGCATATGGTTATCATTGATTCTACCGAAGAATTAATCAGTAATGCACATCATCTGCCATACAGTAAAGAGTTACTTGTTTGCTTAAACCAACGAATTCTTGATGCTTTAAGAGCCATTTCAGAGCTTGAACCACATGATCGCTCATACCCAGGTCGTATTGAAAATATGGAGCAACAGCTTCAGCAATTAAAAACAGAATACACAGGTGGCGATAGCACTAACTTCAAAGTGCCAAGTAACGATAAACAAGCGATTGTGATGTTAAAACTTGTTAAACGCCTTCGTGATACGCTTCGTGCTGAACACCGTAAAGGACGTGTTAATACACAAGTATTTGTTGCTGAAAACGCTCGCCTTGAATCTATTCAAGTTCGTATTAATATCGAAAACGTGGTTAAACGTGCTAAAGAGGCAACACAGCGCGGCCAAGCTGGTACCGCTCGTCAATTACTTAAGAAGGGTATTGATGCCCTTTCAAGCAAAAACGATGGCTACTCAAACAAAGCTCGCACTCGTTTACAAGAAATGCTTGATGAATTAAATAATAAGACTAAGAAGAAACAAGACCAAGAATTACAAGATCAATTGGATAAGAATAAAGACGACGATATCGATGTTCTTTTCCAACCAAAGAAAAAGTGGTAATCAATACCAACCAAAAAAAAGATCGCATAGTGCGATCTTTTTTTATGTCTATTTTAATAAAACTTAAGCTGGAACACCGCTGTGGAATTTAAAATCACTGTCTGGTGTTAATATCAAGTCCGCTTCAACCTGAGCAAAGAATGCCACACGCTCATCCACATTTCCCCCAGCAACCTGCTGTGCTAGTGCTAAGTAATCTTGATAATGACGAGATTCAGATCGAAGTAATGAAATGTAGAACTTAGCCAAATCATCATCTAAAAACGGAGCTAACTTAGCAAAGCGCTCACAAGAACGAGCCTCAATAAAAGCACCAATGATCAACTTATCAATTAAGGTACATGGCTCATGAGTAATCACTCTCGTAAATAACCCTTTTGCATAGCGCCCTGCTCTAATATTTTGATAAGGCACACCGCGCTGATCCATAATTTCTAATACTTGATAAAAATGATGAAGCTCTTCTTTTATCAATAACACCATTTTATCAATCAGATCTTGGCTATAAGGTGAATCAGCACGTGCAGTGATCTTTTTAGAGATGTTACTTTTGCCCTTTAGTGTCTCTAATGACCCTACGTGTTTATAGGCAAATTCTTCATATGGTTTGAACCAATCTAATAGTGCCTTTGCTCCCTCTGCATCAACCGCATATTTACGAATCAAGTACATGGCACTCTGCGCCGCTTTTAATTCACACATTAAGTGGTCACGCAAAATAACAGATAAGTTTTCAGGCTTTCTTGCTTCTTCTATCCATTCATCAGGCGTTTCACACTGCAAAAAAGAATAAATTGGGTCTAATAAAGATTTGTCGTACATAGTTTTTAACCATCAAAAGTTCTTAACGCCAGTATACCAAACCTGACTGTATAAATTCATTACGTAAGGTGAAATTCAACAAGCCTTTTTTTTCAATAACTTAAAATTACAGTGGTTTTAATTGCGCTTGAGATCTCAATAAACAAGCAAAAATAGCTTGATCATTAACCGATTTAAAAGTACTGTATAAATACACACTGTATGGATGAACAGGTATTTTATTATGAACACAGCAATGGCTTTTACAACCTACTCAAACTCATTTAATTATTCTATCTCTCAACGCATCTCTAGCGCTGCAAGCCAAGTAAATGCACAGTGTGAGAGCCAGTTTATTCAAATTTTAAAAAGTTTGTCTAAACAGAATAAATGGATTTTTATTACAGCAAATACAACAATGCCAAGTAGCGAGTCGCTTCTAAAGCATGGTATTGAATTAAGTAAATTTGTACGTTTAAAAGAATCTCATCGCTTAACAGAAAGTGAAACTATCGAAAAAGCAAAACAATTAGGTACAGCCAGCGCTATTATTTCTAATGCTAATTGTTTTTATTTTTCCGATTCACAATGGTTAACCTTGAACAGAAAATTAACCGTACTGCATTAAATCTAGATGAAAGTAGCTGTAAATTAACAACTACTGTGTTTTCTCATTTAGATGGACATGAAGTAAGTCAAAATCATCTGTCGACTGAGAAATGTCTGTGAAGGTATTTTCGAGAATATAATTAATCTGCTCTTCATCCAAAGTATAAGGCAGTTTAATTTCCAGATCGGTGATCCCTTCAATACGCGCTAGGCGAATTAAACGAATAATATTTGATTCATCATTAATATGAGAAGAAAGCACTTGAAGCGCTTCTGCTTGAAGTCTTTCAGATAATGGTCTTGCATCATGAACAGAAGCATTCCATACCGTTCCAAATGTCGGAATGATACTCTTTAACGCTTGTGAAAACGTCCACTTTTGCTTACTTGAATTTACAAGAAACGAGCTGTAATCAAACTCTATTTTATTGCTCATGAAGTGCCTCGATATATTCCAACATCTACTTTCAACATCCTATTGAAAAGCATTATTTTTTGTTTCTAATTATTAGTATCCCGAATATTGTTCTTATCGCAAGTATAAAATTGGACATTGATCACACTTAATAATTCTTAGCTCTTTACCTTATCATTGCTCTAACACATATTTTACACTCGCACATTTTGGCAACAAAAAACCGCTACAATGAGCGGTTTTTATATCATTTGATTCTAATTAAATTGTGGCTTAATTATCCGTCAAGCTCGTATTTTTAGAGACAATTGGATCAATCTTTATTTCGTACTCATTAAAGTAAATCTTACATGGACTGTGTTCCCGTTTGGTTGTTACTTGCTCATCTGAATACTGAATGGTCACTTTTGGATAAACTCGTTCCGTAACCTTAACAACATTTTCTGTTAGCAGCTTTCTTAACTCTTCTTCGGCTGATTGGAAACGGTGCATTGAAGCGGCAATTTCACGATTCGATTCTTCTTTCATGTTTTGCACACGTTCGATTTGCTCTGGTGTTCGCTCTGCTTTTGGAATTTTGGCTAAATCCATTTCTGCACGAACCACTTTCATGGTGTTTTCTTGTGCTTCTTTGTATTTGGCATTTAAGGCAACAATATTCTCTTTGTACTTATCGAAACGGGTAAATGCTTTTACTAATGTTTCTGTACCTGCCGTAGCACCTAAATTTACGGTTGTAATATTAGAGCCAGCATAGACTTCACCGCCAACAATAGAACCGTTACGACCAGTTTTATCCATTACCGTGACAGAATTCTTACTCTTGATGTAGCTCTGAATAGCATGAATACCAAGCTCAATATCACCCGATGCTTGCAAATCAGCTGATTGAACAAACTTAGCCGTAATTTTTCCACCTGCTTTTACAAAACACGTGTAATCCTCACCCGCTTCTACTTGGTGACCTATAATGCCTTTCATGGCAATAACATCACCATGTGCTTGAACATCAGCAGATTCAATAAAGCCACCAACAGTTACGCTGCCAGTTGCTCTTACAATCATATCTGGTGCAATATCGCCACTTACAATAACGCTACCTTTAAATTTGATGTGTCCTGTTGAGATATCAACGGCGTTCAAACAAAGTGCGTTATCTACATCTGCACCATCTTTGTTTATCCAAGGCATACCTGATGTTGCAGCAATAACCAGATCAGGGTCATCTGGAGATATCATGGCTCCTTTACCTGCTCGCAGTTTGGTATTTTTTCCCGCTGTTGCTGGAATCACTTCACCACGAACGGTAAAACCATCGACACCTTTTGTTGGTGGGATTCGTCGAATGAGTTCATCGCCTTCCACAACAGTGATGGTTTCACCCAGATCACGCATGTCTACTTTATCTTCTTCCCCTTCTTTTTCCTGAGGCTTTAGTGCTTGCTCACGAAAATCTTCAACTAGGGGAACAAAACTTGCGTTGGTACCATCAATAGGTTCTTTACCTTTGGCGATAACAAGCGACACTTTCTCACCAGCAGGTAAATTACGACTCAGAAACATGATTTTCTTGAGTGCATTTTTACTGATACCACGAGTGATCTCCATGCTAGTTAAGCCAGAAATCACATCACTGCTTACAAGATCACGACCACCATAAGCGCCAATGACAGCCATTGTCGCTTTCATATCACGCTCTTCTATCGCAATGATAACTTCTGCATCACGTCGAGCTGCAACCGTACGGTTCTGATGATGAGTCATCATACCGTTTTTCACATCTTGTATAATCGTTGTAATGATTTTTTCATCAAAATAAAAATTACACGCATTAATCTCTTCTAAACAATCTTTAAAGCTTTTTAATGTCGGTTCTTCATCCGGCTGAAACTTATCAGGAAAACGCAATACTACAACTGAGTCATCTTCCACTAACGTTAGAAGAGATTTCCACATATTTATCACTCTTATTTATTTTTCAATCGAAAACCATTTCAATTGATTATGTTAATTTACTGTATTCTACAGTTCAAAATCACCTAAATCCATGTCGGTGTCTTGACGCTCAAAAAACGCCACTAAATCGTCATGTCCACCAATATATTTACGGTCAAGGTAAATTTGAGGGACAGTATTTACTGCAATACTTTCTTTTTCTTGAATTAAAGCAACCATTTCTTCTTTTGTTAGATCTTCATCTAAGGTTAATACTTTATATTCAATGCCTTTATCGTCCAAAATTGCTTTTGCTTTAACACAAAAAGGACATACTGTTTTTGAAAAAATAATCGTTTGATGAGTATTTAACATTTTTTGCTCTCTTTAAGTTCAATAATTCGAATTCGGTAACTAAATGCTGAAAACTGGGTATGGTTGCAGTTCAGGGATTAACTGATGCAACTGTTGTTCATCTTGTGCAATATCTTTTGCTGAATCACATAAGTTTTGTGCTTCATCTTTCATTTCAGTGCTGTGTTGTTTCATCTTTTCTTTTATCTTCACTTGCACATCAGCAAACTGTTGCTGTAACTCAGTAAAGTTCAACTCCCCTTCTTGCATCTTTAAAGACAGAGAGTTAAATACACTCGCAAAAAGTTCTTTATCCATGCTTTGCATCATGACTTCAAAATCTTGTTTCCATGTTGTGTCTACATCCTTGAAAAAGTCATGTTCTAGTACCATGTCCTTTCCTTGATAAAATTTTTGCTTAGCTGTTGTACCATATTCATCAATTTTACTTTTGACTCCCTCAAATGATCCTTTTGCATCAAATGAAGTTTCAATTTCACTAACAAAATCATTAGCAGCTGCAATGCCTTTATCAGTAAAATCAACAATTTCAGGAATATAGGTAGAGACTTGTTGCTGATAGCGCTCTATCGCCTCTTTTTGTTTTTGAGTTAACTGTAACTCTTTACCGTTCACAAAAACTCGACCATCTTGATCAATTCGTAACTTATCCTGTGACTTCTCAACTTTTACTTCGCCGTTTTGCGTTAAAAGAACATCATTTTCGACATTCACAGGGCACATACTCGCCCACGCATTACCAGATATAATTAACAGGGCAGTAGCGATCATTTTTTTAGCTGACATACGTCTTTCTTCTCTTTATTTTAATTAGTCGCTCAGTTTAACTGATTGCACCTATCTAGCTCAACTCAGAAAATTAACAGAAAAAATAGCAATCGTTTGCTTTTCTTGTGGTAGTCCCAAATAGTTCTGGTATGATGCTCTCAGTTTTTAAACTTTCTTTATATAGGAATTCTACAATGAGTCTTTCCGATCAAGTGCTTGCAGTTAATGACGATTTACCTATTCGTACTGATAAACCAGTACATAGCGGTAAAGTACGTTCAGTGTATTGGTTAACTGAAGAAGACAGTCGCCGTCTTATTAAAGAAAAGGGATACAATGTCGCACCTGATGCTCCCCTAGCTATCATGGTGATCAGTGACCGTATTTCTGCATTCGACTGTATCTGGCACGGTGAAGGCGATTTGAAAGGTATTCCTGGTAAAGGTGCTGCACTAAATGCTATTTCTAACCACTGGTTCCAATTATTTAAAGATAATGGATTAGCGGATAGCCATATTCTTGATATTCCACATCCGTTTGTGTGGATTGTTCAAAAAGCAAAACCAGTAATGATTGAAGCTATTTGTCGTCAATATATTACAGGCTCTATGTGGCGTGCATACACTCAAGGTGAACGTGAATTCTGTGGTATTACCCTGCCTGAACGTCTTGAAAAAGATGAGCAATTGGCTGAATTACTTTTAACGCCATCAACGAAAGGCATTTTAAAAGGTATTGATGGGGTTCCTGAAGTTGATGATGTAAATATCACTCGCAAGAATATCGAAGATAATTACGATAAATTTAACTTTTCTTGTATCGAAGATATCGCAACTTACGAGAAATTATTAAAAGAAGGTTTTGCTGTAATCGCAAAAGCCTTAACCAAAATTGATCAAATCTTTGTTGATACTAAATTTGAATTTGGTTATGTCGAAGATGCGCAAGGGAATGAAAAACTGATTTATATGGATGAAGTCGGTACGCCTGATTCATCTCGTATTTGGGATACCAAGGCATATCGTTCAGGCCATATCATTGAAAACTCCAAAGAAGGCTTCCGTCAGTTCTTATTAAACCACTTCCCTGAACCAGATATTTTATTAAATAAAAACCGCATGGAAGAACGCTTTGCTTTAGCTAAAGAAAATGCACTTCCTTTAGAAGCGATGATGGATTTATCTAAAACGTATTTAGATATTGCAGCAAAAATTACTGGCGCACCAATTACGCTAAGTGATAATCCAAAAGCAGAAATCATCAAGGTATTAAAAGAAGAATATCAATTAGTCGATTAATACCAATGTAACTAATTACCAAATAAAAATGGCGACCTCATTGGTCGCCATTTTTTATCTCTTCATATAATAAAAACGAAAAAATTCGTAATTATAGGAAGTGAACCGTTAGGTTAAGAGATGCGAAATCGATGTTTTCATCGCCAACAGTGAAGTTGTTGTAGCCAGCACCTACTGTGAACATTGGGATGATGTTGTATTCAACACCTAAACCGAAGAATGGATCAACGCCATCATCTTTACGGAAACCTTTCGCTTCCCAGCTGTGCATGCCAGCTTTGCCGTAAACGTGTAGAGGACCAAAGTCGATGCTTGGTTTAACAGCAAAGTTTACAGAAGTTACGTCTGTTGTTTGGCTACCGTAATCGTAAGAACCTAGGTTCCAAGCACCCATTTCTAAACCAATGAAAGGTAACAGACCTGTACCAATGTGAGCACCGTATACCGTTGAGCTCTCGCTTCTGTAATCAGCAGAACCAACTTGTACGCCGCCGTAAACTAGTGAATCTGCCGCTGCTGTTGCTGATACGCTTGCTAGAGCTAACGCTAAAAGTGTCTTTTTCATCTTAAATCCTATTTTTACAAAAGGGAGCGGCAACCTTTGACGCTCTTTTTAATATTATTGTTATTGAAGCAATTAACATGCCGAAATTAATTCTAGTGTAGGTGATACATTAGCAATCGGCAATGGCATTTTTGACTCGTTTATCAGAAACTGGATATGGCGTGCCTAATTGTTGTGCAAAATAACTCACTCTTAGCTCTTCAATCATCCAGCGGATCTCTTTTACTTTGTCAGGAATTGGCTGCCCTTTCGGTATTTTATTCAGCAATTCTTTATAATCACTGGTGATCCCTTCAACTTTAAGTAAGTGCATACGGTCACGGTTTGGATCAATTGGTAATTTCTCCATTCGACGTTCAATCGCTTTCATGTAGCGATGGATATCTTGAAGACGTTTCCAACCACACTCTGTCGCAAATCCTTTAAAAATAAGATTCTCTATCTGAGCTTTAATATCCGAAAGCGCAAACGCCATGCTTAAATCAACACGCCCTTTTAACTTTTTCTGGATTTGGAAAGCGGTAGTTAAAATCGTTTCAACTTGTTTTGCAATCTCAACAACCGTATCCCCAAGCTCTGCTCGGATATGCTCTTTCATTTTTTCAAAGGCTTCAGGTTGCCAAACAAGACCGCCCTGCTCGTCAATTAACTTGTCGATACCACAAGCAATACAATCATCAATCAAGTCCATCACACGACCATACTGATTAAAGTACAAACCTAATTTCGATTTATTAGGAAGATTGTCATGTAAATACTTAATTGGCGATGGCACATTAAGAAGAATTAGACGGCGTTGGCCTGCCTTCATTGCATTGTGCTGCTCTTCTTCTGTTTCAAACAGTTTAATTTCTACACTGTCTTTACCATCAACAATCGCTGGATAAGCTTTAACTTCAAATCCACCACGCTTTTGTTTATACAGCGTTGGTAACTCACCAAAGCTCCATGTTTTAAGGCCTTTTTGCTCAATATCATCATCAGCAACTTGTGATAATGTTTCTTGAACTTTATCTTTTAAGCCTTCTTTTAACTCATACAAATCACGACTTTCTTTTAGCTTGCGATTACGATGGTCAACAACACGGTATGTTACTTTTAAGTGATCTGGGATCTGTTCAAGTTTCCAATCTTCACGTAACACTTCAAACCCTGTCATTCGACGAAGTTCTTTTTCTAAACTGTCTAACAACGGCGCTTCAAATGGTACAGCACGAGATAAAAATGCATCGGCATAATTAGGTGCTGGTACGAAATTCTTACGTACGGTTTTAGGTAACGACTTAATCAATGCCATAACTAATTCGTGACGTAAACCCGGGATCTGCCAATCAAAGCCATGAGGTTCAACTTGGTTTAGAATTGGCAGTGGTACATGTACCGTTACCCCATCGCTGTCTTGTCCCGGCTCAAATTGGTAACTTAATTTAAGTTTTAAGTTTCCTTGATGCCAAAAGTTTGGATAATCCAAATCCGTTACATGACTTGCATCGCCACGGAACAGCATTTCTTTTTCAAAGTTTAATAACTCTGGCGTCTCTTTTTGCGCTTTCTTCCACCACGTATCAAAGTGACGACCAGAAACCACATCGACACCAACGCGTTGATCGTAGAATTCAGCTAACTGATCATCATCAACAAGAATATCGCGACGACGAGACTTATGCTCAAGCTCTTCAACTTCTTGTAATAACTTACGGTTTTGTTTAAAGAACTGATGTTTCGTATGCCAATCACCTTCAACTAACGCTGAACGAATAAAAATTTCACGACACACAGGCGCGTCAATCGCACCGTAGTTAATTTGGCGTTTAGGTACGATTGGAATACCGTAAATGGTCACTTTTTCATAAGCCATTACTGCCGCTGATTTCTTCGACCAATGCGGCTCGCTGTAGCTGCGCTTAATCAAATGTCCTGCTAATGGTTCAATCCATTCAGGTTGGATTTTCGCAACAATTCGACCCCAAAGTTTTGAGGTTTCAACCAATTCAGCAACCATGACCCATTTTGGTTGTTTCTTAAACAAACCAGACGCTGGGAATAGGTGGAATCGTGCATTGCGAGCGCCTTGGTATTCATTCTTTTCTTGATCTTTTTGACCAATATGAGAAAGCATACCCGCTAAAATTGCAGTATGAACCCCTTGATAACCAGCCGCTTCTTGATTCACTTTGTAATTAAGCTCTTTCATGACTTGGCTAATTTGATAGTGAACATCTTGCCATTCACGGACACGTAAATAGTTCAAAAAGTCTTTACGACATTGCTTTCTGAATTGGTTGCTTGAGAGCTCTTTTTGTTTTGCTTTTACATGTTCCCACACGTTCACAAACGTTAAGAAATCTGAATCTTCATGATTAAAGCGTTTATGTTTATCATCCGATTGCTGTTTCTTATCGCTTGGACGCTCACGAGGGTCTTGAATTGATAATGCCGCCGCAATGATCATCACTTCTTGTAAGGCATTGTATTTCGGTGCTTCAAGTACCATTCTCGCTAAGCGAGGATCAATCGGAAGACGGGCTAATTCACGACCAACTTTAGTTAAGCTTTTCTTCGGATCTTTCGCATTTGCATTAATCGCACCTAACTCTTCAAGTAGCTTAATACCATCTTGAATATTACGATTATCAGGCGCTTCCACAAATGGGAAAGCTTGAATATCACCCAACCCTAACGCTGTCATCTGCAAAATTACAGACGCTAGGTTAGTACGCAAGATCTCAGGGTCGGTAAACTCTGGACGAGAAATAAAATCTTCTTCAGAGTAAAGACGAATACAGATACCTTCAGATACACGACCACAACGACCTTTACGCTGATTTGCACTGGCTTGTGAAATCGCTTCAATAGGTAAACGTTGTACTTTGGTGCGATAACTATAGCGACTGATACGTGCCGTACCTGGGTCGATAACGTATTTAATCCCCGGAACCGTAAGCGATGTTTCTGCTACGTTAGTGGCTAATACTATTCGACGACCAGCGTGTGGTTGGAAGACACGATTCTGCTCTTGTGCAGATAAACGCGCGTATAACGGTACAATTTCCGTATCACGTAGATTACGTTTTTCTAATGCTTCTGCGGTATCACGAATTTCTCGCTCACCCGTCATAAAGATCAGAATGTCACCCAGCCCTTCTTCACACAGCTCATCTACTGCATCAAAGATACCTTCTAATTGGTCACGATCGGTATCATCACCATCTTCAACGATTGGACGATAACGAGTTTCAACCGGATAAGTACGGCCTGATACTTCAATCATTGGGGCATTATTGAAATGTTTTGAGAAACGCTCAGGATCGATGGTTGCTGACGTGATAATGACTTTTAAATCAGGACGTTTAGGCAATAGTTCACGTAAATAACCCATAATAAAATCGATGTTTAAGCTGCGTTCGTGCGCTTCATCGATAATTAATGTGTCGTATTGATTTAAGTAACGGTCGTTTTGGATCTCAGCCAGTAAGATACCATCCGTCATTAATTTGATTTGTGTGCGATCAGAGACTTGATCATTAAAACGAACTTTATAACCAACATGGCTACCGAGTTCTGTCTCCATCTCCTCAGCAATACGGTCTGCGACTGAACGCGCCGCTAAACGACGAGGTTGTGTATGACCAATATTACCAAACTTACCACGACCTAGTTCTAAACAGATTTTAGGTAACTGCGTGGTTTTACCTGAACCGGTTTCACCAGCAACGATAACCACTTGATTATGTTTGATGGCCTCTGCAATTTCGTCTTTCTTTTGGCTAACCGGTAGTTGTTCTGGGTAAGAAATCGTCGGGCGATCGGCCTCACGATTATTCGCCGTTTGCATTGATTGTGCGATATCTAATGCAATTTCATCAAACACGGCGTGTCTTGACTCTTCTTTTTTGATTCGCGATGCGCCTTGAATGCGTTTACTTAGGCGAAAACGATCACGCATCATACATTCACTTAATGCTTTTCTAAGTGTTGATGCTGAATTTTGATTTGATTGACTCAAAATATTTCCTACTGAATCTTTTATTTATTCTAATAACTAAAGCAATTCTATCACATTCTTGTCTCTATCGAGCCTTAGTGGACAAAAATCTGTTTTACTTAAATGTAATAATTCTCGATTGCTCGAACTGATACCTATTTGCTAAACTGAATAGATTAATCCCAACCATTAAGACAGTTGTATGGAATTTAACGGTAAGCAAATCGAGCGTGACGCTCAAGGGTATTTAAAAAACCACACAGATTGGTGTGAAGAGTTAGTTCCACTTCTAGCAAAAGAAGAGAATATTGAACTGACCGAAGCACACTGGGAAGTAGTACGTTTCGTTCGTAACTTTTACGATGAGTTTAAAACATCTCCGGCAGTTCGCATGCTGGTAAAAGCAATGGAAAAAGAGCATGGCCCTGAAAAAGGTAACAGCAAATACCTATTTCAATTATTTAAGTTAGGACCAGCAAAACAAGCGACAAAATTAGCGGGTTTACCTAAACCGGCAAAATGCCTATAACATCGCTTTCTATTGCTTAACTTTGGTAAGAATTAATACATTTTAAAATCGGTTAATTCTTGCCATTGTGTCTCTTCTTTCTCAATTGAATCCACTCTCGCTAATTGCGGCCCAACCTGTAACCATTCAAGAAATTGATTAATTTTATCTTCACTGCCACATACTAACACTTCGACAGAACCATCTTCTTGATTACGTGCATAGCCAGTTAAGCCAAGCTTTAATGCGGTATGTGCCGTATGAAAGCGAAAACCTACACGCTGTACTTTTCCCTTTACATTAAATAGATACGATTTTTGTGACATGCTTCACCTATAAGTGTCGATTATAATAAGGATTTCTTAATCATGAGATATTATCCTTCGCTCCTCATCATATATACGGATTTATTATGAAAGAAACGGCATTTCGTTGGATTGACAAATATCTTATTCACTTCAAGATCCAAGAAAAATTTTATTTACTCTTCTTGCTTCCTGCTTTGGCACTTTTCAGCCTGATGTTTATCATGGACTCAGCTGCTGACAATATGATGTCTGAAACATTGGAGCATGAAGTCCAGTTTGTTGCTTCTATGTTAGATCAACAAAATGTATCTCGCCAAGATGCAATTACCCTACTTTCTCAATCAGCGGAATTTACTGTTGGTACTGGTGAGCATACCGCTTATGTTGCTTCTGGAAACTACAGCATAAATGCAAATTCTGATGTAACCCTATGGTCTACATTATCAAGCCTACAATTATCATTAATCATAGGCATTTTATTGGTAATGGCGATTGGTGTTTATTACATTATGACATTCATCGGTGGTGCGATGTTCACGATGAATAAAGCGTTAGAAACACTTGAGTCTGGTGATCTTACGCAACGTCTAAACTTCTTCCCAGTAAGAGACGAATTTAGCACCATTGCTATGACCATTGATAAACTGGCAGAGCGTGAGCAACAGCTAGTATTAGCAATGCAAGAATCGGTAGCACTAATCCAACAAATGAGTTCTGAATTAAGCCAGAACAGTTATAAAAGCTCAGATGCTTCTGACAAGCAATTAGCTCAACTTGATCTTTTATCTAGCGCAGCAGAAGAGATGGCGACATCTATTCAAGAGGTAGCAAGCTATACACATGAAGCCTCTTCTCAATCAACGGATGCGATGGAGTCTGCACGCCTAGGACAATCACAAGTTGATTCTGCTGTTAGCTCTATTCAAGCTTTAGCTCAAGAAATTAACCAAGCGGCAAATGCGGTACAAGAGTTAGATTCAGATGCTGCAAAAATTGATGAAGTGGTCACTACTATCAATGCCATTTCGGAACAAACGAATTTATTAGCACTAAATGCTGCAATTGAAGCAGCACGAGCTGGTGAGCAAGGTCGTGGATTCGCAGTGGTTGCCGACGAAGTTCGCACATTAGCAAGCCGAACTCAGCAAGCAACGGTTGAGATTCAGACCATGATTGAAGCATTGCAAAATAACAGTAAGTCGTTATTAACATTAACGTCGAACACGGTGACTAATGCTGAAACTGGTCAAGAATTAATGCATAAGGTGCACAGTGATATTTCAAACATTGCTGAGCGCAACAATACGATCGCTCAAAGTAATAACGAAATTGCCACTGCAGCCACTCAACAAGGTGAAGTAGCAGCAAGTATCGCTTCAACCGTTGAAGATGTTCGTACTCAGTCAAATCAAGTTCATCAGATGATCAAAGATTCTGAATTGAATATAGAACAATTAAGAGTAAAAGGCCAAGATTTAGAATTACTATTAAATGGCCTAAAAGCATAGTTAATAAATTTAAGCCATTTATATTTTTTATTTATAGATGGCTTTTATTCCTTCCATTTAAATATATGTGTCAACATTCGTTTGACGCTTATTTACAATAAGTAACATTTTTATCATTATGCAAATTGTAAACGTTTGCTTAATGATAAATACATCACACTTCCTATTTTTATTTTACTATAAATTCCGCTCTCAAGTGCTTTGACATAAAAGCACTTATTTAAATAACAAAATAACATTATTTTTGGATATATATCACTTATATATAATAAGTGGAATATATATTCAGGAGAGCAAACATGAATCACTCCTTTATATTTAAACTTTCGTTAAATAAACCTTTACTTGCACTATTGCTTGCCCCAGTTTTTACTTCACTTTTTTTATTCGCCGTCGTCGCTTTTTTAATAGATGGTCGTAATAATGAAGTAGAAAACAATATTATTCAGACAGCAGAACGAGCTCAATTTGGTTCTGAAATTATGCAATTACGCTTTAACTGGCAAGAACTTCGAGTAAAAAATCGAGATACCATGTCTGAAAGCGGACAGGCAATGCTAGAACAAGAGAAAGAATTACAAAAAGCATTTGCTTTGACAAACACTCATATGAAGGAGAATATTCTTACTTCAAAAGTCTTAAGTGATGCTGGAAAAAACGATATAGATAATCTACAAAAGATCTTAATAGATTACGAAAAAAGTATTAATACTTCAGTAAAAATATTAACTGAGTTATATGATGCTCAAATTGCCACTCCGATTTTTTGGCAACCTATGGTGGAAATGCTAACTTTTATTGATTCGATATATAACGGTTCAGAGTCTGAATGGGAAAAAGAGCGTATTACTTTCACCACTAACGTTGAACGTTTTTATGACAGTTTAAACCGAATGGTAAGTGGAAGAGATTTAAGTGAACAAAAAACTGCAGAAAAATACCTAGCTTCAATTACATCTTTCTTAAATAAATACAATAAATATCCTGAGGTTAAATACTTTACTGATAATGTGTTCGCTTCATATTTATCTCTTTATCACGAAAGTATTCGATCTTTACAAGCAAATACTGAACAATCTAAATTACGTGTAAAGATGGTTGAAGATATTACGAATGTGATTTCAACTGTAAATACACGCCAAGTTGAATTCACTCAAACACTAAATCAGCGCTCTCTAAATGCTAGCCAAAATGTAGAAAATACTCAAATTTGGTCATGGCTTGGTGCAGCAGTGCTTTCTACTTTTATCGCCCTACTACTTGCTCGTAATATTAATAATGTCTTAGCCGCTATTTCAAAAACAATTGCAGCAATGGCTAAACAAAATTTAACGACATTAACTAATTTATCTGGCACAAACGAGCTTGCGGTGCTTGCTACAAATCTAGATGCTTCAATTAAGAACATGGCTAATATGGTTGGCTCTGTCAGGGAACAAAGTAATGATGTTGCTTCTTCTTCGACTGAACTCGCGTGTGTAATGACACAAAGCTCAAGTAACGCAGAAGAACAAAGTGCACAAATTGAACAAATTGCTGCAGCGGTAACTGAACTGTCAGCCTCTTCAAATTTAGTGGCTGATTCGGCGAAAAATACGGAGTTACAAGCAACAGAAGCGGCAACTCTGTGTGAATTAGGTCAAGAAATTGCGGAGCAAAATAAAACGCGTGCAGACGACTTAACCACTCAATTAAGTGAAACTGCAGCGGTTGTTGAGAACCTACGTACTCACTGTATAAGCATTGAAGAAGTCGCAACAGTTATTAATAACATCTCAGAACAAACTAACTTACTGGCGCTTAATGCGGCAATTGAAGCTGCCCGTGCTGGTGAAATGGGACGAGGTTTTGCAGTTGTTGCCGATGAAGTTCGTAACCTTGCAGGGAAAACACAACAATCAACGGTTCACATTAAGAAGATCATTTCTGAACTGCAATCTTATTCATTAGATGCGACAGAAAAAGTAGATGGTTGTTTAGATACCATTACCTTAACTCGTGAAACATCAATTCAATCTTACGATCACTTAGCGAATATCAATACTGCAATTCAATCAATTTACGGTAGCTCAACTGAAATGGCTTCAGCGGCACTACAACAATCAAATGCGGTTGAAGAAATCACAGGAACGGTTATTGGCATTAAAGAGATCATTAATCAAAACGTAACTGGTATTGAAGAATCAAGCAAAGCGTCAAACTTCTTATCTGAGTTAGCAGAGCAACAACGCTCACAACTTGAGCTGTTTAAAATTAAATAAAATCATTCCCCAATCGAGCCATGGAAAGTTTGAAGCTTTCCATGGCTTATTTAATTTTCTCTTCTATTTCCCTTTCCTAGCTATATAAATCGTTTTATTCATTGCTTTTATGACACGCATCACAGAGAATATCGGCTCACTTTTTATCAACAGAGCATCAATATGACTGTTTCAATTTATTTAGCAAAAGGACGTGATAAAGCATTGCGTCGTCGTCACCCTTGGATCTTCTCTCGCGGTATTGACCGTATCGATGGTAAAGCAGAACTAGGTGAAACAGTTGAGATTTATGCAAACAACGGCGAATGGCTTGCTCGTGGTGCGTTTTCTCCACAGTCTCAGATCCGTGCTCGCGTTTGGACTTTTGATAAAAACGAAGCGATTGATAAAGGCTTCTTTGTTCGTAAATTAAATCAAGCTCAAGCATTACGTGATGTATTAGCTGAGCGTGATGGTTTAACTGGTTATCGTTTAATTGCTGCTGAATCAGATGGCTTACCGGGCATCACAATTGATCGTTACCAAGATTACTTTGTGTGCCAATTACTCAGTGCTGGCGCAGAAGCAACAAAAGATCTATTAGTTGAAGCATTAGTTGAATGCTATCCAGACTGCAATATTTACGAGCGCTCAGATGTGTCAGTTCGTAAAAAAGAAGGTCTAAAACAACGTACTGGCGTTCTACATGGTGAAGAGCCACCAGAATCAGTGGTTATTGAAGAAAATGGCGTAAAAATTAGCGTTGATATCGTCAATGGCCATAAAACAGGTTTCTATCTTGATCAACGTGATAGCCGTGAACGCGCTTGTAAATATGTAAAAGATAAATCCGTTCTAAACTGTTTCTCTTACACTGGTGGTTTTGGTTTATACGCTCTAAAAGGTGGCGCTAAACACGTTATCAATGCTGACGTATCTCAACTTGCTTTGGACACAGCGAAGTACAATGCTGAGATCAACAAGTTTGATTTATCTAAAGCTGAATTCTTAAATGCTGACGTATTTAAGTTATTGCGTGAATACCGTGATAATGGCACTAAATTTGATGTTGTTATTATGGATCCACCTAAATTTGCTGAATCTAAAAATCAGCTAACGGGTGCATGTCGTGGTTATAAAGACATTAACATGTTAGCAATGCAAATCCTAAATCCAGGCGGCACGTTATTAACTTATTCATGTTCTGGTTTAATGGATGCGGGTTTATTCCAAAAAATCGTTGCTGATGCAGCACTAGATGCTCATCGTACTGTTCAGTTTATTGAGCGCTTTGAACAAGCAGCGGATCACCCTTTAGATTCTGCTTACCCTGAGGGTTTCTACCTTAAAGGTTTTGCTTGTCGAGTTGTATAACACTCACATTAGCCAGCAAGCTACTCAATAATCAAATGAAAAATTAATAAAAAAGGCGAGAAGGATGATCCTTCTCGCCTTTTTTCACTACTTCAGAAGTGATTAATCTACTTTAAACATATTAAAATCATTATAAAGTGTACTTAAAATATCTTGATCACTCATAGAGCCTAAATCACTGATACCTAGTGTTGTACTATCAACACCTTTTAGAGTGATGTCTGTTTGATTTCCTAATTCATCGGTAACAGATAATACAGTTTGCGAGTTGCTATCATCAATATTCACATTAATGTGTTGCAACATATCATCCATGGTTGAGTTAGCTTGAATTGAATCAGGCAATAACTCAGCTAAATCAAGAATATCTGCTTCATTATTAGCTGCAACCCCATCAACAGCAAAGTCAGCAATGGATGTTTGAGCTGGTGAAGCTGAACTGCCTGCAATTTCATCTGCAAAATAGAAGATATCATTACCGCCACCACCGGTTAGAATGTCGTTTTGGCCTGAAGCATATAATGTATTATTCGCTTCATTACCAAAACTTTCAGACACAACTAAATGTCCTGAATTCGTAAGTGACGTTAATTTCTCTTCATCAGTCATTGATGCTGTTGATTCTCCAGTTAACTCATCTAGAGTAACATCATCGACAACAATGGTTTGAACCGTGCTCCCTGCTTCATTGATATAAATTTCAGTACTACCATCAACTTCTGAAATTTGTATTTGAGAAGCAAGCGTTGCCGAATCCCAGACAGTGGTGATATTAGCGATGTCAGTTAAATCAATTCTGTCGCTATTTACGTCAAAATCTTTAATGATATCGCGAGCTAAATCTCCACCAATCGATGCATTTGTCCATGTGAATGTATCAGCCGTTCCCGCATCAGATAAATCTAGTGGATTACCAAACAACAATTCATCATTTGTCGTTCCAGTTAAAATATCTGAGCCAGAAACTCCTTGAACCACATTAGGAGCAGCTACGGCAACAGTGATGACTTGTTGAGTAATGCCACCTTTTCCATCTGATGCTTCAACAGTGAAAACATCTGTCGTATCAGTTGCTAATGCCAAGGTACTGTTTTCAGTAAGAACATATGTCCATAACCCTGCAGCATTGATGCTTAACGTACCATAAACACCTGTAGCTGAAGATGATGAGGAGATTTGCCATCCTATCGGATCACTCTCTGCATCGGTTGCATTTAATTGACCAGAAACCGTCTCAACAACGCCCTCTTTGACATCAGCGGTAGTGGTTCCAGTAATAACTGGAGCATCATTCTCACCTGTAATATCAATAGTAATGACTTGCTGTGTTACCTGTCCTGTCGCATCAGTAACATCAATAACTAAAGACTCTTGTGCCCCATCAGCACCAATTGCTTGTGCTAAGCTATCAATTAAATCGTATTCCCATTTACCTGTTGCAGGATCAACAATGAATGTGCCATATAAAGGTGTTGATGTTGTTGAAACAGTATAGCCAATTAATGTACCTTCTGGATCCAGATATGTAATCGTTCCTTCTGCATGTAGCTCTCCATCTTCAACAACCGTTCCTGTCGTTTCCTGAGTTGCCCCTGCATCAATAATTGGCTGGTCATCATGCCCAGTCACGCTTACCGTAATATCTTGGGTTACTGTTCCACCATTACCATCTGAAACTTCAATTGTAAAAATTTCAGTTGCAACAATATCACCTAAAGCTTGAGCTTTATCGTTATCCAGAAGATAACTCCACTCACCATTAGCATCAACAGTTAGCTCGCCATATAATCCAGTAACATCTCCAGGTGTTGCTGCGGTATTTGGACCTGAAACAACAGTGTAAGTGAAACTGGTATCAGTTAAATCCACATCCGATACATCTAATTGACCACTGGCGGTAGCGGTACCATCTTCTTCAACACTTCCAATAATGATACTTGATGCATCAACCGTAGGATTATCATTCTCACCTGTAATATTGATAGTAATTACTTGTTGTATTGTTCCGCCAGTTTGATCCGTTACTTCAATGGTATAGGTTTCTTGAGCACCAGTAACGCCAATTTCTTGGGCTAAACCATTCAATAGCTCATAAGTCCATACGCCATTTGCATCAACTGTAAACGTACCATAAGGTGAAGAGGGAGAATTAATCACATTATAATTAATCGCATCCCCTTCTGGATCCACATAAGCAACTTGACCTGTTGCTGTTAGTGTTCCGTCTTCGACTACCGTACCTTCGGTTACTTGTGGAATGGTCGTATCGATAATAGGGTCATCATCGGTACCTGTGATATTCACGATAACGTCTTGTGTAATTACACCACCATTTCCATCATCAATTTGAATCGTAAACGTTTCTGTAATCGTTTCATCACCAATCTCTTGAGCTTTATCGTTATTTAATACGTAAGTCCACTTCCCGTTAGCATCCACGGTTACAGAACCATAAGCATCTGTAGGTGATGTAGTGACACTGAAATCAAACGTTGTATCATTTAAATCTATATCTGTAATATCTAGCTGCCCTGACTGAGTCTGAGTTCCAATGCCATCTTCTTCTACATCAACAGAAAGAATACTGGTATCCACAACTTCAGGGTCATCGTTAGTACCATTTACTGTAAAGGTAATGTCTTGTGTACTACTTAAACCATGTTCATCTGTCACTTTAACGGTATAGGTTAAATCCAGTGATTCACCAACGCCTAGCTGCTGTATTTCTAACGCTGAGTTATCGATTACTAATTTATAATCACCGTTAGGATCAAAAGTTAAGGTTCCCAAGCTATCGCCACTTAGTACTTCCCAAATATGGGTATCCGCTGTATCAGGATCACCATCATCCCAATTACCTGTTACCTCAAGATTACCATCAGCATTAAGAGCGGTATCTTCTGTCACCTCAGAAGGAACAGTCACAACAAGGTCTGGAGCATCATTTTCACCATTAATAGTAATCGTGATGGTCATCTCTGCCGTGTCACCTGCATCATCCGTTGCAATAATAGTGATCGTATCGGTTAACGTTTCACCTTTTGATAAACTGTTAACCGCTGGATCATTTCCATCTACCGTATAAGTCCAACGGCCAGTATTGTTATCTACGCTGACTGAACCATAACTCCCTTGTGCACCAGGAGAGACAACTACATTATCACCAACATCTACATCGGAAGTAACAAAGTTTCCTGACGCTGTACTGCCATCTGCTTCTTCTACAGAAGCTGTATCCATTCCTGATATCTTAGGTATATCATTAGTACCAGTAATATTGATCGTTACTTCTTGAGCTGTTTTCGCACCATGTTCATCGACAGCAAACACTGTAAAAGTTTCTGATACTACTTCACCTTCACGTAAACCTTGAATATGTGCTGCATCGTTATCAAGTTCATATGTCCAAACACCGTTCTCATCGACCGTAAATACACCGTAAGTACCCGTTAATGTTTTGGCATCAAAAGTGACATCATCACCGTTAGGATCGGTTACAACTAATGTATTAGAATCCGTTATTTTTTCGTCTTCTTTTAACTCCATGACGATCTGATCATCTTGAGCTATTTCTGGTGGTAAATTTGAACCATCAATAGTTACGGTGATTGTTTCTGTTGATGTTTCACCATATGAATCTGTTACTGTTACTTCGAACGTATCAGATAGCGTTTCTCCAACACCAAGTAATTTAACTGCATCTAAACTTGTGTCTAATGTATATGTCCATTTTCCATTAACTAACATTAAACGACCGTAATCACCTTGATTATCAGCAACTGACCAAGTGTGTGTATCACCAGTATCTACATCACCATCATTTAAGTTTCCTGAAATACGTCCATCAGAATCTATATTCGATATCGTCCCCGTCAATTGTCCTGATATTTCTGGTGCATCGTTAGTACCAGTGACATCAACTTTGAAAATCATTTCAAGAGGATCACCATTTTCATCAACGACGGTTTTACCAAATTTATCAACAACGGTAACACTGAAGGTATCGGTAACTAATTCACCTTCATTCAGCTGTTGAACGGCTAATGAATCATTATCAAGAACATAAGTCCAATTACCATTATTATCTAACGTTAAGTGACCGTAAGTTCCATCTCCTGTCACTAAGTTCCATGTTAGTTCTGGTGTTAAACCTGCAACATCATCCAAGACGCCTGTTTGTGTTAATGGGGAACCGTCTTCTTTGAATTCAATTTCTTCAATAACCGCAACAGCTGGTGCATCATCGGCCACACCAATAATATTGATATTAATCGTCGAATCTGAACTCACAGCACCTTTATCGTCTTCAACAACAACTCGTACGTATTCTTTTTCGATTTGATCTGGTGTTAGCGCCTGTACAATCTCACTATCGTTATCCAGCTTATACGTCCATTCACCTGTCGATTGATTTAAAGTTAATTCACCATACACACCTTGAATGATGATGTTTTCACCACTCGGATCTAATGTACCGATTTTATTTCCATCTACGTCAACTAAGTACCATGTATGAGTATCACATGAATCGGGATCCACGACTTCTAGTTGACCCGATACCTCAAGAATATCATCTTCAACTACTTCTCCTAATTCCCCCGTAGGTGTATCGGCAACAATCACAGGAACATCATTAGAACCTGTAATTGTGACATTAACTAAAACCTTTTCTGTTTTAGTTACAATCGTTCCATCAGGTTCAACACAACTAACTTGAACAGTAACAACCCACTTTTCTGTAACTTCTTGGCCTTCACATAATGAGTCTACATACGATTTATCATCAGCAACGTCATAAACCCAGTTACCATCGTTATCAACGGTTAATGAACCAAATAATCCACCATCAACCGAGGAGGTTCCATCAACACTGGTAATTTCGCAGCCACTTGGAAGATCTATCGTACCTGAACTACCGCCACCAATTGCATTTCCATCGCCATCAACACCTTCTTCGACTGAATCGATATCAATCACTTCATCATATGAACCGCCGCCACCGCCATCAGGATCGGTATTACCTTCAACAGTGATTGTCACCTCAAATGGTTCTGAAATACCACCGTGCTTATCTGTTGCTGTGATTTGGAAAACTTCTGTACGTACATCACCAAAGTTAAGTGCATTTGTGTCCGGGTCAGTATTGTCTAACAAGTATGTCCACTGACCATTTTCATCAATAGTGAAAATACCATAAACACCACTTCCGTTAATAACTTGCCAACTAACGACTTCATCACCTAGATCAATATCATCAGCAACAACATTGCCTGTTACTTTTGTAAATTGACCATTAAATGTCTCACCTGGTGGTAAGAAATCTTGTGCATCTTCAATAACCGTCGCAGCATTATCTCCAGAGACGACAGGTCTATCGTTTGTTCCTGTAATGGTGAAATCTATTTGTTCGTTAGTAAAACCACCATTAGAATCATGAACAACCGCGGTAAAGGTCTCTGAGATCATTTCACCTTCATTTAACGATTGTATTGCCGCTGAATCTTTATTGATTTCATAACGCCATGAGCCATCAGCTTCTAAGTAAAATGTGCCATAGTTACCAACATAGGTTCTCACTTCAAATGTTGTCGTATCTCCGGCATCAACATCCGTTGCTATTAATTGACCTGTAACTACATCAGGAGAGACATCTTCAATATATTCCCCTGTCGTTCCGCCTGTTACTTCCGGAAGATCATTAGTACCTTCAATAGTAATAGTGATGTCTTTTTGTACTGATTCACCTTGAGAATCTGTCACGATAACAGTAAAGATTTCTGTTAAAGTATCAGATGGACCAAGAGCTTGAACCGCAGCTAAAGAATTCATTAAGGTATAAGTCCAGCGACCATTTGCATTCATAGTTAAGGCACCGTATTGGCCGACACCATCAACTAAATTCCACGCATGAATATCACCAACATCCGGATCACCGCTATTTAACTGACCCTCTATCGTCGTGGTTGTATCTTCAACTACCGTACCAGTTAACGCTCCCGACATGGTTGGTGCATCATTTGTACCTTCAATAGTGATTTCTACTTCTTTTTCAGATACTTCACCAAATGAATCCGTCACTTTAACCGTTATCGTATCAACAAGTTCTGCACCTTCTTTTAGGCCATTAACAGTGTTATTGCTATTATCTAGGGTGTATGTCCAATGACCATTTTGATCTAAGGTAAATTGACCATATTGACCAGTAGAGCCGACAATTTCCCACGTTAACGTATCTTGAGTATCTAAATCACCTGAATTTAAATCTCCATCAATAACATTAACAACTGCATCTTCTTTTATCTCTCCCGTTGTATCACCAATAATGCCTGGAGCACTATTTGTACCAGCAATATCAATAACAACTTCAATCTGACTGGTTCCACCTTGACCATCATCCACTTGAACAACAAATTTATCTTGAACAATTTGTCCTGAAGAGATCCCGATAGTCGCAGGACGAGAATTATCCAGTTGATAGGTCCACATACCTGTATTAGGATCAACCACTAAGCTACCGTATACACCATCAGGCGTAACAACAGACCATGTATGTGTATCTAATGTATCAATATCAACAGCTGTTAATTCACCTGTTGCGACATCTTTTCCAGGTGTACCTTCAATTGTACTTCCCGTTGTTGCACCGCTAATTGATGGTTGGTCATTATCACCAACGATATCAATTACAATTTCTTTTGAGGTTGATGCACCAAAACTATCCGTTACCGTTACGGTAAAAACATCCTGAACACGTTCGCCTTCAGATAAACTCTGAACCGATGCTTTATTGTTATCTAAGTTGTAAACCCAACGGCCATCCGCTGTTAAAGTTAAGGTTCCGTATGAACCTGTTTTAGAATCAAGCGTCCATGTGTAGGTATCACCAATATCTTTATCATCAGGTTCAAGCAGACCATTAACCATAGTGATTGCGGAATCTTCTTCTACAACGCCACTTAGATCTCCTGATAATTCAGGGACATCGTTAGTACCTTTGACTTTTACGGTAACTTCTACAGTATCGATTGCACCATATTGGTCTTCAACTTGAATAATAAATTTTTCTTTTTCCGTTTGACCTTCTAGTAATCCTTGAGTCAATGGCGAAGAATTATCGATGGTATATGTCCACTTCCCATGTTCATCAAGGGATATTGAACCGTATAATCCCTGAGGATCAGTTAATAAAGTCCAAGTATGTGTATCAGTAATATCTACATCGCCATCAGTTAGTTGACCTGAAACCGATGCTTTATCATCTTCAATGATGGTTTGAGATGTTTTACCACCAATGATTGGAACATCATTAGTACCTAAAATTTCAACCGTAATAACAATTGCATTTTGCCCACCATTTCCATCGTCTACTGCAATGGTGAATGTTTCAAATTCTTGCTGGTTTTCAGCTAAAGCCTGCGTATCAGGATTTGATGGATCTAAGGCATAAACCCAATTTCCATTAGCGTCAACGGTCATCGTACCGTATTTCCCTACACCTCCACCATCAACAAGCCAAGTATGTGTATCCGTAAAATCGACATCGACAGCCGTCAGTGCACCGGTTGCTGTCGGAATAATATCTTCTACAGCAGTACCAGTTGTTCGACCTGTAATTTCAGGTCTGTCATTTGTACCAACAATTGTCACTTCGATGGTATGTTGTGCATAACCATTATTTCCATCGCCGACAACAACAACAAAACTTTCAACTACTGTTTCATCTTTTGCGAGTAATTGGGCTTCATCATTTTTCAGAACATAAGTCCATTCGCCCGTAGTGGCATCAATAGAGAAGTTACCTAACTTAGACTCATCTGCACCGATGACAAACCAATTATGAGTATCTGTTAAATCAACATCTTCTACACTCAATGTGTCTGATATAGTTTGTACGCCATCTTCGGTTACAGTACCGGTATCATTACTATCTACAACACTTGGTAGATCATTGGTCCCTTCCAGAGAAATAACGATTTCTTTTTGCTCTGTTCCACCTTGACCATCATCAACAGTAACGATAAATCGGTCTTCCCCAGATTCACCTTCTGCCAGTTGCTGTGTTACATCCAACGAATTATCAATGGTGTATGTCCATTTTCCATTCGAATCAACCACAATAGAACCATACTTACCCGTCGCAGGTTCAACACTCCAAGTATGAGTATCTGTTAAATCAACATCGTCGACAATCAGCTGCCCTTCAGTTGTTTCAATAGAGTCTTCTTTTACTGAACCTAGTGCTTGACCAGATAATTCTGGTTTATCATTAGTACCATTGATGGTGATTTCAATCGTTTCTGTAATAATCCCACCAGCACCATCACTTAACTCTACGGTATAGTATTCTTTGATCGGATCATCACCTGCACCAAGTGATTGAGCTGCATCATTATCTAATGTGTATAACCACACACCTGTTGAGGCATCAAGAGTAAATTTTCCGTAGGTGCCCGTATCTGAGCCAACAATATTCCAGTTAAATGAACTTGTAGCATCTTCATCTGTTGCAGTTAACGTACCTGTTGTTGTAAGTGTGACATCCTCTGTCACTTCTCCAACCGTATCACCGCCAATAATTGGCACACCATTTGTACCAACAACTGTAATAATAATTTCAATCGTATCAGTACCACCCTGACCATCATCAACGGTCACAGTGAACGTATCTTCAACACTTTCACCTTCTGTTAGTGCCTGTGTTGCAGGTAACGAATTATCAATACTATAGGTCCAAAGCCCCGTTGCAGGGTCGATGACAATGGAGCCATAAGTTCCTGCGTTATTATCGACACTCCAAGAATGAACATCGATTAAATCCACATCATCAACAGTCAGTTGCCCTTCCGCTTCAGATTGCGTTACCGTGTCTTCTTTCACTAACCCTGTTGATTGACCAGAAACAATAGGATCATCATTAGTACCAGTAATTTCTATCGAAATTGTTTCTGTTGTAAAACCGCCTTGTCCATCATCAACTTGAACCTGATATTCAACGGTATGAGTTTCGCCATTAGCTAATGCTTGTACTTGGGCTGCAGTATTGTTTAACGTATATTCCCATTTACCAGAACCATCAGGGTTTGTGCTCACAGTAATAGAACCATATGGATCGTTATTTGAAGAGAGAAGCGTCCACGAATGAGAATCTAAAGTATCCACATCATCAACAAACAGATCACCACTTGTTGTTAGCGTTGTTTCTTCTGTCACAGCACCAGCAATAACGGAAGTATCAGTGATTTCTGGAAGATCATTAGTACCTGTGACTTCAACAGTTACCATGTGTGTTACTGTGCCGCCATTACCATCATCAACCACTATCTCAAAGGTTTCCGTCTTCACTTCACCGTTTGAAATCGCTTGAGTATCTGTAAGAGTATTATCTAAAACGTACGTCCATTTACCCGTTGCATCTACCGTTAATGAACCATAAACACCAGCACCATCAGTTACTGACCACGTTGCGGTATCATTAACATCAGCATCTGTTGCTTCTAGCTGCCCTGAAGCTTCTACCACGGTATCTTCAACAACGGCACCGGTATCGGTACCACTGATTATTGGACCATCATTTGATCCAGTAACAGTAATAGTGACTTCTTGAGAATCAATGCCACCGTGGTTATCTTCAACCTGAACCACATAAGTGATTTCTAAGGTTTCACCCACGCCAAGAGCAATAACGCTCGCTGAATTAGTGTTTAGGTTAAATGTCCATTTACCATTCGCGTCAACGCTGAAAGTACCTAAATCATCATTACTATTGGCTTCAACTGTCCATGTGTGAGTATCAAGCGCATCGACATCTTCCAGAATTAAATCGCCCGTTGCGCTTTCTGTTGTTCGGTGTTCAACTGCACCAGTCGTCACCGATGTGTCCGTGATTTCTGGAAGATCATTAGTACCTGTGACTTCAACAGTTACCGTGTGTGTCACTGTGCCGCCATTACCATCATCAACCACAATCTCAAAGGTTTCCGTTTTCACTTCACCGTTTGAAATCGCTTGAGTATCTGTAAGAGTATTATCTAAAACATACGTCCATTTACCCGTTGCATCTACCGTTAATGAACCATAAACACCAGCACCATCGGTTACTGACCACGTTGCGGTATCATTAACATCAGCATCTGTTGCTTCTAGCTGCCCTGAAGCTTCTGCCACGGTATCTTCAACAACGGCCCCGGTATCGGTACCGCTGATAACTGGGCCATCATTTGAGCCAGTAACAGTAATAGTCACTTCTTGAGAATCAATGCCACCATGGTTATCTTCAACTTGAACTACATAGGTGATATCTAAGGTTTCACCCACGCCAAGAGCAATAACGCTCGCTGAATTAGTGTTTAAGTTAAATGTCCATTTACCATTCGCATCAACGCTGAAAGTACCTAAATCATCATTACTATTGGCTTCAACTGTCCATGTGTGAGTATCAAGAGCATCAACATCTTCAAGAATTAAATCGCCCGTTGCACTTTCTGTTGTACGGTGCTCAACTGCACCAGTCGTCACCGATGTGTCCGTGATTTCTGGAAGATCATTAGTACCAGTAACTTCAACAGTCACCGCGTGTGTCACGGTGCCACCATTACCATCATCAACCACAATCTCAAAGGTTTCCGTCTTCACTTCACCATTTGAAATCGCTTGAGTATCTGTAAGTGTATTATCTAAAACGTAGGTCCATTTGCCTGTTGCATCTACCGTTAATGAGCCATAAACACCGGCACCATCGGTTACTGACCACGTTGCGGTATCATTAACATCTGCATCTGTTGCTTCTAACTGCCCACTGGCTTCTGCCACGGTATCTTCAACAACGGTACCGGTATCGGTACCGCTGATAACTGGGCCATCATTTGAGCCAGTAACAGTAATAGTCACTTCTTGAGAATCAATGCCACCGTGGTTATCTTCAACTTGAACTACATAGGTAATATCTAAGGTTTCACCCACGCCAAGAGCAATAACGCTCGCTGAATTAGTGTTTAAGTTAAATGTCCATTTACCATTCGCATCAACGCTGAAAGTACCTAAATCATCATTACTATTGGCTTCAACTGTCCATGTGTGAGTATCAAGAGCATCAACATCTTCAAGAATTAAATCGCCTGTTGCACTTTCTGTTGTACGGTGCTCAACTGCACCAGTCGTCACCGATGTGTCCGTAATTTCTGGAAGATCATTGGTACCGGTAACCTCAACAGTAACCGTGTGTGTGACGGTGCCACCATTACCATCATCAGCAACAACTTCAAACGTTTCAGTTTGAACTTCTCCATTAGATAATGCTTGAGTCGCAGACAAGTTATTATCAATGCTATAAACCCACTTACCTGATGCATCAATAGTTAATGAACCAAACATACCTAGGCTTGGATCCGTTACAGACCATGTAATTGAATCACCCGCATCAGCATCAACAGCAATCAATTGACCTTCAGCAGAGTCAATTAAATCCTCGACGACACGCCCAGAATTAGTACCACTAATCACAGGTTCATCATTAGTACCATTGATCGTGATAACAATTTCTTGTTGATCCGTTCCACCATTTCCATCATCAACTTCAATAGTAAATGTTTCAGTTACAACATCACCTTGACCAAGAGCTTGTGTTGCATCACGAGAATTATCTAACGTATATTCCCAGACCCCATTATTAATAGTAAGAACACCATAAACGCCACTCCCACCTTCTAAAATGGTCCAAGTATGCGTATCATTTACATCAATATCTTCTACTGTTAAAACTTCACTTACTGTTGGATCAGGGTCTCCTACATCTCCTTCAGTTAATTCTGCTGTAGATATACCTGAAATAATTGGCTCATCATTAGTACCAACAATAATAACGGTAACTTCTTGAACGGAACTTAAACCACTGCTAGAAGTTACAGTAACCTCAAAAACATCGGTTTTTATTTGACCATTAGATAAAGACTGAACAGATAAAGCGTCATTGTCTAAAATGTACTCCCACTCACCTGTCACAGAATTTATAGACAAAGAACCAAATTCACTGACTGTATTTCCAGTAATAGTCCACGTATATACTTCATTATTTGTAGAGTTTGATACGATAAGCTGACCGCTAGCCTCAGTATTCACATCTTCAACAGTAAAACCTGGAGTATGAGGGGCTACATCAGGATCGGTAGGTAAATTCGGAATATCTTCAGCGTTTCTTTCTGAGATAAGCATGTCAATAAACTTATCTTTGTCATTAGAGAAAGCATTAGAAGTACTGAAGTCAGTCTCGGCTATTTTTGAGTAATAGCGGTAGTCAATTGTGATAAAACCATTGTTTGCAGAAGTACCGCTTTCACCAGCAGCTGTTGCCTCAAGAATTTCGGTGGGATCTTCTCCATCTAAAATAGCGTCTTGGATTGCTGCAATATCAACATCATCTGTTGATTGAGTAGGGTCTAGTTCAATATCCCCTTCAACATTTTTTACTTGTAATGGATCTTCTGGCTTTGTTTCATCAAGACAACTTATGCAGTTTTTATCGATAGTTACTAACTTTCCATTAATCTGAACAACAACCTTCGCATCATAGCCAGTAAATAAAACCTCATCCGCACTAATGGATTGCCCAACATTTATCTTTGTTGGTTCACCAGATTTATTCAAAGTGTACGCATCACCTTCTATTGTCTTAACTTCTACTTTTGAAGGTATTAGAGTCTCTTTCATGTAACCACCTAAAATCCATTTAACTGCATCAACAAATTAATTCTTATTTAGTCTTTTTAATCATAGGACAAAATTGATTATCCCCCCAAAAACCAACGGTTAATTTATTGTTATAAAAATATTAACTGATAGTTTTATAACATAAAATCATATAAATTTAAGTATCAATATTCTCATATTCCTTTATTATTCGTTATGTTTATCCTAAAAGAGACATTGTCATGAGCAAATTAACGTCAGATACTCAAGCAAACCTAGAGCTTTTCATTTCAGAGACAAAAGAAACACAATTAGTGTGGAGTCTTTATAATGAAGACGGTTGGATTTCAGTAGAGTCAACAGAATTTGAAAACTCTGAAGTAATGCCATTCTGGTCTAATAAAGAAGATGCTGCTTTTCACAACGTTGAAGAATGGGCTGACTTTGAAGTAACAGAAATCCCACTAGATATTTTTGTTGAAGATTGGTTAATCACTCTTTCTGAAGATGGTGTTTTAGTTGGTACAAACTGGAACCAACAACTAGAAGGTCAAGAAGTAGAAGCAAGCGATTTAGCTAAGCTTTACTTATAAGATTTATTTTATCTTTGTGATAAAAAAAGACAAAGGTGGCTCAATTATGGCCACCTTTTTTGTTTTTTGTGTTTATTAAGTTACTGGGGTAACTTGTGAACTATTATTCTTTTTCTTTACAACCCATCCAATACCAATAGAAAGAACCAATATAACAATCAAAAATGGTATTAATTGCATTAATTGTCCTCCCTGATAAAAAGTTAATATTAGCATTAATAGCCAACCACTGATCATTGGTATCAACGTTCGACGAACGATATCAAATGGGGATAAACCTGAAATACCGGCAACAGCAATGATAACACCAGCAATCGGGGATATTGTCCTACCAAAACCTGCAGATAATTGAATTGGTAAGATCATGTCTACAGTATTCGCACCTATTTTATGAGCTATTTGAGGTACCATTGGAGCAAAAGAGAAAAAGGCCGCATTTCCTGATCCCATTAATGCAGAAATAATAAAAGTTAATAGCGCCATAAACAAAATAATAACCGCGGCAGAAAGCCCAACGCTACTTGCCATATGTAACATTGAATCAATTGCTCCTATTGATTTTAATCCCATCGAAAAAGTCTGTCCTGCAATAATTAAAGTTACAACGGAAGCAAAAACTTTTCCCATATCATTAAACACTCCTTGCAGTTTTTCAAATACTGGTTTTGCTTTTCTTTCTCGAATAAATTCAAATACAAGACTAACAAAAACACTCAAAATGATCGCAGTAGCCATACCGACATTAATTGTTTTCACACCAAGATTACTAAATGTAAGCATAAAAAATAATGGCAACATCGGAAGTATTACATAATAGAATGGAGCACTTTGTTCAGATTCAATACCATCATTAATTACAGGCTCTAATATCTGATTTCTTTCATCACTACGATCAAAAAAACGTTGTGTAATGGCATGTATAATTGCCACAATTATGATTAATACACTAATAATTGGTAACTGTTCTCCAACGAAGTATTCCGTAATATCTAGACCCGCAGTTTGAGCAGCTAAAATTGAGTTCCCTGAACCAGGCCCAAACTCAATTGCACAAGTACTAGCCAATACAGAAGCAACTCCCGCCTTACTACAGCCAAGTCTAATCAATACAGGATAAAGTGTTGCCATCAACAATAAACCAAGTCCCGTTGCACTTGAGATAAAGAGTGATAACATCTGACCAAGAACAAAGGCAAGTGCTAACATCAAGTAAGGTGAATTTAGCTTCATTAATGGTTTAGCGGTTAACTTTACCATTACTTGACTTGCACCTATCGCGGACATTAATAGAGCAAACCCTCCTATAAGCATTATTTTTAAACCTAAACCACCGGATTGTTTACCAAATACCATGCTTATATATTCAAAAATATCAAACCCAATCCAACCTGTTGATTTGTCAACAAAAGTTGCATTATTAGTAAAAATAGAGATGGTCATCATAACGATACCAACAAAGAAGAGTACACCTTGAGGGTTATAGTTTTTTAAAATTAATCGCCCCGCAAAAATCAATCCACATAATGCAATAAATAAACTCATATCTAACCCCTTATTCAAAGTTTCCAGTTACAAGTAATTCATTATCAAGCAGCACTGTTTTGCCTTTTGCTACTACTCCATAAAGTGTAAAATCATCATTAAATATACATAAATCGGCATCTTGACCAAGCTGTAATCGACCTTTATTAATCCCCAGAGAATCTGCAACATTTGATGTTAACATGGCAATAGCGACCTCTGGTGTAATACCAGACTCTATCAATTTAGGTAATAACAATAAGTTTCCATCAACATTTGCAGCGGTTAACGCTACCATGTTTCCATCCACATCAAACTTTGGCAGACTACCATTCCCATCGGAGCTCACTGTTATATGTTTCGGATCTATACCAGACTCTATTGCTTGTTTAATCGCAAGCTCTGGAGCAATAAATTGACTACCTCCTGATGTAATATCAATATAACCACCTCGACGAGCAAATTGCATAGCTTCACTAAATAGAGATTCAGTTCGAGCAACGTGGGTTGGTGAAAAATGACTAACGGGTATCCCCATATCTAATAACTCAAAAACAGAAGCAAAAGGATCAGATAAAGCCCCCATATGCATATGCAATACCCCTCGTTTTTTAGCTAATAAGCTAGCAATGCGTATATCAGAAACAATACGACTCAATTCTTGTAACGTTGGAAATGAACATCTATGATCTGCTAGCGCTATCTTTACGCCGAGAACTGAAGGTAAAAAAGAGATATCATCCCGAATAGATGTAGTTATCGTTTTCGTTGGCACCTCATACGAACCTGTATGCATATAAGCTGTCATTCCTTCTTCTGTAAGCGCAGCAGCTTTTGCATATAAATCACGTGGTGAACGAGAAATACCATCCGTTCCCAATACCCCAACGACACTTGTTGTTCCTGCTTGAATTAACTTAGAGAATGTAACTTGTGGCGTTCGACTAGAAAAGCCACCTTCACCTCCACCTCCAATCAGATGCACATGTTGATCTATTAAACCTGGAGTTACTGTTTTCCCTTGGCAGTCAATGATCGAAATATCACCAATGCCTTGAACATTCAAATCAGCCCCAATAGAAATTACCTTTCCACAACCAATCAACACATTAACCTTCCCTAAGTGCTGAGGAGCGTATACATTTGCATTCTTTAATAAAATAAACATCATTCCCTCTACTTCATATATTATTTATACATTCCACCTCCCTTAATATCCTGATATTTATCTCGATGAATATTTGAGAGCTAAAACTATCAAAAACAATAATAACCATATAAAAAATGTGAGTATCTCGATTTCTATTGCTAATTTTGAATGATAGTATTCTTATAAATCATAATGATAAAGATGAGTTATTAAGTGTTTGAATTTAAATGGTTAGAAGACTTTATGAGTCTAATTGAACTAGGGAATTTCTCTGCTGCTGCTAAATCAAGGTACGTAACACAATCTGCATTTAGCCGTCGAATCCAAGCCTTGGAGCTTTGGGTTGGTGTTCCATTATTCGATCGTAGTTCTTACCCCATAGGTTTAACCGATCACGGAAATAAATTTGTTCCTTATGCTGAAAACCTACTTAACCAAATCAAAATAACAAAAGAGGACTTTTCATTAGCTTCATTAAAAACAGACAATACGGTACGAATTGTTTGTTTGCATTCCTTTGCAATTAATCTGTTACCAAATCTTTTAGCTCAATTTAATAACCACCTAAATCATCTAAATATATCTATTAACCCTTCCGTACAAGGGATCGACAATCATTTTCAAACTCTATTAGATGACTCTAGTGACCTTTTATTTGCTTATAATATGATCGGAATGAGACCATCTATTTCCTTAGAAGATAAACTTGAAAAGCACATTTTATTTCAGGAAAAAATTATTCCTGTTATCTCTCCGGATTTATTAAAAAATCACAAAGATGATACTCCATGGCCGTTACTCTCTTATTCAGAACATACATTTCTCTACAAAGTAGTAAATCAACTTACAAAATCTATTTCAGTACCTTTCAGTCAAGTGTTTGAAACAACGTTAAGCGAATCTCTCATTGAAATGGCGATTAATGGTATCGGGGTTGCGTGGGTTCCAATGCATGCGGTTGAAAAAGAATTAATTAAGGGGACATTAGTGACAGCCTTTACAGAATACCCTGATTGGACTATTCAGTTAGATGTTGTTTGCTATCATTCGAAATCTAATAGTCGTCCTGCTGTACAACAATTTTTAGAAGAAATACATAGTATAAAAAATAAAGGTGACCAATTATGATCACCTTTTTTGTTGTTTAATTCAGAGCTTTTGCAATTACCATATCGCGGTGGATTCGTGCTTTTTCAGCCTCAGTTGTCGCCTTATCTAAAGATTGTTCAAGTTTACTTAAATAAGTCGTTAATTCAGCTTCCGTTGAAAATATCTTATCTTTTACATTAATAGATTCAACATTGGTATATCGGCCATCTTTGCTTTTTGGTACGTCTATTTTGCCACTGTTAATTAACGCCTTTACCGTTTCTCGTTCTTTCTCATAACCTTCAAGACCGATCAATGTCCAGCGACTCATTGGCTTACCTTCGTATTTACCTTTTTTTACCTCGTCTAGGTAGCGAATGGTTAAGTTCCGAATTGTTCCATCTTCTTCTCCAAACTCTTCTTCGGTATCAAACAAAACTGGGAAATGTCTACCTTCAAGCACACCACCATCTTTGGTTAAATGCCCCATTCGGTAGCTGTTCATTCCAATACGAATTGGTGTATTATTCGTAATATCTCTACCATCGGCAAATTTAAGATCAGTAATACGTTCACCAGCAGGCTTTGTTAAATCTATTGCATAAGTCACACCAGCAAAGAAATCATTGGTTGAATATTTTGATGAGCGACGATCAAGATTAAAACTGTATGTAACATCCCCTTCTTTTACGCTATTGAAATAACCCGCTGACCACTCCATATATTTTTTCAGCTCTTTACCTGTCATTTCATAAACAGTAATTTCACCGCCGGCATACTGATAATTATAAGCAATATCTTTGGCTTTAATTTCTCCAACATCTAATTCAGCCATATCATTATCAATTTGTAAGGCAATCACATTTGCTAAAGGTGCATAGTGCATGCTGGCTTCTTGGAACAAGGCACTAATCCCTGTATCCTGAATATGAACTTGTGGTATACCTTTAATTTCATTTTCAGGAACAAGATCAACACCTAGTAATTCTGCGACGACACGGTTTGCATTTTCACGCAGACGTTTATGATATGGAGCATACAATTCTTCCATCTTTTCGTCTGATTCAACGCCTTTTATCTTGTATGTAAAGCTGTCTTTATTAACTAGAGTGAACTGCCCATTCTTCTCTTCAAACTGTAAATCGACCCGAGAAAGCGCTCGCCCATATTTATCTGGTTCCGTAATAATCACACCATTTACCGTCGCTTTATCAATACGAGTATGCATGTGACCTGCAACGATAGCATCTATTTCTGGGTTGGCATTCGCGATATCAGTAACCCCAGTCGCTTCTATATTGTTCTCATTATCTAGTCCCATATGAGCAACTAATACAATCGCATCCACTTTATTATCTATTTCTTTAATGACTTTTTTCACTTCAAGGGATGGATTAGTAAAAGTCATACCTTCAAGGCGATTTGTGCCTTCAGCAAATACTTGTGTCATTGGTGTATCCATACCAATCACACCAATTTTAATTCCATTTTTCTCAATAATTTTATAAGCAGGTAAGAATGGGTTGCCATCTTTTCGCTTTATATTCCCACCTAGTGATGTACCTTTAAATTGAGTCAGTGAACGATTAAGTACATTCAAGCCAAAATCAAACTCATGATTACCTAACACCCAAATATCATATTTCATTTCATTAAAGCCGAGCATCATGGGATCTGTAGGCTCATCCTTAAAAGTTTCAACAAAATTGCCTTGAATCGTATCACCGGCATCTACCAATATTACATTTTCTTGTTGCTCTCGAATGGTTTTTACTTTTGTCGCTATCTGACTCAAACTGCCTTTCATATTGAGCTTATCACTCGCATAATCCCAAGGCATAAAATGACCATGAATATCTGATGTCCCAAGAATCGTCACATCAACAAGATCGCCATCTGCTGCTACTGCATAACCACTTAACGAAAGTAAAATTGCTGAAGTTAATATATGTTTTTTCATTATTATCTTTATTTTTTATGTAGGGGAACTCGATCATAAATCGTTGTCCTTCCTCATAAATAAATATCGATCACATTTGAAATGTAACAAGAAAAGCAAATTACAAATTTATGATGCGTAACTCATTAACAACAAAAAAGGCTATCAAACAAACTTGATAGCCTTCATATAAACTCACTTCATTTTTATTGATTAATTTTCAATTAACCACACTTCTTCAGCAAAACGAGATAACCCTTTTTTAATTTTAGGGTGCTCCGCATCAGCTTCATCTCGCTGTAACCGTGTAATTTTCATTCCCGAAAATAGCGCTCGTACTTCTTCTTCAGGTACAGAGAAAGGAGGTCCTGCCATTTCATTTTGATCATAATCTAGTGTTACTAATAATATGCGCCCACTTTCTTTTAATCGGCTATGTAACACTTGGACGTATTCTTCACGCATCTCTTTTGGTAGAGCAACTAATGCGGCGCGATCATAAATTAAATCAGCGGCTTCAATAGGAGCAACAAAATAATCACCTGAATAGATAGTGAACTCATCAAATTCATAAAGTTCTAGGGTGCTACTTAATTGCGTCACTGTCGGTGTATACAAGCGCTCAGCAAAGAAAGCACGAACGGCTATCTGACTCAGCTCTACCCCTGTTACTGAATTATGACGTTCAGCTAACCAATCAAGATCCATTGATTTACCACACAATGGAACAAAAACAGTTTCATTTCTTTTTGGCTCTAGAGCTGACCAATATTGAGTTAAGATTGGATTAGTATCAGGCAGGTGGAAACCAATGACATTACTTGCCCATTTTTTTTGCCAAAATTCATGTTCCATTTACTTTCCTTTATTTAGCTTATTTTTATGCTGAAATGGTACCGCATCACATACTTTTGTTCTAGCTGTTAAACGATAACGACGGTATCTATAACTTAATACAAATCAGTTATTCCATTTAGTTATATAGAATAACTTTTATCAATTACCCTACTAACCTACGAATCGTTATTATCCTTACTAAATCAAAGTGCTTTGCGTCTTACCCCTTAAAAATGGGCGCATTTATGAACAGGAATGCAGTATGTCATTAGCCGTTATCATCAATTTAGCCGTATTTATCGGCCTCATCTTTTTTCTCAATACACAGCAACGTAAAGAATATACATTATCGAGATTAGTTTTGATTGGTCTTGTTGCTGGTAGCTTATATGGCTTAGGGCTTCACCTAGTATACGGTGGAGGCAGCGACGTAATTAACACAACACTTAATTGGGTCAATATTGTAGGCAGTGGTTATGTTGGTCTACTTAAAATGGTAATAATGCCTCTAGTGCTTGTTTCTATGTTTGCCGCTGTGGTTAAACTGGATAAATCAGGTTCCCTAGGAAAAATCAGTGGTGTAACTATTAGTGTTTTACTTGTTACTACTATGATAGCCGCTCTTATTGGTATCACCGTGACTCATACTTTCGGCTTAACCGCTGAGGGGTTAACAGAAGGTGCTCGTGAAACAGCTCGTGTTGCTGTACTTGAATCTCGCATTGGTAGCGTAAGTGATTTAAGCATTCCTCAAATGCTAGTTAGCTTTATTCCGACCAATCCATTTGCTGATTTAACGGGTACTCGCTCAACATCTATCATTGCTGTTGTTATTTTTGCCATTCTATCAGGTATTGCCGCGCGTAAAGTGAGCCAAGAAAAAGAAGAGCTAGCGGCTCCTATCAATACTTTCGTTGATGTTGCACAGTCAATTGTGATGCGATTAGTTAAAATGATAATGGCACTAACGCCTTATGGTATCCTAGCGTTATTAACAAAAGTGGTTGCCACATCAAATGCGGCCGACATCTTAAATCTACTTGGTTTCATCGTAGCTTCATATATCGCCATTTTATTAATGTTCGTTGTACACGGCTTATTGGTATCACTGGTGGGTGTTAGTCCTATTGATTACTTTAAAAAGATTTGGCCTGTACTGACATTCGCATTTAGCTCTCGTAGCTCAGCAGCAACGATTCCACTAAATGTTGAAGCACAAATAACAAAACTACGTGTACCACCAGCAATTGCCAATTTATCAGCGACCTTTGGGGCGACAATTGGCCAAAATGGCTGTGCTGGTATCTACCCTGCAATGTTGGCGGTAATGGTTGCACCTACTGTGGGGATCCCGATTGATGGACATTTCATTTTATCTCTAGTTGCGATTATCACGGTAAGTTCATTTGGTATTGCAGGTGTTGGCGGTGGAGCAACATTCGCAGCTTTAATCGTGTTACCTGCTATGGGATTACCCGTTACTATTGCTGCACTACTTATTTCTATCGAACCTTTGATTGATATGGCTCGTACCGCACTAAATGTAAGTGGAGCAATGACAGCAGGTACAATCACAAGTCGAGTATTAGGACAGAAAAGTACCGATGAACAAGTAGAAAGCGCACAAGCTTAACCAAATATATTAAACCGAAAAGGAAGCTAAATTGGCTTCCTTTTTTATTCCTGATTTTTATAAGTTCCCCACTTACATTCACTCTTCAAATAACGAATTTTCACATTATAAAAACTAATCTGAAAATACAATTTTACTAGCTAGAAATTATTAAATTAATATCTATAATGCGCGCCATACAAAGACGAAATATCTCGTTTATTTATCAGATTAAAAGGTGGCGCTATGGCTAAAAATATCATGACTAAAATCGCAAATGCTTATCAGCGTTCATTCACTGAGTTATACAAACGCGATAATAAATAATACGAATTTAGTATTAACAGATACAAAAAAGGAGCTCATCGGCTCCTTTTTTATTTTTCAGGTTTTACAATATTTTCAATGCTAACTGGGCCAAATTATACGCATCAACATATCCTGAATGTTGACGACCTTCCCATTCGATATTCAATTCTTCCATTGCTCTACGTTGCCCCATTCGTTCATTTTTCTTACGAGAACGAATTCGATAAATAGTAGCAAGGTTCAAAAACTCATTAAATGGGACTTCAATGCCTTTTGCTTTACATTCCGCTTCAAGGATTTGCTCGTCATGTCCCCACGCAGCATAAATTTTATTTGTTCCGCCAAAGTTTTTAACCATGGACTTCAATACATCAGCTAATGGACGACCCTGTTTTTCAATTTTACGCGGAGAAATACCTGTGAGATCAACACAAAATAGAGAGATTTCATCTTTCTCTGGTTTTACATAATACTGCGCACGCTTAACCACTTCACCTTTTGTTAGATCAATTTCAGCTAAGCCAACCTCAATGATCTCCCCTGTTCTACCTTTGCCATTTTCATTCCAACAGCACATTTCTAAATCAAAACAGACGATACGATTAAAGTTCATGAAGATCCTTGGTACACAATAAAAAGCGAAGCGCTATTCTACCTAAACTCCGCGCTAAGCGCGACACTATGAAAGTTGATTGCTGAAAATTCAGCCTCGAATGGTAACTTGGTTACGCCCCATCGCTTTACTTTGATATAACGCTTGGTCAGCAGCCTTCAATAACCCTTCAAGAGTCTCACCTTTCCAAAGTACGGCACCAAGACTGATAGTTTGAGCAATCTCGAAATCATTAAACACGGTTGGAGATGTGGCAACAAGATCATGAATTTGTTCTGAAATTAACGTTAATTCATCGATATTACTCAGCTTCATCACAATAGAAAACTCATCACCTCCAAGGCGTGAGACATAGGCATTATCCCCTAATGCTTCAGACATTAAGTGACCAATATGTCGCAAAACTGCATCCCCTTCAGGATGACCATATGTATCATTGATTTGTTTAAATTTATCGATATCAAAACACAACAAAGCAAATGATTTTTTTGTTTCAATATAACGACTAATCACATCACGTATAGCACGACGATTTAATAAGCCAGTAAGATCATCATGCATTGCCATATAGCGTAATTCTTTGGTTCTAATTTCAAGTAAATTTTCAATTCGTTGTTTATCTCGAGTAACAACAGAAGTTAGTGCCGCAATCAACATTGAAATCGTTAAAATACCAAAAAACAACCAGATCAACGTGAGTCTTTGATATTCAGTTAATTTATTGTCCGCTTTATATTCAATTTTCCAGAGTCGATTTTCGATTTTTACGCTAGTTGTATAATCAACCCCTTCGAAATTATTCCATGTACTACTTTCGTACATAATAGGGTCATCACCTGCATCAAATCCCGTATCAATAATACGAACAACCAGTTCCTCACCTAAAGAAGTAGAATTAACTAAGCGATCAAAGTAGCTTGTGATCCTAACCACTCCAACCATTACCCCTTTTAACGATGTTTTATCTGAAGTAAATACTGGGTGATAAACTAACATGCCTGTTTTTTGAGCGCTCTGATCAAGACTATCTTGCAGTAAGCGAATTTTATCTGAAACACTCGGACGACCCGTTGTTAAAAACTCTTCAACGACGAGATTAAAGCGCTCTCTTGATGAATAAAATCCAATTAAAGGTGTGTTTTTCTCATCTCTTGGATAAATATCGGTTGCGATATAAATGGGCTCATGATTTTTCATCACATAGCCATAGGTTTTAGGTTGATCTTTTGGGACTGTATATAATTGAGCTAAGGGATAATTTTTATGTATTTGTTTAAAATGCTCATTAATATCTTTTTCTTTCACTTTCTCCATCCATTGAAGTGAAATAAGACTATTAGAACGATGGAGTAATGAATCTGCAAATAAAGGGAATTGGGACCAATCCTTTTTACTTCCCACTTGATAGAAGTTTGCCCCTGCACCTATAAAATCAATATCTTTCTCTATTAACATTGAAAGCAGTGCTGACTGTCTATCTGCTTCTTTATAGAAATTCTTTTGATTATTATCCAAATCGGATAAATAAACGAACCTCATACTTAATAGACCTAGAGATAGAGCTAACAAAAAACTGGTCATTACATAAAAGTAATTACTCTTAAACACTCTGCTCTCCAACGGTTGATAACCCTTTAATTCTAATAAAATTTTGAAATTTTCGAAACCAAAAGCCTATATTTAATTTTTATTACTCAGATTTGATTCATTCTGTTCAAAATTACATCATTCAGCATATATTAGTCGCTTTGATTGCCCTTCTTTTTATCTCTTATCCCTTGAATATGCTACTATTAGCCACAATTTAGTTAGAAACGTTTGGTGCTAAGCACCCTAGAATATAGAGAATGAATTATGAATTTTGACTTGAATGCTATTCCTTCTACCTTTGATTTAGGACACATTGTCCTGTTCGGTACATCTGCTCTATTTGCATTATTGTACATAACGAAGAAAGGTAAAGCGGTAGAGATCGAAAAAACGGTTGAAGTCGAAAAAATCGTCGAAGTTGAGAAACCTGTAGAAAAAATCGTCGAAATCGAAAAAGTCGTTGAAGTTGAAAAGATCATTGAGAAAATCATCGAAGTTGAGCCAAAAGTAAAAGCATCAACACCTGAATCTGCTTTACAACTATTAGCTTTATTACAAAAAGAAGCTCGTTTTATCGACTTTATGCAAGAAGACCTAAAAGGCTTCGCAGATGCAGAAGTTGGCGCTGCTGCTCGTGTTATTCATGAAGGCGGTCAAAAAGTATTATCAGATTACTTTACTCTTACTCCAGTTCGTACTGAAGAAGAAGAATCTCGTTTATCTATTCCAGCTGGTTTTAATCCATCAGAAGTTCGTCTGACGGGTAATGTTGTTGGTGAAGCACCATTTAACGGCACACTTATCCACCGTGGTTGGAAAGTAGCCGAAGTGAAACTGCCAAAACTGGCTGATGGTTATGACGCAACAATCGTTGCACCAGCAGAGGTTGAACTGTAATGGAACAAGCTAAATACAGCATTGGTATCGACTTAGGTACAACTCACTGTGTACTTTCATACGTTGATTTACATGATGAAGACGCAAGCGTTCAAGTAATGCCAATTCCTCAATTAACCGCACCTGGTCAAGTTGAAGAGAAATCACAGCTGCCTTCTTTCATGTATCAAGCACATGAAGCTGAGCTATTAGAAGGTGATACAAGCCTTCCTTGGACAACCAAACCAAACGCAATTGTTGGTAGTATTGCCCGTAACCTTGGTAGCAAAACGCCAATTCGTTTAATTGCAAGTGCAAAAAGCTGGTTATGTCACGGTGGTGTAAACCGTCGTGAAGCATTCTTACCACTAAACAGTCCTGAAGAAGTGATCAAAGCGTCACCTCTTGAAGTAACAAAACGTTATTTAGAGCATTTACAAAACGCATGGGATCACCAAAATCCTGAGCACCCTCTAAATGAACAAGACATTACAATTACAGTACCTGCATCATTTGACCCTGCTGCGCGTGATTTAACAGCAGAAGCGGCAAATAACCTTGGTTTCCGTAACTTAACGCTTTTAGAAGAGCCACAAGCAGCCGTATACAGCTGGATCAAAAATAACGATGATTCATGGCGTGACCAAGTATCGGTTGGCGATGTGATTTTAGTTGTCGATATCGGTGGTGGTACGACGGATTTATCATTAGTTGCTGTTACTGAAGAAGAAGGTAATTTAAGCCTAAACCGTGTTGCGGTAGGTGATCATATCCTTCTTGGTGGTGACAACATGGATTTAGCCCTAGCTTATCGTTTAAAAATGAAGCTAGCGCAAGAAGGTAAACAACTACAACCTTGGCAAATTCAAGTCATGACACACGCCTGTCGTGATGCAAAAGAAGCGCTATTAAACGATGCTGAATTACGTGCAGTGCCGATTGTGGTTCCTAGCCGTGGTTCTAAATTGTTAGGTGGTACGCTACAGACTGAATTAACTCAAGAAGAAGTACAACAAACTTTGGTTGAAGGCTTCTTCCCTGTCGTTCCTGTGACTGAGCATCCTGTTCAATCTGCTCGTGGCGCATTAACTCAAATGGGTCTACCTTATGCACAAGATGCAGCGGTAACTCGTCACCTTGCTAGTTTCTTGACTCGTCAACAAGCAGCAACTGATGAAATCTTTGGTCAACAAAACGAATCTGATTTTATTAAACCAACGGCCATTCTTTTAAATGGTGGTGTTCTAAAATCAAACCTACTTGCAGAGCGCCTACTTGGTATTATTAATCAGTGGTTAATCGATGGCGAAGCGGAAGACGCAAAACTGCTTGAAGGTCTGGATCTTGATTTAGCTGTTGCAGCTGGTGCTTCTTACTACGGCTCTGTTCGTACCGGTAAAGGTGTTCGTATCCGCGGTGGTATTGCATCAAGCTATTATGTTGGTATCGAAAGCTCTATGCCTGCAATTCCTGGAATGGAACCACCAATGGAGGCATTGTGTGTTGCTCCATTTGGTATGGAAGAAGGTTCGCACGCCGATGTACCTAGCCAACAATTTGGTTTAGTGATTGGCCAACCTGTACAATTTAAGTTCTATGGTTCAACGACTCGTCGTGACGACCAAGCCGGTACACACTTGGATTTCTGGATGCCAGAAGAGCTAGAAGAGTTACCTGCAATTCAAGTGACGTTACCAGTTACTGAAGGCCGCACATCAGGTGAGGTTGTACCGGTTCGTTTAGCCTCTAAAGTGACTGAACTTGGTACTCTTTATCTTGAAGCTATTGCTGCTGACAGCGGTGAGAAATGGCACGTTGAGTTCGATGTTCGTGAAGCGTAATTTAAATATTATTCTTCGCTAGTTACGCATCTTAAGAGTTCAGTCACCGTTATGGAGGCTGAACTCTTTTACTATATATCCTTTGTATTTTTGCTGTTGCCTTCTTATACCAATGTAACTAATTAGATAATCATTATTGAAATTGGTATTACTAACAGCCACAAGACTAACATCACGTTGGGGTTTTTATGAGTTCTTCTAATCGCTATTTAATTGGTATCGATCTTGGTACTACTCACACCGTTGTTGCTTATACTGATATTTCTCTTGGTATTGAAACTAGCCCAATCGAAATCTTTAATATCGATCAATTGGTTGGACCGGGTGAAGTGGCTCGTAAACCCCTACTTCCATCATTTCGTTACCACGCATCAAAAAGTCAGATCACTGAAAATGATCTAACCCTACCATGGAATGTAAAGGCGATTGAGGGTGAGATAAAAAACGCCATCATTGGTGAATGGGCCCGTGAATTAGGCTCAAAAGTAGAAGGCCGCCAAGTTGTGAGTGCTAAAAGTTGGTTATCTCATACCAAAGTTGATCGCACCTCTGATATTCTTCCTTGGGCAGGCGCTGATGATGTCGAAAAAGTGTCACCTATTGTTGCTAGTGCAAGCTATTTAAATCATGTACGCCAATCGTGGAATTATCACCACCCAGATGCCCCAATGGAACTTCAAGAAGTCGTTGTTACAGTACCAGCCTCTTTTGACGAAAGTGCTCGCTCATTTACGATTGAGGCAGCAAAACTTGCTGGTCTTGATAAAATCATCCTATTAGAAGAACCACAAGCGGTATGTTACGACTGGTACCATCATCATCAAGACACCGCAAAAGACATTTTAAAGAACATCCCGTTAATGGTGGTGTGCGATGTCGGCGGCGGCACTACCGATTTAAGTTTAATCCAAGCGCGTTTTAATAAAGACGAATTAGCTCTTGATCGTATCGGTGTGGGTGATCACCTAATGCTAGGCGGCGACAACATCGATTTAGCCTTAGCACATTTAGCTGAACAGCGTTTAGACAGCGGTAAAAAAATGACGGCAGCCGCGTTAACCAAGCTTATTCAACAAACACGTAAAACCAAAGAGCGTTTGTTATCTGCTAATGCTCCCGAATCAGGCCACATAACCCTACTTGGCTCTGGTTCTAAATTATTAGGTGGCAGTCGTAAAGTCGAGTTGACCAAAGAAGAAGTTCATCAAATTGCACTGGATGGATTCTTACCACTGACTGACTTTAATGACCGTCCAAATCAACGTCAAACTGCTGTTGTTGAATTTGGTTTACCTTATGCTTCTGATCCTGCTATCAGTAAACACTTAGCTCAGTTCTTAGATAATCATAAAGAAGTCTCTGCAAAAGCATTAGGTTGGGATGATGCTGAATTGGATAATCACGAAGACCGTGCAATACCTGTAGGTTTGCTGCTTAATGGCGGTGTTTTTAATAGCCCATTATTGGCTGAACGTTCTCTTCAACTACTTAATAACTGGAAAGGTGACACTGTCACTCAACTGTCAAACCCTCATCCAGATCTAGCGGTTGCTTATGGCGCAGTTGCTTATGGCAAGGCACGTCATGGTGCACAATTAAAGATCGGTGGAGGCTCAGCTCGTTCATTCTATTTACAGCTAGAAGAGAAAAACAAACAACCTCAGGGTCTGTGTTTATTGGCTAAAGGCAGTGAGGAAGGTGAAGAGATCCGCATGACGAGTCGTCGTTTCTCGTTAACCTTGGGAGAACCTGTTCGTTTTAATCTACTTTCTACGACAAAAGATCAACTTGCTACCTCAGGCATGATCACTGAATTAGCCGATCCAAGTTTTGTTAGCCTACCTCCTTATGTGGTAACACTAGAATCTAGTAAATCAAAAGAAGAATTACACGCAAACCAAAAAGATCGCGTTGAAGTCACCTTAGCTTGCCAATTTACAGAAGTCGGAACCATTAAAATTGAATGTGTTTCTGTTGAGGACGATTCACAGCGTTGGTTGGTTGAATTTGAAGTACGTAATCAGGCGTCTAATAAAAGCACTAACCTTGCGGATCAAATTAGCCTTCCCCCTCGCCTACCTAATGCTATAGCAAGCATTAAAGAGGCTTATGGCGGTAGCAAACAAAACCCAAATGCCATCAAAGCTTTTAATAAAAATATTGAAAAGCTAATTGGTAAGCGTGAATCGTGGGATCTTATTACGTCTCGTGAACTTGCAACTGCATTACTTGATAGTAAAAAACGTCGTCGTCGCTCTGACAAACACGAACAAAACTGGTTAAAAATGACGGGATTCGCTTTGCGTCCCGGTTTTGGCTACCCTGCTGATGAATGGAAGATATCTCAGGCATGGGAAACCTATCAACAAGGTATTCAATTTGAATCGAAACAATCTTGGAACGATTGGTGGACATTCTGGCGTCGGATCTCTGGTGGTTTAAATCAAGAGCAACAAGAAACCATTTTAGCTGATATGGCGAAATACCTGCATCCTGGCTCTTTACGCAACCCAAAAACATTAGAAGAAGCCAGTAACAAAAGTTATGAAGCTATGGTACGACTTGCCGCTGCACTCGAACATTTGGACGTAGAAGATAAAATATTGATTGCATCTTGGGTATTAGGTCATGCTAAAAATGGAAATCAACCACAAGTACATTGGTGGGCATTAGGCCGAATTTGTTCACGTTCACCATTCTATGGAAGTCAGCATAATTTAGTGCCGCCAAGCCAAATATCTCAATGGCTACCAACATTATTAGAGCAGGATTGGAAAGAACAGCCAATGGCTGGTTTTGCCGCAGTAATGATGGCTCGCTTAACCGGTGATAGAACCCTCGATGTATCGGATGATTATCGAGAAAAGATCATTGATAAATTGAAAAAGGAACGCTGCCCACAAAGTTGGATTGAACTGGTCTCAAGTCAACAAGCATTGACAGAAGCAGACTCTAAACGCTTATTTGGTGACGCATTACCCGCAGGCTTACGTTTAATTAATTAGACAGATTCTCATTAATGCTTTAATTAGTTATACGAGAAATGAATACCTCTGATGAAAAATTGCACACCACTGTCAAAGGTGTGCAAACATCATCTTATTCTTCTTCTAATTACATTTGATTCAAGTATACTGAAATCATCACATTTTGAAGGTAACTTTTATGATTGAAAGCGCCATGTTGGCGATCATAGTGTTACTTTATTTTGTTGGTTGGTCCCGTTTCGGTACTCGAGAGTTACGCAATGCAGCTAAGAGGTTAAGTGATATCGCCTCTGTTCCACAAGAGCTGATTATTGAATGGATTATGTATAATAAACAGATATTGGATATCAATGAGTTTCAACGTTTTATCATCCATTTAAATAAAGCCGACACCGAAAACTTAAAGCATGAACTAGATAGCTTTTCTCATTATCTTGAAATTCACGCTCCCGAACACATAATTTCAATTAATCGGGTATGACATATAAAAAAGCTCATTGCTTTCACAATGAGCTTTTCTTTTACATAAAATGGCGAATCTAAGCTAACTTCTTGTTCCTAATTTCACTTTGCCTTTAGAGTTAAACCATAAGACTTGTGATTTTTTCTTACCAATTAATAATGGTAAGTCATCATAAAATAAGAAGTTCTTCCATGTTTTCTTGAACGTTCCCCATGAAGTTTCAATTAAGTTATATTTCTCATAACAAAAATAAACGGTTACTTCATCAGACCAATCGATAAATTCCAACACTTCTTCAGGTAATGATTCATTATCGCTGTCCCAACGATGTTGCCAATCAATTTCATTTGTCCACGAACTTTTCTTCATTGGCCACTCTTTCGAGCCAAAATGATCCGCGGTTGGGCTATTGCTGCTGATAAAGTCATTCCAAACTTGAGCTGATTTTGCTTGAGTGAATGGTTTAATTAATGGTAGCAAGGCATCATCAAGCGGCATTGATTGATGAGTAAAAATCCACTTGCGATTGTATTCATCTAAAGGTAAATAGCTCATAAACTCTTTCTATAGTAAGGCATGTGGCTCTATTCTATCGTCTTTTTTTATTAAGCCCAAATAAGAATATCTAACAATAGCTTGATTTTTATCATCCCCCCCCTCATAACAGTAGTATTGAATAGTCAAAATTATTCAAAACCACAAATATAACGAAAGATTACACATGCCTTCTTGCTTCCATTTATGTGTAATCGCTATTACAAGGATTATTAAATGATTACGCATGTTGGCATTTTAGATCAAGACCCCGTACGTCTTATCACCCCCCTTTTAGATTTATCTGTTAAAGGGGAACACATGGTATTTATCGGCGATGAAACTCAAAAAGAGATGTTCCATCGACTGGAGTCAATTCTAAAGTATAAAGGGATCAGTTCTGATTTTTTTGAAATCCCTAATATTGTTGATACCCACGCAATCAAGCAATCATTGCAAGCACTTGCTGCTGAAATGAAACTTCACTTTAGTGACATCAAATTAAATGCAAGTTGTGGTCTTCGTCACCGCCTTCTTTCTGCTTATGAAGTGTTCCGTTCATATCATTGGCCAATCTTTGTTGTAGAGCCATACAGTGACAAATTATGCTGGTTATACCCAGATGGTCGCAAACAAAAACACGTTGCTGATAATATTCGCTTGAGTGATTATCTTGCTATTTTTGGGGCTCGCTGTGAGTTTTCAGAAACTGAATTACCAGAAAGTATCGATAAGCGCTTAAGAGAACTATGTCAACGCTGGGCAAGCAATGCATTAGAATTAGGCCCAGGTCTTGCAACATTAAACTACTTAGCAACCACCTGTCGTAAAGAACAACGTTTAGATGTTGAAGTAACAGAGAAACAACAGAGCTATAAAGAACTTAATATGCTACTAACTGACCTTGTAGAAACAGGGTTAGCTACCTATGAAAACGGCATATTAACATTCGATTGTGAAGAAGCTCGTCGTTTAGCTAATGGGGAATGGCTTGAAATATTGGTTCACAATACCGTTGTCGATATTCAACAATATTTACCAACACTGCAAGACCACTCGTTAAATGTTCAAGTGCATCGTGAAATAGGTGAAAAAGACGTTCGCAATGAACTTGATGTGGTTAGTATCGTGAATAACAAACTGCATATCATTGAATGTAAAACCAAAGGTATGCGTGATGATGGTGATGATACGCTATACAAATTAGAATCATTACGTGATTTACTTGGTGGACTGCAAGCTCGTGCAATGCTTGTTAGCTTCCGTCCTCTACGCAATAACGACATTATGCGCGCACAAGACTTAGGTTTGGCGATTATCGGCCCTGATGAATTAGGCGATCTTAAAAAACACCTTCTTAACTGGTTCTTAGCGGCCGGTGGTCATTAATATTTTTCGATTAAGATCCTCTCTGATACTAAAAAGGCCCTGTTGTGGGCCTTTTTAATGCTTTTCAATTCATATAAAAAATGCCGCTGATTCTCTATAAATCAGCGGCACTCTATATTTCTTTGTACTCTTCCTATTATAGAAGATTTCGAGCAGCTTCAATTACCACTTTAATTGAACGCGCTTCTGTTTCTTTTAGCGTTGCGTGATCTGGGATCTCTTTTTGAGTACGGTTGATAATTACACCCGCAACACAACCTGCACGTAAACCAGAACTTGCACACATAGTTAATAATGTTGCTGATTCCATTTCAAAGTTTAATACGCCCATGTCTTGCCACTCTTGCATAGAACCTTGGAAACGCTTAACAACACGACCTGAGAAGGTATCGTAACGCTCTTGACCTGGGTAGAAAGTATCACTTGATGCCGTAACGCCTGTATGTACAGTAGCACCTTGATCAACAACCGCTTTACGCATTGCTGTTGCAACATCAAAGTCAGCAACGGCTGGGAACTCCATTGGAGCAAAGTGTAGACTTGCACCATCTAAACGAACAGAACCAGTAGTTACAATCATATCACCCACATTTACATGCGGTTGGATTGCACCTGTAGTACCTACACGTAGGAAAGTACGAACACCCAATTGCGCTAGCTCTTCAACAGCAATAGAAGTCGATGGACCACCAATACCTGTAGAACATACAACAATTTTCTTGCCATCTAGCTCAGCTAGGTACACTGTGTATTCACGGTGGCTTGCTAGAAATTTAGGGTTTTCCATTTGCTCTGCGATTTTTTGAACACGTGCTGGATCACCAGGGATGATCGCCATTTCTGCACCTTGAAGATCTGCTTGTGTTACGCCTAAATGGAATACTGCTGCTGTCATGGTTAGCTCCTTGCGATTGTAGGGTCGCGTTAATTAAATTAGTTATATTTGATTCGATGTAGCTACTCTACTCAATTAAATGGCAGCTTTATGTGACAAACACCTCAAATGACACGCTTTCATATTACATTCTTGCAAAGAAAACCGATTGGCATCACATAAAGCAGAGTATATCGATTGATTTATAATCAAGATTAACGATACCAATAGAGCTTTACAATATCTTCAATCTCAATAAACGTAATTGAGGGTTCAATATAATCAACTGATAACAAGTTTAAGTTGACCTTTCTTTACATCTCATTTTTATAATTATAATTCTTAATTATTGGATTTTTATCCACTTATATCCTTAACTTATAATAAGTTATATATTGTAATTTGAGGTCATGGATGAAAAAGCAATTAGAGAAACATAGCTTAAGTAATAAAGCTAAATCAATTCTTAATTCAAAAAAAGAAAAGTCATCATTCGACAAGAAAAAAAATAAAACCCGAAGCTATCAAGCAAGAAGATTCTCTCTATACCCTCAATTAATGTTAATTTTACCAAGCTTTTCTTTATCTAAAACTCTTACTCCAGAAGAGCATATAGATGAAAAAGACTTAAATTCAAATATAGGAAACACTGCATTAAAAGAATCTGACTCTCATGATAATGAATCAATAGCGTCATATCCTGGTCATTCAATTAAAAATGAAATAAATAAAGCTGAATCAATTCAAGGTGATACAAATAATCATATAGCAACAGTAACACCAAGTATTCGGAATAGTTCCCATTTAACTTCTCATGCGGTAATCCCTACAAGAATTCTCTCTACACCTGTACAAAACCATACAATTAACCACACTCCTGCGTTGGTAAGCACACACCCTGCCGTGCTAAATACGTATCCTTCACAACAGCACGCTAGTATTTCAGGACAAGATTCGGCAATAGCAACAGAAGACATAACCACACATGTTGCCGGTCAACTGACCATAATAGACCCTGACCTCAACGAAGCCCATTTCTCAAATACGGATATTGCGGGTAATTTAGGTACACTACATCTCACAGATTCTGGGGCTTGGACTTACGATCTAGACAACACAAACCCTACCGTTCAAGCGCTAGGACAAGGAGCAAAGACAACCGATACGATTACCGTTCATTCTGCTGACGGCACACCTCATCAAATTACTATCACCATCAATGGAACCAATGATGTGCCAACATTAACCGCACAAACACACTCCGTCACAGAAGATGGGCAACAGCTCAACGGGCAAATGCTTGGCAACGATATTGATGATAAAGCTAGCCTCACTTATACGATAGCTAACCCTATTGATGGACTAACCTTTCATGCTGACGGTAGCTACAGTTTTAACCCTTCCCACGCGAGCTATCAATCACTTGCACAAGGTCAAATTCAAACCCTGACTATTCCTGTGACGGTAACCGATGAACATGGTGCGAGTGCTACTCAAAACCTAGAGATTGTGATTACCGGTACTAATGATGCTCCCATTGCTACTCCTTTGCATAGTCATTTTACTGAAGATAAAACCCACGCTTATGATCTGCCATTATTAGGTGGCACCCATGATCCCGACGGGGATGCTCTATCATTGGGTCACCAATTTCTACTCCAAGTCGATGGTAAAACGACTCGTTTGCCAGATGGATTTAGCATATCCAATGACCGTTTGCATGTCGAACCAACTAGTCAGACATTTCAACACCTTGCTGAGGGGGAGCATTCCACGATAACGGTTACTTATCAAATTACGGATTCTCACGGCGCGGCCACGCAGCAATGCCTGACCATTGATGTGATCGGAACTAACGATGTACCCACATTAACCGCACAAACACATTCCGTCACCGAAGATGGTCAACAACTCAACGGGCAAATGCTTGGCAACGATATTGACGATAAATCTAGCCTGACTTATGCGATAGCTAACCCCATTGATGGGCTAACCTTTAACGCTGACGGTAGCTACACTTTCGATCCTGCCAACCATGCATACCAGCATCTAGCTCAAGGTCAAATTCAAACCTTGACTATTCCTGTAAAGGTAACCGATGAGCATGGTGCAAGTGCAACACAAAACCTAGAGATTGTGATTACCGGTACCAATGATGCCGCTAAGGTTGCAGGCGTTGATACTGGCGATGTGTATGAGAACCAAGCTGGACAAAATATGTCACCCAACTATGCTCAACCGGGCATGGCGATTCTTGGACAGAACTCCCTCACAACAAGCGGCCAGCTCACCATCGTGGACCCTGATAGCGGTGAATCTGTGTTCGATACACACGGGGCAACCTATGCATACAATGGTCAGTATGGGCATTTGCAGCTCAATAGTGATGGTAGTTGGAACTATTCGGTTGCAGCAGGTACGCATGATTGGCATCGAGGACTATCAGCAACGACGGTAGGCTCGACTGTTGATAAACTGGGTGCAGGTGAAACCCTAACCGATACCATCACCATTTCCACCAAAGATGGCACGACACACGATATAGTGATTACGATTCATGGCGGCAATGACGCACCTTACGTCTCTGGTGACGTTCAACTTAATTCAGGGAAGGAAGATTTACCACAAACCCTTACTCAAGTGGAATTGCTCGCCAATAGTATTGATGTAGACCACAATGATGTAGGCAAACTGAGCATTGCTAACCTGCATGCTGACCATGGCTCAATCCTTGATAATAAAGATGGTACTTATACCTTCACACCAGACAAAAACTACAATGGCAACGTTCACTTCACTTATGATGTTAAAGATACTCATGGAGGGACAACTCATAGCGGTGCAAATACCTCTCTCGTAGCAACCCCAGACAAAGCCATTATTTCTGAGGTAACAACTGGAAGTGTTATTGAAGATGGACCTCATGCAAATCACAACCGCGGGACAACAACTGAACTAGCCAACGGACAACTTCAAGTCATCGATCCAGACAGCGGCGAAGATAAGTTCCAATACAGCCAATTTGGTGAGACTCGTATTCACGACCCATTTGGTGGTATGCTTCGAATTGATAGCGCGGGTAATTGGGGATATAGCGTCGACAACGCGGCTCTTCAACACCTAGCACAAGGGCAAGTTGAAACGGTCACCTATCGAGTACATAGCTTCGATGGTACCGCTTACGACTTAAACATCGATGTCATCGGAACCAATGACGCACCGACAGTCAGCAAAGTGGTTCTCAGCAATGGCACAGAAGATACAAATTATCAAATGCAGGCGAGTCAGTTCGGATTCACCGACGTCGATACAGGCGATACGCTGCATTCAATCACGATCACTGACCTACCTCCAGCAGCTCAAGGTAAGTTTGTACTCAATGGACACGACATCACGGCAGGTCAAAGTATTGCTACTGCCGATATCGCTAAATTCCAGTTTGTCCCTACCCCAAATTTTAACGGTGATGTTCAATTTAAATTCACCGTTAATGACGGACATGTCGACTCACATGAAGCAACGAACACACTGCATATTGACGCGGTTAGCGATACTGCACAGTTCACTGGCCGCGATACGGGAGATGTTCATGAAGGGCATACCTATACTGCGCCAGACGGTTCAATATCTGGCGGCTACGTCGATGATCGTTCACCAAATCATATGCATGGAAACATCGGTAAATTATGGAACGACGAAATACACACCGATGGTCACCTAAAGATTGTTGATCCAGACTCCGGTGAAAGCCACGCTCAAACAGGTACTTACCAAGGTACACACGGACATGTAATACTTCAGAGTAACGGAGATTGGAGCTACTATGCTTCCATAGGCCAAGACGCAACGGGTAGGAAAATTGATCATCTGGGTCAAGGTGAATCGATAACGGATACTGTTACCGTCAAATCGGCTGATGGCACCACTCACGATATTCATATCACCATTCATGGCGACAATGACCGCCCTTACTGCTCTTCAGAGGTTCAGCTCAACAGCGGAAAAGAGGACCTCGCACAAACCATCACGACAACCGAGTTGCTAGCAAATACGGTAGATGTTGATACTAACGATGCAGGGCAACTCTCCATCGCCAATCTGCATGCGGATCGCGGCACTCTCGTTGACAACAAAGACGGTACATTCACGTTTACTCCAGACCATAATTACAACGGTCAAGTACACTTCACTTATGATGTACAAGATGCTCATGGTGGGCTTACCCATACCGGAGCGAATACGACACTTTCGGCAGTCGATGACAAAACCATTATTTCTGGCATTGATCATGGTGTTGCAACTGAAGATATCGCCACTCATATGTCTACGAATGCCAATATTATGGATGCTGTAGATTGGCAAGCGCTACAAGTGACTGATGTAGACAGCCCTAATACTCAAGTCACTGTCGAATTTGCGGGTAAACAATACACATGGGATTTAGGATCTGATCTCGACGTTACAACACCCTATGGTAAATTCCAATTCCACACCATTACCAGTGGGCCACATCAAGGTGAGCATTCTTGGAGTTATATTGGCGACAATAATAATGTTCACGTTCAAGAATTAAAGCATGGTGAATCATTAACCGAATCTATAAAGCTAATAGCAACCGACGGTACTGAATTTCCTATTACGGTTAAGGTTAACGGCACAGAGGATGGGGTCGTAATCGATTCTAAGTCAGAACTTGGCCATGTCGTAGAAAATGCCCAAACAGGTGCTTCAGTTTCCGGCAGCGTAATAGCTCACGATGTTGACCTTCACGATACGGTGAGTTGGACACAAACACCAACAACAGGCATTAGTGGACAATATGGCACGTTCCATCTAAGTACAGATGGACAATGGCATTACGACGTTGACCAGAACAAAGCGAAAAAACTAGGAGACGGTGACGAGTATTGGGAACACTTTACGGTTGAGGCTGTGTCTACTGATGGTAGCCATGTTTCGAAAAGTGTATCCATTGTTGTGCATGGCAATAATGATGACCCAACAGTTAGTGGTGAAGTCACTTTGCCTTCAGGTAAGGAAGATACTTCAATTCATATTACACAAGCTGAATTAATCGCCAATGCTACCAATGTTGATACTAACGATAGAGGTTGGTTACACGTTCAAAACTTAACTGCAGACCACGGTAGCTTAGTATCAAATTCAGATGGTAGTTTTACCTTTAACCCCGACCCTAATTACAACGGAACGGTCCACTTTACTTACGATGTTGCCGATAGACACGGTGGCATAGCTCATACAGGAGCAAACACGTCTCTTGCTGCTGTTAATGATGTCGCAACATTTACTGGTGATTCAGGCAGCGTAAATGAAGACACAAGCCTTCACCACAACCTACATATTGTTGGTGCCACAACCATTCAAGACGCTCTAACTTGCAACGGGCATCTTATTGTTTCTGACGCGGATGGCCAAGGTGAAGCCACATTGGATTTGAATGGTCAACATCACTTAACCCAAAGTGGCACCTATGGCCAGTTTGTGATTAACAGCAGTGGCATATGGGTCTATGCAGCAGATAATAACAATGTTGCTATTCAAGACTTAGATAATGGGCAAACACTGACTGACCATATTGAAGTGACCTCAAAAGATGGAACCAAACATTCAATAACAGTAACCATAAATGGCACGACCGACGACCCAGTCCTTCACAGCCTCAGTGATTCTGGTGTTCAACATAGTGGTCCAATCGAAGGGAATCTACTTACTGGCTCTGGGACGGATCAAGGGTTGAGTGGTGCAGCAACAGACACCGATTCCAATGCGCATTTAGTATTGCAAGATATTCAAATAAAAGACCCCGTGTCAGGTTATGTCGCGGTAAGGCCGGGGCAACCACATACTATGACCGGGATCGGTACGCTCGTGATCGAAGCGAATGGTCATTATACCTTCACCCCGGAAGCTGGCTTTACAGGTAAAGTGCCAAGTATGGTTTATCGTGTCGGCGATGATGGTGGTAACCCAATAGGAGATTCTTCTCAAAACTCTCTCTCTATTGAAGTCACCCCACCCCTACAGCATACGCCAACGGTCACAGGACAAACCGTATCTACAAATGAAGACATCACCAGAACCATTACGACCAGTGAATTTGGTTACAGTGATCAGGATGGCGACGTATTGCAGTTCGTGACCATTACTAGCATACCGAGTCATGGATTATTACTTCTAAATGGTAACGCCGTAACCGCCAACCAGCAAATCAGCAAGGCTGACTTAGACGCAGGTCATTTAACTTTCACGCCGATCAATAATGAAAACGGCGCCAACTATGCGCAATTTAGCTTCACTGCGAATGATGGCCATAAAAATTCGGCAAGTGCAACGATGATAGTGGACGTCAATGCAGTGAATGACGCACCTATCGTTGGATCGAGTTTCATTAGTTCACTAGAAGACAAACCGCATGCGTTCACTACCGCCGACTTTAAATATTCAGATATTGATGGGGATGCGTTAAACCATATCACGATTACCAATGTCGCCCATGGCGTGTTAACGCTGAATGGCACCACGGTGAATGTTGGCGATGACGTCAGTGCCTCCGACGTTTCATCACTCATCTTCACCCCAACTCACAACTACTTTAGTTCTGGTGTTAGCGGATTGGGGGCGGTGCAATTTACCGCAAACGATGGTCATGTTGATTCAAAAGAAGGGTCAATACTCATTAATATAGCGAGTGTCGCTGACCCTGCAACATTCAGTGGAGACTCCACAGGAACGGCCAAAGAAGACATAACACTTCAAGCGTCAGGTACGTTGACTGCGAGTGATCCTGATGGAACAGCAGGGTTTACCGCGGTACAGGGTGGAGCTGGAATAGCCGGAAGCAAAGGCTATGGGCACGCTCATATCGATGTAGATGGTCACTGGACTTACGACCTTGATAACAACCATCCTATAATTCAACAGCTTGGCGAAGGTCAGACAGACACTGAAACCATCACGGTTCAATCTGCAGATGGCACGCACCATGATATCGTGGTTACCATTACCGGAACCAATGACGCACCGATTCTCGGAGTTAACCAAACATCATCAACGACAGGCACATTGACAGAGACAGATGTAGACGTTAATGACACTCATACGTTCTCTGTCGTCAGCTCTGCGGGTCAGTTCGGTTCACTATCCGTCGATCCAAACACTGGTGACTACGTCTACACACCAAATACGTCTATCACAGGGATGAGTTATAACTCTGCCACCAACTCCTATCATGGTGTCGATGTATTCGAAGTCAAAGTCAGCGACGGCCATACTGAGGATTCGAAATTCATCACCTTTGATGCCTCGGGACATGTCACCATGTCACCAACGGGTGGCCTAGTCATATCAACCTCAGTGCTTCAACCACCTACGGTTACAACGACACTACCAACCTTGCTAATGGTCACCAACGTAGCGCCAACAAACTCGGTGACATTGAATTTGGCATCAACGAGTGACTCGGGTTCGTCGAACACTGACAACCTTACCAACGACACTACGCCAACGATTACCGGACACACTGATATTCCATTCTCGAAAGTCACTATTTACGATGGTTCAACACCCGTTGGACACGCGGTGTCTGATGCCTCTGGCCAATATAGTGTTGCCGTAAGCAGCTTATCGGAAGGCGATCATAATCTATCCGCCAAAGCGTTGGCTCCTTCGTCAGTGCTACCGGCTACCTCTTCGCTTCTTTCCGTCCATATAGATACACAAGTACACGTCGGTATTCAAACAGACCCGATTACCGCCGACAATGTGATTAATGCTCAAGAATCCAGCAGCTCCATTGACATCACCGGATCCGTTTCTGGCGATTTTAATGCAGGTGACATTGTGACTTTAGATGTAAATGGGACACAGCATACTGGCGTGGTCGATGCAAAAGGACACTATTCAATTGCCGTACCTGGCAGTGAACTCATTGCTGATGCTGACCAAAAAATAGAGGCATCAGTAGCGGTAACAGATACCGCAGGTAATAGCGCTCATGCCACTGCAGATGTTACTTACCAAGTCGATACACAGGTTAGCGTTCCTACGATTACTTTTGAAAACGCAGGTGCAGACAACTTATACAGCAAAGCTGAAATTGCCCGAGGCCATGCAAATACGATCACAGCAACCGTTACGCCTCCTGGTGATGCCAAAATCGGTGAGCATCTTGTCGTTAATGGTCAGGATCATGTATTAGATGCTCATACTCTACAGCACGGAATACAAATTGAAGTTCATCCGGGTTCTAATGTACAAGCAACAATGACTGACGAACACGGTAATACCGCAGGTAGCCAAGGTTTTGCCGCAAGCGCTATACCTGAACCTATCATTGTCAGACCACCATCGGGAAGCCACCAAGTATCTGGCACGCTTGGGGTTCCACCACTATTACCATCGTTAACTCCGGTAGCAACGGCACAAAGCGGTTGGCGAATCCATTTACCTAACGGACAGTATGTCACTAGTCATCATGGCCAATACGGGACATTAACTATTGACCCTCAGACTGGTCATTTACATTATCAAGAGCAAGCTCAGGTTCACACCGGCCCGCATGGTAGCGCTTCGGGAGTCGGCCAGCATGAAGACAAGTTTGAAGTGGCATTGCAAGGCACAAATCAAGATGAAGTTGTCGCCCATGTGAATATCCAGATACTCAGTCATGGGCCTGGACATAGTGGAAAGCTGACAGTTGGAACTGAAGTGGTTGATATGACAATAACCCCTATCGCCCATTCCTCCCACCCAGCTCCACCGCCACCTCCTCCGGTGTTACATGACGAGCCTGACATGGCTTCGCAAGCAGACTTTACCGTTACGCAAAGCGATGACAGTTATCTAGATTTTACCCAGCACGCTCACCAAGAACCTGACCAGAAAACCAGCCACCATGGTGCAGCAGCTTATCTGGATGCATTGGGCATTAAACCCGATGCGACATCGACAACGGTTCACGACCAACCCGCAGACATGGATATCGTCCTTGCACAAGTCGACCAACAAGATGCAGCAACACATGACCAAGCGCACTTGGATATGTCAGATGCGCTTGAACACCATGATGCAAACATCAACCATAACCAAGATGATGAGCATCACCATCACAACGACTTAGATGGGCTGCCGGATATCGATCCTAATAATTAATCAGCAACGAGACTAAATAAAAGGGAGCACATGATGTGCTCCCTTTATATTCTTTGCTGTTTTTTATTCGTTTAATCTCAGCAACTCTTTATAGCGATTACCTTTCACCAAATGCGACACTCACATTGGTATAGATCGGTTTCCATAAATACTGGAATACAGATTTTTCACCAGTAGTGATGTCTACCTCTCCCGTCATACCAGGCAAAATAGAAAAGCTTTCTGGGTTATCGCGGAAGTATGGCGTATCAACCGACACTACGACTTCATAATAGATTTCACCTCGTTCACTTTGGCTTGTGGTCGGTGAAATACTTTCAACCTCCCCTTTTAAAGCACCAAAACGGCTGTAATCAAACGCATCAATCTTGATTCGAGTTGGCTGACCTACGTTCACGAAACCAATATCTCTCGGTGATAAACGAGCTTTAAAATCCGCTTTACCGCCGACAGGAACAATCTCTGCTATCGTCCCTCCGGGAGTAATGACCCCCCCATTTTGAGTAGAAGGGATACTTTGAACCAACCCCTTAACTGGTGACTTAATTACAGTATCCAACACCTTTTCTTTACCAGAACGAATACGAGCTCTTAATCCGCTTAAATCAACTTCAGCTTTAGAACGTTCTATATTAGCCTGAACTCTGGCCTCTGCACCTAACTGTTTTAACTGAGCGCCAACGGTTTCTGCTTTACGCTTTAACACATTCTCTTGGCTCTTTGCTTGTTGGATTTCTTTTTCAATCGAGGCTAACTTCTGCTTCATTTCTAGCACTCTTAACTTAGAGATATTCCCTGCTTTTTGCCCCTTAATTAATATGTCTAATTCTTGTTTAGTCGCGTTTAATTGACGTTGATAAACGGGTAATTGCGTTTGTAATCCCTCTAATTCCGCGGCGACCTGAGCTTGTTCCTTAATCACTGCGCTTCGTTTTTGGAAAAATAATTCTTTCTCGGCAGCGAGTTGCTTTAACTGCTGTGATACCTGTCTAGGATAAAAATCAGCGTATTTCGAAAAATCAGGATCTCGAGTTTCAACCAATGAGTTCAAACGTTCAATAGTAAGTTCTAAAGCTGCTCTTTGGGCATTCAATTCATCTAGAGCTGTATTTTGAAATTTGGAATCAAACTCAATCAGTGTTTGTCCTTTTACGACTAAATCACCTTCAGATACCAGAATTGATTTAAGCCGACCACCAGTCTCACTTTGAATGATTTGACGCTCTCCTTCAGGGATAACTGACCCCTTTGCTTTGGCAATCTCATCAACATTAGTAAATACCGACCACCCTATAAATAAAATCAAACAAACAGCAATAAAGTAAGTACTCAATGTCAATAAACGAGCTGTGACTTTTGATTCAATAATATCTACATTTTGTTTATTCATAGAGATGCCTCCGATGCTGCCTCTAAATTCGACGTTTCTGGTAATGGCCCAGCGTATACAAGTGTCCCACCATCAAGCACTATAACTTGATCTGCTAGCTTTATTAATTCAGGATCATGAGATGAAAACACAATGGTCGATCGCCCTCTGCGTTGCAAAAGCCATTGCTTGAAAAGATCTCGAGATGGAATATCCATTACCGGATTATCTAATAAATACAATGGATATTCATGAAGGTACAGCTTCGCTTGTGATAAGATCTTTGCTTCATATCCAGATAAAGCGTGAGAGATATTCACTACAACAGATTCATTTAACTGAGTATCTAAACCGCTAGGTAATGTTCTAAACCATGCTTCGCCACCCACCTGCTTAATTGCATTAATAATAAGACCATCATCAATGCTTTTGTTATCGCTTACAAATTCACGAACCGTTAATAATAATAACTCCGGCTTTGCTGAGTAGTATCCTAACCATTGTCTGTATATTTGAGGGTCATATTGTGACAAATTATGGTGATTAACCTTAATTACCCCGTTCTGTGGTTGGTTTAAGCCTGCCAATAATTCAAGTAACGCTGTTTTCCCACTTGCCATTGGCCCTGTAATAGCCACGACTTGACCTGGTTCTATTTTCAAAGAAAGTCCTGAGAGTGCAGGTTTCATTTGTTGTGGAAAACGCAAAGTAATTTGCTCTAACTCTATGGTTGGATTATCTGACGGTAATGAATGGTGTTGAAAGGAAAAGTCACCTTCCACTTTTTGATTCATTGATTGATTGATTTGTAATTTTGCTTGCTTAATTTGAGTAAAACGAGCACTACTATTAGCGAGCATTTGAGCTGGTCCCGTGATCCTTGATATAAGCATCATGGTGGCAATTAATCCCCCAGCGGTCATCACTTGATTAAAAATAAGATCAATACCAAGAGCCACTACTGCCAATGTACTGAGTAGACCTAATGCATAATAAATTGACGTATATTTGGCTTGATGCGCATTATGAAAGAAGCCATTCTTTGCCGCTAAAACATTAGCTTTTTCAAAACGTTTTATCCAAAACTTACTCATGTTCGCACTACGTATAAAAGCTAATTTACTATTTAATTCAAATAGTAACGAATAACGTGTTGTACCTGATACTGTTATTTGATGGGAAGATCTAGCTAATTTTTTTTGACTGTGGTGAGCTAATCCATAATAACAAAGTAAAGAAATGACAGGAACGATAACGAGCCAACCACCTAAGAATCCAATCGCAATAAGAAAAAGCAAAACAAAAGGTAAATCAAATAAAGCTCCGCCTAGTGGGCCTTGAAGTAACCCTTTAAAGCTTTCAGCTGTTGTGAGTCGAGACATTAAAGCAGATGATGGTAATGAGCGATTAGCTAATAATGAAGATCGAAAAACTCGATATAATACAGTTTCTGATATTTCTCGACTGATCCGATTTGAAATCGTTGTAAGTAACTGGCTTCTAATTACCTTTAACAAAAGCATCATTAAAAATAATAAAGCGGCTCCAATAGCTATCCCAAGCAACTCATGCTCTGCATCCCCACCAATAACATGATCATAAATTGACATCGTAATAAAGGGGATAACTAACGCAAAAAGATTAGCAAAAAAACTAACCAATAAAAGCTTAGGTAACAATGGCTTAAACTTGCTAATCCGTTCACCTACCCAATCAGGTACATTTTTCTCTTTAGGTTGTTCATGAATAAGAACGACAAGAGAAGAAAGCTGATTTTCAGGCCAAATTTCACTTTCAAACTCACCTTGTTGATAAGCTTGAAATTCATTCAATAAAAATCGACATACTTTAATTTCATCATCATTTATATACAGTGCCGCTAAATGTGACGTTGATGCTAATGCCTTCGAATAAGGGTGAACAGTATAAGCAATTCCTAAACGATCCAATAAGGTAAAAATATCATTAACATCTTCAAGCTTATTTGATGCAATCCACTCTCGGCTAAAGGCATGAACATTCGTATTTACGTCCATCGCCATCAATAAATTAATGACTTCAGATTGATAATTCTTATCCATTAACTTTCTCCTTGTAATGGCATAAGCTCAGCTCGTTTTTGAGCTAATTCAACTAAGCTAGGATGGTCTGTATTTAAAATAATTGTTTTTCCCTCTTTTGATAACAATGACAGCACTTTTGCTAACCTTGTTACAGACTCAATATCTAGAGCTATCTCTGGTTTATCTAAAAACAGCAACGGTGTCGGCTTTGCCAATTGGCACACTAACGAAACCAATTTGATAGCACCCTGGCTTAGTTGATCTCCTAATTGAGCCCCGATCTTTGTTTCCAAACCATTAGGAAGATCCGCTATGATGTTATTTAAGCCAAGCGCTTCTATTAAAGGTTCAATATCTCCTACTCTATCGACGTTGAACCCCGTCAAATTATCTAATAAAGAGCCTGAAACAAGAATTGGACGACTGGTTACAAATGCAGTTTGATGGCGGTAATCATAATAATCACCGACAGATACATTGTTATTCCAACATAATTGGCCACCTGCCTTTGCATCTAATCCTGATAGGTTAGCCATCACTTGACTAAGTAGGTCGGTATCCTTACCGTTTAAGGCAATAATTTCTCCTTTCTGCACACAAAAATCTAATTGGTAACAAGAACCAAAGCGTTCAATCGTATAACCTTCAGCTGTTAAGGATTCAAACGTTGGTAATTTTTCTGATTTAATTGTTTCATGTGATGCTATGTTCTCAAATAAATCGTTGACTGAATGATTTGCAACTTGAAACGAACTGTATTTCAATCTCAATCCAACCAAAGCACTCATAGGAGCAACCGCTCTTCCCGACAAAATAGAACAAGCGGCGAGTCCACCAGTGGTTAAATCGCCAGATAGCACAAACAAACTTCCAATAATAACCATAACCACTGAGGTTCCCAGCGCAGCTATTTGAATACATTCCTGAGCAATAGCGGTATTTCGTTCAGATTCAGCGACGGACAACCATCGATTTTGGTTTAATTGTTTAAAGTATTGAAATGTTCTCGACTCTGCTGCTTGTTTTTTCACCCCTTCAAGCATAGTAAATACCACGACTAAAAAGTTCATACGACTAATTTCATTCTCCGCAGCTATTTTTGCGTGTTGATATGATTTATTTGAAAACAACCAAACAAACAGGGCCGCAGAGATCCAAACAATTATTGGAATAAAAACAAGCCCCCCACCAACATAAGCAACCAATGAGAGAAAAATCAAAACAAAAGGTACATCAATTAGCCCACTTAATAATCCACCAGAATAAAATTCTTTAATTGAAGAAATCCCTTTTAATCCTTCTTGCAAATTACCGGGTTTTAAACTTAACAGTTCTTTTGCGGGCAACTCAGTGAGCTGATGCAATATATAAGAGTACATACTTTTTTCTGTATTTATTGAAGCGGCAGCTAGAATCCAAGAACGAACAAATCGTAGAAATGCATCAAGTAAAATAGCAACACTGGCACCGCAAACTAGCAATACAGCAGTGCCATAACTCTGATTTGGTAGGATTCGATCATAAATTTGTAGCACAACTAACGGAATCGCTAATGATAAAATATTGATAAGCAATGACGATGGTAAAACCTTCAGCATCACTTTCTTTTGAGTAGAGTAGTAAGAAGACAACAAATCCATTTAACGTCACCTAATTATTTTAATATGTATAAAATAAGTCTTGGATAAGTTATATAATTTTTCAAGTAAATAATTGGTTTTCTGTGTGTTTATAATCTAATTTTAATGATAATAAAAAAAGAAGAGAGAGTGCCTATGAAACGGATTTCATTAAAGAGCTACTTATTTATCATGTTTGCAACTATTTTCATTTTGTTTTCCGCTCCTATATATCAAAATATAAAAATCTCAATTACTCAATTATCATCTGAGCACATATCGGATGTGGCAGAGCTTCACCAACAACTCATCAGCAACAATGTAAACTTCACTATCTATCAAATAGAAGCTGTAGCTAATGAGATATCTAACATAAAACAACTCGATATTAATGACCTTCCTGTATCTTTAATTAGCTTTATTTCGTCGACTTTTACTCATTCCCCTGCACTCACTAATGTGTATATCTATAATTCTAAAAAACATGGTATCAATTTGAAAAATGTTAATGGTGAAATAGAAGCTACTTTCGCCTCTAACTCATTCATCAACGATATTTGGAAAACAACACAGAGCTATACTTTTACTGATGAATATCTCTACCTAAACCGCTCTAAAAACTCTAATCTTAAAGTTATTCTACAGATATCGACATCCATATTTTTTGAAACTACTGATCATCAACTCGTAAATAAACCAAATGTTGGGTTTTATCTTTATGATTATAAATTAAAGGAAATAATCTATTCTGACCATGTTCCAACTCCTTTATCTTATTCCCAACTACAAGGAGTATTACATCATAAGCATGATACCGTTTCTCTCGATGGTTCAACATTCACCGCTTTTGTTCATAAGTTGAATAACAGTTCGCTTTATTTTGTATCACTGATACCTAAAAGTTTAATTAATCATAACTTTAATTACATATCTAACAACTTATTCAATCGTATTATTTTCTATATTTTACTCGCCATAATAATCATATACCTATCATCATCTTATATTTCTAACCGGCTAGTTACACTCTTCAACAATGCTGAAAAAATACAAAACTTTCAATTTAATCAACAAAAAAAACAAAAATCCATTGTCAAAGAAATAGACAATATAAATAGCACCTTGATTTCTATGGATAGGACTATTCATGATATTCTAAAAGTAATATTTATGATTGCAAAGACCGATAATTTATTTCAGCTTGGTACTGTTATTGATAATAAAATACATAAAATGACACTAAGTAGAAGCCATCTATTTGTTATAAGTAAGGACAACAAATTAATTAGTGTTGAAGGCGATGAAGAAATACCGATACAACACCATAAGAAAGCGCACTTTATTGATAATAATCAGCATTATTTCAACCTACATAATGACAAGAAAAAACTGATTGGATGCTTAATCATTGCTCCTTCGAGCGCACACAAGCTATCTAAACATGAGTTAATATTTATTGAACGCTTAATTCAAATCGTTGCGATTTCTATTAATAAACATAACCTTCTTGAGCAGCAAAAAGCCTTATTTACCGCTTTTACTCAATCCATTGCTTCAGCCATTGATACAAAATCAACACATACTGCAAATCATTGCCAACGGGTACCAGAGCTAACTCTTATGTTAGCTAAAGCGGCTCAAAAGAACCAATCTGAATGGAAAGACTTTTCTTTAAGTGAACAAGAATGGGAAGAACTCTACCTTGCTGCTTGGCTTCATGATTGTGGAAAATTAACAACCGCTGATCATGTTATTGATAAAGCAACAAAACTAGATATGTTTACTAACCGTATTCATGAAATACGGACTCGTTATGAAGTGCTCAAAAGAGACGCCGAAATCACGTATTTAAAAAAGCTTATTGATGACAAATCAAATGCAACTTTATTACAAGAAAACTATCTCAGAACAATAAAAGAACTAGATGAAGAATTTGCTTTTATCGCTCAATCTAACATAGGTGATGAGTTTTATCACAATGACAATATTGATCGTTTGCATAACCTTGCTACAAGAACTTTTACTCGAACTTTGGATAAACGACTAGGGCTATCATGGGAAGAAACACAGCTACTCTCGGATAATGATAAGCAAACACCCTCAATTGAAACGGTTTTACAAAATAACAGTAGCCATCTTATTCCTTGGGTTCTAAACAGAAAAACAGATGAACAATTTAATCTACAACCGTACCCATTCAAATTTAATCATGGTGAAATATATAATCTCGCAGTTCAACGCGGCACTCTAACTAATGAAGAGCGTTTTTTAATTAATGATCATATTATTCAAACTATTAATATGCTCAAAACGCTGCCCTATCCTGACCATCTAAAAAATATACCTCTTATTGCAGGGGGCCATCATGAACAAATGTCAGGAAAAGGATACCCTTATGGTATTCCAGCATCAGAGCTGCCTATCACAGCAAGAATGATGGCTATCGCAGATATATTTGAAGCATTAACGGCTAGTGATCGTCCTTATAAAACACCTAAAAAATTATCTGAATCCTTAAAAATATTAGCTTTTATGGCAAAAAATAAACATATTGACGCTTCCTTGTTTAGCTTATTTTTAACTGATGAAGTTTACCTAAACTATGCAGATAAGTTTTTAATCTCTGAACAAATTGATGATGTAAACATTCAAAAATTGATTGAAATTGCATATTCATAAAAAAGCCAACAGAAAACTGTTGGCTTTACCTGTTTTATAATTAATTTCGAAATAATCTTATTACTCTTTTTCTTTAAAACGTAATAAGCGAAGTGCATTTAAGGTTACGAGAGCCGTTGCACCACTGTCAGCTAACACAGCAACCCATAACCCTGTGATACCAAGCAAGCTAGTCACTAAGAAGACGGCTTTTAAACCAAGCGCTAATGTAATGTTCTGGTGAATATTACTTAGTGTTGCTTTTGATAGTGCCACCATTGGTGCAAGCTCTTCTAAGCGGTTGTGAGTCAATGCAGCGTCTGCAGTTTCCAGTGCCACATCGGTTCCGCCTCCCATCGCAATACCAATAGATGCCGTTTTCATCGCAGGTGCATCGTTAATGCCATCACCTACCATTGCCGTTTTCGCATTAGCGGTTAATTGCTCAACATATTTCACTTTATCAGAAGGTAATAAACCCGCTTTGTAGTCAATATTTAACTCTGCTGCTATGGCTTTTGCTGCTCGCTCATTATCACCAGTAAGCATGATTGGTTTAATTCCTAATTTAACCAACTTTTCTACAGCAATTTTAGCATCAGGACGAAGTTCATCACGCCATGCTAATAACCCAGAGATCTGCTCATTAATCAGCACCAGAACAACCGTTTTACCTTGCTGCTCTAAGAAAGCGATTTGGCTTTCAATTTCAGGAATAACTTCGCCATCAAATTGTTGAGGTGCATATAATTCAATATGTTGATCGTTAACCGTTCCTTTAATACCTTTACCAACAACCGTCTCACGATTATCTGCCTCAATAACTGTTAGTCCCTGCTCTTGTGCTTTAACTACAACAGCTCTTGCTAATGGATGCGATGAGCCCATCTCTACCGCTGCTGATTGAAGTAAAATACTCTCTTCCGTTTCGGTTTCAGTTAATACTCGAATATCGGTTAAAACAGGTTTTCCTTGCGTCAATGTGCCTGTTTTATCAAAAGCGATATTTTGGATATGACCTAACTCTTCTAAAGCAGCGCCACCTTTAATTAATGCGCCACGCTTTGCAGCCGTTGCTAAACCAGAAGTAATCGCTGCTGGTGTAGAAATTACTAATGCACATGGACAAGCAATCAATAACATAGCTAAACCACGATAAATCCATGTATCCCATGACTGACCAAACATTAGTGGTGGAATAATGATAACCAATAACGACAGCACCATCATTGCCGGAGTATACCAACGGCTAAATTTATCAAGGAAACGCTCTAATGGTGCTTTACGTGATTCTGCTTCTTCTATTAGGTGAAGAATACGATCAATGGCATTTTCACCTTGAGCGGAAGTGATCTGAATTTCAATAACACGATCATTAACAATAGAACCAGCCATCAATGGATCGTTTGCCTTTTTATCAACAGGTACAGATTCACCAGTTAAAGCACTTTCATCAAACGATGCAAACTCAGAAAGTAAAATTGCATCCGCAGCTAATCGGTCACCAGGGCTCACCTGCACACGATCACCTACATTCAATTCAGAGGCTGCAACTTCTTCTTTAGTTCCATCACTATTAATTCGTAGAGCGGTATCTGGCACTAAATCCATTAATGCTTTAACGCCGCTTCTCGCTTTCGCTGATGCGTAACCTTCTAATTGCTCACCTAACATAAACAATAAGATGACCATTGCCGCTTCAACGGTTTCACCTAGATACACGGCACCAATAGCAGCAACCGTCATTAAGGTTTCAATGGAAAATGGTGAACCATTTTTTGCCAAACGAATGGCTTTACGGCCAATCGGAATCAAACCAAACAGACCTGCAACAGTAAATGCAATAGTACCAAGCTCTTTGTTTACTATATTAATGCCTGTAGCAATCACTAAAAAAGCAACCAATAGCAATAATAATGCGTTCTTTTTCCAAAATGGTTGAGCTGCATTTTCTGATGGATTTTTAGCATTAATATCGGTTAGCGGAAAACCCGTTGTTCTAGCAACGCTTTCAACAACATCAAATACTAATTCATCATTTGTTCGTACAGTAAGTTTTTCTGTTGCAAAAACAACGTTCGCATCAACAACATCTGGAATGGCAAGAATTGCTTTTTTTAGTTTTGCCGCACAACTTGGGCAATCCATATCAGAAATAAGCCAACTACGAGATAACGTACCTTTCTCGGATACTTGAGGAATGACAACTAAGGGGTCTGATTCTCCAGGGTCTGAACCACAACATGAATCAGAACTCGTTGGTTTATCAACACTATTACAACAATCCGTAGTAGCACTTTCCGCTTTGATAGTTGATATTTTTGGCGTTGCACAACATGAGCTTGATGGGTTGTGCTTATGATCATGACTGTGTGTCGATTTATGAGTAGTACACATGAGATATTCCTTTGTTAAATGTTAGGTTTGAATTCACTCTCACCATTAACTATAAACCTTAGAGTTAACTCCAAGGTCAAGAATATTTTTTATTTGAAACAAAAAAAGACACCGAAGTGTCTTTTTATAAGAAGATATGATGAAAATTAAACTGGGTGTTTAAAACAGTGACCTATTGATTCACTTATAGCCTGAAGAACGTTACGACGAGTAATAATCCCAACTAACTTGCCACCTTCAACCACAGGATAAATCTTTGGTTTGTTTTCTGTCATTGTCTGTGCCAAATCAACAATCGCATCATCAGGTGTAACGGTTAACACTTCAGTCTTCATTACATCTGCAACAACATGTGTATCTTGGCAGTGATAACTCACACCTAACAATGACTTAATTAAATCTTGTTCAGAAATAAACCCAATAACTTCACGTTGCTCGTTAACAACTGGACCACCAATATGTTGTGAAGTAATAAATTGATCTAACGCCGCTGCTAATGACATATCCGCTGTCAAATATAGAGGTCGTACACTCATGTATTGTTTTACTTTTTTATTTTCCATTATAGCCCCCTAACGTGCTATCGCTTACTTCGATAACTTAAGTGTGGACTATTTTTGGAAAATTGCTAAATCGCTCTTTCCTATCTCTGTGATGGATAAAACCTATTGAGCAAAAAAGAAGTAGAAAATTATGCACTACCTAACAAAACATCGATCAATATTTTCTTGTTTTGTTCAACAGAAGACATTACATTCTCATACCCTGCAGTGTTATTTGTGCGCTCCATTCTATGAATAATAGCTAGACACTGTTTGATATTTTCAGGATTTCTCATTAAGTTCTTACCTTTCAGCGTTAAAGTAAGAAGCATATAGTTTAAATCTGATGAATACGGATACGTCTGTCCTATCTTGATCAACTGAAGTCTGTTTTCATCTGCAGATTTTTGAGCTCTAAGCCATTGGTACACTTTATTTAGTTTTTGAAAATGCACCATCGACTGTTGCAGTAATTGTGGCGAATTCTTTTTGAGGTTCGCTTGATCAAACACTTTATACAAAGCAACACACAACTTCACTTCACCAGCCATAGCTAAAACGCCAAATGTAGCAACACGAAATTCATCTGAAGCCACTTTACGCTCAGATAAGAATCGATGATAACAAGTCGCTGCAATTGCTTTTGCTTTATAACGCTTACCTTGTTTAAACAATTGTCGCGCTATAAAGATATTAATATAACCTTGCAATTCATCACGCTTATCCATTGATACACGTTTTTTCAACGTTATAACTAATTGACCAAAAAAGCGTCGATACTTTTCTTTATTAAACTGATGATTCGATTTATATACTGTATCAGCAATATCCAAAATCATTTTATTTAATGTTACTGGTGTAATACCAATATGATAAAAACGTTTCATTATCATATTATGAATAAGAGAGTGCTCATTATTCTCAATAATAAATGTTAAATACGAATAAAAAGCACTATCACTTTTTGGATTATTCTCAAACGCTTTTGATAACGACGCTTGCTGCTTACTTTTTTGTTTTGCTTCTTCATATATTTCAGCCAACATTAAATTAGCTTTAAATAAATACTTCTTAGAACGCAATAACAACTCAAGAACAGGTATTGCTTTTGGCTTTTCAACCATTTGACAATACGCCATTAAGTTTTGTGGCATGATTTCGCTTTTATCATGTCGTTGATAAACCTTTTTGAACGTCATAAAGTCTTTTGCTTTATACAACTCTTCCAACGTCATGTTTAACAACATTCTATTTTTATATGTGCCAGTAAACGTTTGTGCTCGCTTGATAAAAGCAGCTTGTGACCCTTTTACTTCCGCAATGAGTTTTTCGATCAATAATGTTAAATTAAATGATTTTTTAATTAATTCATCAATATATCCATAATTGATAGGACTATTAACAATAAAATCAGGAAATAACTCTCTAGCATTTAAATCATCAACTTGAGAATCTTCATTTTCAATATCAACAATAAAAATAGGTCGCTTACCAAACTTGGCCTTCGCTCGTGCGTTATCTACAATTTCAGCAATTACTTCATGCGAAGAGTAATGATATTCAATAAAATAATAATCATAGACAGGTAGATCTGATGCTTTCATGCCAAGATTAAAATTATCCGCGCTTTTAAAACCCGCTTTTTGAAAAAATTGACGAATTTGAGTACTGCGTTCACGTTTTTCAGTAAACACTAAAACATTCATTTGCGGAATACGTCTAATTAATTCGGCACTGCTCATTTATATTACAACTCTAATGAAAACAACAAACACAATATACCAACCTGTAAAAATCAACTTACAATAGTTTTAACAAACACAATACAGTCCGTTTGCATTTAACTCGTTACAGGAATTTCGCGCTACTTTACCACAAAGTAGCGCAAAGTTAGATCATTATATGTTAGTCAGTAGCGCTTGTAATGGATGCTTTAACTGCTGTCCTTCAAATCGCTTAACCTGACTACGGCATGAATAACCTGTAATCAAGCAACGTTCCTTATCCAAACTAGCTAGATTTCCTTTCCAACTTAATTCATAAATCGCTTTGGATGAGGCTAATTTTTCTGCCTCATGCCCATACGTTCCTGCCATGCCACAACAGCCAACTGGAACCGTATTTAATTGTAAACCAAAATGACTAAAAATTGCCCCCCACTCCTTCTCCGCGTTCGGCAATTTCGTTTTTTCCGTACAATGGGCAAATAATTGCCAAGCTCTGGTATCAAATACTGTCGCTTTATCAAATGAGGATAACCGAGGATATAGCCATTCATGAACGGTTAACACGGCAAAATCACCACGCTTATCAGCTAAAATCTCATTATACTCATCTCGGTAACAAAGAACTAAAGCAGGATCCACGCCAACCATTGGAATATTAAGCTTAGCAACTTGATTTAAAAACTCACTGCTTGTTTTTGCGGTAGAAGAAAACTGTTTTAAAAAGCCTTTTATATGCTGTGCTTTACCATTCGGTTTAAATGGCAAAAGTACCGGTTTTAATCCTAGTCGTTGTATTAATTCAATAAAATCACTGACCACTTCAGCATCGTAATAGCTCGTAAATGGGTCTTGAACGATGAGTACATGCTTCTGACGCTCTTTCTCTGAAAGTTCTGATAGCTGTTTCAGGTTAAACTCTACAATATCATTTGTTCTACAACGCTCTTTCAATGTCGGTATAGACAGAAGAGGCATATCGACATAACCGAGTGTTTTCTTCGTAATGCTTTTTGTTATAGATTGCTTTAAAACACCATTAATCAATTTTGGTGCTTTAGCCATTAACGGCAGCATAGTCTCGATATTTGCAACCATATAATCTTTCATTGGACGTTGATAACGACTGTAATAGATATTTAAGAATCGTGACTTAAAACTTGGCACATCCACTTTTATTGGACATTGGCTCGCACACGCTTTACAAGCTAAACACCCCATCATGGCTTCATGAACTTCGTGAGAATAATCGTATTCTCTTTCTTTATTAAATGTGTTTTTCAGGCGATCTATTATCTGTTTAATTGATGGGCGCTTGGTTAATAACTGTTTTTCTAATTCAATGGGATCTATACCCTGCTCTGAAAGTTGACGCAACCATTCTCGAACTAAACCTGCTCGGCCTTTTGGTGAGTGACGTCGATCAGCAGTCACTTTCATTGATGGACACATTGGCGAACTGGTTTCATAGTTAAAACAGAGACCATTACCATTACATTCCATTGCTTGATTAAAACTGTCTCGTACTTCTACAGGTATTTGGCGATCATAAAATCCACGCTTAATGCCACTTACTTTAACCAATTCATCATTACTGTCTAATGGTGTACAGATTTTTCCTGGATTCATCTTATTGTATGGGTCAAACGCCGTTTTTACTCGACGCAATTCCGTGAATAGTTCTTCACCAAAGAACTCTGGACCATATTCAGATCGGAAACCCTTACCGTGCTCTCCCCACATTAAACCGCCATATTTAGAGACTAAAGCCACAACTTGATCTGAAATAGTATGCATCAATGCTTCTTGTTCAGGGTCACACATATCCAACGCTGGACGCACATGCAGAACCCCTGCATCTACATGACCAAACATGCCATAATTTAATTTGTGTGAGTCGAGCAGTTCTCTAAATTCTTGGATAAAGTCGGCTAAATTTTCAGGTGGCACACAAGTATCTTCTGCGAAAGCGACTGGTTTTGCCGCTCCCTTTGTCGCCCCAAGCAGTCCTACCGCTTTTTTGCGCATCGTATATATTTTTCCGATACTTGCTACATCACTTGTTACTTGATAACCAATGATTCCTGCCGTTCCCGAATGCTGCAATGCTTCTAACTTTTCAATTAAAGTATTAACTTGCTGCTGTACCTCATCAAGATTGGCTCCGGCAAATTCCACCATATTTAGACCAAGCATTTCTTTATCTGGAACATCGGTGATCAGATCGCTCACCGTATGCCAAACAATATCCTGCTTTGCAAAATTCAATACGCGAGAATCAATGGTTTCTACAGAAAGCGCATTCGCATCTACCATAAATGGTGCATTTCTTAATGCCGCATCAAAGCTGTCATATTTAACATTAATTAACGTTCGAGCTTTAGGTATAGGGGTAATATTCACCTTCGCTTCTGTTAAAAAAGCAAGCGAGCCCTCTGCTCCACATAAAACACGAGTAATATCGAATTCATCATTAGTGGTATCTAAGGCATTTTTTAAATCATACCCAGTCAAGAATCGATTTAATGGCGGAAATTTATCTTCTATTTTCTGGCGATTATCTCGACACACTTTAGCCGTAACATCTAATACACCACGTATTTTCTCTGGCTGCTGATCATAAGATAACTCTGTATTTAAGCATTCTCCATTTGCCAAAATAGCAGTTACCGCCAAAATATGATCTGATGTTTTTCCGTATTTAAGCGAACCTTGACCAGAAGCATCGGTATTGATCATTCCACCAATAGTTGCTCGGTTACTGGTTGATAAATCAGGAGAGAAGAAAAAGCCATGAGGTCGAAGTGCATCATTTAATTGATCTTTAATTAAACCTGTTTGAACTCTCGCCCACCCTTCCTCAATATTAATCTCTAATACCTGATTCATATGACGAGAAAGATCAACAACAATTCCTTGCGTTAAAGATTGTCCATTTGTCCCCGTACCTCCACCACGTGGAGAAAACTGAATAGTTCGATATTCTTCTTTACTTGCCAAAGTCGTTAGACACTCGACATCTTTTGTTGTCTTTGGAAGTAAAACGGCTTGCGGCAATTGTTGGTAAACACTGTTATCTGTTGCAACAGCTAAACGACTCGAATATGTCGTTTCTATATCACCACTAAAATCAGTACGGCTTAATTGCTCTAAATAATCTACAACTTTTGGATCAATCGTAGATTGAAATTGTAACACTGGTAACATTGCTCCATGCTCCTTAACTCGCTGATCCCTCAGCTCTATAATGTTGTTCTATACACACTTTACAACATCTCGATTGGATAAAACATCCGGTATATGCTATATCCGATAAATATTTGCCGCTTTAAAGGCACATATTTTGCTTTGATAATTATTATCAATGACATTTTTAATAGAGAACGCTATGAAACCAGCAATAAGAAAATCAAAAATAATTACGACGGACGATATCCTATTAACCTTATGTCGCTCAATGTCAGGAGTGTTAAGTAAAGCAACTCAAAGCTCTGTGACCTATTCTGCTATGGTACAAAAGATAACTAAAACAAGTTTAAAACCAGACTTTGGCTGTTTTGTTTTATTTGATGGTGGTTTTTCTGGTCTTGTGGTAACCAATTTCACTAAAGACGCTGCACTAGAACTATATACAAAATACATGCGTAATATGGGTATGCCAGCCGAAGAATTAGCGATTTTACATACTTCTGATGAGGTGGGTGACGTACTAGGTGAGCTAATGAACCAAATCGTAGGTGATTTCACAGGCCAGATCCGTAAAACACTACAAACGACGATTTCACAAAACCAACCTAAAATGTTGTCTTTAAACAAGCAAGTAATCTTGTCTGTTGACACCAATCTAGATCGTCCTCAAGCTCGTCGAGTGACCTTCACTACTGAAAACAATCACATTTTTTATCTTGAATTAGCGATGGATAAGACTGAATTTATTCAATTAGAAGAGTTTGAGCAAGAAGATGAATTCGATGCTGATGACCTATTAGATCAACATCGTTCAAGTAAAAAAGAAGAGAAGAAACAGGAATCTAATCAAGATTTTGATGACTCTTTGTTTGATGAGCTAGGCATTTGATAAATTAGGTATTTAATACCAATCAACATTTCATCATTCCAAAATAGAAAACAGCCAATAATGGATATTGGCTGTTTTTTTACTTACAAAACTAAACTACACCTAGTAATACTGAAACATCTTTTGAATTTCTTTATAGTTTTCCGTTTCAGTTAGCGACAACATCAATAAAATTCGTGCTTTTTGAGGATTTAATGTACCTGATGCCACAAAACCGTATTTCGCATCATCAATTTCCGCATCCAACGTTGTCGAACCTGACCCTGTACGCGCACTACGAACGACAACAACCCCTTCTTTACTTGCTTTAGCTAACTCATCAAACACCGTGTGATAAATATTGCCGTTACCAACACCAGCACTCACAATACCATCAAACTTAGCATCAACCATTGCAGTCACAGGTAACGCTGTAGCGTTGGCATAATTGTATACAATACCTACCTTAGGTAACGTTTTTAGCTTAGATACATCAAATTCAGCTTCAGTTGTATGCTTACGCTCAGGACTACGTTGATACTGTACATCGCCATTGTGAATATAACCTAACGGACCAAAATTCGGTGACTGAAAGGTATTTACAGACGTTGTATTGGTTTTGGTTACGTCACGAGCATCAAATACCGTGTCGTTCATTGCAACCAATACACCACGCCCAGCAGAATCTTTATCTGTTGCTGCTACCACCGCATTGTATAAATTGACTGGACCGTCAGCACTCATTGCTGTTGATGGTCGCATCGCACCAACTAGAATAACTGGCTTATCACTCTTAACTGTAAGATCTAAGAAATAAGCGGTTTCTTCCATGGTATCAGTGCCATGGGTAATAACCACACCATCAACATCATCTTGAGCTAGTAATTCATTGACGCGTTTTGATAATGTTAACCACACATCATCATTCATATCTTGAGAACCAATGCTAACCACTTGTTCACCACTGATATCCGCAATTTTTGTCATTTGAGGTACAGCATGAATCAAAGAATCAACTCCTACTTTTCCTGACGTATAGCTAGAGCCTGTTGCAGATTGGCCAGCGCCAGCAATTGTACCGCCAGTCGCTAAGATTTTAATATTGGGTAAATCATCGGCAAAACTGATTGAGCTAAAGCAAAGACCAGAAAGCAACATACCTAATGCAATGGCATTCTTTTTCATGTTTGTACTCCATTATAAAACAACTAATTACGATAAAATAAAATTACATATTTTGATTTAATTCATCATATTTGCTTTTAATTAATGTGCCGTGATAGTAATCACAACTATCATAGCCACACAATGAAATATTAGATTTAATTTTTGAAAATCAACAATTTACATACAAAATATCAATAATAAGATCATAAAATAACATGTCCACCACATTTCATTTTTCACCATTCTATCAACCAAAACCTTTTGCACTTTTCGACTTTATCGTTGCACTGTATTTCTTTCAAAATATGAAAGAGAAAGGTAGAATATCGCCCCCGAAAAAAAGAAAGGTAAAGTCATGTCATCAGCGAAGCAAAAGGCCCTAAAAAAGATAGCTAAATGTCTTGAGCTCGGTAATTCAGCAAATGTGAATGAAGCCGCTCAAGCCATAAAAATGGCTCATCGCCTTATGCTTAAATATGGCCTTGAAAAAGATGACATTGAATTTATCAAGATGGGAAAAACGCAAAGTGTCCATCTACTGCCTGCCAATGTAGGTAGCAACATCTTAAAAATCATCCGTGGTATTAATACCCGTTTCGGTGTCGAAGCTGTATTGCTTAATCATAAAGGCTTAAAGAAAGTTGAATTCATTGGTTCAGCCGATCGCGCAATATTTGCCGCTTTTGCTTTTGATATTGTTTATCGTGAAATGAATGAACAAACAGGCCAATTTAAAAACAGCTTTGCAGGAACGGGCACAGGACAGTTAGAAGTAACGAAACGTGTAAATTCATTTTTAGCAGGTTGGATTGAAGGTGCATTAGAAAAATTACCAGTGATCGCACCTGATGAAGATTCAGCAAACAAGATTAATGACTACATTGATAAAGAATTCAAAAATATAGACCGTGAAACTTTTAAACAGCAATTAAAAGAGGCCATGGCCAATATCACGGCTGATTACGAAAAAGGTTTAAAAAAAGGTCGAACTATTTCAGTGAACCGTCCTGTTGCAGGAGCACAAGCTCCAAAACTTTTAAAGTAATACCTTAGTAGCAAACTTGTTAAAAATTAATGTTATTTTGATTTAAGTCAAAAGAAAGCACCTGATTGCACGATACCTTTAACTTGTTAAGTAAATGTTGCAAGGAGCTATTATGACATTATTGAGAAACCCAAAATGCTATACGGATGTGTGTATTGATGGAAAATGGTACCACTATGATCACTGCGGTACCCAAGTGTATATGTTAAAAGGCGGAGCAGAAGCCCTTTTTGAGCTAGATTCAGAGCCTCTTACTGAAGGTGAACTAATAGAGCAAATTAAACAATTTGGCTAATTTTCAGTTTCACAGCATCATGGCAACAACGGATTGTCTGTAATAAGAAAGGAATTCTACTTTTATTACAGGCAACTTGATTGATTGATAACAGCATACTTCCTGAACTCAAATTCAATGCATCAGATTCAAGCTGAGATGCAGGTAAAACCCCAACGTCAATATCATGTATTATTGATTCATATCCAAACTGATTCATTAACTGTGCTAGTAAATCTGATTGCTCACCGCTATCGTGACTTGATGACACTATCATTTCCTCTGGAATGTATCGGTACTGAACCGCAACTCTCCTTCCATCAATATGGATAAGGAAAACTTGTTGTTTGACGTAAGAAAACGGAGACAGCTTCAATACTGTGAGCATTTCTTTTGTCGCTAGCAATCGATTAGAATAAAGCTCTTCAATTTGAAACCTTCTTTTTTGTTCCTTACATACATCAGCAATATCAATCCCTTGCATAGGGTTAAATATTAACTTAGCCGTTGATACAAACCAGCCTCTACGCTCTTCTTTGTATATTTTTCCTGATAATGCTAAATGATTTAATGCTTCTCGTAATGTAATTCGTGTTGTAGCAAATGTTTCAGCTAGCGTCCTTTCCGAAGGTAACTTTTGCCCAGCTTCAAACATACCGGTGTCAATCTGTTCTTCTATTGCGTCTTTAATCGTTAAATATTGCATTAATAAACCTATAATGTAGGGACGTATACATCATTCACTAAATAATGCTGAATATTTGAATCACTAAATAATTGGCCTTTTTTCACTAAAATGGTCACTCGAATATTTTCATCATTTGCTTTATCCAAATAATCTGCCATCTCTTTTTCAGAGCGAATATATATACGCTCAGCATCACGACGGCAAAGCTCAATGAACTCAGCAGGACAACTTTCAAAAGCAATAACCCATTCAGCTTGCTGCATTAATCGCAGTGCTTTTAAGGTCAACATTTCAGTATCCGAATTATACTCAATCCAATTCCGTTCAGACTTAATTTGAACATCAGTCGTTAATGCTTGTTGAAATAATGCTTCTAATTCATTTCGAGTATTTATCTTCTCGATTTCAGGCAATCGCAAAAAGGTTTCCCAAAATTTTCTTCTTTCATCAACAGTTTTAAAATGCTGTTTAATAAGATTTCGCTTATCAGCCCCAAAGTCCGCTAACATGGCAACTTTTGTTGATAACTGAGTTTCAAGCTGCTCTCTAATAATTCGGATTAATACTGGAGATGCGCCACCACTTGAAATAGCGACCTGAACACGACCTCGATTGACCATTGATGGCGTTATAAAATCACAATATTCCGTATCATCAACAACATTCACCGGAACGCCAACGTCATGCGCATCAGCATGGACTTGGTGATTTAAATCTGAATTGTCTGTTGTTGCCCATACTTGTACATAATCATTACTTAATAGATTTTTATGATAAAAACCTTTTATATATTCAAGCTTCCCTTCTTCTACGTACTTCATTAAATAAGCTTTAATTGATGGTGCGACTACGGTAATACTTGCCTCTGCTTGCAGCAACATATCTATCTTTCGACAGGCTACTTCACCACCACCAACAACCAATACTGGTCGCTTTTTAATATCCATAAACATGGGAAAATATCTCATTACAATCCGCTTCCTTAATATCTCTTTGAATATACAGCTTTAATATACATCGATTTTAAAAAATAAGGTATGTATTCAGTAATCCAAGGTTGTTTAGTTAACATATTCAAAATTTATAACAATTAACAACTTTACAACAAGCGCACTCATTAGACCTGATCAATATCACCACTTAAAAGCAAAAAAGCAGTGTTTATGACCAATTAACATACAAATAAGCCATAAGATTCACTGGTTTTTACATTATCTTAAATTTCACAAATCATTAACCTTTAGTTATCTTTAAATACAGTTGCTTGAGAATAAAGCAATCGCTCTATCTAACGGCTAACTCAACACAATAGATTGAGATAAGCCAGTTAAATTACGCACAACAAGGAAGAACACAGATGAAATTTAAAATAAATACACTGTTTGCTGCTATTGCTACTTCTGCAGCATTACTATCTGCTCCTGCCCTCGCTGCAAATGGAACATTAGAAAAAGTTCAGAAAAATGGATATTTACAATGTGGTGTGAGTACTGGTTTACCTGGTTTTTCAAACCCTAACTCAAAAGGTGAATGGGAAGGTATTGATGTTGAATTCTGCCAAGCCGTTGCTGCTGCCGTATTAGGTGATAAATCCAAAGTGAAATACGTACCTTTAACAGCTAAAGAACGTTTTACTGCTCTGCAATCGGGTGAAATTGATGTCCTTTCTCGTAACACAACTTGGACTTTACACCGAGACACTTCTCTAGGCTTAAATTTTGTCGGTGTAAATTACTATGATGGTCAAGGCTTCATGGTTAAGAAAGATCTTGGATTAACGAGTGCAAAAGAACTTGATGGTGCATCGGTTTGTGTTCAATCAGGTACAACGACCGAGTTAAACCTTGCTGACTATTTCCGTAATAATAATATGGAATACAAACCTGTGGTATTTGATACTGCAGCACAAACATCTAAAGGGTTTGATGCAGGACGTTGTGATGTCCTTACTACAGACCAATCCGGTCTCTATGCCCTACGCCTTAATTTAAAAGATCCTAAAACCGCTCAAGTTTTACCAGAAATCATCTCAAAAGAACCATTAGGTCCAGTAGTTCGCCAAGGTGATGATCAATGGTTCAATATTAATAAATGGGTATTGAATACTATGATTAATGCAGAGGAGTACGGCATTAGTTCTAAAAATGCTGACCAAATGCTGAAATCAAAAGATCCTAACATTAAACGTATTCTTGGTGTTGATGGTCCAAAAGGCAAAGGATTGGGAATTCGTGACGATTGGGGATATCAAGTTGTAAAACAAGTGGGCAACTATGGTGAAAGTTTTGAACGAACCGTAGGTGAAGGTTCTCCATTACAAATATCTCGAGGCGTCAATGCTCTTTGGAATGCTGGTGGCTTTATGTACGCAGCACCAATTCGTTAATCAACTCATAGTCTAATTATAAATAGAAATACAATTTATGGGGTGAACTTTCACCCCTTTTGATAAATGGATTTAAGGTTGTAGTTGTATGTCATCTAAAAATAAAAACATCTTATATAATCCAACATTTCGTGCGATTTTATTTCAAGTGATAGCCGTTGCTGCACTTGTCTTTTTCTTTTACACCATAGTTAACAATGCATTATCCAATTTAGAATCTCGTGGTATCGCAACAGGTCTTGGTTTTTTAGATCAAGAAGCGGGTTTTGGTATCGGTCTTTCTTTAGTGGAGTACGATGAAACATACAGTTATGGTCGCACTTTTGTTGTCGGATTATTAAACACCGCTCTTGTGTCTGTTCTCGGTATCTTATTTGCTACCGTTTTGGGCTTTACTATTGGTATAGCACGACTCTCAAGTAACTGGCTAGTTAGTCGATGTGCCGCAGTTTATATTGAGACCTTCCGAAATATCCCTCTTTTATTACAAATTTTCTTTTGGTATTTCGCCGTCTTACAAGCGCTTCCCTCTCCTAGGCAAAGTTTGAGTTTAGGTGAAAGTGTCTTTTTAAACGTACGTGGTTTATTTTTTCCAAGCCCTATTTTTGAAGAAGGATCGAACTTAATTAGTATCGCTGTTATTGCTGCGATTGTGTTTATTTTATTCTTATCAAAATGGGCAAAAAACAAACAACGCCTAACAGGGCAACAAACACCGGTATTACGTTACTCTCTTCTTGCTCTGCTTGGTTTACCCACCCTAGCTTATTTTATTTCTGGTATGCCAATATCTATTGAATACCCTGAATTAAAAGGATTCAACTTCCGTGGTGGTATTAGCATCATTCCGGAATTAGCGGCATTGGTCGTTGCTCTTAGTGTATATACTGCCTCTTTTATTGCTGAGATTGTTCGTTCGGGTATCAATGCAGTAAGCCATGGTCAAACAGAAGCCGCAATGGCACTTGGTTTACCAAGAAAACGTACTCTTAAATTGGTCGTTATTCCGCAAGCGATGCGAATCATCATTCCACCTCTAACTAGCCAATATTTAAATTTAACTAAAAACTCCTCCCTTGCAATGGCAATTGGTTATCCTGATCTGGTTTCTGTTTTTGCAGGAACGACATTAAACCAAACAGGGCAAGCCATTGAGATCATCACAATGACCATGGCGGTGTATCTAACACTAAGCCTATTAACCTCATTTTTGATGAATATTTACAACAGCAAAGTGGCATTGGTTGAGAGGTAATTATGAGTACACATCAATTTCAGCCAGATTTACCACCACCAGCGAATACTGTTGGTGCGGTAACTTGGCTTAAAAAACATTTATTTAATGGACCAATTAACTCCATTCTGACTCTTATTATTGCTTATCTTGCAATCGTTGGACTATGGAATGTGGTTTCTTGGGGCTTAATTAACGCAGATTGGATAGGAACAACCCGTGATGCCTGCTCTAGTGAGGGCGCTTGCTGGGTGATGATAAACGTTCGCTGGGACCAATTTATGTATGGTTTTTATCCTAGTGAGGAGTTGTGGCGTCCTCAGCTGTTTTATGGGCTATTGGCAATTTTTGTCACGTTATTAGCTTATGAACATACTCCAAAGAAATTTGCGATTTGGTTAGTTTTTGTAAATATTTTTCCTATCTTCGCAGCCTTTCTTCTTTATGGCGGTGTTTTTGGCTTACCGGTTGTAGATACTCACTTATGGGGCGGATTGCTAATAACTCTCGTGATTGCCATTGTGGGCATTGTCGTTTCTCTTCCTATTGGTGTTGCACTGGCACTTGGCAGACGTTCAGAAATGCCGATCATTCGAAGTATGTGTACGGTGTATATCGAAATCTGGCGTGGTGTCCCACTCATTACCGTGCTTTTCATGGCTTCGGTGATGCTTCCGCTATTTTTATCAGAGGGAATGGAGCTAGATAAACTCTTTAGAGCATTAATTGGTGTTGTTCTATTTAGTGCCGCTTACATGGCAGAAGTTGTCAGAGGGGGTTTACAAGCGATTCCAAAAGGCCAATACGAGGCTGCTGACGCACTTGGTTTAGGTTATTGGAAAAAGATGCGTTTAATCATTTTGCCGCAAGCTTTGAAAATTACGATCCCTTCTATTGTTAATACCTTTATCGGTCTATTTAAAGACACCAGTCTGGTTCTTATTATCGGTATGTTTGATGTGCTAGGTATTGGTCAAGCCGCAAATACCGACCCTGAATGGCTTGGGTTTTCAACAGAAAGTTATGTCTTCGTCGCTTTAGTTTTCTGGGTGTTCTGTTTCTCTATGTCGAGATACTCCATCTATTTAGAAAATAAACTTCATACAGGTCATAAGCGATAATTAACAGAATTCAAGGAAGTAACCATTATGGAAAATCAACAAGATTATATGATCCAACTAGAAGACATGAACAAATGGTATGGTCAATTTCATGTTTTAAAAAACATTAACTTAAAGGTTAAAAAAGGCGAAAAGATCGTTATTTGTGGGCCTTCTGGTTCGGGAAAATCAACGATGATCCGCTGTATTAACCGACTAGAAGAGCATCAAAGAGGACACATCTTTGTTTCTGGTACAGAATTGACAGAAGATCTAAAAAACATCGAAGCGGTAAGAAAAGAAGTTGGAATGTGTTTTCAGCACTTTAATCTCTTCCCTCATCTAACGGTGCTAGAAAACTGTACTCTCGCTCCTATTTGGGTGAAGAAAATGCCTAAAGCAGAGGCTGAAGCTTTAGCAATGCAATATCTTGAACGTGTAAAGATCCCTGATCAAGCAGATAAATATCCAGGACAACTTTCTGGAGGACAACAACAACGTGTAGCTATCGCCCGGTCGTTATGCATGAATCCACAAGTGATGCTGTTCGATGAACCAACATCAGCACTTGACCCTGAAATGGTTCGAGAAGTATTGGATGTAATGGTTGAGCTGGCAAGTGAAGGGATGACAATGCTGTGTGTTACACACGAGATGGGCTTTGCTAAAGAAGTGGCAGATAGAGTGATATTTATGGATGCAGGTGAGATCATAGAAGAGAACAACCCTGTCGATTTCTTTGAAAACCCACAATCGGATCGAACTCAATTGTTCTTAAGTCAGATCTTGCATCATTAACTTTCAAACGCTAAACCCTCAAGTTAAAGCAGTGATCGTTTGATTACTGCTTTTTGTTACAGATGCTTACAAACTACATCTGCTAAGTTAATGTACTGATGTAAAATGGTTTCCAGCTCAATTAATTCAAACCGAAAGTCAATTCTATCTTGATTTTTGGAACTATAAGCGCCATAACTGTCTATATAATTATGTCAGTACATTCCAAGGGGAATACGATGAATAATCAAATGTTCAGCCAAACTCATACACAAGAGTCGGCTCTACAAACTAACAAAGTATTACGTAATACTTATTTCTTATTATCAATGACACTACTTTGGTCTGCGGTAGTTGCTGGTGTTTCAATGGCAATGAACCTACCTCGCCCGGGTATTATCATCATGCTTGTTGGCTTCTACGGCTTACTTTTCTTAACGGAAAAGAACCGTAACAACAACATGGGTCTTGTTTTTACATTCTTATTTACAGGCTTCTTAGGCTACACCATTGGTCCAATCCTTAACATGTACATTGGTGCAGGTATGGGTGATGTGATCTTAACTGCACTTGGTGGTACTGCGCTTTCTTTCATGGCAGCATCAGCTTATGCACTAACAACTAAGCGTGACCTATCGTTCCTTAACGGTGTGTTATTGGCTGGTTTTGTTGTTCTATTAATTGGTATGGTAGCGAACATCTTCCTACAAATGCCTTTATTACACCTAGCTATGAGCGGTATGTTTATCCTGTTCTCAACGGGTGCAATCTTGCTAACAACACAATCAATCATTCGTGGTGGTGAAACAAACTACATCTCAGCAACGATTACGTTGTATGTTTCTATCTACAATATCTTCATCAGCCTACTAAGCATTCTTGGTATCATGCGTGATGATTAATCGATAATATCGAATAAAAAAAATGCCAGTCAATTGACTGGCATTTTTGTATCTATAGTTTCTATTATTGTATCAATCACAGTAACTAGGTATTAATTCACATACATCGCACATTCATCATCAATATCTTCTGGTGGGAAATAGTTTTCTCTCACGTAGAATTTATTTAGTAACTTAATCACTGAATGTTTCTTTACTGGTTTTTCTTCCATCAAACCATGTAGTTTTCTCGCTACATTTTGAATGCTTAATAAGTTCTCTAAAGGCAGTATTGCTTCTAGTTCATTCTTTAAATCATGTGCATCTTCATTATGGTTCGCTACCGCTAAATAAGCCCAAATATAAGCAACTGCGTTATGCGATGAAGATACCTTTTGGTTATATTGAGCTGCTCTGTATTGTGATTCAGGCGCTTTAAGCTCACCACCACGTTCTGCCCAATAAATTGCCTTATAAACGTTTTTCTGCGTCCCTATTCCATGGTAATAACAAGAGCTTACTGTTGTCATTGCCTTAGGATCGTCTTGATAAGCCGCTTTTAACATCCAATAAAACCCTTCAGGATGTCCATCTTGTTGCTTTTGATACCATTGCGCCAAAAACAGCTGAGACTCTAAATGATTTTGCAGTGCCAACTTTGTAATTGTTTTCGTCCCAAGATCTATATCTTTCTCACACCCAGAGCCTGTGAGGTACAACTTACCTAAAGTTAAAGATGCACTGATATCACCCTGACTATCACCGAGTCTAGCTGCCCAATAATCAGATTTTTCTGTTGCTTCAGGATCATCATAATTATCATCATATAAACGCACTAGAGCATAAAATGCTTGTTGGCTATTTTGTTCTGCTGCTTTTAAGTACCACTTAATCGCTCCATTTTGGTCAACCAATTCAAGATCAGCACCTAGAGCTAATTGAGCAGTAATATTTCCATTTTTCGCTCGTTGAATTTTGTCCTTTTTATCCGCTTCGTCATCAAACGGAACAACGGGAGATTTATGACTACTTTGTTGATTTTGTCGAATCGTTAACTTTTTTTTCTTTTCTGTAGTTTGGAAGTGCAAAACCATCAAAACGAGGCACACAACACTACCGAAAAATAAGAACCAATACATATCTATATCATCGAAAAAGGAATACGTTTTTTTGAGGCCTTATTCTAATGATTTTTGTTCTGAATGAGAACGAATACCTGTCGACAAAGTGGTAATTAAGGCGACTTTTTACAAAAAAATGCGACAAATTTAAATAAACAAAACATATTCGTTTTTTATTCAATATTCCTAGCTTTGTGACTGGTTTTTTTCAATAAGTTAGCTAAGGTATAATTAAAATTATTATTTATTTGGTTAGTATGAAAGAACTCTATCGTTACGTTTTATTTACTTTTTTGTTGATATTCTCACAACCCAGCTTTGCCAATTGGGGATTAACAGATGATCAACCAATAGAGATTAGCGCTCAAGCAAAGAGCATTGAGGCGGATATCCGTGCGCTTCCAGAACAGCATTTTTTTTCCAATAACGATTACGCTCAAGTAAAACGTCTGCTTTCCACTACTATTTTGCAGCAAAAAAAGCATGCTACGAGTCTGAAAGAGGCGTTAACTGCTTATCGAAATGACAGCAGTAATGAAAACTGGATAGCTGTAGAAAACGTTCACCAATCTCTTAGTTCACTAAATCTAAGTAAAGAGCAATTGCTTAAACTAACGGATACCACAACACGAGAGCAATTAACGGGTTTTGGCCCTTATGGCGTAACTCAATTTTATTCTGAATTGTCGATTACCCAACTTAATATTGAATACTACCTCCATTACCAAATTCGCAGCTTTAAAAGCTTATTAAAAGATTTAACTATTTCACCAGTCCCTATTATTAGTGTCATTTTCAAAGTTCTCTGTGTGTTCTTTATTTTTAGTTGGTGGATGAAAAACAGCACTCGACTTATTAATGATTTCAAAACATCAAAACTAGAAAATACTACAAATAAACCGAATTTCTTTATCAGAACAATTTGGTATTTAACTCGTGCACATAAAGCCATTGCTTGGTTATTATTAATCACGGTAACGTTACGAATTGTATCTACATTACCGAGCTTACAGCATTTAATATTCTTAGAAATATTCACTTGGTGGATTTTAGGTGGTTCGATTGCCGTCAGCCTTATTCTTGAATTTATTTATCGTAATAGTAAGCACAATAAAAAAGAGATTATCGCTTTGCGACTCTCAACCATTCGTCATTATGTTTGGGGGATAATTGTTGCTGGTGTTATTTTGCAAATATCATCACGCACATTAGGACAAGGAACTATCTATGCGTGGATAAATTCTCTGGTTTATTTATTTTTTGTACTTCTTACTATTCATACATTAAGAAAATGGAAACCTACGGTTTTCGAAAGAATCGAACGTGTCGAACCTGTTCCAATATCAATCCAATGGGCAATACGAAATAAAAATACCTTTTTAATCTCAATTGCTGCTACCGCTTGTGGTGCTGCTTGGTTATCTTGGCGTGCACTTCAACATTCGATCATTGCTTTATTATCGCAATATGCCGCTTTTAGCCACGCTCTCGCTTATCTATTTAGAATTGAAGTTGCTAAACAAACCGAAGTAGCACGTGAACAATCTAATCTTGTTCGCGTTAAAGGTACGGCTGCTTTTGATTACATTGCTCCTGGTTCTGAGGATTCAGAACTTATTGAAGATTATGCTAAAGATGAAATGTCTGCTCTTTCACGTTATCTATTAACCGAAAGCCCTGCTGTATGTGTACTATCTGGTGAACGTGGTGTAGGTACGACTACCCTTCTTAATCGTATTTTAAATAAAGTAAAAAATGCTACACCGATTTATATTAATTGCCCATACGATGGCTACTCTGCTTTACTTCCTGAGCTGGCAAAACAATTAGGGCTAGATGAAGAATCAAGTGAGCGTGATATTCTTCAATACCTACGTAATAGCGATACATGTTATCTGCTTGCATTTGATAGTGCGCAACGGTTAGTAAAACCTAAAGTAAATGGTTTAGCCGATTTAATGAAATTGACTAATTTATTACGCCGAGCTCGCAAAAGTCACCGAGTGGTACTGGCCATTGAAAAATCGTGTTGGCGCTTTATTGATCGTGCTCGCGGTGAACGATTACTATTTGATTTAGTGACTTTTATGCCTAAATGGGATGAAAAACAAATTGGCCAATTATTAGAATCTCGAATTACGTTATCTGAAAACCAACCAACAATTTCATTTGATGGTTTAGTACTACCAAGACAGTGGGATGAAGAGAATTTAACCGAAGAAGAGCGAGCTAGAAATGGATTCTATCGTATTCTTTGGGACTACTCTGATGGGAATCCTACTGTTGCACTACGCTTCTTTAGATTATCACTTCACCGTGATAAAGACACTGATACGATATTGGTTCGCTTATTTAGAGCACCACACTCTGATGATTTAGAAACCATGCCAAAACCCATGTTGGCAGTGCTTAGATCAATTGTACAATTGGAGGTCGCCTCTCCTGCTGATGTATGTGATTGTAGCCGCTTAAGTATGGCTGAAGTTATCAGTACGCTTCGTTATTTCCAAAGTCGTGGCTACATTGAATGGAGTGATGATAAGGCAAGGATCTCCGATCACTGGTTCCGTCACATTACTAATGTTCTTCATCGTCAACATTTATTGGTGAAATAATATGCTTCGTATTTTTATATTTTTTATAACGCTCGGATTTGGTTCGCTTGCTTTTGCAGAAGAAGCACAATCCATCGACAACTTACAGCAGTTCGCTAGTCTAATTCGTTGGAGCGGAGTTGCTTTCTCATTTGTTATTGTCTTTGTTGCTTGGCTACTATTACGTTTTACCCAATCCATTGTAGATGGAATAAGTAGTCAATTTGCTCAGCGTCGAATGTTGATGCAAAAACTGCAATCTTTCTTTCAATTCTTCATTTATATGTCAACGGGTATGGCTGTTTTCATGTTGAGTTTCCGCGTTGATGAGCGTGTGTTAGCACTGATTGGTGGTACAATTGCAGTCTCTGTTGGCTTCGCTCTAAAAGACTTAACGGCATCATTCATCGCTGGATTGACAGTCATGATTGATCGCCCTTTCCAAGTAGGTGATCGTGTAACATTTGAAGGAAATTATGGGGACATTATCGCTATCGGTTTACGTTCTGTTCGAATGCAAACCCTAAACGATGACATTATTACTATCCCTAACAACAAATTCTTAAATGAAGTTGCCGTAAGTGGTAACTATGGTGCGTTAGATATGCAAGTTGTCATTCCATTTTATATTGGTATGGACCAAGACATTAATACCGCAAGAGACATCATTCAAGAGGCTGCCTCTTCTAGCCGTTATATCCACTTACCTAAGCCTGTAGTTGTACTGGTAAAGCAAACCATTACAGATAATTATTTAGCCATTCAATTAACTTGTAAGGCTTATGTGGTAGACATTAAGTTTGAAAAGCTGTTTGAAACGGATATCACCTTACGTGTTATGCAAGAATTCAGAAAATCAGACATATTCCCACCAGCCATTGCCATTCAAAACAAATAGTTCCTCTATCAAAGGTAGTATGATGAACCATGCTACCTCTCTTTTCTCTCTTGACTAATTAACTTATCGCTCGCCGTACTGTGCTTTTATTGCTAACATACAAACAATAATATTTTGTTAACTCGTTGGTTATGTAATGAAAATACTTTTAAAATCGTTAGTTATATCTGCTTCATTATGCTCACCTTTTGTTCTAGCTAACAGTGAAGCTCATAGTGATTATCTAAAAGGCACGGCTTACTTAAATCAAGATAACTATAAAGAAGCAATTACTTGGCTAACCAGTGCTGCTAATAATGGTTCTATTGAAGCCCAAAACAAAATTGGAACTATTTATGCGAAAGGGATCGGTACTGAAGCAAACACACAGCTTGCTACCCAGTATTTTTTGAAAGCCGCAGCAAACCAAAGCTCTATGGCTTACTATAACCTTGGAAAGATCTACGAATCTGAAGAAAAGTATTCAACATCGATTGATTGGTATAACAAAGCAATTGAAGAAAACAACAGTAATGCAATGAATAACCTTGCAGACTTATATCTTCATGGGAAAGGGCTTGTTCAAAATACTCACCAAGCAGAGTTACTATATATTCAAGCTGCTGAATTAGGTAATGCAACAGCGATGCGAAATCTTGGTTTCTTATACACGAACAATAAAGAAATTAAACAAGACATGAGCAAAGCGTATTTTTGGTTTAACCTTGCTGCTGAAAAAAACTTCCCAGATGCAGATAAGTACCGTGACTATACCGGGAAAAAGCTAAGTAAAAATAAACGCATTAAAGTTCAAAATGAAGCACTTGAATGGTTAGAACAGCATAACAGCTAATTTATAACCATAAGATAAGCAGACAAACAAAGCCACATCAGTGATTCACTGGTGTGGCCTTTTAATTATCGTTTAACGATCTTATTTTCTATTACCTTAGGTAGCCATGCGGCATAAACGAAAAGCCCACAAATAACAGTGAAATTACCGATAGTTCTGATTACCAATACATTTATGCTACTCGCTTCAACTTGCGTTAGTAAATAACTCACACCATATCTAGCAAGCATTACACTTGATACAATCGTTATAAGAGCGATTAATTTTACTTTTTCATCCGTAATAACTTTAGGCTTAGAGCACATAATTGCAGCAACGACACCCCAGCATATTGCAGCTGCATATAGGTAGTTAACATACGCCATAACAAACGCGATACCACTAATAACCACACTTAGCAGTAACCAAAAATGTAAACCCCCAATCACTTTGTATAATAAATCACCATGTTTTTTCTGCATATTTGAAAAATGATAGAAAACCATTCCTCCCAAACACAAACCAACAATCGCATCAGATACAAAATGAACACCGAGCCAAACTCGAGCAATTGATTGCCCTATAACAAGAATAATAAAAATGCAGGCATAACGTTTTAAGGTTTTTTCTGGTAAAGATAATCTTTTTAAAATTAAATAAAAGGTTCCGTAGATTACAACAGATAACATACTGTGCATGCTTGGCATACCAAAACCAACGGCTTCTGTTAATTGCAATTGTGGTATATATACAAAAGGACGAGGTAAACCTAAACCTTGCTTTGCCAACCCTGTCAAAACTATCGATAAAATCATTCCAAACAATAAGGTTAAAGCCGAATTTCGACCAAAATAAACCAAAGCAATAATAACGAAAAAGTAAAAGAAGCCTTCTTTACCGGTTTCGTTAATTAAAGTAAAAATAGTTTTAACACTTAATGTAACAACTTGAGGTAATTGATCTATTTTCGCACGAAGTGACGAAAGTAACTCTAATTCAAACTGATGAACTTTAGGAGCTTGATCTACAAGATTAGTTACCCACAATATTTTATTTTCTGCGCTTGTTGTATCTAAAGACCATTGTTGTAATAACGATAATTGTCCCGGATAACGATATTTATTTTCAGGGATCTTATACACTTCACTTAAATAAACCGCCTCGGTTTCTATGCCATAATGAGGAGCAAACCATGAAGGAATACGAAACAAACCATTAATGGTTTCTAAATCAAACGCAACAATATCCGATTCACTTACACAACGAAATATAGCCGCTGTATCATCTTCAACAAGTAGTTCCTTAGCAGTAACAACTAATCCCGTTTCTTCCCATACTTCTCTTTCCGCTGCCTCTTGAGGTGTTTCACCTCGATCTTTATCAATGGTTCCACCTGGCAGTGATAATTTACCCGTGATTAATTCTTCAACTAAAACAATATGGCTACCATCACCAATAACGCACACAGCGCCCTTAGGCTGTACAATATTCGCTGATGCGCTATGCATTGAAAATAGAGATAAAATAAATACAAATATGTTAAATAGTGGCATTTTCATTCTTAAATTACCTATTCAATGGCTTGCGTAAATAATGAATATGATCATGCAATCCTTGTTTATTATAGAATTCCAATGCCCCTTTATTAAAATCCCACACTTCTACAAAAATCTCTTTTACGCCATAATCTTTTAATTCTTGTTCTATTCGCATCATTAATTGCTCAGCGACACCTTCGCGTCGATATTCTTTTTCAATATATAATTCATCTATTGTTGCCATCATTACTGGTTTACTCACCGTTGAAATTAATTCGCAAAAATGACCAGTAATAAACCCAATAATAACGTCATTCATTTCCGCCACATACACCATACATTCAGGATCATCTAAATATCGAGCGATACTTTTCTCTTCTTCAATTTCAGAAGCAGTTTTGAATAAATCTGGACATTGTTGGTGGTGTTCATCGTGCAATTTATACATCAGTGAATTTAAACAATAGAGATCAGTCTCTTTTGCTCGACGGATAACTGGAGCCATGTAAATACCAAATAAGAAATGAGGCTTAATTAGAGCATGTTTACTAAACAAAAAAAAGACTCTGAATAATCAGAGCCTTGAATCATTGAGGTGCATAGCAATTTTATGAGTTATTTTAGAAACTATGACTCAATTGAATAGCGGCTAAAATAGCATCCGCGTGTGTAGTTGCTGTAACTGCAGGCGCTGGAAGTGATTCTTCTACAAATTCATGAACTTCAACATCTTTGCCAATTAAATAAGTGAAACCAAAATCAATGGCTGTATTTGAGCTCCAATTATATGTAAAGCCTGCAGAGAACCATTGACGATCTGAATCAGGAATCGAAATAGATGTTAGCTCATTAACAGGTGATTGATCGTACATATAACCCGTACGTAAAATCCATTTGTTATTTAGGTAATGAGTAGCGCCGATAGAATAGTGGTAAGAGTCTTTCCAGTTATATTCTTTGACGGTTGCACTTTCTGTTTCAATAGTATCGAATGCAGACCAACCTACCCATTGAATGCTGTAGTGAATTGCCGTTTTATCCGTAATCATATGAAAGCCTGAAAACTCAGCGATATCCGGTAACGGTAAATATACAGCATCATAACTTTGCTTCATAAAAGATACATCGCCTTCAGCCTCTATCTCTGGGCTATATTTATAGCTTAAACCAAAACGGTTACCTTCATTAACTTCGTATACCATACCAATATTAGCGCCAAGGCCAACACCCGTAGCTTGAATATCAACAGCGGTTGTTTTCCCATTTATGGTAAGTGATGGATCTTTTGAATCAGGTATACCTGAAATATCAACATTAACCGTTACATCACCATCTGCATCTCGATATAAATCCCCCATACCATAAATAACATCAATACCACCACCAAAACTAAGGTGCTCATTTACTCGATAAGCTAAGCTTAATCCTAAATTCATACTCTGAACTTTGGTTGTTCCACCAAAAATTGGAGCTTGATAATCTGATTCAAACTCTGTTCCTGTACCAAAATTAGAATACGCAGCAACACCAACAGCAAACTTCTCGTTGATTGGGTGAATATAATAAAAATTTGGAACCACAGCTGTTGGCGCAATACCATCAACATCTGCGACATCAATAGAATCATAACCAACACCTGCTGAATCAAAAGATTTATTACCTGTCAAAGGGTTATACTTAACATTAAGTGTCCCATTTGGGCGGTTATAAGTACCATTTCTAACGGTAACATCAGGCTTTACAACTGTCATACCTACAGAGATTGCATCTTTATCAAACATCATCATTGCTGCCGCATTTCGGCTTAACACTGATGCGTTATCTGCAATAACGGCTTCACCAGCAAACGCTCGACCTAATCCAGTAGCTGAGTGTTCATTAACTTGAAATCCTGCAGCCATCGTTGCGGAACTAATAAATAAAGTACTTGTTGCAAGCAGCGTACGCGAAAATGTTGTATTCATGATTATGTTATATCCACTTTGAACAAATCAAACCGAACTTTATTTAAAAGAAAATGTCTGAGATTTGCTGTGTTATTTTTTAGGAAAAAAAGTGTAACAGCATGTATAGCGTCAGAAATCTGACCAGTGTTTTTTTGACGGTTATTTAAAGGAGCTCTGACAATGGTTAATAAATTTGAGAATTTATGTAACTAATAAAAGAGAGATAAATCACTGACTTTGTTATCAAATAGAGCGAATACTCTATTAAACCACCTTTTTATTACTTTAGCTTGACTTGCCTAGGCCTCAGGAAGTTACACTACTCCCACTCATTTACTCTATGATTTCATTATGACTTTTTCATTTTCGCCTAAAACCAGAATTTACGAACTCATTGCTCTAGGTTTCTTTTCATTAATGATGATTTGCGTTTTATTATTAACACCAAAACCTGACTTATTTGAACCATTATCAACAAATGTAAATGCACTACTCAATTTTTTAAGTAACTCTGCAGGAAATCCATTTTTTCTTGTCACAACCTCGTTGCTTTGTCTTATTCCTATTTTTAAACGTTTCCCTATAAAAAGACTTGCCTCTCTTTATGTACAATTTGCTTTATTGCTTATTTTGAGTTTTGCCCTTAAAACAGGATTAAAATCGGCAACGGAAGTACCCCGTCCATATAGCTATGCATTAGCAGAAGTCGGATTAGTCGATAATGCAGCCAGTTTTTATCAATTAGAGCCAACACTTAAAGATGAATTGATTGAACGTATCGCTTCAAAGGTAAGCCCAGCTAGAATTGAACAATGGCACGGCGAAACAAACTATGCGTTTCCATCTGGTCATACGATCTTCGTTGCTATCTGTATTTTGTTTTGGGGTGGTTTTTTACTGAGGAATAATCATTACATCACAGCTGGTGTATTACTTACATGGGGTGTTGGTGTAGGGTTCAGTCGTATTTGGCTTGGAATGCATTGGCCAACAGATTTAATGGCTTCAACTGTCTTAGCTTCATTACTCATATTTTGCGTACCAAATATTAATTTTGAAAATAATCATCCAGTAAGTAATACCGTAAATTAAGCATTTAAATTACATAAGATACTCCATACCTTCTCGCCAGCAGGATGTAATCTTGCTTGATAGCGATATGCATAGTATTCAATGGGAAGTCGCAGTGATTGCTCGCCAATTATTGCGACTTTTTTCTGTGCTAACTCTTCTTGAATACTGTAAGCAGGCAGCCAAGCGATACCTTGCTTATTTAGTACCAACACCTTCAGCATATCAGTCATAGATGAAGAAAAAATAGGCATTAAGTTCACTTGATCCCTTACGATCTCGACCTGCCTTCCCATGTAAGATGTTGAACTATAAGTTAACCAAGGAACTGCCTCTTGAGGTATAAAATCATAAATAGGTTTCCCCATTTCATCACATGCACTCACAGGTAACAGCTCTGTTTTAGCAATAAGCTGAGACTGATAAGGTGGCAAACGTAAAATATCGTCATCAAACGCTAATAATATGTCACATGCCCCCTCTCTTAACTCTTTTGTTGCTTCGTCTACATCAATAGCTTCAACACTTAAAATCGGTTTATAGTCACCCTCATTAAACGCTTGCTGTATCTTAGGTATTAAACTAGTTGCTAGCGAGTGTGCCGCTGCAACTTGAACAACATTGCCACCTAATTGAGATAAATCTGATATTTGACTTATCCCTGCCTCAATCTGATTAACCAAGGTTCTTGCAGTTATTCGGAATAATTTTCCACTTGGTGTTAGCTCTATTGGTTTGCTCTTTCTATCAACTAGTTCAGCACCAACTGTATCTTCTAATAGACGAATTCTTCGACTGAATGCAGGTTGAGTGACATTTCTTAATTCAGCCGCTTGTGAGAAGTTTTTCACTTTTGCTAGCACTAAAAAATCTTCTAACCATTTACTTTCTACATTCATTTCAACCTCACCCAGGCATCCTATTTGAGATAGTTATCACTATTCCGAAACTGCATTATCACCGTTATTAAAAATTTTTTATGTCGATAAACTCTAAATATTCGCTTTAATTTTTAAGTTATCTACCTTTTATGTTTAAAAAAACATCAAAAAAGTAGTTTACCGAGATCAAGTTCAACTCTTTTATCATTTAACTATGCCGATTTGGCATGATGAAACAATTCTTAGCATTTAACAAAACTCATCCTGGCTGACATGATTTATTTAGCTTATCCATCGCAAGATGAATTAAAAAAAATCAAACAGTTAAAAATAAAATAGGATGTTTTATGTCGGTAATAATCGAAATATCGGTGGTATTAATTTGTATATATTGGGGCCTAAAAATGGGTGGCTTAGGCGTTGGACTTGCCGGCGGTTTTGGACTTGCGGTGTTAACCCTTGGGTTAGGTCTTGAACCTAGCGCACCCGCAATTGATGTCATTTTAATTATTATGTCTGTAGTTACGGCAGCATCAACCATGCAAGCTGCTGGTGGCATGGAATGGCTTGTGCATCATGCCGGTAACTTAATGCGTCGACATCCCAAATACATAAATGTATTAGCTCCAATCATAACTTGGTGTATGACAATTATGGCGGGCACAGGGTATACGGTTTTTTCAACTCTTCCTGTTATTTCTGAAGTAGCAAAAGAGATTGGTGAAAGACCATCAAGACCTTTATCTGCCGCCGTTGTTGCTTCTCAAGTTGCTATCTCAGGATCTCCTATCTCTGCGGCTATGGCGGCTATGATTTCAATAATGGAGCCAGCAGGAGTCAGCTTCTTACAAATCATGGCGATTTGTCTACCGGCCTCTTTTATTGCAGCGATGGTTGCGGCGTTTGTTGCCTCTCGCCAAGGATGTGAATTAAAAGATGATGAGGTTTATCAGCAAATTCAAAAAGAAGATAAACAACAAGTTACATCAATAGCCAAAGAAATTGATCCTAAAGCTAAATATTCTGTTTTTCTTTTTGGACTAGCAACTTGTGCCATTGTTCTTTATGCCGCTATTCCATCGCTACGACCGGCTTTTCCAAGTGGCGATATCATGACGACACGGGACATCATTATTGTCAGTATGTTTGCCGCAGCATGTTTAATGGTTCCTATGTGTAACATTCACCCAGATCGTATTATTAAAACCACTACATTCCGATCTGGCATGAGTTCTGTGGCGGTTATTTTAGGTATTGTAACAATGGGCTCAACCGTTGTTAATGCTCACCTTCCTGAGATTAAAGAATTTGCAGGCTCTCTACTTAACTCTTATCCAATGTTGCTATCACTTGTGCTTTTTGGAACCTGCACATTATTAATGTCACAAGGTGCAACTACCCCATTAATCGTTCCTTTAGCGCTGAGTTTAAACGTTCCACACTGGGCAATCTTAGCTTCATTTGTTGCAGTAACAGGCGTTTTTGTTCTACCTACCTATCCAACTTCTCTTGCTGCTATTGAATTTGATTCAACAGGCTCAACACGAATGGGTAAAAACATCTTTGATCATCCATTTATGCTACCAGGTCTAACTGGCGTCATTGTTGCCATTGGTTTTGGCTTCTTACTCGCTCCAGCTGTGCTTTAACACTCACTACAACGCATATTCATTTTAAAGGAGTAAATATTATGAACAAGAAATTAGGCATATTAGGTGGTATGGGGCCTTTAGCAACGGTTGAGTTTATGTTGAAAATTATCAGCCAAACCCCTGCTCATAATGACCAAGAACATATACCAATGGTGGTCAGTAGTGTTCCACAAATTCCAGACAGAACGGCTTTTATTATGGGACATGGGCAAGATCCTTACCCTGAATTAAAACACAGCTTTGAGCAACTTGAACAATCAGGGGCTGAGTGTATTGTTATCCCTTGTAACACTGCTCATTACTGGTATCCACAACTTAGTGCTACTAGCCATGTGCATACAATCAGTATCATCGATAGTGTTGTTCAAGAAGCGCAAATTCGTCGATATAAGAGTGTTGGTTTATTAGCGACAACGGCGACAATGAAAGCAAGAATGTATCAACAAAAGCTTAATCAATATGATATTGATGTTATTGAAACTGATGAAGCTCAGCAACGTGATGTCATGCAGGGTATTTATGAGGTAAAAGCAGGTAATGTAGAAAAAGGAAAAGCATTAATGCTACCGGTATTTAAATCAATGCTAACTCAAGGCGCAGAGGCGGTTATTTTTGGCTGTACTGAAATACCCGTTGCCCTTGCAGAACAAAATCTCAAGCAACCACAGCAATGTTTAGATTCTCTTGAGATCTTGGCGAAATGTTGTGTTGATTGGTCTTATGAAGAGCAAACTGCTTTAGCAAGTTAACGATTTTTTCTTACTGAATTTACCGCCATGATGCTAAAAATAATAAGTAACAATAATGGTAATAACCAAAGTACGTATGTTTTAGCATTTAATGGCGGTTCATATAATACAAAGTCACCAAATCGATGCGTCATAAAAGCAATGACTTCTTCTTCACTTTTCCCGGCTTTGAGCTGTTTATATACGGTTAACCGTAAATCTTTCGCTATTGGTGAATTCGATTCTATTAAGTTTTGATTTTGGCATTGTGGACACCGTAAACGCTTTGCAAGTTCAATCGCTTGCTTTTGTTGAGCTTGAGAATCAAACTCAAACAACTCAACACTTTCAATCGTCTCTTTATCCGCAGAAACGAATAAACCATTGCTACTATCTAATGCGGCATTGGCTGAAAACACACCCAATAAGCAGAGCAAATACAACAATGATTTAAAAGAATGCTTCATTATTTTTCCTCAAAAAAACCAGCAAATTCACGTTGCCACTTTTCTTCATTCAACGCGCCTGTAAATCGATGTAATATTTTACCCTGTTGATTAATCAAAAACGTCGTAGGCGTACCATAAACACCCAAGTCCATTGCTAAAATTCCTTGAGGATCATAAATAACTGACTGATACGGATTACCAGTTTGCTCTAATACATGTTTAGCTGCACTTCTATCATCACGATAATCTAAACCTATGATAGGAATTCCTCGGTCTTTTAATTGATGTAAGAATTGATGCTCTGTTTTGCATATCCCACACCAGGCCGCCCAGACATTAAGTAAAGTAAGTGGTTCATTATAAAAATGAGCTTCTGTTACATACGTAGAAGCTTCTGTTACATCTGATAATTTAAAAGCAGGAACCATTTCCCCTATCATTGCCGTAGAGCCTGAGGATTCCTTGGTTTCTAAACCACTTAATAAAACAAAAAAAACCACAATACACAAAATGATAGCAGTGAAAACCTTAGCTATTTGTTTCATGCTGTTTTTCTCTTTCTTTTCATCATCGCTACTAACCCACCAATACACATTAATATCGAACCAAACCAAATCCACCGAACATACGCTTTATATTGAAGTCGCAACGCAAAACTTCCATCTTTCAGCTTCTCACCCAGTGTAACGTATATATCACCGTGCCAAAACCAATGCATTGCCGGTTCACTCATGTTCATAACTCGTACTTGATAATGACGCCGTTGAGGATAAACATTCGCTATCTCTTTATCGTTATCATAAATGACTAAATTCGCTTGCTCGGCGGTATAATTAGAAGCAACTAACAACTCAGTCTCTTTATAATAAATGTCATAATTCGCTAGCTTTGCACTCATTCCCGGTTCCATTTTGGCACTGCTTTCAAAGGAATGATAACTGTTCATCGCAGCACCAATCATAACAATAGCTACGCCAATATGTGCTATCGCCATGCTTAGATTTTTACCAGTGGACAGCTTTATTCCCCATACAGATCCAATAATAACGGCGATAGAGAGAATCCATACGGCAAGTGGAATAACATAAATGCGATGATATTGAAGTTTATAAATGAGTAAGCCGCTAATTACTGCGATACTTACTAAAATAATTGCATTTTTTACCGTCGCAACTTCTGTTTTCTTACCCCACTGAACAAAAATAGACAGCGTCATCATACATAGTGCGACAAGTGCCATTGGAACAAAAAGTAAATTAAAATATGGAGCACCTACCGATATATTTCCTAATCCTAAAATCTGGAAAATCATAGGATAAAATGTACCAAGTAATACGGTAATTGTCGCAATAGTAAATAAGCCACAAAGGACTAGAAACATAAAGTCACGGCTGATAAATTGACGAATAGGCTCACTCTGAATCTGTTTACTCTTTAATGAATAAAGACCAAAAGAAAATAACATAGCAATAAACAAAATCAGTAATAATATGATGCCTCTTGTTGGATCTACTGCAAACGCATGAACGGATGTTAATACACCAGAACGAACAACAAAAGTACCCAAAATACTTAAGCAGAATGTAACTAACGCTAAAATAAGTGATGTTTTTAGCAACAGTTTTTTCTTATGGCTGGCAATTAATGAATGCAACAATGCGGTAGACGTTAACCAAGGCAACAAAGAAGCATTTTCTACTGGGTCCCAAAACCACCATCCACCCCAACCTAGCTCATAATAGGCCCACCATGAGCCAAGACTGATCCCAGCAGTAAGCAATGACCAAGCAAGCAATGTCCAATTTCTGGCATAACCGACCCATTCAGATGGCACTTTTTTCATCATTAATGCAGCGAGTGCAAATGAAAATGTAGCGGCAAAACCAACATAACCGAGATATAACAATGGGGGATGAAATATCAATCCAATATCTTGCAACATTGGATTCAAATCTCGTCCTTCTAAAGGCGTATTTGCATAAATAATAAAAGGATTAGATGCAAATAACGTAAATGCTGAGAAGATAACAATTAATCCATTTAATACTAAAAGAACACGTACTAAATAAGATTGTTCAATGCTTTTTCTTTTTAATGTAATTAAACCAGCCCATAAGGTTAGTGTTAATACCCAAAATAACAATGAACCTTCATGCCCTCCCCAAATCGCAGCAATTTTAAAAAAGACAGGCAGTGCCGAATTAGAATGTTCGGCAATATATCGAATAGAAAAGTCATCAATATAAAACCCATAACCTAAAGCGGATATTGATAAAATACAGAAAAGAGTCGTTAACAATGAAAGTGGGAAAATAGATACGGCCCAATTGTCTTCATTTCTAATAATACCGTAACTTGCACTCACACAAGCAACAGCAGACAACACCATAGTGGTTATTAACCAAAATTGACCAATTTCAGCAATCATATTGCTCCATACATTTTTCACATAAAAGCCATGCTTATACTCATAATAAATATAAGCATGGCATTACCACATTATACGACGGTCATTTGTCCTGCATACAACACAAACGTACGAAGCATTAATACACCAATTAAACTTAGTGATGTCACAACAAAAATGAACCCTTTACCGTGAGCCAATTCCTTTGGAGCAAACGCATTCAAAGTTAAAGGGGCAATCATTCCTAAACCAATAACACCAACCCAGAACCATGTTCCCCAGAAACCACCACCGATAGCAGCCCATGTAGCAACTTCGCCCTGCCCTCCACTAAAGATTAAACCTGTAAAAAAGGTAACAAGTACGAATAACTCAAACAATACAACAGGTCGTTCAAAGTTATGGATCCATTTTACCGAATCGCTATGACTTGGTTCTTTAAAGCCTAAAATACCAAACAGTAAACACGCCGCCGCACCAGACGATAAACTTGAGAACAAGAATAAAATTGGCAATACCGGGTTATTTAACATTGGGTAGGTTTGTAATGCGGATAATAAGAAACCAGTATAAGCCGCAAGCATAATAGCCAGCACTGCTAAAAAGATTTCTAATGCATTTTCAAACTGTTCAATCTTAAGCAAAATAGTATCAATAAAACCAAACTTTCCTTTTAGAAAGCTCATGATATCCTTTCTAAACATCACGCCAAGCCAAGCAAATAGCACAGCCATATACACTTGGAATAGAATAACCCCCATGGACATCACGGATGTTGGGTTAAAGAAAATCATAATTTTCCAAAAAGAGAGCGGTTTAGTTAAGTGGAAAATCAAAATAGTTAAGCCCGCAATAATGCCAAATGGCGCTAAAATTGCGGTTGCTTTAATAATGCCGTTATCTGCAGGGTTACCTTCAATCACTTTACGTTTTAAGTAAATAGATATCATAACCGCACCAGCAGACATACCAGCTAAGAAAAGATAGATCGCAATGATCCAATCCCATACTAAAGAGTCGAAATTAAACGCTGCTTCCCATGCACTCATCTTAAATCTCCCCTTTTAAATATGGGATCTTATACAATTTAGGTTTGGTACCTAGATCCACTTTGTCACGGTATACCGGATTCGTATTTAATACGGCATTTATCTCGCTATTTTTGTCATTGAGGTCACCAAAAGTCAGTGCTTTCGTCGGACAAGATTCAACACAAGCTGGTTGCTTACCTTCAGCTAAATTTGTTTCACGACAAAAATCACACTTATCTGCCGATTTAGTCACAGGATTAAAGAAACGAACTTGATATGGACAAGCTGCCAAACAGTAACCACAACCAACACATTTTTCGTTATGAACATCAACAATCCCTGTTGTTTCATCTTTATATGCTGCTCCTGTAGGGCAAACCATCACACAAGGGGCATTTTCACAATGTTGACATGATTTACGAGTAAAACGGTATTCAACATCAGGAAACTCACCTCTAGGCTCACTACGGATAATTTCTAAACGCGTTACTCCTTCAGGAACACTGTTTACTTCTCTACATGCTTCCGTACATGCTGTGCAGCCGATACACGCGTTTTCATCATGAACCATACCATAACGCTTTGAACCATCTTCCATAGAATAGGCTAAGGTTTTTTTACTGTTTATTAATGATGTTGTCGCGACACCTGTTGTGAAAATAACCGCACCTGAACCAGCTAAAAAATTTCGTCTAGAACAACTCATACTATTCTCCTAGCTTATTTTCTTTCTGATTAAAATCAGCATGGCAGTCAACACACATTTTGATCTTCGCTGAATGGTCAAAAGAAAGCACGGCTTCTTTCTCTCCATGAACGATATGACAAGATGAGCAGGTTAAGTTTTTAGCGTGAACGTCGTGTGTCCAACTATCTTCACGTAATCTATCTGGCGTATGACAATCAGTACATTGGCTATTAGCTTGTAAAATTTCATCAAACGAGAGGGTCACTTTTTCCGTGCCGACTTTTGATTGTGCTGCCGAGTATTTAATGACTTGCGGAGCGCCTTCTCGATGATCAGGCCCAATTGATTTATGACACTCTACACAATTCACATCACGTTTAAGAATCGCAAATGAATCTTCCCCGTGTGATCCTTTCAGTGTCTCTTTTTCGTCTTTATGACATTGTGTACACGCATAATCGCGATCTCGAGTTAATGTCACTTCATGTCGATTGGATGAGTTGGCCTCTACTTGGGGCGATTCATCTGCAGCAACATTCAGAGACAAACCATAGAGGCAAAATGCGAAGGTAAGCTTCAACATTGTGGCTATGGCTAATTTGACTTTGCCCATTTTATATCCTTCCCTTTCCATTCTATTTATCAAATTCATAAATAGTTGGATGAGTAATTGTTGTTAAAGAGCTCGTGCTCTTCTTTGGTATCAATTCTCATTGGATAGTTAGCCACAACGCTTAACAAAGACATTTTATAACCAAATGTGTCTAAATAATACAACTTATGAGCCTATTGTTACAATTATCTACTACTTTTGTGATATAGGCCAAGTTGGTATATCTCTCTGTTATTTAAACAAAATAAGAATCATTATTAATAACACCACCCACAAATAACACTAAAGAGGTATACAGCTTTAATAGTGACATTGATCACTTATGTAACTTGATGTAAATCAACTCCTATATTGATGTAAAAATTAATAACCTCTAATTAGTATACAATTAACCTGTTTCCAATTCTGATTGATGGTCGCTTTCACAACGCTTGGCTAATTAATTAAAAGAATATTGGAGATACAATAGTGAAAAAGCAATGGACCCGTCGTTCAGCCGCTGCAATAGCAATGGTGACTACTTTATTATTAAGTAGCCACAGCTTCGCTGCCTCTGAAAATAATGAACGAGTTGACCCTCGTAATGAAGCCTACGCAAAAGATCATGCCGATCAATATGATTCATGGCGATCTACCTCTGATAGTGTGCAAATCGAAGATGCATTAGCTGAAGATCCAAATATGGTGATCTTATGGGCTGGCTACGGTTTTGCAAAAGACTACAACAAAGCTCGTGGACACTTTTATGCTGTCGATGATGTAAGACAAACTCTTCGTACTGGTGGCCCAACCGATGAAAATTCTGGCCCAATGCCAATGGCATGTTGGAGCTGTAAAAGCCCAGATGTTGGTCGAGTTATCGAAGAACAAGGCGAAGATGGTTATTTCTCAGGAAAATGGGCTCGCTTAGGCAGTGAAATCCAAAACCCTATCGGCTGTGCAGATTGCCATGATACTCGTAGCGATGAGTTTAAAAATGGTGGTCCTGCACTCGCCTTAACTAAACCTCACGTTGAACGTGCAATGGATGCCATTGGCAAACCTTTTGGTGACCAATCTCGCCTAGACCAGCAAGCAGCGGTATGTGGTCAATGTCACGTAGAATATTACTTTACAGGTAAAACTAAAGCCGTGAAATTCCCTTGGGATAAAGGCACTACCGTTGACGAAATGGAAGAATATTATGATGAGATCGGCTTTAAAGACTGGACTCACAAAGTATCTAAAGCGCCAATGTTAAAAGCGCAGCACCCTGGTTATGAAACTTGGCGTGATGGCATTCATGGCAAAAACAAAGTGACGTGTGTTGATTGTCATATGCCTAAAGTAACAAAAGAAGATGGCACTGTGTACACTGACCATAAAGTGGGTAATCCATTTGATCGTTTCGAAGATACCTGTGCAAACTGTCACACACAATCTAAAGAAATGCTTCAAAGTGTTGTTGCAACACGTAAAGCTCAAGTTTTAAAAATGAAACTCACAGCAGAGCGTCAAATCGTTGCTGCTCATTTTGAGGCAGGTGCTGCGTGGGATGCAGGTGCAACGGAAAAAGAAATGGCGCCAATCCTACAAGATATTCGTCATGCACAATGGCGATGGGACTATGCGATTGCTTCACATGGTGTTCATATGCACGCGCCAGAAGTGGCTCTAGAAGTGTTAGGTACCGCTGTCGATAAAGCAGCAGACGCTCGAACTAAACTTGTGCGCTTACTTGCGAAAAAAGGCATTACAGAGCCAGTAGCTATTCCTGATATTTCAACGAAAGCTGCAGCACAAAAAGCATTAGGAATGGATATGGAAGCAATGAAAGCTGAGAAGAAACACTTCTTAGAAACCGTTGTTCCGGAGTGGGAAGAACAAGCAAAAGAACGTGAAGCACGAGATTACGATCCAATGTAAGATCAATACTTATTAATATAAACTTAAACAAAAAGCCGACATTTAAGTCGGCTTTTTATATTTCTTATTTATTTGTACAACTGATACCGTTTAATTACGGCGTGCGTGCATCAACTGCTTAGCTTCATTAATTGAGTTAATAATTGTAACTCGATCAACCTCAACTCGCTCCGAATCTAAAATTTTCTGCCACGCATTAATGGCTTTCTGATAACGGAAAGTAACAAAATGATCTGACGCAATTAATGTTAGAGCAGCTTGGTTATATTCATCCAGAGTTAACGCTTTCTTAAGTAACTCTTCAACTTCATCACTCATAATTTGAGAATGTAAATAATACTGTGTCGTCGCTTTTGCTGCATATTGATTTGCTGTTGGCTCTTCTGTTAAACGAATTGCATATCCAAAACAGATATTCGCATTGTTTAATTCACCATTAAGTAGATAACCCTGCCCTATTTCAAACCACAACTCTGCATCGTTTGGGCTCTGTTTCAGTTGATCTTCTAAATAGCGCATCTTATCTTCATAAGAAAGAGGGCCTAATGGCTCTGTAATTAATTCATTCTGTACTGCGTATTTTTCTGGTCTTAATCCTGAAGAAAATACAACAATCACACTGACTACAACAACAAATATCATCCATACAGGATTTAATGAAGCGGCATTTCCACGGCTATAAAACCACCATAATACTGCCCCAATAAGAACAAAACTTAACAACATCGTTATAATCATACTGAGTATCCAAATAAAAAATCGGCCAGATCGTAATTGAAATCATCATTTTTCGCAATGATCGCCATCATAGATGGCCTTTCTCCAAACATAAAAAAAGCTTCTTGATCACAGAAGCTTTAAATTATTTCGCAATAAATAGCATTGGCATTAATTTGGCGGCATTAATTTAATACCAAGACCAATTCGAGTTTGATCATGATTATAATCAATTAAGGTTTCCCCATAACCTTTCCATGCCTGAACGTATAAACCAACAAATTTATTGACGTTTAATGTATAGCCAAGCTCTGCACCGCCTTTATCCGTTTCGAAATTATAATGGAAACGGGTACTAAGTGTTCCAATATCATTGCCAACAGACGCCCAAACATCATAATGACCTAAATAATCTGTAATATCTTCGTTATTCTCTTCATCAGCAATAACATACCAAGTTCTGACGCCATACTGTACAGGACCATCAATTCGCTCTAATGCGCCATAAATGCGATCCCAACTACGAGATAAACTCGCCGTCTGACCATTAGATTCATGCATATAACCAATTTCAGCGTTATTAAAAATCAGCATATTAGATTGATGCATCAAGAAAAATTGTGGCTTATAGTTAGTCTCTCTAAAAGGGGATGAAATATCGCTATTACCCAACTGCCATAATGACTTTTGTGTATAAGCAAACATGATCGAGGAACTTTGACTAACAGGAAACAAAGGTACTGCAAATGAAAATTTAAACTTTACTTCGACATCGTGAAGACCATCAGCATCTTCAAAACCACCATCAATGTAAGTTTGTTTATTCAAATCACTAATATAAGAACCTAAAATATAGCTATCTTCATAGGCGTGTATACGATTTAACTCTTTTGCGAACGATAAAGAGGGTATTACCAATGCAATTAATAGCATCCATTTTTTCATAGTCGACCTTTTGTCATTAACTTGCCTTCTTAATCTTAATGCAAAAACCATACCTAATAATAAAGAGTTTTATCTATACATTCATAATGTTAATGCTATTTGATATCTACTGTTCGACTTGCTTTCTTATATTGTAATCTCCATCCTGACCAACTTGGTAGTTCCCAGCGCTTAACATCACCTTTACGCAGCCCTTTATGATAATGCAGTAAAATACGCTTACTTAGCGGAAAATATTCAACTGACAATACAAGATCTGGTAGCACAACTTTCTGAGGGTAAGAATCTAGAAAGTCTTGAAGCTCCCACTCTGGGATACCATGAAAAACAAAATCCGTTTCATCAAATAATTCCATCTCGTCAACTGAAGTTACTCCAAGACTCTCTAACTGCTCTTTAAACCAAATTTCAAATGAGATCGGTGAGCTTGTTTTATTGTTTAACTGACAATAAAGTTTCCAAGCGGCAATTTCTTTCTCTTTTGTCTCTTTTAATTGAGGCATAAGTAAACCGCTACAGACTTGGTTGAGAATTACTGCAATATTATCGGTATTCTCAGGGGTGACAAATTCCGTTTTCAATTTCCGATTTGCATAAAAGTATTCGCGTATTATTTTAAATTCATCATCCTGATTTACGACCTCGCCTGTTCTACATTCAGCTAATCCAGAATTTAAAACTAGCGATAAATCAATCGGTGCCAGTGCCGTCGCAATAGTTAATGTCTGCTTAGAGCCTCTTCCTGGTAAAGAAAACTGATCAAAAACCAGCGCAGCTTCATACGATGATGGAAAACAGCTATGACGTCCTAGCAAGACTTCTTGTTTACCATTACCAAATGCTTCTTTTCTTTTTTCTCTTCTTACAAAGACAAGTTCAGGTAGCTTTTCTACCAATTGTTGTAAAACTTCATCACGTTTAATACGGCTACTGACCTCTAAATCAGGTAGAGCGAGTTCATGTCTAATTTGCTTTGATAGCTGGCGAGCTTCAAACTGCAGTTCTTTATCAACGACCACTCCATCACAAGAGCAACCACGAATAATAGAAACTAATGTAACTAGATCACAACCTTTAGGATTCCAACGATTAAAATCTTCTAAGGCATCTTGATTTCTAGACATTGAATAAAGTTTGCTTGATACCGATAAAGCTGAAACTAAATCCACAATAGTTTCTTTCTCCGCTCTACCAATAATCACCGAAAGCATATGTGAAAATAACGTATCAATAGGTAGAGGAAAAAGTCGACGACCATAATCGGTTATCTCACCTTGCTCATTCAGCGCTTTCATCGCTTGAAGTTTCAATTCAGCATTACTCAGAGATTTCGTCGGTAATACTTCCAAAAATGGTAAGTTACGCAGAATAGAACCACAGCTTGCTGCCGCCAACATAGGTTCGACTAACTCTTCTCGTTGTAATTCTGGTGGTGTTGTTTTTTCTAATGGCGCAAATTCACCATACATATGAATAGTAATGCCAGATTGTGTTCTCCCTGCACGACCAGAGCGTTGAGAAACACTTGCTTTAGAAATCGCTTGTAATGATAGCGTTGTTCGACCATTTCTTTGATGAGTTCTTCGCTCTAATCCAGAATCAATAACAACCGTAATATTGGGAATAGTCAGAGACGTTTCAGCCACGTTCGTTGAAAATACAAATCGTTGCTGTTCTGATGTACTCAATACTTGTTGCCGAATATCATCACTCACTCCTGCATACAAAGGAAGAATAAGAACATCTTGAAATTTTTTTTGTACAGCTTGAATACATTGCTGAATTTCTTTTTTTCCTGGCAAGAATATTAATATGTCGCCATGCTCATTTTGAGTACTTAAATCCATTAATATATTTAGTATACGTACATCTAAATCCTTATTTGAAGGCATGTCTTGAGAGTGTGCAGAGATATAACGATGAGTTACTGGATACTGACGGCCTTCTGATTTTAATACATCAGCATCAATATATTGAGCTAATGAAGTACTATCCATAGTAGCAGATGTTAAAATAAGGCGGTGTTGTTGATGTATTTTTAATAATGATAGTAATAGATCACTATCCCAGCGACGTTCATGAAACTCATCAATAATAATGAAGCTAAAATCAACTAATCTATCTTCCATGAACCATTTTAATGCGATACCCGGAGTTACAAATACCACTTTACTTTTATCTGTATATTGAGCATCTAGCTTAATAGCATACCCAATATCATCCCCTATAACTTGTTCTCTTTGACCCGATAAGTAATCAGCTAAAGCAGTACAAGCTATACGACGTGGTTCCACAACTAATACTCTCCCATGTTCAGCCACCCACAGAGGTAAGTGAGTGGATTTTCCAGAACCGGTTTCAGATTCAACCACTAAATTTTTATGGTTAACTAAAGATGAAAAGTCATCGTATAAGGCATTAATTGGTAATAAAGACATATAAACCGAAAGATAATAGAATATTTCACTACTTTAGCGGATTTGATTGATAAAAACATGACTCTATTCGCACTTTATTTTCAATCACGCTTTGATATTTGCTTAAAGTAGGCATAGGATCTGTGGTTCATTCTCGATTTGAAGAAGCCTAACGATGAATAACAATAAACGTCCCCTATATATCCCTTATGCAGGTCCTGCACTTCTAAGTACTCCTCTACTCAATAAAGGTAGCGCATTCAGTACTACAGAGCGTAAATATTTTAACTTAGAAGGTTTGCTTCCTGAGGCTATTGAGAGTATTGAAGAACAAACAGGTCGTGCTTATAAGCAATATCAAAGCTTTGAAAATGATATGGATAAGCACATTTACCTGCGCAATATTCAAGATACAAACGAAACACTTTTCTACCGTTTAGTACAAAACCACATTAGTGAAATGATGCCTATCATTTATACACCAACGGTAGGTGCTGCTTGTGAGAACTTCTCAAACATTTACCGTCGTGGTCGTGGTTTGTTTATCTCTTATGAAAACAAAAACCGCATAGATGATTTATTAAATAATGCGGCTAACCAAAACGTAAAAGTAATCGTAGTTACTGATGGTGAACGTATTCTTGGTCTTGGTGACCAGGGGATTGGCGGTATGGGGATTCCTATCGGGAAGCTTGCATTGTATACCGCATGTGGTGGTATTAGCCCTGCTCATACATTACCTATTGTTCTTGATGTTGGTACAAATAACCCGCAACGTCTTGCTGATCCTATGTACATGGGCTGGCGTCATCCTCGTGTTACTGGTGATGAGTACGCGGATTTTGTTGAAGACTTCATTCAAGCAGTTCAACGCCGTTGGCCTGAAGCGCTTGTTCAGTTTGAAGATTTTGCACAAAAAAATGCGATGCCTCTTCTTGAACGCTACAAAAATCGCATTTGTTGTTTTAATGATGATATTCAAGGTACTGCAGCGGTTACTGTTGGTTCATTACTTGCCGCTTGTAAAGCTGCTGGCAGTTCTCTATCAGAACAACGTGTAACATTCCTAGGTGCTGGCTCGGCGGGTTGTGGCATTGCCGAAGCAATCATTGCACAAATGGTTTCTGAAGGCATTTCAGATGCTCAAGCACGCTCGCAAGTATATATGGTTGACCGTTGGGGCTTATTACAAGAAGGCATGCCTAATCTATTAGACTTCCAACAACGTCTTGTACAAAAAACCGAAAATACAAAAGATTGGGTTTCTGAGGAACCTAACTTCTCACTTGTCGATGTTATGCGTAATGCAAAACCAACCGTATTAATTGGTGTATCTGGCGCTCCTGGATTATTCAGTAAAGAAGTGATCCAAGAGATGCATAAACATTGTGAACGTCCGATTGTTTTCCCTCTATCAAATCCAACAAGCCGTGTTGAAGCAACTCCAAACGATATTATTCGTTGGACTAATGGTCAAGCGCTAGTCGCAACGGGAAGTCCGTTTGATCCTGTGTCACACAATGGTCAGACTTATCCAATTGCTCAGTGTAACAATAGCTTTATTTTCCCTGGTATTGGTTTAGGTGTACTTGCAATTAAAGCAACTCGCGTTACCGATGAAATGCTAATGGAATCAAGTCGTGCTCTTGCAGAATGTTCACCGCTTGCAATTAACGGTACTGGCGCATTACTTCCACCACTGGAAGAAATTCACAGCGTATCGAAGCGAATCGCATTTGCTGTAGCTAAAAAAGCCATTGAACAAGGCCACGCACTTGAAATTACAGATGAAGCCCTTCATCAAAAAATTGAAAGCTACTTCTGGAAACCAGTTTACCGCCGTTACAAACGAACAGCATTCTAATAAGTAACTGATTTCACTATAAACCAGAGTAACTATTACTCTGGTTTTTTTTCAACTTTTACTAAGCTTGGCCGATATATTTATTATGAATAAATAATCGTGTATACCTTATGAACCAAATACTTTCTTTTTTTAATACCCTAGGCAGTTACCTTACTCCCTATTTATCTGATGTCTCAGTAGCTATGATTGCTTGTGCTCTCGTGATGCTTGGCGGCGATATTAACCGTGCCCTAAGGGCTTTTTTAGCAGGAAAGCATTTTTTAATTCGTACCTGTGCTTTTATTGGCATTAATGCTTTTGGCTATGGATTATTGATTGTAAAAGCTTCTCCATTTCTCACATCTGCTTTGCGTTCTATACAACCTGCTTTTATGCTTGCTATTGTTTTTTCGACCTTTATTATTATCGGTATATGGGCACAAAAAAATCGTCAAGTATGATCATGATTCATTAAAGTTGAGGGATAATGGTAGTTTTAAAAATAGAGACATTTAAGAAATGGACAAAAATAGTATTGTTAGTGGCTATCGCTGCTACATCGGCTATTTTGGCTCCAGATATCTATATGTCACTATCGACCCAATCGCAACTTTATAAGCAGGTTGAGGCTCTACCAGAGCAAGAAACGGCTCTGGTTCTTGGTACAAGTAAGTACATTCGTCGTACGCTAAACCCTTATTATCAATACCGTATAGACGCTGCAATCGAGTTATTCAAACAGAATAAAGTATCGCATTTTTTACTCAGTGGCGATAATGCCCATCGTTCATACAATGAACCGTGGACAATGAAACGTGACCTATTAAAAGCTGGAATACCAGAAGATAGAATAACATTAGACTATGCAGGGTTTCGTACTCTAGATTCAGTTCAGCGAGCAAAAGAAATTTTTGATGCAAACAGCTTAACGATAGTTTCACAACAATTTCACTGCCAACGAGCTGTTTTCATTGCGAATCATTTTGACATGGACACTGTTTGCTTAGTGGTTCCATCCCCTTCTGGGTGGGCGAATACAAAAATTAGATTTAGAGAAGTATTAGCAAGAACCAAAGCCGTACTAGATTTGTATATTTTTAATGTACAACCCAAATTCCTTGGACCTAAAGAACCAATTGACCACAGATCCCTTCCTAAAGAATAATTATCCCGAAACCATTAGATATAAAAAAACCCTAGACTTAAGCTAGGGTTTAAACTTAATTCATATAATGTATATTTGAACTTGAGTTAACAATATTAGAACTGGTTTTTACATTATTTCGCCCTGCATTTTTTGCTTTAAATAAAGCATCATCAGCTCGAGCTATCACTTCAGTTATCCGTTCATCCTTCATCTCAGCAACACCAAGACTGCATGTTAAGCGTTCATTGTGACACCATAAATGATGCTCTACAGTACGACGTATATGCTCCGCTTTATCTTCTGCCTGTTGAAGATCATTATTTGGAGAAAATACGATAAACTCTTCCCCTCCCCAGCGAACCAAAAAATCAGTACTTTTAATTGCTCCAGTAATCACTAGAACAAACTCTCGTAAAATATCATCACCTGTTTGGTGCCCTAAATCATCATTCACTTTTTTAAAGAAATCAATATCAATATAAATTACAGAAAAAGTCTGTTTACCCCAGCGAACTTGCTGTGACATACGTTCTAACCAATCACGAACCGCATTACGGTTACGAGCACCAGTTAAAGAATCTCGATGTGCTAATTCTGCAAACTCTACATTTTTCTCTTTTAATGTATCATTCAGTTTACGTAAACGGCTTTCACGATAAGTACTGGCTTTTAATCGTTTATTCAATGCACGCTGTTCATATAAAACATAAGCAATAATGACAACAAGCCATGCCCCTAGAATCGTTTTTAATAAGGTTGTTTCTTTAATCCAAACACCTCGTAATTCAATACTGTTTATCGTCATTTCGAAATGACCTTCATTTACGCCTGAAGCTGTTGCTATTTCAATGATTGATACATTCGAAAATTCAGGAGAAGCATGTTCTACTGCAACTTTATAATCTGCAATCCACCAAGTTAGCACTTGGAAATCTGATAAACTGATTTCTTTAGGACCGGTATTAAAACCTGGTTCATACTCAATACCATTAAATTTCAGTGATGCGGCATCATTACGTTTAGTGTATGCCGGATTACTATTACGTAAATAAACACGCAAACGTCCATTCGGATCCGAGTTTTTATAATCAATATCTAAAACAAGCTTTGAATAATCGGAAAGATCAATACCCTCAAATATACTGTCAGATAAATGAATTGCAGCTTCGCAGTATGGCCAAGCATAATTACCTTGTTTAAGATCGCACTTAATCGTCGGCTTATTATTAGTTTGAACTAAAATGGAATCACTAATACCACCAACTTTGCGATCATCTGTTGCAAAATATTGATATTTCTCGGGGCTGATGACTAATGTTTTCGAGTCACCATCAAAGTGATACCAAACAAGAATGCCAATCGACAGTATTAACATCACCACTGCAATTTTTTGAAAAATTCTCATAGTAATCCTTTACCCAAACTCTTAATTATTTTGATCTTCATTCCAAAAAAAATAATACCCCACTTATTTTTCATCGCAAAGAAATAAAAATACTATATATCGCAAAAAGAAGAACTTACATTCTATTTTATGATACAGCTCAAAAAACAATAAGCACGTTCATACAGCAAAGATAACCCATTGATTTAAATGTCATTAAACTGTCTTATCGTCATATTTCCGTCACAACTTCTAAAACATGCTATCAATAAAAAAGCGCCTATTTAGGCGCTTATCTTAAAGAGGAGGATAAAAATTAAAGTTATAAATCAAATTGTAAGTAAACTGAATTGTAATTACTTCCACCTTTAATTCTTCCATATTGTGAAGAATTTTCAAAAATAGCAGAACGATGATGAATACTATATCCTAACCAAACACTATCCCATTCTCTTTTATTAAAAAGATCGCCCAAATTAATATCAAAAGAAAAATCTAAATAATTTAATAATTTACTTTCTCTATATCCTTTTCGATCCATCTCTGTTTGTTCTATATATGATACGTGATTGATGTATGATAGCCCCTCAGCTACACCAAAGCGCCATTTTGTTGGCCAAGGAATAGTCGCATAAGCCTTTATGGCAACAACAAATTCTGAACTAAGATTCTGAACATCTGATTCCCAATGCTGGACATAACCAGGAGTTAAATATAAGTCAAGAGGAAGTGAAAACAGTTCATCAGTCAAAGGTAAACCATAAAATACTGACGTCATTTGGTTATTATGCGGATCTTTTTCGGAATCTAAACGAATAATATCACCAATATTAGATGGTGTTGCCCAGCCGTGCGCTACTCTCAAGTAGGGTTTATTTCCAATATTTTTTCTTGTCGGATGTGTGTTGTCAGCAAAAAAACCAACCCCTAAAAAATATTCATATTCCCAACGATTATCAATATATTGACTATCGTATGCATTATCATCTAACCGAGAAACATAAGTTCCACCAAGAAGGTAAAGATTTGAAATAACATGGTAGCGAGACATAAAACCCGCTTTAAAATCAATACCCGAACCGATGCTTTGGTTAGAGTCATCACTCAGGCCGTAATAGTAATTATTAAACTCAGCTTCTTTAAATCGAGTTTCGATTGTTGGATTAAACCACCAATCACCAGAACTAATCTCAGCTCCTAACTTAAAATTTAAATAGGAACGAAACTCAGGATCTACCATCACTTCTGAATCAAAAAACCACTCATCGTTTATTTGATAACGCGCTTGAAGGCCAGTATCAACAACATCTCCACCCGCTTTATTCTGCACTTCTTTTGGTAAATCAAAATAACGCAGCCTCATTAAAGCACTAAATTGCCAATCGCTCGCTTCATAAATATAGACCCCACCTTCCATGCCGTTTATAAACACGTATTCATTTTCAAAAAACATCATTGGAATGAAGGTTGAAACCGTTTCTGATTCAGCTTCATAAGGAATGCTTGCTGTTCTGATTACCCCGGCAATACCCCAGTTTTTTTCAGTTTCTAATGATTCTTCATTTGTATTTTTAGTTTCTTCTGCAAAAGAGAAAAAACTCATAAATAAAAATGAAAATATCCAGTTCAATGATTTTTTTTGAAAATAAAAAAGATTCGACAAAATAGCTCTCTAAATGAATGAATTTTGATATATGTGATGAACAGATAAGCAATTGAAGTAAAAAACAATTCAATCAACTTTATAATTTGAGTATAGTGTCGTTATTAAAAAATATAAATCATCGCCTTGAGAAATTAACGTGAAAATTTCAGAATTGATTCAAAATTTACAAAGCATTCAAAAAGAACATGGCAATGATATTGAAGTCGTTACAGGTGAAGAGTGGTTCCCAGAACAACTGTTAACATCTTCAGTTAATCATAATATGGCTTTTTTAAAGTTTGATCGCTTACCTTGCGATATTCCAGCAGAGATAGACGCCCGCGGTTTTCTAGAGCACGAAGAGATTTTAATAAAACAATTAGTAAACAATGTAATTTTTAGCGAACTAGAACCAGAAATGATGGTAGATAAACTAACCGACATGCTCGTATTTAGTCATGAAAATATTAGTTGCGATGTTGTCGAACATTTTAGTCAATTAGAAAATAAAAAAATAGGCGTATAACACGCCTATTTTTTTGTCTTAATTAATAATATTAAGATAAAGGATACCAAAACAACGATGTATCCATTATTTTTTTAGTAATGGCTAAAGAAACAACCAAAAATAAACTAAGCATTATTAATTTATCTGTTTTAGTAATACTTTTTTCGCTAAACCAAGTTCTGCTTTTTCCTCGACCAAAACCGCGTAATACCATTGCATTAGATATTTCATCAGCTCGATCTAAGCTTGAGAATATCAATGGACCTAAGATTTTCGCCAAGTTACTAATTCGAGTAAATACAGAAACATTTTTTGATAAATCGACACCTCGAGCTTGCTGTGCATGCATAATATTAACAAAGTCGCTTTTCACTTCCGGTAAATAACGAAGTGTTAAACTCACGGCATAGGCAATCTTATAAGGTAATCCGATTCGATTTAGACTTGCAGCAAACTCTGTTGGGTGCGTTGTAAAAACAAACACTAATGCAATTGGAAACATACTAAAATATTTTAGTGTTACCGTTACCAAATAAAAAAGCGTCTCTTGTGTAACTACATAATGACCAAAAATAGGAAACAATTCTGTCGTTGTGCCTATCAATTCATTCCCTTGATTTGGAGCAAGTAAGAACATAAAAACAGCATTCATACTTAAAACCGATAATGTACCAATAAGTAACGGTTTATAAGCAGTGTATGGTACTTTTGTTTCTTTTAATAAAAACAAACCAAATAAAATTAATGGAATAATAATTCGTAAATCAAACGTTGTTAGTACTACTGTTATCCAAGAGATAAAAAGAAGAAACTTAGTTACGCCATTTAAACGATGTAACCATGTATCAATATCTACATAGTTAATTCCAAAGCTTTGCTTCTTAGTGGACATTTTTCGTACTCTCACACTCTTCAGTAATAAACTGCGTTATAAACCCATTAATATTTTCAATATCCACTTTCTGAGCTAACTCAAATAAGCTTGTTACTGTTAAATTTGCTCTACTTAGCAACTCTGGTTGACTAAATACCTGCGTAACAGGCTCATCAGCAATACAGTGACTATCAGCAATAACAATCGCTCTTGTTGTATGTTCAAGAACCAAATGCATATCGTGTGAAATAATAATAACGGTTAATCCAAGATCTCTATTTAACTGATTAATAAAACCAAGCATGGACGTATAATTACGATAATCTTGTCCAGCGGTCGGCTCATCAAGGATTAATAACTCTGGCTCTAATACCAAAATTGAGGCGATTGTGACTCGTTTTTTCTGACCATAGCTTAAAGCATCAATTGGCCAATGACGAAAACGGCTTAAACCACACAGCTCTAAGGCATTAAGTACTTTTTTCTCAATATCACTTTCAGATAATCCACTATTAACTAAGCCGAAAGCAACTTCATCATAGATCATATGATGTGAGATCATGTGATTCGGATTTTGTAGTACAACGCCAACTTTCTGAGAACGCTCATAAATGGACAATTCAGATAAATCAGCTCCGTTTAAAAAAATACTACCTTGATCTGGTTGCAAAACTCCCATGATCAGTTTAGTAATTGTTGATTTACCCGAACCATTTTTACCAAGAATAGAAACGAATTCGCCTTTATTGACAGTAAAGCTAACATTTTCGAGTGCATTCACTTCACCATCATAAGAATAGGTCAGATCCTTAATCGTTAATAGCGTTTGAGTTGTATCCACTATCGCTTCATTAAATGATTTCCCTTTAAACCAGCTAGTCACTTCTTTATGAAATTGACACTGGTTTAATTCGCCTAATGGCGTAATCGGCTCTAAAGCACCCAAATCAACGTTTGTTCGTTTTAATAATGAGATGTATAGAGGCTCACGGATACCATGCATCTCTAATAGTGAAGATTTTAATAAAGCATCAGGCGTCATATCGGCAATGATTTCACCTTGATCCATTAAAATAATACGGTCAACAGATCTGTGCAGAACATCTTCTAATCGATGCTCAATAATAACAACAGTCTTACTACTATTTTTATGCAGATCGTCAATAATCTCTATTGTAGCTTTACCCGTTTTAGGGTCTAAACTCGCTAAAGGTTCATCAAACAGTAAAAGATCAACATCATCGACAAGAATACCACCTAGCGATACTCGTTGTTTTTGGCCACCACTAAGATCGTAAGGAGATTTTTTCAATAATGATTCTAAATCAACCATCTTCGCGGTATCACGAACTATCGGATACATTTTTACTCTTGAAATCATCTGATTTTCAAGTGCAAAAGCAATATCTTCACCCACAGTTAACCCTACAAACTGACTGTCTGTATCTTGTAAAACTGTACCTACGTTCTCTGTATACTGTTCAATCTTCCATTCAGATACATTCGTATCATTAATCGTCAATTGACCTTGTGATTCACCTTTAATGGTATGCGGAATTAAGCCATTTAGACATTGACCTAATGTTGATTTGCCGCTTCCACTTGGTCCTATAATTAGGATCTTTTCACCTTGCTCTATCCTTAGATTAATATTTTTCAGCGTCGGTTTATCCTGTGACGCATATCGAAAAGAGAAATTAGAAAAGGTTACGCTCATTAATTATGGCGCCTCTGTTAAATTAGTACTTTGTTTTTTACGCTTTGCTAAATTGTTTAAAATAAAATAGCCAACAATTGCGATTAAGAACGTATTACCCGCTGCGATAATACACAGTTGCATAAATACCTTAGTAAATGGTTCTGCGTATAAAATAGTATCTAAAAATGCAGAAGTACCATAACCAAACACATTGCCGAAAAAAGCTAATACAACGAAAATTAAGAAGTCTTTCTTATCAAATAAACCCGATTCAATTCGATTCTTGGTAATGATCGGAAATAAGCCAATAATCATACCAACAATACCTGAGCCTAATACCCATGTAAGCCAAACACCCCAACCTGCAAATAGGTCAGTCACCCAGTGACCGATAAAACCAACCAGAAAGCCTACAATTGGGCCATATAGCACAGAGAATAGCGCAAGCACAGCCATAGCGGGTTTTAATGTTGTATTTGCAAATACTGGAATACCAAACATAGGTAAACCACCAATACCATAAAGCGCAGCGCCTATAGCAATAACAACAACAGTTTTAGCAGAAAGGTTCATAATGTTCGCCTTGAAGCAAAAATGAGATTACGGGAAAGAAAGGCGCGCATTATACAGTAACTCACTCGGTTTGGAAATGTTTACATCTAGACGGCTATATGTTTTTATATAAAAAAGCTCACTGTTATTGTGAGCTTTAATCAAGGTAATTATCTTATCGTTATTAACTAACGCTCATATACATACATCTTATAAACTTCTGTACTTACATTAGATGAAAAAACAAAGACATAACGGTTATCTTCTGAGAATTTTATCTCCTTAACAAACTCAGCCTCTTCATTAACTAAAAGCGGTAAACCGACCGACAAAAACGCCCCTTCATTAGACTGTATGTTATATATCTGTATTTGTTTCTCACTAAAATCATAGTGCGCAGCATACGAACCATCAATAGAAACAAATGTTCGATCCCACGTGTCATCATTGGCGCCTACATGACCGATCAGAATTGCGCTGCCATTGTAGATAGCATTTTTATATGACATACGCTCTCCATTTGCACTGACCGAAAATGAATCAACGTAAAAATCATAACTATCATCGGTATTAAGCTGGTTAAACTGATTACTTCGTACATCATAGATGTAAGCATTTCTTGGAGAAGATATACCTGTTGAATCCGTCCATATTAAGTGCGTTCCATTCTTACTCAATATAGCATTAGCTGAATAAACACTTGGATAATTGACTGTCGCTAGTTCCCAATCAGGATAAGTATAAACACTGACTGACTGGTTTGTATCTGCTACGATGGTTTCTCCAGTATAATATTGACCGATAAAACCAAACTCCATGTAACCACAATGTGTGACACTTGGTGCATCCACAGTCACTTTTGTATCCAAATCAATTTTCGTCATAGAGCATGAAGCACTGGATGTTAATAGCTGTGTACCATTATCAATAATCGCTAATCCTTTAGGACTTTCCCCTACAATTTGCTCTACTATCCATTGCTCATTATCATGAGAAATTTCATATAATAAATTGGTCCAATTCGAGAAAGTCCTAAAATAAAAACGTTCTCTCTCTGAGTCATAAATCACTTTCGATGCTGGTTTCTCGGGTAAATCAACGGACATAACAGGAAATACAGGAGCATGGCGAACAACAACTCTTGCTTCTCCTCGTAAATAGTCCAAGCGATTTTCAATAGTAAAGTTAATTTCTTGCTCTGTTGTATTGGCTTTGATATTAAGCTCAACTTCATTATCACTAATATAATTGACTGATTGAATAATTGGAGTAAATGCTTTGAAGTCCTCCTCTGTTAATGACATCAAATTATTACCCCATACCCTTGCGGTAACTTCATTTGATGTATAAAAAACATACGGGGAGATCTGTTGAATATCAGTAAAATCTATCTCTACATCAAACTCAATTTTACGTGTTTTTGGTAGCAGTAGTTCACCATATTGGTATTCAAACTCAATCCACTGTTGATATATACCGTTATTTTGAGATAAAAGATCCAATTCGAGGCTAATATCGACACTATTTGAATTCTGAGTAACAGAGAGCATAGGGCTTGAACTAAGAACATTCCATGTTACCCCCTCACTTGTAGCTGTAACAGGTATAGTCATATCTAGTTCAGATGCTACCGTTTCGTTATTTATCGTTAATTTATTTACATTGCCAAGATTAAATTCAGGCTCTGTTACGATATAAACAATCTTCACTTTTCTAAAGCGATAATTTTGATCTAAAAACTCAATATATCCAATATGCTCTCCAACACTCAGATCTGTTTTAATGATTTTAGCTTTGTATTGATTATTAACAACTTCAACATCTAACCAATCCCAATCGCTATATGCATCATACGTGATATAGGTACTATTCCCTTCAACTGGCCCCGAATCTAAAACAGAAATCATACTTTCTAAAGATACATTTTGCTTTCCAGCAACAACTGTAAATACAAGCGGCTCTTTTATTGTTAATTCAATAGGAACATCTTTATATGCTACGCTACCGTTGTTATACGCTGTCACAAATCGTAATACTGAGTTATAAACTCCTGTATCAATGTTTCCATGTAAATAAACTCGAAAGACAGCTTGTTTTGAGCTTATACTCTGCTCATCTACACCTAGCCAAATAGGGACTTCATTTACTCCCTTCGGCATTCCGACCAATACGCCTTCACCTTGATAATTTACGGTCACATCTACTTCATAAGTATCATTTTGATATACAGACGCTGTAATTTGACTGACATTTAATGTTATAGAAGCAGTTCCCCCTCCTCCATCGTCATCACTACCACCACATCCAACTAAAAATAAACTTAGTAAAGTAAATACGAATTTCTGTAGGTGTCTCATTTTATTCCCTTAAATTGATAACCAATAATTGGTAATTTTATCGTTTATCTAACAACGTACCTGCATTGTTTTTATACAATAAAATAACTTTAGGGCTGAGATAACATGATGCTAACTAACAACTTTATAAGTTGCACGTAAAGTGTCGATTAGAATCAGCTTAAAACAAAAATAGATAACAATTAAATCGAATAGTAAATGGATATGAAGATAGCGATGTGGATTATTGTGGGTTTATGATTTTTTTTGAAATAAAAAAGGCTCATCATTTCTGATGAGCCTTCTTAAAAGATGGTGCCCCGGGCCGGACTTGAACCGGCACAGCGCGAACGCCGAGGGATTTTAAATCCCTTGTGTCTACCAATTCCACCACCAGGGCACGCAATTTCTTGCGATGCCGATTACTGAAAAGTAAAACACCATCTGTAATTATCGCTATTGCAATAATTTTTAATTTGGAGCGACACACGAGGTTCGAACTCGTGACCTCAACCTTGGCAAGGTTGCGCTCTACCAGCTGAGCTAGTGTCGCATAATCATTCATAAAGAATGGAGGCGCCTCCCGGAATCGAACCGAGGTCCACGGATTTGCAATCCGCTGCATAGCCACTCTGCCAAGGCGCCTTATTACCTCAAGCATTCAGCAACTTAATTCAGCGCCTTCCTCTTGGGTACGGGATGCATTCTACTGATTCAGCACTTAGAGTCAACACTATTTTTCTGTTTTTGTTTCGTTTGAATAAAATGCGATCAAAATGAATAGAAAACAAACGAAAACAGGCTTATTTAAGATGTTTTTTTTCTGAATAACTGCTCTTTTATCATTCTGAGATTAAAAAATCAAAACGATAAAGTCTGTAATATCAGCTGACTATGCAAAATAATATTTCAAATATAAAAAAAGCGAACCTAAGTTCGCTTTTCAATTCATTTATATCTATTCATCTGCATTAAGTAGATCATCTTTTGCTGCAGCTAAGTACTGCACCATCGACCAATATGTCAAAATAGTTGCAATATATAGAGCGGCATAACCTAACCAGATCATCCAATCATCGTAACGCCAGATAAGAACCCAAAGCGCAAACATTTGAGATACAGTTTTTACTTTCCCAACCCAAGATACGGCAACACTTGCTCGTTTTCCTATTTCAGCCATCCACTCTCGTAATGCAGAAATAATAATTTCACGTGCAATCATGGTAATCGCAGGGATGGTGATCCAAATTGTATGATAATGCTCAGTAATTAAAATTAAAGCAGCAGCCACCATGACTTTATCAGCAACTGGGTCTAAAAAAGCACCAAAGCGAGAAGTTTGCCCCAGTTTACGAGCTAAAAGTCCATCTAACCAATCAGTAAAACCTGCAACCCAGAATACCATTGCAGCAGCTACAGCTGACCATTCATAAGGCAAGTAGAACACAACAACAAACACAGGGATCAGTGCTAGTCGGATAAACGTGAGTATATTTGGTATTGTTAATCGCATAAATAATTCTTAAGTTTTGGTCCGCGAGTGTATGGTGCGCTTTTTTTACCCGTGTTTCAACGCATCATGTATTTTTTCTGCCAAAGAATGGCTAATGCCCGGCACTTTGGCTATTTCTTCGACACTTGCACTTTTTAATTCTTGTAGGCCACCTAAATATTGCAACAATGCTTGTCTTCGTTTTGGACCAACCCCATCAATATTTTGAAGGGTACTCGTTTTTCTTACTTTAGCACGCTGTGCTCGGTGTCCACCAATAGCATGGTTGTGACTCTCATCACGAATATGTTGTATCAAATGCAAAGCTGGAGAATCACTTGGCATTGAAAACTCTTCTCCACTAATTTTCACTAGTGTTTCTAACCCATGTTTACGAGTAACACCTTTTGCGATACCTAGTAATAATGGCTGCTTAGGCCAATCTTCCCAGTGCTTACTGATAACCTCATAAGCTCGATTCAATTGCCCTTTACCACCATCAATAAAAATAACATCAGGGATTTTATCAATATCTAATTGTTTACTATAACGTCGTTCAAGAACTTGCGCCATGGCAGCATAATCATCCCCACCAGTAATACCTGATATATTATAACGTCGATACTCTGATTTTACTGGTCCTTCCTGATTAAAAACAACACACGATGCGACTGTTTTCTCCCCCATTGTATGGCTGATATCGAAACATTCCATGCGCTGAATAGAAGATAATACTAACGCTTCTTCTAATTGTTTAAAGCGCTGATACATTGTTAGTTTATGATTTGATTTGCTGGTTAAAGCCGTTAATGCATTGGTATCAGCTAATTTTAAATAACGCCCTTTCATTCCTTTTGGATTTAATTGAAAACTCACTTTTCGTCCAGATAATTCAGTTAATGCTGCTTCTAAGCTATCACTATTAAATTCAAAGCTAGTTACTACACGGTTAGGAATAGTTCGACCTTGCGTATGATTTAAATAATATTGAGTCAAAAAGCTTAAAAAGACTTCCTCTTTATCTGTGTTAGCTGGGATCTTCGGGAAAAAACTACGACTACCTAAAATCTTCCCCTGACGAATCATTAATAAGTGAACACACGCCAAGCCATTTTCAATTGCAAACCCTAGAACATCAAGATCATCACCACTATCATCAGAAACATATTGTTGCTCCTGCACTCGTCTCATGGCTTGAATTTGATCTCGAATGATCGCTGCTTTTTCAAAATTTAAGGATTGGCTGGCAATCTCCATTTGCGCAACAAGCGTTTGGATAACTTGTCTATCCTTACCTTGTAAAAACAACCGAATAAAATCAGTCTGCTCTTTATATTCTGCATCACTAACAATCCCTTTTACACAAGGGGCTAGACAACGCCCAATTTGGTGCATCAAACAAGGTCTATGGCGATTTGCATATACCGAATCTTCACATTGACGAATAGGGAATAACTTTTGGATGAGATGAAGACTTTCTCTAACGGCTCCAGAATCAGGGTAAGGGCCAAAGTACTCACCTTTTTTGCGTTTAACACCTCGATGGATGGAGATCCTTGGATGCTTATGCTGTGAAATGAAAATATAAGGATACGATTTATCATCTCGAAGAAGCACATTATATTTAGGTAAGTATTGTTTAATATAATTGTGTTCAAGAATAAGAGCTTCTGTTTCAGAGTGAGTAACAGTAACATCAACTTGATGAATATGACTAACTAGCGCCTTAGTTTTTTCCGAAGGTACATTACTACGAAAATAACTGGATAATCGTTTTTTTAAATCTTTTGCTTTGCCTACATAAATAACGTCAGCCTCGGCGTTATACATTCGATAAACGCCAGGCTGATGTGTTACAGATTTTAGGAACGCTTTTGAATCAAAGGAAGGCACTACAGCGTCTCAGCATCTAAAATACCATGACGAATAGCTAGATGAGTTAATTCAACGTCTCCACTTATATTTAACTTACTGAATAAGCGATAACGATAGCTGTTCACTGTTTTAGGACTTAAATTCAGTTGTTCGGAAATATCCGTCACTTTTTCGCCTTTAGTGATCATCATCATTATTTGTAACTCTCGCTCAGAAAGCTCTTTAAATGGATTCTCAGCATCTGGCGTGAATTGACTTAACGCCATCTGTTGTGCAATTTCAGGCGATAAGTAGCGTTGGCCACTTTGTACCATACGAATCGCATTAACCATTTCGTCAGGACCGGCTCCCTTAGTTAAATAACCAGCAGCACCGGCTTGCATAACTTTAGTCGGAAATGGGTTTTCAGTATGAATAGTCAAAACTATAACTTTCACATCTGGGTTAAATCTTAAAATCTTTTTGGTTGCTTCTAAGCCACCAATGCCAGGCATGTTCATATCCATAAGAACAATATCTGCCTGCTCTGTTCGACACCATTTAACGGCATCTTCACCGCTGTCAGCTTCCCCTACTACTTTAATTCCACGGACGTCTTCAAGAATACGTCTAATCCCTGTGCGAACCAGCTCATGATCATCTACAAGGAATACTTTAATCACAACTGACACTCCGATTTAATCTACAGCCACCTCTATAATAGAGGTCTTAACTAACTGTCTATTTTACCTTAAAAAAATAGATAAAAGCATATTGATTATGCGTTAGGCCGCAAAGTTTTGCTATTAAAATGCTATTGACTTTGATCCGGTTTCTTCAATATACAATAAAAATAATTCTTAAAATAGACCTAATTGAGAGTTAGATAATTCATTAAAATCTAAACCGATAAAAGGAAGAATTCCATCCGCGATTGGTTTCAATTGTTTCTCTACATAATGGTCATAATCAATCGGATTATTTATATATTCAATTGGTTCTGGGCCCGCAGTGGTAATAACATACTCTATCCATCCACCGTATTGATATTGAGGCCTTTTTCCTATTTGTTGATTCCGATAATCCGCTAATCGTGCCGCTTTAACGTGAGGAGGAACGTTCTTTTGGTATTCATCCAACTGTCTTCTCAAACGCTTTCTATAAATAAGCTGCTTATCTAAGTTACCTTGCTTAGTATCATCGACGTATTGTCGAACGTATTCCTTTACATCTTGTTGATGAAACACTTTATGGAATAATGTTTTCTGAAATTCTTGTGATAATGGAGTCCAATCCGTTCTAACTGTCTCTAATCCTTTAAATACAATTTCTTCCTTACCTTCTTTTTTTACTAAACCAGCATAACGCTTTTTAGACCCAGTTTCTGACCCTCGGATCGTAGGCATTAAAAACGTTCGATAATGAGTTTCATATTCAATTTCCAATGCTGAATCAATTGCATATTTTTCAGATAAGTGAGAAATCCACCATTGATTTATCTTTTCAACCAAAGATGAACCAATAGCGTCAGCTTCTTTAGATGTCATTGATTGTCCAAGAGTAACAAACGTAGAGTCAGTATCACCGTATATCACTTCATAACCTTCTGCTTCAATTAACTCACGAGTCATTTTCATAATCTCATGCCCACGCATGGTTATTGAAGAGGCCAATCGATGATCAAAAAAACGACAACCTGACGACCCTAGCACACCATAAAATGAGTTCATTATGATTTTTATTGCTTGAGAAAATGCCTTTTCATTATTTCTTTTTGCTTCATCTCGAGCTGACCATAAGTTTTCAATTAATTTAGGTAAAAAGTGTTTAGTTCGATGAAATCGTCCCCCTCTAAAACCATCAATGGCTTGATTATCTTCCGTTCCTACTTCTTGTTTTAATCCTTCAATCAAACCTAAAGGATCAATATTAAACGTACGAATAATTGAGGGATAAAGAGACTTAAAATCAAGAACGATAACAGATTGATATAAACCTGGTTTAGAGTTCATTACATAGCCGCCAGGACTTGCAATCCAATTCTCACTTTCTAAATTAGGTGCAATATACCCAGCCCTATGGAGCCTTGGTAAATACAAATTAGTAAATGCTGCGACTGAACCACCTACTCGGTCAAGCTCGACACCAGTTAATTTCGTTCGCTCAATCAAAAACTCTAACAAATGAGTATGTTCAAATATACGAGTAACCAAGACACAATCTTGGAGGTTATATTTGGCTAAAGAAAGCTTATCTTCTCGATACATCCGATTGATCTCAGACATTTTATCGCTTTGATCATTAATCGATTTACCTTCTTTCAATAACTCTTGAGCGACGGATTCAAGTGACCAACTCGAAAAATGATAGGTGGCAGTTTTCAGAGCGTCAATGCCATCTAACACAACACGCCCAGGGAAAGATAAGAAACCTTGTTGTCGATTTTTATCCGAATCACGCCAATAAAGTGAACTATTACCCCGACCAATACGAAAGGGCAATTTGTGCCATTTTGCTCTCTGAATTAATAATCGAAAATCAAAATTAATCACATTCCAACCAATGATAATGTCTGGATCAAATTGATAAAACCAAGACTCTAAAGCAAGAAGCAACGCTTTTTCATTTTCGACCCATTGAATAGACAGATCGCTTTCTTGTGAATCACCCACCATAATAATACGAGTATCCAGTTCACTATGTAGAGCAATGGAATATAGAATGCCTTTTTCTGAACACTCAACATCTAATGAAACCATACTGAATTTAGGTGAACGATCCGTTGTTTTAACTTTTACATTACGATATTCAACATGGTCTTTTTTTTGTACTGGGTCGCCAATAAATGACAGCCCACCACAAATAAAACGTTCCATTAAATAACGATCAGCTAAGCGGATATCACTTTCATATATAGGTAGAGGTAATTGCTCAATAAATTGCGTAGCCGATCGTTTTTGATAGGTATTTTTAAAATACAAACCGAGCACTGAATCATGATTAAATGTGGATAATCTCGTCGGTTTTATATAAAAAGGGATATTTTCTTTCTGTAAACAGGCTTCATACTGAGAGCGCTTATCCTCTAATATGAAGGTAACTGCATCTTCGTTCTCAATAAGTAGGTGTGCAATATGATCTTCACACTTAACCCAGAGATCAACTAAACTTTGATTATTAATTTCTCTAGTTTGACGTGTAAGTAAAAAACCCTGTTGAGGTGAATTCAAGTTATTAACCTATTCTTCGTTCAATTTTATTAAATTCAGCCACAACCCAATCTCCAAATTCATTAAGTAAAGCAAGAACAGAACGCTTTGGAACTTTACGCCCTTTTAATAATAAAACCACACGTTCTATTTCAGTTTGTTTTTCTGGGTAATATTCTAGAAACTTACGAGCGCAGAGTACGGGATGATCGTACCAACCTTTATCTCGATGCATAACTAAAGAGTAGCAGCTTCTTAATAACTTTTTGGCGATGGTTTTCTGTTGTTCAACCTGAACAATAATATCTTGGCTAGTGGATATTTTTTTAATATAAACACCTAACCACTCTTCAATATCCATGTTCATATTTTTCGCAATTTCCCAGCTAGGCTCAAAATCACCAAAACGTTCTGATAAATCATCACCATAGATACAAACACAACAATGTCTTAACCAGAAACCCCAACTAAAAATTGACTCTAATTGAAGCGCATCTGCCGCCTCACCAATGTTAAATGTCACTCCGGTAATTTGAGGGTATTTAGATTGGAAACGAATTTTAATAGTGTTAATCAACGTTTGTTCTTTATTAGTCAATGGTGCTGATGTGATCAGGGTAACATCAAGGTTCGAACGACCAACAATAGCTTCACGTCTAGCAACACTGCCGTATAAATAAATGCTATGAACTGATTTTGGTGCAGCAGAGCGAACATGGGTAATTAAATCATGAATTACCGATTCAAACTCGTTTTGAAATGGAGAGTGTTTATCAATAATTGGTAAAGTAAAACGAGACAAAATGCACCCCACATAAAGAATATTTAGGGACTTATGATCGCGATTTAACATCAAAAAAGCAATAAAAAACCGGCCATTTAAAGCCGGTTTATTTTAAAATCTAACTAGTTATGCTGTCGCTGAGCGTCTTTTCGACATCATCATTAAAGCAAAACATGCTAAAACAAACGCAACACTTGCACCAGCAAATGCAACCAATACTGAACTTGTAAAACCAAGAACAATATAGCCAACTGCTGAAACCGCAGCAATGGATAATGCATAAGGTAGTTGAGTTGATACGTGATCAATATGACAACAACGAGCACCTGTCGAAGACAGAATCGTAGTATCTGAAATAGGTGAACAGTGGTCACCAAATACTGAACCAGCTAAAACCGCACCTAACATAGGAAGAATTAATGCGATATCGGTAGCACCAGCCATGTCACCAGCGATAGGTAACATAATGCCGAAAGTACCCCATGATGTACCAGTACTGAATGCCATAATTCCTGACAATAAGAATAAGATTACAGGGATCCAGTGAATACCAATACTACCTTGCGCCAAACTAGACAAGTATGTACCAGTTTTCATATCACCGATAACTGAACCAATAGTCCAAGCAAAGAACAGAATTAAAATAGCACCAAACATTGATTTCGCACCGATCCACATTGTCATGCCTATATCTTTAACTGACAGACCTTGACGGAATACAGTAATTAGCGCAGATGCTAGACCAATTAAACCACCATAACAAAGTGAAGCACCAACATCGGTATTTTCAAATGCGCCTAATATATTAAACGCTTTACCATCTGCTGCTAACGCTTCGCCGCCGGTATAAACCATGAAAGAGATCGTTGCGACAATTAACGTAATAATTGGGAAAATTAAATCAGAAACTTTACCCGTTTCACTCTCAACAATATTTAATTCTTCATTTAAATCTTTCGATTCAGAATTAACCGCTTGATCATCAAAACCATTACCACGAGCAGCTTCATTTTCGTGGTGACGCATTGGGCCAACATCAAGTTGGAACCAAACAACAGCGAATACCATTAATAGTGCAAATACAGCGTAAAAGTTCATTGGAATTAAACGGACATAAGCACCTAGAGCAGAATATTCAGTCACACCATGTGAAACTAAAATGCCACCAATAATAGTAATAATGTACGCACCCCAACTTGATGCTGGCATTAATACACACATTGGAGCAGCTGTTGAATCTAGAATATAAGCTAACTTAGCACGTGATACATAAAAACGGTCAGTAACAGGGCGGGATATTGAACCAACGGCTAAGCTATTAAAGTAATCATCAACAAAAATAAACACGCCTAAAAAAGCAGCAAGTAGCTTTGCGCCGCGTTTACTTTTAATTCTTGTCTGTGCCCATTCAGCAAAAGCACGTGTGCCACCTGAAAGAGTTAATAAAGCTGTTGTCATTCCTAATAATATAAGGAAAGCAACAATGCTCATATTCCATGAGTTAATTGAACCGCCATCGATGAAAACACCTTTAACAGAACTAAACACATAAGAAGCGGTTCCTGATACGGAAAAACTAGACAGCAGAATAGCGCCTAACACGATACCTACACCAAGAGAAAGTAATACTCGGCGAGTTAAAATTGCCAAACCCAGAGCTATAAGTGGGGGCAAAATTGAAATTGGAGAATTTGAAAAATCAGCTAAGTTCATGATCTACAACAACCAGTCTGGTTGGAGATCTACTGCAGATACGATAAATATCGTTATTAAGGAAGTGAATGAATAACATTCCCCTACAGTAGCGCTCCATAGTTAAAAAATAAAATTGACTATGGCAGTGTTATTCCTCTTCGAAATAACCCCAGCTAATACGCTCGATTAACGTAATTAACTTCGGCACCGACTCCTTTCAATTGTCGTCGTAAGTATCACCCTCTTACAATTTACTCTTAGGCGGTGCGCCTCTACCCTTTTAGGTGCGGTTATTGTACGGATTGAAAACAATTTTGCAATACTATATCTGAGTATTTTAACATTAAGTTATCTAGCTAATTAGAATGAAACATTTTAAAACTATTTAGCAGGCGTCTTATCCTTAAGAATGGATATTATTAATATTAATATCATTAATATTTTTTTATTCCTTTATCTAGAAATTTGTTATATTATTTTTCTGTTATATTATAATCATATTATCAAAATAATTATGGAATCAAATATGTCTGATACAATTAAAACGCTGCTTAACCTACGCAGCCTACGTGCTTTATCTCGTGAAATGACTTTAGAGCAATTAGAAGAAGCATTAGAAAAACTTCAATCTGTTGTTGCAGAACGTCAAGAATCTGAAGCTGAAGAGCGTGCTCAACTAGCTGAAAAACAAGCTAAACTTGAAGAGTTCCGCCAAATGATGATCGACAGCGGCATCGCTCCTGAAGATCTATTAGATACTATGTCTGCTACAACAGTAAAAACAAAACAAAAACGTGCACCTCGCCCTGCAAAATATAAATTCCAAGATCACGCTGGTGAAGAGAAAACATGGACAGGCCAAGGCCGTACTCCTTCAGCTCTTCAAGCACAGCTTGATGCTGGTAAAAAACTAGAAGAGTTTTTAATCTAATAATACTCTTAAGAACATAAAAAAAGACCACTTACTCTAAGTGGTCTTTTTTTTATTTTCATTTTATTACATTTAGAAACGTATTATTGCTCGAAACTTTAAATGGACTTCAGTTCAATCTGAATAAGATAAAACCCACTAAATTTTTATCGAATAATTACTTTATTGTTAGTTTTTTAAATACACCTTCATTAACAATATTATTAATCACGTCCTTTTTTATAAATCATAAGCTCTTAGTCATTAATAAAGCGAACTAAATAATATATAAAAATTCCTAGAACACGTACGCTATACCGACATTACCAGTTGAACTTGTTGTATGTTCAATCATTGGACTATTTTCTAGGTTCCCTTCAAGATTCACATAACGTAAACCGCCAGTCACTCGAACATTTGGTGTAATGTGGAAATAAGTCGATAATCCAATAAAAAACTGTCCATCCCAATCTGCATTAAATTGGTCAATTCCTGTTCGTAACGCTTCTTCCTTGGTTACTCCATATAAATGATTATTTAATTTCTCACTATTATATGAATATCCTAGTGATGGGGTAATTGCCCATCCTTTTCCTCTTATTGGTAAACGCCAAGCCGCTTCTGCATAAAAACCATTATGAGTACGACCTACGTCTGTCCCTCCTGTAAACTCGACAATTCCAACATGAGTAATCATCTGATAACTCACCCCGCCAAGCACGGTACTCTTACGCTCATCTAATTTTTGCATTGCAGCATCATTTGAATCATTGGGCTTAAACGTTCTAGGATCATAGACAAATCGAAATATTATATTTTGAGGTGAACCTACAGGTTGTAAACGATAACCACCACTAAACCCTCTAAGAAATAGATGCTCCCCCTCATAACCAATCATAGGAATAATGGTTGTATTCGAAGGCGTCTCTTTATAAAAAGAAGGGGAATATGCTGCCGCGGCACCAAGAGACCATTGTGAAATTTTTGCATTAACACTGCTATTAAATAACACCAAAAGACAAAAAACAGAGCGACTTATTAATTTACTCACAATGACAACCTTATATAACCATAGAATTAACAATACAGCGTGCGATTATACATAACCACACACCATTTCATAGTTATTTAGATTTTTTTGTTTATTTTAGGTATAAAAAAAGCAGGCTAAATGCCTGCTTGATTAAATTCTAAATCGGATTAACTATCATCTTCTCTAAAGTTGCTTGGTAAATTTAATTTCATTTCATTCCAAATCAAATTACCTTCCATACCGTACTGGCGCATTCTAGGCATTACAGCATCTTTACGTTCTTCTTCACAAATAAGCTTTAAGTCACGATAAAATTGTAAAGCTAACTCTCGAGCTTCGGAGTTAGAGAAATAGTAACTACCAACTCGTGCATAAAGCTTTTTCAAACCATTAAAGATAAGACCATAAATTTGATTGCCCGATTTGAAAGCAACACCTTGGAAAAGCATATAATCATAATAGTTGAAGGTTTTAGCAATCAAGATCTCTTCACGTTTTGCAGGATCTTTTTCGTTATCTTCTTTTACTTCAGCTTTAATCTTGGCACCGAACGGAGAGGATTCGATGAAACTATCCCAACTTTCAGCAGCAAGTAACTGTTCGCATGATTCAATGACGCGATTAAGTGTTCTTAAAGAGCCTTCTTTATTTGTCTTGAATGCTTGTCTCATAAAAATACAACTAATGTTAGTTCGAGCTGCTAATAAGTCTTCAACAATTGAAGTGGCATTATTTGCATCAACTAATGTCATTAATGTATCCAAAATATGCAAACCAGAGGTTTCCATATAATTGTTCACTTTTGTTGGTTTACCATGTTGAATTGTCAACCAACCATCACGAGCTAAACGCTGTAATACTTCTCGTAATGTCGTTCTCGTTACACCGATTAATTCAGAAAGCTCTCGCTCAGCTGGTAAAATTGAGCCCGGTGGGAAACGACCATTCCAAATACTTTCAATAATGTACTTTTCAGCGAATGCTGCAGGACTTTTTGCCTTAATAACCATACAAGTTTAAAATCCGTTCTTTAAATAAGATAACTGCACTCATCATACCACCAGTTCAATAAATCCTTAACTATTTATTAAATTTACCTGTAATTTAGAAACACATTTCCAATTTTTAAGCCTTAATCTCCCTAATAAATCAAGAAATCTGCTACCTTTTTTCTATACATTTCTTTAGTTTTATTAATAAAACCGAGCAAAGGCACATTTTGATCAATTTACCTCTTTTCAAATATTGACTATTAAGGAATTAAGAGTAAAGTTCAGGCGTTTGGTATATAAGGTTAGGTATATATAGGTAGTTATTTGGCAAAGCAGTAAAATAAGCCTTGTTGTTTTTCTAAATAGTTGTTTATCTTTACTAATAACAATATGTTAGGCGATTATTATCAACTCCCTACTTAACCTTATTTTTTAGAATTATCGTAATAATGTAGAGAGCATCACATGTCTATTTCGCTAGGGAATGCATTTATCAAAAATTTTCTTGGTAAAGCCCCCGATTGGTACAAAATCGCAATACTTTCTTTTCTTGTAATCAACCCACTTGTTTTCTTCTTTGTAGATCCATTTACTGCAGGTTGGTTGCTTGTTGTTGAGTTTATTTTTACTCTTGCAATGGCGTTAAAATGTTACCCATTACAACCTGGTGGTTTATTAGCTATTGAAGCTATTGCTATTGGTATGACAAGCCCTGAACAAGTGAAACATGAACTCGTAGCCAATATCGAAGTACTTTTACTACTAGTATTCATGGTTGCTGGTATCTACTTCATGAAGCAATTGCTTCTATTTATCTTCACTAAAATACTTATTGGTATTAAATCAAAAACTGCACTATCTGTTGCATTCTGTTTTACCGCTGCATTTTTATCAGCTTTCCTTGATGCGTTAACGGTAATTGCAGTTGTAATTAGTGTTGCTGTTGGCTTCTATGCAATTTATCACCGTGTAGCATCAGGTCAAGGTGGTTCACAAACTCACGACCATACTTGTGATAGCGATGTTGATGAATTAACACGTGAAGATTTAGAAGACTACCGTGCTTTCTTACGTAGCTTATTAATGCATGCAGGTGTTGGTACCGCACTTGGTGGTGTAATGACAATGGTGGGTGAACCACAAAACTTGATCATTGCAGACCAAGCTGGTTGGATGTTTGGTGAATTCATTATCCGTATGCTTCCAATTACAGCGCCGGTATTTATCTGTGGCATTTTAACTTGTATCGCAGTTGAAAAATTAGGTATCTGTGGCTACGGTGCAAAATTACCTGAGAACGTACGCAAAATTCTAGAAGATTACGAAGCTGAAGAACGTAAAAACCGTACTAATATCGATAACGCTAAATTAATCATCCAAGGTTTAATTGCGGTATGGCTAATTGTTGGTTTGGCACTTCATCTTGCTGCCGTTGGTCTAATTGGTTTATCAGTGATTATCCTTGCGACAGCATTTACAGGTGTTATTGAAGAACACTCTATGGGTAAAGCGTTTGAAGAGGCTCTGCCATTCACCGCACTATTAGCCGTATTCTTTGCCGTTGTAGCCGTAATCATTGACCAAGAACTGTTTAAACCAATTATTGACGCTGTACTTGCAGTAGAAGACAAAGGGGCTCAGCTTGCTTTATTCTATGTAGCAAATGGCGTTCTTTCGATGGTTTCAGATAACGTATTCGTTGGTACGGTTTACATTAATGAAGTAAAAGCGGCATTAATGGATGGTGTTATTACGCGTGACCAATTTGACCTACTAGCTGTAGCTATCAATACAGGTACAAATTTACCGTCTGTTGCTACACCAAATGGTCAAGCAGCTTTCCTATTCTTATTAACGTCTGCTCTTGCTCCGTTAATTCAATTATCATACGGCCGTATGGTATGGATGGCTCTTCCTTATACAATTGTATTAGCACTAGTTGGTATGTTTGGTATCATTTTCTTCCTTGAACCTATGACAGCAATGTTCTACGATCTTGGTTGGATTGCACCTGGAACAATAGAAAGTGCAACTTCTGCGATTTCTAGTGGTCATTAATAAGGTAAACTACTTTTGATAGCAAAGGCTCTGTAGATACGGGGCCTTTATTTTTATAAGGAATAAAAATGCAAGCCCTTAATCATTTCTCACGCATTCGCCTATCTTGGTTTCTGCTACTCCTTTGTATTATTTTTTTCGAAGCCTCCGCACTGACCTTTCAACACATAATGAAACTTCCACCTTGTGTTATGTGTATTTATGAGCGTGTTGCAATGATGGGGATTGGTGGCGCCGCGATTATTGGGTTATTAAATCCAAATAACCTTATTATCCGCTGGTGTGGCTTTGTTGCATGGGGGATCAGTGCTGGGTGGGGGCTTAAACTTGCGCTTGAACATGTTGATTTCCAATTAAACCCTTCACCATTTTCAACCTGCGATTTATTTGTAACCTTCCCTTCATGGGCTCCATTAAATAAATGGGCACCGTGGATGTTTGAAGCTTATGGTGACTGTAGCAAGATCGTATGGCAATTCTTAACGCTAACGATGCCTCAGTGGCTAGTTATTATTTTTGCAGGTAACTTAATTGCTTTGGCTATTTTTGTTATCGCACAATTCTTCAATAAAAAATAATAGCAATATTGCTAATAGTAAAAAACCGCCACTAATTACGTATTAATGGCGGTTTTTTATTTTTAGTGCTTTATTTACCACAGCATTGTTTAAATTTTTTACCGCTATTGCACGGACAAGCATCATTACGGCCAATATCTTTATATGGATTTACTTTCTGGCCTTTATAGCCAATTTGCAACTCATCAGCAGCCATTGCGACTTCAAGAATCATCATATCTAATTGTGGAAGCATGCTTTTTAGAGTTGGTGGTGTGTCAATCCCCGCTTCTTTCATTTGAGCCTGTGTTTGCTCTTCATCAAGCGCAAGCATTAACGTTGTTAGTAATGCTGATAACATACGAGAAGTACCATCACCAATGCTTACTTCAGCCCACATATCTTCAATTAAAGGCCAAACACTCATAAAGCCTTCAGCGAAATCAGCCAATAAGTCAACGTTCTCAGTATCAATCAAATTGGCAATTTCATATTCATTACGTTTAAGTAATGTGTATTGCTGTTCAATTTGATGAATAACTGCATTTTTAATATTCAAAGTTACATCAGTACCAACAAGACCATTCAACCACACTTCTGGCTCTAAAGGTTTTGTTGCCATATTTGCAGCTAGCACAGCACCTTCAAGAAATACATTTGTACAGCTTAAATCTGCATCACTTAGAGAAATTAATTGGTACTTCATTATTTTTTCACTTTTTAAATTAAGTTTTCGGCGTAGTATAGCGCAAATAATTATTAGAGCCTAAGTGCCGTTATTATTAATTTTTGCTTGTTGAGAACATTATGAAAAAAAATCGAGGATTTACACTCATAGAGTTGATCGTTGTTATTGTTATCTTAGGAATTTTAGCCGTTACGGCTGCACCACGATTTTTAAGCTTGCAAAACGATGCTCATAAATCTAGAGCTAAAGGTGTCTTTGCCGAATTCACCTCTGGAGTTAATTTGTACCATGCTGCTTGGTTAACACAAGGTGAACCATCAGTCAGTTCAGGTGTAGCTGTAGAGTACGGAGACGAAAAGATATTTCCATCTGCTGAAGGGTTTCCACTTGGTACAACAAACCATCAAGGCACTATTACCGGAGAAGGTTGTGGTGAGCTTTGGAATGCACTACTAAATCAAGACTTAACTATTTCTGAATATAAAGGTGATGATTTTATTACTTCTAGTACAGATATTGAATATTGGTATGGTTCACCTGTTACAGGTAAACCACAAGCTTGTATGTATTACTATACATCAGACATCACTAATAAAAATCAGCAGGGTTATCGACTGAATTATTTCCCATCGACGGGAGAAACAATAATTACTACTTATAACAAAGGAAGTAAGTGACATAAGCTTTCTTTCCTCCTACAATCCCACCTCCAATAAAAGAGGTGGGATATGCAAGTAATACTAGGCCCTATGGAGGGCGTACTCGATCATTTAATGCGCGAGTTACTAACTGAAATTAATGATTACGACTTCTGTGTCACAGAGTTTGTTCGCGTTGTCGATCAACTGCTACCTCCTCATGTATTCCATCGTATTTGTCCTGAGCTACTAAATAACAGTAAAACTAAATCAGGTACCCCAATTCGTCTTCAACTATTAGGTCAAGAGCCTAACTGGATGGCAGAAAATGCTGCGAGAGCAATTGAACTGGGCTCTGACGGTATTGATCTGAATTTTGGCTGCCCAGCTAAAGCCGTAAACAAAAGTCGTGGCGGAGCCGCGCTTTTAAAAGAGCCAGAGCTCATCTATCAAGTCGTTAAGGCTTGTAGAGATGCTGTAAGTAAAGATAAGAAAGTGACGGCTAAAATTCGTTTGGGCTGGGAGAATCCTGAAGAATGCTTTGTGATTGCCGATGCCATCAAACAAGCTGGTGCGGATGAGTTAACCATTCACGCAAGAACCAAAGTAGATGGTTATAAAGCAGAAGAGATTAAATGGGATTACATTAATCAAGTTCGCCAAAAAATTGATATTCCAATTATCGCAAATGGTGAAATTTGGAACTATGATGACGGCCAACGCTGTATCGCTGCGACAGGGATCGATTCATTAATGGTATGCCGTGGCGCTTTTAATGTTCCCAATTTAGGTAATGTAGTTAAACACAACCATTCAAAAATGCCTTGGCCTGAAGTCATTGCTTTGCTTATTCATTATTCGAAGCTTCAAATGGCGGGAGACAAGGGGCAATATTATTCAAACCGAGTAAAACAATGGCTTGTTTATCTTCGTCAAGAGTACACCGAAGCAAGAGATATTTTTATGGATATTAGAAGCCATAAAAAATCAGAACCTATCGTTGCACGCCTCAACCAAGAATTAGAAAAGGTAAGCTAATTCTTAATTTTGTTAGCGTTTATTTATCCTAATAAATAGCCGAGTTTATGAGAAGTAAACTCGGTTTTTACCATCTTGTTTCGCCTTATAAAGCAAAGCATCGGCTTTCTTAATCACATGTTCAAAAGAAAACTCCTGATGTGAATCAATTACCGTCACACCACCAGAAACAGTAAAACCACCTTTAACCACTTTTCCTGATGAGTCCTGAATTGATTTTCTTACACGCTCACAAACACTTTCTAAACTATTCCTTGATTCAGCATTAATACAGATAACAAACTCTTCACCACCAAATCGAGACACAATATCACTATCACGTACACTCTTATTCAGCATTCTCGCGACATATTTAATCGCCTCATCACCCACATCATGCCCAAACACGTCATTAATTTGTTTGAAGTCATCAATATCGTAAATAGCAAAACCAACGTACTTCTTCACGACACGATCTTGTAAGCTCATCTCAAAACCACGACGATTATATAAACCTGTCATTGGATCTTGTTTAGCCAAATCACGATAGTATTTTTGAGATACGCGACTTTGGTAATAAAACATAGATAGCAAAGATAGGATATACATTACTAACGTTAAAATTAACGAATTAGAATCATGTAATAAGAACCCTTTTAGCTCTTCTTTCACTGTGGTTTTATAATACAAAAAGTACGTAAAATCTGTGAAATCTAAATTAACTGGTTGCATAAAGCGATATTGTTCAAATCGCTTATATTCAGCACTATTAAGCAACTGGATATGTTGTGATATTTCATTTTGAGAACGTAAAAGTTTGTCTACCGATAGATCAATAACTAATACACCTTTGAAAATACCTTTATAGTAGATAGGGGTTGAAAACGTTAATACTTCAAGACCATCAGCAAAAGCATCAGTATATGGAGGTGTAAACGTAATGTATTTTTCACTGTCGTTTTTCATACTATTTTTCCAGTATGGTCGTGAATAAATAACATCCAGTTTCTTTTGTGTTAAGTTCTCAGCAATTTCTTTTGGTGACGAAATAATATAATTATATTTTGAAATGAAATAGATCCCATGAAGATAACTTTCATAATCATGAATAAAAGAAATAACCGGGGCAAGGCTCACCTTCTTTGATGCTATTTCATATACTTCAGACGATGGATCACATAAATCTTTTTTGCCTGCAATGCTATAATCAAGACGTCCTTCTGCAACACTAATGTCTTGTTCTGCCATTACCGCATCTAAATTTTCGCTTGGACGAATAACACAAAGACCACTTTCTTTCTTTAATTCAAAGTTGTGATTATAAAAACTACCTTGATTTTGCTTATATAGCTGCGAAATATTGTAATCTAACGAAATAATTACTTTAATTGATCGTTGAAGTGAATTTATAATACGATCGTATTCACGGTTAACTTGACGTTGTACTGAGTTAATATGGTTATTTAAGATAAAACCTACGATCAACACTAAGAATAGTGTTGGTATAAGGAAAATATGTTTTAAATTAAATTTCGGCATGTATAAATTCTTCAATACAAAGTGAACAGGCTATATTACATACATTTCTGTGCTATTTCTTCCAAAAATGTCAGTTTTAACAGACAACTGACATTTTAATGGTGTGCTTCATTATATCTACTGCTTAGATAACCTGTTGATTTAATAGTGAAATACCTGATTTTTCAAACGAATTCATTTTTGCCATTATTTCAATTTCGTCGCTTGTATATTTTTCACCATCATAAACAACTACAATACTTTGATCCCCCGACTTTAAAAAATTCGTCTCACCGTATGGAGTGTATCTTGTCGCTCCAATACTAATAATTGTCTGCTCAGGGTAATTAGCATTAGCCAAATAAATAGATAGATTTTCCGCAGGCCCTTCATCTTTCTGATTATTCATTTTATCGATAATCCAATCATTTAATTGCTCATGAAAGTAGCTGTAATCAATCGCAGCGCTGTCTTCTCCGTATCGATTAAGCTCACCATTTCGCATATGAAAACTTGCAATACGATATTTATCTAACTCACAACCTTTAGTAAATGATGATAATTCGATGAAATCTTTAGAAATGCCTTTTGTTTCTGCACCCCAATTTTTCTTCTCACTGATTTTTTTTGCATTGGGTTTTCTTATTGAACAATCATTGTATGCTGCAAATTTAACGGGAGTCAGTGCCACCACTTTATTGTCTTGGTAACTAATATCAAAAACAATCGCAACTTCTGGTTCAATTTGTAGGTTATCGGCATCATTTGGCGGAACAATAGTGTCAGAAGATAATGGATATTGAGATAGAAAACCTGCATGCTGTGATGGAACATAAAAAGGAAATAATGCTTTAGGTTGAATATTGTTCTCAACTTTTACATTCAAAAAATCAGTCGCTTCACCCGCTTGCTCTAAATGACCAGCAAAATTACCTGCAACACCAAAACCAATTACATCTTTAAACATATCGTGCCTTTTTATTATGAGTTATAAATACCAAGGCACAATAGTGTATTCTTAAAAATGAATCGATGATGGGGATCGTATTTTAAGATTTCTTTGCTTTTCTTTTACGTTTAAATTGTGGTTTAACTGAGCTTTTTAATGTTCTCAATGACTGAGGGATTGGGCCTTGCTGAACACCTTGCATAAAATTAGTCACTTTTATTTCTAATTCCGACATAAAAGGTCGATAAGCATGAGTTTTCTCTGTCATACCTTGTAGCTGAAATTCCCAATGAGCAGTCATGTCCGAGTAAGTTGCTTCTTTTGGTAGAGCATGGATAAGCCCTCTGCCTGCTTCACTGGCATGAATTGACTTTCCATTTCGTGTTAATAGCTGGCGTTTAAATAGCGTATCTAAAATCCCCGCACGAGTCGCTTCTGTTCCAAGGCCATCCGTATCTCTTAGTATTTTTTTCAGCTCTTTATCTTCTACAAAGCGCGCAATACCTGTCATTGCTTGCAATAATGTAGCTTCGGTAAAGTGCTTTGGCGGCTCAGTCATGCGATGTTTTATTTCACCTTCTCGGCAAGTGTGAACCTCACCTTTCTTTAATGGTGGAACTTTATTGGCAACATCGTCCTCATTATTTTGAGATTGAACTTTACCAAGTAATACTCTCCATCCCGCAAATAGCATTTGTTTTCCTTTTGCAACAAACACCCCACCTGCAATATCAAAGACCAATTCCGCCTCAGCATATACCGCAGCAGGATAAAACTGCATAAGATATTGACGTGCAATTAAATGATACACTTTCTCTTCATAGCCAGATAATCCGGCTGACCCACTGGATTTTGGTGTTGGAATAATGGCATGGTGAGCATCCACCTTACTGTCATTCCAAGCTCGAGACTTTAGTGAGAGGTCGGCTTTTGTAACGGCAGTTGATAGTTGCTTATCATTATTCCCTATCGCTGCACACACTTGCTCACGCTGTTTATAATGATCTTTTGGTAAATGACGGCTATCTGAACGTGGATAGGTTATTAATTTATGTTTTTCATATAATGCCTGACATGCATCTAGCACTTGCTGTGCACTTAATCCGTAACGTTTAGACGCATCGATTTGAAGTGATGACAAAGAATATGGCAAAGGCGCATTTTGTTTGGTTTCTTTATTTTCAGCTTTAGTTACTGTCGCCGATTGATTCGCTATGCGCTGAGCGACATTTTCAACCAATTTAAGATTAAGAACTCGCCCCTCTTCATCCTGCCATGGCTGACACGCTTCACTCGGTTTCCATTTTGCTCTGATATCAAAAGGAACACCGTCGTTTAATTGATCATTTTGATAAGGAATAAGGGCATCTAGCGTGTAATATGCTTTTGGTACAAAATTGGCAATTTCTTCATCACGACGAGTAACTAAACCTAAAACAGGAGTTTGTACTCTTCCTACCGATAACACACCTTGATAACCACCTCGTTGGCCTAATAGCGTGTAAGCTCGTGTCATATTCATACCATATAACCAATCGGCACGAGAACGAGCTAAGGCCGAAATAGAGAGAGGAATAAACTCTTGATTACTTCGCATAGAAGTCAACGCACGCTTCACCGCTGGAAGGTTTAAATCACTAATCAATAAACGTTGAGTTGCAGTCTTCTTTGTCTTAGATAATTTTAAATAATCTAGCACTTCATCCACTAACAACTGACCTTCCCTATCGGGGTCGCCAGCATGAACGATTTGCGTTGCATTTTTTAGCAATTTTCGAATTACCGTTAATTGCTTACTGGAGGCTTTTCTTGGTCTAAGCTGCCATTGCTCAGGAATGATAGGTAAGTGTTCCATACGCCATGATTTATACTTATCATCATACGCATCAGGTTCAACTTGTTCTAATAGGTGACCAATACACCATGTCACAATATCTCCATTGCCGCATTCAATGTAGCCTTGTTGATTTTTTTGTGGTTTTGCTAGGCCTGCGGCAATCGCTCTGCCAAGGCTTGGTTTTTCGGCAATAAATAATCGTGACATAAAAAATGCTGATGTTGTGAATAACATCAGCACTATACCTGTATGAATAGACAGTTATCAAGTTTTTGTTTATTAAGAGGCTATAACTTTGAAGCCAACTCTACTCCTTGACGAATCGCTCTTTTCGCATCCAGTTCACCTGCATAATCAGCCCCACCAATAACATGATGATTGATTTCATTTATTGTTAATGCTTCAGCTAACTCATTAACAGACACCTGCCCTGCACACATAATGACATGGTCGACATCTAACAACTTAACCTCATCATTATGTCGAATATAAAGACCATCATCATTCACTTTTAAATATTCAACACCTGCTAGCATATTCACGCCACGTTTTTCTAACGTACGCTTATGAATCCAACCCGTGGTTTTTCCAGGTCCTTTACCTATGCTTCCTTTTTTACGCTGCATGAGCCACACTTCTCGTGATGATTTATGGGTATCTTGAGGCTTTAATCCACCTTCAAATTCAATATTTTTATCAATATCCCAATCTCGTAACCATGTTTCTAATGTCTGATTTCCCGGTTCAGTTATCATTGTAGCGACATCAACACCGATTCCTCCCGCACCAACAACCGCTACTTTTTGCCCTAATGTCGGTTGGGTTTTAATATAGGTTTGATAATCAATCACTTTAGGATGTTCACTCCCTTCTAAGTGAGGAGCTCTTGGTTTGACCCCCGTTGCTACGACGACGTCATCAAATTGGCGTAATTCATCCATTTCAACGCTGTAATTTAATTTCACGACAATGTTCTGGTGGTCGAGCTTATTGGTAAAATAACGAATGGTCTCTTTAAACTCTTCTTTACCTGGGATTTGCATTGCTAAATTAAATTGCCCACCGATACGCTCATTGCGTTCAAAAACGGTGATCTGATAGCCACGCTCAGCCAATGATACCGCACAAGATAAACCCGCCATCCCAGCACCAACCACCGCAATAGATTTCGTTTTATTACTTGGTTCTAAGAATAATTCAGTTTCATAACACGCTTGAGGATTAACTAGGCAGGTTGCTCTTTTAGCCTTAAACACATGATCTAAACATGCTTGGTTACATCCTATGCAAGTGTTAATGAGCTCCGCTTTGTTTTGTTCTGCCTTATTTACAAACTCAGGATCCGCTAAAAATGGACGAGCCATTGACACCATATCAGCTTGCCCCGTTGCTAATATATCTTCCGCTACTTCTGGTGTATTGATTCGATTACAAGTAACCAAAGGTATCGATACTTTATCTTTTAATTTTTCAGTTACCCAACTAAACGCCGCTCTTGGTACTTGGGTCGCAATTGTTGGGATACGAGCTTCATGCCAACCAATCCCTGTATTTAAAATCGTGACGCCTGCTTTTTCTAACTCTTGTGCAAGTTCAACGACCTCTTCAAAAGTGCTGCCTTGTTCAACCAAATCAAGCATAGATAAGCGGAAAATAATGATGAAGTCAGAACCCACTTTTTCTCTTATGGCTTTAATAATTTCTAGAGGGAAACGAATTCGATTTTGGTAGCTCCCTCCCCAATTATCATAACGAACATTAGTACGAGCACAGATAAATTGATTGATTAGATACCCTTCAGAGCCCATGACTTCTATACCATCATAATTTGCTTGTTTCGCAAAATAGGCACTATTAGCAAAATCACGGATTGTTTTTTGAATCTGTCGCTCACTCATTTGAGACGGGGTAAACATACCGATAGGTGCTCTAATATCTGAAGCACTTAATGCAAGTGGATGCATGGCATAGCGACCTGCATGCAATAACTGAAGGGCAATCTTACCATCATTATCATGCACAGCCTGAGTTAGTGTTTTATGTTTTTCTGCTGCACGAGACGAGCTAAACTGTGCACTAAATGGAGTTAAACGACCTCTAAAATTTGGAGCAAAACCACCTGTGACAATGAGCCCAACACCACCTTTTGCTCTTGCGGCATAAAAAGCAGATAACTTTTTAAATCCATCATTACTTTCTTCAAGGCCAGTATGCATGGATCCCATCAGCACTCGGTTTTTTAACTGAGTAAATCCTAAATCTAACGGCTGAAACAAATGTGGGTAGCTCATATCAATCCATCACTTATAATTATTGTGGTCTGACCAGAATAGTATCAATATACGTTTGTTACAATTACCTTTTTACAATTATGCAACATTCATCAAATCTTTTACTTATTACGCATAAATCAGACTAATTCTCACTTAGACCTTTTGGCCTAGTTACTTTATTTACTACTTAGAGTAGGATATAGACATAGATCATAAAATGTATAATAAGGAAATATATGAAAGGGTTATTCCACTTCATAGGCAAATGTTTTCAAGCGATATGGAAGTTACTTTCCTTTACGCGCCAGCTCGTACTTAATCTGTTTTTTCTCATTTTTATTGGCGTCATTGCTTTCGCATTCTTAGATAGCACTCCCCCATCAACAGAAGATAAAATTGTTGAACCCAAAGCATTAATTCTCGACTTATCTGGCCCAATTGTTGAAGAAAGCAAATTTAGAGAGCCATTAGAACGAATTACTTCTGATGTTTTAGGTAGCCAAAAATCACAAGAAAATGTGTTATTTGATATCGTCGATACGATTCGTTTTGCAGCACATGATAATAATGTGTCTGGCTTGGTGCTTCATCTAAAAGAAATGAACGAAACCAGCCTAACTAAACTGCGCTACATTGCTAAAGCAATCAATACATTCAAAGCAGCAGGCAAACCAGTCTATGCTATTGGCGATTATTACAATCAAAGCCAATATTATTTAGCAAGTTATGCAGATAAGGTCTTCATGGCTCCAGATGGTACTGTTTTGTTACGTGGTTATGGTGCGTATACACTTTACTACAAAGATTTGTTAGAAAAATTGAATGTGTCTACTCATGTATTCCGTGTCGGTACATATAAATCGGCAGTTGAACCCTACCTTCGTAATGACATGTCTGATGCTGCAAAAGAATCAGCTTCAGCTTGGTTAACGCAGCTTTGGGATGCTTATCTAGATGACGTTTCAACCAATCGTCAAATCGATCCAAAAACACTCACTATGCCAATGGATCAATTTATTGCTAAATTAAAATCAGTGAATGGCGATCTATCGCAAATGACGGTAGAGCTAGGTTTAGTCGATAAGCTAGCGACACGACAAGAAGTTCGCAAGGACCTCATTGAGCAATTTGGTTCAAATGGTTACGACAGTTTTAAACAAATTAGCTATTACGATTACTTGCCGCAAGTTCAACCAACCGTCATTCCTGATGCTCAAGATATTGCAGTTGTTGTCGCTAGTGGTGCAATTATGGATGGAACACAGCGCCAAGGTACTGTTGGTGGTGATTCAACCGCGTCTCTTCTGCGTCAAGCTCGTGGCGATGACAAAGTAAAAGCAGTTGTTCTTCGTGTTGATAGTCCAGGAGGTAGTGCGTTTGCTTCTGAAGTCATTCGTAACGAAATTGATGCATTAAAAGAAGCTGGAAAACCAGTCGTTGTGTCTATGTCTAGTGTAGCGGCCTCTGGTGGTTATTGGATTTCAGCAAGTGCTGATAAAATTATTGCTCAGCCAACAACAATCACAGGTTCTATTGGTATTTTTGGTATTTTAACGACGTTTGAGAAAGGGTTAGAGAAAATGGGAATCCACAGTGATGGTATCTCTACCTCTCCTTTTAATGGTGTTGGTATTACTCGTCCTTTAAATGATGATGTTGCTCAAGTTATGCAGCTAGGTATTGAACATGGTTATCATCGCTTCATCAAATTAGTCAGCGATCATCGTAACCTATCATTAGAGGCCGTAGACAAAGTGGCGCAAGGCCGAGTTTGGACAGGTAAAGATGCGTTAAAACATGGTCTTGTTGATCAGCTGGGTGATTTTGATGATGCAGTACAAGCAGCTGCTCAATTAGCAAATATGGAATCATACAACCTATATTGGGTAAAAGAACCACTAACGCCAATGGAGCAGTTCTTAGAAGAATTAAGCATGAACCTAAATGCGAGTGTCAGAACAGAGTTATTTTCATTTGCCCCTGAAGCTTTGCAACCTACGATTAATAAAGTTGCAACAGATATCAATATGTTAAATAACTTTAATGATCCAAAAGGGCAATATCTCTTCTGTTTAAACTGTAGCAATCTTTAAAAGCATGACGAGCCCGACACATGTCGGGCTTTCTTTATGCCAAATGCACAGTATAATCCCCCCACCTCCCATAACTCTGTACCGTTGTTATTATGGAAAGAAAACACATTTACATCGCCTATACAGGCGGCACAATCGGCATGATTAAGTCTGATGACCATGGTTATGTTCCAGCTGCTGGATTCATGCAACATCAACTAAAACAAATGCCAGAGTTTCACCGTGCAGAAATGCCAATTTTCACCATTCACGAATACGAGCCTTTGATTGACTCTTCAGACATGACGCCTGAAGATTGGCAGCGTATTGCTGACGATATTCGTGCAAATTACGACAAATACGACGGATTTGTAATTCTTCATGGTACGGATACCATGGCCTATACAGCATCAGCTCTTTCTTTCATGCTAGAGAACCTTGGTAAACCAGTTATTGTAACGGGTTCACAAATTCCTCTTGCAGAACTTCGCTCTGATGGCCAAAGCAACTTATTAAATGCATTACATATTGCAGCAAACTACCCTATCAACGAAGTAACGTTATTCTTTAATAACAAGTTGATCCGCGGTAACCGTAGTACGAAATCCCATGCGGATGGTTTTGATGCGTTTTCTTCACCAAATTTACCACCTCTATTAGAGGCTGGTATTAATATCCAAATTAATGGTGCAGAGATCAACAAACAACCTGAAGGTGAGTTCACGGTAAATAACATCACACCACAACCAATCGGTGTAGTGACAATGTACCCTGGGATCTCAGCAGAAGTGATCAAAAACACACTGCGCCAACCAGTGAATGCGATGATCTTACTGACCTTTGGTGTTGGTAATGCTCCGCAAAATCCAGAGCTTCTTGCTCAATTAAAAGAAGCATCGGAACGTGGTGTTGTAGTGGTTAACTTAACTCAATGTTTATCTGGAAAAGTAAACATGGGTGGATATGCGACAGGTTGTGCTCTAGCTGAAGCTGGTGTAATTAGTGGGTATGATATGACGCCAGAAGCGGCTCTAGCTAAGCTTCATTATATTTTAAGCAAAGAATTACCATATGAAACCATGCGTACGATGATGCAGCAGAATTTATGTGGTGAATTAACGCATTAATATCAATCCGAATAAGTAATTGTTCAGATAATTTCGTAGGAAAAAGGCTTCCCTGATATTCTCATAGGAAGCCTTTTTTAATTCCAATCAATAAGTATTAACAGCTTATCTTTTTTCGTTCAAAATAATACGTAATGTACGACGAAGTGGCTCTGCTGCACCCCATAGCAACTGATCACCAACGGTAAAGGCATTTAAGAACTCATTACCCATCGACATTTTACGTAAACGGCCAACAGGAACAGATAACGTCCCTGTTACTTTTGCAGGTGTTAATTCTTGTGCCGTAATATCACGTTCATTAGGGATTACTTTAACCCAATCGTTATGCGTTGCGATGATCTCTTCAATCTCATCCATTGGAACATCTTGTTTTAGTTTAATCGTCAATGCTTGAGAGTGACAACGCATTGCACCAATACGTACACACGTTCCATCAATTGGCACTGGCGCATTTTCAAGCCCTAGAATCTTGTTCGTTTCTACTGTTGCTTTCCATTCTTCTTTACTTTGGCCATTTTCACGCTTTACATCAATCCATGGGATCAACGAGCCTGCTAATGGAGCACCAAATTCAGAGGTAGGGAAAGAACCAGAACGAATGGTTTCTGCTACTTTTCTATCAATATCTAAAATTGAACTCGCAGGATTTGCCAACTCAGAAGTCACACAATCGTTAATCACGCCCATTTGTGAGATCAATTCACGCATGTTTTTCGCACCAGCACCAGAAGCCGCTTGATACGTCATTGCACTCATCCATTCAACTAGGCCAGCTTTATACAAGCCACCTAACCCCATAAGCATTAAACTAACAGTACAGTTACCACCTACGTAGGTATTTGTTCCTGCATGAATACCTTGTTGAATTTGATCAAAGTTAACAGGATCAAGAGTAATAATAGCATCATCTTTCATACGTAATGTTGATGCAGCATCAATCCAGTAACCTTTCCAACCCGCTTGTCTAAGTGCTGGGTACACTTTTTCAGTATAGCTACCACCCTGACACGTAATGATGGCATCTAATTTTGATAGTGATTGAATATCAAACGCATCTTGTAATAACCCTGCATCTTTACCAAGGTTTGGAGCTGGAATTCCAACTTGCGATGTGGTGTAAAATACAGGTTCGATATGATCGAAATCGCGTTCTTCAACCATACGTTGCATCAATACAGAACCAACCATACCGCGCCAACCAACTAAACCTACTCTCATTTTACTCTCCCTGTAATCTTAAAAAATAAATATGCTTCCTCCATCTATATGATGAACAGAATAAAATCTCAAGAACTATTTTTGTATGGCGTAAAATTAATCTCGTCTTTTTTCCTTACAAATTAACGAATACCTAAAAAGAACAAAGTGCATTTATTCACCAATAAAATATTTATCTTTTTATTAAACGAAAATTTAAAACAACATAAATATAACTTTTATGAGCTTTACACTAATAAACATTAAAACCCTTTAAAAGTGAACACTTTACATATCTTACACCTAGTTACATTTCACAAAATCTTGCCAGATACAAAAAAAGCAAACGTTTAAACTAGTAATCACAGACAAAATTTAAGGTTAAGTTACTTTTTACGCCATTTTTTAATACAAAATAAACACATTAACCTAGGATTAAAATCAACGACACCATAAATAAAAACCATTTATTAACATGATAATTACGCTTTTATTATTGAATTAACAAGAGTAGAGATAAAAATCACAAATCAACTAGAGTTAATCGATCTATTGTTGATCATAAGGTAAAGTGCACCTCGTTTAGAAAACACAATCCCTTATCGTGTGAATTTTATTCATACATACAAAAAAGAGGCTTTATACATGAAGCAAGCAACAACAAAGTTACCTTCGATTACGCAGGTGATTATATCTTTAGGGCTATTTCTACTTCTTGCCTTTTCGTTCACGGCACAACTTGATCTACCTATCCAACTAGCTCTTTACATTGGCTGGTTCATTATCATGACATTAGGTATCAAATTAGGCCATGACTACAAATCTTTAGAAAAAGCAGCTCTAAATGGCATCTCCAATGGACTAGGAGCGGTATTAATTCTCTTGGCTGTTGGCGCGTTAGTGGGTACTTGGATATCTGGCGGTATTGTTCCAACCATTATTTACTATGGTTTGAAAGCAATTCACCCTTCTATCTTCCTTCTTGCAACAATGATCATCTGTTCATTAACCGCTCTTGCTACGGGTACGTCTTGGGGCGCAGCAGGTACAGCGGGTATCGCAATGATGGGGATCGGTCAAGGTCTTGGTGTTCCAGCACCAATTACTGCAGGTGCAATCCTTTCAGGCTGTTATTTTGGCGACAAAATGTCACCTCTTTCAGATTCTGTAATCCTTGCTTCTTCAATGTCTAACGTTGAAGTTATGGAGCATATTAAAGGCATGCTGCCTGTTGCTCTTATCAGCTACATCATCACTGGTATTATGTTTACTGCATTCGGTTTCCACTTTGCTGGTAACGTAGACATGAGCCAAGTTGATTCTGTTATCTTAGCAATGGAAGAGCAATTTGTTATCTCTCCATTCTCATTTGTACCTGTTGTTATTGTTCTTGGCCTATTGGCGATGAGAATGCCTTCTTTCCCAGTGATCAGCTTTGGCTCTCTTCTAGGTATCGTTTGGGCAGTAATGGTACAAGATATCGATTTCTTGACAGCATTTAATACAGCATGGGCACCTTTCTCAATTTCATCTGGTGTTGAGTTTATTGATGCGATCCTAAATCGTGGTGGTATGTCTTCAATGCTTGGATCAGTTGCCGTTATCGTATTTGGTCTAGGTTTTGGTGGTCTATTAGATAAAGTAGGTGTTCTTGAAACCGTTGCGAAACTATTTGAAAAACGAGTTCAAGGTCCAGGTTCTCTTGCAACGAGTACGATTGCTACTGCTTTCTTTGGTAACATCTTCGGTTCAGCGATGTATGTATCGCTTATCCTTACACCAAAAATTTGTGCGAAAAACTACGACCGTTTAGGTTACAAACGTAAGAACCTATCTCGTAATGCTGAGTTTGGTGGTACGTTAACTTCAGGTATGGTTCCTTGGAGTGATAATGGTATCTACATGGCAAGTATCTTAGGCGTCGCTACACTGTCTTATGCTCCATTCATGTGGTTAAGCTTCGTATGTATTATCGTAACGATTGTAACTTCGTACTTCGGTTGGTTTGTTGATAAATGCGAACCAACAGTAACAGTAGAAGAAACTGATGAAGCTATCGCTGTAGAAACAAAAACAGCATAATTCTTAGATTACTCATTAAATAAAAATGCCAGTGATGATCACTGGCATTTTTTGTATCTAACGCTTAATTATTCGGGTTATGTTTATTACACTGCGGTTTTCTTAACTGCCGCTCTTTTTCCTAAGAAATAGCCTAAACCCAAAGGAGCAAAGAAAATAGCTAAGATAAACAAAATGAAGTAAATGATTGTACTCTTAATTAAATCGATCACTTTATCCATAGCAAGAGTTAAAACATCTTGGGATACTTGATCTAAATCCTGAGTAAACTTCTCACGCTCTTGAGTTACAATGATAGCAATCGCCTTACGCTCTCTTTCAACCATATCAACCAATTCTTTACGTTCACGAGCGACCATAGCTTCTAAAGCAATACGCTCTGCACTTAATTGATTCAGTTTATCATCGGTTTTCATATCCAAATCATCAAGCAATGGCTGCAACTGAATGCTCATCTGCTCGGCAAGGTTTTGCATATATTCTGGGTTGTTTTTCACAAAATCTTGGAACGATTGCGATGTATTTCGTAAGCTCTCTAGTGTTTTGTTCACGTCATTACCATTAATAGTACTATTCATGGCAATCAATTCAGCTTTCCACGTCATAATTTTTGGCGTTTGTTCAGAAACTAAACCAAGACGATCAGAAACATCTCCTAGAGCTTCAGGCATAGTACCTAGTGTCGCTACTGCTTCTGTTTCATCAATATTTTGATGAGCTAACCAAGCCTTTAATGCAGGTGTTCTACGCATCATTAAACTATCAAATGCATGATCTTTTACAAATTGAGTAACAAACTCTTTCCCTGATTTAAATTCTGAGCCAGATAATAGTTTTTCTGCCATATTTTCAATATCGACGTATAAAGCCTGACTGGTTTTATAATCAATATCGCTATCAAAAAGCTCTGCACCTTTACCTTCAGGAGAGAAAAACTGCTCCATTTGTGCAGCAAATACCCAAGTATCAATTAGAGCAACTTTTGGGGAGACCTGATAAGCCGCACGTTGAAGCCCCTCTTCTGCATGAATCTTCCATAATAAAACATAAGACTGATGTAAGGTGTCGTCTTTAGGGTAAGTTGATGCGATTTCATCTGCAGCAGATTCTACTTCACTAAAGAAATGCTTACTGTATTCACGAGTTAAAATACGTGTGTTTAACTCTGCTGTTGTTAATGGCACGGATTGAGACTCTAACTTAACTTCAAGAAGAGAACAGCCATTAAGCATCAAAAGAGAGATAATAATAGAAAAGAATTTAGAGGTGTGTTTCATGAACAACCCTACCTAACCAAAAATGATAATTAAAGAATAGATAGGGTATCATTTTGTAAAAAGCAAGCTATCAAATATTTGAGAAGAGTTGTCAAAACGTACTCAAATAGACAGCTTACTTTTGATCATATAAACAATAATTATGATTCAGAAGAACCTAATCGACGCGTTAATTGATCTTTAAGGTTTGGTGGTGTGCCCTTGATCGTTAACGTATCTGTTTCTGGATCATAAAAAACACGCTCACCAAGCAGCATTGCATCAAAATTTAATGATAAACCACCACCAGCACCAACAAATTTAGTTAATTTACGTAATGCTGTACGATCAACAGGAAAAGACTCTTCTAACTCATAGCCTTGCTCTTCTGCAAATTGATAAAAATTAGAACCAGATTCAGACGTTGGTAATTCACTTGCCAATTCTTTAACTGTTAATTCTTCACCCGCTTGCAGTTGACCATTACAGTAATCATAAACTTGTTTACGATATTGTTGTTTTTCTTCTTTATCTAAACGTTCATCAGCACAAAAATCTTCAACCGCTTGCATTAATACTTGGTTTTGAACCTTAGTATCCATACCAACATCAGCTTGTAAAAAATCTAAGAAGAAATCAGAAACTTTACGACCAACACGACCTTTAATGAAAGTCAGGTAACGATTTGAATCTGAATCTGTTTCCCAAGTAGATAAGTCGATACGTGCTGCAATGTCCATTTTTGCAATATCAAGGTAATCAGTCGCACTAATATCTAGCTGCTCAGTAACTTTCATACTTTCATTTGAAGGCAATACTGCAACAAACAGGTATTCTGTAGCCAATGATTGGTATTCAGCGATAACTAAAATACCTTCTTCCGCAAATGGATATTTAATCAGCTCAGACTTTAACTTCTCTGCTGAATTATTGCTAAACTCTAAAAATGGCGTTTCGTTCTTACGAACAGATGATAACCAATGACCAAACTCACTTTCAGTTTTGAAAACACCGAAGCCTTTACCCGCTTTTGAATTAAATACACGATGTAACTCAGAAACAAGAGCTTCTGTGAACTCTTCGTTCTCAAGAGTTTGATTTCTTAGACAAACTTCAAGTTCATCTTGCTCATTTTTTACTAATTTATGTAAAATTACGTTTGAAAGGGTTAAACTCATAATAGAAAAGGTTTTTAGTTGACGTACATAGTAGGTTATCATAAGCCGCTTTCACTATCATTAACTGACTGAAAAGACTTATGGCTATTACTTCAAAATACAGCAACAAACAAATTGAACAAATGTTAACAGAGATGGTCGATGTATTAGACAAACATCGTGCACCAGCTGATTTATCTCTAATGCTAGTTGGTAACATTGCAACAAACGTTCTAAACCAAGAAGTGCCAGCAGAACAGCGCCAAATCATCGCTGAAAAATTTGCTCAAGCACTACTTAGCTCACTAGATAAACCAAAAACTCACTAAGAGCGAGAATTCACAGACCATGGTTGATAGCGGGAATACATACGGCGACAAAGTTTCTAAGTTAATTACTTGGGGTCACTGGTTTAGCTTTTTCAATATCATAGCAGCAATGCTTATTGGTACGCGTTATATAGCGCAATCACCATGGCCTGAGACCTTTCTTGGTCAAACCTATCTTGTATTAAACTGGATAGGTCATTTTGGTTTCTTAATCTTTGGTTTTTATATTCTTGTTCTGTTTCCGCTGACCTTTATTACGCCATCACAACGACTTATGCGTATTTTAAGTGTCATCATTGCAACGGCAGGAATGACTCTACTCTTATTAGACACATACGCTTATCAGAATCTTCATTTGCATATCACGCCGCTTGTGTGGGATATGTTGCTTAACAATGATAAATCTAATTTAAATACACAATGGCAGTACTTATTCATTGTGGTACCTGTAATATTCCTACTGCAACTCTCATTATCTGAATGGGTTTGGAATAAGTTACGTAGACTTGCACATAAGCACGTTGGTCGTCCATTTGCGATCACATTTGCCATCGCTTTTATTGGTAGTCACTTAATTCACACATGGGCTGATGCATCAGCTTATGGTCCAGTAACTGCTCAACGTGCTACATTCCCGCTCTCTTACCCTATGACAGCTCGTTCATTTTTAGAAAAGCACGGCTTCATTGATCGCGAAGCACTTGCAAAACAAATTCAAAATGAAGGGACTGGTGGCGCAACAGAAGCCATGCGTTACCCTCTTGAACCTATTGTATTTAAAACAAAACAAAAAGATTACAACTTGCAAATCATTATGATTGATAGCCTTCGAGCAGATACGCTTAATCATACTGACACGCCAAATTTAACTCGATTTGCACAAAATAACCTGAACTATAACAATCACTATAGTGCGAGTAATAATCCAACGAGTTTATTCGGGTTATTCTATGGTCTGCCTGGCAATTACGTAGACAGTTTTAGAAATTCACACATCGAATCTCCAATTTTAACCGAGTTACACGCTAGAAATTATCAATTTGGTCTATTTAGCGGCGATGATTTTGATTCATCTCTGTATAAACAAATCATCTTTACCAAAGGTGAGATTGCTCAATCAACAGAAAAAATGAATGATAAAAAAGCGATTTCACAATGGAAAGAGTGGTTCGGTAAACAAACAAGTGAAAAACCTTGGTTTAGTTACTTAGAACTTACATCTGTGTCTGAATATGATGATGCTGAACCAATTTCTACTGAAAACGTAAACCAAAGCCTGTTTGAAGTAAATTATCGTAAAGCGGTACAAAGAACTGACAAACAGCTTAAAACAGTTTTATCGACGTTAAAGCAATCTCCAGATTGGGAAAAAACCATCGTTATCATCACATCTAACCATGGTATGGAATTTGATGAAACGCAGACAAACAGCTGGGGTTCAAGTACCAACTTTAGTGAATATCAACTACGTGTTCCTATGCTTATTCATTGGCCAAATGTAGAACCAGAACTAATAACGACAACATCAAGTCATTTAGATCTAACTCCTACCCTAATGGAAGAGTTTTTAGGTACAACAACACCTGCAAACAGTTATAGCAGCGGTATAAATCTATTTAATCAAACAGAAGAACGAAACTGGTTACTTGCCGGAGACAGAAAAAACATCGCGTTAATAACAGGAACAAATACTGTTGTTATTGATACTTTTGGTAACTATCGAGTTTACGATGAAAACTACCGTCGCTTGAAAGATGAAAAACCAAAGCTGTCTTTATTAATGCAAGGCATCTCTGAATTGAAGCGTTTTTATCACCCTAAAAAGTAAGGTGTGAATTAAAAACTCAAGGATATTTCTAATCCCTTCCTTAATTGTGAAGGGATTTTTTTTACCTATAAAATACGAACAACTGCTTTTTCCATCCTAAATTGTCGCAATTGCGATCAAAATGAATATTTTTAAAGCAAACGGAAAATATTTCAAAAAGAATACTTTACAATAAGTAAGGGTATCGCTATTAT
>NZ_WOBR01000004.1:0-265843 GCF_009727955.1 Aliivibrio fischeri | reverse complement strand
CGAGTCCCGTCCGCTCCGCCAATACAACGAAGGCATTGTCGAAAGACGATGCCTTTTTTGTATCTGTTGAAAATGAAAAAGCTTCCGCTCCCCAGATAAAGTCTGAGTTTCTAAATAATTCTACGATTCTTACCTAGCCATTTCTAAAGACTGTAAATTGAAGATCGAACAGCTTTCTTCTCATATACTTCACTGTACAACACTATAAAAATTACAAACTTTGCGCTGATTTGCTTTAAATGCCATCAAAATGAATAAATTTGAACCAAACGAATTTATTTTTAAAAAGAACTCTTTACAACAAGTAAGGGTATCGCTATTATTCACCGCGTTGGAGGGATGGCTGAGTGGTCGAAAGCACCGGTCTTGAAAACCGGCAAGGGTTAATAGCCCTTCTAGGGTTCAAATCCCTATCCCTCCGCCACTTTCGAAATTCAGATAGAGTCTGGGTTTCAAAAAATTGGAGCGGTAGTTCAGTTGGTTAGAATACCGGCCTGTCACGCCGGGGGTCGCGGGTTCGAGTCCCGTCCGCTCCGCCACTACAACGAAGCCTTGTCAGAAATGACGAGGCTTTTTTGTATCTGTTGAAAATGAAAAAACTTCCGAGTTCCAGATAAATCCTGGGGTTCAAAAAATTAGAGCGGTAGTTCAATTGGTTAGACTTTCTATTGGAGAGCTTAGCAGCCTGACACGCCGAGGGTCGTGCTGCTCTCAAGGTGAGATAGAAAGTCCCGTCCGCTCCGCCAACACAACGAAGGCATTGTCGAAAGACGATGCCTTTTTTGTATCTGTAGAAAATGAAAATATTTCCGAGATCCCAGTAAAGTCTGGATTTCAAAAAATCAAAAATCCGTCACATCAATTCTTTAATTCTCAAAATTTGCGTTAAAACTAAGACAATCAAACAAAGTCTTTCAAAGAATTAGAAGCAGGTTGCGAAACTTCATTCAAATCATTATTAACCAAGATACATTTGTATTAGCCTAAACTCGATTTTATAAAATAATAAGGCTAGATAAATACCATGAAAAAATTATTTACTACATTAGCTGTACTAAGTGCTCTTTCTGCAACGCCATTCGCTTCTGCATCTGAATGGGGTTATACGGGAGATACTGGCCCTAATCACTGGCATGGAGTTTGCCAAACAGGCGTAAACCAATCTCCAATTGACATTACCAATGCCATTGAGAGCGAATTAGAGCCTATTACATTTAATTATGGTCAAGCTGGTAAAAACATCGTTAATAATGGCCATACAGTGCAGGTAAACATTAAAAGCCCACAATCTATTCAAATAGAGGGGAAGACGTTTAGCCTACTACAACTGCACTTCCACGCTCCTAGCGAGAATTTAATTGCAGGACACTCATACCCTCTAGAAATGCACTTAGTTCATGCAGATAAAGATGGAAACCTAGCCGTTGTTGGTGTGATGTTTAAAGAAGGTAAGGCAAATCCAGAACTGGCTAAAATCTGGTCGCAAATGCCTGAATCAGGAGAAATCACTCTTGATAAGAAATTAACACTAACGAACTTATTACCAAATGATCAAGCCTACTATCGTTTTAATGGCTCATTAACCACACCACCTTGTTCTGAAGGTGTAACTTGGTTAGTAATGAAAAATCCTATTGAGATCTCATCTGAGCAATTATCTCAATTTAAAGAACTCTACAACGGTAATAATCGTCCAACCCAGGCGATTAATGCTCGCCCTATTTTAAAATAATAACGAAAATGCCGTAAATCCACACAAAATGCTCGAATTTACGGCAAACAGTATTTAATTTTAAAAGAGTGCTTTACATGAAGGTAGGGAACGCCTATTATTCACGGCGTTGGAGGGATGGCTGAGTGGTCGAAAGCACCGGTCTTGAAAACCGGCAAGGGTTAATAGCCCTTCTAGGGTTCAAATCCCTATCCCTCCGCCACTTTCGAAGCCCTAGCAGAAATGCTGGGGCTTTTTCGTATGGGCAAATAAAAATCGCCTTCCAAAAAATACTTCTTAAAGCTCTCTTCCTTGTTGATAGCAATCAAAAAGCACAGCTGCTTATCTAGATACGCACTATTCAAATAATTACTAGAAAATCGATATTAAAAATAGATCGATAAAACAATAGTTACTTAAAAACCACTCTCTTATTTTTGCTCAACATCGCACCAACATTGACTAACAATAAAGCGAAATGTTCGATTTTAAAGCAAACGATACGTAATTTAAAAAGAGTGCTTTACATGAAGATAGGGAACGCCTATTATTCATCGCGTTGGAGGGATGGCTGAGTGGTCGAAAGCACCGGTCTTGAAAACCGGCAAGGGTTAATAGCCCTTCTAGGGTTCAAATCCCTATCCCTCCGCCATTTTCGAAGCCCTAGCAGAAATGCTGGGGCTTTTTCGTATCTGACATTCAATCATCTATTTATTCGTGATTATCACCATTACCTGGTCCGTCCAAAGCAAAAGATAATGAGGTTCTACGCATAACTATTGCTTATTTTCTTAATACTGAAAATCATATTTCAATTTTTATTTGTATTACCCCCTCACTAAATATAACTACCGTATATTAATTATAATATTTTCATAAAAATAAGAAAACAATTAATAACTATCAAAAGATTAACTTTTGATAGTTATATATTCTTATATAGAAGTTATAAACTCTCTTACAATTTAAAAATTGATAGATTTAATTTAATTGGAGTACACTCGCGAAAATTTATTCACCTGAAAGAAAGATAAATAAAGTCAACAATTCTAGCTCAATCATAAATAAATTAAATAGATATATTATTAATTCTACCTAAGATGATCACATCATGAATCTAACATTAAAAAATACCGTTTTTATATCTACATTCTCACTGTTATTTATAATATCAATAGTTCTAACAGGGACTGGATATTTTACATTTAAAAATTACAACATTAGCTCTACTGAAGAACATAAAAAAAATATTAGTTCTTTATTAGCTATCTCATTAGAAGAAAACATAAACAGTTATTTTACAGCTATGGAAGCCTTATCTGTCGATTTTGATAGCAATGGAAATATCAGTGACATAAAACAAGCCACAACAAGCTTAGATCTATTACGTAAAAGCACTAATGTACCTTTAGTCTCTATTGGTCTTAAAAATGGATTAACATTTGAAAATGGGGCTTTTATCCCTAACTTCAATGCAAAGGAAATGAAAAGAGAGTGGTACCAACGAACATTCAATGGTGAAACTAAAGTTATCACACAAGCTTATAATGATGCCGCGACTAATCGTACTGTTTTCGCATTTTCATCTCCTCTTTATAAAAAAAATGAAATTATTGCGGCTGTCATCATTACTATCGAATTAAATACAATTAAAGAGTTCATTAGTAAACTTACACCCGAAAATCAGGTTTTTGTATATGATAATAGTGGATATATTGTCTCTGCTCGTAAAGACAATTTAATAGGGAAAAACATATTCTCTGAACGTCCAGAATATAAAAACTTTGTAAATAATGAGCTGAATTATAATATTGAAAATAAAGGAATATCAGCATACAAAACAGAAGTTCCATCAATAAATTGGAATGTAGTAAGTTACGAATGGGATGATGTTATCGCTCAACCAAGTAAAGAAATGTTGATTGATTCAATAATATTATTTGTTATCGTATTAGCTGTATCTCTTATTCTTGTACACTTTTTATTAGTAAGACTAATTTATGCTCCAATTGGTGGAGAGCCTACTTATATATCTTCTATTCTATCAAATATAGCTAATGGCAATTTATCTGAACGATTCACGATTACAGGTAACGAAACAGGCATTTACGCATCCGCTATTGCCCTTAATCAAAAATTATCATCAATTATTAAAAATAGCTTATTACTTTCTGATAGCGTTTCCTCTGCTTCCGAAGAACTAACACTAGTAATGAATGATACTTCAAATAACTCTCAACAAGAGTTAACCCAAGTTGAAGCTATCTCAACAGCAATAAATGAACTTTCGAGTACATCCAAAGAAGTGAGTATCAATGCACTGCATGCGGAAAATGAAACACAAAATGCAATCAATAATGTGACAAAAGGATTAGAGGTTCTTAACTCTTCGATTACGCTAGCAGGCAATATCAATGATTCTGTTCAGCAAACAGCTAATATGATTTCAGAGCTTAAAATAAACTCTAATAATATTGGTGAAGTTACTACTGTTATCAGCTCTATTTCAGAACAGACTAACTTACTTGCACTAAACGCAGCAATCGAAGCGGCTCGCGCTGGAGAGCAAGGACGAGGATTTGCTGTTGTTGCTGATGAAGTTCGAAATTTAGCAGCTAAAACTCAAGAATCGACTAAAAACATTCAAGAAATCATTCTGAAATTACAAGAACAATCTGAAATTGCGAATACAAATATTGCTTCGAATGTTATTGCTATTCAAGAGTATATAAATCTGTCTGAAGATGTAAAAACTTCATTTGATAACATTGTTCTTTCTGTTCAATCAATATCGGATGTTAATACCCTTGTAGCAACAGCATCACAAGAACAGTTAGCCGTAACCGAAGATATTGCACAAAATACAACAGCTACTTTTGATTTAGTACATCAAAATGTATCAGCAATAAACCAAACACAACAAGCTGCCGCTGAACTTTCGCAATTAGCTGTAGCACAAAAAAATGAGTTATCTTTCTTTTTAATAGATGATAAATAATACAAAGAAGTGAAAATAATGCATTTAAAGCCCTAGCAGAAATGCTGGGGCTTTTTCGTATGTGTTAATACAAATATTATTACTTTTGCTTCGCAATCCACTGCTTAACAAAATCAATTACGTATTTTTGGTTAGTAATTGCTGTTGCAGGATCAAAATCTTGATTATGTAAATCTGTGTTCGATAAAATTCGAATACCGATGAATGGTACTTTATAAGCCTCGGCAACTAATGCTGCTGATGAGCTTTCCATCTCTTCTGCTGCTGTTTGGTAAGTTTTATGTAGCCAATTAATTCGAGCAACTTCTCGGTTCCATTCATCAGCGGTACCAATCACGCCTTTAACCACTTTACCTTGTGCCGGATGCTTTACATTCTTATAAGCAAAATCAACTAGCTCTGGTGTTGAATAAAATGCGTCATGTTCAACAAACTTATTATCTTCTCTTAATCGCATTGTTACTGTGAAGTTTTTCCACTTTTCAGGTTGAATCCCCTCTTCTACTTTAGAGAATTCAGAGCGATTTGCTCCCATGTTGAAGCTCTTAACAGCTAAAACAATATCGCCACGGTAAAGCTCTGGATCATGACCACCAGAAGTCCCTTGGTTGATAATCATGCCTGGTGAAAACTTCTCAATAGCTAGGGTTGTTGATGCTGATGCATTAGCTATACCCACTTCCGTTCTCGATACAATGACTGGGTAATCGTCAATAGTTCCCGTCCAAAACGTCCAAGAGCCAAAAGTTACCTCTTGTTTATTTTGTAACTGTTCAACCATATAGTTAACTTCAACATCCATTGCTCCTTGTAAAACAATAGGCTTTGGTGCTGCCGATAAAGAAAACGAAACAAGCGTAAATAAACTAGTAAGAAAATAACGAAGGTACTGCATGTATATATCCCTAATTAATATTTTTATGATTAAAAATTTTGGCGGATAATACAGGAACACCAACAAAAAGCAATCGTTTGCTATTTTATTTCACACTCTGTCAAATTCTTGAGCATCCAAACATCACATCCATTGTGTTCTGTTCCATCAAGAGGCTTAGATAAACGCTTAAAGCCTAAATCTTCATAAAGAAAGATCGCTGACTTCATACTGGATAGCGTGTCTAGGTAACACTGAGTATACCCAACCTCTTTTGCAAACTTTAAGATTTTCCCCGCAATAGTTTTACCGAACCCACGTCCTCTTGCTTCTGGTAGGAGAAACAATTTTTTCAATTCACAGATCGTTCCACTGTTATTAAATGGCGATAAACCACAACCTCCCACCACTCTGTCATTAAGTAGTAGGATAAGATATTTACTTTTTTCTTTTGGATTATAGTGAGCACTCATTTCTAACACTTCGTCATCACCTGGTCCAAATCCTTCTCCAACAGCACCGAATTCGACACCTACATTTTTAATGATGTAGCAAATGTCATTATCGTGCTCACTAGATATATCTACGATTCGATATTTCATTTTAATTCTCCGAAATCAGCTATTTTTCATTATAGAAAAATAAATAGAACATAATGCTGCCAAAAATTGATTGTGTGGGCTCAGTACAGATTTTGATCACAGAGAAAGTTATTTCTTTTCATTAATTACATATTTTATAAATCACGAAATTAATTACATTAAATCATAACTAAATGACGTCTTTTGTTTCCGATTTGGTGCGTTTTACAAAAAAATAGATAAATTGCCACATTGATCACATTTCTCCTAAACCCACGCATTACCTATCATCAACACTGACGCTTTATTTCGTCATAATTATTGAGACTTTTTCGTCACTTATGAATAATATTGTTACTCATTTGCTTTTAGCGTTTGCTCTATTTTGTTCCTCACAAGCTTCTGCTGAATGGGGTATTAATACCTACAACCCTGTATCAATCTCTGAATCGGCGCAAAAGATTGCGACCGATATTAAGCAACTACCCGAACAGCACTTTTTCTCAAATAACGAATATCGACAAGTAAAAGAGTTGATGTCCAGAACTCTATTTGAGCAAAATAAACAATTAAAAAACTTAGAAGCCGCTTTAGTTAACTATCGAAATAACGCGACAGATAAAAATTGGGCTAAGGTAGAGCAAAACCATCGTTCATTGGCTTCTTTGAACGTGAGTAAAGAAAAATTATTGCTGCTTAGTGATACAAAAACACGCGACCAACTAACCGGATTTGGCCCTCGTGGTGTGACTCAGTTTTATTCTGAATTACGTATTACAAAACAAAATATTCAATACTATATTCACTACCAACTGCGCAGTTTTAAAAAACTACTGAGTGATTTAGCCATTTCACCAGTACCTATGATCAGCGTGTTGTTTAAAGTGTTGTGTGTCATGTTCATCTTTAATTGGTGGATGCGTAACAGCGATCGTCTAATTCACGACTTTAAAGTATCTAAACTAAAGAGCACTTCAAATCCAAGTTTGCTGATCCGTACTATTTGGTATTGCAGTCGTGCGCATAAAGCCATTGCATACTTACTACTAATTACAGCGACATTACGCATTATTTCAACGTTACCAAGCTTACAGCATCTGATTTTCTTAGAGATCTTCACATGGTGGATCCTTGGGGGTTCCATTGCGGTAAGTTTTATTCTTGAATTTGCTTTCCGTAATAGCAAACACAATAAAAAAGAAAACATTGCACTTCGCTTATCCACGATTCGCCGTTATGTATGGGGGATAATTGTCGCTGGTGTTATTTTACAAATCTCATCAAGAACATTAGGCCAAGGAACCATTTACGCATGGATTAACTCCTTTGTTGCTTTGTTCTTTATCTTACTGACGATCATCAGTTTAAAGCAATGGAACAGCACTATCTTTAGTCGTATTGATCGCTTCGAAACCTATCCTATTTCGGTTCAATGGGCTATTCGAAATAAAGATTCAATGTTCATGTCTATTCCTGCAACCGCTTGCTGCGCTGCGTGGTTAATAGGCAGAACACTGCAACATCTAGTGCTTTCTACTTTGTCACAATACGCCGCATTCAGTCATGCTCTTGCTTACCTATTTAGAATAGAAGTAGCAAAACAAACAGAAGTCTCGCGTGAGCAATCAAATCTTGTTCGCGTTAAAGGTCCATTAGCGTTTGACTATATTGCACCGGGCTCTGAGGAATCAGAACTTATTGAGGATTACGCTAAAGATGAAATCATCTCACTGTCACGCTATTTATTAACAGATAGTCCAGCAGTATGTGTATTATCTGGCGAGCGTGGCGTAGGTACGACAACGGTACTTAAACGCATTCTGAATAAAACTAAAAACGCAGTACCTATTTACATTAACTGCCCTTACGACGGTTACGCTGCACTATTACCAGAGTTAGCTCAATTACTAGGATTAGATGCAGAATCATCTGAAAAAGATATCTTACAACACCTAAGAAACAGCGAGCAGTGCTACCTAATCGCTTTTGATAATGCACAACGATTAGTAAAACCAAAAGTGAACGGGTTAGTTGAACTAATGAAGTTAACCAACCTACTAAGACGTGCACGTAAGAGTCACCGTGTGGTTTTATCCATTGATAAATCAAGCTGGCGTTTTATTGACCGTGCTCGTGGCGAACGTTTATTGTTTGATCTTGTTACGTTTATGCCTAAATGGACAGAGAAAGAAATTGGTCAACTGCTTGATTCACGTATCGTAAAAGAAAATAACGTAAATACCATTTCGTTTGATGGATTAGTACTACCTAGACAGTGGGATGAAGATAATTTAAGTGATGAAGAACGTGCTAAAAATGGCTTCTACCGTATTTTATGGGACTACTCAGATGGTAACCCTACGGTTGCACTGCGCTTCTTTAGATTGTCACTATTTAGAGATAAAGACACCGATGCCATTTTAGTTCGTCTATTTAGAGCACCACAATCGGATGATTTAGAAACCATGCCAAAACCAATGTTGGCCGTACTTCGCTCTATCGTACAGCTGGAAGTCGCTTCCCCTGAAGATCTGTGTGATTGTAGTCGTCTAAGCATTGCGGAAGTCATTAGTACACTACGCTACTTCCAAAGCCGTGGTTACATAGAATGGAATGATGAAAAAGCACGTATATCGGACCACTGGTATCGTCACATTACTAACGTATTACATCGTCAACACTTACTGGTGAAATAACATGATTCGTTTATTTGTACTTTGCTTATCATTGATGGTGAGCTCAACTGCATTGGCTGAAGATCCTCAATCAATCGATAATTTACAACAATTTGCCAGTTTGATCCGTTGGAGTGGTGTTGCTGCCTCCTTCTTTATTATTCTAGGTGCGTGGTTATTCTTACGTTTCATTCAATCGATTGTGGATGGGGTAAGTAGCCAATTTGCTCAACGCCGTATGTTGATGCAAAAGCTACAATCGTTCTTTCAATTCTTTATTTACATGTCAACAGCTGTTGCGGTTTTCATGTTGAGTTTTCGAGTTGATGATCGAGTCTTAGCCTTAATTGGTGGTACGATTGCGGTATCTGTGGGTTTTGCCTTAAAAGACCTTACCGCTTCCTTCATCGCGGGCTTAACCGTAATGATTGATCGTCCATTCCAAGTGGGTGACCGAGTGACGTTTGAAGGCAACTACGGTGACATTATCGCCATTGGTCTTCGCTCTGTTCGCATGCAAACCTTGAACGACGATATTATTACGATCCCAAATAACAAATTCTTAAATGAAGTCACCGTCAGTGGCAACTACGGTGGGTTGGATATGCAGGTGGTGATCCCTTTCTATATTGGAATGGATCAAGACATCAATAAAGCACGAGATATCATCCAAGAAGCGGCGTCTTCAAGTCGTTATATTCACTTACCAAAACCGGTTGTGGTATTGGTAAAACAGACGATTACCGATAACTATTTGGCGATTCAACTGACCTGTAAAGCTTATGTGGTAGATATTAAGTTTGAAAAACTCTTTGAAACAGACATTACGTTACGTGTGATGCAAGAGTTTAGGAAAGCCAATATCATTCCACCAACCATCGCAATACAGAGCAAATTAGCGTAATAGAAAATAAAAAAGGTAGAGTTATTAGGCTCTACCTTTTTTTATTGGATGAGGATCAGAACTAAATAACGCCTAACTCTCGTAAACGCTCCATCAAATAGCTGTTTGCAGTATGACGCTCAGACAATACAACCTCTGGTTTTGGGTGTAAGAACAAAGGTAAAGAAATACGAGACTTCGTCTTATCAGCACCTTCAGGATTAATCACTCGGTGCGTTGTTGATGGGTAATAGCCACCCGAAGCTTCTTGCAACATATCACCGATATTAATGATCAGATTACCAAAATCACATGGAACATCTAACCAATCACCCTCTTTTGTTTTAACTTGTAAACCCGGCTCATTTGCTGCTGGTAACACCGTCAGTAAATTAATATCTTCATGCGCTCCAGCACGAATCGCACCAAGCTCCTCATCCCCTTCTAGCGGTGGATAATGAAGAACACGCAATAATGTTTTTTCACTTCCCTCTATCATGCTAGATAAAGATTGTGAGTACAGTGCTGATACCTCTTCTGGTGAATGTTCTTCTACCCAAGACAAAAGCTCAATCGCTAATGTATTTGCGTTATCGTAGTACTCTTGAATTTGTGCTTTTAATTCAGCAGGACATTGGCCGGTAGGATAATAATGATAGTACTCTTTAATGTCTTTTTTAGTATGGCCTTTGGCTACTTCTGATACTGAAGCAGGAAAAAAACCATCTTGAGTATCGACATTAAATTGAAAGTTTTCTTTCTCTTGGCTATTAAAAAACGCATACCAATTATCATAAATACTTTGTACTGATTCTTGTTGAATTGGATGATTTTTTAACACTCCAAATCCAGTTTCTCTTAGCGACTTTACAAACAGCTCTGCTGCATTTTCAGCAGTGTAATCAATGGCTTCTAATTTCATAATTGTATTCTTTTTATTGTTGAGCAAGGAGTGATCTCAATAGTCTTTATTCACCTTAAGAAAAGGCATTCTGCTATTTGAGTATACAAAGCGAATTGTATTAAGATGAGTCTATAGGCTCAAGGATTAACGTCTAAAATATAGAAACAATTTGTTTACATCTAAAAACACAACTTTTCCGTGCAACAACATAAGGGATATTCATGAAACACATTTTCATTACAGGCGCTAACCGTGGCATTGGTTTATCTTTTGTAAAATACTATTTGCAGCAAGGCCATAAAGTCAGTGCGACTTATCGTGATACCTCAACGGCTCAAGAGCTTCTTCAACTTGAAAATGACAATACTGAACTTTCTTTGTATCAATTAGAACTGACTAATTACACTGCCATACAAGATGTAGCAAAAACGCTTTGCCATACTCCTATAGATATTCTAATTAATAACGCCGGTTATTATGGCCCTAAAGGTTATGGTTTTGGGCACTGTGATGTTGAGGAATGGAAGAAAGTATTTGAAATCAATGCTATTGCACCACAAAAGCTCGTAGAAGCGCTCTACCCTAGCTTGCAATTAAGCCGTGATAAAACCATCGTATGTATCTCTTCTAAAGTCGGCAGCATGACAGAGAATACTTCAGGTGGAGGTTATATTTATCGTTCATCTAAGGCTGCATTAAACTCTGTAGTAAAAAGCTTAAGTAATGATTTAAAACCAGAAGGATTTACTGTTATTGCGATGCACCCAGGCTGGGTTCAAACGGAAATGGGAGGGCCAAATGCTTTAATTTCAACAGAAGAATCTGTGAAGGGATTAACGAAAGTCATTGCCCAACTATCCATTGAAAATAGTGGGCAATTTTTAAATTTTGATGGTACTGAATTACCTTGGTAGTGGTTCTAAAATTCCGTTTCTTACCAAGCCACGTCGTACGTTTTTACACAGTTTAGCGAACTTATCAATCTCAGAGAAATTGGGCGTTTCACCACGATCAATATAGGACTCCCAATACAAGAGTTCACTTTCAACCAGTTCAATCAATTTTCGTGGACAACCTACACACGTATCGCCACATATCTGCGCTTCTGGCGCATCAAATGGAAAGTCAGCTTTCACCAACTCAATGATGTTACGCATTGCGGTTTTGCGATCAGGCTTTTGTGCTTTTACTTTTTCAGACATTAGCTTCTATGCGGATGGTTAGTAATGTGATCTTCCCAGTTTTTCACATCAATAGCATAAACCACTTTATTTCTTACACTTTCACCAGCAGCGTGCATTGCTGATTTTGAACCTGTGATCAGCGGGTGCCACTCAGGTAACGGCTTATCTTCAGCTAATAAACGGTACGCACAAGTCAGTGGCAACCAGTTAAATTCTGCGATATTTTCACGACTTAGTTTTAGACACTCTTCACCTGATGTGAAACGTTTAGGGTAATCTTTACACGCACATGTTTTGCTGTTTAACCAGCTACATGCCACGTTGGTGTAGTAAACTTCATCTGTATCTTCATCCATTAATTTGTGTAGACAGCACTTGCCACAGCCGTCACAAAGAGATTCCCACTCTTGCTCTGTCATTTCTTCTAATTTTTTTTGTTGCCAAAATTGCTCTGTCATTGCTTTACACTCATTATGGGAAGAGGCCGTTTTATACCACTCTGTTCCAAAAAAGCAAGTTTTGACCTAAAGATAGAAGAGTGATACCTTGCGCATCCTTTATTTTTTGCGTGAGTTTAATTATGGAATGTCGATTAGGTTGCGGTGCGTGTTGCATTGCCCCAAGTATTACGTCATTTATCCCGGGAATGCCAAATGGTAAGCCTGCTGGTGTTCGCTGTGTGCAATTAAATGAAGAGAATTTATGTAAGCTTTTTGGTAAGGCAGAACGCCCAAAGGTATGTCATCAATTTAGTGCTTGTCCTGATGTATGCGGTTCAACCTCAGAACAAGCTATTCAAACCATCACTGAACTAGAGTCAATGACGTTATAATTCTTTTATAGAATAATACGCTTACGATAGTACACGAACAACGTTTTGTACTTGCTCTGCGATTTCAATACCGTGGCTTGTTAAATAGCCACCATCTTCTTGTGTTACCAATCCTTTACTGAAAAGACGCTTCATTGCTTCAATTGCTTCGGGTGCTGCGTCTGAGTGAACCTTTAAACCCGCTTGAGTGCTTTCTAGTGGGAATTGCTTGAGAAGGTTCATTTCTTCTACGATGTCTTTATTAAATGGCATATTTATATCTCTCTTATTTATTAACTGAATTCAGCATAGACTGTCTGAAAAATATTAAAACAGAGCTGGATCACACCTATAAAAAATCCCTATAGGATTACTCACTATAGGGATATTTTTTAATCAATTTTCAGCTAGTTAAGTACTTAAGCTTGAATACCGATAATTAACCATGGCGCATTTGGTTGTGTTAAATCACGCTCAAGGTGCCAAATATCAGTAATGTCTTCTTCAATACCTTCTACAGCATCACGGTAGCGACCAGAGAACTGAAGACTTAATTGAGCACGGTTTGCATCATAATCAGCACGAACCACTTCTGCATCCACATACATTACGTCTGTGTGTTGCTCACCTTCAAGGGTTGCACGCTCTTGTACAAGATCATTGTACAGACTGATTGAAACATACTCTTGAATCGTCTCAAGTTGGTTATGGTTCCATGCACCTTGTAAAATACGGTAGTGTTCACGAGAACCATTGATGAATGCTTGCATATCAAAACCCGGTGGGTAGTTATGCGGAACGTCATCAGCACTTGCTGCACCAAAACCACCAGTAGGTTGTGCTGTAGCTTGATCAGCTTGGAAGTATTGTTGATTATCACGGAAACTAGGCTGTGCGTCCTGCTGACCTTGTGGGCCTGCATAAGCTGCACCTTGTCTCTGATTCATGCTACCCGCCTTGGCAGCCATCATTGAGCGGAATACCTTGAATAGAATGAATGCGATACCTGCCATGATAAGAATATCCATGAATTGGATACCTTCAAACGCACCACCACTAAATAGAGCCGCTAATAAACCACCAGCAAGTAGACCACCAAGCAAGCCGCCCATTAGGCCTTTTTTGCCTGATGCACTTTTTGTTGTGTCTTGCTTACCAATCGTATTGGTATTTTGTTGTTTTTGTTTTGGCGCAGGCGCCGTTTTAAAGCTTTTACCAAATGACTTACCGCCACCGAATTTCTTTGCTTCTGCATGCGGTGCTGAGACCACAAAAACAAACATAAGGGCAACAATAGATAAAAGACGTTTCATTACCTCTTCCTTATTTTTGGAATTAATTTGGATTGATAATAGCTTGCATTGAGGAACAATGGCAGCATTAATCTTCAATAGAATGTTTCAGAGTGTTAAAACAAACAGTTATCCGTCTCAAACATGTGCACTAACTCCTAATTGACATAACTCTTACTTGAAGATTATAGCCATACATTTAAAATTAAGAACAATGTACATAATTTTATAGCTCAGGTTAATATGGCGCGCAGAAACGACCATTCTCATCAAGAAATACGCGAAATGGCATTAGATAATGTTAAATTGTTTCTTAATGAGCATAGTCATCACGAACTCAGTTTACGCAAACTGGCAAAAAGTATTGGTTATGTACCGAGTACATTAGTCAATATTTTTGGTAGCTATAACTTATTACTGCTTCGCTCTATCGCGCAAACCCTTGATGAATTGATGCTTCAAATCTCACAAGGCATTGAAAACAGCGCGACGCCAGAGGAAGCTCTAAAAGCCATTGCTTATTGTTACTACGATTTTGCCCAGCAACAACCTAATCGTTGGAAGTTGGTATTTCAACACAATATGAATGGTGAGGCGCTACCTGAATGGCAAGAAAATCGCATTAATCAAATGATGTCGATCCTTGAAAGAATGATCTTCAGTATTAACAATACGAAAACTCACGAAGATATTATAGAAACAAGTCGTGTGATTTGGGCTGGTGTTCATGGTATTACGCTATTAAGCCTTGATGATTTACTTTTTTCATCAACACCGATTGATGGCCACAAACTTATTGATAACTTGCTGCTAAACTACATCAATCAATGGAAACTGCATTAACCAATATTCTTTGGTGAAAAGGATTTTTTATGGCAAAGCAAGCCAAACTACTCACACAGCGTCGATTCCTTCCCTACTTTCTCACTCAATCTCTAGGGGCTTTTAACGACAATATTTTTAAAAACACCCTATTATTGTTTGTTGCTTTTGCTAGTGTCGATTCTCTACCTATATCGTCTAATTTATTCATTAATTTGGCCGCAGGGTTATTCATTCTTCCTTTTTTTCTGTTTTCTGCTTTTGCTGGCGTACTGGCTGACAAGTATGAAAAATCGGCTTTTATACGCAAAGTTAAACTCGCTGAAATCATTATCATGCTCTTTGGGGCTATTGCCTTTGTTTTAAAAGACTTCACGCTATTACTTATTTTATTGTTTTTAATGGGCACTCAATCCGCTTTTTTTGGCCCAGTAAAATACGCTTTACTCCCTCAGCAATTAAAAGAAGATGAGTTAGTTTCTGGTAATGCATTAGTTGAAACAGGCACTTTCTTAGCCATTCTATTTGGAACCATTGGTGCTGGCATTATTGCTTCTCAAGAGAATGCGCAATATATTGCTGCTGGTGCAGTGCTTCTTTTCGCAGTACTTGGCTATTTATCTAGTCGTTTCATCCCTTATGCAAAAGCCATTGACCCAACACTTTCATTTCGCTGGCGACCAATTCAGCAAACACGAAATACTATTTCAATCGCCAAAAAAGATAGTTCTGTATTTTTAGCGATTATGGGGATCAGTTGGTTTTGGTTTTTAGGTGCAAGTTACTTAACTCAGTTTCCTAATTACACTCACCATTTTTTAAACGATAATGCGATTACTGTTAGTGTACTGTTGGCGCTATTCTCGGTTGGCATTGCAGTAGGTTCATTAGCCTGTGATGTATTATCTAAACACCGTGTTGAACTAGGTATTATTCCTCTTGGCAGTCTTGGTATTACTTTTTTTGGTTTCAACCTTTTTTTAGCGACACCCGAAAACCCAATACATACCACTGATTTTTTTGAAATCTTAACGCATCCAGATCTTTTCTCTGTTTTTGTTAATCTCTTTTTTCTAGGAGTTTCTGGAGGAATATTTATTGTTCCTTTATACACGTTAATCCAAAAACGACCTCAAGCGAAACATCGCTCTCAGATCATTGCTGCCAATAATATTTATAACGCCATCTTTATGGTAACAAGTGCCATTCTTGGAATTATTTGCTTATCTGTCATCGAGTTAAGTATCCCTCAATTTTTCCTTCTTCTTGCGATATTAAATGGTATCGTCACACTCTTTTTGTTTTTCCGTGTGCCTATTTTTATTATTCGCTTTGTTTTATGGGTCCTCACTCACACGGGATACCGAGTAAGCCATCAACATTTACATCATATTCCAGATGAAGGTGGCGCTTTGTTAGTGTGTAATCACATCACTTACATGGATGCCTTTATTATCAGTGGTGCATGCCCTCGTCCTATTCGATTCGTGATGGAGGAGGAATACGCAGAATTACCTTTAATTAAATACTTTTTCAAATTAACGAAAGTTATTCCAATTAATGCCACTAAAAGTAGCTCAATTCGACGAGCATTTATGGAGGTTGAGAACGCATTAACAAATGGGGAGATTGTGTTGATTTTTCCAGAAGGCGTGTTGACTCGTGATGGTGAAATCGGTGCTTTTTTACGAGGTATGGATATCATTTTGAAACGCTCGCCAGTGCCAGTCATTCCAATGGCGCTGCGAGGCTTATGGGGAAGTTTCTTTAGTCGCCATGGCGGTAAAGCAATATTAAAACGCCCTAGTCGTTGCTGGTCTAAAGTAGAAGTGGTAGCAGGAGAATCCGTACTACCACAAGATGCAACATCAAAACTGATGCGTGAAAAAGTAGCTCAATTACGCGGTGATTGGCAGTGAATCAACCCACTCTTTAACCAATTTACGTGAAATTTTAATGCCAGAAATAAGCAAATGTTCTGGCATGATTTCATAGCGTATTGGTTGCTCAAATTTAGCCAATTTATCTTGAGTAAACTCAGCTAACTTAGCAGGGATTTTTCCTGTATTTGAAACAAGAACCGCAACAGGTCGTTGTCCATATTCCTCATCAGGCACATCGACAACAATCACATTATCGATCTCATGATGTGTCAGTAGCACTTGCTCTATTTTTTCAGGATGGATATTTTCGCCACCAGAGATAAACATGTTATCAGCACGTCCGTGAATATGGAGCTCAGCATTAATCACAGAACCAAGATCCTTGGTCTCAAACCAACCATCTTCGTTCGCTACATCAATAATGCCTGAAGAGCGATAATAACCTAGAGTTAAACTCTCTCCTTTTACCCACACTTCGCCTTCTTCAATGCGTAATTCTCGATAAGGCAGAACATTCCCTACTCCCGGCTCACCATCTGCTCTTTTTGCTGTTACGGTTGAGCCCATTTCGGTCATACCATAACCGAGCCAACATTCGATGCCCTGTTTTTGCGCAGCTATTGTCAATTCGGTTGGAATAACACTACCACCAAGTAGAACACGTTTTAATGCGAGCTGAGATGTTTCACCACTATCTAAGATACGTTGCAGTTGAGTTGGAACTAACGACGCATGCGTAACACCAGCTAAATCATTCAGCAAGCCTTGCTCTGTTGGCATAACCAGCATTCCGCCAGAAAGTAACCAACGCCAAACAATAGCTAAGCCTGAAACATGAAATAAAGGCAGTGATACCAGCCAAGAATCACTAACATCAAAGTGTAACCAACTTAATAAACCAGCGGCTGAGTGTAAGTGGTTACTTGCACTGTGCGCGACAGCTTTAGGGTTTCCCGTTGAGCCTGATGTAAACGTTAATGTTGCTAAACGAGTTGGTTGCCATGTAGCTGCTACTGCGCCATATTCTGCGTTTATCAGTTGCAAATGATGCCATGTACCAGAGATGGTCTCTTGACCTTCACCAAACCAAATATGATTAGCAGCAATGCTAGTAACTAATTGGTGCAGCTGTTTGCTCGGTGTCTTTGGATTAATTGCGGCAAAGCGAGCTCCAATACGAACAGAGGCCAGCTGCAGCCAAATTAATTCTATGCAGTTTTTAGCAATGCCAACAATAACATCATCACGCTTAACGCCTTGCTGAAGAAGACCATTAGCATAACGGTTGGTTTGTGTAGACACTTCACTCCATGTCCACACTTTATCGCCATCACGCAATGCAATGTCTAATTCTCGCTCTTCACTCCACTTAACCCAAGGCCAAGTCGTGAATGCTGGTGAGATCAGTTTTCCCATATCACCTCGAGATCAGCCAATTGTGCTACTGGTAAGTCGCAATTAGGCCAAGAAGTATCTAGCTGCATTTTAAACAGATCGATAGTATCTAAACCCGGAATCGTTTCTGGTGTTTTCCAAGCTGCTAATCGTGCAAGTTGTGTTAATGCCAAACTTGATTCAATGCTTGAGCTGATCACCGCTTGCATGCCTAATTGATGTGCTTGTTCGATTAACGAAATACACTTTTCAACAGAACCCACTAATGTTGGCTTAATGACAATAGCTGTAACGCCTTCTTGAGTTTCAACAGTAAAACCATCATCACGTACGGTTTCATCCCATGCGATTGCAATATTTGTGGCTTTAGAGAAAGCTAAACTCTCTTCTGGTGTAGTACATGGTTCTTCTAAGAATTCGATACGAGAACGAAATTGTGGATGTACGTAATTAGCAAATTGCTCTGCTTTCTTTGTAGTCCAGCCACGGTTGGCATCAAGACGTAAAGAGAGATCAGAAATCAGTTCTAAAAACATATTCACAACCATGCCATCACGAATAGGTTCGTATAAACCCACTTTGATTTTGGCTATTTTCTTACCGCTCATTTCATTAAGCTTAACAACCAAGTCATCAGGATCGCCAGAACACAAAGGTGCAGCTTGGTAGTTACCTTCTTGTGGCAACTGTTTTTCAAGCTCTAACAAAGCCATGCTAAAGCCAAATGCAACTGATGGGCAGTTTGAATCAAGATCCAACTCTTCATTGTTTAACCATGATTGAGTTAATGAAATTAAATCTTCACGAGCTTGTTCTAGCGTTTCTTGGCTGAATTCAGGTAAAGGCGCAACCTCACCTCTTGCTGTATGTATTCCATCACTTAACTCAATGACCAATCCATCTCTTTGCTGAAGACGTTGCTCACGAAGAATTACTCCACTGTCCATTGGGAGTTGGTATTGATAGATCTTGGCTGTTTTCATCTCTTACTCCAACCAATAAAAGAAAAAAGAGACTCAAAGGAGCCTCTAATACTTAATTGAATCTGTAACAGCGAATTATGGGTTACGAGGGAACTTATCGAAGTCTGGACGACGTTTTTCGTTAAACGCGTTACGACCCTCTTGACCTTCTTCTGTCATGTAGAACATCATTGTTGCGTTACCCGCTAACTCTTGAAGACCTGCTTGGCCATCACAATCAGCATTTAGCGCCGCTTTTAGACAACGTAATGCCATTGGGCTGTGTTGTAGTGTTTCACGACACCAACGAACCGTTTCTTTTTCTAGATCAGCAACAGGAACAACCGTGTTTACTAAACCCATATCCAATGCTTCTTGAGCATCGTAGAAACGACAAAGGAACCAGATTTCACGAGCTTTCTTTTGGCCAACGATGCGAGCCATGTAAGATGCGCCCCAACCACCATCAAAAGAACCAACTTTTGGACCAGTTTGACCAAACTGTGCATTTTCAGCAGCAATGGTTAAGTCACACATCATATGAAGAACATGACCACCACCAACAGCGTAACCTGCTACTGCAGCAATCACTGGTTTTGGACAAGTACGGATTTGACGTTGGAAATCCAATACGTTTAAGTGGTGTGTACCGCTGTCATCACGGTAACCGCCGTAATCGCCACGGATCTTCTGGTCGCCACCAGAACAGAATGCGTCTTCACCTAAACCAGTTAAAATGATCACACCTACTTTTTCATCATAACGTGCATCCGCTAACGCATCGATCATCTCTTTTACTGTGCCCGGACGAAATGCATTACGCACTTGTGGACGAGCAATCGTAATTTTTGCGATACCATCTGCTGATTTGTGGTACTGAATGTCTTCGTATTGCGCAGTGCAATCTGTCCAATCTACTGGAGCGTAAAGTTCTTCTTCTGAAATGCCAACAGTTCTTGCCATGGGATTTATGTCCATTGTTGTAAGAATGTATTAAGTACATGTGTAAAGCGTTCGGGCTGTTCCACATGAGCGTTATGCCCTGCCTGAGCAATGATTTGATACGTTAATTGACTTTGCTCAGCCAAGTGTTGAAATTTTTTATCTGCTTCACCGCAAATATAAAGAATTGGAATGGTGCTACGATGTAATGCATCAAGCAAATATGGTTGCTTAGCAAGTGACGTAGATCTCAACATCATTCCAATTGCACGCCCAAGATTATCACTTCTCTTGGTTACTAAAACTTGTCTTTGCTCAGGGTTTAGTGAAGAAAACACCGCTTGTTGATACCAATTGTCTAAAACATCACCAATAGGTTGATCTTCAAAACGCTTTGCCCATTGAATATCATTTGCCAAGCGCAGCTGCTTTTCTTCTTCTGAAACTAAGCCAAAGTTTCCACCTTCAATGCACAGTCCTTTCACTTCTATCGAAGAAGGCAAAGAATACATCGCATGAAGATACATCGCTAATCGCCCACCCAACGAGTACCCAACAAAGATAAAGGTCTGATAAGGTGATTTTTCCAATTGTTCAACAATCAACTGGCAGCTCTGTTCAAATCCCTCATTGTGATCCAATAAGGTTGATTGACTGTTTCCATGTCCTGGAAGATCAATTAATAATACTGGGTGTGTTTTTGCAACTGTTGCTGCAATGCTTGACCAATCTTTCGTTGATCCTAACAAACCATGTAAAAATACCACACAAGGTTGAGTGGTATTTTTCATTGTTTCTAATTGTTTAGAATAAAGCGGCATGCTGAATGGTCTGAAAAAGACGTGTTAGCTCTTCACCAGATTGACCTGCTGGTGTATTGATCTCAATTAAATGAATACCCTTTTCCAAACCATCGTTAATCATCGACATGGCACAGCTTAGTGTTTCTGGCCTATGGTAGGACAAACCAAACATCGCAGCAGCGTGGCTGAACTCTAGCTGATGAGGCATACGATAGAAATCATCTTTCTTTTTCTCATTCACGGGTAATAAATCAAAAATACCACCGCCATCGTTATTCATCACCACAACAACCATAGGTTGCGTCGCTTGCTTTAATAACGCTAAAGAATTCAAATCATAAAGTAATGACGTATCCCCAACTAAAGCGAGTAACGGTTTATCATTAGCTAACTGAACCCCAACGGCTGTAGCTACTAAGCCATCAATACCTGACGCGCCACGATTGGTATATACATCCTTTTGGTTCAGCTCACCTGTCATGTCCAATAAACGAACGATCAAGCTGTTACCAATAAACCAATCACAGTCATTGGCTTTTTGACCTACGGTAAGCGCAAAGCTTAATTCAGATAATGTTTCGCTATTGCACGCCATAGAACGAGCCAGTGCCAATGCATTCTGTGATGCCACTTTAAGAGATTCACTCCAATGGACAGATGGCGCATGGTCAAATACACAATCTCTATCAGCAAGGCTGTCTGCATGTGCTTGGCTCCAAGTTGAAATATCAGCACGATAACGAACATGCGCATGACAACTTTCATTTAATAACTCACTATGAGGATCTATTAAATAATAGGCCTGTTGGTAGTTTTTCAACCATGCACCCAAACGTTTTGATACTAATCGAGCACCAAATTGTAAAACGCACTCAACTTCGGATAACAACTCAAAACACGCACTATTTTGTAGCCACAAATCGTAATGTGCCCACTCTGAATAATAACCTGATTGTGGGTCTGCCAATACTGGCCAACCAAGCTCTTTTGCTAACTGTGCAGCACAATTTGCTTCTTCTAAAGAAACTTTACCGATAATCACAACCCCTTTCTTACGTGCCGTTTGCATCCAGTTAGGTGATAACGTTACGTGAGAAAAATAAGGTGTTTGTTCGATATAAGAAGAAGACTTTGCTTTCCAGTCCTGAATTGGCGCTAAATAATCAACAAGAAGGCTATCGTCTTTTTTGCCATAAAACGGCTCAGGAAAAGGACAATTAATATGAATAGCGCCACCCTGCTCTTGTTGAATAAAGCACGCTTGATCAAGACGACTTAATAGCCACTGTGCCGGCACGTTTTGATTTGGAGAAGGCAATTGAAGCGAATGGCAAACGTGTGACGAGAAGATACCTTGTTGATTAATCGCTTGGTTCGCACCACAATTAATCAGCTCTACAGGGCGATCAGCGGTGAGTAACACAAGTTTTTCTTTGGTTAATCCTGATTCAGCCACTGATGGCAATAAATTAGCGACAGCAGTACCTGAAGTAACAATAACTGCAACAGGATCATTTGAGGCTTTAGCAATACCTAAAGCCAAAAAACCCAAACCACGCTCATCAAAATGCGTATGGATAGATAAAAGAGCATGTTCAGAAGCGGCAAGAGTTAGCGGAGTTGAACGCGAGCCCGGAGCGATGCAAATATGCTTTACTCCATTTCGAACTAACTCCTCAATAATTAACTCAGCCCAAACTTGATTTAGCATTACTTGCTGCTCAGGTTGCATCATGCGACTTGCGACTCCGTGATATCTGAACTCACATTAGTATCAGATTCTAATAAGGTACATAAAGTAGAAGTTTTTCTATCTAATTCGTCCCATTCACTGCTTGGCTCTGAACCTGGAACAATACCTGCACCTGCAAATAAATGAAGTTTATTACCCATAACCAAAGCACTGCGAATAGCAACACAAAATTCACTGCGCTGTTGACTCAAGAAACCAACTGCACCGCTATACCAACCACGGGCAAAAGGTTCATTATCAATAATGAAATCCAAAGCCGACATACGAGGTAATCCTGCGATGGCTGCCGTTGGTTGTAAATTATCAAGTAATTGAGAGTCACTACACTCCGCATTAATTTCAGCAGAAATAGGACGTTTTAAATGCTGAACTTTGCGTAATTTCACCAATTCAGATGATTCTGCAACGTTCATTGAAAGACTGAACTTAGATAAACGGTGAACAATATCGTCCACCACTAAACGGTTTTCATACTGGTTTTTCTTATCAGCAATTAACCATGAGGCCAATTGATTATCTTCTTCTTCATCATGACCACGCCCAATCGTACCTGCTAATGCTTCGGTTTTAAGCGCATAACCATTACGTACATACAAACGCTCTGGTGTTGAACCAATAAAACAATGCTCGCTATCTAACGCCATCATAAAATGAAAACTGTGACTGTTAGCTTGACGACTGGCTTTTAAAAATTGAGCAGAAGATAAATTTTGATCGAGAGTCAATGTGGTTTTACGCGCTAATACCACTTTTTCAAATTGTTTATTTGAAATTGCAGTGAGTGCTTTATTCACCATATTAGACCAATCTGCTTTTTCAGGCGTATTGATGCGCTGAGTTACTCGACAATGCAATTCAGATAAACATTCAAACTCTTCTGTCATTTTATTTAACGTAGAAAGCAAACGAGAATTATCATCTGACAAGTTCACCATAAAATTCCATGATGAGCCTAAACGAGTAATTTCTACTTGAGGAAGAAAAAAGAAAGAAGACATGCAGCGACGATTGCGCTCAGTTCGACCATCAAAAGAACGACCACCCCAAATACGTTGTTGAGGTGCGAGAACTTTTTGAGCAGCACTAGGATCGGTAAACGTCTTAACTTGACCCAATACTGCCACTTCTTCTTCACCGTCACGTGATTGCCAATAAAACTTAGGAAATACAGGTTGTGCTTCTAACCAATCAATTAGCTGCTCACCAATAGACCAATCCAGTTTTAAAGAAATTGTATGGGATGTTGTTGCCTGTGTAATTTGATGACGGATCGATTCAATGGCATCTTGAAAAGTGGACAAATTAACCTCTCTTGATCGTTTTCAGCCATCATGGCAACCGACTTGCACAAGCGGAATTGCTTGTTATTTCCTTGTATGAACTAGTGATTCTAGCAAAAGGTTTGTAAATAAAAAATAATTCACATCAATTGTATGTCTAAAAAATAAAACTCTTGTCAAATTTTGCTTGTTTATGAAAATCTAAAACAAGAAAAGCAATACCTAAAAAATTCTTAAGTCACGCAAAAAAGGTGATGAAATTAAAAGAAGAGAAATTATCTATTTTTAGATAGAAATATGGCAGAAGATGTTTTTACATGATTTTTTTCTAAAAATTGGTTCTCAGCCTATTAGAAATAGTGTAATTTGAATCTATATCGTTTTTATATCATCAGGGTTTCACCATGCAAAATATTGGAATGTCATCAAAACTTAGCAGTGTATGCTACGACATCCGTGGTCCAGTTCTTAAACATGCTAAGCGAATGGAAGAAGAAGGCCACAAAATTCTTAAGTTAAATATTGGGAATCCAGCCCCATTTGGCTTTGACGCCCCTGATGAAATCCTTGTTGATGTGATTAAAAATCTACCAACATCGCAAGGTTACTGTGATTCAAAAGGCATTTACTCAGCACGTAAAGCTGTTGTTCAACACTATCAACGTCGCGGTCTATTAGATTTGGACGTAGAAGATGTTTACATCGGTAATGGTGCATCTGAACTGATCGTTATGGCAATGCAAGCATTGTTAAATAATGGCGATGAGATGCTAGTTCCTGCTCCTGATTACCCATTATGGACAGCTGCAGTGTCACTTTCAGGTGGTAAACCTGTGCATTACATGTGTGATGAAGGGGCAGATTGGTACCCAGATTTAGACGACATTAAAAAGAAAATCACACCAAACACTAAAGGTATCGTGTTAATTAACCCGAATAACCCAACAGGTGCGGTATACAGTCGTGATTTCTTACTGCAAGTTGTCGAAATTGCACGTCAAAACAACCTAATCATCTTTGCTGATGAAATTTATGACAAAGTACTTTATGACGGTGCGGTTCATACTACCTTAGCAACATTAGCACCTGATATCTTAACGGTAACGTTCAACGGTCTGTCTAAAGCGTATCGAGTATGTGGTTTCCGTGGTGGTTGGATGTTCTTAAACGGTCCTAAAGATCACGCTCAAGGTTACATTGCTGGTTTGGATATGCTTGCTTCAATGCGCTTATGTGCAAACGTACCTATGCAACATGCGATTCAAACAGCGTTAGGTGGTTACCAAAGCATTAATGAACTTCTGCTTCCAGGTGGTCGTTTATTAGAACAGCGTGATAAAGCGTATGACCTCATCACCCAAATTCCTGGTGTAAGTTGTGTGAAACCAAAAGGCGCAATGTATCTGTTCCCTAAACTTGATCCTAAGATGTACAAGATTAAAGATGATCAGAAGTTTGTGCTGGATTTCTTAATCAAAGAGAAGGTCCTACTAGTTCAAGGAACTGGCTTTAACTGGCCAACACCTGATCACTTCCGTATCGTGACATTACCACGAGTTGATGATCTAGAAACTGCGATTGGTCGTCTAGAGCGCTTCCTACACACTTACAAGCAATAAATTGTTCTTGTTATAAAAATTCAAAAGCCTGCTCACTTGCAGGCTTTTTTATACTCACTAATCTTCAGACCAAACATCCCGAATTGCAGGCCACCCCCACCCCGTGATAGAAACGCCTTTAAGTACATCCTGAAAACGTAAAGTCTGCTTATGATGAAAAAGAGGTAATATTTTATAATCACTAATCAGACTTGAAGAAACAGGCTCTAATTTACCTAAATAGTCTGTTAATTCAGTTATATTCCTAATATTAATTAACTCTGCTTGTAGCCATTCTTTCGCATCTAATGAAAGACTTTGCTGCAAAATAGGATTAGATAATAACCAACGAAAGATCGATGTTGGACGGTTATCATCTAAGTCCAGACTCGTTAAGATGACATCTTCAAGCAACGTCTTTTCTTTCGCTTTTCTATAAAACTCATCAAAAGAATAACTATTAACCTGACACTTTACGCCACGCTGATTTAATATCTCCACCATTGCACTGGCACATCGAAATAACGTTTGATGATCAAATACTGCTATGGACAATGTTTCAGGTAATTCTTGCTCTGTTGTTGGCGAGTTAAGTGTTTTCATCCAATGTTGAAGCAGATTATAGGCTGGGACTGCTTCTATTTTTTCCCCTGATTTAATCACTTCATCTTGTAACTTATTAGGGGATAAAAGCTGACTTAAATATTTTCGTTGTAATAATGATAACCCTGAACTGTGATTAAATAACGCAAGTAAACATCCATCTTCAATTCTTGTTCTTACTTCGTTACTCCCCACTTTTTTATTATCTTGGCTCTTCTCAAGATAATGAGTACAAGTGACCTTTTGATCTAAATCGACTTGCCCACTTTCCATTGCAATTTTACCTAATGAATCCATTGCAACTTTCCATATCGTGACACTATCAGCTAATGCACGACAACCATAATATCGTTCAAAAGCCTGTAGTTGTAATCGTGTTTCTGAAAGAGAATCGACTTGAAAGAAACCACTGCCAATACTTGTTTTTGATGACGATAACTGAGAAACAGGTTGAATCGAGTAACGAGCATCAGCAAGTAAACCCGCAAAGCCTAAATCCGGTTGGTTTAACTTAAACTCAATACAATGTGTATTGGAAGCAGAAATAGCGGTGACGTGCTCTAATTCATCTTGATACTCTGGCAACTCTTTTAATTTTCGAAATAATTCAGCGACACATTCTGCAGTAATCATACTTCCATCATGAAAATACAATTGTGGTCGTAAATAGAAACGCCATCGATATGCTTGTTCATCATAAGTCCAATGGTGAGCTAATTGAGAGGACAGTTTTCCCGAAAAATCACATTCAGTTAAACAGCAATAAACCTGCCGTAAAAGAAAACGCTCACTATTTCTTAATGAACAATGTGGTAATAATGCAGAAAAAGAACGAGGATAAGTAAGCTGAATATGCAGTTCTCCTTCACGTCGAACCACACCTGAGGTATTTTGAAGTAACGCCCCAAATAAAGCATGATCATGATCTATCAAAGCTAATGCTTTTTCATACTTACCATTAGAGATCATGGCCTTAGCTAATTCTGATTTCAACTCATTGACTTGGTAATTTAAATAAAGAACAGAACGTTGATTTCGACCAACCTTTGGATGCCATTCTAACCACCCTAACTGGCTCATTTCTTTTAAAATAGTTCGGCAATGTCTTGCACTCGTGAAAACGAGATCTGCCACCTCATTTAAAGTAATTAAAACTTCCGTTCTAACACCTAATTCAACCATGCGAAAATAATAAGCAGCCAGTTTACCTTCAATCAAAACATCACCTCTTTTTTATTCTTACTTCCCTATTTAAATAAGATACACCTACAAACGGCAAATTTACAATTAAAAACCACAATAATAGGAACTAAATAATAAAACTCACTCTCTTTTTAGCTTCCTTATAATTTGAAATAATTTATTTACTCCATCACAACGACCTACAGTAGGCTTAGTATGAAATTATTATCAAACAAACATTCAACAGCACTAAAAGATTACTACCAGTCAAAATTGCTTATGACAAAAAATTGGATTGAAGTAGAGGCTATTTTGTATATGTCATCACTGCTAAACCTTCAAAAAGAAGAAATACACAGTGATGAATTAAGTAAGAAAAATAAGGAGATTCAGGACTAGACTAATGATTCAAAAATCTTCAACGCTCACGTACAAAGTGGTTCTGAACAATCGCACCAAGGAAGGTTTCGCTCTTCACAAACTTAAAGTTTAGCGGTTGTTCTAAACCAGCAAATAATGGTGAGCCTCCACCTAATAGCACAGGTATAGTGGTAATAATAAGCTCATCAATCAAGTCCTCTTTTAAGAAGTTTTGGATAGTCACTCCACCATCGATATACAGGTTTTTAAAGCCTTTGGCATGAATCTCATTAAGAACCTCTTTCAACTCACCCTTAACTAAAAAAACCTTATCTTCATACCCTTCAGGAACAGAGGTCATGGTATTACTCAGAACAAAAACCGGTTTTGAATAAGGCCACTCAACATCAAAACTTAATACCGTATCCAAAGTATTACGTCCCATCACCATGGCATCGATACGATCAAAATGTTCGGTAAATCCCATAGAGTTCTGATCTGGATTTGGAATCGCATGTAACCAATCAAGGCCTCCGTTTTTATCTGCAATATAACCATCTAAACTTGTCGCTATAAATACACTGTTTGACATGTGATACCTCAATTATTATTCGTTAACCGTCTTTACTTGGCTTCAATTATTTTTTTCTATATAATAATTCTACACTGTAGAAATTAATATTAGTTTAGCGAGGAATTTAAATGTCTGTCAAGGAGAAAAAAAGAGGAAGACCTAGTGGTTCGAATAAACAACTAAGCCAAAAATCCATAATGATAATGGCAAAAGAATTAATGAAATCAGAAGGGAAAATTCCAAGTATTCGCAAACTGGCCACGCATCTAAATGTTGATGCAATGGCTATCTACTACTACTTCAGCAATAAGAACGCGCTACTTGAAGCCATCACAGTGTCATTAATTGAAGAGATACATCAACCAAAAGAACAAACTGACTGGCAAGATGAATTACATCTGTTATGTGTAAGTTACCTACGCTTACTTAATACGTATACAGGACTACTTGAAACACTGCTGTCGATGACATCGCAAGGGCCTGCTGATATTTTTACCGAACGTTTTAGCATGATCATTGAGCCACTTGAACTCGATAATACAGCGAAAAAAAATGCCTTGGATCTATTAGCTGATTACCTACATGGGTTTGCTCTCGCTTTACACTGTAACCCATCGCACGAATTAGATATTTCCGAATACATCAAAGGGCCGCTTAATTTTTATTGTCTTGCCCTTAAACATTCACACTAAACCAAACAGCCCTTAGGCGTCACATTAAAATGGCGCTTAAACTCACGGCTAAATTGAGAAGTGCTGGTATATCCAACTAAATGAGCAGCGTCATTCACTCGTTTACCTTCTAATTGAATCAACTCTTTTGCTTTATTTAAACGTACTTTTTTTAAATACTGCAATGGCGACTCTAGCGTGATTTTCCTAAATGCAGAGTGAAAAGCAGAAACACTCATGTTGGCTTCTTCCGCTAAATTTTGCACAGTTAAGCTATTTGCATACGATTGATGCATCTTATTCATCGCTTTAGCAACACGAGCATACTGGCTATCATGATGCGCTAAATTAAATAATACGTGACCTTCTGGTCCAGTCAGCACTCGATACACAATCTCAGTTAATAATGCCTCTCCTAGCATTTTTGTATCTAGATCTGTATGTAATGCAGCCATTAATCGCTTACAGCTCTCCAACATATCATTCGCCATTTTTACGGATGTTAATCCAAAGCCATCTGAAGAGGTTTGTATACAAGGTTGAAACTTTGCTTCTTCTAGTTCATTTACTAAACGGTGTAACAAAGCGGAATCCACATCAATACTTAAACCTAACAACGGCTCTCCATTTTCTGGGAATGCTTCGCACTCTAATGGCATCGGCACGCCCACCACTAAATAATCATCAGGGCCATAATGAACCGGCTGATTACCTATATAAATATTCTTATGACCTTTACCAAGAACAATAATCCCTGACTGATAAACAAAAGGCTGACGTTGATTTCCTTTACTACTGCGATAAAACCACACGCCAGGAATAGCGGTTTCTTTAATACCTTCAAGATCATTAAACCCACAATGATCCGCATAGCTTTGCATCAATTCGCCCAAAGACTTCATTCATTATCCTTTATCTGATTAAGATCACATCTATTCAATTCTATTTAAAAAAATACGCTTAATTGTAGAAATAGGCAATAAAAAAGCAGGAATTCGCCTTTATAGATCACATGCCAGCTACTAATATGCACTTATTGAAATAATAAGCTCTAGAAAATAGAGCATCCTTTTTGGAAGAAATGAGGTACAGCAATGAAATTCTCTTACGTTAACCCTACTCTAATCCATTTTGGCCAAGGTCAAATCGAAGCTATCGCAACATCTATTCCACAAGACCAAAAAGTGCTTGTCATTTATGGTGGTGGTTCTATTAAGCACAATGGTGTTTACGATCAAGTTGTCGCGGCTTTATCCAATCATACATGGCTTGAGTTTTCAGGCGTAGAACCAAATCCAACAGTAGAAACATTAGATAAAGCGGTCACTATCGCTAAAGAAGAAAACGTCGATTACATTCTTGCTGTTGGTGGTGGCTCAGTTATTGATGGCTCAAAATATGTGGCAGCAGCAACCAAATATGACGGTAATGGTTGGGATATCTTAATTGGTAAACACACAGTGACAGAAGCCGTTCCACTTGGCGCTATTTTAACGCTACCTGCAACGGGTTCAGAATCTAACTCTGGTGCTGTAATTACTCAAAAATCAACACAAACCAAACTGCCTTTCATGGCTTCAGCAGTACAACCAAAATTTGCGGTGCTTGATCCTGATTCAATGAAGACATTACCAGAACGCCAATTAATTAACGGGATTGTTGATGCTTGGGTTCATACTTGTGAGCAATACTTAACTATGCCAACCGGTGCAATGGTACAGGATGGTTATGCAGAAGCCCTACTACGCAACTTACTGACTCTCGGTGCTCAATACGATAACCGTGACAATAATGAATGGCGCTCAAACCTAATGTGGACAGCTAACCAAGCGCTAAATGGCTTAATTGGTACAGGTGTTCCTCACGATTGGGCAACACATATGATTGGTCATGAGTTAACAGCGCTTTATAACGTAGATCACGCACGCTCTTTATCTATCGTTCAACCGTCTTTACTTCGTAATCAAATCGAAGCAAAACGAGCTAAATTAGAACAAATGGGTAAGAATGTATTTGGGCTTGTTTATACCGATGATTTAGCAGAACGTACTATCATTGAAATTGAAAACTTCTACCACAGCTTAAACTCTCCAACTGAGTTAACGGAGCATGGTAATGATAAAGCATCTGCTATTGATGCCATTATCAAACAGCTTGAAGCTCACGGAATGGTTGCTTTAGGTGAGCATCAAGCAATTACACCTGATGTATCACGTAAAATTCTTGAAGACGCTGTAAAATAACCATCTAAATACTGACTCAGAATGATATGTTCTGAGTCAGTATGATTTTACAAACTAACTTATTGTTGTTTAAAGAAATCGAAGCCTGTTAAATGCTCAGCTAGTGCAGGCTCAGTAAGAACTTTATCCTGCTCAACATCGTATTTAATAAATCGAATACCATCTGATTGATAATCATCATATTGTTCACCATCAGGTCTCAACAAAATAAGAATCTTACCGTTTTCAAAATAATTTGAAGCCGCAGTTATGTCCCCGGCATAAGCTTCTAACGCTTTATTTCCCGTATCTTCCCACGTGTCTGTTAATAAAATACGCCCATTTTCAGTCACAACCATACCAATATTGTCATCACTAGGATGATGGAACGCTGCAACAAACTTTTGATCTATATTTTTAAAAGCCACATCCGAAGAATATGGCGTTACGATGATCTCTTTATCTTGCTTTAAGTTATAAGTAAAAAAGTGCATTTTATCTTGAGACTCAGAATAATAGCCCGCTGAGATAAAGTTTGCATCATCGCCAAGCTCTGGGTAGTAATCAGAAATATTACGAGGGCCGCTTAATAAACCATTTTCATCGGCGGTAATGAAGGTATCACCAGTGAGCTTTCCATAACCACTGCCTTCGTTATCATGCCACCCAGCCCCATTCACGGTTCTTGAAATGCTTTCAGCTATATACCCCGGATCAGGCAAATCTTTATATTTACTTAATGGGTACCATTTTGGCACAACCGTATTCCAGTCAAAGGCTTGTGCAAAATTAACATTGTCATTTTTTGGTACGATAGAATTAAATAAATTACCTGCAAACCAAGCACAGTTTCCATACAGCGTATATTTACCGCCATTCCAATCTTTTCCTATTCCTAAAAATAGCTTAGCGATCTCTTTACTCTCAACATATAGCGCCTCTTCTTTGTCCGCTATATCCTGCTTTATTTGTTGATAGTTTTTATCTTCAATATGAACGCACTTTTGAAAGCTAAATTCTCGACTTGCTTGGTTGCCATCACTACCAAATCCATACCCATCAAACTGAACTTTTCCTTCATCATCTTTATAAAAAAGATCCACCCATGTATGTCCAACCGCTCCAGAATCAGCCCATTGAACCATTCTTTCTAATAATTGAACAATATTGTCATCAGGGTAATCATGTTGAAATTGTTGATAGGTTTCTAATAGAGGAATTCGATTGGCTTTTCGATTTATTCGAATACACACTTGAGGATAACCAATATTGGTGTCTCCTTCTAAAGCAACACGGTGCCCATTTCTATATTCATCGGCAGTAGCAACATTAGAAAAAAGGGCAAGGGAAAGCATAGTTGATGCTGTAATAATGGTTCGATTCATAATTAATCCTTAATATTATTAAGTCGCATCATTAGCCTATTTAATTATTTTTCGAAGGTCATAGGGATAATATTCAAAATGCAAATAATTAAGCATTTATATCAATTTGATTAATTTTAAATAAAAAAAACCGCACCAATTAAATTGGTACGGTTTATTTTAATTCTATCAATAAAGATTATTTCTTCTTGCGTTCCCACTGTGTAATAAACGCAACAGAAGCAATAATAATAGCAGCACCTAACCATAAACGACCAGGTGGAACCCATCCAAATACCATCCAACCAGCTAATACATTTAATGGTAGTTTTGCATGGTCAAAAGGTTGAACAAATGAAGCATCAGCAGCTGAATACGCTTTTACAATTGCCCATTGCGCTAATGCTGTCATTACACCAGCACAAAACAGCAATAACCACACATTCATGCCACTTGGGGTTTGCCACTCAGGCAGCGCTAATAAAATATTAAATGGTGTAATAAGAACTAATAAATACACAACCATGGTTGATGGTGAGTCGTTTGACGACATTTTCTTCACCATTAAAGAATAACAGGCCCAAAAGAAAGCGGCACCAACAGGTAATAATGTGGCCCATGTAAAGCTATCTGACCACGGCTCTAGAATGATCATTGCACCAACAAAACCAGCTAAAGTTGCAAACCAACGAGCTACTCCTACTTTCTCTTTTAAAAAGAGACCTGAGCCAATGGTTGCAAATAATGGAGATGTCATCAAAAGAGCAATGCCTTGCCAAATTGGAACAGGGTAAGCGAGAGCCCACAGCCATAACTGAATACCGATAACTGATAAGAATACACGAAGAGCATGCATACCAAAGTGTTCAGTTCGAAGTGAATTGCGAAGACCTAATGTTCGTAGGTAAGGTAAAATAACAACCAAAGCAATAGCGTATTGAACCAAAGCAACCATGGTAGATGGAAGACCAAAGTTCATACTTACATATTGAGCAATACTGTTTACTATCGCAAAAGCAAGTCCTGCGGTAAGCATCCAAGACGCGCCTTGAACCGGTTGATGTTGAGACATAAAGGGCAATTCACATTAAAAAAGGGAAGCAGATCATACGACTGTTCCCCTCATTTGCCAACTGCTAAACCACCACAAAAGCCGACTAACTGGCCTATTTCATAAATTTTAAGCCTAATACTTTAAGCATCGATTTTTTATGCTTCAATAATAACCGTGCTCTTGGCAACCAAGTTGGCGTTGATAATACGGTTTTAACATGTGAAAACGTAATAAAACCTTCTATGCCATGATAGCTTCCCATACCAGAATCACCGATTCCACCAAATGGGGCGTCATCAGCAGCAACATGCATCATAGTATCGTTGATTGCCATCCCACCACTGTGTGTATTTTCAATAATCTGTTTAATTAACAGCTTATCGGAAGACATCACATACAGAGCCAATGGCCTCGGTCTCTGCTTAATATAATCAAATGCTTCTTCAATAGCCTCATAGCCAATGATGGGTAAAATTGGTCCAAATATCTCTTCTTGCATTACTAGCATATCGTCATTAACGTCTGTAAGTAGGTATGGCAAAAACGAACGACTTTCCGCTTGTGCATCGCCTTCTATCGAAGTGAGCGTCGCTCCTTTTTCTTTAGCATCCGTAAGATACGATTCTAAACGTTCATACTGAGCTTGATTAATAATATGGCTGTATTCGCGTTTTCCTTTTTTTTCAGGGAACGCCTGTGAAAATCGACGAACATACAAAGAGATAAACTTTTCGACCTTATCTTTAGGAATAAAAACATAATCAGGTGCTACGCATATTTGCCCTGCATTCATTGATTTTCCGAGCATAATGGCGTCAACTGCCGATATTAAATCCGCATCATCAGCGATAATAACAGGTGATTTACCACCAAGTTCAAGAGTAATTGGCGTAAGATTTTTGGCTGCTGCACTTGCAACTAATTTTCCTACTTGAGTTGAGCCCGTAAATAACAAGTGATTAAAGGGTAGCTGAGAGAATTCAGCAGCTACATCAGCTGCACCTTCAATGATGCATACATGTTCTGATAAATCGGAAAATACTCGACGAAGTACTTGATTGGTTTCTGGCGTATATTCACTCAATTTCACCATCACTCTATTACCAGCTGCGATAGCTGTAACAATTGGCGCTATACTTAAATAGATTGGAAAATTCCAAGGAACAATCACACCTATCACGCCTAAAGGTTGGTAAATGACTTGTAATCTTGATGGAGAAAGCAATAAACCAGCACTGCGTTTTTGTGGTTTTAACCACTTTGATAAACGTTTGGTCGTGTAATTAATATGTTGAATTGATGGCATTAAATCACAAACAGTGGAGTCAAAATGACTTCGATATCCATAATCTTTTTCTAATGCGCTCGTTATATTTTCTTTTTCAAATAATAAGGCTTCTTTTAATTGGCCAAGCAGCAATAATCGCTCATCTTTTGATGAATTTGGCGACGTTTGATACGCGTGTTTAAGCTGTTCAAATTGATCTATCAAATTAACGACACTACTCATATTGTTATTCCATTCAACAAAGTGGTTTTTATTATAACAATCCGTATACACGAACTAAATAATACAAATATAACTGTGTGTTCTTGCTCTATATTCTCTGATATATAACCTGATTAATTCAGTGATATAAGCATAAATAATGTCGAGATAATATCTAGAATTGCTATAAACCATTGATCTTTTTGTAGCAAGCCTGTAATGATATAGAGATAGAAATAACTTCGAGAACAATAATAATGAATAAACCGAATGAAATTACTCTATCCCCTCACTGGGAAGATCGTATCAGTAACGAACAAAAGTTACGTCGTAATGATCAGCGCAGCGTTTTTCAACGAGATCGTGCTCGTATTCTTCACTCTGCTGCTTTTCGCCGTCTTCAAGCTAAAACTCAAGTGCACGGCCCTGGTAGTGCCAATGACTTTTATCGCACTCGATTAACGCATTCTTTAGAAGTATCTCAAATAGGAACGGGTGTTGTTGCGCAGTTAAAGCTTAGACAGCCTGAGTTTCGCGCCCTTTTGACATCAACCAGCTTAATGGAAAGCATCTGCTTGGCTCATGACATCGGCCACCCCCCTTTTGGTCATGGTGGTGAAATCGCTCTAAATTATATGATGCGTGATCACGGTGGTTTTGAAGGTAATGGTCAAACTCTACGGATTTTAAGCAAATTAGAACCTTATACTGAGCATTTCGGTATGAATTTAGCCAGAAGAACCTTGTTGGGCGTTTTAAAATATCCAGCATTTCTCGATCAAGTTCATTCGACAGAGCGACCACAAGAAGTAAGTAATGTACGTCATCTAAAATCCATTGATTGGCATCCACCAAAAGGGGTTTATCGTGATGACGCAGATATTTTAAATTGGATTTTAAAACCGCTATCGGACGTCGATAAAGCGCTATTTTCTACTTTCCGCTTTCAGCAAGAGAGTCAACACACACACCGTAAAACTCGCTTTAAATCCATCGATTGTTCCATCATGGAATTGGCTGACGATATTGCTTATGGCGTTCATGACTTAGAAGATGCCATTGTGATGGGAATTGTTACTCGTAATCAGTGGCAGGAATCGGTCGCAAGTAAATTGGCCGAATGCGGTGATGAGTGGTTTGAAGCAAATATTGAAACCATCAGCGATAAACTATTTTCAGGCTTACAGTATCAGCGTAAAGACGGCATTGGTAGTATCGTAAATGCTCTATTAACCTCGATTACTATTAAACCTACCACCTTTAATAATGAACCAGAATTTGAGTCTGAATTACTGCGTTGGAATGCTTTTTTAAGCCCTTCTATGAGTTATGCTTTAGAAGTATTGAAAAAGTTTGTCGGCCAATTCGTAATTCACAATTCTGAAATGCAGCGTATTGAATATAAGGGTCAACAAATAGTCATGGAGATATTTGATGCGCTCAATTCCGATCCCGAACGCTTATTACCAGAAAATGACAAAAGAGAATGGAGAGAGGCGAAAGAGTCAGGCGCTAATGCACATCGGGTAATTGCGGATTATATCGCTGGCATGACCGATGGCTATGCTCAGCGTTTATATAATCAACTTTTTGTTCCTATTTAAAAATCAATGCCAATTCATATAAGTATCAATTATGTACTTACTTGGATTGGTATATAGCAAACTATGAACGGTAGTTCTTCTCAAATACCCCTTCCGGCATTTGACTAATGTGAAACTCAATCATGTTATCAAATGCCGTTAAAATAGAATCAAACTTTGCACTATTACCTGATACTACACAGTCATTATCTAGCTGAGTTAAAATGTGGTATCCCGCTTCCGCTGTTGATAATGCATTATCTTTTGGCGCTTTACGTACTCGGTAATTACCAGATAAATTCGTATTTAGATGCACCTTAGGTAAGGAATGCAAATTAGTGGACAACTGCCACATTTTATATGCTTTTTTCCACGTACCATCTAATAGAATAACGCGTTGTTTCTTTTGAAGAAGGGTTTTATCTGTACCAATAGCTTGGCTTTCATTATCTAAAAATAAAACTTGATGATGATAACTATCATCAGCTAATAATTGATTTAACTCAGAATGTTCTGAAAAATTCTCGCCAATAAAAGTACGACAATTTGCCAAACTTAACGATAAAATTTTCGCCGTTCCTAATGGGCGCTTAGCTTCTGTTGGATGCTGTAGTATGATTAATTCAATATCCGTACTAATGGGTGTGATCCACTCACATATACAGGCTTTTTTTGTTTTTAAGCATTGAAGACAAAATCGAATCACAAGGAACCTTTACTTGTTTAAATTATTACTTCCCATTCTGATTGGGCTTGGTATTGCTCAATTTAGTATGGTATCGGATATATTGGCATGGAATCGCAATCTGATAGAGCATGGTGAGCTTTGGCGCATAGTAACAGGGAACTTTACCCATACCAATCTAGCACATTTAGTAATGAATGCTGCTGCTCTCGTCATTTTTGGCTATATTTTTAAGGAACTACTTACCCTTAAAAAATTATCGATTTTACTATTTTCTATCAGCTTATTAACTGGATTAGCGTTACTCTTTACGCCAATACAAGCTTATGTTGGACTGTCAGGCGTATTACATGGGTTATTTGTTTGGGCTGCCATTGAAGATATAAAAAATAAACGCCAAACCGGATGGTTATTGCTACTGGGTGTTATTGCTAAAATCAGTTGGGAACACTATTTTGGAGCCAGTGCATCGACCATCTCATTAATAAATGCGAAAGTAGCTACAGAGGCACATTTATTTGGAGCAATCGCAGGCGGACTACTCCAAACTCCAGCTCTATTTTTAAAAACTAATAAAGCTTCTGACGACCAAGAATAGAGTGAGATAACGTTGTACCATCAACTAATTCTAATTCACCGCCCATTGGAACACCATGAGCTATTCGACTAGCTGGTACTTGGTGTTCTTGGCAAAGCTCTGCAATATAATGCGCCGTTGCTTCACCTTCAACTGTTGGGTTAGTTGCAAGAATCACTTCCTTGATATCACCACGGTTCAAACGATGATCTAATAAATCTAAACCAATATCGCTTGGACCAATACCATCCAGTGGCGATAAATGTCCCATTAGCACAAAGTAACGCCCAGAAAACTGCCCTGTTGCTTCTACTGCAACAATATCTGCAGGACTTTCCACAATACACATTTCACCACTTGCTTGACGCTTTGGATTCAAACAAATTGCGCAAGTATCTTCCTCAGTAAATGTTCGACATTCCGAACAGTGACCAATCTCTGACATCGCTTGAGAAAGTGCGTCAGCTAGTTGCATTCCACCTTGGCGATTACGCTGAAGTAAGTGGAAAGCCATTCGCTGAGCTGATTTTGGGCCGACACCAGGTAAGCATCGTAATGATTCCATTAATTGTTCTAGTAAACCACTGGTTCGCATAGTTTCTTATATTCCTAAAAAGAAAAAGGCAGCCACTGAGCCGCCTAATTATTCCAAGACTAATAATGCGTTATTAATCTCAGCTTTATCATAAAGATAAATTAGAATGGCATTTTAAAGCCCGGTGGCATTTGCATTCCACCAGTTACACTTGCCATTTTTTCTTTTTGTGTTTCTTCAATGCGACGAGATGCATCATTGAACGCAGCTGCGATCAAATCTTCTAGCATTTCTTTTTCGTCTTCTTCCATTAGGCTTGGATCGATTTCAACACGACGAACACTATGAGAACCAGTGATAGTTACTTTAACTAGACCAGCACCTGACTCACCAGTTACTTCCATGTTTGCGATTTCTTCTTGCATCTTCTGCATGCGATCTTGCATTTGCTGGGCTTGCTTCATCAAGTTGCCCATGCCGCCTTTACCACCGAACATAATTATTCTCTCTTAAGTTTACTTCTTTGTTACTAAAAAAATGGGGGTTAAATTTTTGTTTTCAACCCACTCTAAATTTTAAATTAGATTGTATGAACGCTTATGTTAAATAGGTCTCACACTTTCTTGATCCATCTCTGCCCCAAATCTCTGAATAAAGAAATTGACGTGTGGATCTTGCTGCAAACTCTGATAAGCCGTTTGCAATTTAGTTTGATACATTTGCTCACGCAGCTCTAAAGGTGTTGTTCCTTCATCACTAATATCGATGGTTACCGTCACTTCTCGATTTAATGTTTGCGTTAACGCTTGAGTGATCAGCTCATTGGCTTTGTCGCCATTTAAATGCGATTGAGCTGCTCGTAAATGTAGCTTAATTTGGTTATCTTGCTCAACAAATGCTGAATTTAAAACAAGCTGCTGTACTAACTTTGGTAATGTTAATGACATTGCCAAGGCTGACCAAGTATCTTGTTTTGATGACTCTTCAACAAGCAATTTCACCATTTCAGGCGTTTTTTCATGCTCTAGCGCTTGTTTTAGTTTCGTTGGAGTAACATCGCTAACCACTTTTTTAATTTCTGGTTGGGTCGATTTCCAACGATACGGCTCTTCTGGCTTTTTCTCTTGTGTTGCTGAATTTCCAATTTGCGACACCTGAGCACGAGGCGCTAAATGCTGCTTTTCAGCAATACGCTCTAACACTGAACTCGTTTTTTTCTTATCGGATGTCGCACTAGCCTTTTTTGAGCCAGTACCTGTATTGGTTAAATTATTTTTTGCACTACGCAGTTGGTTACGAACACCTAATATCCCACTTCGTGGTGCTGGCGTCTCTTGCATAGGTGCCTGCGTAGAAGAAGGGTGTTGAGGTGCTGGTGCCGCAGCTTCAGCTGATTGATTCCCCATAGGAGGAGCATCATACATTGGTGGCTGCTCAGTTTGCGGTGGCACAGTCGCTGGTGCATAACCTTGCTGTGTTTGCTGTGGCATTGTAGGACGCTGTTGAGACGCCATTGGTCTTTGTGCTTGAGGCGCAACATTAACAGGAGCAGAAGGAGCTTGTTGCTGCACTCTTGGTGCTGTATTGATTGCTTGAGGCTCTGTTGATGGCACCGCAATTGGCTGCGCTTCTAGTGCCTGAGCATGTACAGGACGAAATGCTACCATTCTCAATAGCATCATCTCTGCACCCGTTCGCTCACTTGGTGCTAACGGTAAATCTTTACGGCTTTGCAGTACGATTTGATAAAACAATTGCACTTCTTGAGGCGACAACTGCGTACTTAATAGCTCAATACGTTCAGCATCTGGTTGTGTTTTATCTAGAGTGGCTGGTAATGCTTGATACATAGCTAATTTATGAAGCTGATTAGCTAACTCTTTCGCTAATCCATCCCATTCAACACCAATATCAGCAAGATCATTTACGCAATTCATCAATGTCTGCATATTTTTAGTGCTGATCGCCTCTAAAATGCGAATCGCTTGATCAGTATCTAAGGTTCCGAGCATTGCCGATACAATTTCAGCCGTCACTGAACCGTTACCAAGAGCAATAGCTTGATCCGTTAAACTTAATGCATCACGCATACTGCCATCAGCAGCATGAGCAATAAGCCCAAGAGCTCGAGCTTCTTTTGATACTTCTTCTTTATCAAGAACAAAATCTAACTGCTCATGAATTTGATCAACACTGATGTGCTTAAGATGAAACTGCAAGCAACGAGAAAGAATCGTTACAGGTAGCTTTTGTGGATCCGTTGTAGCTAATAAGAATTTCACATATTCAGGCGGCTCTTCCAATGTCTTTAATAGCGCATTGAAACTGTGACGAGATAACATATGAACTTCATCGATCAAATAAACCTTAAAGCGACCACGCGCAGGCTTATATTGAACGTTATCTAATAGTTCACGTGTATCTTCCACTTTCGTTCTAGAAGCTGCATCGATTTCAAGTAAATCAACAAAACGCCCTTCGTCGATTTCTTTACATGTTGAACACACACCACACGGTGTTGATGTGATCCCTTCTTCACAGTTCAATCCTTTAGCAAATAAACGCGCAATCGTGGTTTTACCCACACCACGAGTTCCGCTAAATAGATAAGCGTGATGAAGTCGATTATGGTCAAGTGCGTTTTCCAACGCAGTAAGCACATGAGGTTGGCCTACAACATCTTTAAAATGATGTGGTCGCCACTTCCGCGCCAATACTTGATAGCTCATAGAATACAGCCCAAAATAAAATAGATCTAAATCGTAGCACAGCAAAAAAATGAGATCTTCCTTGATAGAGAGATCTCACGTAATTAACTGTGTATATGAAGAATTAGTGACCAGCAAACTCACAAATGCTGTATACGTTTAGACCTAGGCCTTCTAAACGTGCTTCGCCACCAATTTCTGGAAGATTAATAACAAATGCGGCATGCTCAACCTCACCACCAAGTTGGCGGATCAGTTTTACTGTTGCTTCAATCGTTCCACCCGTTGCTAATAGATCATCAACAACAAGTACTTTGTCCCCTTCAATAATCGCATCAGTATGAATTTCTAATGTATCTGTACCGTACTCTAAGTCGTAAGTTTGTGCGATAGTTGGACGAGGCAATTTACCCGGTTTACGAACAGGAACAAAACCAACACCTAATTCTAATGCTAACGGTGCACCAAATAAGAAACCACGAGCTTCAGTACCAACGATTTTTGTAAAGCCGCCTTGCTTATACTTTTCAACTAATAGTTGAATCGTTGCTTGGTATGCTTTTGGGTCTTCCATTAAGCTTGTTACATCACGGAACATAATGCCAGCTTTAGGGTAATCAGGAATTGATTTAATGCTGCTTTTAATCAGTGCTAGTGTTTCTGTAGACATGGTTATTTGACCTGCTTTGCCTCTATTCGGGCATAAAAATAAATTAACCGAGCAATGGTATTCACTTTCTCATCCATGAGCAAGTATTACCAAGCAAGGTGCGTAGTTGATCAAAGAGTTAATATAAACCTACTCCGATGTAGGAATCCTTGAAAAACCGACCAAAAGCACAATAGCAAAACAAAATAGGCCTAGTTTTACCCATAATAGTGGTGCAAGAATAATTGAAATTACAAAACTTAGTATTATCAAAAGAAAGGCTTTTTTCTTTATTGATTTTTTAATCGTTTTTTTCTCTTGCCACTCAACAATCGGAGGACCTAAAAATGGATGAGTAATCAACCAATGGTTAACTCGCGGCGATGCTTTCATAAAACATGCGCTAGCTAATAACAGGAAAGGTGTAGTTGGTAAAAGAGGCAGAATAACACCGATTAAACCTAAAATAAGCGATGTTAATCCAGTAACGAACCAAAATACTCTACGGGTAAAATGCAAATCAGCCTCTAAAGAATCAAAAAGTTAACCAGAATGTAAACAAACCTCGACTTTAATCAATTCTAAAACGATGTCAATTCCAACTTAAAGCTGCTGCACCCTACGTTATTTAATGAAAGGCTATTCGCACCTTCTTTCACTGAAAAACGATGAACTTGGTTATTTGACGCATTAATCGTTAATTGATTATTTGCTCGGAGCACATTACGTTGATTATTACTTTCCCAGATAGCATCAAGACCAGCTGATAAAATAAAAACCGCTTGCTCGGACAAATCAACATACCCAAAAACGCCCGACATAGCTTGGCTATTATCCATTGTACTCATGCCTTTTTCTATTGATGCGACCATTGCAGAAATCGTATTAGTGGACATCTGTTGGTCTCGAATAAAATCATTAAAGAAGGCTCTGATTAATAAACAAGAAATAACACCGTTTTCCCCACCTGAGTCGGAATCGACAAGATAGAAAAATAAACGACCATCCAATAACCATTCATAATCAAAGATTAAAGGCATACCATCGGTTGATTGCAATAAACGATAACTTAATTTCCAGTTAGCATGCTGAGCTTCACTCTCTGGCAATAACTCAAACAATAATTCTCGACCAACATTAGGCTCTTCTTGTAAATACTCTAAATGCCAATGTAGTTCATCATTACAACTTTTATCCAACTCAGATGTTCTAAACCACTGACTAGAAAAATCTTGCATTCTTAATGAGCTTTCTTCACTTAGCTTTAATGCAGAAGAGAGCGATTTAATTAAAATTGATACATCGCTAATTGGTTTAACTAGAAAATCTTTTGCTCCAAGACGCAACACCTTAGCGACATCTTGCATATCACCGCTACCTGAAATAACAATAATTGGAAGCATTGGGTATTCCAATACCGCTTCCTCTACAAATTCGATGCCGTTCAAAATAGGCATGGCTAAATCACACAGCAATACATCAGGTAAAGAATGCTTAAGCATTTGTAAACCTTCAAGGCCGTTGTTCGCTTCTTTAACATTGCACGAATATGTTTCTAAGACCGCTCTTATCATTGAACGAAAGATTGGATCATCATCAACAATCAAAATATCTTTGTTTCTTAATAGATCTTCTACAGGAGTGTTCCCCTCTCCTTCCTTTCTTCTTGTTGCCTGCTCTACTGACACTGACATACGACTACCCTCTGCACGCACCCAAATTCAATACCTATTATTTTTATTATCTAAAATAAATTTAGTTCGAGATCCAAGCGAGCACAAATTATTTTAGCTATCATTATTAATAAAATGCTAAATTAGCCGTGAATTTGGACTTTTATTTACAGATTTTCATTTTAGTTGACTTATAACAACACCAATTCACGCATTTTTGTTACACTTTAGCGCTCTAAAAAACGGAGAGTATCTTAATATAATGAAATTAGATGATTTGAATTTGTTTCGACAAGTGGTTGAAAATGGCAGCTACACTGCAGCTTCAAGAAAAACCCTAATTCCTGTTGCGACAATTACTCGTCGGATTCAAGCTTTAGAAGATTCTTTAGATATTCGCTTACTCAACCGTCATGCTAGGAAATTATCTCTTACTGAAGCTGGTCAAAAGTTTTACGATGAATGTGCCCCTATTCTAGCGACATTGGTAAACACCAGTGAATATCTAGGTGAAGAATGTCGTGGTGCAGCAGGAAAGCTAAAGATTGCAGCGCCTTCAAACCTAACTAAACGCATGATCCAACCCATTTTGAATAAGTTTATGCTGCTTTATCCTGATATTAGCATCAACTTAACCATGAGCAATCAACCCGAGCAGCTTGACCCTACTGATTGGGATATTATTTTCCGCGTTGGTAAGCAACGAGATTCCTCTCTTATTGCTCGTCAAATTGGCTCTTTGGAAGATATTTTAGTTGCGAGCCCAACTTACTTAGAAAAAAACTCTGAACCAACTCATGCGCAAGAACTGCATAAACACAGTCTATTGAAAGGCAACCCTTTAATGCGTTGGCGCTTAACCAACAGAGATGGTGAATCAGTTACAATTACCGATGCTGGACGTTTTGAAGCAAGTGAACTAAATGTAATTCGTATGGCGTGTTCAAATGGATTGGGGATTACCTTAATGCCAGATATCATGATCAGCCAATATCTAGAGGAAGGTTCGCTTATTCGAGTTCTAAGTGATTGGTCTGCTAACCCTCGTGATATTTACATGATATACAACTACAAAGATCATCAACCTGAAAAAGTACGTTTGTTTATTGATTTTGTAAGTAATCACATTCCTGATTAATGTATTACATATAAAAAAGCCTGTGAAATCACAGGCTTTTTTTATTCTGAACGAAAATTAAATCTCTTCGTTATAAATATCGAGACTTGCTACATTCTGTGCTTCGTTATCTTGTTTTGCATCATCATTACGTAGGCTTTCTAAATACTCTAAGTAATTTTGATCAACATCACCCGTAACATAATGCGCATTGAAAACCGATGTTTCAAATTTCTCAATCTCTCTGTTACCGCAACCAACCGCATCAACTAAGTCCGAAAGATCTTGGAAAATAAGGGCATCAGCACCAATCGCCTTACAGATCTCATCCACTTCACGACCATGTGCGATCAATTCATTTGCACTTGGCATATCGATGCCATATACGTTAGGGAAACGAATTTCAGGAGCCGCTGACACCATATAAACGTTCTTAGCACCAGAATCACGAGCCATTTCAATAATCTGCTCTGAGGTTGTTCCACGCACAATAGAGTCATCAACCAATAAAACATTTTTATCTTTAAATTCAGAACGAATCGCGTTTAGCTTGCGACGTACAGATTTCTTACGCTCTTGTTGTCCTGGCATAATAAAGGTACGGCCAACATAACGATTCTTAACAAAACCTTGACGGTAAGGTTTATTAATAATTTGTGCGATTTCTAATGCGATGTCACATGATGTTTCAGGAATAGGCAATACAACATCAATATCAAGATCTTCCCATTCACGCTTAATTTTTTCACCCAAACGCTTACCCATTTCAACTCGAGCACTGTATACCGAAATTTTATCGATAAAAGAATCAGGGCGAGCAAAGTAAACAAACTCAAAAATACATGGGTTTAGTTTAGGTTCATGTGCACATTGTTGTGTATATAGCCCACCTTCAAATGGAGCATAAATCGCTTCACCTGGTGCAACATCACGAACAAAATCAAAACCGACAGCATCTAAAGCTACAGACTCTGAAGCCACCATATATTCTGTACGGCCTTCAACTTTGCGTTTACCTAGACATAATGGACGAATACCATTTGGATCTCGGAAGGCAACCATACCGTGTCCAATAATCATTGCGGTTACCGCATAAGCACCACGAATTTGCTCGTGAACTTTAGTGACTGTTTTAAAAATATCTTCTTGAGTTAATGGGTAATTTTTTGATTCATCAAGATGGTGCGCAAAAATATTTAATAACACTTCTGAATCTGAAGTTGTATTAACATGACGACGTTCTTGTTCAAATAAAGTCTCACGGATTTCGTTCGCATTGGTTAAGTTACCGTTATGCGCGAGGGTGATACCAAATGGAGAGTTAACATAGAAAGGTTGCGCTTCTGACGCACTAGAACTGCCTGCTGTAGGGTATCGAACATGGCCAATACCAACGTTACCTTGTAGGCGTTGCATGTGTTTTGTTTCAAATACATCCTTCACCAAACCGTTCGCCTTTCTCAGACGGAAACGATTGCTTTCTATGGTAATAATACCAGCAGCATCTTGGCCACGATGTTGTAGCACTGTTAAAGCGTCATAGATTGACTGGTTTACTGGTGTTGCGCCCACGATTCCAACAATACCGCACATGTCCTAGAGTCCTCAATTTGCTAAAAAACTGGCGCTATTTAGCGCCAGGAAGAAAACTTGATGTATCCTTTAAGTAATCGAAGAACCACTCAATTACTACCGAAAATTGCGGTATTAATTGTGATTGCTTCCACCACTCTGAATCTGATAAAGAAGTAAAGGCATCAATGAAGAATAAAACAGCTGCTATGATTAGCACGCCTCTTAAGCCTCCAAAGACAATTCCTAAAATCCTATCGGTTCCTGACAACCCTGTTTTTTGTACTAATTGACCTACTACGTAGTTAACAACCGCACCAACAATTAAGGTTGCCACAAACAAGGCAGCTATCGCACTGCCATTTCTTATCATTTCGTCATGAATATTTGTAAAGTAAACCGCTAGCTTTGGATAAAAGTTGCTGGCAATAAAAAATGCACCAAACCAAATAACCAAAGACAACGCTTCTTTTACAAAACCTCTAATCAAACTGATTAAAGCTGACAGGCTAATAACGCCTAAAATGACAAAATCGATCCAAATCATAATTTATCTTTTCTCTGTTGCTGCGCATTTTAACAGAAAAATCCGCTACGCAAACGTTTTCTTATGGGTTTAGTGGTGTAAATTTGAGCAATTGACCATTTAAGCCAGTTATTTCTTTTAATTTTGGCAGTTGCTTTTCTAGATCAGGTTTAGAAACATCTGGACCAACAGCAACTCGAACTAAATCACCAGATTGTGGATCTTTAGGGAAAGTATGCGCTTGGTAACCTTGCTTACGTAGCTTAAGAGCAAGATTTTTTGCGTTGTCTGCATTTCTAAATACACCAAGCTGAATGATCCATGCGCTTTTTGCATAATCCACTTTAGAAGGCTGTGATTGTTTTTTCTCAACAATCGTCAACGTTTCTTTTTCAGGCTCAGTAGGTGAAGATTCAATAGTTACTTCGACAGGTTCATCTGGAAGTTCCGCATCAAAATCAACCGGCTCTTGAATCTCAAATTGCTCTACATCTTTAGAAAGCTCAGGCTTAATTGGAATACTTGCAAACTCTTCTTGGTAATGCTTTTTCTTACCATCAAATAGATCAGGTAAAACAATTACCCCAATAGCAACCAATATTATGGTTCCGACTAAACGTCGTTGAAATGGACTAGACACTCATGTTCCTCATGCTTCTTTTTTCCAGTAATCCCATACTTCACCGACCGTATGGAATGATCCGAAGACTAAAATTAAATCTTCATTTTCAGCCTGTTGTAATGCTACTTTAAAAGCATCAACAGGTGATGAATATTCTGTTATTTCTTTTGATAAAACAGCGGTTAATTCACTTGCGTTAGCCGCTCTTGGTCCTGATAACGATGCAGGATACCAAACATCAATCACTCCCGTGAACTCACCTAAAGTAGATTTAATGTCTTTATCATGTAACATCCCTACTACTGCATGGATTTTCTTATTTGGGAAACGCTGTCTTACTTGCTGTACAAGATAGTGCGCCGAATGTGGGTTGTGCGCAACATCAAGTATAATCGTAGGCTCAAATTCAGAGTTGCCACGAGTCAATCGCTGCATTCTTCCAGGTAACGTTGCTGATTTTAAACCTTCAACAATATTAATATCACTCAATTCTAATCCTGAAACACCTAAAGCCATAATGGCCGTCGCTGCATTCGCTAGTGGTAAATTAGGTAATGGTAAGTTATCTAGATCAAATGCTCCACTCTTCCACGACCACGTTTGAGTATCTGCATGCACGTTATAATCAAATTGATAACCAACCTGATATAAATCAGCATTAATATCATCTGCATGAGCTGCAACACTTGAAGGTGGATTAGGTTGACCACAAATAGCTGGTTTTTCTGAACGAAAAATGCCCGCCTTTTCAAAACCAATGACTTCAATATCGTCACCTAACCAATCAACATGATCAACAGCTAAGCTTGTAATAATTGATACATCATGATCAACAACATTCGTCGCATCTAAACGTCCACCAAGGCCAACTTCAAGCAAAACCACATCAACTTGATGCGCTTTAAAAGCCCAAAGAGCAGAAAGCGTTCCGAATTCAAAAAGACTAAGTGAAATATCTTTACGCCACGCTTCAATAGCAGCAAAAGACTGAGAAATAAGAGAATCAGATAAGTCGTTACCATTAATACGAATACGTTCGTTGTAACGAATAAGATGAGGAGAACTATAAACACCAACACGATAACCAGCATTGATTAAAATAGATTCCATTAATGCACAGGTTGAACCTTTACCGTTTGTTCCTGCAACTGTGATTACCGTTGGTGCTGGTTTAGTTAATTTTGCTCGTTGTGCAACACGCTGAACACGGTCTAAACCCAAATCTATTGCACTAGTATGAATGCTTTCTAAATAACGAAGCCACACCGATAAATCAGATGTGGCTTTCGGAGAATCAAATGTTGTCATAATTCAACTACTTCACTAACGAATATAGTGACAGTATATATGACTTAGGTTGCTGTTTTAAAGTAAGAACTAACAACCTTGGTCCCATTTGATTTAATTCTTAGTGTGAACCATCAACAGGAACAACTAATGGTGACTCTTGATTCGTCATTTTAGCCATTAACCCACCGATACGTTGACGCATTTCACGACGGTCAACAATCATGTCAATCGCACCATGCTCAAGCAAGAATTCACTACGTTGGAAACCTTCAGGAAGATCTTCACGCACAGTTTGCTCAATAACACGACGACCAGCAAAGCCGATTAACGCTTTTGGTTCACCGATATTGATATCACCTAGCATTGCTAAACTTGCTGATACACCACCCATTGTTGGGTCAGTTAGTACAGAGAAAAATGGTAGGCCTTTACGAGACAAACGAGCTAGAGCTGCACTTGTTTTTGCCATTTGCATTAGAGACATAAGCGCCTCTTGCATACGTGCGCCACCACTTGCAGAGAAACATACAAGAGGACAGTTATTTTCAATTGCAGCATCTACCGCTTTAACAAAGCGAGCGCCAACAACAGAACCCATTGAACCACCCATAAATGAGAATTCAAATGCACATGCAACAACCGGTAATTCTAATAGAGTACCTTTCATTACCACTAGAGCATCTGTTTCATCACTTGATTTTTGTGCAGCAGAGATACGATCTTTATAACGCTTTGAATCTTTAAACTTTAAAACATCTTTTGGTTCTAATTCAGCACCAATTTCAACACGACCTTCTGCATCTAAGAATGTTTCAAGACGCTTACGAGCTTTCATTCGCATATGATGGTCACATTTTGGACACACTTCTAGGTTACGCTCTAATTCTGCAGAATAAAGAACTTGTTCACATGACGTACATTTCGTCCAAACCCCTTCAGGGATCGATGCTTTACGTGAACTAACAATATTGCTTGTATTAAAAATCTTTTCAAGCCAACTCATGGACGACCTTTCTATTAGTGATCTCTCGCACCATCGCAAGAGAATAAAATTCAATTAAATAGATTAAACCATAAATATCCGCCAGTGTAGATAAAAAACTGGTTGTACCTATTTTCAATATTGAATCCATCTCTACTTTTCGTAGTGATAAATCAATCATTATCTAGAAATAAAGGACCTAGTGGTACTCGCGGTAATTCCCATTCTAGCGGGTAATCTACATCCACAAGATACAAACCTTCGGCTTTAGCCGTAGCTCCAGCCAGTTTTCGGTCTTTAGCTTCTAATAACCATTTAATCCATTCTGGTTTTTGCTTTCCTTTGCCTACTTCGATTAAGCTACCGGTAATGTTACGAACCATATGGTGAACAAAAGCGTTTGCTTTAATATCAATAACAATAAAATCACCATGACGAGTGACTTTTAAGTGCATTAAGTTGCGCCATGGTGAACGTGATTGACAGTGAACGGCACGAAATGACGTAAAATCATTTTCGCCTAATAAATATTGACCAGCTTCATGCATTAAATTCGCATCTAACGCATCATGATAATGGCTTACACCATGCCCTAAAATTGCTGGACGCAAACGATTATTATAGATGATATAGCGATAACGACGAGCAGTAGCGGTAAAACGAGCATGAAAATCCTCATTTACCTCTTTGGCCCAACGAACTGCGATGTTCTTTGGTAAGTTCGCATTCGCCCCCATCATCCACGCTGCTAATTTGCGAGAACTTGTTGTATCAAAGTGCACGACTTGTCCTGTACCGTGAACACCAGCATCCGTTCGACCTGCACAATGAACTTCAATAGGCTCATTAGCAACGATAGTTAATGCTTTTTCCAGTTCTTCTTGGACACTGTTTACATCTCTTTGACGTTGCCAACCGTAATATTCGGCACCATCATATTCAATACATAGAGCTATTCGCATGATTTCTTTTCTTTTAATTCAATTAGACATCATTATAAAAAAAGGCGGAGCTCACTGCCACCGCCTTTTTAATATTGTTTCTTAAGTTAGCCGATTTGTTTCATTAATTTTTCAGCTTCGATTTTTAAGGAAACATCATCACTACGAAGAACGTCCTCAAGCAACTCTAAAGCGCCTTTATCATCAGACATTTCAATATATGCTTTTGCTAAATCTAGTTTACTTTGAGCATCGCTGTTTACATCCACATCATGTTCTGCAACGTTGCCTAGCATGTCTGGAAATTCATCCAAACCTACATCTAGATTTAAATCTTCTTCTTCAAAGTCATTTTTATCGCCCTTTTCAGTTTCAGCAATCAATGCTTCAATACTTAAAAAACGATTCTCGCCATGAGGGTCATTTTCAACATTAGGTTGCTCTGACCAATCTTCATCTTCAAGATCTGATTCTGTATTAGAGTGCCCATCAAGACTGAAACCACTCCAATCACTACCACCATCCTCAAGCATACTGTCGATATCTAAGCCAGCGCTATCTAAATGAGTTAATGCTTCTTTCTCTTCATCAGATACTTGCGAAGTAAAATTAAACTCTTCACGAGATGGAGCGATTTCTGTTTCTTCCTCAGTTGAATCAAGGTTAAACGCAGAATCATCGATTTCATTGTCATCATCACCTAGAGCCGCTAATGCATCTTCAATAGATAATCCATCAAACTTTGTATCTTGCTCTTCTTCGTCGCTATCTAAATCCAATTCAGATACAGAACTTTCTTCTTCACTCTTTTGGCTAAAGTCCGTTGCGTTTTGTTCTACAAAATCATCTAGAGAGAAATCATTATCATCTTCATCGTCAGTTAATTCTGTAAGTTCAACTGGATCTTCCTCTAAATCAAGCAGGCTTTCATCATCAGCTAGCAGTGAATCAAGATCATCTTCATCAAGCGTATCTTCTTCAAGAGCTTCTGTACTTTCAACGTCAGATGCCACTGCTTCTTCAAGAGTATCTTCTGCTATTACTTCAGATTCTGTTGGCTCTTCAAGTTCAGAAACTTCTGTCTCTTCTGCTTCTGACTCAAGCTCTTCATCAAATGAGAATGCGTCTTTGCTTTCTTCATTCAGCGCTTCATCTTCATTTAATACTTCAAGATCAACTGACTCTTCCTCTAAATCAAGTAGGCTTTCATCACCAGCTAATAGCGAATCAAGCGTTGCTTCATCAAGATCGTCTTCTTCAAGAGCTTCTGTGCTTTCAACTTCAGGAGTTACTGTTTCTTCAGTAACATCTTCTGCCATCACTTCAAGTTCTGTTGGCTCTGCAAGTTCAGAAACTTCTGTCTCTTCTGCTTCTGACTCAAGCTCTTCATCAAATGAGAATTCGTCTTCACTGTTTTCATTTAACGCTTCATCTTCATTTAATGCTTCAAGATCAACTGACTCTTCGTCTAAATCAAGTAGGCTTTCATCACCAGCTAATAGCGAATCAAGCGTTGCTTCATCAAGATCGTCCTCTTCAAGAGCTTCTGTGCTTTCAACTTCAGGAGTTACTGTTTCTTCAGTAACATCTTCTGCTATCACTTCAGGTTCTGTTGGCTCAGCAAGTTTAGAAACGTCTGTTTCTTCTATTTCAGACTCAAGTTCTTCGTCAAATGAGAATGCGTCTTCACTTTCTTCATTCAGCGCTTCATCTTCATTTAATGCGTCAAGATCAACAGACTCTTCCTCTAAATCAAGTAGACTTTCATCATCCGCTAACAATGAATCAAGATCATCTTCTTCAAACTCATTTAAAATTTCAGACTCAGATACAGGTTCTGCTAATTCATCTTCCTGTACTTGAGGCTCTGTTGATTCTAATAAATCAGCTTCAAATGCAATCTCATCCTCTTCTGAATCTAGCTCAGAAAGATGCTCATTTTTTGGTTCTGATTCAAACAAAGGAATATCATCTTCGTCTTCTTCATCATCTTCAATTAGCCAATCTTCATCTCTAGGGGTGTCTTCAGAAAGCGCTTCTGATGCTGCTACACCGTTAACTTCAGCATCAACGCCAGTCTTTCCCAGAGTTTCATTTTCCTCATCAGTGTCATCACCAATAAGTTCATCTAAAAGAGCGGTACTGTCTTCATCTAGCTCAAAGTTATCATTCTTTTCATCATCATCAGCTAATAACTCATCCAGTAGAGCTGTGCTATCTTCTTCTAATGTGATGTCATCTTCATCATCAAGTTTTTCATCATCTAACAGCTCATCAAGTAAAGCCGTGCTATCAGCATCAATATCTAGATCATCGTCTTGATCTTCATCAGATTCATCAATTAACTCATCTAATAAAGCGGTACTGTTATCTTCTAAATCGAACTCATCTTCTGTTTCATCATCAGATTCGTCTAATAGTTCATCAAGTAATGCCGTACTTTCATCTTCTAAGTCTAAATCAATATCATCTTCAACAGCTGATTCTTTTTCTGACTCTTCATCTGCCATACCAGAAAGTAGTTCATCAAAATCCAACTCATCTTCAAGTGAGTCAGTTTTTGCTTCTACTTCTTCAGTTTCTAATACAAGCTTAGTCTCTTCATTTTCATCAAGATCCCAACCTTGGTCTAGAACTGATTCGTCTTCATCTTCATCGTCAACTGAAGCAAATAAATCATCTAGCATCGATTGATCAAGTTCGCCACCTTCCAGTTCTTCAGTTTCTTCAAGCTCTGGAATTGATGATGTTTTTTCTGAATCTGAATCATCAATTAGTGATAAGTCAAAATCATCATCTTCTGCTTCTAAATCACTTTCTGAGAATAAGTCACTATCAAAATCATTCAGCGCTTTTTCCATCTCTTCAAGACCGAGCGCTTTCTCTTCGGCAGCTACGGTCAAAGCACTCGATGACATATCTAAGTCATCATCAAGGTCATCTAACCCACCAAGTTCTAAATCAAGATCACCCTCATCTTCTAAACTCAGAGAGTCCAAATCAGAATCTGATTCTAACTCAGCAAATGGGTCTTCATCTGTGTTGTCGTTGTCTGTTTCAAACTCAGCAAATAGGTCATCATTTGAATCTGACTGTTCATCAAAGATAAATTCATCATTATTTAAATCGCTAAGAATATCATCATCGTCATCCAAGCTAATTTCAGGGATATCATCATCCATATTGAAATTGTCTTCTGGCATAACTAACGGTGCAGGTTGTTGCTCTGATTGAGCTTCACCTTCGCCTTCTTCTTCCTCTTTTTTACGACGGAATAAGAAGAATGCAATTAAACCTGCAATAAGAGCTCCTGGGATTAACGCTAAAGAAGCAATTAAACCAGGGCTTGATGCCAACTTATCCATTGCTGTTGGCTCAACTTTTTTCTCAGCAGCTGCAAGTTGTTTTTGTTCATTAATGAATTTTTCTACTTCATTGCGAATACGATCTTCATCGCCTAATTCACTCTTTAAGTTATCAACTTCATTTTGAACTTGTGCTAATCGCACTCGTAATTGGTGATTGTTTTCTTGAAGTGCGGTGAACTCTTGTTCCGTTGTATCTAATTCAGTTTTTAAAGCAACAACAGAGGCCGTTGGTTCAGCAACTGGAGCAACTGATTTAATCACTTCTTTAGCCGGCTTTGGCTCTTGGACCTTAGCTTCAGTCTTAACTGGAACTACCGCAGGTTTTGGCGTAGGTGCTGGTTTTTCAGTCTTAACGGTTCTTTTAACTTGAGCCTCAGACGCTTTTTGTGCAGCTAATTTTTTACTGTGCGCCTGTAATAATTGTTTAGCATCATCAGTATTTTCACGTCGAACTTGCTCTAGTGTCGGTAAACGTAATCGGCTATTTGGCTCTAACCCATGAATATTATTATTTTCAAATGCTTGTGGGTTCAAACGATAAATAGCAAGCAGTGTTTGCTGAACAGATGTTGTGTTTGATGGATTTACACGACTAGCGATAGACCATAATGTTTCGTCTTCTCTCGTCGGCCCATAAATTCGGGTTGATGCTTTTGCTTGTGGTGCTTTTTCAGCGGGTACTGATTTGGTATATACCTTAGCCGGTTGTGCTTCAGTTACAACCTGTGAGCTGACGGTTTGATCCTTACCTTCAGGACCAACGATTTGAATAGTGCTCGCGGCGTGCGCTTGTGAGCACTGTGCGGCAACGAATAACGCTAAAGGTGTCAGCGTTTTAAATATTTTTTGTGATGCGTCAGACACTAGAGATGCCTCTTAATAAAATGAAAAATCAATACCTGTGTAACTATATCGGATAATAATAAAAAAACTGTAGTTTTTAAGCAAAAACTGTGTGCTTTATGGAAGAAAAAAGCCTTAGTTTTCACTAAGGCTTTTAATTTAAAGTAAATAACGCTCTTTATTTTATAAAAAACAAGTTAACGCATTATTATTAGTAGTAATCTCGGATTAACACTTCAGCAATTTGAACTGCGTTTGTTGCTGCGCCTTTACGCACATTATCTGCAACTACCCACATATTTAAGCCCATTGAATGGCTGATATCTTCACGAATACGAGCAACCATTACATGGTCTTTACCCGTAGCATCACTTACTTGTGTTGGGTAATCATTACCGTGGAATACTTCAATACCATCGGTTTCTTCAAGTAAACGCGTTGCTTCAGCTGCATCGATTGGTGCACGAGTCTCAATATGAACCGCTTCTGCGTGACCGTAGAATACAGGCACACGTACACATGTTGGGTTTACTGTGATGGTATCATCAGCAAAGATTTTTTGCGTTTCCCACACCATTTTCATTTCTTCTTTGGTGTAACCGTTATCCATAAACTCATCAATATGAGGTAAGCAGTTAAACGCAATTTGTTTATCGTATGCTTTATTCTCAGCAGGTAAACCATTTAGTAATTTAGCGGTTTGGCCTGCTAACTCATCAATCCCTGCTTTACCTGAACCAGACACTGATTGGTAAGTTGATACATTAATACGATCGATACCAACAGCATCATGAATCGGTTTTAAAGCAACCAACATTTGGATAGTTGAGCAGTTAGGGTTCGCAATAATATTACGATTACGGAAATCAGCTAACGCTTCAGGGTTTACTTCAGGAATAACCAATGGAATGTCGTGGTCATAACGGAAGTGTGATGTGTTATCAATAACGACTACGCCTGAATCAGCAGCAATTGGTGCCCATTTAGCAGATAATTCACCGCCCGCAGAAAATAGACCGATTTGTACTTGGCTCCAATCAAACTCTTCTACGTTCTCAACGGTTAATGTTTTACCATTAAAACGAACTGTTTTACCTTCACTGCGCTCAGACGCTAAAAGGTATAAATTGCGAACCGGAAAATTACGATCTTGTAATACTTCTACGATTGCTTCGCCAACGGCACCAGTTGCGCCAAGAATGGCAACATCAAATTCTTGAGTCATTAGACTTCCTCGATTGTAAATCCAAGTTGTTGTAACGGAGTAAGATCACAGCATTGAGTCCCTGTGATCGTGATAGCACTGTATTCTCTTCTATCCCAATAATCTTTACGCATTTTATCAAATGCTCCGACGGTTGTGATTTCTTTTCGAAATACGGCATCATCTTTTCGCACATCATAGACTAACTGAATCAAATTGTGCAGTGTTGAATGATCCCATTGTTGATTTAATCTCACGTTAGGAATCGGGGCTATCGGTAATAATGTTTGAGGGTCGGCTCTTTCACTGCGTTTTAAAAACTCACAGTAAGAGTTAAATATCATTGTCGTACCACGCGCTTTACCTTCTAATCCGTACCCTGCAATATGAGGAGTAGCAAAAGATAATAACGGTAATAATTCCATATCAACGTCTGGTTCAAACTCAAAAACATCTAATACCGCTTTAAAACCATCTTGTTTTAATAAACGTTGTTTTAAGGCTTGATTATCTACCACAGGACCACGAGCAGCGTTAATTAATATTTGGTCATTACGTAATTTTGATAATACCTTTTGTCCGATAAGGTGATGAGTAGGGTATTCACCATCACGAGTAATCGGTGTATGAAGAGTGATAACATCTGATTTTTCTAGCAATTCATCTAATGCTACAAATGAGCGAGAATCGCCCTCTTGCTCTTTAATTGGGTCATTTAAAAGATAAGAAATATTCAATGCATCTAAACACTGAGCTAGATAAGATCCAACCTGCCCAGCACCAACAATACCAAACGTTTTATCGAAAATAGAAAAACCGTGTTGTTGAGCTAATACCATTAAACAACTTAATACGTACTCCGCCACACCCACTTTGTTACAGCCCGGCGCGGCGGTAAAGAAAATGCCCTTCTCTTTCAACAATGCTTGATCAACATGATCCATGCCAGCGGTTGCCGTACCGACAAATTTCAGTTTATTGGCTTTTGAGAGCAAATCTGAATTCACTTTCGTTACTGAACGAATCATTAATGCATCCACATCAATCAGATCGTCAGCGGTTAATGTTCTGCCTGATTTAGCAATAACTTCGCCTAACCCACTAAACAGTTCAGCAGCATAAGGCATATTTTCATCAATCAGTATTTTCATCTCTTACTCATCTATCCTTTTGACTTATGGCTTGAGTTTATACCAATGTAACTAATTAATGGAATTGGTATCATCACTTCCATAACAGAAAACAGGTATAAAAAAACCCAGCCAATTTAAATGACTGGGTTTTTATTATTTGTTTTCAGTGATTACACTATTACGCTTCGTATTTCTTAATAACTAGCGTTGCGTTTGTACCACCAAAACCGAAGCTGTTTGACATTACAGTGTTCAGTGCTTGATCACGTTTTTCAGTTACGATATCAAGACCTTCAGCTGCAGGGTCTAGCGTTTCAACGTTGATGCTTGGTGCGATGAAACCATGCTCTAACATTAGAGTAGAGTAAATAGCTTCATGAACACCAGCCGCGCCTAGTGCGTGACCTGTCATTGCTTTAGTTGCAGAAATTGCAGGGCTGTTAGCACCAAATACTTCTTGGATTGCACCTAGCTCTTTTGCATCACCTACAGGTGTTGATGTGCCGTGAGTGTTCACGTAATCAACGCTGTCTACGTTTTGCATCGCCATCTTCATACAACGAACTGCGCCTTCGCCTGATGGAGCAACCATGTCGTAGCCATCAGATGTTGCACCGTAACCTACGATTTCACCGTAAATTTTAGCGCCACGAGCAAGTGCGTGCTCAAGTTCTTCGATAACTAGCATACCGCCGCCACCAGAAATTACGAAACCATCGCGGTCTGCATCATAAGTACGTGATGCTTTTTCTGGAGTATCGTTATACTTAGATGATAATGCACCCATTGCATCAAACATCATAGTAAGAGACCAATCTAGCTCTTCACCACCACCAGCAAACATTACGTCTTGTTTACCTAGTTGGATAAGCTCTACTGCGTGGCCAATACAGTGTGCAGATGTTGCACAAGCTGAACTCATTGAGTAGTTCACGCCTTTAATTTTAAACGGTGTTGCAAGACATGCAGAAACCGTTGACGCCATTGTACGTGGAACCATGTAAGGACCAACACGCTTAACGCCTTTCTCACGCAAGATATCAACTGCATTTACTTGGTTTAGTGATGATGCACCACCAGAACCTGCAACAATACCTGTACGTTCATTTGAAACTTGATCTTCTGTTAAGCCAGAATCCGCTACTGCTTGCTCCATTGAGATGTAAGCAAATGCAGCCGCATCACCCATGAAACGCATTTTTTTGCGATCAATGTGATCAGCAGGGTTCATTTTCAAATCGCCCCAAACATTACTGCGCAGACCTTTTTCAGCAAACTGCTCAGAGAAGTTAATGCCTGATTTACCAGCTTTCAGAGACTCTAATACTTCTTCTGCATTGTTACCGATACTTGAAACAATGCCCATGCCTGTAATTACGGCTCTTTTCATGATTCTTTCCTAATAAGTCATAAATCTTGGTAGATAATAGCGAAGATAGCACAACAAAGTGGTCAGCTTTCCTATAAGTCGTTAAAATCCGACGTAGATTATCTTTAATGGTACAAATTTATGTCACAAAACCACATTTTACCACAAAACAGCATCACTAATGCAGTCCTTGAATGGAATGAGTCTGGAACACCCGTCTCAAATGATTTTGATGACGTGTATTTTTCTAACGATAATGGGTTAGAAGAAACACGTTATGTTTTCTTACAACAAAATCATCTTCCACAAAGATGGCAAGAATATGACCAGCGTCGTTTTGTGATTGGTGAAACAGGATTTGGGACTGGATTAAACTTTCTTGCTGTATGGCAATGGTTCAAAGAATTCCGCTCACAATATCCTGATGCTCCTTTAAAAGAGCTTCACTTTGTTAGCTTTGAAAAATTCCCAGTTACTAAATCTGATTTAATTAAAGCTCATCAAGCGTGGCCAGAATTGGCTCAATTTGCTGAACAGTTACAAGAACACTATCCAGCTGCCGTACCTGATTGCCATCGTTTAGTACTAGAAGACGGCATGATAACACTTGATCTCTGGTTTGGTGACATAAAAGATTGCATGCCTCAGATCTGGATGGACGATAAAGGGTTAATTGATGCATGGTTCCTCGATGGTTTTGCACCAAGTAAAAACCCTGAGATGTGGAATCAAACTCTGTTTAATAACATGGCAAGCCTAGCTAAAAAAGGCTGCACCTGTGCAACGTTTACTGCAGCGGGATTTGTTCGTAGAGGCCTAATTGAAGCTGGCTTTGATATGAAGAAAGTCAAAGGCTTTGGGCATAAACGCGAAATGATTGCAGGCACATTAACGGAGCGTACAACCAAAGCAAACCACGAAGTATGGTATGCCCGCTCAACCAAAGAAAACATCACTGACGTTGCTATTATCGGGGGAGGTGTTGCTAGTGCTGCATTAGCGACAACCTTAATTAGACGTGGCGTAAAAGTAAGTGTTTACTGCAAAGATGAGAAATCCGCACAAGGGGCATCAGGTAATAAACAAGGTGCTGTATATCCACTGCTTAATGAGAAATTCAATTCCCTTTCTCGTTTTTTTGCTCCAGGATTTATTTTTGCTCGTCAGTTTATCGACCAAGCCGCTAAACACGTAGAATTTGATCATGATTGGTGTGGTGTTACCCAGTTAAAATGGGATGAAAAATCCGCTAACAAGCTCAATAAAATGCTTGAGGGGAATTTCCCTGATGAGCTTGTTTCTTCTTTTGATATTGATAAAACCAATCAAATGGTTGGCTTACCGATTAATATGGAAAGCGTCCACTATCCATTAGGTGGCTGGTTATGTCCAAAACAATTAACTCGTGGATTATTTCAACATTTATCAAATAATCCACTGTTCACTCTACATTGTGATTCAGAAATAACCGCATTAACACAGAACGAACAACAATGGCTTCTATCAACAGATAGCAACGCTTACCAACATCAAGCCGTTGTGGTTGCAAATGGGCACAGGTTTACTGATTTTGAGCAAACTAAAGACATTCCAGCGACCCCTGTTCGTGGACAAGTCAGTCATGTTCCAACGACAGAATCACTAAAAAATCTGAAAACCGTATTATGTTATGACGGTTACTTAACACCTGAAAATAGCAAACATCAAACTCATTGTATTGGGGCGAGTTATGATCGTCGTGATTTGGATCTCGCATTTAAAGAGTCAGATCAAATCGAAAATGGCGAGAGATTACGAAAATGTATTCCAAACGAAGCGTGGCCAAACGACATTGATACTAGCGATAACCAAGCTCGTGTAGGCATTCGATGTGCTAGTCGTGATCACCTACCATTTATCGGAAATGTGGTGCGTTTTGAAGAGGTGCAAGAAGAATACAAAAACATCTATAAGAAGCGCCACTGGTTGCGTGAAGCTAAAGATATCCCTGTTTATGATGGCTTGTTCTGCATGTTAACACTGGGATCAAGAGGATTAAGCTCAGCACCATTATTGGCTGAGACCTTAGCATCACAAATTATGGGTGATCCAATTCCATTACCAAATTCAGTGCTTGAAGGGTTACATCCTGGAAGATTATGGGTGAGAAGATTGTTGAAAGGAAAACCGTTGGATATTTAAGAAAAAGTAAGAGCAGGGACTAGGTCGGTCGCCAGCTCCCTTCTCAGGTTTCAGGGGGCTCGTTGTAAGCGATTAACTCACAACAAACTCCCCTGAATCCTTTGAGCAAAGCGATCTGAACCCTGCTCGGTTACTTAATCGAATCAGCTAAGTGACTTACCGCTAACGCAAAGTAATGTGAACGGTTCCAATCCATTAATACTTGGTAGTTATTATATACAAGGTACGCTCGACCATCTTTATCATCAGGTTGAACTAACCATGCTTTAATATCTGCATCAGGTAACGCTTTACCAGTCAAACGACGAACACCAAGTTCTTGCCATTGAGCTAACGTCTTACCTTTTTCTTCAGACAACCCTTTTAGGCTCTCTGTATCCAAAGATTCAGGTAATTGCACTTGACGTCCCCACGTATAGGTATCGTCCCAACCCACTTGTTTTAGGTAGTTAGCGGCTGAAGCAAATACATCGGCATGCGTATTCCAAATGTCTTTTCTTCCGTCACCATTTCCATCAACCGCATAAGATAAAAATGATGTTGGCATAAATTGGCACTGACCCATTGCACCAGCCCATGAACCTTTCATGTTTTCAGGTGTAATGTGACCTTGCTGTAAAATGGTTAATGCTGCCATGGTTTGTTTTTTGAAGAACGCTTCACGACGACCGTCATAAGCCAACGTTGTTAATGCTTCAATAACGTTATAACCACCGGTTAATTTACCAAAGTTACTTTCAACACCCCATAACGCGACAATAAATCGTGGTTGAACACCATACTCTTCACCAATTCGATTTAACTCTTTATAGTGCTTTTTATATAAATCGTTCGCTTGCTTAATTTTCCATTTTGGCACAGCTCGTGGAATATACTCATCCAGAGTTAATTTCTTCTCTGGTTGATTACGATCTGATTTTACTGCTTTCTCTTTAAATGCAACGTTTTTAAATGCACGTTCTAAAATCGGTTCTGAGATCCCAATTTCCCGCGCCTCATTTTTCAACCCAACAATGTAATCTTGAAAATCTCCTTCAGGAGTTGCTGATGCTGATGTTGCCAAAAATAAACTGACTATCCCTAGCAGTAATTTTCTCTTCATAAAATTAATTCTCTTCTCTTGCTGCTTTATCTTTTTTGTATTTTTCAAGCAGGTTTTCTGGTGGTGGTGGTAACTGCAAAAAGAATCCATTTTCTTTTATTGCTGTTTTTACTTTTTCTACATCAACTGAAGCCAGTTTTCTGCCTTCTAAATTTACCACCATTACCATGGTTGGAGTACCGAACATCGACATAAGTTCTTGCGGTACAGGGGCAAAATCATCTTTTTTCTCAATATAAAGATAAGCACCTTGTTTTTTCGTGCTTTTATAAATAGAACAGAACATTTTATAACCTATTTTTTGAAAGGATTGATCTTGCTCTCAACTTATTTCAAATGATTAATGTCTATTTGGTGAGAGGCTTGCTAAAAAGTAGACTTCTGACAATAAGATAACTTGCTGTACAGTCGAAGTGACTATAACATGGTATCAGATTTGTGGTATTAAAATTATCAAGATACAGAATAGTATGACAAAAACAGCCGATTTAAAGGGCAGTAATTTCACCCTTTCAGTATTACATTTGCCTAATGATGACGTTGCCTTAGCATTAAGTATGCTTGAGCAAAAAGTGGCACAAGCGCCTTCTTTTTTTGCTTCAGCTCCCGTTGTCGTTAACATTGAAAATGTATCGAATGAAATTAACTTTGTTGAGCTAAAATCTGGTGTCGAACGTACCGGCATGATTCCTGTTGGAATCACAGGTTGTAAAGATAAAGAAAAGCAAGCTCAAGCAACTGCTGCTGGCTTTGCAGTAATGACGTCTTTTACACCTCAACAAGTAACGCAAAAAGCAAATATGCAGCCAACGAAAGTGGTAAAAACACCCATTCGTTCAGGCCAACAAATATATGCAAAAGATGCGGATCTTGTGATCTTAAATCATGTAAGTCCAGGTGCTGAAGTGATAGCAGATGGCAGTATACATATTCATGGCACATTACGCGGCAGAGCAATTGCTGGTGCGAGTGGCCAAGCGGAAGCAAAAGTCTTCTGTAAAAACTTACAAGCTGAGCTAATTTCCATCGCAGGTAATTATTGGCTAAGCGATCAAATTGACAAAGAGTATTGGCATCAAAATGTCATGATCACTATGGTTGAAGACCGTATTCAGATCGATACCCTAACGTTATAGCACAATAGAAAAAGGAATAATAAAAATGGCACGTATTGTCGTTGTGACTTCAGGCAAAGGTGGCGTAGGTAAGACTACTTCTAGCTCTGCAATTGCATCGGGTCTTGCACTGGCTGGCAAAAAAACTGCGGTAATCGATTTTGATATTGGTTTACGTAACCTTGACCTAATTATGGGTTGTGAGCGTCGTGTTGTTTACGATTTTGTAAACGTTATTAACGGCGAAGCAACTCTAAACCAAGCGTTAATTAAAGATAAGCGTGTAGGTAATCTATTTATCCTACCGGCTTCTCAAACTCGTGATAAAGATGCACTAACCAAAGATGGTGTTCGTCGCGTTCTTGATGAACTGATCGAAATGAACTTTGATTTCATTATTTGTGATTCTCCAGCGGGTATCGAAGCGGGTGCTTTAATGGCACTGTACTTTGCAGATGAAGCGATTATTACCACGAACCCTGAAGTTTCTTCAGTTCGTGACTCTGACCGAATTCTTGGCATTTTAGATTCTAAATCACGCCGAGCTGAAGACTCATTAGAACCTGTAAAACAACATCTACTACTAACACGCTACTGCCCTGCTCGAGTAAACCAAGGCGAGATGTTAAGTGTGGGTGATGTTGAAGAAATTTTAAACATTCCACTTTTAGGTGTAATTCCAGAGAGTCAATCAGTACTAAATGCATCAAACAAAGGTGTTCCAGTAATTTTTGATGAAGAGTCTAACGCTGGTGCAGCATATCAAGATGCTGTCGATCGCTTATTAGGTAAAGAAGTATCATTCCGTTTCTTAGAAGAAGAGAAAAAAGGCATCTTTAAACGACTATTTGGAGGTTAAGCATGGCATTGCTTGAGTTTTTTAGACCACAGAAAAAAGCCACTGCTAACATAGCTAAGGAAAGGCTACAGATTATTGTTGCAGAACGTCGAAATGGCGGCCCTGCACCATCGTATTTGCCTCAACTTAAAGAAGATATTCTTAAAGTGATCAGCAAATATGTTGAAGTAAATCCTGATATGGTTACTGTTTCTTTAGAACAAAAAGAAGAAGATTTATCTGTTTTAGAATTGAATGTCACTCTTCCTGACGAAGACGATCATTAAACTGAAAATACAGTTTTAAACGCGCATTAAAAAAGGTGACTCATGAGTCACCTTTTTTTATTTTTAGGCTGTTATTTCTCTATCACAGACATAAAACGCGCTTCTAATAGTTCACCACGCCAACCTTTTAATACATCAGGTTTTAGCTCTGGTGCTGCGTTCTTTTTCCATTTCCAAGATAACAATTGATTTAGCTGTTTTTTCGATGCTAAAAACTCAGGCATTAAACCAGATTTATCCGAAGCGACTTTCACTTCATCTTTTAATAATTTAAAGATTTGTTTATAGCCTGGATAATCCATTAATCGTGTTACTTGCTCTGGGTATTCGTTTGGATTTAAATCATCGGCTAAATAAGTAAAACGCAATAATTTACCACCATGACGTTGAACTTCTCTTGGATCAAATTCTTCTTTAAGCATCTGCTCTTTGCTACGAAGCCCAAAACGAGCCAGTTTCCAAAGACTCAGCTCTTTTACAACAAAGTTAACCGCTAAATCACGCTTTCTCGCTTCTTCTAAACGCCACTTTGCAGCCATTTTTAAAATAGCTAACTGTTTAGGGTTGAGCTGCCACGCATTTTTAATATCTAAATAGGCCTTCTCTGCATCAGGTTGCTTTTCACGCTTTTTAACAGCAAGTGCTGATTCTTGATAAGCCGCATCTTCCCATTGAGTTTGAGATAACTCAGCTTGAAGCTTTTCAAATAATGGCAATAAATAATGCACATCTGCCGCTGCATAGTGAAGTTGTTTATCTGATAATGGACGAGCCATCCAATCCGTTCTTGCTTCGCCTTTATCTAATTCAATACCTAAGTAATCAGAAACCAGCTTAGCAAACCCTGTGGAAAGTCCATAACCTAAAAATGCCGCCATAATTTGTGTATCAATCATAGGTGTTGGCATACAACCCGCGTAATGTTGGAAGACCTCTAAATCTTCACCACAAGCATGAAGCACTTTCGTCACTGATTCGTTTTTCAATAAATCCCAAAGAGGCGTTAGATCATCAATCTCAACCGGATCAACAAGCGCTAATGTCTCACCATCAAACATTTGAATTAAACCTAAACGTGCATATAACGTTCGGGTTCTTACAAACTCAGTATCCAACATTAAAAATGGTTTAGTGCTTGCCTGCTGACAGATCTCAGCTAAGCGCTGACTCTGGGTAACGATTTCAAATTCCACAGTATTTCCTTAATTGATGCCAAGGCAAGATAGCTTAATTTCAGTAAAACTAAGCTATCTTGTCTCTATAAATAAAAATAATGCCAGCGATTAGGCTGGCATTATCGTATTTCTATATTGTACCTAAATTATGCGTTTTCTTCTGCTTTATATTCATCACGCAGTTCACGACGCAAAATCTTACCTACGTTTGTTTTTGGTAGATCATCTCTGAACTCAACAATACGAGGGATTTTGTAACCTGTAAGGTGTTTACGACAGTGTGCCACTAACTCATCTTTAGTTAAGCTAGGATCGCGTTTAACCACACAAATACGAACCACTTCACCTGAAGTTGGATGCGGTTTACCTACCGCCGCCACTTCTAGAACTTTTCCATGAAGCGCTACAACATCTTCAATTTCATTTGGATAAACGTTAAAGCCAGATACTAGAATCATGTCTTTTTTACGATCAACGATATGTAAGAAACCTTCATCGTCAAATTTAACGATATCACCCGTACTCACCCAACCGTCTTCACAAATCATATCTTTTGTTGCTTCTGCACGGTTCCAGTAGCCTTTCATGACTTGTGGTCCACGAACTTGAAGCTCACCAACTTGATCGTTAGCTAGTACGTTACCTTCATCATCAATCATACGAACTTCTGTTGATGGAACTGGTAAACCAATTGAACCATTGTATGACGTTAAATCATGTGGGTATGCCGCTACCAGTGGTGAACACTCAGTTAAACCGTAGCCTTCTAATAAGTAACAACCTGTGTGTTGTTGCCATTTTTCTGCAACAGCACGTTGCACAGCCATACCACCACCAACAGCCAGACGTAAATTACTAAAGTCTAACTCATGGAAATCTTCATTATTTACTAATGCATTGAATAATGTATTTACACCAGTAATCGCCGTGAATGGGTATTTTTGAAGCTCTTTAATGAAACCTGGGATATCACGAGGGTTAGTGATAAGTAGGTTACGGCCACCCATTTCAATAAACAGTAAACAGTTAACCGTTAACGCAAATACATGGTAAAGAGGAAGCGCAGTAACAATCAGTTCACGGCCTTCTGTCAATACAGGGCCATAAGCGCCTTTTGCTTGCATTACGTTTGCGATCATATTGCGGTGAGTTAGCATTGCGCCTTTTGCAACGCCTGTAGTACCGCCAGTGTATTGTAGGAAAGCTAAGTCTTCACTTTCAATAAATGGCTTAATGTACTGCATTCTACGACCTTTACGCAGTGCATTACGCATAGATGTCGCATGTGGAAGATCGTACTTTGGTACCATCTTCTTCACGTACTTAACAACGAAGTTAACGATGGTGCCTTTCGCTCGAGGAAGTTGCTCACCTAAATTCGTTAAAATAACGTGTTTAACAGGTGTGTTATCAACCACCTCTTCTAGCGTACTAGCGAAGTTTGAAACGATAACAATAGCAGCAGCGCCTGAATCATTCAGTTGATGCTCTAATTCACGTGGTGTGTAAAGTGGGTTAACGTTCACCGCAACCATACCTGCACGAAGTACACCAAATAATGCAATTGGGTATTGCAGTAAGTTTGGCATCATTAACGCAACACGATCACCTTTTTTAAGCTTCAGTTCATTTTGTAAGTAGGCAGCAAAAGCACGGCTACGCTCTTCTAGCTTACGGAATGTCATTACTGAACCCATATTAATGAATGCTGGTTGATCGGCATATTTATGAACCGATTTCTCAAACATATCCACTAATGAGGTGTATTCATCTGGGTTAATTTCTGCTGGTACGTCTTTTGGGTAACGTGAAAGCCAAACTTTATCCACGCTTTTCTCCTATTCTTATATGTGACTTATTGCTAGTACGACAATAACTCTATGACAGTGATCACTATCACTTTTGTGGTGTAGACTATTTACTCTACAATTTTAGTCAACTATTTTTATTCACAATTATTCATTCGATGTTTTTTTAAACAAGAATGAGGGCTTTTTTTAAAGATGTGAAGTATTTATGTAGTAATAGTGTTAATTAATGTGGTTAAGTGCTCACTTATTAAATTTGGGTTTTCCAAATGACAATGGTGACCACCTTTAATGTAATAACAGGTAAAATCCGAAATAAATTTATATCTGTGTTCTTTCTGTTTTAAATGACCATAACCATTCTGCCCAACTACTGCAAACACTGGACATTCAATTTTATCTAATAGTGCTAAAGCGTGTGTTTCCGACATTCGATATAAAGAATCACACTTTACTTTTGCATCTGTGGTCCATTGAACATGTTCAGGTTCTGCTCTTAATGAACGTAAAACCATTGGCTCAATAAGAGACTGAGGCAACTGATTGACTTTGGCTCTTAGTTCTAAAGCTGATTGAGCGTCTTTTAATCTTCTTTGCGGTTTATTTCGGTAACGCTGACGACTTAATATACCTTGACGCAATCTATCTGTTATTTGGCTCTCATCTTCACTCAAAGGCCCTAACGCTTCTATCATCATTAGAGCTGATACTTTTTCGGGGAAAGCAGCACAATAAGCACTAGCAATTAAGCCACCTAAAGAGTGTCCAACCAAAATAACGGATTGTTGATTTAAATGTAGGATAACTTGGTGAAGATCATCAATATAATCAAAAAAGTGATAAAAATTATCCCCGCCTTTATGAGAGGATAACCCATGCCCAAACCAGTCAAACGCAATCAAATGGTGGGTTGGATTCGCCTTTGTGTACGATTCCATTGTGGTAAGAAACGTCGCTGCATTATCTTGCCAACCATGTAAAAACAGAATCGTTTGTTCGACCTGTTCTGGTTTAACTTCAAGTAAGGCTATTTCACCATGATAAAGAGGCAGTGATCTTTCATGAAACAATGACATCAGAGGTTACTTCACTTCCTGCACAACTTTTCCACGACGAGTTTCAAGATGACTTCGTTGATGCAAACAACGAGCTCCTGTACATGGCATGTAGCTCATATCTAAATCATTAGTCACTACATACTCTTGCACTTGCCATAAATGAATAGCCGATGCTTGAATAACAGGGAATGGATAGACAAACTCACCAACATTGGCTTTTTCAATACCGTCAGCATCGCCAATTACTGTAATTAGTCGACCATTGGCATAGGTAACAGGATCAATAAACCCTTTTACATACACAACAAAACGACCATTAGGTTCTTCGGAAATATCTGGCTTTCCAACAGAAGAAATTGGAAGATTTACAATTTCAATTCGAGTTTGATCCGACAAGTTATCAAGGCGAGCAATCACACCACCTAATCGTACTTCTGCTTTTTCCCCTGCATTTGCCGCATCAGAGAAAGCACTATATTCAACCAGAGTCGTTGCTTGAGTTGATTTAAGTTCTTGAGGAAGAGAGCTGCACCCTACAAGTAATAATGCAGAAAGAAAAAAAATAACTTGTTTCATATTGAACCTCTCACGATTGAAATCATACCAATTAAGATAAGTAGTGAACTACATAAAGGTATGGGTTAGCGTTATATATAGAGATCGACACCGACTAATTGAGCAAGTTCCTCTCTACGCTTTTGAAGCATGACTTCCATATATTCTTCCATGGCATGACGATTACGCCCTTCAGGTAAGTCATACTGAACACGAGAGTTCGCATATTCAGATGCATTCAGTTGTTTAACTTGTGTCGTTACAGCAGTCGCCACTTTTGATGGCTGAGCAACTAGAGATTTACTTCCAGTCGTCTTTTTAACTTGGCTCTTTTTACCTACTGCTTGCTGTTTTTGCACCAGCGCAGGTGGCAACCCTTGAATCGATACCATAATGACCTTTTGAATAAACAACTAAGCGAGGCTTTACTCCTCGCTTGGATATTAAAAACTATTCGCGTCCCGGTAATTTTTTCCACGTCACCGTATCACGAACATAAACAGGACTCGATTCTTCCGCAGGAAGCGCCAAGCCTTGTTCAAATTTTTGCTGTGCAAGTAATGCCATATCTTCAGCATCAGGATAAAGCACATCAGAGGCTTTACGCTCTAAAGGTAATGTTGCCAACGCTTCTGTATAAGCATCCCAACCTGTACCAACCGTTAACCATTCACCTGATTGTTCTGGTAAATACGTTGATAATGCCTCTGGTGCAGACACAGTTTCAGCAACTTCATAAGTCCAAGTACCATCTTGATTACGTTGGTACATACCAAAGTACACTTCACCCATTCGCGCATCAATTGAAGCTGCAACTTGAGTAGCTCCGTGTAATCGGTAACCCGCTTGTGCCATTGCTTCTAGTGTTGAAATGCCTACCATAGGTAAATCGGCACCAAACGCTAAACCTTGAGCAATACCGATACCAATACGCACACCAGTAAAACTACCAGGGCCCTGGCCAAATGCTAATGCATCTAAATCTTGTAAGCGCACACCCGCTTCTTTTAATACTTCATCCACAAAAGGAAGAATTTTAATGGTGTGTTCACGCGGTGCCACTGCACGTCGAGAATAGACTTTTCCGTCAACAATCAGTGCGACAGAACAGTTTTCAGTGGCGGTATCAACCGCTAAAATTTTTGCGCTCATTAATGCCTCAATTTTCTAAAATGGCTTTTTGTTCTACTTGTTCTATTTCTGTCTGATTCGTTTGTGCTAAAAATTCAGACACTTTTTTCAAATCTCGTGTTCTTGGTATTGGTGGCAAACTTTGTAAAAAAGTCGAACCATAAGGACGAGTTACTAAACGATTGTCACAAATCACCAATACCCCTTTATCTTTGGTATCTCGAATAAGACGCCCAACACCCTGTTTTAAGGTTATCACCGCATCAGGGATCTGCACCTGAGAAAAGGCATCCCCACCGCTTAATTGACAATCTTCAATACGCGCTTTTAATAGCGGATCGTCCGGTGCCGTAAAAGGTAATTTATCAATGATAACACAGCTTAAGGCATCACCTCTAACATCAATACCTTCCCAGAAAGCCCCAGTCGCAACCAACAATGCATTACCCAGTTCCATAAACTCTGTAAGTAACTTTTGCTTAGTGGTTTCACCTTGAACTAATACTGGTAAATCAAGTGTTTGCCTAAAGAGTTCAGCTAAGTCTCTCATCATTTGATGTGATGTACATAAAAAGAAACAGCGACCTTGGTTTTGCTTAATAACGGGTTCCACTAATTCAACCAACTTAGGAGCAACACCATAGCTATTTGGCTCAGGTAAAAATCGTGGTACGCACAATAAAGCCTGAGATTGATAATCAAATGGGCTTGGTAGCGAAAACTGTTTTGTCGGCTCTAACCCCAAACGTTGCGTAAAATGTGAGAAATCATCATTAACCGCTAACGTTGCCGACGTAAAAATCCACGCGCCCTCTTTTTCTGCCACTTGCTCTTTGAACTTATCTGCAACCGACAGTGGTGTTATATGTAAACTAAAATGTCTTGGGGTACATTCATACCAATATGAGTAGCCACTTATTGTCGTATCACATACACGCTCTAAACGATTTTTCAATAACGTGCATCGCTCAAAAGCAGCATCCAATAATTGACTGCGACCTAAGGCCAATTTTAATACATCATAAGCAAGTTCAAAGGCATCATTGATGCGCAAAATTTCACGTTGAACCGCTTGTGATTTTATTGCCTCTCGCCAATTACCTCTAAAGCTGGTATCCCCTAAAATAATACGCAAATCCATTGCTGAACCAGCTAAGCGTTCTGCCACTTTTTGCAATTGACGCATATCTCTCGCTTCAGTGCGATAACCTATTTCAATGTCTTTTGCTAATTCCGTTAATTGGCGACTTGATAAACTTTGCCCAAAATATTGACTCGCAATATCAGGTAACTGATGGGCCTCATCAAAAATAAAAATATCCGCCTCGGGGATCAACTCACCAAACCCTGTTTCTTTAATTGCTAAATCAGCAAGAAATAAATGATGGTTAACGACCACGACATCCGCATCAAGGGCTTTTTTACGCGCTTTAACAACAAAGCACTCTTCAAAACTTGGGCACTCTTTACCTAAACAGTTATCGTTAGTTGATGTGATAGAAGGAATGATTGGGCTATCTTCGGCAATCGCTTCACAATCACCTAAATCTCCCGTCTTGGTTTCAGAAGACCAAGTTCTCACTTTAACTAATTGCGTCAGTAACCCTGGATCCGCTTGAGGGGTATGACTTTCAATTAATTGGCGATTCAATCGTTCAGGACATAAATAGTTTGAACGACCTTTTAGCAAAGCCACTTGACCATAAAAACCAAGCGATGACACCATTAAGGGTAAATCACGATGGAAAAGTTGTTCTTGAAGGTTTTTAGATCCAGTACTAATGATGGTTTTTTTACCACTAACCAGAGCAGGCGCAAGATAAGCGAACGTTTTACCCGTCCCCGTTCCAGCTTCAACGACTAATTGAGTACCATTTTTAATTGCATCATGAACAGCATGAGCCATATCCAACTGGGGTTGACGAGGTTGAAAACCGGGAATGGCTTTACCTAATGCACCTGATGACGAAAAAATCTTGGCAATCATATCAACCGATATCCATCGTGAATAAAAAAGAGAAAGAGATTATGCCAAGAAACCAGAAGAAACTAAACGGGAAGTTTGTATTGAATCGAAGCTAATTGGCTCCTCCTAATAATACTAAATTCACTTAGCGTTTTGATTTGATATGGTAAAAACTCCTTTACGCTCCCTTCTTTTATCGGTAAAAGAATAAGGTGAATAAAATTAATAATTACACTATGTAAGCACGAGAGATAAAATGGAAAAGAAAATACTATTAACGGATTGCCCTGATTCTCGTGGGCTAATAGCAAAAATCACCAACATTTGTTACAAACATCAGCTAAACATTGTTCATAACAATGAATACGTTGATAACGTAACAGGTCAGTTTTTTATGAGAACTGAGCTAGAGGGCATTTTTAATGATGTCACTTTTCTAGCTGATATTGATGAAGCACTTCCAACAGGAAGTCATCGTAAATTGGTGACTGAACCACGCAAAAAAGTGGTTATTCTCGTTACTAAAGAAGCACACTGCATTGGTGATATTCTTATAAAGGCCTACTCTGGTGCTATGAATATCGATATCGCAGCAGTTGTAGGTAATCACGATGTCTTAGGCGGACTCATTGAAAAGTTCGATATCCCTTTTCATTATGTCTCTCATGAAGGACTATCACGCGAAGAGCATGAAGAAAAAATGCTTGAAGTGATTAACTCTTATGAACCAGAATACGTTGTATTAGCAAAATATATGCGTGTATTAACGCCCAATTTTGTTGCTCAATTCCCTAAGAAAATCATTAATATTCATCACAGTTTCTTACCTGCTTTCATTGGTGCAAAACCTTACCAACAAGCGTATGACCGCGGCGTAAAAATCATTGGTGCTACCGCACACTTTGTGACAAATGATTTAGATGAAGGCCCAATCATTAAACAAGACGTTATTCCTGTAGATCACAACTTTAGTGCTGAAGATATGGCAATGGCTGGTCGTGACGTAGAAAAATCGGTATTAAGTAAAGCGCTAACAAAAGTACTGAACGATCACGTTTTTGTTTACGGCAATAAAACCGTTATTCTTTAACGACTAAAATAAAAACGGCGATCATGATGATCGCCGTTTTATTTTTAGTTCATTGTTATTGAGCCGCAATAAACTCTATTGCGTATTTATTAAATTCTTTTGGCCTATCAATATTACATACATGTCCACATTCAGGGATTTGTAATAGCTGGCTGTGTTGATGTACTGCCACCATCTCTTCCACTGGTTTCATAAACAAATAATCATTTGCCCCCATCAAATAAAGTGTTGGGATCGCTAACTCTTTATCTTTGAAGTAACGCATGAGCGGATTGACATCAGCAGCTAATTTAAACCAACGCTTAAACTCTTTTTGACACAATTTTTTAGCTTCACGAGTAAACACATGTCGAGATTCTTTTTGGCTTTTTTGCGGCATCACCACATAAGAAAACAACTTATAAAGCCACATATAAGGCATGATATTCTTTGTCATATCACCCATTTTAATCAAAAACTGAGAACGGAAATTAAAACGAGTAATCGCTCCAGCTAACACCATAGAACTCACACGATCTTGTGCTAATTCAGCCAAGTTTCGGATAATAATCGTACCAAGAGACATACCAACAAAGTGCGCAGATTTGATATTAAGATGATCAAGTACATCTAGAATATCCTGACTCACCACTTTAAAAGAGTACTGTTTATTGATGAATTCTTTGATCTGAGAGAAGTGGTTCGAACGTCCATGACCACGTAAATCAATGAGCAATACATTAAAGTTCTTTCTAAAAGCAGCAATTTGCTTAAACCATGTTGTTGAGCTTCCACCCGCACCATGAACAAATACTACCCATTTAGCGCTCGATTCATGCTCATAGGTTCTATGGAATAATAAAGACTCAGACATCCTTTCAACTTCATTCAAAATTTACATTAACATTGACTATAGCATTTCAAATAGAAGATGAATACTTCACACTGCATTTCCCATCACAGCATTAATATATTCATACAAAAATAATCTAACCATCTGATTTTAAAACCCCAAAAAAGAGTAATTACTCTATCGTTTACCTATTTACCCTGCTGCTCTTTTCTAAACTGTTCAGGAGTTACTCCCGTATGTTTACGAAACATTTTAATAAAAGAGGAACCTTGGCTATAGCCTAATTGATATGCAATTTCATTGATTGATATAGCATCTTTTAACAAAACCATAGCCTTAGCCAATTTAGCCCTCTGGCGCCAATCATTAAAACTCATTTTCAACTCTTTTTGAAAACGTCTTGCTAATGTTCTTTCGGTACTAAACACTCGCTTAGCCCATACCTCTAAACTTGAATCATCTGCAGGGTTATCTTGTAACTGCATTAAAATTGGAACCAATAACTTATCATCCGTAAAAGGAAGGTAATTTTCTATTGGATTGGTTTTTGATAAACGCTCTATCAGAACATGACTTAAATATTTATCTTCTGTGCTAAGAACTTCTGTGGTTTGACGCGCGACAAGATCATCAATGATTGCTCTTAATAATGGCGTTAAAGGAAACATACAGGCATTCGCAGGCAGTTTCTGACTTAACTCAAACTCAATATTTATCGCACAGTATTCAACATCATTATGATTAAACGCACGATGCGATAAATGCGCTGGCGTCCAAATCGCATAATTAGCAGGACAAAACATTTTTTGCTTATCCACTTCCATTTCAAGTCGTCCTTGCTTAATCAAATGTAACTGACCCCAAGGGTGTGAATGCGATAACGTTTCTGTTTTTGCCTCAAGAAAAAAATAATGAAAAAACACATCCGTCGGCAGGCTTTCATCTAATTGAGGCAGGAATTTTTTATCTGTCATGTTCGCTATGTTAGGTGTCCTAAATGGCATACAACTCTGCTCGCTATTGATGTGATAATTCTATCAATTATTTCTGATAGAGGTTTTTATGACTATCTTCTTCCCTATTACAGCCGTATTTATCTGGGCGACGAATGCCGTGATAAGTAAACTCGCTACAGAGGCAATCGAACCTGGTGCTATCGCATTCTATCGCTGGTTTTTTGCTATATTTATCTTGCTGCCTTTTTGTATAAATCCGGTATGGCAACAAAGGCAACAAATTAAAGCTCACTTAGGTAAGTTAACCATATTGGCTTCATTAGGTATGGTGCTAAACCAATGCCTTGCTTACTACGCCGCTCATACAACAAGCGCAACCAACATCGCTGTCTTTTTATCACTGATGCCTTTATTTGGATTATTCCTAGCCGTTCCTTTATTAGGTAATAAACTTAAAAAACAAGCGTTAATTGGCGCTATCATTTCGTTTTCAGGGCTTATTTATATGCTAAGTGAAGGAAACCCAATGAGCTTATTATCAAATGGAATAAAACAAGGTGATGGCTTAATGTTTATCTCAAGTTTGGCTTACGCTTTATATTCCGTTTTGCTTAATAAATGGAAACTACCGTTGGCACCTTGGACTTCCGTTTTTTGCCAAGTCGTTATTGGTGCTGTACTTCAGTTACCTTTATTGCTAACAAGTGACTCTTATATGATCAGCCACTCCGCCCTACCTATGGTTTTATTCGCGGCAGCGTTTGCCTCTGTTATCGCACCTTGGTGTTGGCTGCAAGGAGTACAAAGGATCGGTTCTTCCCAAGCCACATTATTTATGAATTTAGTTCCTGTATTTACTGTAGTAATCAGCTTTATTTTTCTAGGCAAAGTTCCTACTTGGTATCACCTAATAGGAGGAAGTGCGGTATTAATTGGCTTGCTCGTAGCTCAAGTAAAAATCAAATCGATGCAAACAGAACTCTCAGTAAAAACCATTTAATGTCAGATGACACAAGCAATCATAAAAAAATATGCACCTCTTATATCAAGAGGTGCATCACTTTTATTCCGCCAATTCTTTAACCGCAGAAATCAGCGCCACCAGTCCTTTTTCTACTTTTTCTCTTGGGCAACCTAAATTCAAACGAACAAAATATTTTCCAACTTCACCATAAGTACTCCCTTGCATTATCGCTACCTTATGTTTCTTGATAAGACACTGATTTAATTTATCCATATCAATAGAAAGCGAAGAGAGATCAATCCAAGCAAGATAAGTTGCATCTGGAATTTGGTAACCAATACTTGGTAACTGAGCTGCTAATGTCTGTTGAACATAATGATGATTCTCATAAAGATAGGTTTTTAATTCATCTAGCCAAGGTGCTCCTTTTTGATACGCCGACATTAAACCAATAACACCTAAAATCGAGGGTGATGATAAGCCATCCACTTGTTTAAGATTAAACAGGTAATTATCTCGTGTTGACTCTTCTGCAATAAATGCGTAAGCCCCATTTAGTGCTGGGATATTAAATGATTTTGATGCTGAACTGACTAACGCCCAACGCTCTCCTGCATTAAAACCCTGCCAAGGCGTATGAGGCTTAAATGACACATCCATGTGGATCTCATCACTAATCACAGCCACATTATGCTTTTGACACAACGAAGCCATACGAGTTAATTCTGTAGGTGTCCAAACTCTTCCCGTTGGATTATGTGGGCTACATAAAAGCAAAATTGAATTATTTGGATCCGCTAACTGTACTTCAAATTGTTCCCAATTAATCTGATAACCAGAGTCTGTAGCTTGTAACTTATTAGCGACGATTGTACGCCCTAACCCTAGAATCATTTTGTCAAAAGCATCATAAGCAGGAGTATGGATAATCACCCCTTGATTCGGTTGACTCCATTCACGTATTAATTGAGAGACAATATAAATTACGGAAGGCCCATACACTAGATGCTCATCATTAAATTCAGCATCAAAACGACTCTTAAACCAATGAGTAACCGCATTTTTAAAATCACTGTGATTCCATCGACTATAGCCAAACACAGGGTGATTAATACGAGAGTTTAAGGCTTCAATCACAGCAGGGGGTGCGGCAAAATCCATATCCGAAATAGTAAATGGAAGCAAATCCGCCTCCCCAAATCGGTCCTCAACATAGTCCCATTGAGTGCAGTAACTGCCTTTACGATTAATTTGTTCAGAGAAATTGAACATAGATAAATACTCCCAAAAAACAAACCAGAAATAGAAACAAAAAGAAAAGAAAAAGCGGAGTTAAATAAACTCCGCAATGAAAACCAATCTAAACATAGATTAACGACTTATTTAGATTGGTATCGTACTAGGCTGGTGTTGCCATTAGTGATTGAATTTCATTTTTAACCATATGAACTTGAGTACCAATAACCACTTGTAAACTGTGTTCATCAAGTTTCACAACACCAAGAGCACCGTAAGCCTTTAGCTCTGCATCATTTACCAGTCTCATATCAGCAACGGTTAAACGTAAGCGTGTAATACAGTTATCAAGTGAAGTAATGTTTTCTGCACCACCAAGAGCAGCAAGGATTAACGCCCCTTTACCACCTTCAGTCGCTAGAATCGTTTCAGCTTCAGCCGATACAGGAACTTCGTTTGTTTCACGTCCAGGTGTTTTCAAGTTGAACTTAAGAATCGCAAACTTAAATACGAAGTAGTAAATAGTAAACCAAACACCAGCTACAACAGGAACCAAATACCATTTCGTTGCTGTACCTTGAAGTACACCAAAGACTAAGAAATCAATAATGTTGCCATCAGTATTACCGATAGTGACATCTAACATCCCCATTACCATGAAACCTAAACCAGTTAGCATCGCATGAATAAAGTACAGCACAGGTGCAACAAATAGGAATAAGAATTCAAGAGGTTCGGTAATACCGCCAACGATACAAGCCACAACACCAGAAATTAATAACGCTTTAATTTTGCTTCGATTTTCAATTTTAGAACAGTGGTACATTGCCAAAGCTGCACCAGGAAGACCACCTAAGAACGCTGGCATCTTGCCTTGAGATAGGAATGCAGTTACAGATGGCGTAAAACCTTGAGTGTCTGGACAAGATAATTCTGAGTAGAAAATATTAAGAGCACCAGATACCGTGTCACCACACACTTCCATCGTGCCGCCCGCTTCAGTGAATCGAATCAGCGCAACCAAAATATGATGAAGACCAATAGGAAGTAGTAAACGCTCACCAGCACCAAATAAGAAAGGTCCGAAATCTCCCGCACCGGCTATCGCATAACCAATACCGTTAATGCCAGCTGCAAAATAAGGCCAAATAAAAGGAACAAGCAGACCAACAACGCCAAGTGTAATTGAAGAGATAATTGGAACAAAACGAGCGCCACCAAAGAAAGCTAACGCATCTGGCATTTTAAATGTGTAGAAACGAGTATGCAGTTTAGCAACAATAATACCAACGATAACGGCACCTAAAATACCCGTATCAATGGATTCGGTACCAAGAATAGATGTTACGCCGTATGACTGACGCAGAGCTTCACTATCTAGCGCTCCTGTTACGGTTAAATAGAAATTGATTGAAAGGTTAAGCGCGGCGTAACCAACTAGACCTGAAAATGCTGCAACCCCTTTTTCTTCACGAGCTAATCCCATTGGAATCGCAATAGCAAACATCACTGGTAAGTAGATAAAAGCCACTAAACCAATTTTTGTCATCCAAATAAAAATATATTGAAGAATAACGTTATCAAAAAAAGGCATTGCCTCTTTTAACGCTGCACTAGAAAAAGAGCTCCCGATACCAAGAAGAATACCCGAAAAAGCGAGCAAAGCGACAGGAACCATAAAGGTCTTACCTAAACTCTGTAAGAACTCCCACAGAGTAGTTTTATTAGCTTTTTGTTGCATAGGATTTCTCCATTAAATAAATCAAATAGACAACAGGAGGTAATTCAACAGCTTTAAATTTGTTGAGTACGCTTTCGTATTTATCGACACAATACACATGATAAAGACTTGGTAAAACGTTTTACCACTTTTCCTGTGATCACGATCGATATAATTTTTCAATTTATATATAAATGCTATAGAATGGGGAATCTAAAGAAGGTTTTGTTAGGTGAAACGTTTTATCAAAGACAACTAAAAGAAGAATCATGATAAATAAAAAAGCAAATATAAAGGATGTCGCTGAACGTGCAGGGGTTTCTGTAACCACTGTTTCGATGGTACTAAGCGAAAAAGGACGTATATCTTCTGATACGATTGATAAAGTGAATCAAGCCGTACAAGATTTGGGTTATATAAAAAACCGCACAGCCTCTAACCTACGATCACAAAAGTCGACTTTAATCGGCTTAATCTTACGCGACATCAGTGATCCTTATTATGCGGAAGTTGCCGCAGGAATAAGTGAAGTCTTAGAAGAAAAAGGCTATATGCTTTTTCTTGCTCAATCAGGCACAAGCCAAGAAAAATTTGACCAATGTTTAGCAACCATGATTGCTCAAGATATTGGTGGCATCATCTTCTGCCCTATTCGTGATTCAGGGATCCCAAACCTTGATAAAGTTAAAAACGTAGGCCTTCCTATTGTTTGTGTGGCTCGAGCTAAAATAAATCAACAGATCGATTTCGTTGGTCCTGACAACATGCAAGCGGCTAAAATTGCTACTGAATACCTTATTAAACAAGGTCATCGACAAATTGCTTATGTTGGTGGACAAAGTGATTCTTTAAGCCGTGCCGAGCGTTTAGGTGGCTATTGCAGCACCCTAATGCAGTTTGGTTTACCTTTTAAACCAGAATGGGTTGTTGAATGCGATAAAAGCCAAACCGCATCAGCAGAAGCCGTTAATCAATTAATGAATAAGAACCCTAAAATTACCGCTATACTTTGTCATTATTCATCAACAGCTTTTGGTGCAGTATATGGCGTTAACCGAGCGAATCGCAGTGTAGGTAAAGATAACTACATTGGACAACAAGTTGCGATTATTGGATTTGATGATGTGCCTGAAGCTGAACTAATTCAACCATCACTTACCTTTGTATCTTCTCCAATTCGAGATATTGGACGCCAAGCAGGTCATCGTTTAATTAATCAAATCAATGATAAAGACAGCGTGCCTCAAAGCTTAATTTTAAGCCCTGAGTTAATTGCTCGTAATTCTGCATAACTAAAAAGGCATAACTTGGGTTATTAATGGGAATAGTATTAATAACCAAACAAATATATTGATATTAATGTAATAACAAACTAACGTGAAATCTCAACTTCATTTTATTAAGGATAATATATGAACAAACTGGTTTTAATTATTTTATGTGTATTACTGCCACCACTAGGTGTTTTCTTTGCCAAAGATGTAGGAAAAGATCTTCTTATTAATATCATATTGACGCTTTTATTCTGGATTCCTGGAATGATCCACGCACTGTGGGTCACAACTCGATAACACAAAATAAAAAGCGAAGCCTATGATTGGCTTCGCTCTTACTTAAAAATGTATTATTGCAAATTAAGCCGCGTTTGATTGCCATTTCTTACGCAATATTTTTGCCGCATTCACCATGTTTTCAAGCGCCGCTTCTGTCTCTTTCCAATTTCGGGTTTTCAGACCGCAATCAGGATTAACCCACAAACGCTCTACTGGTATTTTTGCTGCCGCGGTTTCAATGAGGTCAACAATCCATTCTTGGCTTGGAATATTGGGCGAATGAATATCATATACACCCGGTCCAATTTCATTTGGATAATTAAAATCTTCAAACGCTTTCAGTAACTCCATATTTGAACGAGAGGTTTCAATCGTAATCACATCCGCATCTAACGCCGCTACTGATTCAATGATTTCATTAAACTCGCTATAACACATGTGAGTATGGATTTGTGTTTCTGATTTAGCACTGGCCGCTGAAATCTTAAACGCTTCTACTGCCCAATCTAAATACGCTTTTTGATCGCTTTTCTTAATTGGCAATCCTTCACGAATCGCAGGTTCATCAATTTGAATAATATTAATGCCCGCTTGCTGAAGATCAGAAACCTCATCTCGTAATACCAAAGCTAACTGCTGTGCAATCTCTTTACGAGTAATGTCTTCACGAGGGAACGTCCAACCAAGAATGGTTACCGGGCCAGTTAACATTCCTTTCATTTGTTTGGTCGTTAACGACTGAGCGTATTGCGTCCAACTCACAGTAATAGGAGCTTCACGCTCAATATCAGCCACCACGATTGCTGGTTTTACACAACGAGAGCCATAACTTTGCACCCAGCCAAATCGTGTTGCTTGAAATCCATTTAGATTCTCAGCGAAATATTCAACCATGTCATTACGCTCAGCCTCTCCATGTACCAGCACATCCAGATCCAAACGCTCCTGACGTTCTACCGCATCAGCAATATGCCCCTTCATTGCGGTAACATAATCTTGTTCATTCAACTTACCCGTTCGATATGCACTGCGTTGCTGACGAATATCTGACGTTTGTGGAAAAGAGCCAATCGTAGTGGTTGGTAATAATGGTAAACCCAACTTTTCAGCTTGGTGTAACGCTCGAACAGAATACGCTTCTGCACGCTCCGCTAATGCTGGAGTGATAGCTGCTAGGCGTTGCTGTACCGCAGGCTTATTAATGTGATCAGCACTTTCGCGTTCACGCAGTGGTTGACTGTATTGATAACAGGCTAAAATTGCATTTTGGTTACCGTCTAACGCATCTGCTAACAGGGTCACTTCTCTTAATTTTTGCTTAGCAAACGCAAACCATTGCAACGTTTCTTTTGATAATTCCGTCTCTTGATCTAAATCGACAGGGCTATGCAATAATGAACATGAACTTGCTATCCATAACTTCTCACCCAACGCATCTTTTACTGGTTGCAGTTTTTCATGCAAGCGTTCTAAATCAGCACGCCATACATTACGACCATTAACGGCACCGACGGATAATACCCACTCTTTTGGCAATGCATTCACAATCGCATCTAATTGGTCAGGGGCCGCAGAAACATCAATATGTAAACCATTAACAGCGAGTTGGGTAATTTTATCTAAATGATGCTCAACGCCGTCAAAATACGTTGTTAATAGTAATTTCACATCACTTTGAATCACTTGATAAGCTAATTTAAAAGAATCAGCCCATGCTTTTGGCAACTCTAGTGCCAGGATTGGCTCATCAATTTGAACCCACTCAACACCTAACGCACTAAGCTTAGAGAAAATAGCTTGATAAGCAGTCAATAAACGAGGCAATAATGACAAGCGATCAAATCCTTGTTCAACCTCTTCATCATTCACTTCTTTCCCTAACCAAAGGTAACTAAGTGGGCCTAATAAAACAGGCTTAACGTTATGCCCTTGCTTTTGTGCCTCTGCAATCTCATCAAAAAGTTGTGACCAACTCACATTGAATTTATCGTTTTTAGAAAACTCAGGCACGATGTAGTGATAATTGGTATTAAACCACTTGGTCATATCCGATGCGGCTTCACCACAACCACAGCTGTTTTGAGATTGACCACGACCTACTTTAAATAACGTATCTAAATCTGGGAAACCGTTATTGTGACGAGCTGGCACATGCCCTAAAAGTAAACTTGTGGTTAATACATGATCGTACCAAGCAAAATCACCTGCAGTCACAAAATCCAGTCCTGAAGCGGATTGATCTTTCCAGTGACGTTGGCGTAATTCACGGCCTACGGCCAAAAGTTCTTTCTGTTCTATCTCACCACGCCAATATTTTTCCTGAGCAAACTTTAATTCTCGCTGAGCACCAACTCGTGGATAACCTAAAATATGAGTTACGGTTTTTGTCTTCAATTCTGTTGTCATTTGTCTAATTCCTTTAGCCGTTTGGATGGCTAAACAATGACGTTTTTTTTCTAACTGTACAATTTCTAATCTTTCACTTTGATTATGAATTATATTCAACTAAACAAATCTCTATTTAAATCGATTAATTTTATTTAGCCGTCTAGATGTTTACTTTGTTGTCTTTTCACTTTACTGTGAAGATAATTGAACTTACTCAAACGGAACTTGAGGAGCAGTAATGATTGAATTAAAACATCTAAAAACCTTAACCACATTGCGTGATACGGGATCGTTAACCGCAACAGCAAACTCCCTTCATCTCACTCAATCAGCTTTATCACATCAGCTTAAAGATTTTGAAACTCGTTTAGGCAGCAGCGTATTTTTACGAAAAACACGCCCAGTAAAGTTCACCTCTGAAGGCGAAATCCTATTAAAACTCGCCGATGATCTGTTACCTAAGTTAGCAAAAGCTGAATACGAAATTGCCAGTTTGAAAGAAGATCTACATGGACGATTACATATGGCGATTGAATGTCACTCCTGCTTTCAATGGCTAATGCCAGCAATTAAAGAGTATCAAATCAGTTGGCCAGAGGTAGAATTAGATTTCTCATCGGGTTTTGGCTTTGAACCACTACCTGCATTAGTTAATGGTGATTTAGACTTAGTTATCACCTCAGATATTCAGCCACGTAGTGAAGTGCATTATGAACCATTATTTGATTTTGAGATGCGTTTAGTCATGGCAACCAATCACCCACTCGCTAATAAAGACAGTATTGAACCAAAAGATTTATTAGATCAAACCATGTTAACTTATCCAGTGCAAAAGCAACGATTAGATGTTGTGAAACATTTTTTATCACCTAATCATGTAGAGCCTGCAAAATGGAAACAAGCAGAAAACACACTCATGCTAGTTCAAATGGTATCAGCAGGTTTAGGTGTTGCCGCACTACCAAATTGGGCTATCAGCGAATTTTCACGACAAGGGTTAATTGAGAGTAAACCATTAGGGAAAGGGTTGTGGCGAAGATTGTTCGCTGCCGTTAGAGACAGCGAACACGATAAAAAATATTTACAAGCATTTTTCTCTACTGCGAAACAGCAGAGCCAGAGTCATTTAGTTGGGATTAAAATGACTTAAATTGATTTGTTAATGGGTCATATTGATAACCCAAACTACTGAGCTTGTCTTGAACTCCTTGTGTATCAAGCTCATACATGCTGGATAACTCTTCTAGACTGTGGCATTCCAAGCGCAATTTTTCATTTATGATGCCGAGTAGAATTCCACTTTCTAGGCCATGTGCATTGCTTAAATCCAATCTATACCCTCCATGTTGCTTAAGAGACAAACTTAGAGTAGACCAATTTTCGAACAGAATGTTTGCTCTATCTCACAAAAAACAACTGAAATTGATAATAACCAGAAATAGCCATAATCACATTTGCCAGCAGTAGAAACTGCCACTTAATCGCTTGCTGTTTAAATAGGTGATAAGTCCAAAAGCCAATACTTAATAGCATTAACCCTAAAGCAATCGCTAACTTCACAGCCATACGATCTAGAAAGATCTCATGAACACTTAATGTTTGGCAAAGTAGAATCACAGCCATAATGATACCGCCAACGATACCACTAATTGGTAAAATTTTATGGAATGCTTGTAGGCGAGTACGAGCAAGAGTTAACAGAAGATGAGCAAATAGAGCACCAAAAATAAATGGACCAACTAACGCATAAAATAATTGCGTAAATGAACCTGACCCAAGCGCTAAATTAACAAAACTTGCAGCAGCAAAACCATTGGCTAATGCCAACACGATTAATGGGCCTTTATCTCGTGTTTTTCCTGTTTTTACGCTTAAATAAAAACCAGTAATTGCAATTGCAGGAATAAAATTCATTGCAAATATCGGCGCATAAGTCATGCCAAAACCAGCAATCGCACACCAACCTAAAATGAGTGCAGGTAACCACTTATGTACGCGACCACGTTGACCAGGACAAATATCCCCTTTATGCAAAATGATGGTCAAAATGATTTGAGCACCAAGCAAAGCAGGAATAAGGATATATTGCATAGTTTGAAATAACATAATGAAGTTCTATTTACGGAATTTGAATCAGGCTAGTATAAACGCTATTTTCCCTTCGTCTAGTCACGGTCAAAAAACAACCTATTCTTATTAAGATCTCAAAAACACCTTGGTTAATTTCAAGTTCTTATCCTTTTGTTACAATAAAAATAACAATTATTCATCGCACTATTAACAGATGCGCTTGAGTATGTGAAATACATGCTTCAATACCGTGGCGGCGGCTTAGGTATGCAAATCATGCTACTTTGTGGTTTTGCCTCTTACATGACTCACATCGGTGCAAATAATGTGGTTGTTAAGCAATTTTCGAAACCATTGGCATTCATTAAATCACCTTACATTCTATTAGTTGCTGCATACATCGTAGCGTGTCTAATGTCTCTTGCTGTAAGTTCTGCAACAGGCCTTGGTGTTCTATTAATGGCAACCCTATTCCCTATGATGACGGCAATGGGTATCTCACGCCCTGCAGCGGTTGCAGTGTGTGCATCACCAGCAGCAATCATCCTTTCACCTACATCAGGTGATGTCATTGTTGCTGCAGAAAAATCAGGTTTACCTCTTCATGTTTTCGCAGTTGAAACCGTACTTCCTGTATCAATTTGTGCAATCATCGTGATGGCAGCAGCCGCTTTCTTCTGGAATAAGTATCTTGATAAGAAAGAAAACACACCAATGGAGAAAGTAGATATTTCTGCAATGGAAGTAAACGCACCATCTTACTACGCGATTCTTCCTTTCCTACCAATCGTAGGTGTTTTCCTGTTTAACGGCGAGACAATCCCAGGTCTATCTTTAGATATTTACACTATCGTTGTTGGTTCTATCTTTATTGGCGCGTTAGTTAACTTTACGACCAATAAATTGAACGGTAAAAAAACATTAGAAGATTTAGAATCTTGTTATGAAGGTATGGCTGATGCATTTAAAGGCGTAGTTATGCTATTAGTTGCTGCTGGTGTATTTGCTCAAGGCCTAATGTCTGTTGGCGCAATTGATAACCTACTTCACTTAGCTGATAAAGCAGGCGCGGGTGGTATGGCTCTAATGCTTCTACTAACCGGTTTAACCGTTGCTGCTGCTATCGCAACAGGTTCTGGTAATGCCCCTTTCTACGCATTCGTAGAGCTTGCTCCTCAGCTTGCTGGTAAAATGGGTCTTAGCCCTGCATTCCTTATCATTCCAATGCTTCAAGCATCTAACCTTGGTCGTACTATTTCACCAGTATCTGGCGTTATCGTTGCGACATCTGGTATGGCAAAAATCAGCCCATTTGAAGTGGTAAAACGTACATCTGTTCCAGTTATCTGTGGTTTAATCACAGTTATTATCGGTACTATGGTTCTTGTTCCAATGTACGCATAATGCTTTAAATCGATAACTTATTGAAACGCCAGTAATTCACGTTACTGGCGTTTTTTATCTTTGATGATAAATAACCTGGTAGGCATTTTCCTTACAAACAATTTACCTAATGCTCACGCAAATCTTATAAATTAACGATACATTTAGCTTATCAATATTAGCAACCAAACGGACACGTACTAATGATTAAAGATACGGCTATCATTTTCGCACTTTCCTTTTTAGCCATTTCTATCACCTATTTATGTCGTTTATACATGTAGTTCAACGACCACGAGAACTCCCTTACTTATAATGAGGGCTTTCTTTTCTGGTTAATCCCACCTCAAATCGGTATAATTCGGCCTCCAAATTCTGAGGTGAACTAATGCACAACGTAACTCCAATTAATCAATACCCGAAATTCTGGGCAGAATGCTATGGAACGGCTCCGTTTCTACCTACCTCTCGTAAAGAGATGGAACAACTAGGATGGGATAGCTGTGACATCATTATTGTTACCGGAGATGCGTATGTTGACCATCCAAGCTTTGGTATGGCGATTATTGGACGCTTACTTGAGTCTCAAGGTTTCCGTGTTGGTATTATTGCTCAGCCTAAATGGGACAATAAAGATGCTTTCATGAAGCTAGGAAAACCAAATTTATTTTTTGGTATTACTGCTGGCAACATGGACTCAATGATCAACCGCTATACATCTGATAAAAAACTTCGCCACGATGACGCCTATACACCAAATAACGAAGGCGGAAAACGTCCTGATCGTGCTGTGCTAGTGTATTCGCAGCGTTGTCGTGAAGCTTTTAAAGATACCCCTATCGTTTTAGGTGGTATTGAAGCAAGCTTACGTCGTTTAGCACACTATGATTACTGGTCTGATAAAGTTCGTCGCTCTGTATTATTTGATGCAAAGGGCGATATTCTTCTTTTTGGTAATGCAGAGCGTGCATTAGTGGAAGTTGCTCATCGTCTTGCTAATGGCGAAGATGTAAAGACAATGACAAACATTCGTGGTACCGCAGTGAATTTACCTGCTGAACCTGAAGGTTTTAAAATCATAGATTCATCGCGCATTGAAAAACCAAGCCAAGCGGTCTTTGTTCCCCAAAATCCTTACGAAACTGAAGAACAATGCGAGAGCAATAAAGCGGACGCTAAAGAAGACAAACCGCAAGTTATTACCGTTCGTCCGTCACGACATGATGCAAAAACGACAGCCGTTCGACTTCCTCCATTTGAGAAGTTAAATAATGACCGCATTCTTTATGCTCATGCTAGTCGTGTTATGCATTTAGAAACTAACCCATACTCTGGTCGTGCGCTTATCCAACGCCACGGTGACCGTGAATTATGGGTAAACCAAGCACCTATTCCACTCACAACAGAAGAGATGGATTTTGTGTTTGATTTGCCTTTTGCTCGTGTTCCTCATCCAATGTACGGCAAAGCAAAAATCCCTGCATATGACATGATTAAAACATCGGTCAATATTATGCGTGGCTGTTTTGGTGGTTGTTCCTTCTGTAGTATTACAGAACACGAAGGACGTATCATTCAAAACCGTTCAAAAGAATCTATTCTGAACGAGTTAGAAGAAATTCGCGACAAAGTACCTGGATTTACGGGCACGATTTCAGATCTTGGTGGTCCAACAGCCAACATGTATCGTTTAGGCTGTTCGGTACCTAAAGCAGAAGCAACGTGTCGTCGTCCATCATGCGTGTTCCCTAAGATCTGTGAAAAGCTGAATACTGATCATAAGCATACAATTGATTTATATCGTGAAGCACGAAAAGTAAAAGGCGTGAAAAAAGTCTTAATCGCATCAGGTGTACGTTATGATTTAGCGATTGAGTCTCCTGAATACGTGCGCGAATTAGTGACACATCACGTTGGTGGTTATTTAAAAATTGCACCAGAGCACACCGAAAAAGGCCCATTAGATTTAATGATGAAGCCGGGCATGGGAACGTACGATCGTTTTAAAACCATGTTTGAAAAATACAGCCAAGAAGCAGGCAAGAAACAATATTTAATTCCTTACTTCATCTCAGCTCACCCGGGAACAGAAGATGAGGATATGCTTAACCTTGCTCTTTGGCTTAAGAAGAATAATTTTGAATGTGACCAAGTTCAGAACTTCTATCCATCGCCTATGTGTAATGCAACATCCATGTATTATTCAGAAACGAACCCATTAAAACGCGTAAAATACAAAAAGCGTGAAGATGTACCAGTAGCCAAAGGTGAACGTCAACGCCGATTACATAAAGCGTTATTACGTTATCATGATCCTAAAAACTGGAAATTGATCCGTGAAGCGCTTATCAATATGGGTAAAAAACACTTAATTGGTGATAAGCCTAACTGTCTTGTTCCTGAAGAAGATTTAGATGCGCAAACACCGGCAGAACGTCGTCAAACTGGACGTCATGGTGCCAAACGCTTTGCGACTAAACATACGAAAGGCCAATTTGATGGTGATCCGCGTACGAGCAATAATAACAATCGTAACGGAAATAGTAATCGCAATGGGAACGCACATTCAGAAAAGCCGACATCAAGCGGCAAGAAAAATGGGGTTCGCAACGGTTACTCTAATGGAAAGCCTAACAATAATGGCAAACCAAGCGGCAATAAACCATCAGCAAATAAGCCTTCAGGCTCAGGCCCTAAACGTAAACCAAAACATCGTTAACGGCTAAAATAGAAAAAGTAGCAAACATAAAAAAAGCGAACCCAATAATGAGGTTCGCTTTTTATTATCTAGTATATTAATCATATTATGATGGACTAGAGTATCATTTCCCTACTCCACCACGATGGGATGATTATTTCCAGATGTATAGGTTAAATAGCTTCTTACCGCGTTTGATTACGCTGTATTTACCAAACAGTGCATCTTCTTTCTTAAGTACCGCTTCAGTATCAGCAACTTTCTCGCCGTTTACCGATACTGCACCGTTACCGATGAATTCACGCGCCATTTTGTTTGATTTAGCTAGTTCAGATTGAGTTAGAACTTCAACAATCGTTTGTTCAGAAGCGTCTAATTCTGTTGATGGAAGACCATCTAAAGCAAGTTGTGCTAAGTCAGTTTCTGTTAGTGAAGAAAGATCACCAGAGAAAAGCGCTTTAGTGATACGTTCAGCAGACGCTAAACCTTCTTCACCGTGAACTAGACGAGTGACTTCACGAGCTAGGATGCCTTGACCTTCAGGACGGCCTTGAACACTCTTATCGCTCTCTTCAATAGCTGCAATTTCTTCTACTGTTAAGAAAGTGAAGAAACGTAGGAAGTTATATACGTCAGCATCCGCAGTACCTAACCAGAATTGGTAGAAAGCGTATGGTGATGTTTTACTTGAGTCTAACCAAATTGTACCTGATTCAGTTTTACCGAATTTAGTACCATCTGATTTTGTTACTAAAGGAAGTGTTAAACCAAATACTTTATTGCGGTTCATACGACGAGTAAGATCGATACCACCAGTGATATTACCCCACTGATCTGAGCCACCAATTTGTAATGTACACTCTTTTGCTTTATTCAATGCAGCAAAGTCATATGATTGAAGTAGCATATAGCTGAATTCAGTAAACGAAATACCAGAACCTTCACGGTCGATACGTTGTTTTACTGATTCTTTTTGGATCATCGCATTTACACTGAAGTGTTTGCCCACATCACGCATAAATTCAATTACGTTAATTTGGCCGATCCAATCTAAGTTGTTTACTACTTCTGCACCATTTTTCTCTTCTGTAAAATCAACAAAAGCAGAAACCTGTGCTTTAATTTTGTTAACCCAATCGCCAACTACTTCATTTGTGTTAAGTTGACGCTCAGCAGCTTTAAAGCTTGGATCACCAATTAAGCCAGTTGCACCACCAACAAGAGCTAATGGTTTATGACCAGCTTGTTGGAAACGTTTAAGAACTAATAGTGGTACTAGGCTACCAATATGTAAGCTATCTGCTGTCGGATCGAAGCCACAATAGAGAGTACGACAGTCAGTTGAAAGGTGCTCAGCTAATTCTTCATCTGCTGTGCACTGTGCAATAAGCCCACGAGCTTTTAAGTCTTGCAATAATTCGTTTGTTGCTGTCATAGATAACCTACTTGTACTCTAAATTTAGGTATAAAAAAGAATACTCGATTTTACACATTTAGCGGCTAAATAACAGAGTTTGTGAGTAAAAAGAATTAACTAGCCTCGCAATAAGTAAATTATCAAATTATTGTCAGAAAAACGGCTTTTGTGACCGTTAGCGCAAAGTCGAACAACATTAATTTTCCAGCCTTGAAACTGCTATCTATGCCCATATTTCTTAAGTAGGTGTTGCTAAGATATAGTCCTCTTAGTTGCTATTTCTTTCTACTTCATAAAGGAAACAGAATGAAAAAGTTTGCCCGTGCTGCAGTCTTAATGGTTTTAGTCTTTGGACGACCTCAAGCACAAGCTGCCTCTTTACTTGAACATATAGAGCCAGATTACCAAGAATCCAACCAATCTGAGATCGACCACCATCATGTACTTCATAGCCTAAATGGTCTTCTATCCATTGATAGTTGGAACCATTTCTCGCATCAACCTTACAATGACTTTGATATTTTAAGCTCTAAAGCGCATCAAGCTCAGCATGAGTTAGAAAATATCTGTAAGCAAACCGCTCTTATTTCCAATAGCCAGACTCAATTTGCGGGAGTAAAAAACAACGAGCGAGCAAAAATTAAAATTGAGCAAGAATTAAATGGTCAGGTTAATCAACTGACAGATATAGCAAGAGCGACCGTTGTAGCTGACTCCATTCCTGATTTAGTTACCGCTTATGAAGCGCTAAATAGAGAAACAACTGTCGTTAGTGTTACTAACCGCTTTTCGCAACCAGCAAAATCAGGATACAGAGATATTAAGCTGCTAGTTGAATTACCTAAAACAAAATTAATTGCAGAAATACAACTTCACTTAAAAGACATCGCAGATGTTAAAAATGGTGTTGAACATAAAATTTATGAAGAAATTCAAAGTATGGAGCGTCTTGCTTTTATCGAAGATCGCGAGTTTACAGAATTTGAAGAAGCTCGATTCACTAAGTTAAGAGGTCTTTCTCAATCTTTATACACCAACGCATGGCAGTCTTACCTCCCTACACAAGCTTTTGCGTAGAATAAATACTAAAAAGAGCAATAGGCTTAACCTTATTGCTCTTCTTTTCATACTCTCTCATCACTTTCTTACGCCATTAATACCAGAGCCCCAAAAAAAGCTAATCCTGAAAAAACAGCAATGGTAGTAATAAGAGCAAATTTAAAATCGTGATCCATAACGACTCCTTGTTATTTCCATATACAGACAATTAATAAAAACGATTGCATTATCTGTTTACAAAAAATTAACAGTAATTTGAAGTATCTTCAAGGAATTGATCTTATTCAATCAGCAAGTTGGTATAAGCATCACAATGTCAGCATAATAGAATAAAATTTGTGGTTTTTATGAAAAGGAATTCTAGGAGAAAACATGAAGCGTTTATCACTATTAGGGCTGTTAATATTAGCTCCCTTACCCTCTCTCGCCCAAATCCATATTACTCCTTCAATTGGCTACGCTTCAGGTGGTGAGATTGAAGATGCAGAAGGAGAAATATACGATTTAAAAGGGAATACCGCTTATTCATTAGCTATTGAAACCGATTACGATGCAGGACGTATCGGTCTATTTTATAGTAATCAGAGCAATGACATTGAAGGTCTTAACCAAACCTCAAACATGCATTACCTTCACTTTCAAAGCGCCCTAGACTACCAATTAACTAAAAATATCACTTCATTTTTCGGTTTAAGTATTGGTGGTACTTATGCTGATGTTGATTGGATAGATGAAAACATTCGATTTTCAGCTGGTGCTTTTGGTGGTTTCCAATATCACTTTACTGATAATTTTGCATTACAACTAGAAGGGCGCTGGCTAGGCACATCTGTTGATAGCAACTTTGACAGCAGTTGTGTTTCTACACCAAATAAAAACTCTTGTGCGATTAAATATGAAGGAAGCTGGGTCAATCAATTACAAGCGAATCTAGGACTCAGATTCAGTTTTTAATCCCACTTTATTTATGAAAAGAAAGATTAGGCATTTTCAAAACAATGAAAATGCCTAAATTTACAACACTTAATCACTATTTTATAAATAACACAATTGATTATGTAACCTTTATTTAACAACAAATAGCCCCGCATAGCTACTCATCATCAATAACCATATCCAATAAAACCTCATAAATCAGAATAAAACACTATTTGAAACATATAAACCTACCTTTTTGTCATATTGCGTTAACATATATAAATAGGTAATCTGACTTTAATGCTTAGGGAATACATCCAATTTAAGCAAAATCAATTTCAACTTATTAGAGAATGATACCAATTAAGCTTCAATTCTCAGGGAAAAGTTTTTTAAAGGAGTAATTTATGAAGCGTGAACAATGGGGTTCTCGTGCAGGATTTATTCTTGCAGCAGTAGGATCTGCTATCGGTTTAGGTAATATCTGGCGCTTTCCATATATGGCATATGAAAATGGTGGCGGTGCTTTTTTCATTCCTTATTTATTTGCCATGATCACTGCTGGTATTCCATTTATGATCATGGAATTTGGTATGGGTCATAAATATAGAGGGTCAGCACCACGTACCTTTGCCAAGCTCAACCAAAAATATGAATGGTTAGGTTGGTTTCAAGTCATGATCGCAGCCGTTATCGCCGTTTATTATGTTGCTGTTATTGGCTGGGCAATCTCTTATTTCAGCATGTCTTTCTCACAAAGTTGGGGGCAAGATACTAATGCATACTTTTTCAGTGAATATCTACAGTTAGGCGACAACTCGCCAAGTAAGCTAGGTAGTATTCAGTGGCATATCGCTATTCCTATGCTTCTTGCTTGGGCCATTACTTTTGCTGCCATTTTCGGTGGTGTAAAAAGCGGTATTGAGCGAGCAAGTAAAATTATGATGCCTTTATTGTTTATCATGGTTATTGCTCTTATTGGCCGAATGGTTTTCTTACCAGGGGCATTGGATGGCCTAAACTATTTGTTCCAACCGGACTTTAGTAAAATTACCGATCCAAAAGTATGGTCAGCTGCTTATGGACAAATATTCTTTACCCTAAGTGTTGGTTTCGCCATCATGCTTGCATATTCAAGCTATCTTCCAGAAAAGTCTGATGTGAATAACAACGCCTTTATGACGGTATTAATTAACTGTGGCTTTTCTATCATTGCAGGTATTCTTATTTTCTCGGTTCTTGGTTACATGGCTCAAGAACAAGGAAAACCATTAACTGAGGTAGTTAGTGCGGGCGTTGGTTTGGCATTTGTTACTATTCCTGCTGCAATTAACTTATTACCAATACCTTATATTTTAGGTCCACTATTCTTCTTAGCTCTTGTTGTAGCAGGTTTAAGTTCTCACATCTCTATAATTGAAGCCGTCACCTCTGCATTTATCGATAAGCTGAATTGGTCTCGCAGAAAAGCAGCTTCTGTTGTTTGTGGCTCTGGTTTAATTATTTCAATGGCATTTGCAACAAATGGTGGTCTACTGCTGCTGGATCTTGTTGATTATTTCATTAACAACATCGCTCTGCTTGCAAGCTGCTTAATTGAACTACTTGTTATGGGTTGGTTAGTCAAACTTACAGATATTCGTTCACATGTAAACGCAGTATCAGAATTCACAGTTGGTAAATGGTTTGAAATTTGCCTGCGATTTGTAAGTCCTGCTTTCTTAGTCGTAATCCTAGGTACAAATATTATTAATACGCTAACTGATGGGTATGGCGGTTATGCACAATCAGATTTACTGTTACTTGGCTGGGGCTTAATTGCAGCAATGCTAGTTGTCGGTATTATTATTAATAAATCAAGTAAGGAGGCTTAATATGGAAACGGGTGCAATCATTATGATGATTATTGGTTTAGGAATCACTTGGGGTGGAGCAGCCTTCTGTATTCGTAAAGCAATGAACAGTAATTAGAAACTAGAAAATGCTAATCTTAAAGCAGATCTTCGGATCTGCTTTTTTATACCGCTCTGATAATGGATTAAATCATGACTACACTTTATTCTTTTCGTCGTTGCCCTTATGCCATGCGTGCTCGGCTTGGAATCGTTAAATCAGACAAATCGGTTCAACTTCGTGAAATTATATTAAAACATAAACCTGAATCTATGCTTCAAGCGTCACCTAAAGGCACCGTACCGGTTTTAATTATCAATAATGGTAAAGTTATCGATGAAAGCTTAGATATTATGACGTGGGCCTTAGAAGACTCTGAGCTATTGTTATCGACAACGAACGATATGCTCCTATTGATTCAAGAGAATGACGGTATTTTTAAAAGCTGGTTAGATAAATATAAGTACGCAGATCGCTATCCTGACTACCCTGAAATTTACTACCGAGAACAAGGTGAGCTGTTTTTAAATAAATTAGAACAAAGATTAGCGACTTCACCTATGCTCTTCTCAGCTCAATACAGTTTTGCTGATTTAGCTATTCTTCCGTTTATTCGTCAATTTGCCTTTGTTGATATTCATTGGTTTCGCCAGAGTAAATACAAAAATTTACAACGCTGGCTTTTTGAATTTACAGAGTCAGAACTGTTTAACTCAATTATGTTCAAATACCCAACATGGTTAGAATCACATCAAGAATTTACCTTCCCAGAAAAGAAATAAAAAAAAGGAGACCGATTGGCCTCCTTTTTTATTCTTTCAATGATGAATTAGTTGTTGCTAATCCACTCATTCATGTCTGTTTTAAGGTTATCAGACTTAGTACCGAAGATAGCTTGTACACCAGAACCAGCTACAACAACACCAGCAGCGCCAAGTTGTTTTAGTTTATCTTGGTTTACAGCTTCAACATTCGCTACAGAAACACGTAGACGAGTGATACAAGCATCAAGGTTAGTGATGTTTTCTTTACCACCGAATGCAGCAACTAATTCACCAGCTAGTTCAGAACCAGTTACTTTAGTAGCAGTATCATCTTCATCTTCACGACCAGGTGTTTTTAGGTTCATTGCTTTGATTACAGCGCGGAATACTACGTAGTAAACAACAGCATAAACAAGACCAAGACCAACAAGAAGAAGCATATTCTCAGCACGTGGAGATTGAACAACGAAGTCAATGAAACCATTTGAGAATGTGTGACCGTGAACGATACCTAGTGCGTTAGTTAGCATGTATGCAACACCAGCTAATACAGCGTGGATAGCGTACAGTACAGGAGCAACGAATAGGAATGCGAATTCGATTGGTTCAGTAATACCTGTTAGGAATGAAGTTAACGCTGCAGATGCCATGATACCCATTACTTTAGCGCGGTTTTCAGGTTTTGCTGAGTGTGCAATTGCGATTGCAGCAGCAGGAAGACCGAACATTTTGAATAAGTAACCACCAGCTAGTTGACCGAAACCGTTACCCGCTGCACGAGATGCGTCATCAGCAGTTAGGAAGCAGGTCATAATACCATTTACGTGCTCACCAGCATTGTTTACACAAGAACCAGCTTCGTAGAAGAACGGTACGTTCCAGATATGGTGTAGACCAAAAGGAATTAGAGAACGTTCAATAACACCGTAGATACCGAATGCAGCTACTGGGTTTTGGTGTGCAGCCCAGTCAGAGAATGCTGCAATAGCACCACCGATTGGAGGCCATACAACTGATAGGATAAGACCTAGAGCGATAGATGCAAAACCAGTTACGATTGGCACAGCACGCTTACCAGCGAAGAAACCTAGGTATTCAGGAAGTTGAATACGGTAGAACTTGTTGAATGCCCAACCAGCAACACCACCAGCAAGGATACCACCAAGAACACCTGTCTCGATGCCATCAACACCCATTACAGTTGCCATTACTTTTAATGTAGCAACCATGATGCCGTAACCAACAACAGCAGCTAGACCAGCAACACCATCGTTGTTTGTAAAACCAAGTGCAGTACCAACGGCAAATAGCAGAGCCATTTGACCGAATACTGAACCACCAGCTTGTTCCATTAAGTGAGAAACCACTTCTGGAAGGAAACTAAAGTTGGCCGCACCAACCCCTAAAAGAATACCAGCAACAGGAAGAACTGATACAGGCAGCATTAGCGCCTTACCAACTTTCTGTAGACTAGCAAAAAGGTGTTTAAACATGTTTTGCTCCTAATATTTATAACTACAATTTGGATTTAATTATCTACTTATTAATCACGGCAATATCCCCCTTGCCTTTGATGCAATTAATAAATTGTAAATAATCGTATCTCAAATCAAACTGCGCTAAATATAGACCTATGCAAAACCAGTTTCTAGCATGTTTTCATTTATTGTTTTAAAACCCTGCAGTGATCACAAAAGCAAGGCTTAGAAATTTCTTCCCATAAAAACAAATTTAAACTCAAGGTATTGATTTAAAAGAAATTATATCAAAAAAATCAAAAACTGAAATGTTATTTTTAGCAACAAAAATAGATAGTACAAATATAATACAAACGAAAACGTTTACGTATCGTTATCGGTATAAAAAACAGGGTTAAATCCGTAAAACATAAAAAAAGGAGACCTAAGCCTCCTTTATCGATTACTTTGCCATCAATATCTAATTATTTGTTCAAAAAAAGATTTTTAAAGTTATTGGTTGTTACCTGTGCAACTTCTTCAACACTTTTCCCTTTAAGTAAAGCAATATATGCTGCCACTTCTTTCACGTATGCAGGCTGATTTTCCTTTCCGCGAAAAGGTACAGGAGCTAAATAAGGAGAGTCCGTCTCAACTAATAAACGCTCAAGAGGAAGGCGACGCACCACATCTTTCAGCTCGGATGCTTTATTAAAAGTAACAATCCCTGAAATTGAAATGTAAAAGCCAAGTTCCATCGCAGCTTCTGCGAAAGCCCAATCTTCAGTAAAACAGTGAATTACCCCACCGCATTTATCTGCTTTACCATTTTTTAGAATAGCTAGAGTGTCTTCTCTTGCTTGTCTAGTATGAATAATTAATGGCTTATTATATTCAACAGCAACCTCAACTTGCTGCTCAAACAGGTCTCTCTGACGTGGTGCACTTTCTGGCTGATAAAAATAATCTAACCCGGTCTCACCAATAGCGATAACACGTTCATGTGCCGCATATTGACGAAAAAGTGACAAATCAAATGCAGAGTCGACATCTAATGGATGAATACCACAAGACGCATGAACTTCTGGGTATTCTGCTATCATATTCATCATATTCGGAAAGGCATCTAAGGTAACACCTACTGTTAAAAACTGCTCGACTCCTTGTTTCTTCGCTTTATCAAGTACATCTGCAACATTTACATGTAAGTCATCATAATTTAATTTATCTAAATGACAGTGTGAATCAATTAACACTCAACTCTCCAGTAAACTCAAACATCCATTGAGTTAGTAGTAATTCTTTATTTAATCCTGGGAAACTATTTAACTGCTCTTGTAATGAGTTTAATGCAATATATTGCTTATAAACCACATTACTCGATAATGTTTTTGCTAAACCCTCAACAACTCTTGTTTCATCACAATGAACCCAAGGCTGCATTATTCCCATTTGTCTTTTCTGAATATCAGCAAGTAAATAACTGAGCCAAGTTAAACCTTCATGTTCAAGTTTTAGAAGGGTTTTGACAATATCAGCAGTCTGGCAAAAATCACTTCTTACACAAGCTTCAAAATCCGACAATAACTGCTTATGCAGTGCTTGCTTCTTATCTTGATAAAAGCTTTTCACTGCTAATGGAAGTGAATCATTCAAAGCAATAGACTGCATTGATACCGAAAGGTTCTCTGTCTCTTGAAGCCAAGCTGCAATCGATTCAGCATCGACTTTCGATTGATGCCATACCTGACAACGACTACGTATTGTTGGTAACAAATGATGGGGCGAATCCGCCAACAATACAAATTGACAATTTTTCGGTGGCGCTTCTAATGTCTTAAGTAATGCATTCGCTGCCGACTCTGTCATTTTTTCTGCAGGATCAATGATGATCACTCGCTTAGCGTTAAATTGCGAGGACTCTAAAGCCCATGAATTACATTGGCGTATCTGTTCCACTGAAATTGATTTACCTTCAGTTTCAGGTTTTATCCAATGCAAATCAGGATGAGTTTGTGATTCAATTAACTCACAGCTGTGACAAAAACCACATGGTTCGATACCTTGCGTTAGACACAGTAATGTATCTGCAAAATACTGAACTAATGCTTCTCTTCCCGCACCTATAGGCATAGCGCATAAAATAGCATGAGGAAGTCGATCATTTTGAATCAACTGCTGCCACTGTTGCCATAAGCTTGTCTGCCAAGGATAAAGTTTAGTAGCCATTATTCACTAACCAAGCTTCTAAAGCGGTAATAATTGATTGTGTTACCGTCTCCAAGTCCTGACCTGCATCAATAGTAATAATGCTTTCATCACTATTTGCAAATTCTAAATAACGCTCACGGCTTCTTTCAAAAAAATCCAATTTCATTTGTTCAATTCTATCAAGCTCACCGCGTGCCGATGCTCGTTGCAAACCTAATTTAGGGTCAATATCCATGTAAATAGTTAAATCAGGTTTAAAATCACCTAGTACAGTATTTCTCATGGTCATCATTAGATCACGGTCAAATCCACGACCACCACCTTGGTATGCTTGTGAAGATAAATCATGACGATCACCAACAACCCATTCACCTTTTGCAAGAGCAGGCTTAATCACGTTTCCAACTAACTGAGCACGAGCAGCATAAAGAAGAAGCAATTCTGCCATATCAGTTAATGGCTCATCAGGATGACCCTGTTTAACCAATTCACGCATTTTCTCGGCAAGAGGCGTTCCACCTGGCTCACGCGTTGTAACTGGTGACGTAATACCGTGTTTTGCTAATGTAGATAGTACGTTCTTAATTGCTGTACTTTTACCTGCGCCTTCTAGGCCTTCGATTACAATAAATTTAGACATGATTAATTTCTTAAGGTTCTTAAGTAAGCTCTAACCGCTTTGTTATGCTCAACTAATGATTTAGTGAATTTATGACCGCCAGTGCCATCAGCGACAAAATATAGGTACCGACTAGTTTCAGGGTGCAGTGCTGCTTTTATTGAAGCAGGACCAGCCATTGCTATAGGTGTTGGTGGTAGCCCATTAATTGTGTAAGTATTGTAAGCCGTAGGTGTTCGTAGATCTTTCTTACGAATATTACCGTCGTATTTGTCACCCATACCATAGATAACTGTCGGATCAGTTTGTAAACGCATACCACGCTTTAAACGGTTAACAAAAACAGATGAAACTCGCTCTCTCTCAGAATCAATTGCCGTTTCTTTTTCAATAATAGACGCCAGAATTAATGCTTCATAAGAAGATTTTAACGGTAAATTAGCTGACTTTGTTTTCCATTCTGCATCTAATAATGTTGTTAATGCTTTATGAGAACGCTCTAAAATATCAAAATCGCTCATACCTGCGGTGTAATGGTATGTCTCAGCTAAAAATAAGCCTTCCAATTTAGTTCGTTCAATACCCAACTTGTTTGCAATTTCTTTTTCTGACATGCCCTCAAGCTCATGCTCTAGATAAGGAGCTTGTTCCAGTTGTTGTTGCCATTCAGAAAAGCGACTTCCTTCTACAAAAGTAATTGAGAACTGATGTTCTTTACCTGTTTTTAGCTGAGTTAACACATCTGCAAGTGTTTGGTTTGGCTCAACCCAATAAGTACCTGCTTTAATATTCGTTAGTTGCGGAGAGACTTTATGAGTAAACCGTGCCCATTTAGCATCAGATATCCATTTATTTTCTTCAAATTGACGAATGAGTTTTCGATAACTTGTTCCAGGTTTTACTTCAACAAGTTGAGCGTTCTCTAGCATTACAGGTTGTTGTGTAAAATTGATTGCCTGCTGATAAGCCCAAAAGCCCGCACCAAGTGCAGCGACTGCTAAAAATAAAATAATGATAATTAGTTTTTTCAACACGAGTACAGTTTCTCCTGAAACCAATGAGTTAATGTATGTTTGGTAAAATGAATTTCTTTGATCTTATTTATCGGTACAACTTCAAATAAGGAGTTAGTGATAAAAACTTCATCCGCATTTGCAAGCGTATCAATATTACAATGTACTGATTCTATGTCGATATGATGACTCTTAGCAATGTCACTAATGTGAGTCTTCATCACCCCTTCAACACCTGCTAATGATAAATTAGGGGTAAATATTCTATCATCCTTAATCCAAAAAATGTTTCCTATCGTTGTCTCAACGATGTTGTTATTAATATCGAGAACAATGACATCTAAGTAATCTGTTTTCTTCACTGATTGTTTTATTAGTACTTGCTCTAGGCGGTTTAGATGTTTCATTCCTGCTAAGAGTGGATTAAGTCCTAGATGAATATCGGATATCCCTAAATCTATGCCTTTTTGTTGCCATTCTTGATATTCAACAGGCAGTGTAAAAGTAGACACAATCACTTGCGTGTTTGTACATCCTTCTGGGGAGTAACCACGCCCACCACTTCCTCTTGTTATTAAGATTTTAATGCCACCATTTATTACTTTAGAAGCAAGCTTAATCATTTGTACTTCAAGTACACACCAATCTGGCTCCGTTATACCTAAACGCTCTGCTGATGTTTTAAGTCGAGTTAAGTGCAGTTCCCACAAGCAAATCTTCTTATTTAATACCTTCATGGTAGTAAAAAAGCCATCACCATACTGAGTTGCTCGATCACTGATTGGTAGTGATTCAGATTCCATTCCATTAACCCAAAACATGACAACTCCTAACCAACAGACTAATAAATAAAAAGGCGGTTTGATATAATATCAAACCGCCTTTAAAGTGTAACTGACTCTTGGAAACTAGTTAAGCTTCACAAACAAGTTATTACATTTTCTTGAAGATTAGTGAACCGTTTGTACCACCAAAACCGAATGAGTTACAGATTGCGTATTCCATATCTGTTACTTTGCGAGCAGTGTGTGGAACAAGGTCAATATCTAAACCTTCTTCAGGATCATCAAGATTGATTGTTGGTGGAACCATTTGATCAACCAAAGACATCGCTGTGATGATTGCTTCAACAGAACCCGCAGCACCTAAAAGGTGACCAGTCATTGATTTTGTTGAAGATACTAAAACTTGTTTAGAGCCAGCTTCACCAAGAGCACGTTTAATGCCTTTAATTTCAGCTACATCACCAGCAGGAGTAGACGTACCGTGTGCATTTACGTAACCGATTTGTTCACCTGTTACGCCAGCATCACGCATCGCAGCTTCCATAGCTAACGCACCACCAGAACCATCTGGCGTTGGCGAAGTCATATGGTAAGCATCACCGCTCATACCAAAACCTACAAGTTCACAGTAGATCTTAGCACCACGAGCTTTAGCGTGTTCATACTCTTCAAGAACCATCATGCCAGCACCATCACCTAGAACAAAACCATCACGGTTTTTGTCCCAAGGACGAGATGCGCCTTGAGGGTTTTCATTATTTGTAGATAGTGCTTTTGCTGCACCAAAACCACCCATACCTAGCTCTGTAGATGCTTTTTCTGCACCACCAGCTAGCATTGCATCAGCATCACCATAAGCGATCATACGTGCAGCATGACCAATATTATGAAGACCTGTAGTACAAGCAGTTGAAATTGCGATATTTGGACCACGTAAACCACGGATAATCGACATATGACCTGCGATCATATTAACGATGGTAGAAGGCACGAAAAACGGGCTGATCTTACGAGGACCTTTTTCACTGAATGCTTTGTAGCCAGCTTCAATTAAGCCAAGGCCACCAATACCTGAACCAATTGCTGCACCGATACGGTGAGCATTTTCTTCAGTAACTTTAAAACCCGAGTCATCTAATGCCTGAATGCCAGCAGCTACGCCGTATTGGATAAATAAATCCATCTTACGAGCGTCTTTCTTAGACATGTACTCTTCAGCATTAAAGTCTTGAACTAGACCTGCAAAACGAGTAGTAAACTCAGTGGTGTCAAAGTGTTCGATATTAACGATACCGCTTTGGCCTGCTAACAGCGCTTTCCAAGATGCTTCAACAGTGTTACCCACCGGTGTTAGCATACCCATGCCTGTAACAACTACACGACGTTTGGACACGATATATTTCTCCGGAATTAATTGAAATTAGATAGGGATTTGTTGCGTATAAAAACTCAGGCGGTCAAGATGACCGCCTGGAGGGTATTTCTTACTGTGCGCTAGTTACGTAGTCGATAGCAGCTTGAACAGTAGTGATCTTCTCAGCTTCTTCATCTGGAATCTCAGTATCAAACTCTTCTTCTAGAGCCATTACTAGCTCAACTGTGTCTAGTGAGTCTGCACCTAGGTCATCAACAAATGATGCTTCGTTTTTAACTTCAGCTTCATCCACACCTAGTTGTTCAACGATGATTTTCTTTACGCGTTCTTCAAGATTACTCATTTTTTATTTTCCTAATTACAGATTCGCTGATTTGCGATACTTGCTGTATTTTATTCATTAATAAGAAAGTTGCAAGGCCAACATTGCTGGTCAAACCACGATTTTCGTGATTTTTAGTGCAATTTTGACTCAGAATTGACCTAAGTCACCCTTAAATCAATTCTATGAATTAAACCATGTACATGCCGCCATTTACGTGCAGTGTTTCGCCCGTAATGTATGCCGCTTCTGGAGAAGCCAAAAATACCACCGCTGATGCGATTTCTTTTGGATCACCTAGACGTCCAGCTGGTACTGATGATAGTGTTGCAGCTCGTTGGTCATCATTCAAGGCTTTTGTCATATCTGTTTCAATAAAACCTGGTGCAACAGTATTTACTGTTACGCCACGTGAAGCAACTTCACGAGCCATAGACTTAGTAAAACCAATTACACCTGCTTTTGCAGCTGCATAGTTAGTTTGACCAGCGTTACCCATTGTACCAACAACAGAACCAACGTTAATGATACGACCGTTACGTTTCTTCATCATGCCACGAAGAACCGCTTTTGATAAACGGAAAATAGACGTTAAGTTAGTATCCATGATATCTGTCCACTCATCGTCTTTCATACGCATAAGTAGGTTATCACGAGTAATACCCGCATTGTTTACCAAGATATCAATCGCACCAAACTCATCGTTAATGCTTTTTAGTACAGACTCAATCGACTCTACATCAGTTACATTTAAAGCAAGACCTTTACCGTTCTCACCTAGGTATTCACTGATTGCTGCAGCGCCACCTTCAGATGTCGCTGTACCAATCACTGTTGCGCCACGAGATACAAGTAGTTCAGCAATTGAACGACCAATACCACGGCTTGCACCAGTAACTAAGGCAATTTTGCCTTCTAGATTCATCATTTTATTTTCCCTTTAATTACTTAGCAGCTTCAAGTGAAGCAGCATCATTTACCGCTGCTGCGCTAAGTGACTTAACGATGCGTTTCGTTAGACCAGTTAATACTTTACCTGGACCAACTTCGTATAACGTTTCAACGCCTTGTTCTGCCATATTTTCAACAACTTCAGTCCAACGAACTGGGCCGTATAATTGACGAACTAGTGCATCTTTGATTTTTGCAGGATCAGTTTCTGCAATAACATCAACATTATTAATTACTGGTAATGCTGGTGTGTTGAATTCGATATTTTCTAATGCTACAGCCAATTTATCTGCTGCTGGTTTCATTAGTGCACAGTGTGAAGGTACTGACACTGGTAAAGGAAGAGCACGTTTTGCACCCGCTTCTTTACATAATACGCCTGCACGTTCAACTGCATCTTTGTTACCAGCGATAACCACTTGGCCTGGAGAGTTAAAGTTTACAGGTGAAACTACTTCACCTTGTGCAGCTTCTTCACATGCTTTAGCAATTGATTCATTATCTAAACCAATAATTGCATACATGGCACCAACACCTGCAGGAACCGCTTCTTGCATTAATTGGCCACGCAATTCTACTAATTTAATCGCTTCTTTAAAGTCAATGACACCCGCACAAACAAGCGCTGAATATTCACCAAGGCTATGACCAGCTAATACTGATGGTTGAGCCAAACCTTGTTCTTGCCATACACGCCATAATGCAACAGACGTTGCTAACAATGCAGGCTGCGTACGGAAAGTTTGATTTAAATCTTCTGCTGGTCCATTTTGAACTAAAGACCATAAGTCATAACCTAATGCGTCAGATGCTTCTGCAAATGTTTGAGTTACCACTTCGTGTTGCTCACCTAATTCAGCAAGCATGCCAACAGCTTGAGAGCCTTGGCCTGGAAAAACGATAGCAAAATTGCTCATGAATATTATTTCCTTTAAATAAGCTTATTTAAGAGAGTTAACCACACATAGGGTTAACCTCTAAATTTAAAACTTAACCAGAGCCGAGCCCCAAGTAAACCCACCACCAAATGCTTCAAGTAGTAGAGTTTGACCTCGTTGAATTCGGCCATCACGTACCGCTTCATCTAACGCTGTAGGAACAGTCGCAGCTGAAGTGTTACCGTGGCGGTCTAGAGTTACAACAACTTGATCCATCGACATTGATAGTTTCTTTGCTGTCGCTTTAATAATTCGTAAGTTAGCTTGATGAGGAACCAGCCAATCAAGTTCAGATTTATCCATCTGATTTTCTTGAAGTGTTTCTTTTACCAAGTTAGACAGTTGAGTTACTGCTACTTTAAATACTTCATTACCAGCCATATATAGCCACTTGTCTGCTTCTTCATTCTTACGAGAAGGAACAGGTAATGAAAGTAATTCACCAAACTTACCATCAGCATGTAAATGTGTTGAGATAATGCCAGGTTCTTCACTTTGTCCTAAGACAACAGCGCCTGCACCATCACCAAATAAAATGATAGTTGAGCGGTCTTCTGGATCACAAGTATGAGAAACAGCATCAGAACCAATAACAAGTACGTTCTTTGCCATGCCTGTTTTAATGTGTTGGTCTGCAACGCTTAATGCATAAACAAAACCTGAACATGCTGCTGATAAATCAAATGCAGGACAGCCTTGAATACCTAATAAACCTTGAACTTCACACGCTGCAGATGGAAATGAGTACGTAGGCGTACTTGTTGCCAAAATAATAAGATCAATATCGTTCTTATCAATACCAGCCATTTCAATTGCATTTACAGAAGCAAGGTGAGCCATTGTAGCTACCGATTCATCTTCACCAGCAATGCGACGTTCACTAATACCAGTTCGAGCTAAGATCCACTCATCACTAGTATCGACCATTTTTTCTAAATCCGCATTTGAGCGAATTTGTGCTGGTAAATAGCTACCAGTACCTAAAATTTTGCTATACATGAAGACTAATAATGCCTCTCGAGTAAAACTGCCTCCAAGCGATCACTAATACGGTTAGGTATTTGTCGCTTGACCTCATGAACCGCTTCCTTGATGGCATTGTTAAAGGCAGATACATCTGCGCTTCCATGACTTTTAACAACAATGCCGCGCAATCCTATCAGACTTGCGCCGTTATACTGGTCGGGGTTCAGCCCTTTTAAGCAAGAAATGACATCACCAAAGAGCCATTTCGCTATAAATTGTTTAAATTTTGATGTGATCAGGTGTGATTTTAGTTGATCTAAAAATAAATGCGCTACACCTTCACTTGTTTTCAAGCAAACATTCCCAACAAAGCCATCACACACTACTACATCTGCAATGCCTTGATAAAGCTTATCACCTTCAATATAACCGATAAATTCAATATCTTGGCATTGATTTAACATTTCAGCGCAACGTTTAATCTGATCGTTACCCTTAATCTCTTCTTCACCAATATTTAATAATGCGACTTTGGCTTTACGTTTCAATGTTTGCTCAGCTAATTCTGAACCCATTACCGCAAACTGAAAAAGGGTTTCAGCATCGCATGAAACATTAGCACCAAGATCTAACATCCAAGTTCTTTGATTATTTTTAGTTGGTAAAGGGCTAATTAGCGCAGGACGTTCGACACCAGGAAGAAGCTTTAATGTAAATCGAGATAATCCCATCAGCGCACCTGTATTACCGGCACTAATGCACGCATCTGCTTCTTTATTTGCGACCATATCAATGGCCATTCGCATTGAGCTTCCGCGACTGTGACGTAGGGCTTTTGAAGGTTGTGTGTTATTGCCTATAACGCTTTCGCTATGAACAATAGAAAATCTTGAGTTGGGGATATAATTTAGATGTGTCAGTTGTGTAGAAATCGCGTCACGATCTCCAATAACTGTGATTTTTAGCTCTGGGAATTGTGACAATGCCTGCACGGCGGCAGGCACTGTAACTTGGGGACCGAAGTCCCCACCCATCGCATCAATTGCAATGGTTAGCTGCTGCAAAGCGTCAACCTTACTTGTTGATTACCTTGCGGCCACGGTAGTAACCGTCAGCTGTAACGTTGTGACGAAGGTGAGTTTCGCCACTTGTTGCGTCTACAGATACTGCACTTGTAGTTAGTGCATCGTGTGAACGACGCATGCCACGCATTGAACGTGATTTCTTGCTCTTTTGTACGGCCATGGACCCTACTCCTCAATTACTGTTGTTTTAAAGATTTTAAAACATCAAACGGATTCGGTTTCTCTTCCTCTTCAGGAATTTCGCCAAATACCAAATTGTTAGATTTGACCTGACAATCTTCAATGTCATGCATAGCGACTTGCGGCAACGCTAGAATAAACTCGTCAGTTACCAGCTCAACGAGATCGACTTCACCAAACTCATTTAAATCTACAAGCTCATAGTCCTCAGGAACTAAAGCTGCCTTCTCTTCGCTTAAAAAAGGCGTGTAGGTAAATGATACGCTTAGATGATGTTCGAAATTTTCATTACAGCGTTGACATTCCAACAACACATCGACGTCAGCTTTACCAGAGATAACGGCTAGTCGTTGTTCGTCAACTTTAAATGACAAAGTGACTTCAGCATCACTTTTCACATCTACAGTAGATTCAGCTAAACGCTTTAAAATACTAGACTGGATGATTCCATCGTAGTCCATTCTTTTTTGAGCAGTTCGAGCAGCATCAACTGTTCGTGGTAATTTTACCTTTTGCATAGGGCGCGCATCTTATCTTTCTAAAGCCTTCGAGTCAAAGAAAAATGGCACAAATTTATGCTTTTTTTCTTCCCAGTTGCTATTTCAGCAGAGTTATACCAATGTAATTAATTAGATGATCTATTTATTACACAGGAAAATCACTTAAGAGTAAGGCAAAAAATATTATAAGTAGTTATTCTACAATGCTATTTTTTAACGCGGCTATTAAGAGATTTAACCAGTAATAATAAGCAGATAATTACTGGAATTGGTATTACTAATAATAAACGAAAAATTTGAGAAGAAGAACCCATTATGCAATCAAAACTTATTCTTGCCTCTACATCCCCATTCCGTAAAGAGATCTTGTCAAAGATCCAACTGGATTTTGATGCAATTTCACCCGTTTGTGATGAAACTCCGCTGAAAAATGAATCACCTATCAATTTAGTGACTCGTTTAGCAGAGACAAAAGCGAATTCATGTGGCATTGAAGATCCAAATTATTTGATAATTGGATCCGACCAAGTTTGTGTGATTAACGGAAAAATTATCGGTAAACCACTTACGCGTGAAAAAGCCGTACAACAACTAGAAGAAGCAAGTGGCCAAAAAATTACGTTTTATACAGGCCTTTCAGTATTTAATACCACAACAAAACAAGCAGAAACCATCTGTGAAGAGTTCAATGTTTATTTCAAAAAACTAAGCCGTCAACAAATTGAAAACTATGTAGACAAAGAAGAACCGTTTTATTGCGCAGGAAGCTTTAAGTGTGAAGGTTTAGGCATTGCCTTATTTGAGAAATTAGAAGGAAAAGATCCAAATACGCTAATTGGATTACCGTTAATCTCTCTTATCGATATGTTAGAGAAACAGGGCCTTAACGTTTTGTAATTAATAAAAAAGCGATAAGTAACAATCTACTTATCGCTTCTAGCATGTCAATTAATTATATAAACTTACATCGTTAAATTAATTTTTACTGCGTAAGCCTTTTAGTACACGTTCTAGTTTTGCTTCCATAGGTGCACTAATATCCATTAACTCTTCCGTCGCAGGATGAGTGAACTTGATGTTTGCAGCATGCAAAAATAAACGGTCTAAACCAAACTGGCCTGTATACGCATCAAATCGACGATCACCATAACGGTCATCCCAACCAATTGGGTGCCCCGTATATTGTGTATGAACACGAATTTGGTGTGTACGCCCTGTTATTGGACTCGCTTGAATTAATGTTGCTTGTTCGAATTTCTCAAGCACTTTAAATCGAGTCTCAGACGGTTTTCCGTTTGGGTTAACACGAACAATACTATTCACTTCGTTTTTTAGTAATGGAGCATTAACAACCTTGCAGCTGTTTTTCCATTGTCCCATCACCAATGCAAAATAATATTTCTGTACTGTTTTATTTCTAAACTGTTCTTGAAGTCGACGCAGAGCCGAACGTTTCTTCGCAACTAATAAGATACCAGACGTATCACGGTCAATTCGGTGTACTAATTCTAAAAAACGAGCATCAGGTCGCAAAGCTCGTAATGCTTCAATCGCACCAAATTTTAAACCACTACCGCCATGCACTGCTGTACCTGATGGTTTATTTAAAATTAAAACATGATCATCTTCGTAAATAATACAATGTTCAAGCTCTGCTACTTTGCCTAATTTTACATTAGGAAGATCTGGTGCAGTTGATTCCGGCACTTTTACTGGAGGAATACGAACTACGTCGCCTTCTTGCAGTTTATATTCAGGCTTAATACGTTTTTTATTTACACGTACTTCTCCCTTACGCACGATTCGATAAATCATACTTTTAGGAACATTTTTTAAGCGGGCAAGAAGAAAATTATCGATTCGTTGCCCTGCAAAATCGTCATCAATATCGACGAATTGCACTTTTGGTTTATCATCATTCATTGGAGCATTCTACTGCTATATTCTCATTTGATGAAATTTTTTTAACTCAGATCTAAATAATGAAGATTGCTGCGATTTCATCTGACTGTTATAGTTGCACTCTGAAATTAGCCCAGATGGCTATTTCTTCACCTTGGTGAGCATAAAAGCACCAACACGAACTAAAAATATACTGCTCAAACGCAGTGATGCAGCAATTGGCGTAAGACATCTGTACTGCTTTGAGTTTTTTTGCTTGTTATGCCTAAACCATTTTTGATGTTTTAACGACCGTGAATTATTGCGGATCAGCACTGTTAATTAATGGTGTTGATGTGGATTGTGCCCTAGAGCATCCCTGAGTTCCAGCCGTGAGGCTGCACATGTAATCAGCCTTGGGATCTGGCACCATTTGAAATGGATTAAGATACACAAGCTCGACAATTTGTAATGAGTATTCACTAATGAAAAGAATGTTGATTAACGCAACCCAAAAGGAAGAGTTGCGCGTCGCATTAGTTGATGGCCAACGCCTTTTCGATCTAGATATCGAAAGTCCTGGTCACGAATCTAAAAAAGCTAATATTTATAAAGGCAAAATCACACGTATCGAACCAAGCTTGGAAGCAGCTTTCGTTGATTACGGCGCTGATCGCCATGGTTTCCTTCCCCTTAAGGAAATCGCAAAAGAATATTTCCCTCAAGGCTACACATATCAAGGTCGTCCAAACATTAAGGACGTTTTGAAAGAAGGCCAAGAAGTTATTGTTCAAGTTGAAAAAGAAGAGCGTGGAAACAAAGGCGCAGCTTTAACAACGTTCATTTCTCTTGCTGGTAGTTACCTTGTTCTTATGCCAAACAACCCTCGTGCTGGCGGTATTTCTCGTCGTATCGAAGGTGAAGAGCGCACTCAATTAAAAGCAGCATTAAGCACATTAGAACTACCTCAAGGTATGGGACTAATTGTACGTACTGCTGGTGTTGGTAAATCAGCTGAAGAACTTGAGTGGGATTTAAATGTTCTACTGAACCACTGGGAAGCAGTTAAGCACGCTTCTGAATCAAACCAAGCTCCTTTCCTAATTCACCAAGAAAGTAACGTAATTGTTCGCGCAATTCGTGATTACTTACGCCGTGATATTGGTGAAATCTTAATTGATAGTCCGAAAATCTTTGATCGTGCACGTCAACATATTCAACTTATTCGCCCAGATTTCTTATCTCGCGTTAAATTGTATGAAGGCGAAGTTCCTCTGTTTAGTCACTACCAAATCGAAAGCCAAATTGAATCGGCATTTGAACGTGAAGTTCGCCTTCCATCTGGTGGCTCTATCGTTATTGACCCAACAGAAGCATTAACATCGATTGATATCAACTCTGCTCGTGCAACGAAAGGTGGTGATATTGAAGAAACGGCCCTAAATACAAACCTTGAAGCTGCTGACGAAATTGCACGTCAATTACGTTTACGTGACTTAGGTGGTTTAGTGGTTATCGACTTTATCGATATGACGCCAGTTCGTCACCAACGAGAAGTTGAAAACCGTATGCGTGAAGCCGTTCGTATGGATCGTGCTCGTGTTCAAATCGGTCGTATTTCTCGTTTCGGTCTTCTAGAAATGTCTCGCCAACGCTTAAGCCCGTCTTTAGCAGAAGCAAGCCACCATATTTGTCCTCGTTGTACGGGTACTGGTGTGGTTCGTGATAACGAATCTCTAGCACTGTCTGTTCTACGTCTAATTGAAGAAGAATCATTAAAAGACAATACAACACAAGTTCTTGCTGTTGTTCCTGTTTCTATTGCTTCTTACTTATTGAATGAAAAACGTCGTTCAGTTCAGCATATTGAAAAATTCCATGATGTTCGTGTCATTATTGTTCCTAACTCTGATATGGAAACACCTCATTTTGAAGTGATCCGTATCCGTGATGGTGAAGAGCAAGAAATGCTGTCTTACCTTCTTCCTAAGAAGCTAGAAGCACTACGTGAAGCGGAATCAAAAGAAGCTCCAATTGTAAATATTGCTCCTAAGAAACGTGAAGAACCTGTTCTTCAAGGTTTCAGTGCACCAACTCAGGCTGCACCAGTAGCAAAAGCACAACCAGAGAAAAAAGCAGAAGTAAAAACTGAAGAGAAACCTGGCATTATCAGCCGTTTCTTCAAAGCGATTGCTAACTTCTTCGCTGCTCCTGATGCATCAGAAAAAACTGAAAAGAAAGTTGAAGAAGAGAAACCTGCTCAACCTCAACGTCGTAATCAAAATCGTAATAATGATCGTCGTCGCAATAACGAAAACGGTCGTAATAACCGCAACAATCGTCGTAACGGCAATGATAACCGTAACGAAAATCGTCGTGGTAAAAAACAAGACGATGCGAATGCAACAACAGGTAAGCAAGTTAAAGCAAATGATAACAAGCCAACTAAACAACCTAAAGTACGCAAAGAAATTGCAGAACAAGGTCTTAAATTAGCGGCTGATGCACAACAAGCTCCTGCTCAAAATACTGAGAAACAAACTGAAAAACGTGAAAAAACGGCACAAGTTAAACAACGTCGTCAACGTCGTCAGTTACAAAAGAAAGTGCGTACAGGTAAAGCAGTTGAAGCTGAAACAGATGCAGTTGTAGCAACAGCACCAGTAGAAGCACAACAAGCAAATACTGAAGCAAATACAGAGAAAAACACTGAACGTAAAGAAGGCCAACGTCGTAACCGTCGTTCACCTCGTCACCTTCGTGCAAGTGGTCAGCGCCGTCGTCGTCGCGATCGTCGCCCTGTAAACCCTTCACGCTTATCTTCTGGTGTTGCATCTCCTGAAATGGCGATGGGTAAAGCTTACCCTGATTTCGCTCGTATTCTTGAAATGAAACAAGCGAAACAACGCCAGCAAGAGAAGTTCGTAGATAACGAAACTCAAGCAGCTCAAGATAAAGCACAGAAAGTGACTGTTCAAGTTGGCGGTGTTGCTTTCCCTGAAATGGCAATGGGTAAAGTTCTACTTCCTTATGTTGAAGCATCTGTAGCTCCAATTGAAGAAGTTGTACAAACGCCTGTTATTGAAGACGTGAAAGAGATAACTCCAGCACCAGTTGAAGCCACTGTGACTGAAGCTCCAATTGTTACTCCTGTAGTAGACGTCGTTGCAGAAGCACCTGTTGAGCCAACGTTAGCGGTAGCCGACGTAAATGAAGTTCCAGTTGCTGAAGTTGCTGTAGAAACTCTTGTTGAAGTTGAAGAAGTACAACCTATTGTTGAAACTAAGGTTGCACCAAAAACTCAATACAAAGGACATGCTTCTTCTGGTATGACAAAAGCAACAGGCCCAACAGAGATTAAAGAGATCACTGTTACTGCTGCTGAATTCAGAACAGAGCGCTTTGCACCTAAGCAGGCGGGCAGCCAAACAGCTACTTCTCAAGCAAGTGCTGCAATGGCAAAAACTGCAGGTTTATAATTTTTTAGGCAAACGCCTTTAAAATAAATAACCAATAAAATTAAGCAAGTTACGTTTCGACGTAACTTGCTTTTTTTATATCTAATTCCGAATAAACATTGAAGTTCATCACGCTTTTCTGTACGATTCGCCGCACACTATGCTTGAAAAACAACCAAAGAAGATATCTAAAAAACATGTTTGAATTTCCAAAATTTTCTAATCATTCCGTAAAGAATGATGTCTTATCAGGTCTGACCGTTGCGCTAGCCTTGGTTCCTGAAGCTGTAGCTTTTGCTTTTGTAGCAGGTGTTGACCCAATGGTTGGTCTATATGCTGCCTTCATCGTAGGCTTAATTACTTCTCTTATTGGCGGCCGCCCAGGCATGATCTCTGGTGCTACAGGTGCGATGGCAGTTGTAATGGTTAGCTTAGTAGCAGTTCACGGCGTTCAGTACCTTTTTGCAGCCATTATGCTCGCCGGTATCCTTCAAATTTCAGCTGGTTTATTTAAACTTGGTAAATTCATTCGTATCGTTCCTCACCCAGTAATGATAGGGTTTGTGAACGGCCTTGCTATTGTTATCTTCCTTGCTCAACTTGGTCAATTTAAAGCACCCGATGCATTAGGTAACCTTGATTGGCTTCAAGGCGATCAAATGATATTAATGCTAGGTCTTGTTGCTGTAACTATGGCTATCATTCATTTCTTACCGAAATTAACAACAGCGGTTCCATCTTCTTTAGTTGCTATTATTGTTGTTACTGGTTTAGTACAGGGTTTAGATTTAGATACTCGTACCGTTGTTGATTTCCTACGAACAATGAGTGGTAATGATACCGCGACACTTGCAGGATCTTTACCAACATTTGCACTGCCGGTTGTTCCTCTGTCATTGGAAACACTGTACATCATATTCCCATACGCGCTTATCTTAGCGGCTATCGGTTTAATTGAGTCTCTTCTAACATTAACTGTAATTGACGAAATGACAGGTACTCGTGGTCAATCAAACCGTGAATGTGTTGGTCAAGGTGTAGCAAACATCACTTGTTCTGTGTTTGGAGCTATGGGTGGTTGTGCAATGATTGGTCAATCAATGATTAACGTAAACTCAGGTGGTCGTGGTCGTCTATCTGGTATCGTTGCAGCTGTAATGCTATTGGTCTTCATTTTATTTGCTTCATCACTAATTGAAATGATCCCTCTAGCTGCTCTTGTTGGTGTTATGTTCATGGTAGTTATTGGGACATTTGAATGGGCAACATTCAAACTGGCACGTCGTGTACCAAAACAAGACTTCTTCGTGATTGTACTAGTAACTGTGGTAACTGTGTTTACTGACCTTGCGGTCGCTGTGGCAGTAGGTGTAATTGCATCAGCACTTATGTTTGCATGGCAACACGCTAAACACATCTTCTCTACAAACTCTGTAAACGAAGAAGGTTCTAAAGTTTATGAAATTAATGGTCCAATTTTCTTTGGCTCAGCAGCAAACTTCTTAGAGTTATTTGATGTTGAAAATGATCCTCAAGACATCATTATTGACTTCGCAGCATCACGTGTTGTTGACCATTCAGCTATTGAAGCCGTTGATACTATCGCTGAGCGTTACTCTAAAGCAGGTAAAAAAGTGCATCTTCGTCACTTAAGCCAAGATTGCCATGCTCTTCTAAACAAAGCAGGTAGCTTAGTTGAAATCAATGTACAAGAAGACCCTATCTATAAAGTTGTGAGTCAATAATTAGGCATATAATTCAAATTCATTGATAGACTTTAGAAATCCCGATATGGTTCTCCTATCGGGATTTTTTATATTCACCTTTCTTTTAATGGAATAAAACATGACTGAACAAGATAAAAAAGACGAACGTTATAAACAACGACAAGAAAAAATTAAAAACAACGTTGATAAACGTGTGGCCGAAGCTCAAGAAGAAAAAGGGCTACTCTTGATCATTACGGGAAATGGCAAAGGAAAAACCACATCAGGCTTTGGTACTGTTGCTCGAGCTGTTGGTCATGGACTTAATTGCGTAGTAGCCCAATTTATTAAAGGCACTTGGGATTGTGGTGAACGAAACTTATTAGAAATGCATAACGTTCCATTCCATGTAATGAAAACTGGCTTTACTTGGAATACTCAAGATAAAGAATCGGATACAAAAGCAGCTCAAGCTGTATGGGCAAAATGTAAAAAAGCGCTCGAAGATGATTCTATCGATTTAGTTTTGCTTGATGAAATGACGTACATGGTCACCTATGGCTATATTGATTTGGAAGAATTAAAAACGGCACTATCTAATCGCCCTAAAATGCAATCTGTCGTTATTACAGGACGAGCAGCTCATCGTGAGTTAATTGAAATGGCAGATACCGTTTCTGAAGTGCGAAGTGTTAAACATGCATTCGATTCTGGTATTAAAGCGTTAAAAGGCATTGATTGGTAATACCTTAAAAAAAATGGCCTACTATCTTAATGATGTAGGCCATTTCTTTATATGATGCTATAACTCAAACTTAATTAAAAAGTCCTTTAAGTAACTTATTTGCCGCATCTTTTACTTTTTCATCTTTAATCTTATCGCCATATTTTTCTTCTAGCTTCTCAATACCACGATCAATTTCTTTTTGTGCTTTTTGCTTCATCACATCATCGAATTCAAGTTTATATTTAGGATTTGACCAAGAACCCGTTACTCGAATTGGAATCGTCACATCTTTTAGATCGTCAATATCCTTACCGCCCTGCCCCTTTAATGTGCCCACAATAGACGTTTTAATCAGCATATTTGCTGTTTCATTCACATAATGTGCAGAACCTTCACCATGAATTCGAAGTAAAGGAGAGACCATCTTGATATTTTTAGTTGTTGCATTACCGTTTGCTAGATAAAAGTCAGCAGTAAGGGCACTAAAATCTGTTTTTTCAGCTTCTTCGCTTCCTTTAACTTTTTCACCTTTAACCTTTGCATAAGTCGTACGGATTAATAACGGAATGTTAATACCATTTACAGCACCATCAGCAAAGTTAATCGAAACTTTCCCTTTAAGGTTCTGCTTAAGTGCCGTTGGTTTTAAACTTTTTCCTGATGCATTAATCGCTATATTACCTGTACCTTCTACAAGACTCTCACCCATGACATCCGTTAATAAAGGGGCAACTTTTACTCCTCTAATCGTCTGTTTAACGCTATAAGTCGGTACTGATTTTCGAGCATCAAGTGTTGCTGTCATATCAATTCCACCACTATATAAATCAGAATGAAATTTCGTTAATTTCAACACACCACGATTAACAGAGAACACAGACGTCACATTCTGCATTTTTGCGTTATTAGCTTTAAATTTATCAATAATAATTGAACCCGCAACATCTAACGTTTTCAATGCACTTAAGTCAGGTTCCACTTCTTTTACTGGTGCAGATGACGCTTTTGTTGATGTATTTGAATCTACTATTTTAGATGACTCATCTTTTGGTAACGTTGCTAGTAAAGCATCAACATCAATACTTGGGCTGCGTAGATCAAAGCGAACTTTAGGAATATCATTTAATTGCACGCTCAACTTACCAGTAAAATCGGTATCAACCGCTGATAAAGCAAGCTTGTCTATCTTCAAGAACGATTTGTTTAGATCAAAGGAACTATTAAATCCAATAACAGCGGTCACATCTTCATTTGGAATGCCTTTTCCCTTCACATTGTTAGTACTTGTGAATTCTTTGATTTTAATTAGATCTAACGCTTTTGGTACATAAAGAGCAAATGTTGAATTCGAATTAACCTCTAAATTATTTGCTTTACCTTTTGCTTTTAAAGCTAAATTAGCCCATTTATCAAAAGAAAATTGATCAATAGTAAAGGTAATATCATTAAATTTATTTGCTGCATCAGCATACGAAGCATTAAATTCAACATTCTTAAATGAGGCATCATCTAGCGTTTCAGCTATATTAAGCTCTGTTTTCCCTTTTAGTGCGACTTTTTGCTTACCTAAATCACCTTTTAAGTCAAAGTTTAACTCAGCCCACTGTCCCGGAATGAACTCTGAAAGGGATAAATTCATATCACTAAAGTGAATTTTTGAACCTGCTTTATCATCTTGGATAAGCACTTCCGCATTAGTTAAAGCAATACCTTGTAAAGAGACTTTCCAGCCATTGAATTCTGTACTTGTTGCTGACGATGCTTCTGAATTAACGTCAGATTCTTCTGCTGGAGCTGTTGGGTTATTATTTTCTACTGTTGATGTTTCTTTTTTAGCAACAAGACCATCTAAATTAGTCACGCCATTCTTTAATGTATGTAACGTAAATGAAGCCCCATCCAAAGTAATAAGACCGATACTAACTTCATGTTGAAATAAAGGACGAACATTAAGATCAAGTATCGCATTATCGAATGAGACTAAATTTGGCTCCACAAATCCTTCTGGATTACTTAATGCCATCTTACCAATAGAGAAACCTACTGACGGAAAAAAGCGCCATTCAATATCCCCATCAATCGTTAATTGACGACCTGTTTGCGCTTCAACTTGTTCTGTTATCAACGGTTTAAATTCATTAGGGTTAACAAGTAACACTAATACCAATACGGCACCGATTACAGCAATAAACGGTATACTAATTAATAGGGCTATTTTTTTCACGGCCAAAATCCATCTAATTGTTCTTAAATAGTAACGATAGTGTTAAGTATGCCATCAGTTAAGCATAATAAACATGAGCTTATCGATAGTTATACATTGGAGTATAGCGAAATTATAAGGTATGAGACAAAAAAAAAGGCCGACATAATTGCCGGCCCTTTTAAAGATAAATGTCTTACGCTTTTAATAAGCGTGAGATATGTGCTTTTAATACATCAATCGCAATGCGGTTTTTACCACCACGCGGGACAATGATGTCAGCGTGTTGCTTTGATGGATCAATGAATTGCATGAACATTGGACGTACTGTTTTTTGGTACTGTTCAAAAACAGATTCCATTGTACGACCACGCTCTTCTACATCGCGTCGAGCACGACGTAGTAAACAGATATCTAAAGGAGTATCCATAAATACACTTGCATGCATTAAATTACGTAGACGTGGATCTGTTAGTAATAAAATACCTTCAAGAATGATTACTTTCTTTGGAGTCATTACATCAACTTCAGAAGTACGCGTATGCTCTGTATAACTGTAAGTTGGAATATTAACCGCTTCACCACGCATCAATTGCTCTAAATGCTCACAAAGTAATTCGTGATCTAATGCATTTGGATGATCGTAATTTGTTTTGACTCTTTCTTCCATGGTCAGGTGGCTTTGGTCCTTGTAGTAACTATCTTCAGTTATTACACCAATCTGATGATCGCCAACTTTTGCTCGTAGTTCATTATAAATTGTTGAAGCAATCAAGCTTTTACCTGAAGCTGATGCGCCTGCAATACCTACGATAATACAGTGATGATTACTGTTCTCTGACATAAAAGATACCTAAAAGTGTGCGATATACGGATATTTAATAAAACCGCATGATTATAGGGATTACTAATGATACTTTCCAGCTCAAATTTCACTTAAGTGTGATCCTACAATGACTTGAACATTATTTGGTCAGGAATCACCTCTCCTTGCCAGTATAGTCGACTTGATACTTGTTCTGCCAAATTAATATACAATTCACTGTGAGGGCTTGTTGGATTAATAGCCACGCTAGGCGTTCCAGAATCAGTCTCACTTCGTATATCGATATGTAATGGTAATTGAGCTAATAATGGAATCGAGTAACGTTGAGCCATAATCATTGCTCCACCAGTTCCAAAAATCGCTTCTTGGTGACCACAATTAGAACAAATGTGAACACTCATATTTTCCACTACACCAATGACAGGCACATCCACTTTCGTAAACATATTCACGCCTTTAATCGCATCAGTTAATGCAAGATCTTGTGGTGTTGTGACAATTACAGCACCTGTCGTCGGTACTTGTTGAGACAATGTAAGTTGAATATCACCAGTACCTGGTGGCATATCAATAATAAGATAATCCAAATCAGGCCACCATGTTTCATTAAGAAGCTGAGATAAAGCTTTAGATGCCATAGGGCCTCGCCACACTGCAGCTTCACCTTTCTCGACTAAGTAACCAATTGAATTACTGTATAGTCCATGAGCTTCAACAGGCATCATTCTATTATTATCCACAATCGCTGGTTTTTTATCTTCAACTCCTAGCATTAAAGGCACAGAAGGGCCGTATATATCTGCATCCAAAATACCAACACGTGCGCCTAAATGGTGTAGAGCCAATGCTAAATTTACTGCTGTTGTTGATTTACCGACCCCACCCTTACCAGAACTCACCGCTATGATATTTTTTACGCCTTTAATCGCAGGTTGATTTGTTTTTAAAGACGAGGTTTTAGTCGATACTTGAACAGACAACTTAGGTAATGCTAATTCTTCCTTTTGCACCTCTAACCAATCATGAAAATCACTTTTTAAGCTGTTTGATACAAAAGGAAAAACAACATTAATATTCCCTACCGCATCAATTGATACTACATTTGAAATATCAGCCCAACCTTCACAAAGTTGCGAATGCGTAAACGTATTTAACCAATTTTTAATCTCTACCATCGTTTGAAATGCCATCTTCAATGCTCCACGGTTATTTTTACTCATCCTATCACTAATTGGAGCCTTGATCCTCTATGCTTTCTAACTTGGTTCAGGTACTATTTATCTCTTAAATTTTCACCCATCACATTAAGCGAAAGAGAAGATATGGCTACAGATCCGAGAAAAATTCTGGTTACATGTGCCCTACCGTATGCAAACGGTTCAATCCACTTAGGCCACATGCTTGAGCATATCCAAGCGGATATCTGGGTTCGTTACCAACGTTTACGCGGCAACGACGTTAACTTTATTTGTGCAGATGATGCTCACGGCACACCAATCATGCTTAAAGCTCAACAGATGGGTATTTCTCCAGAAGAAATGATCGCAGCCGTTAGCGAAGAGCACCAAAAAGATTTCGCAGGCTTTGATATTAGCTTTGATAACTATCACAGCACGCACAGTGATGAAAACCGCGAATTAGCTTCTCACATCTACCTTGAGCTAAAGAAAAACGGCTTTATTACAAGTCGTACAATTTCTCAGCTGTTCGATCCTGAAAAAGAAATGTTCTTACCAGATCGTTTTGTAAAAGGTACATGTCCTAAATGTAAAGCAGAAGACCAATACGGCGACAACTGCGACAACTGTGGCGAAACATACAGTCCAACAGATTTAATTAATCCAAAATCAGCCGTTTCTGGTGCGACTCCAGTGATGAAAGATTCTGAGCATTTCTTCTTTGATCTTCCTCAATTTGAAAGCATGCTTAAAGAGTGGACTCGCTCAGGCTCTCTTCAAACTGAAACTGCAAACAAAATGCAAGAGTGGTTTGAATCAGGCTTACAGCAATGGGACATTTCTCGTGATGCACCATACTTTGGTTTTGAAATCCCTGGCGAAACAAATAAATTCTTCTACGTTTGGCTAGATGCTCCGATTGGTTACATGGGTTCATTCAAAAACCTATGTAATAAGCGTGATGATTTAAACTTTGATGAATACTGGAAGAAAGACAGCACAACTGAGCTTTATCACTTCATTGGTAAAGACATTGTTTACTTCCACAGCCTATTCTGGCCTGCAATGCTTGATGGCGCAGGTTTCCGTAAACCAAATAACGTATTCGTTCACGGTTACGTAACGGTTAACGGTGCGAAAATGTCTAAATCTAAAGGCACTTTCATCAAAGCTGGTACTTACTTAAATCACTTAGACCCTGAGTGTCTACGTTACTACTATGCAGCGAAACTAAACAGCCGTATTGATGATCTTGATTTAAACCTTGAAGATTTCACTCAACGTGTAAACTCTGATGTAGTTAACAAGATTGTAAACCTAGCTTCTCGTAACGCTGGTTTCATTACTAAACGCTTTGATGGCAAACTTGCAGATAACTTTGCAGAGCCTGAGCTTTACAATGAATTTATTGCAGCAGCTGATCGTATTGCTGAACTATATGAAACTCGTGAATTTGGTCGTGCTATTCGTGAAATCACAGCACTAGCTGATAAAGCAAACCAATACATTGATGAGAAAGCACCTTGGGTTCTTGCAAAAGAAGAAGGTAAAGAACAAGAACTACAAGAAGTGTCTTCTGTAGGTATTAACTTGTTCCGTGTATTAATGGCTTACTTAAAACCTGTAATGCCAGAGCTTGCAGCTCGTACTGAAGCGTTCTTAAATGAAACACTAACGTGGGAAGGCGTCGCACAACCACTAGTTGCTCATGAGATCACTAAATTTAAAGCATTATTCGCTCGTATTGATCCTAAGAAAGTTGAAGCTATGATTGAAGAGTCTAAAGAAGACGCAGCAATCGAAATGGCAGCAAAAGAAAAGGCTGAAGCGGAAAAAGAAAAAGCAAGTCAAACAGAACTAGATAAAGATCCTATCGCTGATGAGATTGAGTTTGATGCCTTCGAAGCGGTTGATATGCGTATTGCACGTATTATCTCTTGTGAAGAAGTGCCAAAGGCAAACAAACTACTTAAATTCCAACTGGATATCGGTGGCGAGACTCGTCAAGTGTTCTCTGGAATCAAATCAGCATACAAACCTGAAGAGCTAGAAGGCAAGCTAACTGTTATGGTTGCTAACCTTAAACCTCGTAAGATGAAGTTTGGTATGTCTGAAGGTATGATCCTAGCTGCAGGCCCTGGTGGTAAAGATCTTTGGATCTTAGAACCACACGAAGGTGCTCAACCTGGCATGCGTGTAATGTAATTCTAAACTTACAAACAAAAATAGAGACCAAATGGTCTCTATTTTTTTATCTATTAACAATAGAGCTAGTTATAAAACAGAAGCGAGAGATAGATTAATCTCATTAAGGACTTGTGATGGATTCTCCGCTTGTGTAATCGGACGACCTATAACTAAGTAGTCAGAACCTGCCGTAATCGCATCTACTGGCGTCATAATACGCTTTTGATCACCAACATCAGAACCTGCAGGACGAATTCCTGGAGTTACTAACTGAAACTCTTTACCTAAATCAGCTTTTAGCATTGATGCTTCTTGAGCTGAACATACGACACCATCTAAACCGCTGTTTTTCGTTAATGCCGCTAAACGTTTTACTTGTTCTTGTGGTGCAATATCTAAACCAATACCAGCTAAATCTTGTTGCTCCATGCTCGTTAATATCGTCACACCAATTAATAATGGACGGTCACTACCATAAGGTTCTAATATTTCACGCGAGGCACTCATCATACGCTCACCACCACTCGCATGAACGTTAACCATCCATACACCCATTTCTGCTGCCGCTCTTACCGCTTTTGAACAGGTATTTGGAATATCATGAAACTTTAAATCTAGAAAAACAGAAAAACCACGTTTATGAAGTTCTTTAACAAACTCAGGGCCAAATAAAGTAAACATCTCTTTGCCTACTTTTAAACGACATGAACTTGGATCAATTTTATCAACAAACGTTAACGCATCTGCTTGATTATCATAATCCAGTGCCACGATCACCTTTTGGTCTTTCATTTTCTCTCCTTTAAAAATTTATACTAATCTCATCAATTAATAATGAAGATTAGTCACACTCACGGTCTTTTCTTACATTCAAAAAAAGAGGCACTCAGAGCGCCTCTTCAATTATTCACCATCTAAACCTCTAATAGGCTTAATAACTCCCCATCCCTTACAAGATGGACACTGCCAAAACAATCGATGAGCAGAGAAACCACACTTACTGCAGCGGTAATTAGGTTTCATTTTCAATTGCTCGCCAACAAGAGTTTGCAGACTAGATAAACTTGCTTTCGCCCTACCATCTTCCGCTTCATCAGTATGGTAGCCCATGAGACGATAAAATCCCTTCATCGTAGGGTTCTTAAGAAGCTGTTTGGTCATATACCCTTGAGCTAAAGCAACACCCTCATGCTTAGCAATCAAATTTGAAAGCATCAATTCAGCACTAGCTCCTGCGCCTTTTGAAATTGCTTCTTTTAAAAATTGAAGTAATGCGCCTTCTCTGTCTAGTTTTTCATAACATTCAGCAAGCAATGGTAATGCTTCACTTACAAAATCAATATCTTGATCCAGCACTGATTCAAGGTGAGCAAGAGCACTTTTGTAATTCTCTTCTTCCATAAGAAGTTTCGCCATCATAATAGAGGCTCGTACACATTGATTATCAGAAGATAAGGCTTTTTTAAGATTCTGTTTTGCTTTATTCAAATTATCATCTGCAAGCTCTTGCATCGCTAGCTCACAATAATAGTGAGCAATATCAAGCTTGAGTTTTTTACGACCCATACGAACCAAACTGTTCGCAAATTGAATAGCTTGCTCCCACTCTCGAGTCTGTTGATGAATAGCAACTAATTGCAGTAAAGCGGCTTCTCTGTGATCAGGCTCTTCAAGCAGCTGCTCAAATATTTTTTCAGCACGGTCAAGAATACCTGAAACCATATAATCTTTTGCTAACTGCTGTAAGGCTATATTTCGTTGGTCTATCGTAAGGTTCGGACGTGCGATGAGATTTTGATGAATTTTGATGGCGCGATCGACTTCACCTCTTCGTCTAAAAAGGTTACCTAATGCAAGGTGGGTGTCTATGGTATCGCTATCGACTTGAAGTAGTTCGATGAAATGATCGACTGCTTTGTCCGACTGATCAGACAACAATAGATTCAAACCCGCCACGTATTGACGTGACAGGTGATTCGTTTCTTTTTGGCGTTGTTGTCTCGCACTCCTATTACCCATATACCAACCATAACCGGCAGCAATAGGTAATAATAGGAATAGCAGTTCTAACATTCAGTCACTACCCTTTCGTTGACTCAATTCGCAACTTATCAAGCTCAGCCGTTTTTTTATCTAAGCGTTTGCGAAGGCGGCGTTGAGTCATGCTCGCTTTTAGATACATGCTGCCACAAATTAACCAGCCTAAACCAAAGCCAGTTGCAAAGAAAATACCCAATAATGTGGACAGTTGAAAATCACCTTGAGCTAACAGGTAATTAAAATTAACAATAGCTTGATTCTGTGCACCAATAGCCAGTGAGATCAAAAATAAAACAAGTAATAAAATGGCAACGATAATTTTCACTGGTATTCCCTCCAGTTAATTGAGTATCTAAAAGTTTTTATTTTACAGCTCTAAAGATACACCTAAATGCATTGAAAATGAACATAAAAAAACGGCATACTCAAAAGTATGCCGTTTTTGTATGCCAATTAGCATTAGCTGTAATTCACACGTTCACGCAGTTCTTTACCTGGTTTAAAGTGTGGAACGAACTTACCGTCCAGCTCTACCTTATCACCAGTTTTAGGATTACGACCTAAACGTGGCTCTCGATAGTGTAGAGAAAAACTACCAAAACCACGAATCTCTATACGATCACCGCCTTCTAGCGTTGTTGCCATCTGCTCAAGGATTTCCTTGACTGTATCTTCCACCTGCTTAGCAGAAAGTTGAGGCTTTTTACTACACAGTTGTTCAATCAGTTCAGATTTTGTCATAAATGACCTCTCTTACGTTATCGAAAGAAAAGGGAGCAATGTTGCTCCCTTCTAATTTACTTATTCGCCTTTAGCTGCTTTGAAAGCGTCAGCCATTGCGTTACCGAAACCACCGTCTTCAGACTTAGTGTTCAGTGAAGCCATTGCTTCTTGCTCGTCAGCTTCATCTTTAGCTTTGATAGATAGGTTAACTACGCGGTTCTTACGGTCTACACCAGTGAACTTCGCTTCAACGCTATCGCCAACGCTTAGGATTAGAGATGCATCTTCAACACGGTCACGAGATAGCTCAGAAGTACGGATGTAACCTTCTACGCTGTCTGCAAGAGTGATTGTAGCGCCTTTAGCGTCAACAGCTGAAACAGTACCGTTTACTAGAGTACCTTTCTTGTTGTCTGCTAGGTAGTTGTTAAATGGGTCTTCTTCCATTTGTTTAACACCTAGAGAAATACGCTCACGCTCTGCATCTACTGCTAGAACAACAGCAGAGATTTCGTCGCCTTTCTTGTACTCACGTACCGCGTCTTCACCTGTAGCATTCCAAGAAATGTCAGATAGGTGAACTAGACCGTCGATGCCGCCGTCAAGACCGATGAAGATACCAAAGTCAGTGATAGATTTGATCTTACCAGTAACTTTGTCGCCTTTAGCTTGCGCTTCAGCGAATGTCTGCCATGGGTTAGCTTTACATTGTTTTAGACCTAGAGAGATACGACGACGTTCTTCGTCAATCTCAAGAACCATAACCTCAACTTCGTCGCCTACGTTAACAACTTTAGAAGGGTGGATGTTCTTGTTAGTCCAATCCATTTCAGAAACGTGTACTAGACCTTCAACGCCTTCTTCGATTTCAACGAAGCAGCCGTAGTCAGTTAGGTTAGTAACACGACCAGAAAGCTTGTGACCTTCTGGGTAACGCTTAGCGATAGCTACCCATGGATCTTCGCCTAGTTGCTTAAGACCTAGAGAAACGCGAGTGCGCTCACGATCGAACTTAAGAACTTTAACGTTGATCTCGTCACCAACATTTACGATCTCAGATGGGTGTTTAACACGTTTCCAAGCCATATCTGTGATGTGTAGTAGACCGTCTACGCCACCTAGGTCAACGAATGCACCGTAGTCAGTAAGGTTCTTAACGATACCTTTAACTTCCATGCCTTCTTGTAGAGAAGCAAGTAGCTCATCACGTTCAACACTGTTTTCAGATTCGATAACAGCACGACGTGAAACAACAACGTTGTTACGTTTTTGGTCAAGCTTGATTACTTTGAACTCTAGCTCTTTGCCTTCAAGGTGAAGAGTGTCACGTACTGGACGTACATCAACAAGAGAACCAGGTAGGAATGCACGGATACCGTTAAGTTCAACTGTGAAGCCGCCTTTAACTTTACCGTTGATAACACCCATAACTGTTTCAGCATCTTCGTATGCTTTTTCAAGTTGGATCCAAGCTTCGTGACGCTTCGCTTTCTCACGAGAAAGTTGAGTTTCACCGAAACCATCTTCAACAGCGTCAAGAGCAACGTCTACTTCAGAACCAACTTCAACTTCAAGTTCGCCAGCAGCGTTCTTGAATTGTTCAGCTGGGATAGCTGCTTCAGACTTAAGGCCAGCGTCAACAAGAACGAAACCGTTCTCGATAGCTACTACAGTACCTTTAACGATGCTGCCTTGTTGGAATTCAGTTTCATTTAGAAACTCTTCAAAGAGTTGAGCAAAAGATTCAGTCATTATTTGATCTTCAAATTTAAACGTCCATGGGTATCCTACCGCATGGGGTTGATAGTAAGGTTAGTTATCATCCTTGCAACTAACTAAGTTTAATATTATAGCTTAGATTCAATAAAAGTAATGGCTTGCGCGACAACTTCATCAATATTCATTGACGTTGAGTCTAAAACTAAAGCGTCTTCCGCAGGACGTAATGGTGCGACAGCGCGATTGCGGTCTCGATCATCACGTTCTTGAATTTCGCTTAAAAGACGGTCAAATTTAACATCTAACCCCTTCTGTTGCAACTGCTTCATTCGGCGATTCGCACGTTCTTCAGCACTTGCATCTAAAAATATCTTAACTTCAGCGTTAGGAAACACAACAGTACCCATATCTCGACCATCAGCAATCAAGCCAGGTTGAGCAGAAAACGCACGCTGACGACGTAATAAAGCTTCGCGAACTTGAGGTAACGCAGCAACTTTAGATGCAGCCATACCTGTTTCTTCTTTACGAAGTTCTGCAGATACGTCTTCACCTTCAAGAATTACTTTAACCAATTCACCTTCAGCTTTGAATTGCACATCCAAATTAGCCGCTAAAGGAACTAGTGCATCTTCTGAATTAAGATCAACACCATGGTGAATAGCAGCTAATGCTAGCACTCGGTAAATAGCGCCAGAGTCTAATAAATTATAACCTAGCTTTTCTGCAAGTAACATGCACAACGTGCCTTTACCTGCTCCACTTGGACCATCAACAGTAACGACTGGTGAATGAGTAGTCATGGAGTTCTCCAATTAATTATTGTGATTGGTTTCTACGGGCAGCATTATACCCAAGTAAGATTATTTATATACTCTTGATTATGAAAAACTAAAAAAGCTCTGAATTTTGATACAGAGCTTTTATTGAATATAAGGTAATAATTTAAAATACAACCAATTAGCAGCTTAATTCTTTTAATTTATCAAAATAATCAGGGAATGTTTTCGATGTACAACCTGGATCATTAATCGTTACAGGAGTATCACTTAATGCAACTAAAGAAAAACACATCGCCATGCGGTGGTCATCATAAGTGTCAATCGATGCATGCTGTAATGAAGCTGGCGGTGTAATCGTAATATAATCTTCCCCTTCCTCCACTACTGCACCCACTTTTCTTAACTCGGTTGCCATCGCAGCCAAACGATCAGTTTCTTTTACACGCCAATTGTATACGTTACGAATTGAGGTCGTTCCTTTTGCAAATAATGCAGCGGTTGCAATTGTCATTGCAGCATCTGGAATATGGTTGAAATCCATATCAATGGCATTAAGTTCACCTTTTCGAGCGATAACATAATCATCGCCCCATTCAATTTCAGCCCCCATTGCAGCTAATGCATCTGCAAATTGAACATCGCCTTGAATACTCTTTTTACCAATACCTGTTACTTTTACTTCCCCACCCTTAATTGCAGCGGCAGCAAGAAAATAGGATGCTGATGAAGCATCACCTTCCACAAGAAAGTCACCAGGAGCTACATAAGTTTGATTCGCAGGAACGACAAACGTTTGATAGTTCTGATTCTCAATTTCCACACCAAATGTTGCCATTATGTCTAGTGTAATATCAATGTAAGGCTTTGAAACTAAATCACCAACAATATTAATCGTTGTTTCTTTTGTAGATAATGGTGCAGCCATTAAAAACGCAGTAAGAAATTGGCTAGAAATCGAGCCATCAATGTCCACTGTTCCACCATGTAGGCCTGTACCTATAATTTTTAACGGTGGATAATTTTCATTTTCTAAATATTCTACGTCTGCTCCAGCAGCTTTAAGAGCCGTTACAAGGTGACCGATTGGTCGCTCTTTCATACGAGGTTCACCCGTTAGTACAAACTCACCTTGGCCTAAACATAGTGCCGCAGCCAATGGACGCATCGCCGTTCCAGCATTACCTAAGAAAAGCTCTAATGCTTCATTAGGTTCAAACGCTCGTCCTAATCCAGTTACTTCACATTCTGTTTTATCTGCTGATAATTTATATTCAACGCCCAATGCTTTAAGCGCATTCAACATATGACGAATATCATCACTATCTAATAGATTCGTTAATTTTGTAGTTCCTGAAGCTAACGCAGCTAGAAGTAACGCTCGGTTTGATACACTTTTTGAACCAGGTAGATTGATTTGTCCATCAATTTTAGAGATAGGTTGAAGAGTTAAGCTTTCCATGTTTGTGTAAAAATTCCTGTACAAATAAAAATAATGTCATGATTAATTTTTCATGACTGCTTCAGCTTTAATTGTTATTTTTTGTTATTCTTCATACTTTCAGAGTAACGAAAACCAACGCGATGTACCAGAGGCAATATCGTCTCTTTGGCCTAAAAATAATGAATAGTGATTTCTTTTATCTATGACTATCTATTTACCTGAGCTTATTCCATCTCATTCAACCGTTTTTCCTAATATAGAAAACGCATTAAATAACCCTGATGGTTTACTCATAATGGGTGGAGACTTATCCTCTGCGCAGCTGATCAGTGCATACCAACATGGTATTTTCCCATGGTACAGTGATGGTGATCCTATCCTATGGTGGAGTCCAAGCGTTCGAGGCGTATTTTTCCCTGAGCAATTTTCACCATCTAAAAGCTTAAAAAAGTTCTTCAGAAAATCGAACTACAACGTAACTCTCAACAAAGCCACTTATCAAGTTATTGACCTTTGTGCATCAACCAGGCCAAAAGAAGAAACATGGATAATGCCGGAAATGATCAAGGCTTATAAAACATTGGTTGATCTTGGTTATTGCCATTCAGTTGAAGTATGGAATGGCAATGAGTTAATTGGTGGATTATATGGGTTACAAATAGGCCAAGTTTTTTGTGGTGAGTCTATGTTTTCATTGCAAACTAATGCATCAAAAATTGCATTATGGAAATTTTGTGAGCACTTTGTATCATCTAATGGAAAGCTTATCGACTGCCAAATGATGAATCCTCATTTAGAAAGTCTTGGAGCTCAAGAAATGAAACGAAGTAATTTCAAAACATTACTTGAAGAGCTTCGTGTAAAACCAACATCATCTGACTGCTATTTAACTCAAACTTTAGGGGATAGTTCATTTTCATGAATCAATACTCACTTCAAGTTGGTTTAACACCAGAAGGGCCTTGCAGCTACCTACCAGAACAAAAAGAACGATTAGCCGTTGTAATGGAACAAGAATTACATACAACTTTAGGTTATCAAGCCCTAATTCGTCTTGGTTTTCGTCGAAGTGGTGAAACCATTTATAAACCCATGTGTGAGCATTGTGATGCTTGTAAGCCACTAAGAATTAATGCAAATAAATTTAAACCAAGCAAAAGCCAAAAAAGATTACTAAATAAACTCTCTTCTTTCCGATGGGAACTAAAATCCAAAATGGATGATAATTGGTTCGATTTGTATGAACGTTATATCAATACTCGCCATAGAACTGGAAGCATGTATCCTGCGAATCAAAAACAATTTTTTGAATTTTCACACAGTCACTGGTTAACGAATCAATTTTTACATATTTATGAAAACGAAACTCTAATAGCCATTGCTGTTAGTGATGTTCTATCTGACTCCATCAGCGCTATGTATACATTTTTTGAACCAGAACATCCTCTATCTCTAGGAACAATCTCCGTTCTTATTCAGCTAAAATTATGCAAAGAGTTATCTAAAGAGTGGCTTTACCCTGGTTATCAAATAGACGATTGCCCAGCAATGAAGTATAAAGATCAATATAAACCGAACCAAAAGCTAGTAAATATGGTCTGGCAGGGTTAAAATGCAGCCCAAACTTTACATACATCATTTTTAAGGGCATTATTAGCCGCTTAAAAATCAGCCAAAGCTATCTATATAAAGAGGATTCAATGGCAAAAGAAGACGCAATTGAACTGCAAGGCACAGTTCTAGATACACTACCAAACACAATGTTTCGCGTAGAATTAGAAAACGGTCACGTTGTTACTGCTCATATCTCAGGTAAAATGCGTAAAAACTACATCCGTATTCTTACTGGTGACAAAGTAACAGTTGAAATGACTCCTTATGATTTATCTAAAGGCCGTATCGTCTTCCGTGCGCGTTAATTTGTCATTCTATTAGTTTATCGCTTTAAACTAATAAAAAAACAATAACAAAAACCCAGTCAATGACTGGGTTTTTTATTAGATCTCAAAGCAAACTAGATGATAGCAATAGAATTGGTTTATTAATGAACCGCTTCAGTTTCACTTGTAAATTCAAATACAAGTTCATCTTTCTTAAGTTTCACTCGTACCGTACCACCATCAACCAAATCACCAAACAGTAATTCATTTGCCATTGGTTTTTTAAGGTTTTCTTGAATAACTCGAGCCATTGGACGTGCCCCCATCGCTTTGTCATAGCCCTTTTCAGCAAGCCATGCTTTTGCTTCTTTGGATACTTCCATTGATACACCACGAGCATCTAACTGTGCTTGCAGCTCTGCAATGAATTTTTCAACAACCAGTGAAATGACATCTTTACTTAGATGCTCAAACCAAATGATATTATCCAAACGGTTTCTGAATTCAGGCGTAAATACTTTCTTAATTGCCGCCATTGCATCAGTAGAATGATCTTGTTGAATTAGACCAATTGATTTTTTAACCGTCTCTTGAACACCCGCATTGGTTGTCATAACAAAAATTACGTTGCGGAAATCCGCTTTACGTCCATTGTTATCTGTCAACGTACCATTATCCATTACTTGTAACAGCAGATTAAAGATATCTGGGTGCGCTTTTTCAAGTTCATCAAGAAGAACAACAGAATGTGGATGTTTAATTACCGCATCAGTTAATAAACCACCTTGCTCGTAACCAACATAACCCGGAGGCGCACCAATTAAGCGGCTAACAGTATGCTGCTCACCATATTCAGACATATCAAAGCGCAGTAATTCAATACCTAAAGCTTTAGCTAATTGAACCGTTACTTCCGTTTTACCAACACCAGTAGGACCAGCAAATAAGAATGAACCTACCGGTTTATTCTCAGCACCAAGACCGGCACGGCTTAATTTAATCGCTTCACATAGTGCATCGATACCCTGATCTTGTCCAAACACAAGCATTTTTAATTTATCATCAAGCTTTTTCAGAACATCTTTATCACTTGAAGATACAGATTTTTCAGGAATACGCGCCATTTTCGCGACCATGGATTCAATATCAGCGACATTGATGGTCTTTTTACGACGACTAGCAGGTGTTAAGCGACAACGTGCGCCCGCTTCATCAATTACATCAATTGCTTTATCTGGAAGATGGCGTTCATTAATATACTTAGCAGATAATTCTACCGCCGCACGAAGTGCTTTATTGGTATAACGCACTTCATGATGTTCTTCGTACTTACTTTTCAGACCGATCAATATTTTTGTCGTATCATCTAACGACGGTTCTAAAATATCAATTTTTTGGAAACGACGAGCTAATGCACGTTCTTTTTCAAAAATAGTGCTGTGTTCTTGATAAGTTGTTGAGCCAATACAACGTAATTTACCACTACTTAATAATGGTTTAATTAAGTTCGCGGCATCAACTTGACCACCAGAAGCGGCACCCGCTCCAATAATGGTATGAATTTCATCAATAAATAAAACCGCGTGTTCTTCTTTTTCAAGTTGCTTCAAAATCGCTTTAAAACGTTTTTCAAAATCACCGCGGTATTTAGTACCCGCAAGTAATGAACCAATATCTAAAGAATAAATAACACAATCTTTAATTACATCAGGTACTTGTTCTTCAACAATACGCCATGCAAGACCTTCCGCAATCGCAGTTTTACCAACACCAGCTTCACCCACTAATAATGGGTTATTTTTGCGACGACGACATAACACTTGAATAGTTCGTTCAAGTTCTTGATCACGACCAATAAGCGGGTCAATACCACCATTTTTAGCGACTTGGTTTAAATTAGTTGCAAAACTCTCTAATTTATCTTCTGAATTTGCTTCAACCGCCGCTTCAACATTGTTTGACTCGCTATTTTCATCTCGATTTTCTGGTGCACCATGGGAGATAAAGTTAACGATATCTAAACGGCTAATATCATTCTTTTTAAGTAGATATGCTGCGTGAGATTCTTGTTCACTAAAAATAGCGACCAATACGTTTGCACCAGTAACTTCACTTCGACCAGATGATTGAACATGAAAAACAGCTCGTTGTAATACACGCTGAAAGCTAAGCGTAGGCTGAGTTTCACGGCTTTCATCATCAAGAGGAATTAATGGTGTTGTCTGTGTGATAAATTCGTCGATTTCAGTTGCCAAGGCATCTAAATCAGTATGACAAGCAATAAGCGCTTCGTGAGCTGATGGGTTCTCCAGCAGAGCAAATAGCAAGTGCTCTACCGTCATGAATTCATGACGCTTTTCTCGCGCACGAGCAAACGCAGTGTTCAAACTCGCTTCTAATTCTTTATTTAGCATAGGAACCTCCCAAAACACCAAATTATGGTGTAACGAACAAACTTACGCTTGCTCCATTGTACACAGTAGTGGGTGCTCATTATCACGCGAGTAAGTATTCACTTGCGCAACTTTAGTTTCAGCAACTTCAGCAGTGAACGTCCCACATACTGCTTTCCCTTCATAATGCACTGTTAGCATTAATTGTGTTGCTTTTTCCAAGTCCATGGAAAAAAATTTATCTAAAACTTCGACAACAAACTCCATTGGAGTGTAATCGTCATTATTTAAAACCACTTTATACATAGATGGTGGTCTTAACTCTGTTTTCTCTTGCTCCAAAACATCTGAATCAGGAGAAATCCATTCATATAGTTTACTCATGTCGACAACTAAATTAGTAAAAAAATAATCTGATACTTCAAGGTATCCCCTTACTATTCAGACTAATCTAGACGAGAGATTACATCAAACAAAAGATACTGTTTTAAAGTCTTTATCACTTATTTTTTTGTTAATTGGATAGAAATTCATCGAAACAATAAATAAAGAATAGAGCCTTTTGTTCAGGTTCTCCACTATATTTATCAAACTGATATTATTGACAAATATGTTAACCTTAAATGTGATATTAAGTATAAATGTTAAAAAAGTGACAACTTTGTACTTGACTCACATTTTATATTTAATAGAGTGTACTTGTAGTGGTTATCAATTGAACAGCTAAATGATTAATTCATAACCATTGTGCTAGGTAATTAAAATGCAGAGGGATGTATAGCATGGCAACAGGTACAGTAAAATGGTTCAATAACGCCAAAGGGTTTGGCTTCATTTGCCCAGAAGGTGAGGATGGCGATATTTTTGCTCATTACTCCACCATCGAAATGGAAGGGTACCGTACCCTAAAAGCAGGACAGGCCGTCACTTACGAAATCCACGAAGGTCCAAAAGGTTTTCATGCAAGTGAAATTAAACTACTCGAAGGTGAAAGTGCCAAATAACTTCATTTTCAAGTTTATAAAAAGGTGAGTGAATGTACTCACCTTTTTTGAACCAATTCTACCGATACCACTCCAATCTTTATTCATTTCGTTTAGGTCTCTATTTTGAAATATATACTTTCTTTACTTCTACTTTTTACATTAAGCGGTTGTGTTACTGAAACACATCAAGAAAAAAGCACGGTAAACCTTGTTACAACTGGTGATATTAATAACATAATATCTGGAAGAACATTCTTCAGTTGGCATCCGGATGTCAATGCCAATTACCTAAATAAAAAATTAAACAAGAATGATACTGAAGAAAAATTCATTCTTGCTTTAAAAAATGAATTAAAACAAAAAGGGTTTATCTACACGGATGATCTGCAAAAAGCCGATTTTTATATTGGCTATGGTTTAGGGGTAGATACTAAGATCAGCGACGATCAAATTCTAAATAAAACAGGATTATCAGCAGGCATAGAGCCACATGGCATCGATGAAAATAACAGTGACAAAGCCAGTGTGTTTATTGCCGTTTATTTGCCGACTCAATTATCACCACAATGGACAATATTAGCTCAAGGTTATACAAATAGTGATAAAACGGGTGCAATGGACGAATTACTTCAACTCATGTTTCACAGCTTAGAAGAGAGAAACTAAGAGTAAAAAGCAGCAAATATGGCTGCCTTACTACGTCATAAATTAATTAACTCTATGATGAACAGCTGATTTCCATTTTCTTCCCCCACTCTGGGGGGAATTCAGCATAATGCTCAAAATCAGGATGTTCATCAAATGGTGATGCCAATAGCGTAGATAAAATTTTAACGTCACTAAAATCCCCCTCATTTGCTTTAACAATGGCCTGTTGAGCTAAGTAATTTCTCAAAATATATTTTGGGTTCACTTTTCTCATTTTTGAACAACGCATATCGGAGCTATCAGCTTCTAACTTACATCGTGTTAAGTACAGATTTACCCATAATGTTGCCGCATCTCTATCAACAAATAAATCAATTACAGTTTGTTTATCTTGAGAATCTAAGTAAGACAGCGCCCTCATAAATCGAGTGTAATCCACCGCACCTTGTGACAGTAATTCGAACATGGATTCAAATAGACGGCTGTCCCCTTCCTGCTTAGAAAATAGGCCCAATTTTTTTCGCATCAATTGACTAAAATAATCATGCAATTTTATTTCATATTGCTCTAATGCTTTTTCTAAATCTGACTTATCAATTAACGGTGAAAGTGAATGTGCCAAGGCCGATAAGTTCCATAAACCAATTCTAGGTTGTTGATTAAATGCATAGCGCCCTTGGTAGTCAGAATGATTACAGATATAACCGGGCTCATAATCATCAAGAAAGCCAAAAGGACCATAATCGAACGTTTGGCCAATAATCGACATATTATCGGTATTCATAACACCATGGGCAAATCCCACAGCCTGCCATTGCGCAATCATATAAGCAGTTCTATCTACAATATTATTAAACATTGCGAGATATGGTTTATCTTCACCTAAACAACAAGGGAAATGCCATTCAATCACTTTATCCGATAATAACTTTAGCTCTTCCAATAAATTTGAATAAAACAAATGCTCAAAATGACCAAATCGAATATGAGTTTCAGCCATTCTAATGAGTAGAGCCCCAGTCTCATACCCTTCTCTAAATACCGGGGTATCACTCGTCATCATTCCTAATGCTCGTGTCGTAGGAATACCAAGCCCAGCCATCGCTTCACTACATAAATACTCACGAATTGTAGAGCGTAATACAGCTCGGCCATCACCAGAACGAGAATAAGGCGTTAAACCAGCTCCTTTTAAATGAAGATCAAAACTATTCCCTTTTTTATCTTTTATTTCTGCTAGTAAAAGTCCTCTTCCATCACCAAGGTCTGGGTTATAACTACCAAATTGATGTCCTGCATATTTCATGGCTAGTGGTGCAAAAACGGACGGCACTGTCTCACCCGAAAACGCATCTAACAGCTCAGAATGATTATGTACGTTCTCAGGTAAATCAAACTGTTTAGCTAATTCACTGTTCCATATAAGCCAACGAGAATTATCTAAGGGGGTCGGTTGTACATACGTGAAAAAACAGCGAGGCAATCTTGAATAGCGAGTAGTAATTGAAAGTGAATTCCAAAAAGACATAAGAGTAATCCATTAACTATGCAATGAACTAACGCTAGCATATTGATAAATAATATGACAGAAATGAAAAAAGCCGCACTAACCATAAGGTTAATGCGGCTTTTCCAATTTTGGCGCGCCCTGTAGGATTCGAACCTACGACCACATCCTTAGAAGGGACGTGCTCTATCCAGCTGAGCTAAGGGCGCTTTGTGTGGTAGGATTATACGAATATCCGAAATCAGATCAATCCTTTTCTTATCATTATCTTACTGAGTGATGAAAAATGAGTCACTTTGCTCACTTTATAGCAACAAGAAAACCATTCTGAATAAAAAACCTACAAATATCATTGATATTACGATGTTTTGATACTTAAAAAACCTCTGGCGCAAACGTTTGCTCTATGGCTATTCTGAATTAATTCTGCGACAATACTTAGGTCAACCAGTAACTGCCCTTTAGAAGGATCACTATGACCGCTCAAATTATCGATGGAAAACTCATTTCTCAAACCGTTCGCTCTGAAGTCGGAGCTCGTGTTAAAGCTCGTGTAGAAGCAGGATTACGTGCTCCAGGCCTTGCAGTTGTATTAGTTGGACAAGATCCAGCCTCTCAAGTTTATGTAGGTAGTAAGCGTCGCGCCTGTGAAGAAGTCGGTTTTGTTTCAAAATCATATGACCTTCCAACGACCACATCTGAATCAGAACTTCTTAACCTAATTGATGAACTAAACCAAGATCCTGAAATTGATGGTATTTTGGTTCAATTACCTCTTCCTGCAGGAATGGATAGCACGAAAATTTTAGAGCATATCGACCCAGAAAAAGACGTTGATGGTTTCCATCCATATAACGTAGGTCGATTATCACAACGTATTCCAAAATTGCGTTCTTGTACACCAAAAGGGATCATCACTCTACTTGATCGCTACAACATTCAAGTTCGTGGCATGCATGCCGTTGTTGTTGGTGCTTCCAATATTGTTGGTCGACCAATGACGCTTGAATTACTTCTCGCTGGTTGTACGACCACTACTTGTCATCGCTTTACAAAAGATTTGGAAAGCCATATTCGTCAAGCTGATTTGGTTGTTGTCGCCGTTGGTAAACCAAACTTCATTCCAGGTGAATGGATTAAAGAAGGTGCTGTCGTTGTTGATGTAGGTATTAATCGACTGGATTCAGGTAAGTTAATTGGCGATGTCGAGTATGACGTAGCCAAAACAAAAGCAAGTTATATTACTCCTGTACCTGGTGGTGTTGGCCCTATGACAGTGGCGACACTTATCGAAAACACCCTACTTGCTTGTGAGCAATACCACAGCAAATAACTTTCAATAATTACAAAACTATCAATTGGCGAGCAATTTTACTGCTCGCTTTTTTATATCTGCGCTTCCCCACACTTCTTGACCAAATTTCACTCTATTTTCAGTTTTTTCTTGGACAAAATAAGCATTTAGTTACTAGGCTTAGTATGCGTAATTTAAAAAACGGATGACAAGAGGAAATGGATATGAGTATTTTTGACCACTATCAAGCCCGTTATGAAGCGGCAAAAGATGAAGAGATGTCACTGCAAGATTTCTTATCACTATGTAGTAATGACAAAAGTGCTTATGCTAATGCAGCAGAAAGATTACTGCTGGCCATTGGAGAGCCTGAAGTCGTCGATACTGCACTTGATCCGCAACTCAGTCGCATTTTCTCTAATCGTGTTATTTCTCGCTATGAAACCTTCAAAGATTTCTATGGTATGGAAGAGCCAATAGAACAAATTGTTTCTTATCTAAAACATGCAGCTCAAGGCCTTGAAGAACGTAAGCAAGTGCTTTATTTATTAGGTCCAGTAGGCGGTGGTAAGTCTTCACTTGCTGAAAAACTAAAAAGCTTAATGCAAAAATTACCTATTTATGTACTTAGCGCAAATGGGGAACGCAGCCCAGTTAATGATCACCCTTTCTGTTTATTTGATGTCAATGAAGATGGTGAACTACTCAAAAATGAATACGGTATTGAACCACGTAACCTACGCTCCATTATGTCACCTTGGGCAGCAAAACGACTGCATGAATTTGGTGGCGACATAACGAAATTTAAAGTCATTAAAGTTCACCCATCGATTCTTGACCAAATCGGTATCGCAAAAACGGAACCGGGCGATGAGAACAATCAAGATATTTCCTCTCTTGTAGGTAAGGTCGATATTCGTCAATTAGAGCATTTCGCCCAAGATGATCCTGATGCTTATAGCTATTCGGGATCACTATGTAAAGCGAACCAAGGCCTAATGGAATTCGTAGAGATGTTTAAGGCTCCGATTAAAGTGCTTCATCCTCTTTTAACTGCTACCCAAGAAGGTAATTTTAATGGGACAGAAGGACTGTCAGCGTTACCATTTGATGGGATGATCCTTGCTCACTCAAACGAATCAGAATGGCAAACGTTCCGAAATAACAAAAACAACGAAGCCTTTTTAGATAGGGTTTATATCGTAAAAGTCCCTTATTGTTTGCGTGTATCGGAAGAAATCAAGATATACCAAAAACTACTAGAGCACAGTGAATTGTCTCATGCACCTTGCTCTCCTAGTACGTTAGATATTCTGGCGCAATTCTCAATATTATCGCGTCTAAAAGAACCAGAGAATTCATCTCTTTTCTCTAAAATGCGTGTTTATGACGGAGAAACCCTAAAAGACACCGATCCAAAAGCCAAAAGTTACCAAGAGTATCGAGATTTTGCTGGTGTTGATGAAGGTATGTCAGGCTTATCAACTCGATTCGCCTTCAAGATCCTCTCTCGTGTATTTAACTTTGATCAAACCGAAGTCGCAGCCAACCCTGTTCATCTTTTTTATGTAATAGAACAACAAATAGAAAGAGAACAATTTGCACAAGACATTGCAGATAAATACACCGAATTCTTAAAAGGGTTCTTAATCCCTAAATATGTCGAGTTTATCGGTAAAGAAATTCAAACCGCTTATCTTGAGTCTTATTCAGAATATGGTCAGAACATTTTCGATCGTTACGTAACCTATGCTGATTTTTGGATTCAAGATCAAGAGTATCGTGATCCTGAAACTGGCCAATTATTTGACCGTTCAGCACTTAACGATGAATTAGAAAAAATAGAAAAAACAGCGGGGATCAGCAATCCAAAAGATTTCCGTAATGAAATCGTGAATTTTGTTCTTAGAGCAAAAGCAAACAACAACGGACAAAACCCAACCTGGACCAGTTACGAAAAACTGCGTGTAGTTATTGAGAAGAAAATGTTCTCCAATACAGAAGATCTTCTTCCAGTTATCTCCTTTAACGGAAAAACCTCAACCGACGATCAGAAAAAACACGATGATTTTGTAGCTCGAATGATGGAAAAAGGCTACACCAAAAAACAAGTAAGACTATTAGCTGAATGGTACTTACGTGTTCGTAAATCATCATAAAAATAAACAGGACGTTACAGCCCATAGCTGATTATGGGCTGATCTAATAACATTTTAGCTAATTTGTTGTCTATATAAGTAAGTTCCTTTAGACAATCGCTAAGGTGATATGAATCAGGAGGGCAATATTATGGCTCAATTTATTGACCGAAGGTTGAATGGTAAAAAGAAAAGTACAGTCAATAGACAGCGCTTTATTCGTCGCCATAAAGACCAAATAAAACGTGCGGTTTCTGATGCTGTAAATCAACGTTCAGTAACCAATACAGAAAGTGGTGAAAGTATCTCTATTCCAAAGGGAGATATTTCGGAGCCTGTTTTCCATCAAGGTCAAGGTGGTATTCGTGAACGTGTATTACCCGGTAATGACCAATTTATTAAAGGCGATAAAATTGAACGTCCTCAGGGTGGTAATGGTGGCGGAGGTGCTGGTGATGGAGATGCCAGTGCTGATGGCGAAGGTCAAGACGATTTCATTTTTCAAATATCAAAAGACGAATACCTTGATATTCTTTTTGAAGAACTTGAATTGCCTAATCTTGAGAAAAACCAAGTTCAAAAAATAACAGAATGGGAAACCCATCGAGCAGGTTATCAAACCGCTGGCGTCCCTTCTAATATTGATATCGTCCGCTCCCTACAGCAATCACTTGCCCGCAGAACAGCCATGACAGCGGGTAAAAAACGATTATTGTCCGAGTTAGAGCAAGAATTAGAAGCCATTGAAAACAGTGAACCGAGTCAACCGCTTACGGTTCGTAAAATGCAGGAGCAAATAGAGGAACTTAGAGAAAGAATCAAACATGTTCCTTATATTGATTCGTTTGATTTGCGTTATAAAAATTACGAACGAACCCCAATCCCATCAAGTCAGGCGGTGATGTTTTGCTTAATGGATGTATCTGGGTCTATGGATCAAGCAACCAAAGACATCGCAAAACGTTTTTACGTTCTACTTTATCTATTTTTAACTCGTACTTATGAAAACGTAGAAGTCGTTTTTATTCGCCACCACACTCAAGCGAAAGAAGTAAATGAACACGATTTCTTTTACTCTCAAGAAACCGGTGGGACCATGGTTTCAAGCGCATTGAAACTCATGAGAGACATCGTTGCTGAACGTTTTCCTGCAAATGAGTGGAATATTTATGCCGCACAAGCCTCTGATGGTGATAATTGGGCTGATGACTCACCAAAATGTAAAGAGTTACTGACGTCATCCATTCTTCCAACTTGCCAATATTACTCATATATCGAAATCACAAAACGTCATCACCAAACATTGTGGACTGAGTACGACAAGTTGGCACAAGGCTTTGATAATTTTGCTATGAAAAACATTCGCTCCGTTGAAGATATTTACCCAATATTCAGAGAATTATTTCAAAAGCAGCTGGCTTAAGGAGGCAATGATGAAAAGGACGACAAAGCTACCTGATGGGCCAGATTGGACCTTTCAAATGCTCGAAGAATATCATGTAGAAATTAAGCGTGTTGCCGAGCACTACCGTTTGGATACTTACCCAAACCAAATCGAAATCATCACAGCTGAACAAATGATGGATGCTTACTCTAGTGTAGGTATGCCCATTAATTATCATCACTGGTCATTTGGTAAAAAATTCATCCAAACAGAACAAAACTATAAGCATGGTCAAATGGGACTCGCTTATGAAATCGTTATTAACTCCTCCCCCTGCATTGCCTATTTAATGGAAGAGAACACCATTACAATGCAAGCCTTAGTCATGGCACATGCTTGCTATGGTCATAACTCATTTTTTAAAGGTAATTACCTATTTCAAACTTGGACTGACGCCAGTTCGATTGTCGATTATTTATTGTTTGCTCAACAATACTTAACCAAGTGTGAAGAAAAATACGGTGTTGATGAAGTAGAAAAAATTCTCGATTCTTGTCATGCCTTAATGAACTATGGCGTAGATAGATATAAACGCCCTGAAAAAATCTCGATAGCAGAAGAAAAAATTCGTCAAGAAGACAGAGAAGCCTATCTTCAATCTCAAGTAAATGACCTATGGCGAACCGTACCAAAATCAAAAGAAGAAAATAACGAAGAAAAAGTTCGCTTTCCATCAGAGCCACAAGAAAACATTCTTTATTTTATAGAAAAACATGCTCCCCTACTTGAATCATGGCAACGAGAAGTCGTTCGTATTATTCGAAAAATTAGCCAATATTTTTATCCTCAAAAACAAACTCAAGTAATGAACGAGGGTTGGGCTACTTTTTGGCACTATACGATCCTTAACCACCTTTATGACGAAGGATTAGTGTCTGAAAAGTTTATCCTCGAATTCTTACACAGTCATACCAATGTTGTTGCTCAACCAAGTTATAACAGTCCTTATTACAGCGGAATTAATCCTTATGCTCTTGGTTTCGCCATGTTCCAAGACATTCGTCGAATATGTGAGGAGCCAACAGATGAAGACAGAGAATGGTTTCCGGATTTAGCAGGAAGCGATTGGTTAGATTCGGTGCATTTCGCCATGCATAACTTTAAAGATGAAAGTTTTATTAGCCAATATTTATCACCTAAGTTAATTAGAGAATTTAAGCTATTCTCTATCTTAGATAATGATAAAAACAAACATATTGAGGTAAATGCTATTCATGATGAAACAGGTTATCGCGAAATCAGAGAAAAATTAGCTGCTCAATACAATTTGAGTAACCTAGAACCTAACATTCAAGTGTGGAATGTAGATGTGCGAGGTGATCGTTCTTTAATTCTGCGTCATATTCCTCATAACCGTATACCTTTGGATAAGAGCCATGAAGAAGTAATGAAACATCTTCATCGTTTATGGGGCTTTGACGTTATCCTTGAAGAAGTGATTTCATTTAATCGAGCTGAAATTATTTCGTCTTGCCCAAAACGTAATTATTACAATACCAGCATTTAATGCTAATCAAAGCTAATATCAGACATAAATAAAAGAAAAAGCCTTGAGGTATAACTACCTCAAGGCTTTATTTCATTTATCTAAATAGTGATAATTTTACAGCGATGCTAGTGCTGCATTTAATGTTGCACTTGGACGCATCTCTTTCGCAGCTAATTCAGCAACGGGTTGAAAATAACCGCCAACGTTACCAGCAACGCCTTGCGCAGCATTGAGCTCATCAACAATTTTTGCTTCATTTGATGTTAATGTTTCAGCTAACGAACCAAAGTAAGCTTGAAGATCTGTATCTTTAGTTTGTGCTGCCAGCTCTTGAGCCCAGTACATTGCAAGATAGAAGTGACTACCACGGTTATCTAATTCACCCACACGACGTGATGGTGACTTATTCGTTTCCAAAAACTTCGATGTTGCCGCATCTAATGTATCAGCCAAGATTTGTGCTTTTGCGTTACCCGTTGTCACACTTAAATGTTCAAACGAAGCAGCAAGAGCTAAGAACTCACCTAAAGAATCCCAACGTAAATGATTTTCTTTTTCAAACTGTTGAACGTGCTTTGGTGCTGAACCACCCGCTCCGGTTTCAAATAAACCACCACCATTCATAAGAGGTACAATCGACAGCATTTTCGCTGATGTGCCTAGCTCAAGAATAGGGAACAAATCTGTTAGGTAATCACGTAATACATTACCTGTTACTGAAATAGTATCTTCGCCTTTAACAATGCGCTCTAATGAGAACTGAGTCGCCTCTACTGGCGCTAAAATACGAATATCTAGCCCCGTTGTATCATGACCTGCAAGGTAAGTATTTACCTTTTTAATCAGCTCCGCATCATGTGAACGATTAGCGTCAAGCCAGAAGACCGCAGGCGTTCCGGTTGCACGAGCACGATTTACCGCTAATTTCACCCAATCTTGAATTGGTGCATCCTTAGCTTGGCACATACGCCAAATGTCACCTTCAGCAACAGAATGTTCAATAAGCGCATGACCTGCACCATCAATCACTCGTACTGTACCTGCGGCAGGAAGGATGAATGTTTTATCATGAGAGCCGTACTCTTCTGCTTTTTGAGCCATTAAACCAACATTAGGTACTGAACCCATTGTTGTTGGATCAAACGCACCATTTACTTTACAGAAATCAATCACAGCTTGGTAAACACCAGCATAACAACGATCTGGAATCATCGCTTTCGTGTCTTTCAGTTGGCCATCAGGTCCCCACATTTGACCAGAAGTTCGCAGTGCTGCTGGCATAGAAGCATCGATAATCACATCGCTAGGAACATGAAGGTTGGTAATTCCACGGTCTGAATCAACCATTGCAAGCTCTGGTTGGTATGCATATACCGCAGCTAAATCAGCTTCAATTTCCGCTCTCTCAGCTTCAGGTAAAGAGGCAATTTTAGAATACACATCACCAATACCATTATTTGCATCTACTCCCAGCTTCTCAAAAGTCGCTGCGTGTTTTTCAAATACCTCTTTGTAGAAGACTTTTACAGCATGACCAAAGATCACGGGATCAGATACTTTCATCATGGTTGCTTTCATATGTAGCGAAAGTAACACATCTTCTTCTTTCGCTTTTTTTGTTTCTGCTTCAAAGAACTCAACCAATGCTTTCTTACTTAAACAAGAACCATCAATGATTTCTTTATCTTTTAGCGCTAACCCTTCTTTAAGTACGGTGATATCGCCATTTTCAGCCACAAACTCAATACTTACATTCGTTGCACCATCAATAGTTACAGACTGTTCACTTGAATAGAAATCACCATCGCTCATGCTTGCGACGTGTGATTTTGAATCAGCAGACCATGCGCCCATCGAATGTGGGTTATTACGAGCGTATTGCTTAACAGCCCCTGGAGCACGACGGTCAGAGTTACCTTCGCGAAGTACAGGGTTTACAGCGGATCCTTTAATTTTGTCATACACTGCTTTAACCGCTTTTTCTTCATCTGTTTTTGCTTCTTCTGGATAGTTAGGTAGAGCATAGCCTTTCGCTTGAAGCTCTTTAATTACAGCATGAAGTTGAGGAATAGATGCACTGATATTTGGAAGTTTAATGATATTTGCTTCTGGTGTTGTAGCTAATTCACCAAGCTCTGCTAATGCATCACCAATACGCTGCTCTTCAGTTAAATATTCAGGAAAGTTAGCAATAACACGACCAGCAAGTGAAATGTCGCGAGTATCAACATCGATATCTGATGATGCTGCAAATGCTTGAATAATTGGAAGAAGTGAGTGCGTCGCCAGTGCTGGCGCTTCATCAGTGATAGTATAGATAATCTTAGATTTTTGCGTTGTCATTTAATTTCCCTATTTAATCCACAAAACCCGCAACAAAACGTATAATAGGCTTTGTAATTTACCGACTTTGATACCAATTCTAATCATTAATTACATTGGTATTATTTTTATTAGTCTCTTATTTCACGCGCATACTATAGCGAAAAGCGGTGAACTTTAAAACTAAACACCACAAAAGCTTTACAAATCTGCAAGGTAGTTAACATGACATTCAAACGTTCCCCTAATTGGAAAAAACCGGCTTTTAAGAAAAAAAGCACTCAAAAGCCACGCCCTGCACCTAAAGATCGTAAAGTTATTATCTTTAATAAACCTTTTGATGTATTGAGTCAATTTACTGATGACCAACATCGCCAGACCCTCGCAGATTTTATTTCCGTTAAAGACGTTTATGCAGCAGGCCGTCTTGATCGCGATAGCGAAGGTCTGTTGATCTTAACTAATGATGGCGTGTTACAAGCACGATTGACTCAACCAGAATCCAAATCACCAAAAACCTATTGGGTACAAGTTGAAGGTGCACCAACAGAAGACGATTTAGATAAACTTCGCCAAGGTGTTGAATTAAAAGATGGTATGACATTGCCTGCGAAAGTAGAAATCATGCCAGAACCTGAAATCTGGGAGCGTAACCCACCGGTGCGTTTTCGAGCAGCTATTCCAACAACTTGGATCTCAATTACGATTATTGAAGGTCGTAACCGACAAGTACGCCGTATGACAGCTAATATTGGTTTTCCAACATTACGATTGATACGTTATTCAATGGGAGATTGGACAATAAAAGATGTAGCTCACGGCACCTGGAAAGAAGTATCACTTTAAAAACAACAGATTAAATTGTAATAAAAACGTTAATTCCACTATCTGTTTACTGTTTTTTAAATTAGACTGGCTATATTAATTATAAAAAATAAAGGGATCATTATGAACACCATGGTTAAAGCAGTAGGACTTGCTAGCGTACTCTTACTTAGCGCTTGCGCTCCAGCAGATAGAGCTGATATTAACTCAACAGAATTGACTAATGAGCATTATAAAAACCAAGAAAAACAGCAACAAAACTGTATGCTAACTGGTGAAATTGGCTGTGCTAATTAACGCATTACTTTATGAAAAAGGCCTGATAGTTCTAATACTATCAGGCCTTTTTATTTCAATATCAAAGACAATTACTGTCTACTAATTATTGGAATTATTCGTCACCCATGAAGCTCATGTCTGGTAATGATTCTAAATTTTCTTTATAACGCTTTTGATTAAACTCTGCGCCATTTTTCATCACATCAAATACTTCAATAGCTAGCGCACACGCCATCATTTCAATGGCTTCTTCACGTGGATTACCCGTCATAACTAAACGCATTAATGTTTCTTTAACTGCGATAGGACTGCCATCTTCAATTTGATTTTTTACGGTTTCAATCAATGTTTCTTCTGTCATGAAATCGTCTAGTTGCTCTGTCATTTGTACTGCTCACTTAATAATTTTGCTTACTATGCCATAGAAAAAGTAAAAAACGCATTCATTTGGAAAATATTAACAATAGAAAATCAACTTTAACACCAAGTATCCATACGAAAACAAAATGCAATACAAGCTAGATATGCAAAAAAAATATCAACGAAAATTCCAGAAAATAAAAACGCTCATTTTTAGTGCAAACACTCTAAATATTTAAAGAGATAATATTCCTTTTTTATTTTTTATAAATACAATCCGCATCACATTTTTCAGCCACTTACATTTTATATGTTTACTTTTTTAAAAAACGTTAAATTAAAAACACAATTACTAAGTTTAAGTTGGATCACTATTAGTTTTTTCTTTTTAGTAATTTATATCTCATTTAAATATTTTGAAACTGCACAAAAAGAATCAAGTCTTCAAATATCAAATGCAGTAAATACGATCAATTTTGTCAATGATCAAGAAGTAACTCAACTATGGGTTATACGTGTTCACTATTTTCGTTCACTTCAAGATAATAAATATCGTCAAACCTATACAAACGCATTAAATACTTGGTATGCCGACGTTAATAAATCATTTAAAGATGATGGTCGACAATCAACTAAAGAAAGAAAAATGGCGTTTGATGCTTACTATCAACACATGACACAAACCGAAACCGTATTAAATAATTATGCTAATGGTTTAATATCTAAAGAAGAACTTAGACAATGGCAAGACAAAGCAAGCATGTTAGGTATGGATGTGGTTGATAAATTAAATTTATTTACTACTGAACTTTCTGATCGTGTTGATAATTCAATTTCAAGCTCTGAAGAAAAATTCTCTTCCTTGATTACTATGTTCAGTATGATTAGTTTTCTTTTCTCTGTGTTAATGCTTGCTATTTCATTTGTATTATCAAATTCTATTGTTAATCCAATTATTTCTATAAAAGATGCAATGCTGAAGATTGCAGAGGGCGATTTGTCATCAAAACAGCCTGAAGAGAATGGTTCAAATGAACTGGCTCAGTTAACAAGCAGTATAAACCAAACAGTTGATAAATTAGCTACCATAGCTCAAGGCTCTCATTCTATTGCAGAAAATGTGTCTTCTGCTTCCTTAGCATTAAAAAACGTAATGGAAGAATCAACAACCAATGTTCAGATTGAATTAGAACAAATAGAACAAGTTGCTACAGCTGTAAATGAATTGTCCCAAACTGCAACAGAAGTCAGTATTAATGCTTCTAATGCAGAAAAAGCAACAGTGAATGCAAACAATAGTATTTCTGAAGGTTACGATGCATTAGAGCGTTCAAAAAACATTGCTGAAAGAATTAATGATTCGGTAAAAGAATCAGCAACGATAGTAAATCAATTACGTGAATATTCTTCAGATATTGGCTCTGTTGTCGAAGTTATTAATAATATTTCTGAACAAACAAACTTGTTAGCACTCAATGCAGCCATTGAAGCCGCTCGCGCAGGAGAACAAGGAAGAGGATTTGCGGTTGTTGCAGATGAAGTTCGTGCACTAGCAGCAAAAACTCAACATTCAACGGTTAATATTCAAGAGATTATTTCCAAATTACAAGAACAAGCTGAGAAAGCAGATCAGCATATGACTGAAAACTCACATTTAGTCGGAGAGTCTCAATTCATCGCTGAAGAGGTGAATACGACGTTCAATCAAATCTCGAACGCAGTAGTTCATATTTCAGAAATGAATACACTTGTAGCAACAGCCTCTGAAGAACAAGCCTGTGTAACTCAAGAGATAACAAAAAATATTATGTTAACCTCAGAAATGGTTAATCAAAATGCTGAGAGCATTAAAAAGAATGCTCAGGAAAGTGAAATATTAGCTCGACAATCTGAAGAACAAAAACGCCTCCTTTCTTTCTTTAAAATCTAACTCAATTTATTTCTCGCCATCAACGTTCATAAAAACGTTGATGGCTGAACCACATACCCTATACGTAAAATGTAAACTATTTCGTATTGAACATTTTTTTTCCATTTTTATCTTGATCAGACCAAAAATTGATATTGAATTGAGCATCGTCACTTAACTCAATACGATGCCAATATTGCGGTGGGCTTGTAGCAAACTGTCCTGCATTAATGGCAACTGTAATCTCAGGTTCTGTTGCTTCTGAATCTGCAAATCCATAATAAGTAACAACCCCTTCCATCACACATAGCTGACCGAATACATCTGCAGCAGTATTATGATGCGTTAATAATGCCTCAGGTACATTATCTTTAGTAAAGAATGGCGTTGAACGTTGAATTGTCCAATTTTTTGGGATACGTAAATGACTCATGATATTTCTCCAAATCGTTTTGTATGATTCAAACAGTGCAAATCATTACCAATAATTTTCTGAGCTAAATTGCCCAAGTTTACGACGTAAATGCTTTTCAAAACCGAATTCTTTTAGTGCATCAGATGTGTCTTTAACCATGTTTGGGTTGCCACAAATATATAAGAAGCTAGATGCTTTACTAAGTTGAAGTTCTGCTCTCCTTTCAAGCTCTCCGTTGAGCAATAAAGACGGGATTCGTCCACATAAAGCTCCGCTGACATATTCTCTAGAAACAATTGGTACATAATGAAACCTCTTGTTATATCGTTTAAATAACTGTTCAATTCGTTGTTGATAAATTAGTTCAGACTCTGTTCTTACCGCATGAACTAACACGAGATTTTTAAAGCGTATTTCAAGTTCTGGTGTTTCTAATATCGATATAAATGGACCAATGGCTGTTCCTGTTGAAAGCAACCAAAAATCATCTGCGTTTTTAGGAACTTCATCAATGGTCATAAAACCACTGGTATCTTTGCCAACAAAAATCTCATCACCAGCATTCAGTTTTTGCAAACAAGGAGATAACTCCCCGCTTTGATCAGCTATGATCAGAAATTCCATTCGCTCTCGCCCTTCAATATGATCAGGGTTATTAACGATAGAGTACGCCCTTCTTATCCAGTCGCCTTTATCATTTAATAATGCCAATTTGGTAAACTGTCCCGCTTGATAAGCATTAATTGGAGCGTCAACAAACAGACTGAATAATCTATCGGTCCAATCATGGCGTTTTAAGACAACGCCTTTAATTAAGCCATGAGGAATTTCTGTCATAGTTCACCTCTTTTTAATTCGTTGTATTTAGCTCTCTAAATAGTGGGAAAGCGTTTTTAACTCGCTCATTTGTTACTACAAATCCCGTTAATAGATTATTTACGTCATAAGCTTTAGCGCACAAACCTTGTGTATCGATATCAACAGACCATCGTTCAATGTCAGTGGATGTATTACCTGCTAGCTGCACTGGATAATTAGGTGTTTTCACTTTCACCATCATATTAGGCAATGCGAGAGCAGTATCTGTACCTAATAGTGTTTTAGCTAATGCGTTCGCGCTTAATAAGATAGGTTGAAGATACGCCATGACTTTGCCTTCAATTTCCGCACAGTCACCTAAAGCATAGATATTATTAGCTGATGTTTGCAGTTTTGAATCCACCACAACACCACGATTAACCGTAAGATTTGCTTCTATGGCTAATTGTGTATTGGGTTTTAAACCAGCCGCTGATATGACACAATCCACGTAATACGAATGGCCATTACTGGTTGTGACTCTGTAGCCTTGCTCTTGCTTATTCACGGCTTGCACACAATCGGATAAATTGACGATAATCCCCTTTTCTTTGCAAGCTTTCTCAAGCGGTAAAGAGATAAAATCAGGCACCATATTGGCTAATAAATGCGTATTTGGTTCAACCAATGTGATCATTTTTCCTGTCGTTGCCAAATCCATAGCGAGTTCAGTACCAATCAAGCCACCACCAACAACCAGTATATTTTTCGCATCCAGTATTTTTTGTTGAATCGCTGAAAACTCTTTCAAGCTATTTAAGGTCAAAATATCCTCACATCCGTCACCATGAAAAGGCGGAACAAACGTGTGAGACCCTGTTGCTAATACTAATTTATCGTAAGCATATTTCTCACCATTTGCCGTAATGCTTTGCTGCTCTGGGTTAATCGATTCAACCCAAGTATTGGAATGCAAAATAACATTGTATTGCTCAGAAAAATCACTCGAAGACAATGTAATTAGATCTTCTGGATGTTGTTGTTTTGAAAACACATGACTTAAATCGGGTTTGTTGTAATCATGTCCCTCATCACAAGTGAACACGTGAATGTCACACTCAGTATTTGTCCGACGAATCGTTTTAATTAACTGGTAAGAAGCAAAACCACTACCGATAATCACTATAGGTAAATTCATGATCTTTTCTCCTAATTAATTTCCACAAATACGTCTTTACCTAAATGACATTCAGGGCATAAGAAATCATCAGGTACCAAAGACCACGGTGTATTTGGTTCTACACCTTGATTCGGCTCACCAATTTCAGGGTCATAAACCCAATTACAAACCGAGCAAAGCATGCATTGTTTAGAGTCAGTTGTTATCGACGTCCCTTTGCATTCAGTAGATACCCCTACCGAAGGTTCCACCATGACCACTGGATCTTGACCTTTTATTTCTTTGCCTGCTGCAGATTCAATGACTTTTACTGTTTGTTCTTTCTTTTCTACATTGATCGTATTAAATGTCGTTATTAGTGGTTTTAGTGCCCATTGTTTTGCAATAAATTGTCCATGCTCTCGGCATAATTGCATCGCTTTACCGTCTGGGCGCCATTTTGCTTTTAGCCCAACAGCCGTTTCAAAACCAGCATCAGTTAAACGTGAATGGATTCGATCAACCGCACCACCATTCCAACCATAACTCCCAAAAGCACCTGCTTTTTTCGCTCTAAATCTAAGCCCGGTGATCTCTTCTAACATGCCGGCAATTTTTGGCATCATCACATTATTCATGGTTGATGAACCAACGAGGATCCCTTTTGATCGGAACACACTGGTTAAAATGTCATTCTTATCTTGGCGAGAAACATTAAAGACCTTTACTGCTACAGCGGGATCAACATCGTGAATGCCTTGCGCAATAGCATCAGCCATCATACGAGTGTTATTTGACATTGAATCATAAAAAATCGTAATACGATCTTCTTGAAAGGTATCAGCCCACTCTAAATATTGATGGATGATTTGAGTTGGATTCTCTCTCCATACACAACCATGAGATGTTGCAATCATATCGACGGGTAAATTGAAGCTTAATACTTCTTTAATTTTAGCGGTAACCAGAGCACTGAATGGCGTAAGAATGTTCGCGTAATAACGTAAACATTGATCCATTAATTCTGTTTGATCTACCTCGTCATTAAACAAACGTTCATCACAATAATGTTGACCAAATGCATCGTTACTAAACAGAATTGCATCACCGGTTAAATAAGTCATCATGCTATCTGGCCAATGCAACATAGGCGCTTCAACAAAGATCAATTGTTTGCCATTACCAATATCTAATGCATCACCTGTTTTTATTGGTCTAAAATTCCACTCAGGGTGATGGTGGTGACCAACAATGGAATCAATCGCATTTTCAGTGCAGTAAATTGGAGTACCTGGGATCTTCTCCATTAATGCAGCAAGCGCTCCTGAATGATCTTCTTCTGCATGATTAATTACGATGTAATCAATGCTTGCAAGGTCAATTTCCATTTCTAAATTTTGAATAAATTGATGGCTAAAACGATGGTCTACCGTATCAATAAGCACGGTTTTCTCTTCTTGAATAAGATAACTGTTATAGCTTGTGCCCTTGGTCATTTTGAATTCAGTACCATGGAAATCAGATACTTCCCAATCACGTTGTCCAACCCAGTTAACATTGTTTTTAATATGAATAGTCATTGTTTTTCTCATTTAATTATTAGCGTTACTACACATATTGCATCGCGCGTGCCAACTTTTATCTTATTGTTTTATAAGAAAATAAAAACAGAACCTCATCAACGCTGTCATTATGACAATTATTTACTTTTGTTAAAATGACACTATAATTGTCAAATTAACACTATTTATACCTATGGGATTTCAATGAAAAACATTAAAGATGAATGGGTTCAAATTGCATTAGATCTCACCTCGGGATTATCAAGTAGAGACCGTTTTGAGCGCTTACTTTCGACAATTAGACACGCTTTAAAGTGCGATGCTTCTGCCCTTCTTCTGTTTAAAAATCAATATTTCTCTCCTCTTGCTACCAACGGCTTAGACAGCGATGTAATTGGCCGTCGTTTTGCTATTTCTCAACATCCTCGCTTAGAAGCGATTGCTCGAGCTGGAGACATTGTTCGATTTCCATCAGATAGTGATTTACCAGATCCTTATGATGGTCTGATTGCTAACGAAGAGCGTCAGTTGCAGGTCCACTCATGTATTGGATTACCTTTAATGGTTAATGAACGGTTAATTGGAGCGGTCACAATAGATGCATTTGACCCTACTCAATTTGATAAATTTACAAACAAAGAATTAAGAATAATCAGTGCATTAGCGTCAACTAGCTTACATACCGCTTTATTAATGGAAAAATTAGAAAATCAATCGGGAGAAAACTCAAATAACTCATCATTTGAGCGCTCATCTGATAATAGTGTAGAAATGATTGGTGAATCACTTGCAATGCAAGAACTGCAAGCCAACATTAACGCAGTAGCTAATACAGAATTATCCGTATTAATTACGGGTGAAACAGGTGTAGGTAAAGAACTGGTTGCGAGTGCTTTACATCAAAGGTCTTCACGCTCTCAACAAAACTTAGTGTATTTAAACTGCGCGGCATTACCTGAATCCGTCGCAGAAAGTGAGTTATTTGGACATGTAAAAGGCGCTTTTACTGGAGCGATCAGTAACAGAAAAGGAAAATTTGAATCGGCTGATAATGGTACGTTATTTTTAGATGAAATAGGTGAGCTGTCATTGGCTCTTCAAGCTAAATTATTGCGTGTTTTACAATATGGTGATATTCAGCGTATTGGTGACGATAACCACATCAAGGTAAATACTCGAATTATTGCAGCAACCAACAAAACACTGAGTGATGAGGTAAAAAATGGCGATTTTCGCGCAGATTTATATCACAGATTGAGTGTCTTCCCTATTTTTGTCCCACCGCTTAGAGAAAGAGGCAACGACGTCACTTTACTCGTTGGTTATTTTGCAGAAAAGAGTCGTATTAAATTAGGAGCAACAAGTATACGAATCACCCCCGAAGCCATTACTCTACTTAATGAATATTCATGGCCAGGAAACATTCGAGAACTAGAGCATGTGATAAGCCGAGCTGCCGTTTTATCAAGAGCTCAACATTATGATTCTGATTTGGTATTAACCCCTGCGCACTTTTTGATCAAAAAAGAGGAAAAAACAGAAAAAAACATTACTCACCAAACTGATGATTCACAAGCTGAAAATACAAAAGATTTACGCTCTGCAACGGATGAGTTTCAAGCAAATTTAATTAAAAAAACGTATCAAGAACAGCATCAAAATTGGGCAGCAACAGCCAGAGCATTGCAACTTGATACAGGAAATTTACATCGTTTAGCAAAACGGTTAAATCTGAAAGACTGAAAGCGATAAAATCACATATTTTTACCGATATAATTATGTGATTTTGCTCTCGGATCTGTCCCATGCATATTCTTTCTGTTAGAATCTGCCTCAAGTTTTATTAGTGGTGTTAAAGAATGTCAGACAACAGCCAAAAGAAAGTCATCGTCGGTATGTCCGGTGGTGTGGATTCTTCAGTATCAGCCTACCTACTTCAGCAACAAGGATACCAAGTTGAAGGTCTTTTCATGAAAAACTGGGAAGAAGATGACAACGAGGAATATTGTACTGCTGCCGAAGATTTAGCAGATGCGCAAGCGGTGTGTGACAAATTAGGTATTCACCTTCACACCATTAACTTTGCTGCTGAATATTGGGATAACGTATTTGAATATTTCCTAGAGGAATACAAAGCGGGCCGCACACCAAACCCAGATATCTTATGTAATAAAGAAATCAAATTTAAAGCCTTCTTAGAATTTGCTGATGAAGTGCTTGATGCTGACTTTATTGCTATGGGGCACTACGTTCGTCGTACCTTCCCTACCGCTGAAGAAATCGCTAATGGCGTTAAACCGCAGATGTTACGTGGTTTGGACTCAAATAAAGATCAAAGCTACTTCCTATACACATTAAGCTCAGAGCAGGTTGCTCGTAGTTTATTCCCTGTTGGTGAACTTGAGAAACCAGAAGTACGCCGCATTGCTGAAGAGCAAGGTTTGATCACGGCGAAGAAAAAAGATTCAACAGGTATCTGCTTTATCGGTGAGCGTAAATTCACTGAATTCTTAGGTAAATACCTACCAGCGCAACCAGGTAATATTGAAACACCTGAAGGTAAAGTGATTGGTCAACACCAAGGTTTGATGTATCACACCTTAGGTCAACGTAAAGGTCTACACATTGGCGGCACCAAAGGCGGTGGCGGTAATGAAGATCCATGGTTCGTTGGTGAAAAAGATCTAAAACGCAATGTATTAATTGCCGTTCAAGGCAAAGATCACCCATTATTGAAATCTCAAGGTCTATTGGCTTCTCAACTTCATTGGGTTGATCGCACGCCAATTAAAGCACCATTGAGCTGTACGGTTAAAACACGTTACCGTCAAACTGATATCCCTTGTACTATCATCCCAGTTGATGATGAAAACATTAAAGTGATTTTTGACGAACCGCAAATTGCAGTGACTCCGGGTCAATCTGCAGTATTCTACTTAGACGAAGTGTGTCTAGGTGGCGGTATTATCGAAGAGCGTATTTAAGGAGTTAACGCGTGGCGAACACTTTATTTGACAGAACCATTGCATTTGCTGGCATTTGCCAAGCTGCAAGCTTAGTTCAAAAAATGGCAAAAGATGGTCACTGTGATCAAGAGGCGTTTGACACAGCAATTCAATCAATTCTAGAAACGAACCCAAGTAATACGGTTGCCGTTTATGGAAAAGAATCAAATTTACGAATTGGCTTAGAGTGCTTAGTTCGCGATTTTGATAATACGCCTTCAGGTAGTGAATTGACTCGTTACCTTATCAGCCTTATGGCTCTAGAGCGCAAGCTAGCCGGCCATCGTGATGGCATGAGTAAATTAGGTGAACGTATCGGTACTATCGAACGCCAGCTTGAGCACTTTGACATTCACGATGAACAAATGCTAAGTAATATTGCGAGCATTTACTTGGATGTGATCAGTCCAATGGGCCCTCGAATTCAAGTAACAGGTACTCCATCGGTTCTACAACAACCGATGACTCAGCATAAAGTACGAGCTCTATTGTTATCTGGTATTCGCTCAGCCGTACTGTGGCGTCAAGTGGGAGGCAAACGCCGTCACTTGATCTTTGGCCGAAAGAAAATGGTTGAGCAAGCAAAAATTATTCTCGCTCGAATTTAAAAAATTAAAGCCTACTTGATTTCAGGTAGGCTTTTTCCTTTAACATTTATACATATCTAGGAGATTCACATGGAATTGTCAGCATTAACTGCTGTTTCACCTGTAGATGGTCGCTACGGAAGTAAAACAATTTCTCTACGCAGCATCTTTAGTGAGTATGGCTTACTAAAGTACCGTACTGTTGTTGAAGTTCGTTGGCTTCAAAAACTAGCTGCTACGCAAACGATTGCGGAAGTGGCTACATTAAGCGCAGAAGCGAATCAATTCTTAGATAACATCGCAGCAAACTTCAATGAAGAAGATGCAATGCGTATCAAAGAAATTGAACGCACTACAAACCATGACGTTAAAGCAGTTGAATACTTTCTAAAAGAGAAAGTAGCTGAAGTTCCTGAGCTTCACGCTATTAATGAATTCATTCACTTTGCATGTACTTCAGAAGATATCAACAACACGTCTCACGCTCTAATGCTTAAAGAAGCTCGTGATACTGTGATTCTTCCAGAGATTCGTAACGTTATTGATGCGATTAAAGCATTAGCAAACGAATACCGTGACATTCCTCTTCTGTCTCGTACACACGGTCAACCAGCTTCTCCATCGACTATGGGTAAAGAAATGGCTAACGTGGCGTACCGTATGGAACGTCAATACAAGCAAATCGAAAACGTTGAAATCCTAGCTAAAATCAATGGTGCTGTTGGTAACTATAACGCTCACCTTTCTGCTTACCCAGATGTTGATTGGCACAAATTCAGCGAAGAATTCATCACTGAATCTCTAGGTGTAACTTGGAACCCATACACAACTCAAATCGAACCTCACGATTACATTGCTGAGCTATTTGATGCGATTGCTCGTTTCAATACTATCCTTCTTGATTTTGACCGTGACGTATGGGGCTACATCGCTCTTGGTCACTTCAAACAAAAAACAATTGCTGGTGAAATCGGTTCTTCTACAATGCCGCACAAAGTTAACCCAATCGACTTTGAAAACTCAGAAGGTAACCTAGGCCTTGCTAATGCTATCTTTAGTCACCTAGCACAAAAACTGCCTGTATCTCGCTGGCAGCGTGACCTAACTGACTCAACGGTTCTTCGTAACCTAGGTGTTGGTTGTGGCTACGCTATCATTGCATACACATCGACTCTAAAAGGCATTAGCAAATTAGAAGTTAACCGTGCTGCACTTGAAGCTGAGCTAGATAAAAACTGGGAAGTTCTTGCTGAACCTGTACAAACAGTAATGCGTCGTTACGGCATCGAAAAGCCATACGAAAAACTAAAAGAACTGACTCGTGGTAAGCGTGTAGATGGCGAAGGCATGCGTGCATTCATCGATGGTTTAGAAATCCCTGCAGAAGAGAAAGCGCGTCTAAAAGAGATGACTCCAGCTAACTACATCGGTCAAGCAATTGAGCTGACAGACAAACTGTAATCTTTATCAATTCAAGTAGTTTACTTACTTGAATTAATAATAAAGCCTAACAGGCAATAAAAAGCCCTGCGATACTCTTTATACAGAGACCATCACAGGGCTTAAATTTATATACTTATTCTACATTACACACTCTTGCATTTCTTTTGCACTTTCTACGCCTTTTTCAATTAAGCTTTGTGCATCTTCATTTGTAATTTTAGACATTACTTTATTTAACAGTTTCTCTGCATTTGATTCAGATGACGCTTCAACCAAACAACTATATGCATTTGCAATGTGCTCTTGTATTTCAGTCAGCGCTTTTGGATTAGTATAATCCGCATTTAATGCTTCATTAATTGATTCTGCAAACTCAGATGCAGAACCAACAGCGCCATCAAATTGATCTAAATTCAACTCTTTAAAATCCATACTTTCTAATTTTGATTGCATGCTATCTACTGCTTGGTTAGCTGCATTTTGTGCTTTATCAATGGTTTCACTTGCATCATCACAACCCATCAAAGCAATCGAACACAACAAAGGTAATAGTATTTTTTTATTCATTTTCTTTCACCATTAAAAGTAATATAGATTTAACTAACACTCTAAGAATAACAGAAATGCAATAAATAGAGAGAGTTAGCATGTGACTAAATATGAATTATCACTATAAACCTACAATTGTGAACTTAACGTGAATAGTAATAAGTACAAAACTTATAAAACATCCCTTGTTTTATTAAGGATTATTTATTTTAAGCCGATAAGTAAGTCTATAAATAATTATTTGGCATGGAAGGATTATGTTCAAATCAATAAAAACACGCATAGCAGTTAGCGCAGGGCTTGCTATATTCATAACACTGAGTACAGCAATGTTTTTTACAACAGTGTCGTATGACGGGGTCAATAAAGAAATCACTCAACAAGTTTCAAATCAACTTGCTGAAAATATTGATTACAAATTGTTGTCTATCGCAGATCAACAACGCGCTGAATTGAATGGCCAATTTGCACCTGTAATCAGCAATCTAAAACAATTGCAATCATTACTAGAGCTTTCAAACCAACATCAAGCAAATGCAAGTCTTTTGGTTGAACAATTTACGTCTTCTTTAGAAATTCAAAATGAAAGTGTATTCGCAGGCTACATGGTATGGGAAGAAAATAATTTCATTAAAGACGATTCTGAACTCACTCAAAAAGCACTAAATAAACAAGGCGTATTATCTCCATTTTTCTCTCCAACGGGTTCAACTTTTGAAGCATTAGGAATGGATAGCTTCAATAATACTTCTTTAAATGATAACGGTGAGCGTATTGACGAGTGGCATTTAGCACCTTTTGAATCAGGAAAAAGTTTTGTTATGGAACCTTATTACTACAATGTAAGAGGTAACCAAGAACTTATTACAACCATCAGTTTACCATTACTTTACAACAATAAAATTGTAGGTTCATTAGGGTACGATTGGTCTATTAAAAGCTTTCAAGAAATCAGTAAAAAAGCGGCTCAATCTATTGGTATTCAAGGAGCTGCCGTTTCTATCGCATCATGGAACGGTACACTGCTTTCGTTTAGCCAAAATGAAGAATTAGTCGGTAAAAAAGTAAAGGATGATTTCGCCAAAAACTGGGGACAAATCCAACAAGAAGCTCAAAATAAAACGGTTTTCTTAAAAGACATTGGGCAATTTAAAACGGCGATTGCAACCATTGAAACAGGTTCTAAACCTTGGATCGTTATGGTTTCTATACCATCAAATGTATTACAAAAAGAGATCACTGATTTCAATTCGTTAAGTCATGAATTAAGCAATGATGCCCTTTCAAATGGTCTTCTAAGCGGTTTAATTTCATCCATTATCGGTATTGCTATTATCTTTATTTTGGCAAGACAAATCGGTAATTCACTAATGAACTTAACGTGTCGTTTTGAAAATATTGCTCAAGGTGATGGTGACTTAACTCAACGAATTAATATTGATTCAAAAGATGAAATTGGTCAGTTAGCATTCTGGTTTAACTCTTTTATTGAAAAAGTTCAGAACACATTACATAACGCAAAAGACACTGCTGAGTTGGTATCTCAATCTTCTATGAACACCATGGCAGAGACAGAGAAATCACAAGTTAAACTTCAAAACCAAGTAAATGAAGTAACTCAACTAGCTACTGCAATTAATGAAATGAGCGCAACAGCAATGGAAGTGGCTTCATCGGCATTACAAGCAGCAACAGCAGCAAGTCAAATTCAAACAAGCAGTGAAGATGGTCAGAAGATCATGGATAGAGCCGCGGCTTCCGTTGAAGAATTAGCGCAATTCATCAATGAAGCTCAAGAGCAAGTAGTTAACCTATCAGCATCAAGCAATGATATTCAAAATATCTTGGCTGAAATTGGAGGTATTGCAGAGCAAACCAACCTACTTGCACTAAATGCTGCAATTGAAGCTGCTCGCGCAGGTGAATATGGTCGTGGTTTTGCTGTCGTTGCGGATGAAGTGAGAAATCTTGCTAGTCGTACGCAAACCTCTACTCAAGAGATCAATAACATGCTTGGTGTTCTACAACAAAATACTCAAAGCATTGTTACTGTAATGGATAACAGCCAAAAACAAGCATTATCAACAAAAGAAGAAACGTTAATTGCACAAGAAAATCTCAAAGAGATCAGCAATGCAATTCTGGTTGCTAATGACATGAATAATCAAATAGCTTCGGCAGCTGAAGAGCAAAGCTCTGTATCTGAAGAAATAAACCGTAATGTTACAAGCATTAATGAAGCAGCAAACGAAGTACTTTGCGATATGCAAACGTCACTAAAAGATACAGAAGAACTAACCAAAGAAAGTCACTCATTAACTGAAAAATTGAATGAGTTCAAAACTCAATAAAATTTAAGTGACATCAATAGTAATAAAAAAGCCATGCAGTTCATTGAATTGCTTGGCTTTTTTTATTCCTAAAACTTGCATGAACTTTATGAACTAAATTCCCTTAATGTTCTAAATATCCTTTATTTTCCCTATATAGAAAAAACGCCCCCAACCAAATAACATTTGTGCAACAACTAAGAAAAAGCAGTAAATAAGGTGAACATAAACAACCCAAAGAGGTTGGTATCCCTACTATACATAAGGAAATGCTATTCATGCTTACTTCATTTAAAAAACAGATCACCGCTTCAATGATTGCAGCCACAGTTGCATTTTCAAGCTCAGCGATTGCTGCTGATATTGAAAAAATCCACTTTATCATCCCTGGAGGTGCCGGTGGTGGTTGGGATATGACCGCTCGTGGGACGGGTGATGTCTTATTAAAATCTGACATTATTGAACAAGCTTCCTACCAGAATCTCTCTGGTGGTGGTGGTGGTAAAGCAATTGCACATTTAATTGAAACCGCTGAACGCCAACCCGACACATTAATGGTGAACTCAACACCTATTGTGATCCGCTCTCTAAGCGGTATCTTCCCACAATCATTTAGAGATTTGACACCTATTGCAGCAACCATTGCTGATTATGGAGCCATCGTCGTCAATAAAGATTCAAAATATACGAGTTGGGAACAAGTCGTTGCTGATTTTGAAAAGAACCCTCGCTCAGTAAAAATCGCTGGAGGTTCAGCTCGTGGCAGTATGGATCATCTGGTAATTGCAGCCGCCTTTAAAGGTGAAGGATTTGATGCTCGAAAGGTTCGTTATATCGCTTATGACGCAGGTGGAAAAGCAATGGCAGCTTTATTGTCAGGTGAAACACCATTGCTTTCAACAGGACTTGGAGAGGTCCTTGAGATGTCGAAAAGTGGTCAAGTTCGCATCCTTGCGATTACAGCGCCAAAACGTTTAGATAGCGCTCCAGAGATTCCAACGCTTACTGAATATGGCAACGATACTGTGTTTGCTAACTGGCGTGGTTTCTTTGCGGCACCTGGAACACCACAAGCAAAAATCGATGAATATACTCAGGCATTTGAAAAAATGTACGAAACAGAGCAATGGGCCGTGGTTCGTGACCGTAATGGTTGGATTGATAACTACAAGGGCGATAAAGATTTCTACGCTTTCCTTGAAGACCAAGAAAAACTCATGGGCGATTTAATGCGTGAACTTGGCTTTCTAAAATAACCTTTCAAGCTACCTTGGATAGGTTAATGACTCCACCGGATATGGTTCATTAATTCTCCTTACTTTAGATGTTCCTCTATTCCAAGGTAGCTTTTCTTTTTTTCATTAATTTAACCACCTCATGGAGAGAACTCATGTCGTATTCTAGCTCTTCTCTATTATGTCGTGACCGTGTTGGCGCAGTTATCTTTTTAATTGTCTGTCTCTGTTATGGCTACCAAACCAGCTTAATCCCTTTATTTCCTGGCGATGAGTATGAACCTTTCACCGCTCGTACGCTTCCTTATCTATTAACATTTGCAGGGATATTCCTTTCATTACTTCTTATCGTTACAGCTCAACCCAATGAGAAAAGTGGCGCTGTTCTAGGTTTTAATTGGAAGTTATTGTTCGGTTTTATTAGCTTAATGATTCTGTATGGTATCGGATTAACTTGGTTAGGTTTTGTTTTAGCGACCAGTTTCTTCTTACTTGCAGGATTTTATTTATTGGGTGAGAGACGCAAATCCATTTTACTTGGAGCATCCTTCCCATTTGTTACTGGATTTTGGCTGCTGCTGACTAAAGGCTTAGATATTTATCTAGAACCCGGCTATCTATTTATTGGTTAGTAATTAAAGGAATTAGTTATGTTAGATGGAATTTTATCAGGTTTATCTACTGCGATTATGCCGACCAATTTAATGATGGTAATGATCGGTTGTTTTGTTGGCACTTTTATTGGAATGCTTCCCGGTCTAGGGCCAATTTCTGCGATTGCGTTAATGATTCCAATTAGCTATGGATTAGATCCTGCATCAGGCATGATCTTAATGGCTGGCGTTTATTATGGTGCTGTTTTCGGTGGCTCAACCTCATCCATCCTAATCAATGCTCCGGGGTGCTCTTCAACGGTTGTCACCGCCTTCGATGGCTATCCTATGGCACAAAAGGGGCAAGCAGGTAAAGCACTCGCGCTCGCGGCTTATTCTTCTTTTACCGGCGGTACACTATCAGCAATCATGCTATTAGTTGCGGCTCCTGCCTTAGCGAAAGTCTCCTTAAGTTTCCAATCTTCTGATTATTTTGCCTTAATGCTTGTTGGACTTTCCGCGGTTGCTGCATTTGCAGGTAAAGGCCAAGTCGTTAAGGCGTGGATGATGACGGTTCTCGGCTTAATGCTTTCAACCGTAGGAATCGATAAAGGTGTTGGTGTTGAGCGCTTTACTTTTGGATTAACTGATTTAATGGATGGTTTTAGCTTCTTATTACTGGCGATGGCAACATTCGCGTTAGGGGAAACCTTAATGGGAATTTTAAAACCAGAACAAGACACCCGTGAAGATGAACAAAGAAAAATGTCTGATCTAGGTAGTATGAAAATCACCAAAGAAGAAGTGAAAGAAGTGGCGCCGGTTGCAGTTCGTTCATCCATTCTTGGTTTCTTTACTGGTGTACTACCCGGTGCCGGCGCTACCATTGCTGCATTTTTAAGCTATGGCATGGAGAGAAACCTTGCACCTAAAGAGAAAAAAGAAGAGTTTGGTAAAGGCAGCATTCGTGGTCTTGTCGCACCAGAGTCAGCCAATAATGCAGCATCAAGTGGCTCTTTTGTTCCACTACTGACTTTAGGTATTCCGGGTTCTGGTACCACCGCGATAATGCTTGGTGCGCTTATTGCCTATGGTATTCAACCGGGGCCAAGATTGTTTGTGGATCACCCTGATATTTTTTGGTCTGTCATTATCTCAATGTATTTCGGTAATATTGTTTTAGTCATCCTTAACTTGCCATTGATCCCTTACATTTCAAAATTATTAGCAGTACCAAGAACCGTATTAATGCCGATGGTATTATTCTTCTCGATTACAGGAGTTTACTTAGTTTCCTTTAATACCGTTGATGTGTTTATCATGATATTAATTGCAATGGTAGCTATTGCATTAAGGCTAGCTAACTTCCCTCTAGCTCCACTACTACTCGGGTTTATTTTAGGGGGAATGATGGAAGAAAATTTACGTCGAGCGTTAATGATCAGTGATGGTGAATTAAATTTCTTATGGGAGCGCCCTATCACTCTGACTTTTACCGCTATCGCTGCGATAGTACTAATATTGCCGATGGTTCTCTCTGTAATAAATAAAGTAATCCGTCCTAAGATGGCATTAAAGTCATAACCTACTCAAATCCCGAATTGAAGTTAATTAAGCACCAATACTAAGAAAGGTATTGGTGTTTATTCCTCTGCTGTCATTTCTTTTTTTCATGCTACAATCCCCTTCTATTCATATATCTGAGATTTCACATGCCATTTTCTAAACTTGGGTTAAGTGACCCAATTTTAAAAGCTATCGACGAGTTGGGTTATAAAGCACCAACGCCAATCCAACAAAAAGCGATCCCTGTTGCGCTTACTGGTAAAAACCTAATTGCTGCAGCACAAACAGGTACAGGTAAAACAGCCAGCTTTGTATTACCTATTTTAGAAATTCTCAGTGAAGACTCAACAAAGGTTCGAGCAAAACGTATTCGTGCCTTGATCTTAACGCCAACTCGCGAGCTCGCGATTCAAGTTGAAGAAAACATCCAACAATACAGCAAGCATATCGATATCACCTCTCTTGCTATGTATGGTGGTGTTGACTACAAAGATCAAAAACAACGCTTAATTGAAGGTGTTGACGTATTAGTTGCAACGCCGGGTCGTTTGCTTGATATGTACACTCAACGTGCGATTCATTTTGATGAATTAGATATTCTGGTTCTTGATGAAGCTGACCGCATGTTAGATATGGGCTTTATCGAAGACATTAATAAAATTATCGAACGTTTACCGTTGGATCGTCAAAACATGCTGTTCTCAGCAACGTTATCAGATCAAGTTCGTTATTTAGCAAAAACAGCCATCAATAACCCAATTGAGATTTCAATTTCTCCAAAAACGACGTCTTCACCGCAAATTGATCAATGGTTAACGACAGTTGATAAAGATAAAAAATCAGCGCTGCTTAGTCATTTAATAAAAGAAAACAATTGGGATCAAGCACTGATCTTTATTGAAACCAAGCACGGTGCTGCAAAACTAGTTAGCCAATTAGAAAAACGAGATATCAGAGCTGAAGCGTTCCACAGTGGACGTAGCCAAGAAGCACGAGCAAAAGTATTAAACGACTTTAAAGAAGGCAAACTGCAATATTTAGTTGCAACAGGCATTGCTGCTCGTGGTATTGATATTGATGAATTAACACGTGTAGTTAACTATGATTTACCTTTCCCAGCTGACGATTATGTTCACCGTATTGGTCGTACTGGTCGTGCAGGAGCGAAAGGTGAGGCAATTTCATTTGTATCTAAAGACGATTTTAAAAACTTATGTATGATTGAAAGTCGTTTAGGACATTTAATTGTGCGTAAAGAAATTGAAGGCTTCGCACCTCGTAAAGAAGTGCCAATTTCAATTCTAAACTACAAACCAAAAAGAAAACCAGCACCAAAAAACTGAGTTATTTAACCAGCAATCATGACCGAATAATTATTGGTATTGATGGTGTTACATCCAGTTAAAATATAAAAAAGCTCGTACAAATAGTATGAGCTTTTTTATTGGTTTTTCGCCAATTACAACAGATGCTTTAGAGCATGTTCCGCTCTCTCATAACCTAAATCTATCATTTCTGCAGTACGTTCAAATTCAAATGTGCCACACGCATCTCGTGCAATTTCAACGGTAATATCTGGCGGATATGATGCTAATTTTTGTCTGGCAATAGTACTTTGCATCGCATCAAAGGCTTGGTTAGCAATATCATACATCCCTAAATCAATTCTTGATGTTTTTGCCGTTAATGAACCAAAATAATCACTGACTTTACGGTGAAATGGCATATCTTCTTCTTTTGGTTCTTCTGCTGAAATATTAACCTGATTAACTTCAAAGTCATCAATACTATGACTGATCTCTCCCGCCAAATTAACCGCCAGTGTAATATCTGAATGATCACCAAATGTTGGAGCAATCGGCACAGGGTTTAGTACACCACCATCAATTAACGTCTTACCATTAAATTCAATTGGCATTAAATACAAAGGCAATGAAATAGACGCTCTAATAGCTTGTAGCAAAGAGCCTTTTTGTAGCCATACTTCTTTTTCATTACTGATATCAGCCGCAACTGCGGTATAAGGGATAGAAAGATCTTCAATATGAAGGTCTCCTAAAATATCCCCAAGGCGATTCATCACTTTTTCACCTTTAATTAAACCACCTTTGCCCCAGTTAAAATCCATTAAAGAGACAATATCTAATTTAGTTATTGTGCGCATCCACGCTTCAAACTCATCGAGTTTACCTGCAGCATAAACGCCTCCAACTACAGTACCAATTGAGCAGCCTGAAACAGATACAATCTCAAAATTATGTTCTTCTAACCAGCGAATCACGCCAATATGAGCAAGCCCTCTCGCCCCTCCACTACCAAGAACAAGCGATACTGTTTTTTTTCTCATGGTTTTTCTCCCTTCCATGATGTGAATTACTCAGCTTTAATATCCAAAAACTGCGCATTTAACACTTGTTGTAAATCTTTTGGAGCAAGACCAATATCTAGTCCTCTTTTACCACCACTAACATAAATGGTTTCCAGAGATTCAGCTGTAATATCAATAACGGTTTTTAAACGCTTCTTTTGGCCAAGAGGACTGACACCACCAAGTACATAACCGGTTGTCTTTTGAACTACGGCAGGATCAGCCATTTTTGCTTTTTTACCTTTAACCGCTTTTGCAATTAACTTCATACTAAGCTGCTCTGCAACAGGAATAATACCTACAACAAGCTCTTTTTCATCCACTTGTACAACTAATGTTTTAAATACTTCTTTTTGATCTAACCCCAACTTTTCGGCTGCCTCAAGACCATATGCTTGAGCTTTAGGATCATGATGATACTCAAGCACCTGATGTTCAATTTTTGCTTTTTTTAATAATTTTGTTGCCGGTGTCATGGTGTTACGCCTTAAAAATAATTCTATGCTTTGAAATAGGTTCGTTCAGGTCGCCCAACGCTGCCATAAGACAGATCAGCACTCAATTCTCCTGAACTAATTAAATACTCTAAATAGCGACGAGCTGTGGTTCGACTTGCACCGATTAATTCCCCTGCTTGATCTGCCGTTAATTGCTTTTCAATATGAAATAGCTGACGCACCTTATCGAGTGTTACGCCATCAATACCTTTGGGTAATCTTATTGTTTGAGTACTGGTATTAGAATGCAACATGGCGTCAACCATGGATTGATCAATATCAACTCGCTCTGTAAATTGTTTCTTTTGCTGTAAATATTTATTAATTGATTCTTCTAAACGACTAAAAATAACCGGTTTAAGAAGATAATCAATCACACCACCACGCATTGCTTCTTGTAAGGTATTCATATCTCTATCTGCGGTAATTAGTATTACGTCAGGAGACAATTCTTTTTGACGCAACTCTCTTAAAATTTCGAGTCCATTGCCATCAGGAAGGTAAATATCCAATAACACTAAATCAGGCGTTAGCACATCAAGTAACGTCATTGCCTCATCTTTACTTGCCGCAATACCTATAACTTCTAGTGACTCTATTTTTTCTAAATTACGTCGATGAATTTCGGCAATGCCAATATCATCTTCGACAATAATAATCCGTATCTTCTTATTCACACAATTTCCTTTTGCTTATATATCGGGAATTAAGACAATTTTTTGGGTAAATAAATCGTCATGACGGTGCCTGTCTCGATCTCACTACTTACAGTCAATTCACCTCGGTATTGCTCAACTAATTGATGAATCAAATGCAAACCAACACCACGTCCGTGATCAGATTTCGTTGACACGCCTTTTTGAGTCAGTTGCTCTAACGTCAGTGAATCAGGTAAACCACAACCTTTATCTTCGACTTCAATAATGACTTCTTGACCAATATCCGTAATGCTCACGATAACTGGAGAATATGGGAGTTCTTGTTTTGTTAATGTCGCATCAAAAGCGTTATCAATAAGATTACCAATGATCGTTACTATATCTTCCGCACGAATATGCTCCGGCAACGTATCAAGCTGTGTTCCTTCTTCTATGTCTAACGTAAGTCCTAATTCTCGCGCTCTTTCACTTTTTCCAAGGAGTACTCCTGCAATCATTGGTTCTGAAACACTTTCCCGTAAAAACTCAATTAACTTTTGATAACGTAAACTTTCTTGTCCTATAATTTGCTGAACTTCTTCTATTTTTCCTAATTGAATTAACCCACTGATTGTATTCAATTTATTTCGGTGTTCATGAGTTTGAGAACGAAGCAAGTCTGCATATTGTTTTACTTGGGATAATTGACTCGTCAGTTCACTGATTTCATCTTTACGTCTAAAGCTAGATACCGCACCAATCACCTTTCCATCCATTTGAATCAACTCTCGGTTAGCAATCACAGCCTGCCCATTCAAAAGTAGCTCAATATCATGTTCAGATTTATGTGTTACTAACAACTTAGTTAAATCACTGTCCGGTAATACCTGAACAAACGGTTTATTTATTGCAATGTTGGCGTCAATTCCCAATATCTCACAAGCACTGTTATTAATTGAACGTAACTTCCCGTCAGCATCAATACTTAATACGCCTTCTCGTAACGTCGATAATGTTACTTGTTGTTCTTTATATAGGCGGCCGAACGCTTCAGGTTCAAATCCAAAAATTGATTTTTGAAAACGCCTAGCAATAAAGTTAGCGATAATGGCATTAGCAAAAATAACCAATACCGCCATACCTAAGAAAAAACCAAGGAAATGAGATACTTTGGTATCAATACTCGTGAGCAAATACCCAACAGAAACGACCCCAATAATATTACCGTCTAAATCAAATATTGGCGTTTTTCCTCGAACAGACTTCCCCAGCGACCCTTTTGCGTATGACACATAAGATTGCCCAAATTGCAAAGCTTGTTGGTTATCACCTCCTTGCATTGGTTTGCCTATTCTCTCTTTTATAGGATGAGCAATCCGGATCCCATCAATGTTACCAACCACTATAAATGCAGCGCCAATTGATGATCGCAAGCGTTCTATTTTATTTTCAATTAATCGCGGAGCATTTTGCTCAACAGCTTTAATAACTAATGGAGATTGAGAAATAAATCGAGCAATACCAAGTGCTTTTTCACCACTGTCCTGTGATTCCCAATGCTTGATATATAAAAAGGCACAAAGAGATAAAATCAATAACTTCCCTATGCCTGAAATCGTCATAACGGATAATAAACGACGCCGGAAACTTAAATTACGCCAAGACATGAATCGCTATTCCTTGCTCATAAAACCAACAACAAATCGTATCACAATCCATTAACCTAATCTTAAAGCCTACTCATACTCTTGATCACACCTTATGAATAATTCAGTCAATTCTGAGTTATTTTTATGGAATAGATTCTGTATCACCTCAATTATGTGGTATAAAAAGCACGCTTTCTTTTCTGATGTTTTAACTACTTCCTATAGGTTCCCGTTATTATGAAAAGCGATATTGAAATCTGCCAAACTGCGACACTTACACGAATGAAAACGATTGCGTCAAACTTAGGACTGCATGATGATGACATTACTCCGCAAGGTCCATTTAAGGCAAAAGTAAATATCGACGCCTTAAAACGATTAAAATCAGAGCCAAATGGTAAATTAATTTTAGTCAGCGCCATCACTCCAACACCACTTGGTGAAGGTAAAACGGTAACCACTATTGGTCTTGCTCAAGGGCTAGCCAAATTAGGTGAATCCGTCAGTGCTTGTATTCGACAGCCATCAATGGGACCCGTTTTTGGTGTAAAAGGAGGTGCCGCTGGCGGTGGTTATAGCCAAGTAGCTCCAATGGAAGAGTTAAACCTACACTTAACTGGTGACATCCATGCCATCACCGCAGCTCATAACCTAGCTTCTGCTGCCATTGATGCTCGTATCTATCATGAACAGCGTTTAGGTTATGACGTTTTCTCAGAAAAGAATCAATTACCCGCTTTACGTATTGACCCTGAACGCGTGGTCTGGAAACGCGTAATGGACCACAATGACCGTGCTCTTCGCATGGTTACCATTGGCAAAAATGAAGATGGCAAAACCATTAATGGCTATGAGCGTGAAGATGGGTTTGATATTACTGCGGCTTCAGAATTAATGGCTATCTTAGCACTTGCAACCGATTTACAAGACTTACGCCAACGAATTGGTCGTATTGTTGTTGCTTATAATTTAGATGGTGAACCAGTAACGACTGAAGATTTACAAGTCGCTGGTGCAATGACGGTAACCATGAAGTTTGCGATTAATCCAACATTGATGCAGACATTGGAAGGTGTACCTACCTTTGTTCACTCTGGACCATTTGCAAATATTGCCCACGGTAACTCATCAATCATTGCTGATAACATCGCTTTAAAATTAACGGATTATACCGTTACCGAAGGTGGCTTTGGCTCAGATATGGGATTCGAAAAAGCCTGTAATATCAAAGCACCGTTATCAGAAAAATCACCAGATTGTGCGGTTTTAGTCGCAACATTACGTGGTATTAAAGCCAATTCAGGCCTATTCCCTCTATCACCAGGCCAATCGTTACCTAAAGAATTATTTGCTCCAAATAAAAAAGCATTAGATGCTGGTCTTGATAACTTATTATGGCACATCAATAACTGTGCTAAATACGGTTTGCCTGTCGTTGTCGCTATTAACCGATTCCCGGAAGACACTCAAGAAGAGCTAGATTCATTATTAAATTGGGTTTCTAATTTAGACATGAATGTCGATGTAGCAATTAGCGAAGCGTTTGTTAAAGGCGGTAACGGTACATTAGAGTTAGCTGAAAAAGTAATTAAAGCGTGTCAACAAGAGACACAATTTACTCCTTTATATACTTCTGAGATGAGCTTATTCGATAAACTTAATGCTGTGGCAATAAAAGGTTATGGTGCTGAACGAATCGAATTATCAGAAAAAGCCCAGCAACAATTAGCGACATTTGAAAAGTTAGGTTACCAATCATTATCTGTTTGTATGGCAAAAACGCCGGCATCTATTTCTACAGATGGAAACATTAAAGGTGCTCCAACGGATTTTGTCGTACCTATTAGAGAATTAAAACTCTGTGCAGGTGCTGGGTTTATATACGCATTATGCGGCAACGTAATGACAATGCCAGGCCTACCAGAGAAACCAGCATTCATGAATTTGGACATTGATATCGATGGCAACATCGTTGGATTAAGCTAAGATCACATAACTTAATGTAGATCATGTTCTATGTGTTACATTTACTGTTAATCTAGCTTCAACTTTTTATACAATTTTAATTATAATTTTTGAGGTTATCCTAATGGATATGACAAATGCTCAACGCTTAATCCTTTCAAACCAGTACTACTTAATGTCTCAAATGGACCCTGCAAATGCAGAAAAGTACAAACGCCAACAACTGATTGTTGAACGTGGTTATGAATTACAAATTCGCGAGCTTGATAAAGACTTTGGCTGCATTACAGAAACAGAATGTCGTGAAATTATCGACTTCATGGAGATGTACCATGCAATGCAAGAATCTTACAATATGCTTTCTGAAGAATGCCAAACAAAAGTAGATGCTCGCCGCCTTCAGTTTTTAGGTTTTGATATTGCAAGTGAAGCACAACAAGTAAACTATGTTCGTTTCTTAACAAGCTCAGAAGGTTTATACCCTCAGTTTGATAAAGCAGACCACCACTTTAATAGCCAAATGCCAATGCTTGATAAGTACCGTCGTATGCTAACAACATGGCGTAACTGCCCACGTCAATATCACCTATGTTCAACGGAATTAGCGCAAATTTTTAACGCATAATTCAGCTAACATAAAACCAATTTGAATCCTCGCCTTTGCGGGGATTTTTTATATTAGCGTTACACCAGTGAAATCAATAAACAAAAAAATCCTCACTGACGGATCAGTGAGGATTTAACTTCTAACCTGATTGATAGTTAACTAAAAATCCACCCTTATAGATTAACAGTTGTATCAATATTATCGGTCAGATTAGAATTCATAGCGAAGACCTAAGTGGTAGTAATCTTCTTCAGCATTATTCCAGCTCATTACATTGTTGCTAGGAACTAATGCGTTTCCATTCTCACCATTACGCATTACGTAACTTGTGTAAATAGAAGAGCGAGCCGTTAAGTGATATTGAAGCTCTAATGTTGTATCTTTGTATTCTGCTTCATCACCACCGGTATTCTCTAGTGCGCGGTAACCAGCACGAGCTGTCCAATCATCATTAATGTTATATACAGCCGTTAATTCGTAGCTCTTATCTGTTGATTTATCTGAGTAAACACCTTCAATTTCATCTTGGTTATACATTGCGCCAAGCGTTAATGCATTTAGTTTATATTGAAGACCTGCACCCCAGAATGTGTAGTCTGCATCAGGATTCACTGCATTATCACCAGTGCTGTTTGCTTGGTATGCTACGATAGGAATTAATTGACCTGCATCACCCATATCAAACGTGTAACGACCTACTGCGTTATAAGAGCCATCCTGATCTGATGCCGAGTTACCTAAAATGTAAGCAACAGACATATCAAAAGCACCAAAGCTGTTTTGATATTGGATTGTACCGTCTTGACGGAAAGTTTGAGCCGCTGAGTTATCTACAAGCTCTAACTGACGACCAATCAATACATCAGATGCAGCAAATACATCACCTACATCAGAAAGCATGATAATACCTGAAGCAACACGACCGAAGGTTACTTTACCCGCTTCAGATGCATCAATACCTGCCCATACATAACGAGGAGTGAAACTGTTGTCTGTGCCACGTTGCTCTGCTGCACCAACTGAATATTCAGCCCAACCAATTACAGAAACTTTATCGTTAACTACTTGAGAACCACCAAGACCAATACGTGCATCAAAATTACCAACAGCATCGCCATCTTCACCCATACCAGCACGGTCAGTAATATTGAAACCTAAACGGCTATATACATCGATTGTCGAACCATCTTCTGCTGTGTATACCGTTGCAGCTGATGCTGAACCAGCCATTAATAGTGCTGGTACCGCTAGTGCTAAAAGTGTCTTTTTCATGTTCTATACCCTATATATTTAAATTTTATATTGGTTTGATGGTTCTATTTATGAACATCAAACTCAAGAATTCTTGCATTCCATACATGTTTCTCTGAATCCGTTGACAACAATCATGCAATATTAATTCGCTCCACAAAATTAATAGGAGGAATAGTTTGAAGGTGCTCAAAAACAAGGCATGTAAAAAAACAAAAAACACTTTAAAACAAATAGATACAATGAATTGATAAATTTAACTTTTAGGAAAATTTGCCTCCAACTTGGTTTACGTCACAAAATAACAATTAAAAAATAGAACGCAGAGTGATCTAAATCACTCCATTTTTATAACAAAAAAGGTCTTATTAGCTTCTATTAGGGGGGGTATTTGAAGTGAATCACATTATTAATTTTGAGAGTAAAAATAAATAGACCAAAATTATTTTCACTGATAGTTCTTTTTATTCAATAAACGAACCAGTACACTGCTGCTTCTCTTTAATTCTAGGTATGGTTATGTCTTATCAATGTCCTTTGTGCCAGCATGAGTTGCACTTTTCTAACAATCAATATCGTTGTGAAAACAATCATCAATTTGATAACGCGAAAGAAGGTTATGTAAACCTAATGCCTGCTCATCACAAACGCTCTAAAAATCCAGGGGATAATAAAGAGATGATGCAAGCAAGACGTGCATTTTTAGAAGCTGGGCATTACCAACCAATGCAGCAGAAAGTGGCTGACTTATGCCAACACTATGTCACCAATGATTCAGCTTCTTTACTTGATATTGGTTGTGGTGAAGGTTATTACACCTCAAAAATAGCAGAGCAACTAAGCGGTGAAGAAGCGCAAGTATTTGGTTTAGATATTTCAAAAATTGCCATTAAGTATGCCGCTAAACGATATTTAAACTGTAAATTTAGTGTTGCTTCAAGCCATCGTTTGCCTTTTGCAGATCAAAGCTTAGATGGCGTTGTTCGTATTTATGCTCCTTGCAAGGGCGAAGAATTACATCGTGCAATCAAAGATGGAGGCTATCTGTTTACAGTAACCCCTGCTGGCCATCATTTATATGAATTACGTGAAGGGGTTTATGGTGATGTACGTTTACACGATGAAGAACCGGAAAATATCGATGGATTTGAACTTATTGAAGAGAAACAATTAACTTACAATATGCAATTAAATGGTACAGAAGCTTTACAGCTACTTGATATGACACCATTTGCTTGGAAAGCGACTCCTGACTTCAAAATAAGCTTAAAAGCATTAGAAAACTTCAGCTGTAAAGCTGATTTCATGATTCGAGTTTACAAAAAATAGCCTTATCTCAAAAATAAGACACCACGTAATTCAATGATAAATAAGGGATTATGTGGTGTTTTTTATTTCCCCTACGAAAAACTCTCTAACTTGTTCTCATTTTTAAAGCATTCCTGTCTACACTATAAAAACGCAGCGTAAAACTTGATGTAGATCACAATACATCGATAGAGCAAATTTTATCGAACTTCAAAAAGCATTATTTGAAGAGCTATTGTCTGGTCTGATACTTACATAATAATCAATATGGATGAATCTTATGAAGTACTTACTTTCTTGCGCATTGCTGCTTATTTCTTGTAATTGTTTTGCTAAATTTGATGGTCTTTATTTATCATCAGGTTTCGCTAAATCATCACTCACTCTTAACGGTGCTGAAATTGATTTAGATAATGGATTATTTATCAAAGCAGGCTACCCATTTATGCTTGCTCCAGAGTATTACCTTATTGTTGAACTTGAATACAACAAAATGGGGGATTATGAACATCATTATTCAAATGGCGCTAATTACGACAATACTGAGGTCGAAGCGAGTTCAATTGGAGCAAACTTAAAATACCAATCTTATTTGTTTGATACTGAGTTTTATCTGGCGAGTATTTTGGGTGTACATCAATATTCTTTAGATTTAATGGTCGATACGTATTCTCAAAATACGTTGAATGGAAAAACAATTACCACAACCATTACTGGTGAGAATTCCATTAGTGAAGTAGGTTTATCGTATGGAGTTGAGCTAGGATACTCGCTGCCCTACTCTCTAAATATTGCAGCGAGTTATACAATGGGACGTATTATTGCTAATGGGATCGGAATAGACTTTATTACCAGTCAAGTTACATTAAGTTACGTCTTTTAAAGGATTTTGGTGATCTGCTCTTAACTCTTTGTCTTTGACTAATGATTGTTTCAATAAGGCAGAATAAAGGGGTTGACCACCTAAAGCCTGAGCAATAAACGTTGCGCCTAATGTCGTAACCAATAAAGGTAAAATTAATTGGTAATTATTGGTCATTTCCACAACAAGAATCACCCCAGTAACAGGAGCTCTAACCGTTGCAGCAAACAGTGCGCCCATACCTGCAATAGCGTAAACACCAGGCTCAGCTATCCAACCGGGGAACCAAGCTGACATCACCACGCCATAAGATAAACCAAGCAATGTACCTAAGGCTAACATTGGCGCAAAAATACCACCTGGTGCACCAGATGAAAAACAAGCAACAGTTACAATAACTCGAAGAACAAAGAAACCTACCATAATTATCCAAGTCATTGGGCTGTAGAACATTTCAGTAATGATCTCCATACCACTACCCGATAGCTTAGGTGCTATTAAATGCAATAATGAAAATGTTGCACCAAAAATCGCCCCCATAAATACAATTCGAGAGAGCTTATTTTGATGATATTTTTTAACTTTAGCAGTCCCTTTTAAAATCCATTTATTAAAGTTAACCCCTATAATGCCAAAAATAATTCCTAGAATTGCAAACAAGATAAGCGATCTTAGTGGTGGAACTTCAAAACTTGGTATCGTTAAAAAGGCCTCTTGTCCATGTAATGAACGCATGACAATCGTTGCAACCGCCGTTGCCAGTGTCACACATTTAATTGAGGTAATGTTATATCTAAATTGTGGACGCATCTCTTCAACGATGAAAAGAATCCCTGCTAATGGTGCATTAAATGCAGCGGCTAAACCTGCAGCAGCACCAGCGGCAGTTAATATATGTGAAGAATGGCTGAATCGTTTACCTTTACAAGCAACCATTCGACCTACAGCCCCCCCAATTTGTATGGATGGGCCTTCACGCCCTAACACCATACCAGAGCCAATAGTTAATGTGCCTGCTATAAATTTAACAGGTAATACTCGATGCCAACGAATCTCATGAGTGCCATCCAGTGCGCCTTCAATGTGTGGAATCCCACTACCTGCTACTTCTGGGGCAAATTTAAACGTTAACCAAAAACCTACCGCAGCCATTGCAGCGCCAGCAACTACAGCTCCAACAGGAGCAATAAATTCAGAATATGGAAGTGAATCAAGAAAATGTAAGCGCTGTTCGCCAATTAATCGAATAGACGCTTCGAACATTGCAACAACAGAACCAGCAATACCGCCAACTAGAGCAGATAAAAACAGCAGTGCATAGTAATCAGTTTGTGTGGTTAAAAATTTTGGGGTTGTGCGATGTTTAAGCATCCCACCTTGAAAGAAACGAAAATTGGGTGATTTTGGCATTTATCGAATCAACTTAGCACTTAAAGAGCATTGGCAACATTATTAGAATAAAGATCACAAATAATTATACGCTTCAGCAGCCGATAGACCCTAACCATTTACAAAAACTTAGATTGATTAAATGACCGAGATCGACCTTTGATATAAATCAAATAAATAATACCTAGTGATTCTGTTACACAACGAATAACAAAAATTTCTATGAGACATAAAAAACCCGCGGAATAGTGTAATTCTACGGGTTTCAAATAAGAGCCGAATAACAAAAATTTAGTACAAACGGCTGCCGTCTGGACGAGAGCGTAATAAGTTTAATACCCACATATATTGCTCAGGACGTTCAGTAACTAATTGTTCAATGGCAATATTCATTGCTCGAGCATCTGTTTCTTCATCACCAGATGGGAAATCAGCAATAGCAGGCAAAGTAATGATTTCAAACTGACCCGTTTCAGAATTATAAGATGGCAACATTGGTACTACTTTCGCTTTTGATAAACGAGCCAGTTTACCAAACCCTTTTAGCGTTGCTTTCTGAGTCGCAAAGAAAGGTACAAATACACTATTTTGAGGTCCATGATCTTCATCTGGTAAGTAATACGCTAAATAGCCTTCTTTAATCGCCTTAATTAACGGTTTAATACCCGCACTACGTGCATAGATCTTACCGCCATATTGCATTCGCTGAACGTGCATTAGCCAGTCTGTAATTGGGTTTTTCTGTGGTTTCATCATAGTGGTTACATGATAACCACGAGAAGCTAATAAGATAGCAGGAAAATCAATAGCCCACGCATGAGGTGCTAAAATAATGATGTTTTCTTTCTGTTCAAGCAGAGGAAATAAATTCTCTCCTCCCACAAAAATACCACGTTTTTCATTATGCTTACGGCTACGAACAAGCAACTCAGAAAAGCCAAGCATAACTTGAGCTCCCGTAATATAAGTATCTTCAAGCAGCTTCTGTTGCTCTTGTTCTGATTTTTCAGGAAAACAGGTCGCAATATTTAACTTAGCACGCTTAATACCACCACTTGGTTTCTTAAGTACTAATTTAACGATTTTCGCTGCTAATTTGTCACGTAATCGAAATGGAATAAAAGCCAAAAAAATAGCAAAACCAATCCCAAGCCACGTTGGCCAGTATCTAGGATGAAGGAATGCCCATTGAAAAGTTGGGTTATAAACGTTTTTATCGATTTTTTCAGTCATGAATTGCTTCACTGTCTCATTATTATAAGTGAGTTATGATATAACAAAGCATTGCTGATAGAAACCTAGGAGATAGGGATGGCTTTCCAATTACACCCACGTTTGCAACAAGACTGTATTGTTTTAGGAAATTTACCTTTATGTAAGGTACTTTTAATTAAAGAAGATATTGGCCCTTGGTTAATTTTGGTACCAAGAATTGAAGAATTAAAAGAAATTCATCACATGACTGATGAGCAACAGATCCAGCTCATTAAAGAATCAAGTGCGGTTGCTCAACTATTAGAAGATAATTTTTCGCCTGATAAAATTAATATCGGTGCATTAGGTAATTTAGTACCTCAACTGCATATTCATCACATTGCCCGCTTTACTACTGATGTCGCTTGGCCGGGGCCGGTATGGGGAAATACAACTGGTGTTATCCGTGCGCAATCTTCTCAAACTCAACTAGTTGATCTACTAAGAGATAAGCTAAGTAACATAACAGGCTTTAAAGGCTAAATTTATATAAGAAACAAAAAAGGCAGTGATCTCTACACTGCCTTTATTTACTAACACTTATTCTTCATACTAAATTAAGCGTTTTGTAATTCATCCCACAGCTCAGCAACAATAATACGGTCCGCTGGAGATAATTCTGATTTTGCTTTTTCAAGGCTATCATTAATATGACTTTTTAAGATATCGATATCGTTAATACCTTGCTCTTCACAATTAGCCACTGATAACGAAATATGGCCACGTAAGTAGCCGCCTGCAAATAACTCATCATCAGATGCCGATTCAATTCGAGCATCAATTAATTCAAGCATTTTTTCTTCAAATTCAATGATCATCTTTTTCCTATTGGACAATAAATTGTTCTTTAGTTAATGGGGCTATTTGATAAAACTCGCGCAATGCATTAGATAGCATATCAACTCGTGGTGGTAATCCACTATCTAAAATTGTCATTACTTCATTATGTACTTTTGCCATGAATGCTAAACGATCTGGTTCAAAATCGCCATTCAAGTTATCGCAGCTAACATTAAATTTTAATCCTGCACTTAATGACAAAATCCATTCATATGCTTGCGGTCGAATTTCAACCTTTTCAAACTCGGCTTGAACTTGTTCTGTACGTCCATCAGGCTCATACCAATAACCGAAGTCTTCCAATAATCGACGTTCAGGTCCAGCAACACACCAATGTGCTATTTCATGCATGCCTGATTGATAGAAACCACGAGCAAAAATAATACGATGATAAGCAAATTCATCATCGGCAGGTAAATAGATAGGTTCATCACCACCAAGCTCAAGCTTAGTGTTGAAAGAATCATAAAAGGTATTATTAAAAATAGAGATTAAATCTTGGTATTGGTGCGACATGCCACGAGCTTCAAATTATAAATTGAATGACATTCTACCGCATGAATATTAAAAGACATATGTAGATAAATTTTTTTTATCTTCTTTTTCAAAATTATTCATTATGTGTAAAAAGATCGAACTGATACTCTCCGCAAAAATTACCTATGTGAATTATTTTATCCCTTTTTATTTGGAGCTATCAAAGCTGTGAATGACATCACTTTAGATTTAACTCAATTACTCGATTTAGGCCCTTTTTCTTGGACTGCGATTTTTGCTTGTGCATTTAATGGTTTTCTTATTGGCACAGAGCGCCAAACACGTGGAAAACCAGTAGGAATAAGAACCTCAATTTTAATTATTTCGGGCACTTACTTCTTTCTTGCTATGGCAGTATCGCTATCACCAAATACATTAGATCAAGCAAGAGTATTAGGGCAAATCATTACCGGTGTTGGTTTCCTAGGTGCTGGTGTAATGATGACTCTTGATGGAAAAATACATGGCGTAACGTCTGCGGCCATTATTTGGGTACTTGCTGCTTTAGGTATGATGATAGCACTAGGTTACATTCAACAATCCATCATTATTACTTTATTAGCTCTGTTCGTATTATTGGGGATTGATAAGCTTGAAAATTCGTTCAAAAGTTTACGTCGTGGCGTGCATCAAAAAATACTAAATATCAGAATACACAAACCCAAAGCTCAGAAAATAGACATTAGACATAACAAAAACTAATCCGAATTAATTCAGAATAGTTTTTTTCATTCGTCATTAGTCGCTTAATTACATAAAATCTGTGGCTTCTTTTTTCGCCTACTCGGCACGTTACGGTATTAGAAAATGTTATTAACAATTCTTTATATTATTGGGATCACCGCTGAAGCTATGACGGGCGCATTAGCTGCCGGTAAGAAAAAAATGGATTGGTTTGGTGTGATGCTGGTTGCAAGTGTAACTGCCATTGGTGGTGGTACTGTCCGAGATATCCTTCTTGGGCACTACCCTATCGGATGGGTGAAAAATCCACAGTTTCTAGTAATTACGTGTATTGCCGGTGTATTAACAACTTGGATTGGCCCATGGGTGGCTAAAAACCATCGCTTCTTTGTTTTACTTGATGCGATTGGTCTTATCGTATTTAGTATCATCGGTTCTCAAGTTGCGTTAGATATGGGGTTACATCCATTAATTTGTGTTGTTGCAGCTATCGTAACTGGTGTATTTGGTGGTTTACTTCGTGATCTTTTCTGCCGCCAACAGCCTATGGTATTACATAAAGAGCTATACGCATCCATCTCTTTATTGTCTGCTGTTTTATACATTGGCTTACTTCATTTTGGCGTTGATGAATTAATTACAACCATTGTCACTATCGTTATAGGTTTCTCTGCACGTATGGCTGCAGTTAAATTTGGTTGGTGTTTACCAGTATTCCACTTGGATATTGGAGAAGAGCAACCAGAAACGATTGAGAAAAGATAACCCTAAAGAAACTCGATTTTAGGGACGAGTAAGATCAGAAAGAGCCAGATTGAATATAACGTCAATCTGGCTCTTTTTATTTATGTCAGTACTTTTTATTTATGTCAGTAGTAAGGGGCTATTCTCCCCGCTTTTAACTCGCTCTTACTCGTCCCTAAAAACAAGTCCCTTAATCATCTAAATCTTAGGCGTCTCTGTTTGAACACCAAAGTTTTGACCACGATGACGAACTAAGTGATCCATTACGACAATCGCTAGCATCGCTTCAGCAATAGGCACAGCACGAATACCTACGCATGGATCATGACGACCTTTAGTTATCAATTCTGTTTTTTCACCATTACGAGTGATAGTTTCACCAGGAACCGTAATGCTTGAGGTCGGTTTTAGGGCAATATGAGCCACAATATCTTGGCCAGATGAAATACCACCTAGAATACCACCTGCATGATTTGAGCTAAAACCTTCAGGCGTTAAAGGATCACGATGTTCAGAACCACGCTGATTAACCACTTCAAAACCATCGCCAATCTCAACGCCTTTAACAGCGTTAATCCCCATAAGGGCATGAGCAACATCTGCATCTAAACGATCAAAAACAGGCTCACCTAAACCAACAGGAACGCCTTGTGCTACAACGGTGATCTTTGCTCCAATAGAATCACCTTCTTTCTTTAATTTACGAATAAGCTCATCAAAAGCATCAACTTTACTCGCATCAGGGCAGAAAAAAGCATTATTTTCAATTTCATTCCAATCAACAGAATCAATCGATACATCACCCATTTGTGATAAATAAGCTCGAATCTCAATACCAAACTCTTGCTTCAAATACTTTTTAGCTACCGCACCTGCTGCAACACGCATAGCCGTTTCACGTGCCGAAGAGCGACCACCACCACGGTAATCACGTTGCCCATACTTCTGATGGTAAGTGTAATCAGCATGGCCTGGACGGAATTTATCTTTTATCTCAGAGTAATCTTTTGAACGTTGATCTGTATTTTCAATTAATAGACCAATAGAAGTACCTGTTGTTTTTCCTTCAAAAACACCAGATAAAATCTTCACTTCATCCGCTTCACGGCGCTGTGTTGTGTATTTTGATGTCCCCGGTTTGCGACGATCAAGATCAACTTGTAAATCAGCTTCGGTTAATTCCAAACCTGGAGGGCAGCCATCAACAACGCAGCCTAACGCTAACCCGTGGCTTTCACCAAACGTCGTTACTCGAAAATGTTGTCCTATAGAATTTCCAGCCATTACTTCCTCTGTAAATATAAGTGATTAGTCATCATTCACCTGACTAACAATCAGTTCTTAATAAAACCATATTGGCTTGAATCGTATTGAGAGTAAACCCCTATCCCAAGGTTTATCTTTCAGTTATTGTTTTTTTTAATTTTCATCCTTTTTTGCCACCTTCACCCAACAACGGCAAAACGTGACCGCCATTCCAAAAATATGGTAAGATAACTCTCACATTAAAGAATAAGTAAATTTAAACAACTTAAAACTTGCTATTAAAAATAAAAATTGAACATTTTTGATACAAAAAAGCAAAAGTTTTCAATTTTACTGTCGATATAATTATCAATAGCATGTACTTGGCACTAATCCTGCTATATACCATATGTAGTTAATTTAATGGATATCAATTCAATGAAACTGATTCGTTTAGTTAAAAAAGCATTAAGTAAGAAGCATTCAAGTCAAAAACAACAAGAACTTCGCAAACGACTGGATTTTGCAATGTCACAAAGTAAACAAGCATAAAAAAAGCCCGATGTTTCCATCAGGCTTTCATTTAAATTAACTTGGTTTAGTCGCGATAAAGAGCGAACTCATCTGCGCAATCAAGAAGTTGCTGCTTAGTTAGCATGAATACACCATGGCCACCTTCAGCAAATTCAATCCAAGTGAATGGAATATCTGGGTACTGCTCCATCATATGAACCATTGAGTTACCCACTTCACAGATCAAAAAGCCGTTATCCATTAAATAATCTGGTGCATTTGCTAAAATACGGCGAACTAACTTCAATCCATCAGTACCTGCTGCTAAACCTAATTCAGGTTCATGCTCAAACTCTTCCGGTAAACTGTTCATGTCTTCTTCATCCACATAAGGTGGATTAGAAACAATAAAGTTATACTGATCTTTAGGAATATCACGTAATAGATCTGAACGGATTGGGAATACTTGTTGCTCCATACCATGATCTTGAACATTTTGTTCAGCAACCATTAGCGCATCCGTCGAAATATCAATTGCATCAACTTCCGCATTAGGGAACGCATGAGCACACGCAATCGCAATACAACCACTACCCGTACATAAATCCATAATACGCGTTGGTTCTTCAGTCAACCACGGTTCAAATTGTGTTTCAATCAATTCAGCAATTGGCGAACGAGGCACAAGTACACGTTCATCAACAAAGAACTCAAGACCACAGAACCACGCTTTATTCGTTAAATAAGCAGTAGGGATACGCTCATTAATACGACGAACAACACGCTCAACAATACGTAAACGCTCTGTTGACGTTAAACGTGATTCACGAACATGTGCCGGCACATCAATTGGCAAGTACAGTGTTGGAAGCACAAGTTGAACAGCTTCATCCCATGCGTTATCTGTACCATGACCATAAAAAAGACCTGCTGCATTAAAACGACTTACCGTCCAACGCAACATATCTTGTAACGTATGAAGCTCAGCAACTGCCTCTTCTACAAAAATCTTATCCAAAATTGCCCCCAAAACAAGTTATAATACTGCTGTTAATTATTGGAATTTAAAAATGAGCAAAAACGACCACCTATCAGATGACGAACTTTCGCTGTTCCGTGAAGCAGTACAAGGCTCTAAAAAGTTGCAACAGGATACCATAATCCATCAACCGAGTAAGAACTTTAGCGACCTTCAACAGCAAAGAAAATCATTAAAAGAAGGGAAAAATGAAGAGTTTTTCTTTTCTGATGAATTTGTACCACTTTTGAGTGAAGATGGTCCGATTCGCTATGCCCGTGATGACGTATCAAAATACGAAGTAAAACGCTTACGACGTGGCGTATACGTACCTGATGTATTTTTAGATATGCATGGTATGAAGCAAGATGAAGCCAAGCGTGAATTAGGCTCTATGATTGCTTATTGCCTTAAAGAAAATATCTCTTGTGCGAGTGTCATGCATGGTATTGGTAAACATATTCTTAAACAGAAAGTGCCTCTATGGCTCGCTCAACATCCCGATGTGATGGCTTTTCACCAAGCCCCTCTAGAGTTTGGTGGTGCAGGTGCCATTTTGGTATTGCTTTCAATACCCGATAGATAAAAAAAGATCCCACAGCCACTCAGCTCTGGGATCTTTTTTATTTCAGGTATTCTTTGTCGTCACTTATGGTTGTTGTAACCAAAGTAGCTCACTTTTCCCGGTTGTATATGAATATTCAACACAAGACATTGCTGATGTTGGGAACATCGGAGGCATAATTCCCGGAACAAAATCAGCAGTAAGATATCCGACTAATGGTAAATGAGATACCAACAAAATATTCTCAATATCCTCAACGCTACCCAAGGCTTTTACATATTCAACCACATCATCTGAGTCACCATAAGGAGTAATGTCTTCACATATTTCTACTTTGGCATCCGTCACATTCAAAATTGGCTTAATCGTATTCCACGTTTGTTGTGCTCGCACATAAGGACTGACTAATACATAATCAAATTGTACTTTATGTTCAGCCATCAACCATTGCGCTATTTTCGCAGATTGGCTTTCACCATGAGCGGTTAAATTGCGCTCTTCATCTGAAGATGCATAAGCTTCTGCCTCACCGTGACGCATTATGAATACTTTCATTTATTCATTCTCAAATCATTACTAACTTCACAATAGTAGCAAGCAATAGTAAAAATAGGAAAGAGAGAGTTTGCTAGTCTGTGGTATCAGCGCCATAATTGATAAAATAATTATACAAATAACGTCAAAAGAGTTAGCCATTATATTCAATTGGTTATCTTATTATTGATAACCATTGTTAAACTCTGCATTCAATAATTGACTATAAAAATAAAGTCCTTACGCCTTAAAACAGGAGCACCCTGTGCATATCAGTCCGAATGATAAAAAACATTACCGCTTAATTGAGCTTGATAACAAATTGCCTGTCTTGCTCATTCAGGATGAAACAGCACCACGCTCAGCTGCCGCCCTTTCTGTTAATGTCGGTCACTTTGATGATCCTGATGATCGACAAGGCCTTGCTCACTTTTTAGAGCATATGCTGTTTCTTGGTACACAAAAATACCCAAAAGTTGGGGAATTCCACTCTTTCATTAATCAGCAAGGTGGCTCTAATAACGCATGGACAGGAACCGAAAATACCACCTTCTTTTTTGAAGTCTCGCATTCAGCGTTTGAAGAAGGATTGGATCGTTTTGGTCAATTTTTCTACGCCTCTTTATTCAATGAAGAAGCCGTAGATAAAGAGCGTAACGCCGTTGATTCAGAGTATAAACTCAAACTAAAAGATGACGTTCGCCGTATTTATCAAGTTCATAAAGAAACCGTTAACCAAGCCCACCCTTTTTCTAAATTCTCCGTTGGTAGCATTGACACATTAGCAGATAAAGAAAACTCATCTATTCGTGATGAAATGCTCGCTTTTTATCAAGCACATTATTCTGCTGATTTAATGACAGCCGTTGTACTTGGAAACCGACCTCTTTGTGAGTTAGAACTATTAGCAACTCAATCTTTTGCATCCATCCCTAATCAAAACCTTGGACATAAAGAAATTAATGTTTCTTATGTCACCCCAAAAGAACAAGGTTGCTGGATTAACATTGAACCACTAAAAGAAGTTAGAAAGCTAAGTCTTGCTTTTCATTTACCGAATCAAGATCGTTTTTATAAAACAAAACCGCTTAACTATCTTGGGCATCTACTTGGCTACGAAGGTGACGGTAGCTTAATGCTTTACCTGAAAAAATTAGGGTATATTCACTCATTGACTGCTGGTGGTGGGGTAAGCGGTAGTAATTTCAGAGAATTTACGCTTTCCTTTAATCTAACTGAAAAAGGTATGCTTCATATTGATGAAATCATTCTCAATACTTATCAATATATTGAATTGATTAAACAACAAGGTCTTGATGAGTGGCGCTACAATGAAAAGAAAGCGGTGTTAGAATCTGCATTTCAATTCCAAGAAAAAACTAAGCCTCTTGATTTAGTCAGTCACTTAGTCATGAATTTACAGCGTTATCATAAAGATGATGCCATGTACGCTGATTACATGATGGAAGGTTATCACGAACAACACGTTCTCGATTTGCTTGAGCAATTTACTCCTGAAAAAATGCGAGTCACTCTCGTTGCTCAGGGCTTAGAGTATGATCGTAAAGATAAGTGGTATCACACCCCTTATTCTGTTCAGTCATTAAGTAAAACTCAAATAAACACTTGGAGTAATGCTGAACTGCATCCTGAACTTCACTTGCCAGAGAAAAACCCTTATATCTGCTATGAGTTAGAGCCTCAAGAATTAAAAGAAACTACCGAACTTCCAACATTACTCGAAGATCTACCGGGTTTTCGTCTATGGCATAAACAAGAAGAAGAGTTCCGTGTTCCAAAAGGCATGGTATACATTGCAATAGATAGCCCACATGCCATTTCTGATCCAAGAAAAATAGTAAAAACACGCTTATGTGTCGAAATGCTTATGGACGCACTCAGTGAGCAAACCTACCAAGCTGAAATTGCAGGAATGGGGTATAACCTATATTGCCATCAAGGGGGCGTAACATTAACACTTTCTGGCTTTAGTCAAAAACAACCCTTATTGCTTGATGTGATATTAAAACGTTTTTCTACACGTGAGTTCAGCGCTGAACGATTTGAATTTATAAAAAATCAATTAATCCGTCATTGGGGAAATGCATCAAAAGAGCGTCCTATTTCACAACTTTTCAATGCATTATCTGGAATTTTACAACCAAATAACCCTCCATATCCTGTACTTCTTGAAGCATTAGAAAGTATTGAAGTCGATGATTTGCCGAATTTTGTTCAAGCTATGTTCGCTGAATTGCATGTTGAAATGTTTGTCTATGGCGATTGGACTAAAGAACAAACATTGGAATTAGGTCGTTCTTTAAAAGATACCCTACGAATGCAAAATCAAACTTATGGCGAATCATTTCGTCCATTGGTAATGCTTGGGGAATCAGGAACATTCCAAAGAGAATTAGTCTGTGACCATTCGGATTCTGCGCTTTTGGTTTATTATCAATCACCACAAGAAGATCCTCGTAGTTTTGCACTTTACACCCTTGCAAACCATTTAATGTCGGCTTCTTTTTTCCATGAGATCCGAACAAAACAGCAATTAGGTTATATGGTAGGGACTGGGAATTTACCTCTTAATAAACATCCTGGCTTAATTTTATACGTGCAATCCCCAATGGCTCCACCTGCTATTTTACTTGACGCCATTGATGAGTTTTTAAACGCTTTTTATATGGTGTTATTAGAATTAAATGAACATCAATGGCAATCCAGTAAACAAGGGTTAATCGATCAGATATCAGACCCTGATACCAATCTACGAAGTCGAGCTCAACGTTTATGGACATGCATAGGAAATAAAGACACGAATTTTGATCATAAAGAGCGTGTCACTGAGGAGCTTAAGAGTTTAACGAGAATTGAAATGATCCGTTTTGTCGTCGGCATATTAAAACCAAGAACAGCGAATCGTTTAATCATGCACTCTCAAGGAACGGAACATCAGCAATATGACCGCTTAGATGTTGGCTTTGAAATTGATTCTATTGACCAATTTCAACTCAGAAAAAAAGACATCAACCTCGGTTAATAATCTAAAATTCACTTTATAAAAATAAGGCCATCACAACGATGGCCTTTTAATTACATTGATATTATTACTCAATAAATCGATCACCGTATTTATCGGCATAATTTCTCATTAAGGTCGCTAATTTTTCTTCCCCTAACGTATTCATATAAGTAAAAGGACCACCTAAAAATGGTGGGAAACCAATACCAAAAATAGCACCAATATCACCATCTCTTTCAGAAGCTATTATTCCTTCATCTAAACAACGTTTTGCTTCTGCTAACATAGGTAAAACGCAGCGCATTGCGATTTCATTTTTACTGAGTTGTGACTGTGGCTTGATGTTTAGTAAGGTATAAACCTCTTGGTCTGGCTCTTTCTTTTTCCCTTTATAAACATAGAAACCACGTTTCGTTTTCTTACCTAGACGCTTATCATCGATTAACGTTTGGAACACATCAGGGCTGCGAAATCTATCACCCAGTTCAGCTTCTAATATCGGCATGATCTTCGCGCCAATATCTACCCCAACCTCATCTAATAATGAAATTGGTCCAACAGGGAAACCAAAATCTAATAAAGCCTCATCGATAACCTCTATCGACTCACCCGCCAACAATAACCTTGCCGCTTCATTCATGTAAGGCGCTAAAATTCGGTTTACATAAAAACCAGCACAATCTTTAACTACTATCGGCGTTTTACCTTGTTGCTTAGCCAAAGCCACTACGGTTGAAATAGTTTCATCACTGGTTGTTGCGTGGGGAATGACCTCAACCAATGGCATTTTTTCAACTGGACTAAAATAGTGCAGACCAACAATATTTTCAGGCTTTTGTGCTCCCTCGGCTATTTGGCCTATTGGAAGCGAAGACGTATTCGTTGCAAAAATAACGTCTTCTTTGCCTTGATCTTGTACTGCTTTAACCATCTCTTGTTTTAGGTTTAAATCTTCAAATACGGCTTCAATAACAACGTCTAATTTTTTAAAACCTTTAAACTCTGTCACTCCGGTTAATTGCAACATTTGTTGTTGTAATTGCGCTTTTGAAATAATTCGACGCTTTCTCAACTTATCTAAACGTTGGTAGTGATATTGGTAAGCATTAAGTAAACCATCGTTACTAATGTCTTTTATCGTTACTTTCTTTTTCGCTTTAGTAATGGAAACATGAGCAATGCCCCCTCCCATTAATCCACCACCTAATACCCCAACATAATCGATGGATTTCGGCTCTGCATCACTGCCTTTTTCCTTTTTCATCTCTGTCATGGCAAAGAATAAGGATCGTAATGCGGCCGATTCTGGCGTCATGGCTAATCGAGCAAATTGCTCAGCCTCTCGCAGTAATCCTTTTTTCATTCCTTTATCTAAACCATGCTCGATACTATCTAAAATAGCGGCAATGGCAGGATAATTACCACGGGCTTTTTTCTGTGCTTGCTTTTCTGCTTGTGAAAAAATGACATTACGACCTAATGGATTTCGAGATAACCCCCATTCTTTTGCACTCAATTTACGTTTCGCTTTGTTCTTTAAAGCAAAGTCAGCAGCAATACGAGATAAAATAGTATGAGGAACAGAAGCATCAACTACACCTAATTTTAGTGCTTTTTTAGGTCGTAATTGTTTACCCGTTAAAATAATATCTAAACTTGGCAGTAACCCGATTAATCGTGGTAATCGTTGAGTCCCACCAGAGCCTGGGAGTAATCCTAATTGAACTTCAGGTAAACCTAGCTTGGTTTTATTGTCATCACTACAGACACGATAATCACACGCTAAAGCAAGCTCTAATCCACCACCAAGACATGGTCCATGAATAGCAGCAACCGTTGAAAATGGTAGATTTTCAATTCGCTGAAATAATTGTTGCCCTTTTTCAGCCAGTGCTTGAGCTTCTGAAGCATTTTGGCAATTAGCTATCATATTAATATCAGCACCCGCGATAAAATTATCGGGTTTACCTGATTGAATCACTAATCCTTTAATGTGCGCTTGTTGCTCTTCAATCTCATCTAAAACTTGAGTCACTTGCTCAGCAAAAGCCGCTTGAAGCGTATTCATTTTTTCATTCGGAACATCGATGGTTAACCATGCAATTTGAGCATCGTCTTTAGTCCATGCAAATGCACTGGTATTTTTAACGGCTTCAAGCGTGTTGTTTTTCGTTTCTAACGTCATTATTCAACCTCCAATACCATCGCAGCACCTAAACCACCCGCAGCACAAGCCGTATTTAATCCTAAACCACCACCACGACGTTTCAATTCTCGTAATGTTTGAATGATCATTCTGGCTCCTGTTGCTGCAAATGGATGCCCATAAGCGATTGAACCACCAAGGACATTAAATTTATCCATATCAATTTCGCCAATGGCTTTATCTCTACCTAAACATTCTTTAGCAAATTTGTTTGAAGCAAACATTTTTACATTTGAAAGGGTTTGTGCTGCAAAAGCTTCATGCATATCAATTAAAGTAAGGTCAGATAATGAAATTCCCGCTTTATCCAAGGCCATTGGTGTCGCATAGGATGGTCCCATTAACATATCGTGATGCACATCAATGGCACTAAAAGCAAACGAGCGGATATAACCTAAAGGCTCATAACCAAGTTCTTTTGCACGTTTCTCACTCATTAATAGTAAAGCAGCTCCACCATCCGTTAGGGGCGTACTGTTGGCCGCAGTTACTGAACCATATTTACGATCAAACGCAGGACGCAATTTGGCATAACTTGTTAGCTCGGAATCGTGACGAATATTATTATCATGATCTAACCATGCTGCATAAGGTTCAGGAAAAGCAGTCATCACCTCATCTTGAATAAGCCCATCTTTCCATGCTTTGGCTGCAAGTGTATGTGAACGGTGTGCTAATGCATCTTGTTCTTCACGTGTTATTCCGTGACTTTTAGCCATTTGCTCTGCAGTTTGTCCCATAGAAATTCCCGTTGAATACTCAGCAACAGCAGGAGGAACAGGAGCAATATCTTTTAATGATAAAGTGCGAAGAAGTGATAACTTTTGGTAAACGGTTTTTGTTTTACTAAGAGCAAGTAAAGTAGAAGCTAACTTTTTAGAGACACCAATAGGCAATACTGAGGATGAATCCGCCCCCCCAGCAATACCGATATCAATCGTGCCTGCCATGATACTTTCAACCACATTTGCCGTTGTCTGAAAACTGGTCGCACAAGCTCTAGTCACACTGTAAGCATCAGTGCCTATATTCATCCCCGTACCTAGAACAATTTCACGAGCAATATTCGGAGCTTCTGGCATTTGTACCACTTGGCCAAACACCACCTGATCAATTAATTTAGGATCAATATCCGTTTTGTCCATTAATGCTTTTACCGCTAACTTACCAAGATCTACGGCTGGTGTAGTACTGAATGCCGTAGATTGTTTAGCAAACGGAGTTCGAATACCTGATACAACAGCAATACGATCACCCTGTCGTGTCATTAACGGTTGGTACTTATTTGAATTAAAGCTGTTTGACATTGCTTCTCCTTGCATACATCAAAGGTGGTCTGACCTCAAATTGTAACCAAGTTGTTAATGATATATAGTGATGATAATCACAGGCTGCTCATAGAATAATGAATTTGGTCATAGACTTAATCCAACGATAAATAACAATGCGTTTATTGGAAAGCAAATTTCGAGTTTTTCATAGACAAGATATTATGGAGGTTTTTGATCTAATTCTGTTTTTTTGGTAAAAAAAAACCACATCAGTCGATGTGGTCAGAATAAAAAACAATTAACGAGTAGCCAATTGTAAAAATCAGTTTCACCTGATAAGGAGAAAGTAAAGTCAGCCTTCAAAAGGAAATGTTATCTTGCTCAACGGGTTGATTACTCAACCAGATAACGAGATCAACTATAACGTTAATCTCAATTCATTTATTGAAATAGATCAATTTTATGTTCTTTTACTACTTTTTGGCTCTATGAATACAAAACCTTCCTTCCGTTCATCAAACTGATGTTTTTTTCCTCACCATAAAATTAAAATACAAAAACGGGTTAAAAATCACGATTTTTCATTTAGTTAACCATTTTTTTGACACTACGCTAGAGTATAAGCTCTATTTCCAATTAAGTAACCAATCTATAACTTTAAAATCAATAAGTTACAAACATAAAAATAAAACTTAAAAAGCATAAAAAATAGAGTTAAAGCTCTATTAACTTCAATTAGAATGCTATTTACGAACAAATCACGTCCAGATCACGAATTTTAACGATTTTTTAGCAGTGGTCGGATTTGTCGTCTATGCTCAGATCGTTATTATCTCGCCATCGAGATTTAAGTCTCAACTAAATAAATCTTTTCAGTCTTGAGAATTGAAAGGAAATAACAATACACGGAATATAATAATTATGAATAAGAAGCGTCTGTTTTCAAAAACACTTCTAGCAGCAACCATTACTCTTGCAACACAACAAGCTACTGCTGCCGGTTTCCAACTAAACGCACAATCAGCAACGGGCCTAGGCCGTGCATTTGCTGGTGATGCTGTAATCGCTGATAACGCATCAGTAATGTCACGTAACGCCGCTGCAATGGCTCTTTTTGATTCATCACAATTTTCAGCTGGCTTAAATTATATCGACACTGATATCGAAGTAAGTGATGTTAAATATCTTGGTCAAGATGTAGATGATGCAAATAACGGTAGCGGTACTCCCGTTCCTAATATTTACTACATCCACCGTCTAAATGATAAATGGGCATTTGGTGCTGGTATTTACTCTAACTTTGGTACTGAAAATAATTTTGATAATAGTTTCGGTCAAGGTTCTGGTGGAGGCGTTGCACCTGATGCAACAGTTTTTGGTGGTACCACTGAAATTAAAAGTGTGAACTTTGCACTTACCACTTCATACCGCATTAACGAACAATGGAGCGTTGGTGGTGGTATTGATGTAATTTATGGAAGTGGGACCTTAAAAAGAGAAGCTGTCGTAACTCACCCTGTAGCTGGTGAACTCTTAAGACAAAGTCTTGTTGATATTGATGCTACAGGAACAGGAGTTGGATTCAATTTAGGTACGGTATATGAACTTAATGAACGCAACCGTTTTGGCTTCTCATACCATTACAGCCCTGAAATTGAAGCAGAAGATGGCAACCAAAAAGTAACTTTGCCACTCCCTGATATGCTTGAATTCTCTGGTTACCACGAAATCAAAGACACTAAATTTGCAGTTCATTACTCTGTTCAATACATAGGCTGGAGTGATTTTGACAAAATCGAATTCACCAATAACCCAAGCGGTCTAAGTGAGAGCGTATATGATTGGCAAAATGGTATGCACTACGCAATTGGTGGTACTTATTTCCTAAATGACGCATGGACATTGCGTGCTGGTTACATGTATGACACAGCAGCTCAAGATGAACTAACATCTATCTCTGTACCTGATTCAGATCGTCAATGGTTCTCAGCTGGTTTCAGCTACCACTTTGAGAAGAAACACACAATTGACTTCGGCTTTACTTACCTAATGGGCGATGATGTTGATGTAACTGAAAATGCCGCACCAGGAGTTGATTTAACAGCAACAACACACGCAGATGCAATTCTTGCTGGTGTTCAGTACAGCTACAGCTTCTAAGATTTACTCTTAAAAGTATAAAACCAAAAGGTCAGCGTATGCTGGCCTTTTTTGATCTTAAAAAACAGTATTTAGAACGCTTCGCTTCAAGGGACTAGGGACGAGTAAGAGCTAAAAGCCCGCCCTGAAACCTGCAAGCGAAGCGATCTGAATCCTGCTCCTTCTTAATTCTAGTCCCTAAAAACTCGTTCCTGCCCATAAACTCCTAAAATTTTCAGCGTACACATATACCCTCAAATAGATATTCAGACCTACACCTGTACGCCCAAATAACACATCCGACCAGATAAATACAGAAAATTTAGCTAATTTTGAAGTTTTTTGCAGAAAAAAGCCCTTAAAACACGAAAATATCGATTTTTTATTTGAAGTTTTTGCTCTAAAACGTATTATCCACCCCAACTAATCACCACCAAATTCAGCGAACACTTGAATTTGATTTTGGAATTTATAATGAACAACAATAAAAATCGTCTATCTATCGCAGTGGCACTTGGCCTATTAGGTTCAGTTGCAAGCTCAAACACTATGGCTGCGGGTTTCCAACTTGCAGAATATTCAGCTACAGGTCTAGGCCGTGCTTACGCAGGTGAAGCAGCGATCGCTGATGGTGCTGACGCACAATGGCGCAACGTTGCAATGCTGACATATTTAGAAGGTACTCAAGTTTCTGTTGGTGGTATCTACGTAAATCCTAATATTGATGTTGAAGGCTCTACTGACGGTTCAAAGTCACCAATCCCAGGAATACCAAACACCACTACTAAATCTAATGATTTTGCGAATGATGCATTTATTCCTAATCTGTACGTTTCACACCGAGTAAACCAACAACTAGCAATCGGTTTTGCGGTTGGTACTAACTACGGCATGGAAACAGATCTTGGTGATGATTTCACAGCGACTAACTTTGGTAATGAAGCAAGTGTTTTAACTAAAGAAGTTAACGTAAACATGGCTTACCAGATTAATCAGCAATTAAGTGTTGGTGGCGGTGTTCGTTATGTAATGGGTGAAGGTAGCTTTGGTGCTATAGCTCCTAAACAGATGGGTCCAGCAGCAGGCACTACACTCAAGTACATGGAAGGAACAGATGAAGCCTGGGGCTGGCAAGTTGGCACAGCATGGCAAATTAACGATGCTAACCGCATCGGCTTTAGCTACAAGTCAGAAGTTAAACTGGAATTAACCGGTCACGCTGAAGGTATGGGATTTGGCCTTGCTCCAACTCAACGTAAAAACGGATCAATGGAACTTGTTATGCCAGCAACAGCTGAGTTAGCAAGCTACCACCAACTAAATGATAAAATTGCAATACATGCTAGCTTTAACTGGACAGATTGGAGCGCTTTCGAAAAACTAGAAGCTCAATTCAATGACGGTACGAGTAGTATGGTTAAAGAAGAAAACTGGGAAGATAACTACCGTCTAGCTATCGGTGGTACTTACCAATTAGATCAAAAACTAACTCTACGTTCTGGTATTGCTTACGATACTTCAGCGGTTAGTGATAAAAATCGTACAATTACTATCCCAGAAACCGATCGCTTATGGTTAAGTATTGGTGCAGGCTATGACTGGTCTAAAAACTTAAGCTTAGATGCTGGTTTTACTTACATCGTAGCTAAAGATGCACCGATCACTGAATCTCGTGGTTATGAGTCGGATGATGCAGCTCAAGCAATTGGCGGTCAATTCACTGGCGAAACCACTGGTAACGTATGGCTAGTTGGTGTTCAAGCGAACTACCGTTTCTAATCTGAAAACCATTTATATTGAGGCCTCTAATTTTAGAGGCCTTTTTTATTGAACTTTACAACTGAAACGCTCAATTCTAAATAAATCAACTTGATAGAAACGACTTTCAAGTTACACTTTTTATATTCATTCTTTAAGTGTGCAACTCGGAGTATTGATTTATGTCTATACCTCAATCCATAAAACAGCAACCTATGTTACTGAGCCTCACATCTCTTTATTCTGTGATATTTCTTTTTTCTGCTTTTGAGCCTGTATCACGAGCGGTATGGTTTGCTGAAATTATTCCTGCATTATTAATTTTAGCTGGCATTCTTTACATGTCGACACGCTTTCAGTTCAGCAAAACTGCCTTGGTATTTATGTTTATTTGGCTATTTCTTCATACAATTGGCGCTAAATATACTTTTTCCGACGTTCCTTTTGATTGGTTTAATAACTTGATTGGGTCTGAGCGAAATAACTTCGATCGAGTCGCACACTTTTCAATTGGTTTTTACGCTTACCCTATCGCTGAATACCTCATTAAAACAAAGAAATGCTCTACTCCTCTTGCGATGGCTTTTGGCTTATTCACATTAATGAGTGTTGCTGCTGGATATGAGATTATTGAATGGTGGTATGCCGCTATTGCAGGCGGTGATGAAGGGATTGCTTTTTTAGGCTCTCAAGGGGATATTTGGGATGCACAGAAAGATATGCTATGTGATACAACCGGATCGTTATTTGCTTTATTAATCTTATTTTTCCAGCGGAATAATCGCTAGGTTTCAGGTTTCAGGTTTCAGGTTTCAGGAGAATACTGACCGTGAAACCTGAAAGACTATGACTGTTTTTACTCGTCTATTTCATCTAAATAGTCATCGATATCATCTTCAGCGTCCAAATCAACTTCCGGTTCAATCTCTGCTTTAAAATCTTGACGTTGTAAATAGACATCCCGTGTTAATACGTAAGGGTCTGGTGACGCTTCTAGCATAGGTTCTTGTGAAATCAGCTGCACACGAGACTCCATACCTTCTAGTCCCCACTTACCTAAACCTTGCCAGAAATTAAGGTATGAAAGCGGCATATATAAGCCATCAACAAAATCTCCGGCTTCTCGCAATGTCCAAGGTCCATAACCAGGTAGCATAAAATACGGGCCATTACCTACACCATAATGTCCTAAAGCATCACCAAACGACTTACTATCAGGTTTCTGCATATCTGCTGCACTAGCAATATCAATTAATCCAACCAAACCCAGCGTCGTATTTAACCAAAATCGATTAAAATGAACCATTGCCATATTGCCATTACCCATGAGTAAATTATTTATCATGCTTGATGGCTCATCTAAGTTTGCTAAAAAATTCGCTATCCCATATCGGATTGGGGTTGGTGTGTATTCAACATAACTAATAGAAACAGGACGAACTAGATATGGGTCTAAATAATCATAATTTAGCCCCCACATAACACGGTTAAACCCTTCTAGAGGATCACCAGTATGGGATTCATCGTATTCTGTATCTACTTGCTGTGTTGTACCTAACTCTTCTTCTGTCTGTTCTGGTGTTTGTGAGCAAGCACTCACAAAAAGTAGAATACAACAAGAAGTCCATATTCTTTTCACTGCTAAAAACCTTTGCCAATAAGTAACGATACCAATCGAAATAAATAATTAATCAACTACTTACTACGATTGATATAACTATATGCATTTTATTATTATAGATTATAAAAAACGGGCAGAAGCGCTACGCCTCTGCCCGTTCTAGTATGACACTTGTGATGTATTATTGATATTGCTTATCAATACTTAGTGATACATTTTTACCTAATGTACTCACTTCGCTTTCACCGTACCAGTCACCTGATTTTGTTGCTACATTGCCATCTTGATCAATACGAGCACGAACAATGAAGCTCTCCATATCTGACAGTTTACGCTGCTCCATCATGTTGTTTTCATCTGACATCATGATCTTAAGCGGAAAACGGCTCAATGGTGCTCTTGCTGCTGCAATCGGCATTGGTGAACCATCTGCAGGGTGAATTGATACAATCACAAATCCCTGCTTTGGTAGTTGCACGTTATTGCCAAGATTAATAGTAACAGGAACCTGCTTATCTAACGTTGCTTCAGGGTTTAGTTTAGATTGTGCACGTTCAATACTACGAACTAACATTTCATAACGAGAATCATCAGGACCAATCAACATTTGCATTGCTTTCCATGCAGAAATAGCGCCTTTGTAATCTTGATTCTCAAATGAGTAGAAAGCAAGTAATGATAAAGCACGTAAATTTGTAGAGTCTTCACGTAGAGCTTCACGAAGTAATTGTTTCGCTTGCTCGGCTTTTGCTTCATTACCACTTAACATTAATGATTGAGCATAGCCCAACTTAATCTCAGTATCTTTTGGTTTAAGTGCATAGGCTTTTTTCATTGCACCAACTGATGTATCAATGTCACGATTCATCATACCAATACGACCAAGTAGCAACCAACCCATTGCATCATCAGGTTCGTGATACAGTTTAGTTCGCAGCGCTAACGTAATATCTCTGATTTCAGAATCCGTTAAACCTGCACTTTCTGGGTCAAGTAGTTGTTGTGATAATTCTGGTAAGCGTGCACTTACTTCTTGCCACTTATCTACTTTATCGATATTGCCAAATTTAAAATATAAACCATAAGAAATAGCGACAAGTACAATTATCGACGGAAGAATAAATAATCTTGCGTTTAAACTATCTTGCTGTGCTTTTTCTTTTACTGGAATATCATCAAGCAATGATTGCTTAAGCTCTGTGATTAACTCTTCTTGGTTATTCACAAGACCTTCTGCGTCTTCTTCTTCCAATTCAGCTAAGCGATCTTTATAAAACGCTTTATTTAATTCATCTCGACGAGCTTCATCATCTTGCGCTTTTGCTTTCCATAGCGGAAGAATAATAAACACTACGCCAACAAAAATCAGGGCTAAGGTTGAAATCCAAAACAAAGTCATTTGTTTACCTTCCCATTGTCATTATTGTCTTCATTTAATAAAGCGTTCAAACGTTCTTCATGTTCGTTATCCCACTCTTCAGATTTTGCTTCTTTTTCTGCTGACGTTTTACGACTGCGCATCACAATAAGACCAAAACCAAACACTAAGACACTTAATGGACCTAACCATAAAACAAGTGTTCCAACCGTTAACGGTGGATCATAAGTTACAAAATTTCCGTAACGATCAATCATGTACGAAATAATTTCATCATCAGATTTACCTTGTTTAGTCATTTCATACACTTTATGGCGCATGTCTTGAGCCAACTCAGCACTTGAATCTGCAATGTTGTTATTTTGACATTTTGGACAACGTAAAGTCTGACCTAACTCTTTAAATTGCTGCTCTTGTTCTGGCGAATCAAACTTATATAAGTCAATCGTTGCATAGCTTGCTTGCACTGCAAATAAACTAAATGCAATCACCGCAAAACTACGAAGACCTAATTTACGTAGGTTTAATTTCATTATTTCGCCTCCGCAACAAGTTGATCGTACATTGGTTTTAGGGTTTCATTCCAATTACGTTCGTTAACATCACCAACATGACGGTAGCGAACAATACCATTGCTATCAATTAAGAAGGTCTCTGGTGCACCATACACGCCAAGATCCATACCTAACATGCCATCACCATCAAAAAGTGTAATAAGGTATGGATTACCTAACTCTTTTAGCCATTGCACAGCACCTGCACGATCATCTTTGTAGTTCATACCGATGATCTTAACGCCTTCTGTTGCTAGCGTATTTAAATACTGGTGTTCGGCATAACACGTTGGGCACCATGTAGCCCACACATTTAGCAGTAAAGGTTCGCCTTTGAAGATACTTTGATCATAAAGCTTTCCTTCTTGAGCAAGATCTTCTAAGCGGAATTCAGGTACTGGTTTACCTACCAGTACCGATTCAAGTTTAGTTGGATCATCACCATTTGAGTTGCGTGTTAACTGGGTAGCAAACACTGCAACTAAAATTAAAAACAGCGCTAATGGAGCAAATAAAAAGTTCTTATTCATAAATTAAGCTTCCTGTTTTTTAGCATTTTTACGGAAACGGTAGCGTTTATCAGACATAGCTAATGCACCACCAAATGCCATAAACAATGAACCAGCCCAGATCCAACGAACAAATGGTTTGTAGTAAATACGTACAGCCCATGAACGGTTGTCATCTAAACGCTCACCCATTGCGATGTATAGGTCACGAGTAAAGCCACGGTCAATTGCCGCTTCTGTCATCATAGAACCCGCTGTTTCATAGAAACGTTTTTCAGCGTGCAATGTATTAATCGCTTTACCATCTAGAGTGATGTCAAAATCAGCAGTATACCCATCATAGTTAGGGCCATCTGTATCTCTAACACCTGCGAAATAGAACTGGTAGCCATTCATTTCAATGTGCTCACCCGGCGCTAAACGTACGTCTTTTTCGATACTGTAGTTCTGCACCATGGCAATACCGATAATCGTAACAGCAAGACCAATATGAGCAAAAATCATCGCCCAGTGACTACGTCCTAGCTTAGTAATACCAACAGAGAATGAGTGACGATGCGTAGCACGTTCATACAACTCAAATCCATGTAAGATCACAATCCAAATCGCCATCATCCAGCCTAAATAAGGCATGAATTGGAATTTATCAGCAAACATAACCATCATTAACGCCGCAAGTGGTACGGTTATCGCACCTGAAATTACAAGACGTTTTGATAGGTTACTTAGTTTGTCTTTCTTCCAACGAATTAGTGGACCAATACCCAGTAAGAAAGCAAATGGGATCATCAGCCATGCAAATAACATGTCGAAGAATGGAGCACCAATTGAAACTGAGCCTAAGCCTAATTGCTTATGCACTAGTGGTAATAACGTACCAACAAGTACCACAACTAATGCTGTAACTAATAAAATGTTATTTGCTAATAACGCATTCTCACGAGAGAACAGAGAGAAGTTACCTCGAACACGAACTGATGCCCCTTTTAAGGCAAACAGTAATAGTGAACCACCAATAACCATCACCAAGAAACCGAGGATAAACATGCCTCGAGAAGGATCTGATGCAAAGGCGTGAACTGATACTAAAATACCAGAACGAACTAAGAATGTGCCTAATAAGCTCAATGAGAACGCTGAAATTGCCAGTAATACGGTCCATGCTTTAAACGTACCGCGCTTTTCTGTTACTGCTAATGAGTGCATTAATGCAGTACCAACAAGCCAAGGCATAAATGATGCGTTTTCTACTGGATCCCAGAACCACCAGCCACCCCAGCCAAGTTCATAGTATGCCCACCAAGAACCAAGAGAGATACCAACGGTTAGGAATGACCATGCAGCAATAGTCCAAGGACGAGACCAACGAGCCCAAGCGGTATCTAAACGACCCGTCATTAATGAAGCAATGGCAAAAGAGAATGCAACAGAGAAACCTACATAACCCATGTAAAGCATTGGTGGGTGAATGATTAAACCCGGATCTTGAAGCAACGGGTTTAAATCACGACCATCAATAGGGAAATAAGGTAAAGTACGTAAAAATGGGTTAGATGTTAGAATAATAAACAGTAAGAAACCAACTGTTATCCACCCCATTACCGCTAATACACGCGCAACAGATTCTTGTGGCATACCACGACTGAATGTCGCTACGGCAACAGTCCAACCCGCTTGGATTAATACCCAAAGTAATAGTGAGCCTTCATGTGCACCCCAAACCGCGGTTAAACGATAGTACCAAGGTAATAAGCTGTTTGAGTTACTTGCTACATATTGAAGAGTGAAATCATTAATGTAGAAAGCCCACATTAAAATTCCAAATGATAAACTTAGGAGTAAAAACATCCCCCAAGCTAATGGTCTCGCACTCTGCATTAATGCCTTATTACCACGGCTAGCGCCATACATAGGTAATATGCTCAAAAGGACAGCAAGCCCTAATGAAGCAATCATTGCAAAGTGACCAAGTTCTGCGATCATTGACCCGTTCCTTGTTTTTGTTGTTCAGTGTACTGAAGCGGTTCATGTGTCTTTTTCATCGCTTCTGCAACTTCTGGTGGCATGTATTCTTCATCGTGTTTTGCTAACACTTCATGAGCTTTGATCGTTGTTGCATCGACTAAGACACCTTGAGCAACAATACCTTGGCCTTCACGGAATAAATCAGGAAGAATCCCATCATAAATTACAGTCACTTGAGGGCCTACATCGGCAACCTTAAATGACACTTCAAGAGAATTATTATCACGTACAACAGAACCGGCTACAACCATCCCACCAATGCGTAGACGTTGTCCAACCTCAGGTTTTGTACCGTCTGGTTTGCCGTTAACTAATTCTGTTGGGGTATAAAACAAGTCCATGTTTTGATTTAATGCATACAACATTAATCCCACTGTTGCACTGATCCCTACAAATAGAGCAAGGATCAATCCTAGGCGCTTTTTACGTCTCGGATTCATAGTGTATTCTCCATAGTTTTTGCTTTTTTAATTCGTTCTTCTCGTGCCATTTTTTGCTCAATCTCTTTTAGCAATTGACGGCGCTTACCTAAGCTAGAAAATAGAATCCAAAATAATGAAAGAAAAGTGGCACCAAATGCGCCCCATACATAAGTGGCATACCCACCCATGGCTAAAAAATCACTGAATGTATCAAAATGCATGACAATAATTCCTATTTCTTACATTACTTAGACTCGGTAGATTTAGTCTCTACCAATGCTCTAACCCAAGGTCTGTGGCTCTCTTTTGCTAAAATTTCATTCCTAAAGCGAATAAGAGTCACAGAAGCGAAGAAAGTTGCAAAGCCAAGTATATTTAATAGCAATGGCCACAACATATCTGCTGAAATTGAAGGTTTATCAAACTTTGTGATGGTTGCGCCTTGATGAAGCGTGTTCCACCACTCAACAGAGAAGTGAATAATTGGTAGATTAATCACACCAACAATCGCAAGAATACCTGCTGCTCGTGCCGCCGTTCTTTGATCATCAAATGCGTTATAAAGCGCCATTACACCTAGGTATAAGAATAGAAGGATCAGTTCAGAAGTTAGACGAGCATCCCATACCCACCATGCACCCCACATAGGTTTACCCCATACTGCACCAGTTAATAGAGCGATAAAAGTAAACACTGCGCCAATAGGAGCCATTGCAGCAGCAGCCATATCAGACAATTTTAATTGCCAAACTAGACCAATAAATGCAGCAATAGCCATCGACATATACGCGCCCATAGACAAAATAGCAGAAGGCACATGGATGTAGATGATTCTAAAGCTATCACCTTGCTGATAATCAGATGGAGCAAAAGCAAGACCCCAGATGGTTCCTACTGTTAAGCTGATAATAGAAATCACCGCAAACCACGGTAATAGTGTGGTACTTAGTTGATACGCTTTTTCTGGTTTAGCGTAAGGATGTAGCCATTTCCACATTGGTTTATCTCACTTACTTTCAAATATAAAAATTATAATTATGTTATTGCACACTGACTCGTAATGCCGAACTAATGGCAAACGGAGTCAATGTTGCAGAGCCCATTAATAAGGCTCCTAAAATCGCTAATTGGCCATTATAAGCCATACCTAAACTTGCAGCATCTATCGCTGATGTTGCAAAAATTAAAACGGGAATATATAGAGGAAGGATCAACAAACTTAATAGCACCCCTCCCTTCTGCAAACCTACGGTTAATGCTACTCCAACACCACCAAGAAAGCTCAATGTCGGCGTACCCAACAGTAATGTTAGTACAATCGCTAACCAAGTATTAAAATCCAAAGAAAGTAAAATAGCGAGTAATGGACTAATAATAATTAAAGGCAGCCCAGTTAATAGCCAGTGAGCAACCACTTTGGCTAACACCAATACTGAAAGAGGTGTTGGCATTAACATCATTTGTTCTAATGAACCATCAGAGAAGTCATCTCGGAATAGACGCTCTAATGAAAGTAATGCTGATAATAATGCAGCAACCCAAACAATACCTGCTGCAATACGCGCTAACAAATTTGGCTCAGGACCAATACTTAAAGGAAATAGCGTAATAACGATAATGAAGAACCATAATGGATTCAAAATATCGGCTTTACGACGAAAGGCAATCAATAGCTCACGTCGAATAACGGTTGTCATGGATGTTAACATTTACTCACCTAACCTAATTTTTTTAAGTTCATTACTATCAATGAATAAATCTTGGTGAGTCGTTAATAACACAATTCCACCTTGTTTTGCATGATCCATAAATAACTTTTCGAGCACCTTTACACCTTGCTTATCAATCGCAGTTAAAGGCTCATCCAGTATCCACAATTTATGGTTACTTAACCAAAGGCGAGCTAAAGCAACTCGTCTCTGTTGTCCTGCAGATAATTGTCCAGCGGCCACATCTTCTCTACCCGCTAGACCAACACGAGCCAATGCATCCCATATCGCAGCTTCGTCATAGTTATCATGCATTGATTGATAAAAGGCTAAATTCTCAAACGCAGTTAGCTCTCGTTTAACACCAGTATGGTGTCCAAGAAACAGTAAGTCAGAATGAAACTCTTCACGACTCTGTTTTATTGATTCATTTTTCCAAAAAATATCACCTTCATCGGCATAGCCTAGTCCTGCGATAATTCGGAGTAAGGTTGTTTTACCCGCACCATTTTGTCCTTCTATCTGAATTAGCTCACCATCAGAGATAGTAAAGTTTAAACGCTCAAACAAAACACGTTCATCACGGATACAGGTTACGTTGCGGATTTCTAACATAGACTTCTATTTATTGGAAAATATTGAAGGCATTCTAGCACAGCAAAAAATGGGAAACTTAGATATTAAACAAATCTAATTGGATAGATAAGTAAATAAATATGTCTTTTAGTGATAGTTTTGTAATACCTTGTAATTTGTATGGCTATCATAGAGTTAGTTTACGATTTTACAAATACCACTTTATAGGTATGAAAATTATTATCCTCAATTTATGGATAAAAAAAAGCCCCTCAAATAAGGAGCTCTTAAATACTAGTTTATCAATAGAAGCAGAAGACTACTCTTCGTTTTCCATTCTCAATGGTGGCATTGATCCTTTACCTGCTGCAATTTTCGCCTGTAAAGACATCATTAACTCTGCTTCTGCTTTTGGAAGTTCACACTCTTCCATCAACTCATTGATCCCAGCGCCAAGTTGAACCAGCTTATTCGCTCTTGAATACAAACGACTATCGGCGTCTGTATTTTCTAACTCATTTAAACGATCATCAAAGTGTTGATTTAATTGAGTTATATCAGCTACTTTTTGCCCCATATTAATGGAGCCAGCACGAAACTCTACAAATTGCTTTTGCAGTTTTTGTTGTTCATCTTGCAGCTGCTTATATTGCTCTTGTGATTCAGTTAATTGTTGCATTAACCGTTTATTCTTACGGTTTAAGACCAAAAAAATCACAAGTACAAGGATCATTGTTGTTATTGCTAGTAGCTCAGGGAGCTGAGTTAAATTATCAACCATTATAGGTTTGCCATGTCATCCCATTCGTCGTCAGACAAAAGTTTGTTAAGGTCTACCAAGATAAGTAGGTTGCCGTCACGGTTGCTAACGCCTTGGATGAACTTAGCGCTTTCTTCCGTGCCAACACTTGGCGTCGTATCAATTTCAGATGAACGTAAGTATACAACTTCCGCTACGCTATCAACAAGGATACCGATAACTTGACGCTCAGATTCGATAACAATAATACGTGTGTTATCGGTAATTTCACCCTGCATTAAACCAAAACGTGAACGAGTATCAATAACTGTTACTACATTACCACGTAGGTTAATGATACCTAAAACGTAATCTGGAGCACCTGGAACTGGTGCAATTTCAGTATGACGAAGTACTTCACGCACTTGCATTACGTTGATACCGTAAGTTTCTTCTTCTAATTGAAATGTTACCCACTGCAGAACTTCATCGTTCACTTGATCTTTGCGGATCTCTACTTCATTAACCTGAGACATTTTATTTCCTCGTCCTATTAGAGTTATTTTACTCTATTCCCTTAATGTCGAGACCGGCATTAAGCATAGCAATCATCGCCTCAACATGAATCAAGGCACACATCTTTTCTTTTACCATTCCAGATAACCAAGGTCGTTTTCCTGCGGTCTCACGCCATCGAATGCGATCACTTGTTAATGTTTCCGTCCCGGCTAGCGCATTACACGCTAATCCCCATTTGCTTTCACCAAGCATAACAAGGTATTGGTAATCTTCTTTGTAGCTTTCATCTTTGATACTTTGCGGCATCACCCACTTTGCGGTATCAAGCGCATCGATTTTTAATTCTCGGCTTGTTTGCAAGCCAAGATACCAATCAGGACGACCAATTAAGTGACTGAATTCTGTAATTTGGTGAATACCACCTAACTCAGCTAATGGCACTGCGAACATCACCCCCATGACTTCAAAGAAAAGTACTTGGAATTCTTCTTGATGCTCTGCATTTTTCCAATCAAGTCCACTTGGTGGCGGTGCTTTGCCTGCTTGGGTTTCTAACTCTTCGCTGTTATCTATATCGGCAGTAACTTCAATCTCTTCAGATTCAGTCTCTTCAAAAACCGGTTCTTCAACAACAGGAGCAACCTCAATTTTATCCGATAAATCCCATGCAGAAAGATCAAGCTCTTCAGGCTCTTCTTCTGTAATAGGTTGAGGCTCATTAACATCCGATTCTGTTTTTTCTATTTCACCAGAAACTAAGGCATCTATTTCATCTTGGACGTTTAATTGAGAATTTTCTAACTGGCTTAATAAACGCTGAACATCTTCTAATTGAGGCATCTCAAATGGATAATCATCATATTCATCCACTTGCGGCGATGCTTGCAATTGATACTGAGGCTCGGGAGTATCTAATGTTACTGAATCAGACTGCCAATCAGACACTGCTACATCCTCAAGTTCAATATCAGCGACGGGTTCAGACTCAACTAACTCTTCACGAACTTCTTCAAGATTAACGTCTTGCTCAATGACATCTTCATCTAACAGTGATGAGAAATAATCATCAAGCGCTTCTTCACTGGTAAATGTTTTAAAATCAGCCATTAAGCTAATCTCTCCAAGTAATTCAGTAATGTTTTATACGCAAAAACGCCACGACTATTTGGAGATACAAATGACGGTGGCATTCTTTTTAAGCTGGCATCTCTAAATTTTGTATCAATAGGTACTGCAGATGCCCAAACCTGATCTTGATAGCTATTTTTTAAATCCATCAAGGTTTGTAAAGAAGCATTAGTGCGCTTATCGTACATAGTCGGAATAATGGTCACATCAAACAAAGAAGGTTTATTTCTTTGCATTATCGTTAATGTTCTCATCATTCGTTCTAAACCTTTCATCGCTAAAAATTCAGTTTGAACAGGAATCAGCACTCGAGTACTTGCCGCTAATGCATTAACCATCATCACACCAAGAATCGGTGGGCAATCAATCAATACATAATCATAATCAGCTTCTAGTGCTTTCAGTGCACGCTTCAATACTAACCCCATCCCATTACGGTTTCCCATAACACGATCAAGTGTCGCAAGTGACATATGAGCTGGAATAATATCAAGCCCTGGGATATCACTTTTTAATACAAAAGGTGCTACCGTGGTTTTATTGATTGTAGGTAGTTGAAACAACTCAAATAAGCTGCATGGTAAATCGTCTGAATCATAGCCTAAGTAAGTAGTTAAAGAACCATGAGGATCCGTATCTACCATTAATACACGTTTACCACGTTGATTTAACAACCCTGCTAATGTGATTGTGGTTGTGGTTTTACCCACGCCACCTTTCTGATTAGCTATGCTCCAGACAATCATGTTATTTCCTACTTCAATCCAACTTCAACAAGCATTCTTTCTGCAATGCGATCAAGCGGTAAACTTTCTGAAGATAAACCGGCTTTATCGACAGCTTGAGGCATACCATATACCACACAGCTCTGCTCATCTTGAGACCAAATAGTTGCACCACCAGCTTTAAGCATTCGACAGCCTTCTCGACCATCTGCGCCCATACCAGTTAAGATCATCGACAGAACTTTATCACCGTATACTTTCGCTGCAGATCCGAAGGTAACATCAACACATGGTTTATAATTCATGCGTTCACCACCATCTAAAATCTTCAAGCGTGAAGCGCCCGGACGGCCATCAACCATCATTTGCAAACCACCTGGAGCCAAATATGCACAACCTGGTTTTAGCACATCGCCATCTTCTGCTTCTTTAACTTGAATTTTGCACAAGTTATTTAAACGAGCAGCAAACGCCGCTGTAAAAGTGGCAGGCATATGTTGAACCAAAATAATTGGATGTGGGTAATTCGCCGGAATCGCCGTTAATATCTTTTGCAGTGCAACTGGACCACCCGTTGAAGTCCCAATAGCCGTTAATTGATACTTTTTACCCGTCGCTTTAAAGCGTTGTGCAATTGGAGCTGCTGGCGCTGCTTTTACAGGAGATGCTGTTAATGCAGAAGTCGCAGTTCGTGTTGTTGCTGTACGAGATTCAACAGTGCTTGTAGATTGCGAACTCAGTACTGGTCTGCGCATAAATGATTTTTTACGCGCAATTTCAGCAATTCGTTTCTGTAGTAAAGAAACCGCTTCATCGCGATTACGAGCGATGTCTTCAAATTTCTTAGGTAAGAAATCAAGAGCACCCGCATCTAAAGCATCAAGTGTTGCTTTTGCGCCATCGTGAGTTAGCGAAGAGAACATTAAGGTTGGTGTTGGACACGCCTTCATGATCTCTCGGACTGCTGAGATGCCGTCCATGACAGGCATCTCAATATCCATTGTTATTACATCTGGCTTTAATGATTTCGCTTTTTCTACCGCTTCTTTACCATTTACAGCCACGTCGATAACTTCAAGACGTGGATCTGAATTGATAATTTCACTTACTCGGCGACGGAAAAAACTAGAATCATCTACCACTAATACTTTTATAGCCATGTCAATCCTTGTGCATTAACGCATGCGAACGGCGTAACGCTTTAACAAGTTAGGAACGTCAAGGATCAATGCAATATGACCATCAGAAGTAATCGTTGCACCTGCCATACCTGGAGTACCTTGTAATAGTTCATCTAGCGGTTTAATAACCACCTCTTCTTGACCTATTAAGGTATCAACAACAAAACCAACACGTTGAGCACCAAGTTGAATAATTACAACATGACCTAACCCTGTACGTTCTGTTTGACGACTACCAGGAACCAACCAATCTTGTAAGAAGAACAGTGGAATCGACTTTTCACGAACAATTGTTGTTAATTGACCATCAACGATGTTTGTCTTAGACAGATCAAGATGGAAAATCTCATTTACACTTGCTAATGGAAGTGCAAATGGTTGATTCGCAACACCAACCATTAACGTTGGTAAAATTGCAAGAGTCAGTGGCACTTTGATTACGATCTTAGTACCTTCACCCATGTTTGAATCAATATCAATTGAACCATTTAGTTGGTTGATCGCTGTTTTAACCACGTCCATACCTACACCACGACCAGAAATATCTGAAATTTCAGTCTTAGTTGAGAAACCTGGTGCAAAAATAAGGTTATAACATTCTTTATTTGTTAAGCGTGATGCAGCATCGCTGTCCATTAAACCTCGGTTTACCGCAATACCACGAAGTTTATCTGCATCCATACCGCCGCCATCATCAATGATGCTCAGTAAGATGTGATCCCCTTCTTGAGATGCAGATAAGATCACTTTACCGGTACGATCTTTACCCGCTTTTAAACGGTCATCAGGCATTTCAATACCATGATCCACAGAGTTACGAACTAAGTGAATCAATGGATCGGCAAGCGCTTCCACCAAGTTTTTATCTAAATCAGTTTCTTCACCGCGCATTTCTAGCACGATGTCTTTTTTCAGTGTACGAGCCAAGTCACGTACAACTCGTGGGAAGCGACCAAATACTTTCTTAATTGGTTGCATACGAGTTTTCATTACTGCACCTTGAAGATCGGCAGTAACGACATCTAGATTTGATACTGCTTTTGACATTTCTTCGTCATTGCTGTTCAAACCTAAACTCACTAAACGGTTTCGAACAAGTACAAGCTCTCCCACCATATTCATGATGTTATCTAATGTTGATGTATCAACACGTACCGTACTTTCTGATTGTGATTTTGCAGGCGCTTTTGCTGGTGCCTTTGCAACCACTTTCACATCTTCTTTCGGTGCTTGTGTTCTTGTCGGTGCTGTTGTTCTTGTTGGTGCTTCAACTACAGGTGTTGGTACACTTGTCGTCTGATTCATAGCAGCAACAGGTTGAACAGCTTGATCAAGCTCTTCTTCAGTTGGGCCTTTGCCTGAACCATGCAGCTGATCAAGCAATTTCTCAAACTCATCATCTGTCATTAAATCTGAATCACCAGAATTTGACAGGATATCTTCTACTGGCTTAGCTACTGGAGCTGTCGTTGCATTACTTGGGCTTTTACCTGAACCATGAAGTTCATCAAGCAGACGCTCAAACTCATCGTCAGTAATATCACCATCATCAGTACTCGCTGACGATGCGATAGGCGCAGCAGGTGCAGGTGTTACTGAAGCAGCACTACTTGGAGATGCGCCTTTACCATGTAATTCATCTAATAATCGTTCAAATTCATCTTCTGTAATATCATCAACAGAATCATGATTATTAGCCGAAACAGAAACCTCTTCTACAGAAGGGGTTACTTCAATTACTGGTTCTTCAATAACGATGTCTTCAACAACAGCTTCGTTTACTGTTGATGCAATTTCATCTTCTGATGCTGGTTTGCTTAAACGATGTAGTTCATCAAGTAAGCTTTGTTCTGCTGGCTCTAAAGCTTCACCATTTTGCACTGAACTGAACATAACATTCACGGTATCAAGTGCTTGTAAGATGGTATCCATTAGCTCAGAAGTAACTTTACGTTTACCTGTTCTAAGAATATCAAATACGTTTTCCGCACCATGACAAGCATCAACTAATTCAGTTAATGATAAAAAGCCTGCACCGCCTTTAACGGTATGAAAACCACGGAAAATAGCATTTAATAAATCAGCATCATCAGGGCGCTGCTCTAATTCAACTAATTGTTCAGAAAGTAGCTCGAGAATTTCTCCTGCTTCAATTAAGAAATCTTGCAGGATGTCTTCATCCATTTCAAAGCTCATAGTATTCCTCTAAAATCCTAGACTGGCTAATAGGTCATCAACATCATCTTGAGATGCTACAGCGTCTTCGCGTTCATGCGGGTTGATAATTGGTCCTTCAGCAACAGCAGGTTTCTTCGATTTTTCTGCTGCATCTAACCGCTCTTCCACTTTAAACAACGTCAAGATATCAACCAATCGGTCTTCAACTTCTTGAACTAACGTAATTACTCGTTTAATAATTTGACCAGTAAGGTCTTGGAAGTCTTGTGCCATTAAGATAGTGGTTAGTTCATTACGAAGTTCTGAACTATTACCTTCAACCTGAGTTAATAACCCATCAATGTTGTGGCATAAGGTTTTGAACTGAGCAAGCTCAATTCGACCTTTCATTAAACTGTTCCACTGTGGGCGAACTTGAAGCAAGCCTTCGTGCAATTCGTCTGCAATAGGTAATGAACGATCAACAGCATCCATGGTTTTATTGGCTGCCATTTCCGTTTTATCAATCACATATTGCAAACGATCACGCGCATCTGGAATCTCATCATTAGCAATGGCAACAACTCGATGATCAAGTTTAAAATTCTTCAAAGACTCATGAAGATCACGAGTTAAAGAACCTATTTCTTGTAACATTGGTTGTTCACTTGGCATTGCTAACGAAGCAACTAATTGATTTGCTTCTTCTTGCTTGCCATCTTCTAATAAAGCGACAAGTTCCTTGGCATCAGTTAATGAAATCATCTTTTGCTAATCCTTCCAACGCAACATCGACTTATAAACGTTCAAAAATCTTGTCTAATTTTTCTTTTAATGTTGCAGCTGTGAAAGGCTTAACAATGTAACCATTTACACCAGCTTGAGCAGCTTCAATGATTTGTTCACGCTTTGCTTCAGCTGTGATCATTAATACTGGTAAGTGTTTTAGTTCGTCATCGGCACGAATTGTCTTTAGCAAGTCGATCCCTTGCATCCCTGGCATGTTCCAATCTGTTACTACAAAATCGAAACCACCTTTTTTAAGCAGTGGCAGTGCTGTTAAACCATCATCCGCTTCTTGGGTGTTATTAAAACCTAAGTCACGTAATAAGTTTTTTACAATACGGCGCATTGTTGAAAAGTCATCAACAATAAGGATCTTCATGTTTTTATTCAAAATCGCCTCCAGTGAGGGCAAAGTAACGGGATTTAATTATTCTACTGTCCAAGATGATAGCTTGGCCCGTAGTCGTTGCATCGATTGGCTATGTATTTGGCTAACGCGAGATTCGCTTACACCAATTACCGCGCCAATCTCTTTTAGGTTAAGTTCTTCATCGTAATAAAGAGACAAAACCAAAGCTTCTCTTTCAGGAAGCGTTTTAATTGCTTCCACAAGAGCTACTCGAAAGTGTTCATCGGCAACACCTTGAAACGGAAGATTATCATCAGCTTGTTCTTCAGTTGCGATCACATCATCAGAAACGCCTAAATCTTCCATACCAACTAGTTTACCGCAATTTACATCATTAAGTATCTGATAATATTGATCTAACGGTAATTCTAGATAGTCTGCTATCTCTTTATCGGTCGGATCGCGAGAAAGTTTAGCTTCAAGTTCTCTAATTGCCGAATTAATCATCCGACTGTTCTTATGTACTGAGCGAGGAACCCAATCTCCACGTCGAATTTCATCCAACATAGAGCCTCTAATTCGAATCCCAGCATAGGTTTCAAAACTTGCGCCTTTACTGCCATCATAATTTTGCTGGGCTTCTAATAAACCAATCATGCCAGCTTGAATCAGATCATCTACTAATACACTTGCTGGCAATCTCGCCATTAAATGATGAGCAATACGTTTAACCAGATCAGAATAACGTTCTAAAAACGCCTTCTGACTGTTTACATTGCCTTTATGATCATAAGTTAAGCCATCAGACATAATCGTCCTCAATTTCACTTGTTTTTTCATTGCGTAATAGCTTTTCTACGAAAAACTCTAAATGACCACTTGGTGCCTTAGGTACAGGCCAAGTTACCACTTTGTTTGCTAGAGATTTCATTGCTAACGCTGCTGGAGAGCGTGGATATGCATCCACAACGACTTTTTGTTTTCTAACTGACAGACGCACTTTTTCATCTAATGGAATACAAGCCACTAATTCCATATTTGCAGATAAAAAGCGATCCGTTACTAGCGTTAGTTTCGCAAATAATTCACGACCTTCACGGTAACTTCTTACCATGTTGGCAACAATTTTGAATCGTTGAACATTATGCTCACGACTTAAAAGTTTTATTAATGCATATGCATCGGTGATTGACGTTGGTTCATCACACACCACAACTAAAACATCTTGAGCCGCACGAGAAAAACTGGTCACCATATCAGAGATGCCAGCAGCAGTATCGATTAAAAGAATATCTACTTCTTCTTCTAAACTGCTGAATGCTCGAATTAATCCTGCATGTTGTGCTGGTGTCAGTTCTGCCATAGATTTGGTTCCTGACGTTGCAGGAATTAGTCTCACACCATATGGACCTTCAACGATAATGTCTGCTAATTCGCATTCACCATCTAAAACATGTCCTAGGTTTTTATGTGCACGAACACCCAGCATAATATCAATATTTGCTAAGCCTAAATCGCCATCTAACACCATCACTTTTTTCCCTTGCTGTGCAAGTGACAATGCTAAATTTAATGTTACGTTTGTTTTACCTACGCCACCTTTACCACCCGTTACAGCAACCACTTTGGTCAATGTTGGTTTGGTTAAGCGTCGTAATCCACTAGCCTGATCGTATATATTATTATCAATCATAAATTGTCCGCCTCTGGCATATCACTATTCCAGAAATGAGGGTCCTTTTCCGTCGCTTTTTCTAGTAATTCATTTGCCTTTGCAACTAAGTATTTTGGTTGAGCTAAAACAATGTCCTCAGGAACACGTTGCCCATTTGCAATATAAGAGATTGGAAGACCATTCTCTATAGTTACACTAATTAATTCACCTAAACTTAGAGATTCATCGATTTTACTTAAAATACAACCAGATAATGGAATGCGTTTGAAGTGATCAATGGTTTCTTGCAGTACTCGGCGTTGTGCCGTTGCTGGCATCACAAGATAGCTATTAATTTGTGATCCACTGTTTTCCATAATCGTATCTAGCTGTTCTGTTAAACGTACATCACGTTGCCCCATACCTGCAGTATCCACAAGCACTAAACGACGATTACGTAATTGATACAGAACCGATGCTAATTCATCAGCATCTTTAGCAATTCGTACCGGACAGCCCATAATTCGGCCATAAATAGCCAATTGTTCTTGAGCACCAATACGGAAGGTATCTGTTGTAACTAATGCTACTTGGTCAGGACCATATTCCATTGCAGCGCGAGCGGCTAACTTAGCAATCGTGGTTGTTTTACCCACACCAGTTGGACCCAATAATGCAATAATACCGCCACGAGATAGCGTATCCACTTTTGAAGTTGGGATTTGCTCTGCTAGTAATTTTAATAATGCAGGCCATGCATCTTTTGCTGGAACATCTTCTGGAATATAACAAGCAAGTTGATCAGCAAGCTCTTCTGATAATCCCATTTTTTCTAAACGTTTAATCAGCATTGCTCGTAGAGGTTCGCGACGCTCTACTTCTTGCCACATAAGGCCAGAAACTTGATGCTCTAATAAACGACGAATAGATGACATTTCAGAACGCATGTTTTCTAATTCTTCGTTCGACTCTTGATGGGAGCGACGACCTTTCTCATAACGAGATGGATCTAATTTCGGTTGTGCGCGCTCCGTTGAGTGACGAACTGGTTCATCAGAAATAAGGTGCGCTAATTTTGGATTATTTTGAATCGCACGAGTCATTTCTGAAGTATCTAATCTTGGAGTAGACGCTGAATTTGAATACGAGTTGGTTGATTGAGTCTGAAATTTAGACTGACGTTGTAATAGCGCTGCTAAACTATCCTCTTCACGCTCAGCTTTTTCTGGCTCTTGTGTTGGTGTACTGCCATGCGAACCATATTGCTTGATCATATTTGCAAAACGACGCGTCATTGAACCTTTGCCAACACTCACCTTGTCTTCTTCAACTTGACGTTGTGATACTGCTGGGAATGATTGAGATTGCGCACCTGGATCAATAGCCGCAACAATTTCAATACCACCGGTTACTTTTTTATTTGACATAATGACAGCGTCAACACCTAGCTCTTCTTTTACTTGAACCAGAGCAGAACGCATGTCTTTTGCAAAAAATCGTTTAATTTTCAATATCGTATTCCTGCGTTAAATAAGTTGACGCGGTTAGTTACCAACAGCTTGAACAATTCTAATTTGTTTCTCATCAGGGATCTCTTGGTAAGAGAGAACTCGTAAGTTTGGAATCGTGTTCTTCACAAACTTAGCTAATGTCGAACGTAATACCCCTGATGTTAACAGCACTGCTGCTTCGCCTTTTAACTCTTGCTCTTGAGTCGCTTGAGTTAATGATGCTTGCAGACGTTCTGCTAACCCTGGCTCAATACCAGTGGTCTCACCACCAGATGCCTGCATAGTTTGATGCAAGATTTGTTCCAACTCAGGAATTAGAGTAATAACTGGCATTTCAGCCTCTATCCCATTGATTTCCTGAACAATTAATCGTTTTAACGAAATTCGAACAGCAGCCGTCAAAATGTCAGGTTCTTGACTTTTTGGCGCATATTCAGACAAAGTTTGGACAATGGTTCGAATATCGCGAATTGGAATTGCTTCATTCAATAAATTCTGAAGCACTTTTACAACCGCACCCAGAGGTAATTGATCAGGAACCAATCCCTCAACTAACTTAGGTGAACTTTGTGCCAACAGCTCAAGTAAGTTCTGAACTTCTTCGTGACCTAACAGCTGAGCGGCATTATTCGTTAATAGCTGGCTTAAGTGCGTTGCAAGTACTGTTGCTGCATCTACTACAGTATAGCCTAATGCTTGGGCGTGCTCTCTTTGCTCTTCATTGATCCAAACCGCTTCTAAACCAAACGCAGGATCGAAGGTTGGTTCCCCCTCAATAGAGCCATAAACCTGACCTGGGTTAATCGCTAACTCTTTATCTGGGCGAATTTCAGCTTCACCGCCAGCAACGCCCATTAAAGTAATTCGGTATACGTTTGGCGGTAATTCTAAATTATCTCGAATATGAACAGCAGGGACTAAGAAACCAAAATCTTGAGATAACTTTTTACGAACCCCTTTCACACGATCAAGCAACTCTCCACCTTGCTCTTTATCTACCATAGGGATTAAGCGATAACCCACTTCTAAACCAATAACATCAACAGGTTGAACGTCATCCCATGACAGCTCTTTAGGTTGAGAAGAAGACAACTCCATTGGTGGTGCAGCTTTCTTTTCTTCTGTTTCTTGATCTTTTTTCTTAGTTAAATAATAAGACCAACCACCGGCTAATAATGCCAATAAGATGAATGGAAAATGAGGCATGCCAGGAACGATACCCATAACAAACATGATACCAGCCGTTACCATTAATGCTTTTGGATTATCAACCAATTGGAAAACCAGTTGTTCACCCATATCTTCATCGGTGTTTTGGCGAGTAACCATGATAGCTGCGCCAATCGATAAAAGAAGTGATGGAATTTGAGCAACTAAGCCATCACCAATAGTAAGCAATGTATAGATTTGAACCGCTTCACCAAACCCAAGGTTAAATTGCGCCATACCGATGGCAAGACCACCGATAATGTTAATAAATAGGATAAGGATACCAGCGATGGCATCCCCTTTTACGAATTTAGAAGCACCGTCCATTGAACCGTAAAAGTCCGCTTCTTTTGTTACTTCAAAACGACGAGTACGTGCTTGCTCTTGGTCAATCAAACCAGCATTTAAATCGGCATCGATAGCCATTTGCTTACCAGGTAATGCATCCAAGGTAAAACGTGCACTTACTTCAGAAATACGGCCCGCACCTTTGGTTACAACCATGAAGTTAATGATCATTAAGATGATGAATACAATTAAACCAACTGCGTAGTTACCGCCAATAACCACGTTACCAAAAGCGTCGATAACGTGACCCGCAGCGCCTGGACCTTCATGACCATGCAAAAGTACCACACGAGTTGATGCAACGTTCAACGCAAGACGTAATAATGTTGAAACCAGAAGGATTGTCGGGAACGCTGCAAAATCCAACGGACGACGTGTATAGATAGTCACAAGTAACACCACCATGGCTAAGGCGATGTTAAAGGTAAACATTAAATCGAGTAAGAAGGCAGGAATCGGTAAAATTACCATTGCCAGAGTGGACAGAACTAATACTGGCACACCTATTGGTGGTATACCTCGCCCTTGTAGAGCTGATAATTTATTCGGCAGCGGAATTTGAAATTTCATTAACTTCTACTTCTTCTAAACTCGTATTTCTTACGAAACAAATAATAAGTGACTAATAGCGTGATTACTTAGCTACTAAAGCAAGTTTCGAGCCAGATTAATGTCACTTTTTTGGCTGACAATTTCCAGTTTTCTGACAGATTGAAGTAGAGTCACAAAAGCAAGATTAACTCATTAATTTTAAAAGAAAAATAAGAATCGCAATTGAAAAAGGTTTTGTAATTTGTATAATTCCTCCTTTATTTATCTCTTGGTGCTGCTATGTCTAGTGTATCGCTTAGTACAAATCAAAATGTACTTAATAAAATGGATATTGGTGGTCGCGTCATCATCGAAATTACATGTCCAAACGGTCAGTCAGCACAAGCAAATTCACAGTTGATAGGCTTCAAAAAAGGACATTACGTTTTTATTGAATACCCATCCTCTCCTCCCCTTGAATTTAATAAAATCTATTTAGAAGGTGCTGACGTTACTTTTCGTGCAATTACGAACACAACACATTGTGATGTCATCGCATTTAAAACCACAATTCATTCTGTAATTTATCGTCCAATGGAAATGATTTGTCTGCATGCACCAAGTAGCATTACGATGAAACCAATCCGAACTCACCGACGCATTGAAAGTAAATTTTCGTGTAATTTATCCGTAAATGAACAAAATCTAACAGGGGTAATGAGAGACTTTTCTTTCGGTGGATGTGCCGTTGCATTACCATCAAAACTCAGCCCTGATAGCTTACTAAATAAAAAAGTTGCACTCACAATAGAGATCGAAAGTCTTGAACCGATTTCTGTTCGTGGTGAAATTAAAAATATTGATGTAAAAGAGTCACAATCGAAAATTGGAGTGATGTTTGATAGTGATGGCATCAGTGAATCTGAGTTACAAACTCTTCATCACCAATGCGTTCTTAAAGGCTGGGATAAACAATAAACTAGGTTATTGTCTATTTTTTCAATTCATCTGGAATAGTCAGCGTACTTTCATCTAATTCAGGCTTAGTACCACCTTTCTTCTTATACTGCTTCATCTGGAATATATACGCCAGAATCTGTGCAACCGCAGCAAATAAGCCATCAGGGATCTGCTGTTCTAATTCAGTTGAATGATATAACGCACGAGCCAATGGTGGAGCAGGTAAAATATCAATATTGTGCTCACGTGCAATCTCACGGATCTTCATCGCCACATGATCGACCCCTTTAGCAACTACGATCGGTGCAGCATCTTTACTTTGATCATATCGTAAAGCCACAGAGTAGTGTTCAGGGTTAGTAACGACAACATCAGCAGACGGCACATCAGCCATCATACGACGTTGAGTCATTTCACGTTGAAGCATACGGATACGCCCTTTTACTTCAGGCTTACCTTCTGTTTCTTTATATTCATCTTTTACTTCTTGTTTCGTCATTTTCAACTGATTCGCGTGTTGCCAAATTTGAAAGGGAATATCAATAGCGACAACAATCAGTAAAGTACAACTGATTAAGAGTATGAAATTTAATAATATGTCTAGAGAGTGAAAAATATTAGCGGGATACGTATCCAAGCTTAATTGGAACAGATCTTCCTTACTGCCTTCGATTAAATAAAAAGCCATTCCCCCGACAAGAGATACCTTTAAAATAGACTTTAAAAGCTCAACCCAACTCTGCATACCAAACATACGTTTAATACCCGACATAGGGTTCATTTTTGAAAACTTTGGCATCGCCGCTTCAGATGAAAAGCTGATCCCACCAAGACCCGCAGCGCCAGCCAGTGCTGCAACAAACAAAGTGATCAAAATAAGAAAGACAGGAAAAACCAATGCAATCAATGCACCACCAACGATTTCAAGCAATTTATTGGTGTCATAAATTTCTTCTCTGGATATAGAAAAAAAGCGTTCCATTACAGAAAATAGTGCTCTTGCGACATCTTCCCCAAACCACATTAATGCAACAGCACCACATACCAAAACAGAAACAGAGGCGAGCTCTTTTGACCTTGCAACCTGCCCTTTATCTTTGGCCTGTTGCAAGCGTTTGGACGTGGCGTCTTCGGTACGTTCTTGACCGTCACTCTCAGCCATATGTAATGACCTCCACGGTCGTGTTAATTAATAAAAGTTTCATAATCAACAATCTAATCGGATCATGCTACATATCTGCTCTTCAGCTCGCAGCCAATGCAGATCATAGTGATTAAACAAGCCCAAAATAATATAAGAAGTCAGTAATAGGCCAACTAATAAAGCAAAAGCAAAACCTAACGAGAAGATGTTTAATTGCGGTGCAGCACGCGTCATTACACCAAAAGAAAGGTTAACCGTCAGTAAGGCAATAATGCCTGATAGCGACATACTTAACCCAGCTTTCATCATAATACCAAGCCAACTTGCCATGGATTGATAATCTACACTGGTGAGCTTGCCTACCCCAACAGGTAACGTTGTAAAACTCATCACCACAAAGTTAATCATTTTTAAATGTCCATCAGTTCCTAAAAAAAACAGAATCGATAAAAACATAAATAATTGACCAAGGAGTGGCGTGTTCTGACCATTAGCGGGGTCAACCATAGAGGCAAAACCCAAGCTCGATTGCATACCCAAAATTTGCCCTAAAAGAACAAAGGTTTGAGTAACAAATACAGTAACCATACCCATGGCTACACCAATAATGATCTGCTCTGCTGTGGTCATAAAACCTTGAAAAGAGACCAATTGGATTTCAGGTGGCATGGCAGGAATAGCAGGCATAACAGCAAAAGTAATGCTCAAACCAAGATAGAGTCGAATTCGAGGCGACACAAAACGAGCCCCAAATACCGACATCACCATTAACATGGCTGAAATACGTGTATAAGGCCAGAAATACGTAGCTATAAAATCTAAAACTATTTGAGTTGGATATTCCATAACATTAGCTCATGTGCATCAATTCAGCTGCACACGTCAATAGAGTACCGTTGGCATTCGAGCGATAAGTTCATAAAAGTATTCCATTAACATACGCGTCATCCAATGCCCAAACAGCATCAAAGCAAGCAAAGTAACAATAAGACGCGGTAAGAAACTTAATGTTTGTTCGTTGATCGAGGTTGCCGCTTGGAATACCGCAACAACTAAACCAATTAACAAGCTTGGAATAATGATGGCACATACCATGATAAGCACCATGTAAAGCGCACCACGGAATAAATCTATCGCCATTTCAGGGGTCATGATTGCTCCTTAAGTTGCAAAACTGCCTGCGAGGGTGGACAGGATCAAATTCCAACCATCCACTAATACAAACAACATTAACTTAAACGGTAATGATACGATCATTGGAGAAAGCATCATCATACCCATTGCCATTAATACCGATGCCACCACCAAGTCAATGATCAAGAACGGCAAGAAAAGCATGAAACCGATTTGGAAAGCGGTCTTTAACTCTGAAGTAATAAACGCAGGAATAACCACGGTAATTGGTACATCTTCTGGGTTTTGGGCTTCAACGCCTGACATATTTACAAAGGTTTCTAAATCTTTTACTCGTGTTTGAGCCAACATGAACTCTTTCATCGGAACTTGCGCTACATCAAACGCTTCACGAGCCGTAATTTCTTCATTGATATAAGGCTGAATCGCCGTGTTATTTACTTTATCAAACACCGGAGCCATGATGAAAAACGTTAAAAACATCGCAATACCAATAATGACTTGGTTTGACGGTGTTTGTTGTAAACCCATGGCCTGACGCAAAATCGACATCACAACGACAATACGGGTAAAAGAGGTCATTAAAATAACCATTGCAGGCAAGAAGCCAAGCATGGTCATTAAACCTAAAATCTGTAAGTTTACAGAGTAATCTTCACCGCCATTGGCATTGGTTGTCATGGTAAATGCTGGAATACCACTACCAGAACTGCTGCCTTTTGCTATGGTTTTTGCTGCTCCTGCCTCTTTTTCCATCGCAGTAACTGTCATGCCTTCAGCACTAGCAGCAGTTTGAGGAATAGAGGAAGCGAGATCATCTACTGCCCAAGCAGGAGATGCCATACAGAAGAGTGAAAATGCCGCCAAGACGGCGGCAATAAAATTAGTTTTTAGCATTTTTTTTCATCAGTTGGCTAAGTTGAGAAGAGAAAGGCGTCATGGTATTTTCATTTACCTCTAACGGCTTATCTAGCTTACTTAGCATATTGATATTTTGAGAGGTGATCCCGATTAAGAATTGCTCCTCTCCAACTTGAACGACCGCGATTCGCTCTTTTGTTCCAACAGGCAGTTGCTTAACAATGCTCATCGCACTGCCTGATGTTCCTGTTACGCCAGGAAATCGCATTCTCTTTAATAACCATGCAAAAAAGAGGATTAATGCAATAACAAAAATCAGCGAACCTAATGTTGCCGCTAAATCAACATTAGCCTTTTCAGCTGCAAATAGAGGAAAAGGCACTAATGCCAATAACCATAGCTTTTTCATACCCAATCCCTATTCGTGTTCAATTAACGAAGTTTTTTGATGCGTTCAGTTTGGCTAATAACGTCTGTTAAACGAATACCAAACTTGTCATTCACGACAACCACTTCACCGTGAGCGATAAGTGTGCCATTAACCATTACATCTAAAGACTCACCAGCAATTCGGTCAAGTTCAACAACAGAACCTTGGTTTAGTTGCAGTAAGTTACGAATGCTAATGTGTGAACGACCTACTTCCATAGAAATCGTTACAGGAATATCTAGAATCGTATCAAGCTTGCGACGTTCATCTTCGTTGAACTCTGGTGCTTTTTCTTCTAGATCTTCTAAAGGTGCGGTTACTGCTTGAGCTTCTGCACTTTCACTTAATGCTGCTGCCCATTCGTCAGCCATTTGTTGTTCATTTGAATCCATGATCCACTACCTTCTCTGTTTCTTATTCTTCATCATCTAAATCAAACAATACGTCTTTGCCTAGGAAGGCTAAGTCCGTTTTCACCATATCTGGGCGCTTGATCTTCTCAGTAATCTGTATTGCTAATTTATCGTTAGATTGACCGACTTTACCGCGGTAAGTTGGTAGGTCTTCTACAAATACGGTTGCTGCTTCTGGCATTTCCACTGGAATGATATCGCCAGCTTCTAGCTCCATTAGATCGCGCAATGAAATTTGGCTCTCTAATAGGTTAACTTTCATCTCTACCGGAACATCCATGATTTCATCGCGTAGTGCTTTGCTCCAACGAACATCAGTGTCCATCTTGTCACTTTGCACACCGGCATCAAGCAATTCACGAATAGGTTCAACCATTGAATATGGGAAAACAACGTGGAAATCACCACCGCCACCGTCCACTTCAATATGGAATGAGCTAACAACGATAACCTCTGTCGGGCTCACGATGTTTGCCATCGTTGGGTTTACTTCTGAATCAAGGTATTCAAACTCAACGCCCATTACTGGCGACCAAGCTTCTTTGTAATCTTCAAAAATCACTTTTAGCAACAATTGAATAATACGACGTTCAGTTGGGGTAAATTCACGACCTTCGATCTTAGCGTGGAAACGACCGTCACCACCAAAGAAGTTCTCTACCAAAATAAAGACGAGTCGAGCTTCCATTGTTACTAAGGCTGTGCCTTTAAGTGGGCGGAAGCGCACCATGTTTAAACTGGTTGGTACGTATAACGTATTTTGATACTCACCAAATTTCACCATTGAAACACCGTTAATCGATACTTCAGCAGTTTTTCTTAACATATTAAATAAGCTAATACGCATATGGCGTGCAAAACGTTCGTTAATCAATTCCAGTGTTGGCATTCGACCACGAACGATTCGGTCTTGTGATGAGAAATCAAAGCTCTTCATTGAGCCTACATTGTCATCATTACCGACAACATCATCTTCTACATCATCTACACCGTGGAGTAGAGCATCAATTTCGTCTTGGGATAGTAGATCTGTCACATTAAACCTATTGCATTACAAAGTCGGTAAATAATACTTTTTCAACTACAGGCTTAGCTGTAATTTTAGTAAAGGCATCTTGGATATCACGTGTCGCTTGCTCACGTAGCTCAATTCGGCCACGAGGCTCTCTTAGTTGTTCAACGGTTGCAGCAGCAAATGTCGATAATAAAGCACTCTCAATAAGTGGTGTATGCTGTTTAGCAACGGCTTCATTATCAGCACCACGCATCATGACCTGTACTTTTAATTGAACTAAGCGGTCACGTTTATCGCCGGTCACATTAAAGATAAATGGCTGAGGCAAATTTAAATACAGTGCAGGCATATTCGCTTCCAAAGCGGCAATATCTTGCTCTGTTGGTTCTGGTGCTGGCTCGCTTGACATAAAGAACCAAGCAGCAACGCCTCCACCAATCAGTAATAAAGCAACTAATGCAATAATGATCATTAGTTTCTTCTTACCTTTAGGCACATCACCTTGTTCAGCCATTCTCATTCCTCTTTAAATAACTATTAATTTTTATTCTAATGTCGCTAATTTATATTATTGTGTTTACGCGTAAAAACTGATGCCATCATTCGGTTTTGATGATACTTGAACACTGATTTCGTGCTCTTCTGAAGACTCTTCACTAAAACCCGAACCATGGTTGCTATGCTCTTCTTTTTGGTAAGCATATTGTGAAGAATCACCCGAACTTTGTTGTTGTACTGATGTATCGGCCAATTGGATCCCTTGTTGAGCAAACATTTCACGTAAACGCGGCAATGTTTGTTCAATCGCATCTCTTGCGTGTTGGTTTGAAACAGTAAACTGCACACCTGCGCTATCTGCACCCATATTCAGACGAATGTGCATACGCCCCATTTCAGGTGGATCTAAACGAATATCAACATGCTTGAGGTTTTTCGCCATCATCATATTGATGCGCTCAGCGACTTCATCACTCACCATTTCTTGACGAATATTTAAAGGCACATTCATTGGGTCTGCTCGTTGCGCTTGAACGGCTGCCGCTTGTTGAGTTGCTGTCGTACCTGACGCATGTGCTAGTTGCTGTGCAAAGGTATCTGTGGTTTTAGATTCAGTTAAATTAACCGCTTCACCATTAGCAACTTGAGTCATACCAAGTGCTGAGATATCCATTTTTGCTTTTTTCGCCTCTGCTAACTTTCCAGCTTCAGCTTCTGCCTTACCAATAAGTGCAGTAGAAGTTAATAATTCTTTCGTTGATTCTTTATTACCAGCGGCTTCACCTTTGCTTTGCGTTTCGCCCTCTACTTGAGTTGACGATTTAGCAGTACTTCCCCATTGAATTTCTTTTAATGGATCTGTTTTTTCAGCTACGGTTTTGCTGCTGTTTTTCTCACCTTCAGCGGCAATACTTGCTTGAGTAAGCAACATTTCAGCATCACTTGAATCTGAGGATTCGGCTTCGTCAGATGATTCTTCTTCATCTGAGGCTTTTTTCGCTTCGTCTTTTTTATCAACTAATGTGCTATTAGCTTGATCAAGACGAGATAATAATTCAGAACCTTGGCTTACTTTGTCCTCTGTTGTTTCTTCTTTCGCTTCAACAGATTCAGACTCTTTCGATTTTTCGCTCGCTTCGCCTTTTTCAACATCGCCTTTCTCATCAACCGTTGTTTTTTTGGCGTCGTCTTTTTCCTTTAATCCCATTACCTCTTTTAGCTCTTCAATAAAGCCTTCAGATTCTGGTTTATCTACAGCAGCCGTTTTAGTATCTGGCTTTACAGGCGCGGTTTTATTAATACCGTTTAATGATAAGTCATGACTGCTCATAGTATGTTCTCTACATTGAGTGTGGATTTTTTGACGAGCGCGATAGTGGCTCTGCTTTGCTTATTTTAAAGCAAATATTAAGCCACTTTTATCACTTAACCTCAGCGAGGGGTAATTTGAAAGATTATGAAGGGAAAATACTGATGAATTAAAAAACCTTGAATCAATCACTCAATATGATTATTCAGTTTTACTTCGGCGAGCAAATTGAAGGGTTGAGAACTCATCCATCATTTTTTGCTCTTGCTTATCCAACATTTTTTGTCGCTCTGCTTTTTTCTTGTCCATCATCCACTCATAAGATCGTCGCTGCTTACGAGTCTCTTGCCAATAAGTTTGGCAATTATCCACTTGTGATGTGAAATGGGATTCTGCACTTTTTTGCTTGGTTAATGTTTCATCTAACTGAACCAAAAATTTATTTAAATGACCATATTGGCTTGCAGTTAACCCTTGCTGACCACGCTGCAATAGTTGATTACAATAATCAAGACGGTATTTTTCAATCTGCTTTACTTGCTCATAAAAGTCTTCCAATTCAGCTTTGGCTTTATTCAATGCCATCACCGCTTGGTTTTCTCTTTCTTGGGCTTGCTCTAATAAGAAATCAAAAGTACTTGTCATTTACTATGCCTTAGCCACTAAGCAACATTTTAAGCATGTTTTTACACATATCGTATGGAACACTTTCTTTCATACGCTGTTGTAGATATTCGTCTAATCTTGGTTTTAACGTGAATGCTTGGTCAATAGCAGGATCAGTACCCGGCTTATACGCACCTATCGATACCAAGTCTTGGTTTTTACGGCAAGTAGACAACACTTGTCTCACCGCTTTAGACATAAGCATATGTTCTTCGTCGGTAATTTGTGGCATAACACGGCTGACAGATTTCTCAACATCAATCGCTGGATAATGACCTGCATCAGCCATTTCACGAGACAATACAATGTGTCCATCCAAAATCGCACGTGAAGCATCGGCGATTGGGTCTTGTAAATCATCCCCTTCCGTTAATACAGTAAAGAATGCCGTAATAGAACCTTGGTTTTCATTACCATTACCCGCTCGTTCAACCAATGCCGGTAATTTTGCAAATACAGAAGGCGGATAACCTTTGGTTGCTGGTGGTTCACCAACGGATAAGGCAATTTCACGTTGTGCTTGAGCAAAACGAGTTAATGAATCCATTAACAGTAAAACATCTAAGCCTTGATCACGAAAATACTCAGCAATGGTTAATGCGGTTTGGCACCCTTTTAGTCGCATCAATGCAGATGCATCGGCAGGAGCAGCGACTACAACCGAGCGCTGACGACCTTCAGGGCCTAAAATTTCTTCGATGAATTCTTTTACTTCGCGTCCACGCTCACCAATTAGACCTACAACTACCACTTGCGCAGTTGTACCTCGAGTCATCATGCCTAGTGTTACCGATTTACCAACACCCGAACCTGCAAATAATCCTAAACGTTGACCTTTACCGACAGTAAGTAAACCATTAATTGCTTTTAAACCAACATCAAGTGGTTCTGAAATCGGCTTTCTGGATAATGGGTTAATTGGCTCAGAAGTAAATGATGCGGTATGCTCAGTATAGAGTTCACCAAGACCATCAATAGGGTTACCGACCCCATCCACCACACGCCCAAGCAGTTCCATACCAACAGGAATACCACTACCATCGGCGATTGGAGTAACTTTAGCGCCAGGTAAAACACCTGAAACTTGTTCGCTTGGCATTAAAAATAAGTTTTCACCTGAAAAGCCAACAACCTCGGCTTCGATCTCACCATTTACGGTTTCAACCAAACAGGAACTACCAATAGGTGCTCGACAACCTGTTGCTTCAAGCGTTAGACCAACAACACGCACTAATTTACCTGAGGCAATAGCGCGAGTGGTTAAGCCTGTGGTTTTATATTGAGATAAACGTTCAGATAATGACAACATTACTGATTTCCTTGATGACGATTCACACCACAGAACTTGTTTAGTACGCTCTTAATTCGCTCTTCTAGCAAATAACTTACTTTTGAATCAGAGGCTTGAATATTTATATCACCTAAGTTCATCGACGGCTCTGCGGTTAATGTCCACTGCTTTTGAGTTAACGCTTCTTCACCATACGCTTCAATAACTCGTTGGTGATCTTCTGGATTTAACGCAATTTTAATTTCACGCTCAGTAACAGGCAGTGTTTCTACAGACTCTCGAACCGTATCTAAAATAACTTGAGGGTTTGTTTTTACTTCTACATGAACCACTTCTTTAGTCAGTGCTAACACCATATCTATCAGCTGTTTTTCGACTTGAGAATCAAGCAATGCTAATGGCTCTGCAAATTTGTCTGCCATGGCAATTAATTGCTGGATACGTTCTTGAATTTCAGCTTGGCCTGCCGCAATTCCTTCATCATAACCAACTTGATAACCTTCAGGTTTCCCAGCTTCAAACCCTTCTGCTTGACCTTTTTCTAAACCTTCTTTGTAGCCAAACTCTTGGCCTTCCATTAAGCCTTCGTTGTAAGCACCTTGCTTAATTTGTTCAATGATTTCTTCTGTTAAAACAAATTCTTCCGGTTCTTCTTCTTTTGGAAGCGATGGAGTCCAACTAGGATCGTAATTAAAAGCGGTTTCACGAGCAGGTTTATTTGGATCAGAGTAATCTGGGGATTCCCAAATATTCGTTTTTTGTAGTTCACTCTCATCGGTAATGCGAATAAAGCCACGTTTTTTGCTGATACTCATGATGATAACCCGTACAAAGAAGAAGAAGATTAGAAAGAATAACGGCTATTTCAATCGTATTATGAAATAGCCGTTTAATTATAACTCAATGAAATGAAAACGTATTATACGAATTCATCCGCACCGCCAGAAAGCATTAGATCGCCAGAATCTGCCATTCGACGTGCCACTGCCAGAATTTCTTTCTGAGCGGCTTCAACGTCTGCAACACGGACTGGACCCATAGCTTCAAGATCATCACGCATAAGTTCCGCTGCACGTTTCGACATACACTTAAACATTTTCTCTTTAAGTGCATCATCTGCACCTTTAAGTGCTTTCTGCAGAACTTCTTGTGGAACATCACGCAATAGCATTTGAATGCCTTGATCTTGAACATCGATAAGGTTTTCAAATACAAACATAAGATCTTGAATCTGAGTTGCGGTCTCTTCATCTTGGTCACGGATTTGATCCATCAACATACCTTCAATGCTGTTATCTAGGTAGTTCATGATTTCTGCCGCTGCTTTCAGGCCGCCAATTTTCGCAGCTTGAGCACCAGATTGACCTGCGAATTGTTTCTCCATGATTTCGTTCAATTCAGCTAGAGCTGATGGTTGAACTTCTTCAAGGTGCGCAATACGCATCATTAGATCAAGACGAACACGTTCAGGGAATTGAGATAAAATCTCCGCTGATTGGTCTGGATCTAAGTAAGATAATACGATGGTTTGGATCTGCGGGTGCTCATTCATAATGATGCTTGCCACTTGACGAGGATCCATCCATTTCAATGAATCCAAGCCTTTAGAACCGCTACCTAGTAGAATTTGATCTACTAGGTTATTCGCTTTATCTTCACCAAGAGCAGCAACTAATGCGTTACGCATAAAGTCTTCGCTGCCCATACCAATGCTGGTGTATTTCTGAATATCTTCTAAGAACGCACGGTGAATCGCTGACACTTTGATCTGATTTAAGTCAGATACGGTTGCCATTGCTGCACCTACTTTTTGAACTTGCTTTGGTTCTAAGTGACGAATAATACTTGCCGCATCTTCTTCACTTAAACTTAGCAATAAAATCGCTGCACGCTCTGAGCCTGATAATGAAGAAAGATCAAATTCTGGTGTTTCTTCTTCTTTATTTCCTGCTTCTACAATTTCATTAGCCATTTTCAGATACCCAGTTTCGAACTACTTGTGCTGCTAATTCCGGTTCATTTGCAACCAGTGCACGAACCGCTTTCAATAAATCTTCGTCTTTATGCAAATTAGGAAGATCGATGCCCGAGCCAAACTCGAATCCATCTCCATCTAAATCACTGCCAATTAAGCCCATCTCACCTTCAGCATTACGCTCTGCATTTGCCAATGCTTCATCTTCAGCTTGGTTAGGGAACAGTAATTTATTCATTGCTGGACGAACAAGAACAAGAATAACAGCGATAATAACCAAGGCACCAGCAAGCCACTTAACCCAATCATTAAAGTTAGGGTTTTCCCAAATTGGTACATCAATCGCAATTGGTTGCTCTTCAATAGCAAACTTCACGCTCAGTACATTCAGTAAATCACCACGCTGTTCATTTAGACCAACACTACCAATAATAATTTGACGGATCTTATCTAATTCTGCTGCTGAAATTGGTGTATATGTTACTTCACCTGTTTCAGGATTAACGCTTTGACGTTCTTTAATCGCAACCGATACGGTTTGACGTGCAACGGTACCCGTCTGCTTGCGCTCATGACTGATTGTTGTATCAAGTTCAAAGTTTCGTGTTGCTTCTTTATGAACTGAACCTTGGCCTAATACCGAACCATCTTTTAATTCTGCGATATCTTGAGGGATAGCGGAATCAACTGGCGGTTGGTTACTTAGCGCACCTGGAACGCCTGCAATCACATTACCGTTGTTATAATCTTCTAACGTGTATTCACTTCGAGTAGATGGAGTTTGCGGATCAAATTGCTTACGAGTTTGCTCAATAGCACTGAAATCCATAGACACATCCACTTGAGCGGTATAGTTACCTAAACCCAAAATAGGAATAAGGATTGCGTCAATTTTATCTCGTAAAGATTGCTCTTGTTTACGCTCTAGCTCTTGCTCTTTTCGATGAGCCATTGCCATCGGATCTTGCGTACCAGAGCTTAAAAGGCGACCATGCTGATCCGTTACGGTAACGCGTGTTGGTTTCATTCCTGGAACCGCACTTGCAACCATATCAACAATTGAATCTACTTCTTCTTGTTTTAGCATTGCACCCATTCGCATGGTCAAGAATACCGTTGCCGATGCTTCTTGATTATGACGAACAAATACACTTTGTTTTGGCATTGCGAGTAATACTTGAGCTTTACGAATTGGTCTCATTTGCTCAAATGTACTTGCTAATTGGCGCTCACGACTTAGTTTTAAACGCTCTTGTTCTAAACGCTGTGAAACCCCAAAGCCCATATCTTGTAATAAGATATCATCTCCCTCACCTACGGCTTTATTTAAGCCTGCACGAGACAGATCTAGATTCATTTTACTGAATTCAGAGGCAGGAACTAAAATGGTATTACCATCTAGTTTGTATTCTGCTTTTTGAGCATCAAGATGATCAAGCACTTGGATAAGTTCATCTGTTTCATAAACCCCAAGTGGACGCATCTCTGGTTCTTGAACCCAAAAGAAAAGCATGACAATTAACGCCACACAAATAGAAACAGATAATACGAGGATAACCTGACGCAATAAGTCAAGATTACCTAAAGCTGAATCTAATTTTGAAGAACTTTGCTCATCAACATCTGGATTTTGTACATCAACAGAGCTATCCAGTGCCATAGCACCGCCTGTTGGCATATCATCCGATACGGCTAAGTTCGTGTTTTTGTTCTCTTCCGACACGCTTTAATTCCTAGAAATTAGACTGGCATATTCATCAGTGCTTTATAAGCATCAACTAGCTTATTGCGCACTTGAATTGTGGCATCAAATGCAACGCTTGATTTATTTCGTGCAATCATAACGTCTGATAATGAAACCCCTTCATCACCTCTGTCAAAACGCACGGCTAAATCACTTGATGCCTTTTGTAATCCATTTACGTTATTGACGGCTTTCGCAAACATTGCACTGAAGTCCGCACCGACTTCTTTTCCTGTTACTTGACGCGTTGTATTTGACGCATCAAGCATCATTGCTTGCATCTCGTCCTGTAAACCACCGATTTTCATTTCTATTCTCCGACCCAGTCAACTTCTTGACTTAATTTTACGACCCGAAGTATATGAAGCAATTTACATACCAATATATCAATAACGATAACTCATTGTTTTAACTTGGGATATCTATTCCAGCATCACGCATCTTCGCTAACTTGTAACGTAGTGTTCTTGGGCTAATACCTAGTTTTTCAGCGACATCTTTTCGTTTACCATCACAGGCTTTTATGGTTTCAAGGATAATGATAAATTCTTGTTCTCTAAGTTCACCACCTAAGCCACTAGATGCAACCAAAACCTCACTTTCTTCAGACGTTGCTGGTGCTGCTGTCTCATTTATTGACGGTACTTGTTGCTCAGGTCTAATTGTTGGCGCTTCACCACTTACCACTTGTTGTAAGCCATCCGCATCCGCCCAATCAACCCCTTCTAATAAAACATCATCCGCAGTGATCGTATGTTCTTCAGCAAGAATAAGCGCACGTTGAACTACGTTATCTAGTTCACGAACGTTACCCGGCCATGGGTACGCTTCTAGTTTTTGAGTGGCTTCTGCACTAAAACTAGGAACTGGTAAACCTTGTTTTTGACAGTGACGCTCTACTAAGTGTTGAGCTATTGGTGCAATATCACCTTTACGATCTTTTAATGGCGGCCATGCAATTGGGAATACGTTTAAGCGGTAATATAAATCTTCACGGAAATTACCTTCTTCTACGTACTTTTTCAGATCACGGTTACTGGTTGCTAAGATACGTACATCTAACTTAATGCTCTTACGACCACCTAAACGCTCAACTTCACGTTCTTGTAATACACGCAATAACTTAGCTTGTAGATTAAGATCCATTTCACTGATCTCATCCAGTAAAATAGTACCACCTTGAGCTTGTTCAAATTTACCTGGGCACGCTTGAACGGCCCCCGTAAAGGCACCTTTTTCATAACCAAATAACGTTGCTTCTAACATATTGTCAGGAATAGCGGCACAGTTAATGGCAACAAATGGGCCTTCACTTCGTTGTGAATTGTTATGAATATAACGTGACATGACTTCTTTACCTGAACCACTAGGACCAAGCACCATCACGTTAGCGTCTGTACGTGCGACTTTATCAGCTAATTTAAGTAGCTTAAGACTCTTTTCATCAGCAACGATAGCATCACCCGTTTGCTCCGTTTTCACTGGAGCATAACGGCTAACCATATTCAGTAATACTTCAGGTGCAAATGGCTTAGCCATGTAATCAATAGCACCATCTTTCATTGCAGAAACCGCATCTTCAATATTGGCGTAAGCCGTCATTAAAAGAACCGGAAGATTCGGCCAATTTAATTTAATACTGCGCAATAAGGCCAATCCACCCATGCCAGCCATTTGAACATCAGAAACAACAATATCAACAGGTTCTTTCTTCAAAATAAGTAATGCTGTTTCTGCGCTATCGGCTTCTACCCATTCGTAACCAGCTAACTCTAGCGTGTCGATCAAGGCTTCACGTAAACCTTCATCATCCTCGACAATTAATACTTTGCTTTGTGCCATGATTTATTCTCCAGATTCTGTTTGAGCTAGGTTGTCTGTTTGGGTTGCTGATAGTGGAATTGACATGGTAAAACATGCGCCATCATCCGGTTCTGAATACAATTCAAGTTGTCCTTTATGAGCTCGACAAACCATTTGTACAACGGCAAGACCAAGGCCTGTGCCTTGAGAGCGAGTAGTAAAAAATGGTTCCATTATTTTGTCTTGTAACTCTAGTGGTATACCGGGGCCATTATCTTGCACCGATATTTTTAAAAACCCATTCACAGGTCTGAAAAAGACGTCGATTTGACACCCTTTCCCTATCACTTGAATGGCATTCATGATCAAATTACTAATGGCACTGGCAATGGCATTGGCGTTCCCCATTAGCACAGTGTCTTCATGTTCGACTTCTAGGAAATAATCGACTTGATTTGATTGCAGAGCCGTTTCAACCATTGGACGATATTCAGCGACCAAATCACCAATAGTGAATGGCTTAACAACTTTATTATCACCGCCTTTAGCAAAGAGCAGCATGTCATTCACTTGCTTCTCTAAATCATGAAGGCGATCAACCAATTTAGTTTGAAAACGTTTATGCGTTGCGGCAGGTAAATTTGGTGATCCTAAGTTTGAAGCGTACAGCATTGCACTCGATAACGGCGTTCTTACTTGGTGAGCAAGAGAGGCAACCATCTTACCTAATGATGATAATCGCTGAAGATCACTCACACGCGATTGCAATAAACGCGTTTCAGTCAGATCAGTTATTAGTATTAATTGACCTGTTTCTGATGCCGAAATTGCTAATCGAACTTTGCGTCCATTACGTAACGAGATCTCATGACCATCATCTTCTCTTGGATCAAACGATCGTTGAATGACTTCAAACCAACGCTCTCCCAATAAAGGTAAACCTAAAAGCTTAATTGCCTCTGGGTTGACTTCACACACCATACCTTGTGTATCAAGTAAAATAACCCCAGCTGGCATAACATCTAAAACCTGTTTATACCGTGTATTTTGCTCTTCTACTGTGCCAAGAGGTGAGTTTAAGTCACTCTCAGAATTACCCTGCATAATTTTATTCCCGCCAAAACAACAAAAGGGCTGATGCATTTTACATGCCAGCCCTTTTGGTATTTATTATCAACAACTTACACTACACATGTAAGCTTGACGGTCAAATTTTTGTCATTTAAATTAGTGAAACGTTATCTCTTTTTGACTAAAGAGTATTAACGCATATCATCTTTATTTAAATTATATTTACGCATTTTCTCAACAAGAGTAGTACGGCGCATACCTAGCATGTCTGCTGCTCGTGCAACAACACCATTTTGCGCTTCAAGTGCCTGGCATATCATATTAACTTCAACTTCGGCTAACATCTCTTTCAGATTTAAACCATCTTCTGGTAAATCATTCGATGTTGGTCCTGCGTTTTGCATTCCTTGTTGAGGAATACCACCATCACTAAAGTTAGCAAACATGTCAGCTAATGCCGCTTGTTCTTGCTCTTCAATTGATTGCTGATTGTAATTTTCAGGTTGAAACTCTGGAATATCACTATAACGATACTTCGTTGGTAAGTGATTTACGTCCACCGATTCCCCTGGGAATAAGATCATCAAACGCTCTATTAAGTTTGCTAATTCACGTACGTTACCAGGCCAATGGTGTTCCATTAACGAGTTAACGGCACGAGGAGTTAGTCGTACGCGTGTGCTGCCTTCAGCTTCCATTCTTGCTAATAACTCTTGCAGCAACAAAGGAATATCTTGCTTACGCTCACGTAATGCCGGCATTTCAATTGGGAAAACATTTAAACGATAATACAGATCTTCACGGAATGTGCCTTTCTCTATCATCTCATCTAAATTACGGTGCGTCGCAGCAACAATACGAACATCAGCACGAATACTCTGATTACCACCTACACGCTCAAAACAACGCTCTTGAAGAACACGAAGTAATTTCACCTGCATCGGCATTGGCATATCACCAATTTCATCTAAAAATAACGTACCGCCTTGTGCCAATTCAAAGCGACCTTTACGTGCAGTAATTGCACCGGTAAACGCCCCTTTCTCATGGCCAAACAGTTCACTTTCTAGAAGATCTGGTGGAATTGCACCACAGTTAACCGGAACAAATGGTCCTTTACGGCGTGGCGAATGATAGTGCAAGTTACGTGCAACTACTTCTTTACCTGTGCCCGATTCACCAAGAACTAATACGCTTGCTTCTGTACCTGAAACTTGTTCAATTAAATGGCGAACAGTACTAATAGCGGTACTTTGTCCAACCATACTACGGAATAAGGTATTTTTACGGCCTAGGTGAGGTACTTCTAACCCACGACGACCCATAAATTCTTGGCAATGACGTAATGCATCGGTTAATTGAGGATAATTAACTGGTTGATTCAGTTCACCAACATAGTTTGTCAATTCCTCAACATCATGCATAGCCCCCGCAAGCATAATGACTGGAATATGATTATGTACAACTAATGAACTTTTGATTATATCTTTCAGCGCTTGGTCAGAAACTTGACCTAAAAAACAAGCACTCCATGGCTCACTCCACTCAAAAGTAGACAATTCTGAAGCTGAAATGGCATGACAATGTTCACCGATAAACTCAAGGATCACCTTAAGATTATGACGGCTCTGAGCATCATCTTCAATAATAAGAGTCTTTGCTAAACCTTGCATAGATGTGGATATGCCTTAATTCTTTGATTTATGTGGTCTATTCATTGAACAGCAACGAAATATTGCCAACATATTATAGCATAAGAAAAATAAGGCAACTATGACTGTCTACTTATCGACAGTCATGTTGTAAATGAGAGGTTAGTATAAAAATCGAAAAATAAATTTGATTTATAAAATCGGTTTAATTAGATACCAACTTGATCTGCGGTAAGATTATGAAATTCTGCAGGAATTTGATCCCAAGCTGATTTGATTTCACGTAGCATTTCTACAACATCATCAATAGCCTGACCATCATTATTTTGGTTAGCGTGTGAAATTTGGCGGATCATAAAATCGTATAAAGAATCTAGGTTACTAGCAATTTCACCACCATCGTCCATTGATAGACACGAACGTAGACTGATCACGATGTCTAATGCCTTGCCAAGACGCTCGCCTTTAACTGGTGTATTGCCTTGTTCCATGGCAGCTTTACCTTGGATTAAACGCTCAATAGCTCCAGCCATTAGCATTTGAATTACCTTATGAGGTGATGCAGCACTTAATTGGCTATCAATTGATACCTTTTTATATGCCTGTAGTGAACCTCTCATCGTATTTCCTCAGTTTTATTGAAATTTTCTATACAACTGAACCGATTTCTTCGCATGATTCAGTTTTTGATAATCAAGTGCAAATTGCTGCCCTAACTCTGTCATCTCTTTAACAATAAGTTGGGTTCGTGCAATTGCGAGTTGCCATTCAGTGGATGCCACTATTTCTGACGCTTGCATACATGCATGCAAGAGTTGTTCCCGATTTGCTAAAAAAGTAGCCAATTGTTCAAAATTAATATCTTCACTACGATATTGGTTTTGTAACTCTTGATCTAACGCTTCTAATTGCTTTAATAATTCCATCGGTAACCTCTATACCAATAACAAGGCAGCATTAACCCAACGCATTCATCATACCTGATAACTGCGCTTTCATTTTTCCGGTTACATCTTGCATATTGGCAAATTTATTACGCGTACGTTCTTGAAGACTTTCCATTCGGCGATCTAAATCAACCTGCTGATCATTAAGACGATAGTTTTGATCTCGCATCGTATTCATTCGCGTACGAATTGGACCACTCACCCCTGTCATACTTTGAATAACGTCTTCAACCTTTTTTGCAAAACCTTTTGAGCCACCAAAGAAGGTATGCAATTGACTGAAATTTTCATTCAATTGACGATCTAACATTGACTGATTTATTTCAAGTGTGCCTTGTCGAGTTGTTGAAATACCAAGCTCTATCAGAGTTTTTATCCCTGTAGGCGCTGATTCGACTGGCGCGACAAACACAGATTTTAAACGAGACTCAGCCGAACGCACGACACTGTCTCCCGCAAGAGGACCACTTTGACCTGTTGCCGGATCAAAACCACTCAATGCTTTAGTGGTTTCATAGAACTGATTGTAAGTATTAACAAATTGTTCGATAGCAGCTTTTACAGTATCTCTATCAAACTGCACATCTAAATCGATACGCTTACTTGCTTCAGCTGTTGTACCTTTTAAAGTGATATCAACACCTTGAACCGCATCTTGAATAACATTGGTGTCACTGCTTATTCTTGCAACGCCATCCAAGACCACTTTTGCACTGCTTGCCGATTGAACTTCTTGAAGACCAGAATATAAAGGTTTGCGTGGACCTTCTGGTTTAATGGTCTCTACAACCTTTTCAATCGGTTCTAATTTTTCTTTTGCTATTTCTTTAATTGTTGGCGGCAGTTTTTCTACTTTTTCTTTTGCTATATCAACAATTTCTTTTTTCGGTGCTTCTTTCTGAGGCGCTTCATAAGTAATGCCCGCAGCTTGGAAAACTGTATCTGGCGTTTGTCCAATTTCTGCAAGTGCTTCAGCTGCATCTTGATCGCCTTGCTTTGCCGCTTTAGCTAATTCAATCTTTTCATCTTCATTTGGAAGTGCCGCTTGCAGTGTTCCTGCAGTTCGCTCACTCCATCCTGACATGCCAGATGTTGGATCGGTTGGATCTTCTAACGTCGCTAATGCCGCTGTTGCTTCTTGCTGCATCATGATTTCTTTAGCTGCTTTTTCTTCACGAGCTAATTCACGATTGGCATAATCAATTAAAGGTTTAAAGTAAGCGTATTTTTCTTCGTCACTCAGCTCTGGTACTTCTTGCTCTGTAATTGGCTCACGAACTTGTTGAGCGGCAACTTCAGGCACTTGCTGATATTGAAGCAATGTTGGAATATCAAACTTCGTTGATACCGTTGGATCAAAGTCAGGGTTAAACGCAAATCGATGCAATTGGTTATTGTATTTTGCATCAACTTCAATTTTAACTTTATTACTTTCGCCTGGCTTATCAGATGCGAGAATTAAACGAGAGCCACCATCGTCTTTTACGATAGAAGCTTGCACACCTGGATTTGAAGGTGCACTGTTAATCTGTTTTAAAATGTCAGTAATTTTATTATTTTGGCCGACAACATCGATGGTAAATGATTTCTTACCTAGCGATATTTCTAATTTACCCGGGCCAAATTTAGCATCATCACGAATAGGAGACGATGCTAGCTTTTGAGCTTGAGCAAGTTGTAAAACGTCAATAGTATAACGACCCGCAAGTGCATCAGGGCTCGCCGTAGCACTAACTACATCTTCATCACTACTTGAGATAGTTCTCGATGCAAATGTGTCGTCTTGACGGAAAGTCGTCATAAGATTCTTCATGGTATCTAATGATTCTTGCAGACGGCCGTAACCACTAATATTAGTATCTATGTCTGAACGTTCACGGTCGATGCGCTGCTGCTTAGGTAAGCGCTCGCTTTCAACTATTTTGCTCACCATAGAATTAATATCTAGGCCACCACCCATCCCCATCGGGCTAACACTCATGAATCGCTTTCCTCAATTAACGGTTTAAATCCTCTCAGCTATCAATCCAGATGCACTGGCAGCTAAATCTCTAGCAACTTCCAACATCTTTTCATCGGGAATTTGTCGAATGATATCACCGCTGCTGACTTCAAAAACGGTAATAACCTGCCGCCCTGACTCTTCATCTAGGCGAAACGATAGTCCTCGATCCATGCTTTTAACGTATTCATTAAGCTCTTCTACTGCTTTATGAAGTGCTTCTTTCTTTTTCGTTTCAAGCTTTTGTTCTGCTTCTGCAACAATGGCTTCGCTAGCGGTTAAAGGTTCTGTACCTTCGATAAGCGATGCTTTGTTATCTACATAAACAGATGATGCTGGTTGCACATTAGAACTAGCAATTTGCGTGCCGTTATTTGAAGGGGGTGTGGAGTGGATTGTTGAAGATACAAATGATGAATCCATAGTATTTTCCTCCTAATACGAAAAAAGACAGCAAGAGGAGCGGTCCTGCTGTCATATTTCAGTAAGTGGGTAGACGATGAAGCCGCCCACCTACCTATTTTAGTATTATCAATTAATCAACGATTAACGTAATAGACCTAGAGCAGCGTTTGGCGCTTGCTTAGCTTGAGCAAGGATAGAAGAACTTGCTTGCTGTAGGATTTGAGACTTAGTCATTTCAGTTGTTTCTTTCGCGAAATCAACGTCTTTGATTTGGCTCTTAGAAGCAGAAACGTTTTCGTTAATGTTGTCTAAGTTGCTGATTGTGTGACCCATACGGTTTTGAGCAGCACCTAGTTCAGAACGGTGACTATCAACAAATTTCATTGCTGCGTCAACAACTGCTACTGCGTTTTGAGAACCAGCAACTGTAGTTACGTCGATGTTGCCAACAGTTTTGTTTGCAACTTCAGCATCAGCCATACCAGTTTCTTTAGCTAGAGCACCAGAGAAGCTGATTTCGCCTTCTGCAACGTCTTTAGCTGCGAATACTTGTAGTTTGCCATCTTCGCCAACAGAAGCGCTAACTTTGTCAGTTTGACCGTTGATGTATGTTGCAACTTCTTCGATATCGTCGCCAGCTTTAGCGTTGATTTCGATAGCTTGCTCTTCACCATTCTTATCAGCGATTGTGATAGTCATGTTTGCATCTTTACCAGCAGTCCAACCAGCAGCAACACCTTCAGAAGCTGTGAATGTTTTACCACCCATGTTTGCTTCGTCTGCACGTAGGTTGTTTAGAGTAAGCATTACTGCTTCACCTGAATCAGCACCAACTTGGAAAGATTTAGTACCGAAGTTACCGTTAAGTAGACGTGTGCCACCGAAAGAAGTTGTTTCAGCGATACGGTTCATTTCGTCAGAAAGAGCCGTAACTTCTTGTTGGATCGCTTGACGGTCAGCGTCAGTGTTTGAACCATTTGACGATTGCAGTGCTAGGTCACGTACACGAGAAAGGATGTTTGAAGTCTCTTTCATTGCGCCTTCAGCAGTTTGCATCATAGAGATGCCGTCGTTTGCGTTACGAACCGCTACGTCTAGACCACGAGTTTGCGTGTTTAGACGGTTAGAGATTTGTAGACCAGCTGCGTCATCTTTAGCACTGTTGATTTTGCTACCAGATGATAGACGTTCCATAGATTGGTTAACGCCATCAGTTGCGCTGTTTAAGTAACGCTGTGCAGTCATTGCTGATACGTTAGTATTTACTGTAATAGACATAAATAGATCTCCTAAGGGAAAGTGCAATGGTGGTTTGGTCTCATCCTCCGCCCCAGCCATTGTTTCTCACATATATTTAAAAGCGTATCTCTATATACTTTGTAGACTCTCACCTCTACAAAATACATCGCGAGATAGCCTAAGTTTAATTTTTATAAAGTAAGTCAGACTCACTTATAACCTGTTGGGATTGAACTTTGCAGATGGCATAAGCTCACATTCTCACAAGTGTTTACTATGCTGATTAGCCCAACAGGCCTAATGCTGCATTTGGTGCCTGCTTAGCTTGAGCAAGAATAGACGAGCTCGCTTGTTGCAGGATTTGAGATTTCGTCATTGCTGTCGTTTCTTTAGCAAAATCAACATCTTTGATTTGGCTGTTAGACGCATTCACGTTCTCGTTAATGTTTTCTAAGTTGTTAATAGCGTGGTTGAAACGGTTTTGGAAAGCACCTAAATCAGCACGGTTTGAATCAACGTATTGCATTGCTGAATCAAGAATTGCTACTGCTTTTTGTGAACCACCAACGGTTGTTACATCGATGCTCTTAACTGTGTCAGATACTTTATTACCCATACCCAGTTCATTGCTTAATGAACCACTGAATTCAATATCAGTTGCATCTGCTGCTGCAAAAATTTGTAATTTGCCGTCTTCAGTTACAGAAGCATTTACTGCATCGCTTTGACCATTGATGTAAGTTGCTACTTCTTCAATGTCGTCACCAGCTTTTGCATTGATAGTGATGTTTTGTTCTTCACCTTTGCTATCAACAAAGTTCATTGTTAATTCTGTATTTTCAGCACCCACTTTCCAGTTTGAATCTTTACCTTCAGTCGCTGAGTAAGTAGAACCACCCATCGCTGTTGTATCAGAGCGCATGTTGTTCAGAGTAAGCATTACCGCTTCACCTGAATCTGAACCGATTTGGAAAGATTTAGTACCGAACTGGCCGTTAAGTAGGCGTGAGCCACCGAACGATGTTGTTTCTGCAATACGGTTTAATTCGTCATTCAAAGCAACCACTTCTTCTTGAATCGCTGTACGGTCTGCATGTGTATTTGAACCGTTAGCTGATTGAAGTGATAAATCACGCATACGTTGAAGGATGTTCGTTGTTTCGTTCATCGCACCTTCAGCAGTTTGCGCCATTGAGATACCATCATTTGCATTTCGAACTGCAACATCTAAACCACGAGTTTGAGATGTTAAACGGTTTGAAATTTGTAGACCCGCTGCATCATCTTTAGCACTGTTAATTTTAAGACCTGAAGACAAACGCTCCATTGAGCTGTTTAGGTCGTTAGTTGCGTTGCTTAGGTAACGCTGTGCTGTCATTGCTGATACGTTTGTGTTTACATTGATAGACATAATTTATTTCTCCACTTTGGTTCCGAATCACTCCGCTCCTGGACCGGTAACCGTATTGTTCATCGTTGATACTTAACTTAGCGACCTACTTTCAAATTACTTTAGAAAAACTTTTAATTTTTTAAGCTTTTCTTTTTTAAGAATTTTTAAGCTTTTTCTTAGTCACTGTGCCTTGTAATTAAGTTATCGCTCGCAATCGGAAACTCTTTAGAGAAAAATGCAAAAAAAACGAAAATAATTTAAATCCCAGATAAAACGTGAGGAAAATCACCTAATTTAGAGAGAAATAGATATTTATTGATGGTTTTATAAACAAAAAAAGCCGAGGCAAGCCCCGGCTTTGGCATAGTGTGAGAGCACTATTACCTTAGAAGTTATTTAAATCGCCTAATAAATTAGCGTAATAGACCAAGAGCAGCGTTAGGTGCTTGCTTAGCTTGAGCTAAAATAGAAGAACTTGCTTGTTGAAGAATCTGAGATTTCGTCATCTCTGTTGTTTCTTTAGCAAAATCTACATCTTTAATTCGGCTATTAGATGCAGAAACATTTTCATTAATGTTATCTAAGTTGTTTATCGCATGGCTAAAGCGGTTTTGGAATGCACCTAAGTCAGCACGATTTGAATCAACAAATTGCATTGCTGCATCAAGAATAGCCACAGCCTTCTGAGAACCACCTACCGTAGTTACGTCGATGCTCTTAACCGTCTCAGCTTGCGCTGCACCCATATTCAGTTCACCAGCTAATGAACCACCAAATTTAACTTCACCTTGAACTTTATCGTTAGAGGTTACAATTTGTAGCTCACCATTTTCTGATACTGACGCATTAACCGCATCTGTTTGACCATTGATGTAAGTCGCTACTTGCTCAATATCATCACCAGACTTAGCATTAATCGTTAACTCTTTCTCTTCACCTGCACGGTTTACATAAGAAACAGTCAATTCTGATTTCTCAGCATTTACAGCCCAATCACCACCCAGTGCCGTTTCTGCTTTATAGCTTGTTCCGCCCATTGATGCAGAGTCTGAACGCATGTTGTTAAGGCTAAGCATTACCGCTTCACCTGAATCAGCACCGATTTGGAATGATTTAGTACCAAATTGACCATTAAGAAGACGAGAACCACCGAAAGAGGTTGTTTCAGCAATACGGTTCAGCTCATCATTAAGCGCACCAACTTCTTGTTGAATCGCTTCACGATCAGAAGTTGTATTTGAACCGTTTGCAGATTGTAGTGATAAGTCACGCATACGTTGTAAGATGTTTGTTGACTCATTCATTGCACCTTCAGCAGTTTGTGCAATTGAAATACCATCGTTTGCATTGCGTACAGCTACATCTAAACCACGAGATTGTGACGTCAAACGGTTTGAAATCTGTAGGCCAGCAGCATCATCTTTTGCACTGTTAATCTTAAAGCCAGAAGATAGACGTTCCATTGATTGATTCACGCCATCCGTTGCATTGTTCAAGTAACGCTGAGCTGTCATTGCTGATACGTTAGTATTTACTGTAATCGACATAGTGGTATCTCCGTTTAGTTTTCCGATTGTTTTCCGTAGTTCGGAAAACTGAGCTTTATTATTCGACACTAAATTGATTGCTATTAGTGCCTGATACTTAACTTAACGACGGTTAAAAATAAACCTTTATCGATTTATTTATAAAATAGATGATTACTTTATGAACTATGATCGTGCTTCAAAGTTTTTTACAATTGACTAAAAAATAGCTAAAGTTTTTTTGCTTTTGACCAAGTATTAGCCAGAACCTTGATGCAAAAGGGATTTAGCCACCTCTTCCTTTAGATTTAGCTCCTTATTTCTTTATTTATTTCGCTTTAGCTACTTTATTTTCTTTAGACGAAAAAAAACCAGCAATGATTGCTGGTTTAAAAAATAGTTATGTCGATTGGTATAAGTTAACCAAGCAGTTTTAAAGCAATATCTGGTGCTTGTTTTGCTTGTGCTAGTACCGTTGAGCTTACTTGCTGTAAGATTTGAGCTTTCATCATCTCAACCGTTTCTTTAGCAAAATCTGTGTCTTCAATACGACTGTTTGACGCAGCAACATTTTCATGAATATTATTCAAGTTATTGATAGCATGGTCAAAGCGGTTTTGGAAAGCGCCTAACGTTGCTCGTTCTTTATCAACAAACCCCATTGCTGCATCTAAAGTTGCAATAGCACGTTGTGAGCCACCAACACTCGTTAGGTCTAAATCATTAACAGTATCAAATACAGCACCACCAATGGCTAATTCAGCAGAGAGTGATCCTCCAAATGTCACCGCACTTGAGACTAAATCACCTGCGGTAAATAACTGTAATTGGCCATTCTCATCAACAGAAGCTTGAACAGTATCGTTCTGCCCATTGATATACGTTGCCAATTCCTCAATATCATCACCCGCTTTCGCTTCAATCGTGATTTCTTGAGTTTTACCATTTTCATCATTAAATGACATGGTAAGCGTTTGACCACCTTCTGGTACTGTCCAACCTTTGTTTAATTGGTTTTGAGATGTGTAATGAAACCCACCCATCGCTAGTGTATCTGAACGCATACTACCTAAAGTAAGTTGAACCGCTTCACCCGCATTGGCACCAATCTGAAAGGTCGATGTACCAAACTGACCATTCAACAAACGTCGGCCACCAAAAGAAGTGGTTTCTGCAATACGATTTAATTCATCGTTAAGTGCATCCGCTTCTTCTTGAATTGCTTGTCTGTCCTGTAACGTATTAGAACCATTAGAAGACTGTAGTGCTAAATCGCGCATACGTTGCAAAATATTAGTACTTTCATTCATTGCACCTTCTGCTGTTTGTGCAATTGAAATACCGTCATTCGCATTACGAACCGCCACATCCAAACCACTCATTTGAGATTTCAAACGATTTGATATTTGCAAACCAGCCGCATCATCTTTCGCACTATTAATTCTTTTACCTGACGAAAGGCGTTCCATTGATTGGTTTAAGTGTTCTGTTGCTTGATTTAAATATCGCTGTGCCGTCATTGCAGACACATTGGTGTTTACCGTTACAGACATAACAATCTCTTAATTTATTTTCATCTTAATAGTTATAACGGCATAAATACTGAAAGCTTAACTGATATTTTGATGCCCACAACGGTCACTACTTTGAATATCATATTCATTAGGATTTATACCTTCATCTTTCAATAACTTAATAAATGCAGGATCTGAACACTCAGTACCTAAATAGTCTTTTAAATGCTTCTTAGGCTGGCGTTTCACTTTATGTTTATTGGCATTAAAACATGCCCCATAACCTTTAATGTGGCTATTTTCAGGTGTTATCCCTTCATCTTCAAAGTAGTGCTGTAATACAGGATCGATGCAATTATTAGCGGCAATCATTGAATGTTCTCTCATGCTCGATAATTGAGTAAGAGTAAACGGCACACTGTGTACTGAAGTTGAAAAGAAAATAAACAATAAAAAACGTAAGAATGAATTCATGACATGACCTTACTTATAGAATAGACAGTAAGTCATCGACCGAAATCAGATTTTCTGGATTAAAAAGAGTATTTTTGGAAGGGTAGCCCCAATTAAGGGGCATAAAGCTAGGCTGGTTTTTTATGAGGAGATCTGTGAGAAGAACACAAAAAACCAGTTACCTAAAGCTTGCACAACAATCAAGTGAACAAGAGGTTGATGAGAGATGAGAGCACCTCTTGTTCATTCATATGACTGTTGTTAGTTACTCAATTACTGCAGTAAAGTTAGTGCAGCGTTTGGTAACTGTTTCGCTTGAGCAAGAATAGAAGTACTAGACTGCTGAAGGATTTGTGCTTTTGTCATGTTTGTTGTTTCTTTAGCAAAATCAGTATCTTTGATTCGGCTGTTAGAAGCAGATACATTCTCTTGAATGTTTGACAAGTTGTTGATGCTGTGACCTAAACGGTTTTGTTTAGCACCTAAATCAGCACGCTCACGGTCGATGTAAGCAAGAGCTGAATCGATAACACCGATAGACACTTGTGCATCACCTACAGACGTTACGTCTAGTTTATCAACTGTCGCTTTAGAACCAAGACCGCTTTCTAGGCCAAGTTCAGTTGCAAGGTTACCAGTGATTGATAACTCACCTTCGATTGATGGTTCAGCAACAAACAGTTGAAGTTTACCTTCATCACCTACAGATGCTGAGATCTTGTCTGATTGACCGTTGATGTATGTTGCTAATTCTTCGATGTCGTCACCAGCTTTAGCACTGATATCGATAGAAACTGCTTCACCTTTTTTAGTCGTGAATTCTAGTTTCATGTCATTCTTACCAGGTTCTACGTTCCAAGATGCACTCTTGCCGTTTTCAGAAACGAAACGTTGACCACCCATGCTGTCATCATCAGCACGAACTGACGGTAACTTGATTAGGATTGCTTCACCAGCGTTAGCACCGATTTGGAATGCTGACTCACCGAATTGACCATTAAGTAGACGACGACCACCGAATGATGTTGTCTCTGCGATACGGTTTAGTTCATCAGATAGTGCGTGAACTTCTTCTTGGATAGAAGCACGATCTTGGTCTGAGTTAGAACCGTTTGCCGCTTGTAGTGATAAGTCACGCATACGTTGAAGGATGTTAGTCGATTCATTCATCGCACCTTCAGCTGTTTGAGCGATAGAAATACCATCGTTCGCGTTACGCATAGCAACATCAAGACCACGAGTCTGAGCTGTTAAGCGGTTAGAAATTTGTAGACCAGCAGCGTCATCTTTTGCGCTGTTGATTTTAGTACCTGACGATAAACGCTCCATTGAGTTGTTTAGGTCATTTGTTGCGTTGTTTAGGTAACGCTGCGCAGTCATCGCAGATACGTTAGTATTTACATTTACAGCCATCGTTGCTCTCCTTTGGCTTCGCTTTCACGAAAACTCATTTCTGCTCTATTCAGAAATATTTAAATTTATATCAGCCACAATTAGCCAATAGTTATTCAGTGTCATGTAATTTACATATCAAATCTCATGCCAAGATGAGAAAAACATGCACATTAATGACTGACATACAAAAGCAAAGCCTTCAACTCTACTCTGCAACTGCTATGCCACTATTTACCATTGGCAAACTGTGAGCTTCTCAGTCATAGTTATTAATTAGCATAAGGTGTGCCAGTTTTTTAAATAAATGCTTTTATATAAGCAAAAATAAATTAAAAACACTAAATAACAACAACTTACAAAATAACCATATTCTTTATTTTTCCGCTTTTTATAGAAAAAATAAGAATAAAAAATATTTTTGCCGCTTAATGAACAATAGGGCTTGCCGCTTTTTTTCTCTTTGCCTCAATAAATAAACGACTATTTACCTACGACTAAAAAGCGGCAAAAAAGCAAACGGAGCGGCAAGGCATTTCCCATGCAATGTATTGATAATTCAATTAGTTATAGAAATAAAAAAGCCTAACATTACTGCTAGGCTCTTTATTTTATTTAATGGTGGTATTTACACGTAATTAAATAAAGTAATGTCTTTTACTTTACCAAACGCTTGTTGAGACGCTTGGAGTGCTCGTGTATTTTCATTAAATTCAATTACTGCTTGTGCGTAATCTAAATCTTCAATTGAACTTAATGATTTCGACAAGGTTAAATCAAAATCTTGATGCTGCTGTTCTTGTTGATCTAAGGTATTTTGTCTTGTACCCACTTCTGCTCGTGCTTGGCTTAAGTGAATAAATGCAGCATGAAATTCATCAGTTACTTGTTGAAGCTCTGCTGTTGTTGATGCGTCAGCAACATCATTTAACGCTAATTCAGATGCTTTTTTAAATGAATCAAAAATGCTAATGGTTTTCTTTGGCTCTAGAGTGATCACATCACCTGACTTTAACTGGCCACGGATCTGAATATCAACACCTTCATATTTAATCCCTTCTGATGGATCAAATTGAGCATTTTTAACCACACTACCATCTTTTGATAATTGGTAATTATATTGGCCATTTGCCGAAGCACTGAAGCTTACTTCGTACGTAGCAGGATCGGTATAATTTGTATTCGTTGCTTGTGATAACAACAATTCAGACCCTTCTTGCAAAGCATACTGAGGATCATAATCACCAAATGGATTTTTAATTTCAGTGAACAGTTTGCTACCAGCGTCATTTACCGCAACTTCAATTGAACCTGATACCTTTAACTTACGTTGATATTCATCACCCGCATAAGCAACGGTACCATCATTAGATTTAAAAAATGGCTGTGTTTTCGGTTTCGTACCAGAAAATAAGTAGTTTCCTGATTCATCTAACATGTTAGTCAGATTCAAGAAGTTACTTGCGATACCTTTTAAATCTTGCGCGTGAGCGTAACGATCTTCTGGTGCTAATGAACCATTGATCATTTCCATTACGCTACGTTTTGCATCATCAGCAAATTGCTCAGCATTCGCAATCGCAACTTCATGACGCTCTAAACGGTTACGTGCCAATGTAATAGTATCTGTATATTGGCGTAACTCTTCTTTCTTTTGAGTTAGGTTTTGGGCATATAACGCAGCAACGGGGTCGTCTCCTGCTGTTAATAGCTTTTTACCTGATGCTAATTGTGCACTAGTGTGATGCACTTTCGCCTCTTGGCGCGAAATATCATTTTGCACCGCTTGGTAATTATGAAAGCTTGAAATACGATTTAACATACTCTACAGCTCCTTAATTACGACAATTGTAAAATTGAGTTGAACGTTTCATCCGCTGCTTTCATGATGCGTGAAGATGCCATGTACGCTTGTTGGAACTTCATCATGTTTGCCGCTTCTTCATCTAAGTTCACACCAGAAACTGAAGCAACACGACTTTGAGCTGCTTCATTCTCTACACGAGATACTTCAGATAAACGAGACGCTGTTGCTTTTTTCAGGCCGATTTCAGTATTTACGTTTTCGTATAGGTCAATCACCGTAGAACGGCCTTCGTCCATTACTTTACGTGTCTGTAAGCCTTGCATTAGCAACAAGTTACCGTTATCACCTTCAGATGGAACTAGGTTCGCTGCAAATTTATCATTTGCTGCAGCACCACCTGTTAATTCAAACGTAGTTCCACCAACAGTTACTGGGCCTTTTGGTGGGTATGTTTGAGGTTCAAGTAACATTTTTCCTTTCATATCTAATACAGCAAACTGATTTGCTGCAGGAGAGATAACTACTTGGAATTCTTTTAATGCACCTGATTGCAGAACTTTAAATTTTGCATTACCAGTTGCAAATGTTGCAGAACTTGCATAGCTTTGTGCGGCAATTTTCTCTGCTTCATTCATCTCAAGCTTAATTTCACCAGCCGCAATACGAGTTGGGCGAAGTAATACACGCTCACCGGCACTTAGTGGTTCACGAATTTCAACTCGCATACCGTCTAAGAAAAAGGTCGATGGGTTACCGGTTGGGTCTAAGCGTTGTACTTCACCTGTTGGTCGGGTCACTGTATATTGGCTACCATCGTATTTTAGTGCGTAATCGCCTGCTTTTAGTAAGCTGATATCATCAATAAATACGCCTACTTCAGCAGAAGAACCACCTTGTACAATGGCACGGCTACGTGCTGCTTGTTCTGAATTCACATCAGAGAAAATGTTTGCACCGATCTGGCCACGCAAATCAATCGCTTGGCTTTGTAAACGGTTAACTTCACTGCTGAAGCCTACTGCTACACGGCCTAATTCATCCATGATTGTTGGGATAGTGCTATCACGTAATTCGAACAGTGCCGATAATTTACCGCCAATGCTGTCATGCTGAATCGCTTTCATGCCTTTACCTTCAACCATTGCTAGTCGACGCTGTAATGGGTCTGGAGTACCTGCGATCATTTTCAATTCACTTGCATTTGTGCCAGACACAAGCATATGTCCACCACCAATTAATACATTGAATGAATTCTCGTTGTCACGCTTAGTGATCGTTACTTTTGTGTATTGAGATAGCTCTTTAATTAACTTTTCATGACGGTCCATTAGGTCATTGTGCGGACCTGGGGTCTTAACCATCATTTTGTTAATGTCTTTTAACTCAAGAGCAATGGCATTCATACGCTCTACGGTTAGATCCATCTTTTTATTTACATCTGCATTTTGCTGACGCACATTTTCGTAAAAATCATTTAAGCTTTGTGAAACAAGGCGTGATTTTTCAAGTACTACCTTACGCGCACCGATTTCGTTAGGGCTGTCGGCAAGTGTTTTTACTGCATCAAACCAATCATTGATGTTTTCAGGAATACGCTTAGCACCAATTGATGACATCATATTCGTTAATACATCAAGATTCGCTTCTGTATCCATAGAGTAGTTTAAGTTGGTTGTCGAAAGGTTCAGTTCATTTGTAGCGAACTGATCAAACGAACGTCGCACAGCGGCTACATGCACGCCTGCGCCGAAGTTTGCACCTGACACCCAATGAGGCATATTAGTATCTTGAACAACCGATTGACGACTAAAGCCTTCAGTATTAACGTTGTTAATATTGTGACTGGTCGTATTCAGTTGACGCTGCGCCGTAAGCACACCTTGTGTACCTAGATTTAGCAGATCAAGTCCCATGTTGCCTCCAAAAAAACTCTATAAAATGATGCGATAATATTTCCTAACGAATCTAATATAGCAATCAGCATGCCAACTTTTATTTATATAATTTTCAACGACTTAATTCGCACTATTGATATTTACTTTAATAACATTCCTGATCGAATACATTTTTCTTGCCTCTTCTTTGCCTCTTTTCATTTTATGCGGCAACCAAAAACAAAAAATCCTGCCGCTTTTTCAAGAGACAGGATTTAATGTTAGTGTTTGTATTTAATGCGTGCGTATTACTTTAATAAGCTTTCTACTTTTCTCATTACACTCATTACTTTATTTGAATAATTTGGATCCGTAGCATAACCCGCACTATGAATACCTTTAATGAAACTTTCTGAGCTATCCGTTTGTTGTAGTGCTCGTTCATAACGTGGGTTTTGATTTAAGAAGCGAACAAAATCACTGAAACTCTCTTCGTAGTTATCGTATGAACGGAACGCTGCATTTTCTGTCACTGCAATGTTATCGTGATACTCAAGCGTATTCTTAGAGATCTTATCTCCTTGCCAACTTCTATCTGCTTTAATATTAAATAAGTTATGACTTGAATCTACCGAGTTCTTAATGACCTTTTTACCCCAACCGGTTTCTAGTGCCGCTTGTGCAATAAGAAGATTAGAATCAACACCTAATGCTTTTGCTGCTTTTTCTGCGTACGGTTTCATGGTGTTAACAAAATCTTGAGGTGTTTCAAATTTATCAGCAGGTTGAACTTTTCTCGCTGCTAACATTTTATCAATTTGTGCAATCTCTGGCGCTTCTGTTTGAGATTCTTGTTTTGCTTGAGATGCGTGAGGATACGAATAATCAGCTGGCAGGCGCAATGTTTCATCGGTTGCCGCTTTACGCATTGCCATTCTTGCATCTTGCTCTAAGTTATTGCCGCTTTGTACAGGTGCGGCTTGGTTCATTGATGCGCCTAATTGAGCAACAATCATATCAGCTAAACCTAATGAGCCTTTTTTCGATAACTCTGTGGCCATTTGATCATCACGCATTTGTTCGAAGAACTGCTGATTATCACTGCTCATCATATCTGATTTAAAAGAGTCATTTGCATTACGCATTGATTTAAAAAGCATTTGTGTGAAGATTGATTCAAACTGCTCTGCTGCTGCACGCAATGCTTTATCTTGACTATCTTGATCGCCACTAACGGCACTTTTACGTAATTTATCAAGACCGCCTACGTCGTGGATAAATCCCACATCTGTCATATTTACCGAATTATTCATCTTCACACTTTGCATTAACTAACACTAATATAACTACAGCAAATTTGATGCCAAAAAAAACGCACCTACTAGAGGTGCGTTTATTGTCTTTATAAAGCAAGCAGCGATTAGATAATGATCAATTGACCTTCAATTGCACCAGCTTGTTTTAATGCTTGTAAAATAGCCATTAAATCTGATGGTGCAGCACCTACTTCATTCACAGCTCTTACTAAATCATCTAATGTTAAGCCCGGTTCAAATTTAAACATTTTACCTTGCTCTTCAGTCACTTCGATATCAGAGTCTGGTGTGACTACCGTTTGCCCATCACTAAATGGACCCGGCTGGCTAACCTGTAAATTCTCTTTAATTGCAACCGTCATACCACCATGGGTTACCGCAGCTGGTTTTAACTTCACGTGTTTACCAACAACAATAGTACCAGTACGAGAGTTAACAATGATTTTTGCAGAACCATCTGCTGGGTCAAAATCCACATTCTCTACTGCAGATAAGAAAGCAACACGTTGACTAATATCACGAGGAGCACGAACTCGTACTGACGTTGCATCCACAGCTGAAGCCATGTTTGGACCTAAGAAATTATTTACCGCATCAGCCATACGCTGCGCTGTAGTAAAATCTGATTCTAAAAGGTTAAAGGTAATAAAGTCACCACGACCAAATGGAGATGGAACTTCACGTTCAACCATCGCACCACCAGAGATACGACCAACAGTTGGGTTATTACCTACAATTTTAGAACCATCGGCACCAGTTGCACTAAAACCACTTACAATTAAGTTACCTTGTGCAATCGCGTACGTTTTACCATCTAGACCTTTTAAGAAAGTTTGTAATAACGTACCACCACGTAAGCTTTTTGCTGAACCTACTGATGAAACTGTTACATCAACCACTTGGCCTTGTTTAGAAAACGGTGGCAAGGTTGCAGTTACCATTACTGCCGCTACGTTTTTAGTCTTTGGTTTTGTACCCGGTGGTAATTGAATACCAAAGTTTTGCAGCATGGCATTGAAACTTTGATCGGTAAACGGGGTTGACTCACCAGTACCTGGTAAACCAGAAACTAGACCATAGCCAATTAATTGGTTACTACGAACCCCAGCAACTTCTGCTACGTCTTTAATACGAGCAGCGTGTGCTGTAGATATACTTAGGCATAACCAAGTAAAAAGTACAGTAACTAGATTTTTATTCACGTCAAAACTCCAACGATTCGTCATTATTATAGTGCTACATTAAAGAATCGTGCCAAGAATCCAGGTTCTTGCATATCTTGTTGATCACCCGTACCTGAATATTGAATACGAGCATTTGAGATTCGTGTCGAATCAATCGTGTTATCAAAATTAATATCATCTGGGCGAATGGTGCCGCTTAGTCGAATGTATTCATCACCCGTATTTAGCGTTAACCATTTCTCTCCACGGATCAGTAAGTTACCATTTGATAATACTTCGATTACTTCCACAGTAATTGAACCACTTAAGCTATTACTTTGGTTAGCCGATGTGTTACCGGTGAAGTTGTTGTCATTTGATAACTCATAAGAAAAGTTATATTGGCCACCCATTTGCAGCTCTTGTCCACCGACTTGCAATGGGTCCATGCTTGAATCATTTGATTTAGATAACTCAGCATCTGCACTTTTTGCCGCTTTTGTATTTTCAGCTAGCATAACGGTTACGATATCACCTAACCCACGAGGCTTAGTGTCATCGTACATGTCTTGTGCGTGGTCAACATTAAATAGAGAACCGGTAGCAGCCGCATAATGCTCTGGTTTTTCTTTAGGATGAATCGGCGCCCACGCAGGATCCCCTGCAATAGGATCATTACGACCACGTAGTGTATCGATGATACCTGAGTCTTCTTCTTTGGCTTTATCACCTTCAACTGCATCAACATTTGTTGTAGCAGAAGTCACCTCGCTCTCTTGTGCGCTCGGATTTTTAATTAACAGCGTTTCACAACCAGTTAATGTTGTTAATAGCAGTAAACAAAGAAGACGTTTCATCCTAATCACCAATTACAGTTGTTGGTTAACAAAGCTTGCCATCTTATCAACAGCAGAAATAACTTTAGAGTTCATTTCGTAAACACGTTGCGCTTCGATCATATTTACCAATTCTTCAGTTACGTTTACGTTTGATGCTTCAAGCATTGATTGACGAACGGCACCGAAACCTTCTAAACCTGGTGTACCTTCTTGTGGGTCACCACTTGCACCTGTAGGCAAGTATAAGTTTTGACCTACAGGCTCTAAACCGCCAGGGTTAATGAAATCAACAGTATTAATTTGACCAATAACTTGGTTATCTTGCTGACCACGTAGACGAACAGATACTTCACCATCAGTACCAACAGTTACGTTAATCGCATCTTCAGGAACAACAATTTCAGGCTCTAAACGGTAGCCTGCACCAGTGGTTACAATCGCGCCTTCATCATTAAGAGTAAATTGACCATTACGTGTATAACCAATGTTGCCATCAGGCATGGTTACTTGGAAAAAGCCTTTACCTTCAATCATCATATCCATGCCGTTTGACGTGGTTTGAGCGTTACCGTTAGTAAATACTTTTTGAGTTGCTACCACTTTAGAACCAGAACCTAGCATTAAACCAGTTGGTAATTCAGTATTCTGAGTTGATTGTGCACCGGCTTGGTTTACGTTTTGGTAAAACAGATCTTCAAATACGGCACGGCTCTTTTTAAAACCAACCGTTGAGGCGTTAGCCAAGTTGTTTGAGATAGTCGCAATGTTTGTTTGTTGTGCGTCTAAACCTGTTTTACTTACCCATAATGCTGGATTCATTGTGTATTCCTCTAAAATCTTTAATGTATTAAGTTAATCAAGTTAATTATTCAATTAACCCATACGTAATAATGAGTCTGAAGCTTTATCCATCTCTTCAGCTGTACTCATCATCTTGACTTGCATTTCAAACTGACGCTGCAAATCAATTAAATTTGTCATTTCACCAACGGCGTTAACGTTACTTCCTTCTAGCGCACCACTTAATAATGTGATATTTGCATCAGCATCAAATGTTGCACCTGGGTTCTTTGAACGAAATAAGCCATTGGTATCTTTAAATAAGTCACGATTATCGGTTTTCACTAATTTGATACGATCAACTTCAGCCATCGCTTCTGCTGGTGCACCTTGTTCAAGAACGGAGATAGTGCCGTCTTTAGCAATTTGAATTTTTGCAATCGGTAGCGGTAGCGTAATAGGTGCATCGTTCTCACCTAATACTAAATGACCGCTGCCATTCATTAGTAAACCCGTTTCATCAATTTTTAGATTACCAGCACGAGTTAAACCTTCACGGCCCGTGTTATCCATTACTGAAATCCAGCCATCACCTTCAATAGTTAAATCAAGATCACGACCTGTTGTGATCACTGAACCTTGAGAAAAGCTGCTTCCCGGACGCTCTGTCATATTAAATACACGAGTAGGTAAACCTTCACCGTACGCTTGCATTGAACGAGCTTGCTCTAAATCAGCACGGAAACCCGTTGTACTTACGTTTGCAAGGTTGTTTGAACGCAATTGCATAGCTTGCATGTTTTGCTTTGCGCCACTCATGGCTAAAAATAATGCGCGATCCATAATGAACTCCAATAATCTATCTGAAGTTATAATAGCAATCAGTGTGCCAACTTTTATTTTGTATAAATTTCAATATATTAGATTAATAAGGGCGTTATTTAATTACTGTGAGATATTTAAAGAGGAAAAAGAAAGGAAGTAAGAGGCAAGAGTTCTGGGTAAAAAATTGCCGTCACATGAGACGGCAATTTTAAGAATTAAATAATGAAATTATTATCGAATTTGTAAAATATTTTGTTGCAACTGGTTATGTACATCCAATGAACGTGAGTTCGCTTGGAAGTTACGTTGTGCAGAAATCAAATCAACCAATTCTTGTGTCATATCGATATTTGATTGCTCCAAAGTACCACTTTGAATATCACCAAATGAACCTTGGTTTGCTTCACCCCAAATAGCCGCACCAGATGCTTGTGTTGTAGACCACTGAGTACCACCATTTTGTGCAAGACCTTGCTGGTTAGTAACACGAACCATAGCTACACGACCAAGCGTTACATCTTTACCGTTTGAGTATGAACCTACAATGTTACCGCTCTTATCAATATCAACTTTTGATAAGTAACCTGTTGTTGCACCATCTTCACTAAAGCGACGCATTTCAAACGGTGCTGAGAATTGTGTTGGGTTATCAAACTTCATGGTTAATGTCTGAGAAGGATCAGCACCATTTAAGTTTAAACCATTCTCACCTAAGGTTGTTGTTGCAACCGATTGACCCGCATTAATGCTTTGAGTTGTACCATCATTATTAAAGATAATAGAGTGACCAATTTGACCCGCGGCATTCGTTGAATCACCACCGTTGATGTTTACTGGTTTTTCACCATCAGTATCCGTTGAAGAGTAGAACACATTCCAACGGTTTGGCTGTGTTGCATCTTTAACATAGTACGTCGTCATTTTATATGGCTGACCTAAAGAGTCATACGTCGTAACCGAAGTTGACTTGTTATAAGTGTCAGGATCATTCATATCAAAAAGAGCAGGATCTTTTGGTACTTCAGTTGCTGGTAAGTTCATACCAATTTCAACATTTTCAGTTGGTTTTGGCTTACCAAATTGATCTGGGATCTTAAGTGCTTTTGGCTCATAAGACGATACGTTGCCAGATTCAGGGTCAACTTCATAACCTAATAGGAATTCATCGTTTGATGTCGTTACGTAGTTTTCATTATCTAGGTGGAATGCACCATTACGGCTTAATTCATTTGTCGCTGGTTGTAGGCGATCTTTTGCCACAGCGAAGAAACCTTGACCCGAAATACGTAAATCCATTGGGTTATTGGTGTAAATACTTGAACCTTCGTGGAACTGTTGTGCCACTTTAGTTGTTTGTGCACCACCACCTGTTGTGGTTTTTGCATTCGAGAATAGTGATGATGAATACACATCACCAAACTCTGCACGAGATTCTTTAAAGCCATATGTATTCGCATTGGCTAAGTTATTCGATGTTGTATTTAAGTCTTTTTGAGCAGCGGCTAGACCACTTAATGCTACGTATGACATTTGATATCTCCTATCTAGCTACGCATATGTTTTCCAATTCCATTAACGATCAAAGTTAAGGAAGAGTGTTAATGGAATTGGCATAGCTTTATGAATAATTAAATGATGAAAATGGGAGTATTCAGGCAGCGATAAGTTGCTGCACTGAATATTCGCCCTTTTATGCCTTACCTACTTCTAGCACTTCTGCCAGTTTAATAGGTGAAGCAAAACCAGCAAGATTTAGCAGAACATTGCCATCACCTTTGCCCAGAAGAACACTATTTACGTTTGCGTATGTAGATACACCAAACTCTTTGTTTTCTCCATCAAGCACGCCAGCAGCTTTAATATTGTAGCGACCAGCAGGCATTGCATTGCCTTTATCATCTTTGCCGTCCCACTCTACTCGAGTGTCGCCAGCAGGTTTAGCGCCCACATCTAAAGTACGAATTAATTGACCTTGTTCGTTTTCAACACGAACCATTAGGTTATTAATTGCTTGAGGCAATTTAACCATTGCCGCCATACCTTTATCTGCTTCTTTTAAGCCTTTAGCGCCAGGTACTAGAACATCACGACCAACAAGCGAAGACGCTTGTAATGCTTGGTTAGATGTCATTGATGAATTCAAGCTATCAAACTGTGTATTCATCTTGCCAATACCATCGACAGTTGCAAATGAAGCCATTTGCGCAATCATCTGGTCGTTTTCAACCGGTTTAAATGGGTCTTGTTGAGACAACTGCTTGGTTAGCAATGAAAGGAAGTCTTCTTGCTTCAGTTCATTTTTGCCGCCCGTTGTTTTTTCAGTTTTGTTCGCCTCTTGAAGACTCTTTAACTGGTCGATGTAGGACAAGCCGTTTTGACCAACGTTATTGATTCCAGTCATAGCTACCTCCTATCCTTATTGACCCATTCGCAGAGTACTCTGCAACATTTGTTTACTCGCATCTGCAACTTGAACATTCGTTTGGTATGAACGAGAAGCAGAAATCATGTTTGCCATTTCTTCCATCACATTAACGTTTGGCTTAAAGATATAACCATCGTCATTTGCCATAGGATGGTCTGGGTTATATTCTGCACGTAGAGGCTTTTGGCTTTCAACAATACCAAGAACTTTTACAGGAACTGTATGATCTTGTTTGTATTTTGCTTTGCTCAATTCCGCACCAAAAACAGCCTGGCGTGCTTTATAAGTTTCAGCAGCTGAGCTACTTACACTGTCTGCGTTTGCCATATTACTTGAAGTGGTGTTAAGACGAACTGACTCTGCACTCATTGCAGAACCTGTAACGTTAAAAACATTAAATAAGCTCATCTCTATTCCCCTTTAATTGCTTTGGTTAGGTTTTTGAACTTGCTACCTAAAAAGTCTAATGATGCTTGATGACGAAGTTGGTTTTGCATAAACAAGTTACGCTCCAAATCCACATCTACCGTATTGCCATCACCTGTATCAGGTTGAGTAGGAAGACGGTATTGAATTTCCCCAGCCATTCGTGTTGAGGCATTAATGTGCCGACCATCAGTACGGCTTAAGCCCATACTTGCTTTCGATGTTGCCGACTGTAATGCTTTTTGAAAATCCATTCCTTTTGCTTTATAGCCAGGAGTATTCGCTTGAGCGATGTTTGTCGCTAACATTTCAGCACGTTCAGAGCGAACTCCAACCGTATACTGATGAATACCCAATGCTTTATCAAAAGAAATTGCCATTTCAAACCCTCCACAAGAACTGACTAGCAGTATATATAATTTCTATATTGCAACCTGTATGCCAACTTTTTCAATTCACAGAGCAGATTGACGATACTACCGATATTTATTTAGCAATATCTGAGCCAACTATAGATTACAGGCACAAAAAAAGCGACCTAAGTCGCTTTTTGTTCAATAATCATTCAGCCATGATTATTTTAATTTATAAATAATGCCTGGATTACAACGCACCATCTCAAATTTATCTGTTAGTCCAGTTAACGATTCCGATGCACCTAACAATAAATAACCACCAGGGTTAAGACTTGCCGCCATTTGATTTAACACTTGAGATTTCATTTCAGGTGAGAAATAAATCAATACGTTACGACAAAAAATAATGTCAAACTTACCTAATAAGCTATAACTGTCCATAAGGTTTTGTGGACGGAAATTCACCATACGTTTAATTTTATCGTTGATTTTCATCTTGCCATCACCCGCATCTTCAAAGAAAGCACGGCGACGTTCAGGAGATAAACCACGACTTAACGCTAAGTTGTCATAAACACCTGCTTTACAGGTTTCAAGCATTGATGGTGAAATATCGGTTGCTGTAATGCTGATATTAGGAAGAAAACCAGGTTTACGTGCTTGGATTTCAGAAATGATCATACCCATTGAATAAGGTTCTTGACCTGATGAGCTTGCCGCCGACCAAATTTTTAATGGGCGACGGTTTGCCGCTAACTCTGGCAACAATTTGTCTGCTAATACAGTAAACGGATAACCATCTCTAAACCACAATGTTTCATTAGTTGTCATTGCATCAACAGCGGCAACACGCAGCTCTCGATTACGCCCTGAAATCACTTGTTGTAATAGATCGGATAATGAAGCTAATGAAAACTTAGCAACTAAAGGACTCAGTCGGCTTCTAACTAAATATTGCTTACTGTCCCCTAGGACAATACCACATTGAGATTCTAGAAAACGGCTGAAGTCACGATACTCTTGTTCGTTGATAGTTATAGTTGTCATTAACGGTTTAACTTCCAAATAAAAAATGAATTGCCGTTTTATATTACTACGACAATAGGATTTAGCTTATTACTTTATGCTGTTTATTTTTCAACAGCCTTCTTCACGGCCGCACCTAACTCATCAGGATTAAATTTAGCAATGAATTGGTTTGCACCAACACGTTCTACCATTGCTTGGTTGAATACGCCACTTAGTGAAGTATGCAATATAACGTGCAGATCTTTTAGTGCTGGCTCACGACGAATTTCAGCAGTTAATGTGTAACCATCCATCTCTGGCATTTCAACATCAGAAATAACTAAACCAATTTGCTCGTATACGCTACCAGCATTTGCCATTTCAACTAGCTTGTTCAGCGCTTCTTTGCCATCTTTTACCATAATGGTTTCAAAACCAATAGATTCAACAGCACGTTGTACTTGTTTACGAGCAACACTCGAGTCATCAGCAATAAGTACTTTACGAACAACTTCTTGGCTCATCGTTGTCATCTCTTCAACCAGTTCTTCGTTCATTGTTTCATCGATAGGTGCAATTTCAGCTAAGATTTTTTCAACATCCAAAATCTCAACTAGCTCTTCATCAATATTTGTTACTGCTGTTAGGTAGTTTGCACGACCGGTACCTTGTGGCGGTGGCAAAATTGCCTCCCAGTGCATATTAACAATACGCTCTACCGATTTTACTAAGAAACCTTGAATTGTACGGTTAAATTCAGAAATAATAATAAAACATTTATCAATTTCAGTGGTTGGACGGCCGCCAGTAGCAAGACTTAAATCAATAACAGAGATAGTTTGACCACGAATATGCGCGATACCTTTTACTAAAGGATTTAAATTTGGCATTGAAGTCAACTTCGGACACTGTAATACTTCTTTTACTTTAAAAACGTTAATACCATAACGTTGACGTCCCATAAGACGAAAAGTAAGCAGTTCTAAACGGTTCTGCCCTACAAGTTGTGTGCGCTGATTCACCGAATCCAGTATACCTGTCATTATATGACTCCATCTTGTGCCACTATGTAATTAAACCGCGAGCCTAACATAACCCTATGAAGAACACGATATACAACATGGCATTTTATATTGAAAATATGATGATAATAAAAAAACGTGATTACAGAACCACTTTTTATCGACTTATAAGCGTTATCGGCCTATTTATAAGTTTCTTTAGCTCGAATGTGTATGCTGCCACAGATGAACAATTAAACGCAATCAAACACGCAGCAGAAAGTTTTCTACAATCCCAAATTGAAGTGCCTCAAAATGGTACTTTATATATTGAAGCTGCCCGTATTGATAACAGAATACAAGCAACAGACTGCCCTGTACCATTAATTGCCTCTTTGCCTGGCCGCCTTAATTCAAGTGGCAATACATCGATCCTAGTTGAATGTCAGCCTGATGATTGGAAAGTATATGTCCCTGTAAAAGCAGAATTAATGATGCCTTTGGTCACCGCTATCGCTTCATTATCAAGAGGGCACACTATTTCAAGCAGTGATTTAACATTAACCATGGTTAACAGTCGAACTTACCAACGTGGCGGCTACATTAATATTGATGATCTCGTAGGAGCTCGTATTAAGCGTAGTGTTAGAGCCGGTGAAACTGTAGAAAAAAACGACATCTGCATGGTATGTCGCAACGACAGTGTTATAATTAAAGCAGTAAAAGGTGAATTAAGTATTATCACAAAAGGAACCGCACTTGGTGACGGAGCTCTTGGTGATAAAGTTAACGTTAAAAATGATAAATCCAATCGAATAGTAAATGGGATTGTCACCTCAGTCGGTGAAATAAGCATCCGTTTTTAAGATATTAATTAATATCGAATAAAATTTTTATTTTTTACTAAACTATCTTACTCGATTGCCGATAAATTGATCATGGCATCATTTATGCTTAGTTTTACTACAGTTTAAAATAATGAAAAAAGCGTCAAAAATTTTCATTATTTACTAAAGTTATTTTTTTGACAGCCGATAGATAGATTAGAAGAATGTATTAACCGGCTAAAAGGCTTGAATATATGACAAGTATTGACCAATTACGTGCTAGCCAGGCAATGGCGTCTTTACGCAATCAGGCTCGTGTAGATTCTGGTGATAAAGCCCCAGAAACTCAAGCACCTGCATTGTCTGCAAAATCAGATGCGGTTTCTTTAAGCAATCAAGGTAAAGAAATTGGCCAAATGCACCAACAATTAGCAACAGAACCTTCTTTTAATGAAGATAAAGTTGCTGCAATCAAAGCTGCTATTGCAAATGGATCATACACAGTTGACCCTGAACGTTTAGCAGACAATATGATTAAATTTGAAGACGAATTAGCCGGCCTATAACCTAGGCTGGTTAAGACTCTCACTGTTTTATTTACATTAGGAACATATGGCTCAGACACTTACTGAACTGCTTGATCTACAACGCAGCGTTGCGCTCTCTCTTTCTACGGTATTAAGTCGAGAGAAAGTCGCTATCGCAAGTAGAAAGCCGACGGAAATGGAAAGTATTGCCCATGATAAACTAGGCTTACTTAATCAATTACGTCAGTATGATCAGCTATTAGGAAGTCATGCGGAACGTCAACTGCTGTCTGAAGATAATGCACTTAATGAAAAAGTATCGGAAATTAAATCGATTATTCATGATTGTAAGCAAGAAAATGAAGTCAATGGTGAAGCACTGCAACGTGCTCAACTTAGCTTCAACAAGCTAAACAATCTCATGCAGCAAAGCCGAGGCAAAAATGGCATGACGTATACTGCTGAAGGCCAAACACGTAATGTGACGACATTAGGCACTAACGTAAAAGCTTAAGTAGCCTTCTCACGATCATCGATTTCTTATCCAACCGTGTTGTATTCCTAACACGGTTTTTTTCTGTCTTTTCACACCGAACTCCTACTCTTACTTCCCTTACTCATCCCTAAACCTAGCTCTCGCTCTCGCTCTTACTTCTCTTACCCGTCCCTAAAACCTAGCCCCTACTCTTACTTCCCTAACTCGTCCCTAAAACCTCGCCCCTACTCTTACTCTCCCTATCTTACAAAAACAAAAAAGCCCTCGGCACCAAGTACCGAGGGCAATAGCATTATGTCGAATGAGAGCTTCTAACTAATCCTATCTAAAAGCATCAATTAGAATAACGTTGTTTTTCTTTGTGTCGATGGTACATCGTAAACCTGACCTTGGTTTTTCATACGTTCCATCTTTTTCAAGTTAAGCTTTAATTCAGTAACGTAGCTATCTCCAACAGGATAAGTTCTAACTACTTCTGCGCCACGAATAATACCATCTACACCAGCACTCGTACTTTCTTCACCAAGCTGCTGGTCATTCATCTCAACTTTACCACTGATACGCATACCATAAACCTGTTCAGCAAGCTCACGATAAGCATCAACTTTAGATGCTCGCATTGCTCTAATGCGTTTTTCATCGATGTTCTTACCTGCTTGCTCACTAATACTTGCGTATCCAACAGCGGTAAGGTTATCGCTTTCGCGCATAACTCCGATTGGCTGACATCCAACTAATACTAATAGGGCTAATAAAAACCAATGTTTCATATTCGCTTCTCCTATGGACGAAGGATAATTGTGTTACGTTCTGCTTTTTGAACATCAGAACGAATAATCACACCATCTTCCATACGCATTGTATTTAGTGTGTCTAAATCACGGCCAATTCGATCCGCTGGTAGGAAACCTTGTGCCGATGCAACAACAACACGAGTTTGCATACCAATAACACGAGCATTAATTAACACACCACCATCTTGGCGAAGCATTGTACCTGTTAGTACGTAATCAACTTGCTGCTCTTGAACCAATTCTTTCCAATCACGACTAAACGCAAAGTCCCCTTGCTGAGTTACTCTGATATTACCCGTTGTTTTATAGTCAATAACTTTAAAGCCACGACGTTGAAGTTGGAAAATAAAGCTTTCTGTCACCGAATTACCTAACCAGTTTGTTTGATCCATTTGTTGTAGATCTACAAAAGAAGTAATGGCAATTGGTGAACGAGCAGATAACGTCGTATTTGATGTTACTAACTGTTCAGTTAAGCTTTCAATGAAGTAATCCATTGTATGGCGTGGGGTATCAGCCAACATAAATGGGCTACCGTTATATGGTTCTTTACCATTATAAATAGGTGAATATGCACATGCACTCATCACCATAGACAGTAAAATTACAACCAATGCTCTCATTCTATTATCTCCAGATAATGTTTTAATATACTTACTAATTCTTCAATTTAAGCGTCAAACTTAAACTAGGAACAAAACTTGCTATAGTTAAGGAAACGCAATTTGTAAGTACTTTTATCAATCAACAAATATTAGTTAGCAAATTCCATACCCACTTGGCAGATAACAGTAATGAAAAAAATAATTTATTTAATTACCTCTATATTAACAATGAGTTACATTACACCAGCGCATGCTGAGTGGTTTGAGGTAACAGGTTCAGCAAGTGTCTTAACCAGTAAAGATGCGGCAAGAGCTAATGCACTAGAAGATGCCGCTTATCAAGCAATGCTGTTTTCTGGGGCCGATATTAGCCGCCTAAAGGATCTTAAGATCTTTTTAGAGAATGATAATAAACGTTATCAATTTAGCGGTAGTGAAATTCGCAGTATCGAAGTGGTTAAAGAAAAGAAGAAAAACGACAAAATTTATATTACCGCTCGTATTGATATCTATCCTTCGGCAAACAGTTGCCATATAGGGCAATATAAAAAGACATTTATGACGAGTGAAATCACTATTGATTCACCACAACAAGCAGTAATGGGTAAGGTATATCATTTAGGTGAAGACTTAAGTACGATATTTTCACGTCAATTAGATAAAGAGTCACAAAGCTTTGTATCAGTAGGTACTTCTCATATTCGTATTGATAAACGTCAACCAGAAGTCGCTAAAATGATAGCGGAAGATCATGGTGCGCAGTACATATTCTCAGGAAGCATTACAGATTTAAGTGCCACGATTGAACAAAATTTACTAAAGAAAGATACCATTAACCGTCAATTTGCTATCGAAGTTGCGGTACTAGATGGTAAGACAGGTCAAACAATTTACAACAACAACTACCGTGAAGTTGCGTTATGGAACTTTCCTAAAACCAGTGAAGTAGATACACAGAGCGCACGTTTTTGGACTTCAGCTTATGGCGAAATGGTGTTAAGAGTTAACCGTGACATCATGCTTGATCTTGAAAATCAATTTGCTTGTAAAATGACACTTCCACAGGTTGTAAATATCAATAATAACCGTATCACAATGGATCTTGGTCGTATTCACGGTGTTAAGAAAGGCGATAAATTAGATCTTTGGCATACAGGTTCTTTTATTGATCAAAATGGTTTACCACGTAATAAAGTGACGAAGACAAGTATTACGTTAACCGTAGATCGAGTGTATGAACAAAATGCGGATCTTGTTATTGATCAACCACAGTTAATTAATAGCATTCAAATTGGCGATGTTATGCATAAAAACATCGCTGAATAAACCAATTTTCAACCTTTAAGTAATGAGAAACAGTGCCTAGTGTGTTGTTTCTCATTATTTTATGACTCTTACCAACGTTTTACTTCCTTAGTTATTGTATTCTTAGTCAATAATTCAAATTCAATTTTCAAATCAGAATGCAATGCTAGGTTATTTTCACTTTATTATCGGTTGTTTTTTCTTACTGATAAGCTTTAATTCGTCTGCAACTTCAGTCATGTCCTCAGAATCTTGGCAAGAAGAATATCATTTAAACCGTATTGAGAATCCAAACAAAGCACTCTCAATGCTAAACAATGTGTATTCATCACTACCACCAAGTGCTGAACGTATCTTTACTGCAACAAGAATCCATGGCTTTGTTACTCGCCGTGGTAACGAATATACCTCCCCGCTAAAAAATAATACAACCAATATTTATGATCACATTGAATCATTGATCTTATTATCTATGGACTTGGAAGATAATGGAGATTATAAACAAGCTCTTCAGCAAATTAAAAAAGCTCAGTTAAAATCAAAAAATTTAAATGACTTAGATTTAAATAGCTTGTTATCTATTAAACAATGTCGTTCAAACTTAGCTTTAGGCAATTATTACCTCGCTGAATTTTATTGCCAATCGGCAATAAAGCATTTAGAAAAAACAAAAGATCATTATATCGATATCAAATGGGCGTACCGCTTATTAGCTTTAAGCTACCAAGGCGTAAGTGATTTTAAATCCGCATTAAAAGCCAATGAAAAAGCCTTATCTCTAAGCAAAAGTTATGAATTAAACGATACTATTTATAATAATATTAGCTCGTTATTACTACAGATGGGACAATTAAAAGAAGCAGAGAAATATGCGAAAAAAGCACTAAAAATAAGAGAGAAGCGTAAAATTAGCCAAAAAATTGCACAATCACATATTGTTCTCGCACAGATATATTTAAAATCATCGCAATACGTTCACGCGAAATCGTGTGCAAATTTCGCTATAGCACAACTTAATGACAATACAGCTAATGCGCAAACTCTTAGTCGAGCATACTTAACATTAGCAGCAGTTCTAAATAAACAAAGTTATTATGATGAAGCTATTGAATATCTACTACTCGCATTAAAACAATTAGACAACAATTCAAATTCCGACTTACTTATCAATACTTATCAGCTACTTAGCAGTGCTTATTTAAAACATGAAAACTCAAATAAAGCATTAGACTACATATCAATTGCTATTGATAAATCTCAACAATCCCAGAACCAACAAGCATTAGCAAATTCATATCTCATAAAGTTAGATATAGAAGAATTTACTGGTGATATAAAAGCAGCTCTTATTACTCGCAAGCTATATGAAAATGTCATAAAAAAAATTCATGCTCTAAATGATAACAATAGAGATATCACATTAGAGTTACGTAATCTTCTCATAGAGAAAGAAAAAGAAAAGTTACATAATTTAAAAGAAAAGCATCAGCAATTATCAGCGATAAATACAGAGAAACAGCATAAATTGCTCTTTCAAATTATGATTATTATTTTAGTTTTAATCGTTTATTTAGTATTACGTTTAAAATTGAATCCTAAGCATAATTTCAATTAATGCTCTATATTTAAATATAGCAATGGATATGCGGCACCTAAAAATCGTAAGGAAAAATCAATCATATTATTGAGGTCTAAGCGATGAAGTACACATTGTTAGCTATTCTTTTATCTATATCTTCATTTAATGTACTTGCATATGGCGGCGCAACTGAAGTTGGTCCAAAAGTATCCTGTGAGCTGCCAGATGGAACAGTGTCAGAAACTTATTTACTATTATGTAAAGGTAACGGCGGTACTGTTAAAGCTGATTAAAGAAGGCATCAACCAGTAGTAATGACTATGTAGTTACTAAAAAAAGTAAAAGCTCCAAGCATAAAAAAACCGCTGAATAACAGCGGTTTTTATCTAAAATATAAAAACAGAATTATGCGTTAGCTTCACGCTCTGCGATAAATGCTAATGCCATCTTGATACGAGCAACAACACGCTCTTTACCAACTAATTGCATAACAGCATCTACAGATGGTGATTGACCACCGCCAGTTACTGCAACACGTAGAGGCATACCAATTTTGCCCATGCCGATCTCTAACTCAGCACACACTTCTTCAATCACATTGTGAAGATTTTCAGTAGTCCACTCTTCTAGCGCTTCCACTTTAGCTAAAGCAAGCTCTAGCGGACCTTTAGCTACACCACGTAAGTGTTTCTTCGCTGCACCAGCTTCGAACTCTTCGAAATCTTGGTAGAAGTAGCGAGATTGCTCCGCTAATTCAATCAGTGTATTACAGCGCTCACCAACCAGTTTAATCACATCAGTAATTGCTGGACCATTTTCTAAAGAAATTTCTTTTTGATCTAGGTGCCATTGTAGGTATTTTGCAACATACTCAGGCTCTGATGATTTAATGTAGTGGTTGTTTAACCATAACAATTTATCAGTGTTGAATGCTGATGCTGATTTACTTACTGCATTTAAACTAAATAAGTTAATCATCTCTTCTTGAGAGAAGATCTCTTGGTCACCATGAGACCAACCTAGACGTACTAAGTAGTTGTTCAGTGCATTTGGAAGGTAACCTTCATCACGGTATTGCATTACTGATACCGCACCATGACGCTTAGACAGTTTTGCACCATCATCGCCAAGGATCATTGCACAGTGTGCAAACATTGGTACTGGAGCACCTAATGCTTCATAGATATTGATTTGACGAGGCGTGTTATTGATATGGTCTTCACCACGAATAACTTGAGTAATACCCATATCCCAGTCATCAACCACTACTACGAAGTTGTATGTTGGAGCACCATCAGTACGACGAATGATTAAGTCATCCAGTTGGCTGTTTGAGATTTCAATACGGCCACGGATCTGGTCATCAAATACTACCGAACCTTCTTTAGGGTTACGGAAGCGAATTACACATGCATCACCTTCTTTTGCTGCCGCATTCGCAGCAACAATTTTAGGATGGTTTGCATCGTAACGAGCCATTTCTTTGTTTGCTTCTTGCTCTGCACGAATTTCATCTAGCAGTTCTTTTGATGCATAACATTTGTATGCTTTATCTTCAGCAAGCAGTTGGTCAACAACTTCATTGTAACGGTCAAAACGCTTAGATTGGTAATATGGACCTTCATCCCATTCCATACCCATCCAGTGCATACCTTCAATGATAGCGTCTACCGCTTCTTGAGAGTTACGCTCTAGATCCGTATCTTCGATACGTAGAACAAATTCGCCACCTTGGTTTTTAGCAAAAAGCCATGAGTAAAGTGCTGTACGAGCACCACCAACGTGAAGATAGCCTGTTGGGCTTGGAGCAAAACGAGTTTTAACCGTCATTGTTATTACCTTTTTGAAGAGGTTGAGCTGAATCTGTCAGCACCACATAATTTGTGCGCTATTTTAGCACTATAAGGTAATTCTACAATGGGAAAGAGGGACTGTGTCTAATTTAAAAAATAGAAAAAGTGGTTAAGCGAATCGCTCAACCACTTTTAAAATTCAAAAATTATTTATTTAACAACCAAGTTAAGATTTGAGCTCTATCTTCAGTAGAGGCTTTTTCATACCAGTAGCTCAACATTTCTACTGATTTAGAATCAGATTTTAATTGTGTACTGATTGATTTTCTATTTGCAAACGCCCACTCAGTAAATTGCTCTTGTTCTGCA